>NZ_SJDM01000003.1:0-147217 GCF_004761865.1 Crenalkalicoccus roseus | reverse complement strand
CAGTGCTTCCAGCGTCGGGTGCGCTTGGATGGGATGTTTGGCACCGCGCCTTGGGCCTGGATCTGCGCGCGGATGGCATCGGTGTCGTAGGCCCGGTTCGCCATGACCGGGCATCGGGCGGCAGATGCGGCGTGGCCCTGCCCCGCATGCAAGGGGCCGGAGCCGTCTCCACGATCGCGGCCGAGGGGACACGGCGACGGCGCCTGATCCGCGGCGGCGGACCCGTCCGGAGCGGATCGTGCCGCGGCGCGCTCCCGGGCGGGGGCCGCGCGCCCGCCGTGGAGGATGCGCCGCGCTTCGGCCTCAGCCGGCGAAGGGGTCGCGCAGGGTGATGGTGTCGTCGCGCTCCGGGCTGGTGGAGAGCAGCACCACCGGCGCCTCCACCAGCTCCTCGATGCGGCGGACGTATTTCACCGCTGCCGCCGGCAGGTCGGCGTAGCTGCGCGCCCCGCGGGTGGAGCCCGACCAGCCCTCCATCGTCTCGTAGATCGGCTCGGCGGCGGCCTGGGCGCCGGGAGCCGAGGGCAGGCGGCGGACCACCTCGCCCCGGATGCGGTAGCCGACGCAGAGCTTCAGCTCGGCCATCCCGTCCAGCACGTCGAGCTTGGTCAGGGCGAGGCCCTGGATGCCGCCGATCTTCACCGCCTGGCGCACCATGCAGGCGTCGAACCAGCCGCAGCGGCGGCGCCTGCCGGTGACGGTGCCGAATTCGTGCCCGCGGTCGCCGAGGCCGCGGCCGATCTCGTCATGCAGCTCGGTCGGGAAGGGCCCGCTGCCGACCCGCGTGGTGTAGGCCTTGGCGATGCCGAGCACCATGCCGATCGCGTCCGGCCCGATCCCCGCCCCCGCCGCGGCGTTGCCGGCCACCGTGTTGCTGCTGGTGACGTAGGGGTAGGTGCCGTGATCGACGTCCAGCATCACCGCCTGCGCACCCTCGAACAGCACGCGCGCGCCGCTGTGCCGCGCCTCGTCCAGCCGCTCCCACACCGCCTCCATGAAGGGCAGCAGGCGCGGCGCCCAGCCGAGAAGCTGCGCCAGCAGCGCGTCCTTGCCGAACTCCTCGGCGCCGAGGCCGCGCAGCAGCGTGTTGTGGTGCAGCAGCAGCTCGTCGAGCTTGCGGGAGAGCGTCTCCGGCTCCGCGAGGTCGCAGAGCCGGATCGCGCGGCGCGCCACCTTGTCCTCGTAGGCAGGCCCGATGCCGCGCCCGGTGGTGCCGATCCGCGCCTCGCCCCGCGCCGCTTCGCGCGCCCTATCCAGCGCCGGGTGCAGCGGCAGGATCAGCGGCGTGTTCTCGGCGATGCGCAGGTTCTCGGGCGTCACCTTCAGCCCCTGCGCCGAGACCTTTCCGATCTCGTCGAGCAGCGCTTGCGGGTCGAGCACCACGCCGTTGCCGATGATGCCGAGCTTGCCGCGCACCACGCCCGAGGGCAGCAGGGAGAGCTTGTAGGTCTGGTTCCCCACCACCAGGGTGTGCCCGGCATTGTGCCCGCCCTGGAAGCGCACCACGATGTCGGCGCGGCTGGCCAGCCAGTCCACCACCTTGCCCTTGCCCTCGTCGCCCCACTGGGCGCCGATCACGGCGACATTGGCCATTGGCTCAGCCTTCCCTGGTCAGCGGGACGGGCCTGCCGTCCCGCAGGATGTGCGTGCAGCGCAGCCGCTCCGGCGTGTCCGCCTCGGCCAGCGCGGCGACGGTGGCGAAGCCCTGCGCGCGCAGGGCGCGGGCCGCGGCGGGGTCGGCGCCGCGCGGCAGGAACAGGCGCGGCCGCGGCGGCGCCACGGGGGCGGCGCGCAGCACCGCGTCCGGATAGAGCGTCATCCCCGTGGCCGGTTCGTCGTTCAGCGACATGTAGCGCCCGCCCCGCGCTAGCTCGCCGCTGCCGCCCGGACCGTAGAGGGTGAAGGCGACGCCCACGTGGTAGCGGAAGCCGCGGAACTCCACCGGGTCGAGGGTGATGCGCAGCGCGGGCGCCCGGGCGCGGATGGCGGCGATGACGGCGGCGGCGTTGTCGGCGATGGCGCGCGCCGGCGGCGGCAATTCGGCCGCGGCGAGGGCGGCGAGCGCCCCCTCGGCCGGCCCGGCCGCCTCGAGCAGCGCCGGCAGGGCGGCGAGCGCCTCCGCCTCGGCGGCCAGCGCCGCCACCGCCGCGGCGTCCTTGCGGTCGAGCGCGCGGGCCAGGCGCTGGCGCAGCCCCGGCGCCACCCCGGCCGCGTCGAGGAGGGCGAGCGCCATGGTGGGCAGCGTCACGTCCAGGCTGGGGCCGGTGACGCCGACCCGCTCCAGAGCCTCCACCGCCACCAGTGCCACCTCGGAATCCGCCTCCGGCTCCTCGCCGCCGATCAGCTCCACCCCGGCCTGGGGAAGCTGGCGCTCGGGCGCGAGCTGGGTGCCGCGCACCCGCAGCACCTGGCCGGCGTAGCAGAGGCGGAGCGGCCGCGCCTCCAGCCCGAGGCGCGTCGCGGCAATGCGGGCCACCTGCGGCGTCATGTCGGCGCGCAGCCCCATCATGCGCTGGCTGACCGGGTCCATCAGGCGGAAGGTCTGCTCGGCCACGGCGGCGCCGGAGCCGGCGAGCAGGCTGTCCTCGAACTCCAGCAGCGGCGGCTTCACCCGCTCGTAGCCGTGCCCGGCGAAGACCTCCATCATCGCCTCGACCAGCGCGGCCTCGCGCTCGGCCTCGGGCGGCAGCAGGTCCATCAGCCCGGCGGGCAGCAGGGCGGGGTTGGGCGCGTCGTCGGTCATGCGGGCGGGAGGTGTGGCAGGGGGTGGGGCGCCCCGCAAGGGCCGCCCCCGTGGGGCGGTCGGTCAGGCCGCCGCCCGGCCCCGGCGGCGATTCAGCCGGCCGAGATCGGCCAGGCGGCGGTCGAGGAAGGCCATCGCGCCCGCGATGTCCGGATCGTCGTCGCGCATCCAGTAGGCCAGGGTCGCGGCGTAGATCCCAGCCAGGGTCGCCCGCCGCGTGTACCAGGAGAAGTCGGCGGAGGTATCCCCGGCCGCGTGCCACATGGAATCGGCGGCCCGGGCCGCGGCGCGCAGCGCCGCCCCCGTGTTCCAAGGCAGGGCCAGGATCGCCATCGCCCGACGCAGTGCCCGCTTGTGCGGGGCGAGCGCCCGCAGCCGCAGCTCGACCACCCGGCGGATGCGGGCCGGAATGCGCAGCCCGGCGAGGCCCTCGGCTGCCGCCGCCTGCTCCATCTCGCGGTTGAGAAGATCGAACCAGGCCTCGATGGCGCCGACCGGGCCGGTCGGGAAGTGGCTCTCGGCCAGCGCCGGATCCTCGCCGGCGGCCCGTGCCCCGGCGCGGAGGGCGGCCCAGGTCCAGCCCTGCTCCGCGGCGAGGGGGAGCATGGCGCGCACGATACGGTCGCGGATGTCGCTGCGCTCGATCATCGAGCCGCCTCCTGCTGGGCCGGCGCCTCGGCCGCGGCGCGGGCCAGTTCCTCAGTGAAGCCGAACAGGGACAGGTCCTCCATGCGCATCGGGTAGAGGATGCCGTCCAGGTGGTCGGTCTCGTGCTGCATGACCCGCGCGAGCAGCCCCTCGGCCTCTCCCTGCACCGGCCGCCCCTCCGCGTCCAGACCGCGCCAGAGGATGCGGCGGGCGCGGGGGACGCAGCCGCGCAGGCCGGGGATGGAGAGGCAGCCCTCCCAGGCGCTCTCCCGCTCCTCGCCGAGCGGCTCGATCTCGGGGTTCATCAGGATGAAGGCGCCGGGGCCGCTGCGGCAGACGAACAGCCGCAGCGGCACGTGCACCTGCGGCGCGGCGAGGCCGAGCCCGCCCGCATCCAGCATGGTCTCGATCATGTCGCCGATGAGCCGGCGGATGTCCGGCGCGGTGGGGTCGGGGACCGCCTCCGCCTCCCGCAGCAGCACGGGGTGGCCCATGCGGGCGATCTTCAGGATGGCCATGGCGTCCTCAATCCCTCGGGGCGGTGCCTGGGGAGGTAGGCAGGCCGGGGCGGGAGCGGGAGGGCTTCCGGCAGGGGGTCCGGCTGTGATATGAGCCTTGCCTCCGCGCTGCGTGGGGACGGCGCGCGCGGCCCCGGGGGACGGGGCCGCGCGGGAACCGTCCGCCCGGCGCGGCGATTCGTTTGTGCTTCCACAGCCCATAGGAGGTTGAGCCGCGTGCAAGTCGTCGTCCGTGACAACAACATCGACCAGGCGCTAAAGGCGCTCAAGAAGAAGCTGCAGCGGGAGGGCGTCTTCCGCGAGATGAAGCTGCGCCGCCACTACGAGAAGCCGTCCGAGCGCCGGGCCCGCGAGGCCGCCGAGGCCGTCCGCCGCGCCCGCAAGATCGAGCGCAAGCGGCTGGAGCGCGAGGGCTTCTGACCAGACGATCCGCCGCCGGGCGGATCTCCCGGAAGCAGGGATCTGGGCAACCGCGGCGTGGGGCGACCCACGGGCCGCGGTTCGGTGTGCCGGGAGGGCGCCTCAGCCTCCCTGCCGGCCCCGCTCCATCGCGGCGAGGATCATCCGCCGCGCCTCCTCCGCATCCCCCCAGCCGATCGTCTTCACCCACTTGCCCTTCTCCAGATCCTTGTAGTGCTCGAAGAAGTGCTGGATCTGCTCCAGCGTGATCGGCGGCAGGTGGGTGTAGTTCGTCACGTGCTCGTAGCGCCGGGTCAGCTTGGGCACCGGAACGGCGATGATCTTCTCGTCGGTGCCCTTGTCGTCCTCCATCTTGAAGACGCCGACCGGCCGGACGTTGATCACCGCCCCCGGCACGATCGGACGGGTATTGGCGATCAGCACGTCGATCGGGTCGCCGTCCTCGGAGAGGGTGTGCGGCACGAAGCCGTAATTCCCCGGATACCGCATCGGCGTGTAGAGGAAGCGGTCCACGAACAGCGTGCCGGCGGCCTTGTCCATTTCGTACTTGATGGGCTCGCCCCCGATCGGGACCTCCACCACCACGTTGATGTCCTCGGGCGGGTTGTTGCCGATGGGGATGGCGTCGAGGCGCATGGCCTGGGCTCTCCGCTGCTTGCCGCCACGCCGGCGGCCGACCGAATGGTGCGGGGGCACGCCCCCTGCCGCCCCTAGTAGCGCCTGAGCCGCGGAGGCGGAATCGCCGAAGCGGCGAGGCAGGCGCCCGAAGAGGGCCGGAAGCATGCTCCGCCAAGCTGGATCACGCTGTAGCACCTCGCGGCCGGCGCGCGGAGAAGCCGCACCGGCAAAGTGATCGGCCGTCGCCGGAGCCGGATGGAAGGGCAGGGCCGCCCGCCCTCCCCCGCGGGGCGCTCAGCAGGCGAGGTAGCCGCCGTCCACGTGCAGCTCGGCCCCCGTGATGTAGGAGGATTCGTCGGAGGCGAGGAACAGCACCGCCCGCGCCACCTCCTCCGCCTCGCCGGCGCGGCCGAGCGGCACATGCTCCAGCATTTTGGCGCGCACCGCGGGGTCGGCGGTGGCGCCCGAGGTGCGCATGGGCGGCATCAGGCCGGGATGCACGGAGTTCACCCGGATGCCCGCCTCCCCTTCCTGCACCGCGACCGACTTGGTCAGGATGCGCACCGCGCCCTTGGAGGCGTTGTAGGCGCAGTGGATCCGCTTCTGCCCGACATTGCCGGAGATGGAGGAGAGATTGACGATGCTGCCGCCGCCCGTGCGGCGCATCGCCGCGACGCCGTGCTTGACGCCGAGGAACACGCCCCGCGCGTTCACCGCCATGATGCGGTCCCACAGCGCGGTGTCGTAGAGGTCGTTGGTGGCGCTGCCGGAGATGCCGGCGTTGTTCACCAGCACGTCGAGCCGCCCCCACTCCGCCAGCAGCGCGGCGATGGCGGCCTCCCACTGGCCTTCATCGGCCACGTCGAGGCGCTGGAAGCGGGCGGTGCCGCCGGCGCCGGCGATCTCCCTGGCCACCGCCCTCCCCTCCTCCTCCAGCAGGTCGGCGACCATCACCCGCGCCCCCTCGCGGGCGAAGAGGCGTGCGGTGGCGGCGCCCATGCCCGAGGCGGCGCCGGTGACGAGGGCAACCTTGTCCCGCAGGCGCATCGCGCTTCCTCCCTTGCTCCGTCGCGAGGGAAAGGTTCGCGCCGGGAGGCGGCGATGGCAAGCGCCGGCGGCTCAGACGTGGAAGCTCTCGCCGCAGCCGCAGCGGCCCTTCTCGTTCGGGTTGGTGAAGGTGAAGCCGGCGGAGAGGGTCTTCTGCTCGTAATCCATGACGGTGCCGATCAGGAACAGGCTGGCCTTGCGGTCCACCAGCACGGTCACCCCCTTGTCGGTGACGCGCTCATCGGTCGGCGCCGGCGCGTCCGCCCAGGAGAGGTCGTAGGAAAGGCCGGAACAGCCCTTGGTCCTCACCCCGATGCGCAGCAGCTTGCCCTGCTCGCCCCGGGCGTAGAGGGCGCGCAGGCGCTCGGCCGCGGCATCGGTCAGGCGCATCAGTGGCGGCAGTTCGCGCTTCGGGCGGGGGGCGGTGTCGGTCTGGCTGCTCATGTGGCGTGTTCCGGGCGTCCCATCAGTACATGTTCAGCGCCAGGCGCGCATCCTCGCTCATGCGGCTCGGATCCCAGGGCGGGTCCCACACCACCTCGACCTTCACGTCGGTGACACCGGGGACGAGGCGCACCGCCTCCTCCACCTGGCCCGGCAGATCCTGCGCCGCCGGGCAGGAGGGGGTGGTGAGCGTCATCTCCACCTTCACCGCGCCGTCGTCGGCGATCTCCACGGCGTAGATCAGGCCGAGCTCGTAGATGTCCACCGGGATCTCCGGGTCGTACACCGTCTTGAGCACGCCGATGATCGCCTCCTCGCTCACCGCGGGCGCGGGCGGCGGCGTCTCGCCCTCCGGCGTCCAGGCGCCGTGGACGGCGGGCGGCGGCGTGGTCACGCTGTCCTCACTCACTGCTCGCCTCCTTGTTCCCCTCCAGCGCAGCATTCAGCGTGTGCCAGGCGAGTGTGGCGCACTTCACCCGGCTCGGGAATTCGTGCACGCCCGCGAGCGGCTGCAGCCGCTCCATCTCCTCGGCGAGGTCGCCGCAATCGGGGCAGGCGCCGGTCATCGCCAGCTCGCGGAACCGGGCGCCGAGCGCCTTCGCCTGCTCGGCGGACTTGCCCTTCACCGTCTCCGTCATCAGCGAGGCGCTGGCCATGGAGATGGCGCAGCCCCGCCCCTGGAAGGCAGCGTCGGCGATGCGGCCATCGGGCGTCATCTTCAGCCAGAGGTCCATCCGGTCGCCGCAGAGCGGGTTGTCGCCCCGGGCGGACAGGTCGGCATCCTCGAGCCGGCGGAAATTCCGCGGCTTGCGGCCGTGGTCGAGGATGATCTCCTGGTAGAGATCGCGCAGGTCGTCGAACATCAGCCGAAGAACTCCCGGGCCTTGACCAGCGCCTCGGCCAGGAAGTCCACCTCCTCCTCCGTGGTGTAGAGGCCGAAGCTGGCGCGGCAGGTGCCGCCCTCCAGCCCGAAGCGCGCATGCAGCGGCTCGGCGCAGTGCCGCCCCGCGCGCACCGCGATGCCGGCGCGGTCGAGCAGGGTGGACAGGTCGTGCGGATGCGCATTGTCGAGGGCGAAGCTGAACACCCCGCCGCGGTCCTGCGCCCGGCCGAGCAGCCGCAGCCCCTCGATGCCGGAGAGGCGCCGCATGGCGCGGTCCACCAGCGCCCGCTCATGCGCCTCGATGGCGGGCCAGCCGAGGGCGGTGACGTAGTCCACCGCCGCGTGCAGCCCTACCGCCTCGACGATCGCCGGCGTCCCCGCCTCGAACTTCGCCGGCGGCGGCGCCCATTCGCTGCGCTCCAGCGTCACCGAGGCGATCATGTCGCCGCCGCCGAGGAAGGGCGGCATGCGGTCGAGATGCTCGAGCCGCGCCCAGAGCACGCCGATGCCCGTCGGGCCGTACAGCTTGTGCCCGGTGAAGCAGTAGAAGTCGGCGCCGATCGCCTGCACGTCCACCCGCCGGTGCACCGCGGCCTGGGAGCCGTCGAGCAGCACCTTCGCGCCCGCCGCATGGGCCATCGCGACAATGCGCTCCGCCGGCGTGACCGTGCCGAGCACGTTCGACATATGGGTAACGGCGACCAGCCCCACCTTGCCGTCCGCCAGCTTGGCGGCGAGATCCTCGAGGTCGAGCTCCCCGTCATCGGTCACCCGGCAGACGCGCAGCGCGATGCCCCGCCCGTCGTCGCGCAGCATCTGCCACGGCACGAGGTTGGCGTGGTGCTCCATCTCGCTGACCAGCACCGCCTGGCCGGGCCGCATCACGCCGCGCCCCCAGGCATGGGCGACCAGGTTGATCGCCTCGGTGCTGTTGCGGGTGAACACCACCTCGCGCGGGTCGGCGGCGTTGAGGAAGCGCGCCACCGCGCCGCGCGCCGCCTCGTAGGCCTCGGTCGCCGCCTCGCTCAGGAAGTAAGCGCCGCGGTGGACGTTGGCGTAGCGCTCCTCCATGCAGCGCACCATCGCCTCGATCACCTGGCGCGGCTTCTGCGCCGAGGCGCCGCTGTCGAGGAACACCAGCTTCCTTCCGCGCACGGTTTGGGCCAGGATCGGGAAGTCCCGCCGCAGCCGCTCGACATCGAGGCGCGGGGCGGAGGAGGCGGGGCCGTCGGTCATGACGCTGCGGCCTCCCGCGCCCACCAGCCGCGCACCGCCTCCTGCAGCGTGCCGCGCGCGGTCTCGTCGGTGACGCCCTCCACCGCCTCGACCAGGAAGGCCTCGATCAGCAGAGAGCGGGCCTCCGCCTCCGGCACGCCGCGGGTGCGGAGGTAGAAGAGCTGGTCGTGGTCGAGCTCCCCCACCGTGGCGCCGTGGCTGCACTTCACGTCGTCGGCGTAGATCTCGAGCTGCGGCTTGCTGTCCATCTCCGCCTCCGGGGAGAGCAGCAGCGCCTGGTTCATCTGGTAGCCGTCGGTCTTCTGCGCCGCCTGGCGGACCAGGATCTTGCCCTGGAACACCCCGCGCGAGCGCCCGGCCAGCACCGTCTTGTAGGTCTGGCGGCTGACGCAGTTGGGCGCGGCGTGGTCGAGGAAGGTGGTGGTGTCGGCGTGCTGCCCTCCGGCCAGGAGCTGCGCCCCGTTCATGTGGCAGGCGGCACCCGGGCCGGTGAGCGCGACGTGGATCTCGTTGCGCACCAGCCGCGCGCCGGCGTTCAGGGTGAAGTTGTCGTAGGTGCCGCCGGCGGCGACGCGCGCCTGCACCGTGGAGAGCTGGAAGCCCTGCCGCCCTTCCTGCTGCAGGCGCGCATGGACGAGGGTGGCGCCCTCCGCCACCTCGATCTCGTAGACCGGGTTGTGCAGGTAGCGCGCGCCGGCGCTGCCCGCCGCGGTCTCGATCACCGTCAGCCGCGCGCCGCGGCCCAGCCGGATCAGGTGGCGCGGATGGAAGGCAGCGGGGCGGCCGCTGTCGGTCGCCACCGAGACGAGTTCCAGCACCCCGGCATCCGTGCCCTCCGGCACCCAGGCGAGCAGCCCGTCCTCGAACAGCATGGTGTTGAGCGCCACCAGCGGCAGCTCCTCGGGCGACGCCAGCGCGCCGATGCGCCCCTCGAGGCGGGGAAGCGCCTGTGCCAGCGAGCCGGCCTCGAGGGCGGCGCCGTCCAGGCCGGAAAGGTCGGGACGGAAGCGGCCGTCCACGAACACCGCGCGCGCCCCGCCGCGCGGACGCGGCAGCGGCGGCGCGGTGTCGAGGGCGGTCAGCGGCTCCTCGAAGCCGGCATCGGCGAGCGGGCGAAGGTCGGTGTACTTCCACGCCTCCACCCGCCGCGTCGGCAGGCCCTGGGCGCGGAACGCCTCCGCCCCCCGCGCGCGCAGCGCCGAGAGCCAGGGCAGGCGGTGGCCGGGCAGGCGCCCGGCGAGTCCCTCGTAGCGGTGCAGGAACCCCGCCGCGCCGGAGGGTCGCGTCTCCGGGATCGCGGTCATGCCGCCGCCTGCACCGAGCCGTAGCCGGCCCGCTCCAGCTCCTGCGCCAGCTCCGGACCGCCCGAGCGGGCGATGCGCCCGCCGAGCAGCACATGCACGCGGTCCGGCACGATGTAGTTCAGCAGCCTCTGGTAGTGGGTGATCACCAGGGCGGAGAAGCCGGGGCCGCGCAGGGCGTTGACGCCATCGGCGACGATCCTGAGCGCGTCGATGTCGAGACCGCTGTCGGTCTCGTCCAGCACGGCGAACCTAGGCTGCAGCAGCGCCATCTGCAGCACCTCGTTGCGCTTCTTCTCGCCGCCGGAGAAGCCGACGTTCACGCCACGCTTCAGCATGTCCTCCGGCATGTGCAGCGCCCGCATCCGCTCGCGCGCGAGCTTCAGGAACTGCATCGCGTCGAGCTCCGGCTCCCCGCGCGTGCGCCGCAGCGCGTTCAGCGCGGTGCGCAGGAACAGCGCGTTGCCCACCCCCGGAAGCTCGACCGGATACTGGAAGGCGAGGAACATGCCGAGCGCCGCGCGCTCCTCCGGCTCCAGCGCCAGCACGTCCTGGCCGTCGAAGGTGACGCTGCCGCCCGTCACCTCGTAGCCCTCGCGGCCGGCCAGCACGTAGGCCAGCGTGGACTTTCCCGAACCGTTCGGCCCCATGATGGCGTGGACCTCGCCGGCCGGCACCTCGAGATCCACCCCGCGCAGGATGGGCTTGCCCTCGACCTCGGCGGTCAGGCCCTCGATCTTCAGCGTCATCGTCCTCAGTTCCTCAACCCACCGAGCCTTCCAGGCTGATCTGCAGCAGCTTCTGCGCCTCCACCGCGAACTCCATCGGCAGCTCCTTCAGCACCTCGCGGCAGAACCCGTTGACGATGAGCCCGACCGCGTCCTCCTCCGACAGGCCGCGGGAACGGCAGTAGAAGAGCTGATCCTCGGCGATGCGGCTCGTCGTCGCCTCGTGCTCGACCTTGGCGGTCATGCAGCGGTTCTCGATGTAGGGCACGGTGTGCGCCCCGCAGCGGTCGCCGATCAGCAGGCTGTCGCACTGGGTGAAGTTGCGCGCGCCCGCCGCGGTCGGCGCCACCCGCACCAGGCCGCGATAGGTGTTCTGCCCCTGTCCCGCGGAGATGCCCTTGGAGACGATGGTCGAGCTGGTGCGCTTGCCGACATGGATCATCTTGGTGCCCGTGTCGGCCTGCTGGAAGTTGTTGGTGATGGCGACCGAGTAGAACTCGCCCACCGAATCGTCGCCCAGCAGCACGCAGGACGGGTACTTCCAGGTGATGGCGGAGCCGGTCTCCACCTGCGTCCAGCTCACCTTGGAGCGGCGGCCGCGGCAGTGGGCACGCTTGGTGACGAAGTTGTAGATGCCGCCCCGCCCCTGCTCGTCGCCCGGATACCAGTTCTGCACCGTCGAGTACTTGATGGTGGCGTCGTCGAGCGCGATCAGCTCCACCACCGCGGCGTGGAGCTGGTTCTCGTCGCGCATCGGCGCGGTGCAGCCCTCGAGGTAGGAGACGTAGCTGCCCTCGTCGGCGATGATCAGGGTGCGCTCGAACTGCCCGGTGCTCTTCGCATTGATGCGGAAGTAGGTGGACAGCTCCATCGGGCAGCGCACGCCCTTCGGGATGTAGACGAAGCTGCCGTCCGTGAACACGGCGCTGTTCAGCGCGGCGTAGAAATTGTCGCCCTGCGGCACCACGGTGCCGAGATACTGCCGCACCAGCTCGGGATGGGTCTGCACCGCCTCCGAGATCGAGCAGAAGATGATGCCTTCCTTCGCCAGCCGCTCCTTGAAGGTGGTGGCGACCGAGACGCTGTCGAACACTGCGTCCACCGCGACCGGCATGCGGCCGCTGTCCGCCGGCGCCTCGCCCGCGCCCTCGACGCCGGCGAGGATCGCCTGCTCCTTCAGCGGAATGCCGAGCTTCTCGTAGGTGCGCAGCAGCTCGGGGTCCACCTCGTCGAGCGACTTCGGCCTCGCCTTCTGCTTCGGCGCGGCGAAGTAGTAGGCGTCCTGATAGTCGATGGGCGGGAACTTCACCGCGGCCCAGCGCGGCTCCTCCATCCTCTGCCAGAGGGCGAAGGCCTTCAGCCGCCACTCCAGCAGCCATTCCGGCTCGTTCTTCTTGCGCGAGATGAAGCGGACGATGTCCTCGTTCAGCCCCTTGGGGGCGAACTCCATCTCGATGTCCGTCTCGAAGCCCCACTTGTAGCCGGTGGCGGTGACGGACTGGACGGTTTCGAGCGTTTCGGTGACGGCTGGCATGCGATGTCCTACTCGGCGGCAAGATGCGCGGCGGGAAGGGCGGCGGACGCCTTCTCCTGCGACGGGGCGAGATCGGCAATGGTGATCCCGGAAAGCGCCTGGCGGATGGCGCGGTTTACCGGGTCCCAGCGCCCGCGGACGGGGCAGATCCCCTCCGCCTCGCACAGGCCGCTGCCGCCGTCCACGCAGGCGGTCAGCGCGATCGGCCCGTCGAAGGCGACGATCACCTCGGAGAGCGGCACCGCCGCCAGCGGCCGGGTCAGCCGGTAGCCGCCGCGGGCCCCGCGCACTCCCTCGACCAGCCCGGCCTGCCCCAGGATCTTCAGAACCTTGGCCACCGTCGGCTCGGCGATACCGGTGGTGGTGGCGAGGCCGGGGGCGGTCTGCACCCGCCCCCCGGGGCCGGCCCCCTCCTGCGCCAGCCGGGCGAGCACCACCACGGCGTAGTCGGTCAGCTTGGAAAGCCTCAGCACGGCCCCTTCCTCCTCGTCCGTGAAATAGGACCATTGAGGTCCGCTTTCCAGCCCCCGGGGGCTCCGGGGCGCACCGGCCCGGCTTCACGCGCCGCGGCGCTGCCGCTACCAATGCGGAGCCGCACAATGGAGAGAGGAGCGTCAGATGGGCATGCTGGATGGGAAGGTCGCCGTCGTCACCGGCTCGGGCGGCGGTATCGGCCGGGAGATCGCGATCCACATGGCGCAGGCCGGCGCCAAGGTCGTCATCAACGACGTCGGCGCCTCGCTGAGCGGGGAGGGCCAGTCGGCCACGCCGGCGCAGCAGACCAAGCAGATCATCGAGCAGCGCGGCGGCCAGGCCGCCATCAGCACCGACAGCGTCGCCTCCTGGGAGAGCGCCGGCAAGATCATCCAGTGCGCGCTGGACAATTTCGGCCGCATAGACATCGTGGTGAACAACGCCGGCATCCTGCGCGACCAGATCTTCCACCGCATGACGCCGGAGGAGTGGGACGCGGTCATCGCCGTGCACCTCAACGGCTCCTTCTACGTCTCCCGCCATGCGGCGACGCATTTCCGCAAGCAGGAGAGCGGCGCCTACGTCCACATCACCTCGACCTCCGGCCTGATCGGCAATTTCGGCCAGGCGAACTACTCGGCGGCCAAGCTCGGCATCGTGGCGCTGTCGAAGTCGATCGCGCTCGACATGAAGCGCTACAACGTGCGCTCCAACTGCATCGCGCCCTTCGCCTGGAGCCGCATGACCTCCTCCATCCCGGCCGAGACGCCGGAGCAGAAGGCGCGGGTCGAGAAGATCATGAAGATGGGGCCGGAGAAGAACGCCCCGCTCGCCGTCTTCCTCGCCTCCGACGCGGCGAAGGAGGTGACGGGGCAGGTCTTCGGCCCGCGCATGAACGAGATCTTCCTGTTCAGCCAGAGCCGCCCCATCCGCTCCATCCACCGCAGCGAGGGCTGGACGCCGGAAGCGATCGCCGAGCACGCCCTGCCCGCGCTCAGGACCTTCTTCGTCCCGCTCGAGCGCTCGGGCGACGTGTTCTCCTGGGATCCGCTCTGATCCGCCGGGGAGCCGGGCCGGTCCCGCCCGGCCTGCGATCGCCCCGGCCGCATGCCGCCGGGGCGTGAGGCGCCGGCCCGGAGAAGGAACCGGCCCTCCTCATTCCTGCGCGGAGGAACGGAAGGTGATGGCATCGCGGCGCCTGCACGAGGCCCTGTTCCGGCCGCGGCGCATCGCCCTTATCGGCGCCTCCGCCGACCGCACGCGGCTTACCGCCCGCGTCCAGCTCTACCTGCGCAAGCACGGCTTCGCCGGCGACATCCTGCCCGTCCACCCGCGCGAGCGGATGGTGCTGGGCGAGCAGGCGTACCCGACCGTCGCCGACATCCCCGGCCCGGTGGATTTCGCCTACATCCTGCTGAACACGGCGCAGGTGGAGGGCGTGGTGGGGGCGGTGGCGGAGAAGGGCATCCCCGTCGCCTGCGTCCTCGCCGACGGCTTCGCCGAGGCGGGGCCGGAGGGCCTCGCGCGGCAGGAGCGGCTGCTCGCCGCGGCGCGCGCGGCGGGGCTGCGCCTCCTCGGCCCCAACTCCATGGGCGTGGTGAACCTCAACGCCCGCATCGCCTGCTCGGTGAACGCGGCGCTGGAGGCGGATGCGCTGCCCGCGGGCCGCATCGCGCTGGTCTCGCAATCCGGCTCCATGATGGGCGCCATCCTGTCGCGCGGCGCGGCGCGCGGGATCGGCTTCTCGCATCTGGTCGGCACCGGCAACGAGGCCGACCTGACCGCGGGCGAGATCGCCGGGCTGCTGGTGGACGACCCGGAGGTGGACGCCATCCTGCTGTTCCTGGAGGCGATCCGCGCGCCGGAGCAGTTCGCCGCCCTCGCCCGGCGCGCGCACGCGGCCGGCAAGCCGGTCATCGCCTACAAGCTCGGCCGCAGCCGCTTCGGCGCCGAGCTCGCCACCAGCCACACCGGCGCGCTGGCCGGCTCCGACGCCGCGGCCGAGGCCTTCTTCCGCGCCCACGGCATCGCCCGTGTCACCACGCTCGAGGGGCTGCTGGAGCTGCCCGCCCTGCTCGCCGGCCGCCGCCCCATGGCGCGCCCGCACCGCGCCGTCGGCGTGATGACGACGACGGGCGGCGGCGGCGCCATGGCGGTGGACTGCCTCGGCGTCGCCGGCATCGAGGCGCGCGCGCCGGACGCGGCCGCCTCCGCCGCGCTGGAGGAGGCGGGCTTCCCCCACCACGGGCGGCTGCTGGACGTGACGCTGGCCGGCACTAGGCCGGACCGCGTCGCCGCGGCGCTGAACGCGCTGCAGCGGGCGGCGGACACCGACCTCGCCCTCTCTGTCATCGGCTCCTCGGCGCAGTTCCGGCCGCAGGATTCGGTCGCCGGCATCCTGCGCGCGCGCGACGCCGGCCTGCCCAAGCCGATTGCCGCCTTCCTGGTGCCGGAGGCGCCGCACTCCCTGCGCCTGCTGGCCGAGGCGGGCATCGCCGCCTTCCGCACCCCGGAATCCGCCGCCGACTGCATCCGCGCCTGGTGCGACTGGCGCGCGCCCCGCGCGGCGCCGGAGGCGCCCGCCATCGCGCACACCCTGCCGGAGCGGCCGGACGAGGCCGATGCGCGCCGCCTCTTCGCCGCGCTCGGCCTCGCCAGCCCCTTCGCCGTGCTGCGCGCGCCGGAGGGCCGGCCGCCGGAGGGCTTCGCCTTTCCCGTCGCGCTGAAGATCCTCTCGCCCGACCTCGCCCACAAGACGGAGCTCGGCGGCGTACGCCTCGACATTGCCGATGCCGCCGCGCTGAAGCAGGAGGCGGCGGCGATGCGCTACCGCGTCGCCCGCATGGCGCCCGGGGCGCGGCTCACCGGCTTCCTCGTGCAGCCCATGGCGAAGGGGCTGGGCGAGGCGATCCTCGGCTTCCGCCGCGATCCGGAGGTGGGGCCGGTGGTGATGCTCGGCACCGGCGGCGTGACGGCGGAGCTGTTCCGCGACGTGACGCTGCGCCTCGCGCCCGTCTCCGAGGAGGAGGCGCGGGAGATGATCGCGGAGGTGAAGGGGCTGCGCCCGCTCGGGGGCTGGCGTGGCCTGCCCCGCGGCGACCTCGCCGCGCTGGCCCGCGCCGTGGCCGCGCTCTCCCGCCTCGCCGCGCGCGAGGACATCGCGGAGGCCGAGATCAACCCGCTGATCATCGGGCCGGAGGGCGAGGGCGTAACCGTCGCCGATGCCTGGGTGGTGCGGCGGTAATCGCGCCACCGCCCCTTCCCCGCGCCCCCATGCGGTGCGACCATCGCCCCATGTCGCCCGACGAGATGATCCGCGCCCGCTACGGCTTGGGGCCCGAGGCGCCGCTCCCCTTCGTGCCGCCGGAGGCGGTGCCGCCCGCCCTCGCCGCCATCCTCGACCGGCGCGTGACCCGCCGCTACCGCGCCGAGGCGGTGCCGGAGGGGCTGCTCGGCACGCTGCTCGCCGCCGCGCAATCGGCGCCGAGCAAGTCGGACCTGCAGCAGTACTCGATCATCGTCGTCCAGGACGCAGCGAAGATCGCGGCGATCGCCGAGTGGATCGGCACCATGCCCTGGATCAGGCAGGCGCCCGTGTTCCTGCTGTTCTGCGGCGACATCCGCCGCGGCCGCCGCCTGTGCGAGATCCATGGCCGCGAGCACGCCAACGACAATGTGGACACCTTCCTCAACGCCACGGCGGATGCGGCGCTCGCCATGGCCTATCTGATGGCGGCGGCGGACGCCGCCGGGCTCGGCACCTGCCCCATCTCCTACGTGCGCAACCATGTGGAGCGGATCGGGCCGATGCTCGGCCTGCCGAAGGGCGTCTTTCCGGTGGCGGGGCTGACCCTCGGCTGGCCGGAGGGGCCGCGCACCTGGCTCTCCCCGCGCCTGCCGCAGCACCTCGTGGTGCACCGGGAGCGCTACGACGACAGCGGGCTGGAGGCGGCGCTGCCCGCCTACGACGCCGCACGCCCGCCGGCCAAGCCGCGCTACCCGGAGATTCTCGGCCCCAGGCCGGAGGGCTGCGGCTGGAGCGAGAACGCCGCCCGCCAGCTCTCCGTGCCGGAGCGCTTCGGGCTGCGCACCTGGCTGCGGCAGAGGGGGCTCGCGCTTGACTGAGCACACCCCCGCCCGCGAGCTGCCGACCGACGACAACCCCGGCGGCCTCGAGGAGGCGAAGCCCGCCCCCGCCCGCCCCGTCCGCCCCCGCCACGCCGCCAGCCTGATCCTCTGGCGCCAGGGGCGGCAGGGCGCCGAGGTGCTGATGGGGCTGCGCCATGCGCGCCACCGCTTCATGCCGAACGTGCTGGTCTTCCCCGGCGGCAGGGTGGACCGCGCCGACCACCGCGCAAAGACGCTGAGCGAGCTGCTCCCCCTCACCCGCGCCTGCCTGGAGCGGCAGGCGCCGCCCTCCCTTGCCCGGGCCCTCGGCGTCGCCGCCGCGCGGGAGCTGCAGGAGGAGACCGGCCTCGTCCTCGGCCGCATGGAGGGGCACCGCCTGCTGCCGGAGCTCTCGGCGCTCGACTATCTCTGCCGCGCGGTGACGCCACCCAACCGCTTCATGCGCTTCAACGCCCGCTTTCTGATCGCGCCCGCCGAAGCGGCGCGGGGCGCGATCCGCGGCTCGGGCGAGCTTGAGGAGCTGCGCTTCTTCACGCTGGAGGAGGCGTTCCGCCACAAGGTGGCCAGCATCACCGCCAAGGTGCTGCACGAATTCCGCGACTGGCTGGCGATGACGCCGGAGCAGCGGGCGGCGCGCTCGCTCATCTGCTTCCGCGGCATGGACCAGCGCATGCCCGAGCGGTGAAGCCGGGTCATGCCCGCCGCCAGACCTCCCCCTCCCGCGTCACCGCGCCCTCCGCCTCCAGCTTGATCAGGTGCGCGAGCAGGCTGCGGCTCGCGGCCTTCACCAGGCGCGGGTCCAGCGGGCCATAGACCGGCGGCACCAGCGCCTCCGCCGTCGCCGCGCCCTGCGCGGCCAGCGCCTCCAGCACCAGCCGCTCACGCTCCAGCCGGTGCGCGGCGAGCGCGGCGAGGAAGGGCCCGGGCCTCGGCAGGGGCGGACCGTGGCCGGGCAGGTAGAGGCGGTCCCCCTCCCGCGCCCGCAGCCGCGCGAGGCTCGCCATGTAGGCGGCCATGTCGCCGTCGGGCGGGCTGACCACGCTGGTGGACCAGCTCATCACCATGTCGGCGCTGAACAGGGCCCCGCTGCCCTCCAGGGCGAAGCAGAGGTGGTTGGCGCAGTGCCCCGGCGTGTGCAGCGCGACGAGGCGCCAGTCCTCGCCCTCCACCGCCGCGCCGTCGGCCAGCGTCACATCGGGGCGGAAGGCGTGGTCGCCCCCCTCCCCGCCCTCCCCTGGCGGCGTCCGGTGCGGGCCGAAGCCGTAGGTGGGCGCGCCGGTCGCCGCCTGCAGGGCGCGGGCGCCGGGGGAATGGTCGCGATGGGTGTGGGAGACGAGGATGTGCGTGATCTCCTCTCCCTTCAGCGCGCCGAGGATGGCGGCGAGATGCACCGCGTCCTCCGGCCCGGGGTCGAGCACCGCCACCCGGCCACGGCCGATGATCCAGGTGTTGGTGCCGCGGAAGGTGAAGGCGGAGGGATTGTCGCAGAGGATGCGCCGCACGCCCGGCGCCGTTTCCTCCACCTCGCCGGGCCGCAGCGGATCGTCCTTCAGGAACGGGATGCCCATGCTCTCCTCCCCCTCGCGGCGCAGGATGCGGGGGATCGCGCGGCCCCTCAACCCCCGCGTCGCAGCGCCGCCCGTTCCTCGGCCCGCCGCACCCGCTCCCGGTGCACGTTGTAGAGGCCGGCCGCGATCACCACGGCGGCGCCGGCGAAGGTGGTCCAGGCCGGGATCTCGCCCCAGATGGCGAAGCCGAGCAGCGTGCCCCAGAGCAGGGGCGAGTATTCGAAGGGCGCGATCGCGCCCACCGGGGCGAGGGCGAAGGCGCGGGCGAAGAGCAGGTGGGCGATGCCGTTCGCCGCGCCGAAGACCAGCAGCGCCAGGCAGCCCGCGAGGCTCGGCAGCAGCGGCGGCGGCACCGGCTCCCCCGCCGGCGCCGGCCACATGGCCGGAACGGCGAGCATCGCCACGCCGCAGGGGATGTGCGCCGCCATCAGCCAGAAGGCGATGGCGCTCGGCGTGTCGGTGCGGGCCAGCATGCGGGTCCAGATCCGGGTGAGTGCCATGACGGCGGTGGCCGCCAGCAGCATCCCCGTCTCCCACCGCCACAGCTCGCCGCCCGGCTGCAGCATGAACAGCACGCCGGCGAAGCCGAGGCAGGTGGAGAGCCAGCGCCGCCAGCCCACCCGCTCACCGAGCAGCGGGATCGCGAGCACGGTCATCAGCAGCGGCGCCGCCGCCGCCACCGCGTAGCTGTCGGCGAGCCCGATGCCGAGCGCCCAGGCCAGGTACCAGGCGGCGGAAACCGCAGTGTGCAGCAGGCTGCGCGCGGCGAGCAGCCCGCGCCGCACCGGCCACAACCCCCGCCCCCGGCAGAGCGCCACCACCATCGCCCCGCCGAGCAGACCGCGCCAGATCATGGCGGCGGCGGGGCCGATCTCGGGCAGCACCCATTTTACCGCCGCGTCGGCGCAGGAGATGACCGCGAAGCCGAGGGCGACGAGGGCGAGGCCGCGCACCGCCTGCTCCCCGCTGGTGCCGAGGGCGGGCGGCGAGGCGCCGCCGAGGCCCGGCGTGTCGCGCATCAGCGCCGCCGCCCCGGTTGCGCGACCGCCGCTTCCCCCTTCCGCCGCGGTCGGCATGGTTCTGGCACGGCGTCACTCCTCCCGCCTGTAGAGTCGGTGGCCCGCGAATTCCGCCACCGGCCGATAGCGCTCCATGGTTTCCGAGAACAGCGGGTGGCGCGAGAAATAGGCGATCACGTCGAAGCGCTGGCCGCCGCATTCGGGAATGCGGGGATCGAGCGCCACCAGGATGGCGGCCGGCGGGGCATGGGCGAAGTCCTCGGCCACCGTGCGGTAGAGGAAGAATTCGGTGCGCGACATCTCCCAGGTCTCGCGGTAGCGCGCCCCGCCTTCCGGGCAGGTGGCATAGACCCCCTGGAGCAGCCAGAGATTCATGGTGCGCAGCGTGGACCGCGCGCGGGCGTAGTTCAGCGCCGGATAGACGGGGAATATGTCCGGCGAGAGCACCAGCAGCCGCTCCCCATAGGCCTCGCGGCGCAGGGCGGCGCTGACCTGCCCCTCTTCCGACCAGGTCCAGGTGATCTGCCGCCAGGGCGCCTCGGCGCCGGTGAAGCCGAAGACGGCGAGGGCGAAGGCGGCGACGGCGGCGGCGCCAGGGGCGGCGCGGCGCGCGGCGCCGGGCGCGAGGGCGCGGTCCAGCCAGCGCGCTGCCATCGCCACGGCCAGCAGCCCGGTCAGAAGCCGCACCGGCAGGGCGTGGTAGCTCCAGCCCTTGTGCTGCACCACCGCCGCCGCCGCCGCGCCGAACGCAGCCAGCACCAGCACCTGCGGCAGCGCCCCGAAGCCGCCGCGCAGCGCCAGGACGGCGAGCGGCAGCAGCACCATCAGCGCCGTTCCCAGCCGCTCGGTCAGGATCACCTGCCACCAGGCGAAGTCGCCGAGATCGAGGTAGTGCTTCCAGACCAGTGGCAGGACATGGCCGGCATAGTCGGGGAAGACCAGGGGAATGGAGGCGAGGTAGGCCGCCCAGGCCGCCGCCATCGCCCAGGGCACGGGGTCACGGAGCGCCGGCCCCGGTCCGCGCCGGAGCAGCACCAGCCCCTCCACCAGGGTGGGGATGGCCAGGAAATGCGGCTTCAGCGCGAAGCCGGTCGCGGCCAGCAGGGCGATGGACAGGCTCGGCAGAAGGGGCGCCGGCCCATCCTCGATCCGGCGGGCCGCAAGCATCAGGTAAGGCAGCGCCGCGACGGTCATCACGTGCTCGCGCTGGGCGAAGTCGTAGCCCGCGGCCAGCGTCGTCAGCGGCAATGCGATGGCGAGGCAGGCGGCCTCGACCGGCCGCAGCCCCGGATCCGGCGCCAGGCGCAGCGCCAGCCAGGCCGAGAGGGCGCAGAGCAGGAGCAGGCTCGCCTGCAGCCCCCGCACCGCATCCAGCGGCGTCCAGGCGCCGATCGCCGCGGGCAGCAGGTTGAGGAGGAAGATCAGGGGCGGGTTGACGTCTATCAGCTCGGCGTAGAGCCGCTCTCCGCCCAGCCAGCGCTGGCTGAAATTCAGCACCGCCGCGGCATCGTGGTTCAGCGGGGGGGAGAGCACCGTCAGCAGGAAGGCCAGCGCCGGCAGCAGCGCCAGGAGGCGGAGGAGCCGCGCCCCGCCCTCCGCCCGGGCGCGTATGGGGGAGCCGGCAAGGGCGCGGTGCCGGGAGGTCACGGGTGGCGGGGATTGCATCCTGGGCCGGGAGGGTTGAGGAGACGAGGTTGCGGGATGATTGCGGCCGGCATACGGCACCGCAGCTTGTGGGAGTCGGCCGCGGCGTGCCAGAAGCGCCGCGTGGAACCCCGCGAATACGACCTGATGGACGCGGCCGAGGAGGGCATGTGGTGGTACCGTGCCCTCCATGCCCAGGTGCTGGACGCCCTCGCCTTCGTCATGCCCGCCCGGCCCGCAGCGCCGCTGCTCGATGCCGGTTGCGGCACCGGGGGGTTCCTCGCCCGCCTGCGCGCGGCGCGGCCTGACCTTCCGGCGATCGGGCTCGAAGTCCACCCGCCCGCCGCCCGGCGCGCCGGTGTCAAGGCGGGGCTGCCCGTGGCGGCAGCTTCGGTCAACGACCTGCCTTTCCGGGACGGCAGCTTCTCGGCGGTGGTCAGCCTCGACGTGCTCTCCCATCAGGCGGTGCAACCTGAACGGGCGCTGGCCGAGATGTTCCGCGTGCTGGCGCCGGGAGGGTGGCTGGTGCTGAATCTGCCCGCCTTCGAGTGGCTGCGCTCCGCCCACGACATGCGGGTGCACAATGCCCGGCGCTACACCGCCACCGGCGCCCGGGCGGCGCTCGAGGAGGCGGGCTTCGGCGCGGTGCGCGTGCGCTACTGGAACGCGCTGCTGCTGCCGCTGATGGCGATGCAGCGCAAGGTTCTGGCCCGGGCGCCGCACAATCGCTCCGATGTCGCCCCGTTTCCGCCCTGGCTGGACCGTAGCCTGCACGCGGTCACCGCACTCGAGCGCCGGCTGATGGCCGCGGGCCTGTCCTTCCCCGCCGGCGGATCCCTGCTCGTCCTCGCCACGCGTCCATGACCCTGACCCAACGCCCGGGACCGGAGCACCCCGCCCCCATGAGCCACCCGATCAAGCCCGCGCCGACCCCGGTGGGGCTGTCCATCGTCGTTCCGGTCTACCGCGGCGCTGCCACCGTCGGCCGGTTGGTGGAGGCGCTGTCGGCGCTGCGCCCGGAGGGCGGCCTCGAGATCATCCTGGTCAATGACGGCAGCCCGGACAATTCCAGTGAGGTCTGCCGCATGCTCGCCCGCACCGCCAGCGTGCCGCTGACCTACATCGAGCATGCGCGCAATTTCGGCGAGCACAACGCGGTCATGACCGGGCTGCGCCACGCCAGGGGCGCCTACGTCATCACCATGGACGACGACCTGCAGAACCCGCCCGAGGAGGTGGTGCGGCTCTACGACCATGCCCGCACGGGCGACTGGGATGTCGTCTACACCCGCTATGCGGAGAAGAAGCACGCCCCCTGGCGGAACCTCGGCAGCCGCTTCGCCAACTGGGTGGCGGACCTGCTGCTGGACAAGCCGAAGGGGCTCTACCTCTCCTCCTTCCGCTGCATGAGCGCCCTCGTCGTGCGCGAGGTGACGAAGTACCGCGGCCCCTACCCCTATGTGGACGGGCTGATCATGCAGGTGACGCAGCGGCTCGACAGCATCGAGGTGCGCCACCTGGCCCGCTCCGAGGGGCGCTCCAACTACACGCTGAAGCGGCTGGTGCGGCTGTGGCTGAACCTCGCCACCAATTTCTCCGTGCTGCCGCTCAGGATGGCGATCGTCGCCGGCGTGGCGATGGGCCTGTTCGGCCTGCTGGGCGCGCTCGCGGTGATGATCGAGGCGCTGATGGGGGTCACGCCCTCGGGCTGGGCCTCGACCATGACCGTGCTGCTGCTGCTCTCCGGCGTGCAGTTCCTGATCCTCGGCGTGCTCGGCGAGTATGTCGGCCGCGCCTTCCTCTCGGCCAACGGCAAGCCGCAGGGGGTGGTGCGCGAGGTGATCGGCCCCGGCGCCGCCTCCTCGCCGCAGCCCGCGCCGCAGCGCCTGCTGCTCGCCGCGGAGGCGGGGCAGTGACGCCCTACTGGCTGGCGCTGGCGGCGGCCATCGCCACCTCCCTGGTCGGCCAGGTGCTGCTGAAGGCGGGCGCCGGCGTGGCGGGCGGCTTCCTGGTCCAGCTCCTGCGGCCGGCCACGCTGATCGGGCTCGCCTGCTACGCCGGGGCGGCGCTGCTCTACATCGTCGCTTTGCGCCGCATCCCGATGAGCGTGGCGCTGCCCTGCACGGCGGCGAGCTATGTCGCCATCGCACTGATCGGGCATTTCGCCTTCGGGGAGTCGCTCGACCTGCAGAAGATCGCCGCCATCCTGCTGATCAGTGGCGGCGTGGTGCTGCTTGCGACCAGCGCCTGAGGAGCGGGATCACACCGCTGCCACGATCGTGCCGGCTGCCGCGGTCAGCGCTACCACCACCCATACCGGAACGCGCCACCACACCAGCGCCGCGAAGGCGAGCAACGCCACCGCGAAATCCGCCCCCGTCAGCACGCTACTGGTCCAGATCGGGTTGTAGAGTGCCGCCGCCAGCACACCAACTACGGCGGCATTCACCCCCTGCAGCGCCGCTCGCGCGCTTGGCCGGTGGCGCAGCCGGTCCCAGTAGGGCAGCATTCCATAGACTAGGAGCAGCCCGGGCAGGGACACCGCCAGCAGGCCGATGATGCCTCCGAGCAGCCCGTTCGGGGCTGGTCCCTGTACCGCGCCGAGGAAGGCGGCGAAGGTGAAGAGCGGCCCCGGAAGCGCCTGCGCCACGCCGTAGCCGGCCAGGAACTCGTCCGCCGTGACCCAGCCGGGCGGCACATAGGCGCGCTCCAGCAGCGGCAGTACGACATGGCCGCCGCCAAAGACCAGCGAGCCGGCGCGGTAGAAGGCTTCGGCCATTGCTACCGCGTGCGAGTCCGTTGCCAGCGTCAGCAGCGGCAGACCCAAGAACAGTGCCAGGAAGGCGACCAGCGCGGCGACCGCGCCTCCGCGTGGGGCTTGGAAGGACAGCGCCATGTCAGTCAGGCCCATCTGGTCACCCTTGTAGAGCGCAAAGCCCGCCATGGCGCCGGCCAGGATCACGCCGACCTGGGTGAAGGTCGAAGGCAGCAGCAGCAGCGCCGCGGTCGCAAGCACGGCAATGGTGGCGCGCGGCCGGTCGGGGCAGAGGCTCGCGGCCATGCCCCAGACCGCCTGTGCTACCACCGCAACGGCCACCAGCTTCAGCCCGTGCACCACGCCCGCGCCGGTGCCGCCCACCGCCAGCTCGGCACCATGGGCGGCGAGCAGCATCACGACTGCTGAAGGAAAGGTGAATCCCACCCAGGCGGCGACCCCGCCGGCTGCGCCCCCGCGCAAGAGGCCGAGGGCGAAGCCGACTTGGCTGCTGGCCGGACCGGGCAGGAACTGCCCAAGCGCAACCAAGTCAGCATAGCCCTTCTCGTCTATCCAGCGCCGCCGGATAACGAACTCCTCGCGGAAATAGCTGAGATGCGCGATCGGTCCGCCGAAGGAAGTAAGGCCAAGACGGAGGAAGGCCACCAGCACCTCGAAGAAGGAACCCGGCGCTCCGGCCCGTGTCGCAGCCGGTGGCCGATCGGCGGTGCTGCTCATGCCGTTCCTCCCCTTCGCCGGCGCGGCCTCCCTGCCCCCCTTGCGAGCGCCTGTCACCGCGGAACAGTCGCCCACCTCAGTGGTTGAAGCCGATATGCTGAAAGAAGGGAAGGCCATGATCGGGAAGACGCTGTGGGCCATCGCCGAGGGCTACATCCCCGGCCAGAGCACCGGCGAGGGACCGGCGCTGGAGAGCCATGAGACGCTGTGCGTGCTCAACCCCAACGAGAGGGACGCCTCGATCGAGCTCACGCTCTACTTCACGGACCGGGAGCCGGTCGGCCCCTATCGTCTGAGCGTGCCGGCCCGCCGCACCCGGCATTTCCGCTTCAACGAGCTCAAGGACCCCGCGCCGGTGCCGCGGGACACCGACTATGCCAGCCTCCTGCGCTCCGACCTGCCGGTGATCGTGCAGCACACGCGGCTCGATTCGCGGCAACCGGCGCTGGCGCTGATGACGACCATGGCCTTTCCGGGCGGCTGAGGGTGGTGGCCGGCGCTACATCGCCTCCACCTCGGCGACGCCGGGCAGCACCTTCATCGCCTGCATCAGCCGCGGCGAGACATTGAAGCCGCCGGGTAGGGCGAGTTCCACCTCCTGCCCCGGCGCGGTCCGGGCGACGACGAGCACCCGTCCTCTGCCCCGACCCTCGCGCTGTAGCAGGGCGCGGATCGGTTCTACCGACGCCGTTGCCTCCAGCCAGAGGCGCATCCCCTGGCCAACCTCCTGTGCCGCCTTTTCCAGCGCCTCCACCTCGCTCGCGGTCAGACGCAGCGTCTCGTTCTCGAGCCGGGCCTCGGCCGTGATCAGCACCGCGCTGCCTTCCGCGAGCAGCTCGCGGCTGCGGGAGAGCACCTCGGAGAAGCAGGTGACCTCGTAGCTGCCCGCCTGATCGGAAAGCGAGACCCAGGCCATGCGGCTGCCGGTGCGCGTCGTGCGCTCCTTCATCCCCGCCACCGTGCCGGCGAGCTTCAGCCGCGCCGTGCCGCCACGCGCCCGTTCCGCGATGCGCGAGGACGGCGTGACGCCGAGGCGCTGCAGCACGCCCCTGTAGGTGTCGAGCGGATGGGCAGAAAGATGGAAGCCGACGGCCTCGGCCTCGAAGGCGAGCTTCTCGAGCTGCGGCCAGTCCGGCACGTCGGGCAGGCGCAGCGGCTCGGGCCTGGCGTCCACGCTGCCGAACAGGCCGATCTGGGCGCTGGCGCGGTCCTCGGCCGCGGCCTGGGCGCGGCGCAGGATGATCTCGGCGCCGGCCACGAGTCGCGCGCGGTTCGGCTCCAGAGCGTCGAAGGCACCGGCCTTGGCCAGGTTTTCGATCTGCATCTTGTTGAGCAGCTTCGGGTCCACCCGCTGCGCGAAGGCGGCGATGGAGCCGAACGGGCCGCCGCGCTCGCGTTCCGCGACCAGGTCGCGCATGGCGCCGGCGCCGACGCGCTTCACCGCGGCGAGGGCAAAGCGGATGGCATCCTTCCCGTCGCCGGTCCGTTCCACCAGGAACTCGGCTCCGGAGCAGTTCACGTCGGGCGGCAGCACGGGAATGCCGAGGCGCGTGGCCTCCTGCATGTGGGAGGCGAGCTTCTCCGTCTTGTCGAGGTCGAGCGTCATGGAGGCGGCGAGGAAGGCCACCGGGTGGTTCGCCTTCAGCCAGGCGGTCTGGTAGCTGACCAGCGCGTAGGCGGCGGCGTGGGACTTGTTGAAGCCGTAGTCGGCGAACTTCTCCATCAGGTCGAAGATCTCGCCCGCCTTCGCGGCTTCCACGCCCCGCTCGGTGGCGCCCCGGACGAAGATCTCGCGCTGCTTCTCCATCTCGGAGCGGATCTTCTTGCCCATGGCCCGGCGCAGCAGGTCGGCGGCGCCGAGCGAGTATCCCGCCAGCTCCTGCGCGATCTGCATCACCTGCTCCTGGTAGACCATGATGCCGTAGGTCTCTTCCAGGATGTGGTGGATCCTGGGGTGCGGGCTCTCCCACTTCTCCCCGTGCTTGCGCGCGCAGTAGGCGGGGATGTTGGCCATCGGGCCGGGGCGGTAGAGCGCGACGGCGGCGACCAGGTCCTCGAAGCGGTCCACCTTCATCTGCCGCAGGCAGTCCCGCATGCCCTGGCCTTCGAACTGGAACACGCCGGCGGCGTCGCCACGACGCAGCATCTCATAGGTCTTCGCGTCGTCGAGCGGGATGCGGGCGATGTCCACCTCCACGCCGCGGGACTTCAGGATGGCGAGCGCCTTCTCGATCACCGTCAGCGTCTTGAGGCCGAGGAAGTCGAACTTCACCAGGCTCGCCTGCTCGACATACTTCATCGAGTACTGGGTGATGAGCATCTCGCTCCGCGGGTCGCGGTAGAGCGGGATGATCTCCACGAGCGGCTTGCGGCCGATGACGACGCCGGCCGCGTGGGTGGAGGCGTTGCGGTAGAGCCCCTCCACCTGCCCCGCGATCTCGAGCAGCCGCGCCACCTGCTCGTCCCCGTCGCGCATCTGCTGCAGCCGCGGCTCGCCCTCGATCGCCTGGGCGAGCGTCACGGGCTTCGCGGGGTTGAAGGGGATGAGAGAGGCGATGCGGTCCACCTGGCCGTAGGGCATACCGAGCACGCGGCCGACGTCGCGCACCGCCGCCTTGGCCTGCAGCTTGCCGAAGGTGATGATCTGCGCCACGCGGTCCGCGCCGTATTCGCGGCGGACGTAGTCGATCACCTCGTCGCGCCGGTCCTGGCAGAAGTCGATGTCGAAGTCCGGCATCGAGACGCGCTCCGGGTTGAGGAAGCGCTCGAACAGCAGCCCGAAGCGGAGGGGATCCAGGTCGGTGATGGAGAGCGCCCAGGCCGCGACCGAGCCGGCGCCGGAGCCGCGGCCCGGCCCCACCGGGATGCCCTGCGCCTTCGCCCACTGGATGAAGTCGGCGACGATCAGGAAGTAGCCGGAGAAGCCCATCTGCTCGATGACGCCGAGCTCGTAGTTCAGCCGCTCGTGGTAGGTGCTCCGCGTTCCCGCATCCGCCCCCATGGCGTCAAGGCGACCATCGAGGCCGCGCTTCGCCATGTCCCGCACCGTCTCGGCCTCGGTCATGCCGGGCTGCACCTTGGGGCAGACCGGCAGTTCGGGCTTCCGCGTCTCCGTCATCACCGCGCAGCGGCGGGCGATGGCCAGCGTGTTGTCGCAGGCCTCCGCCAGGTCGGCGAAGACGGCGCGCATCAGCTCTGGCGGCTTGAACCAGTGCTCGGGCGTGACACGGCGCCGGCCTGGCTCGGCCAGAAGCCGTCCCTCGGCGATGCACAGCAGCGCGTCATGCGCCTCGTGCATTCGCGCCTCGGCGAAATAGACGTCGTTAGCGGCGACGATGGGCAGCGCCACCTCGTCGGCCAGCGCCAGCAGCGCCGGCTCGATCGCGCGTTCGACCTCCAGCCCGTGACGGTGCAGCTCCACCGCCAGCCGGTCCGGGAAACCTTCGGCGAGGCGGGCGAGCAGCGCCGCCGCCTTCTCCCGCCGACCCTCCGTGAGCAGCCGCGCCACGGGCCCGGTGGTGCCGCCGGTGAGCAGCATCAGCCCCTCGGCGTGCTCCAGAAGCGTCGGCAGCCGAAGGCATGGGCGCCCGGAGGGATCGGCATCGAGGAAAGAGCGCGAGGAGAGGCGCTGCAGGTTGTCGAGTCCCCGCGCATCCATGGCCAGCGCCACCACCGGGTCGGGAGGCAGGCGCTCGGCTTCCGGCCGGTCGTCGGCGGCGGTGCGGGAGAGGAAGAGCTGGCAGCCCATGATCGGCTGCACGCCCTTTGCCGCGCAGCTCTGGGCGAATTCCAGCGCGCCGAACATGTTCGCCGTGTCGGTCAGCGCCACCGCCGGCATGCCGGCCTCGCGCGCCAGGGCGGCGAGCTTCTCCGCCTTGATCGCGCCCTCGCTCAGCGAATAGCTGGAATGGACGTGGAGGTGGACGAAGCTCTCGGCCATGCGCGACTCCCTGGGACGCCAGGGTAGCACAGGGACGCCGCGACGGGCATGGGGCCGACCCTCAGCCCGCCACCACCCTCCCCTCGCGCAGCGTCACCACCCGGTCCATCCGCGCGGCAAGATCCGGATTGTGGGTGGCGATCAGCGCCGCCACGCCACGGTTGCGCACCGCGTCCAGCAACTCGGCGAAGACACGGTCGGCGGTGGCGAGGTCGAGATTGCCGGTCGGCTCATCGGCCAGGAGGATGCGCGGGCGGTTGGCGAGCGCGCGCGCGATCGCCACCCGCTGCTGCTCGCCGCCCGAAAGCTTGCCGGGCCGGTGATGTTCCCGCCCCTTCAGGCCGAAAGCGGCCAGCAGCTCCCGCGCCCGGGCATGGGCCTCGGCGCGCGGGGTGCCGGCGGCCATCTGCGGCAGCGCGATGTTCTCCTCAGCCGTGAATTCCGGCAGCAGGTGGTGGAACTGGTAGACGAAGCCAATCGTGCCGCGGCGGATGGCGGTGCGCTCGTCGTCGGAGAGGGTGCCGGCGGCGCGGCCTTCCACCACCACCTCTCCGCCATCCGGGCGCTCCAGCAGCCCGGCAAGGTGCAGCAGCGTCGATTTCCCGGTGCCGGAGGGCGCGACCAGCGCGACGATCTCGCCCGTGGAGAGGGTGAGGTCGGCGCCGCGCAGCACCGGAAGCTCCCCCGCCTCGGTGCGGTAGCGGCGCTCGACCCCTTCAAGCCGGAGGGGCGGCGCCCCGTTGCTACTCATTCCGGAGCGCCTCCACCGGGTCGGTGCGCGCGGCGCGCCAGGAGGGATAGAGCGTCGCCAGCAGGGACAGCACCAGCCCCATGCCGACCACCTGCGCCACCTCGTTCGGGTCCACCACTGCGGGCAGTTGCGAAAGGAAATAGACTTCCGGGCTGAACAGCTCCGTCCCGGTCAGCGACTGCAGGAATTGGCGGATGCTTTCGATGTTCAGGCAGAACACCAGGCCGAGCGCGAAGCCGATCGCCGTTCCCACCACGCCCACCGAGGCGCCGCAGAGCAGGAAGATGCGCATGATCGCCCCACGCGTCGCCCCCATGGTGCGCAGGATGGCGATGTCCCGCCCCTTGTCCTTCACCAGCATGATGAGGGAGGAGATGATGTTGAAGGCGGCGACGATGATGATGAGCGTCAGGATCAGGAACATCACGTTCCGCTCGACCTGCACGGCGTTGAAGAAGCTGCTGTTCGCCTCCTGCCAGTCCACGATGCGCACCGGCCGCACATCGGCCAGCGCGCGGCGGATCTCCAGGTTGGCGGCACGTACGCGCGTCGGATCGCGGACGAACACCTCCACCTGCGTCGCAGCGTCGGGCACCTGGAAGTAGAGCTGCGCCGCCTGCATGGGCAGGAAGACGAAGCTTGAATCGTACTCGTTCATGCCGACGTTGAACATCGCCACCACGCGGTAGGCGCGCACGCGCGGCACGGTGCCGAAGACGGTGGCGCGTCCCTGCGGCGAGACCAGGGTGATGCGGTCGCCCAGGCCGACGCGCATGCGCGCGGCCAGCGTGGTGCCGACGACGATGGCATCCTCCCCCTCGAATTCGTCGAGCGAGCCGAGGCGGATGTTCCCGGCGATGATCTCCCGCGCCCGCAGATCCTCCGGCCTGATGCCGCGCGCGAGACCGCCGGAGGCGCCGCCCGCCTCGCTGGTCAGCAGCACCTGGCCTTCCACGACCGGGGTGGCGGCCACCACGTCGGGCAGGCCACGTATGCGGTTGGTGACGGCATCGAAATCGGGCATGGGCCCACCATCGGCGGCATAGACTCCCATGTGGCCGTTCAGGCCGAGGATGCGTCCCAGCAGCTCCTGCCGAAAGCCGTTCATCACGCTCATCACGATGATGAGCGTGGCAACCCCGAGCGCGATGCCCACAAGCGAGAAGATGGCAATGACGGAGACGAAGCGCTCGCCCTTCCGTGCCCGCAGGTAGCGGAAGGCGATCATGCGCTCGAAGGCGTTGAACATCGAACCTCGTTCAGTGGCTTCGGACGCGTGCCACGGCATCCTCGGGCGAGACCTCGGCGCGCTCGCCCGTGGCGCGGCGCTTGAGCTCGACGCGTCCGGCCGCGGCGCCGCGCGGGCCGACGATGACCTGCCAGGGGAAGCCCATCAGATCGGCATCGGCGAATTTCACCCCTGCCCGCTCCTCGCGGTCATCCAGCACCGCCTGCGGGGCCAGCGCGGCGTAGATCCGTTCCGCGGCTGCGTCGCAGGCCGCCTCCCCCGGCTTCAGGTTCAGCACCGCGGCGGCGAAGGGCGCGACCGGATCGGGCCAGATGATGCCATGCTCGTCGTGGCTGGCCTCGATGATGGCGCCGACCAGGCGGGAGACGCCGATGCCGTAGCTGCCCATCTCCGGCGTCACCGGCTTTCCGTCCGGCCCGCTGACGTGCAGCCCCATGGCGGCGCTGTACTTGGTGCCGAAATAGAAGATGTGGCCCACCTCTATGCCGCGGGCGGTGACGCGCTTCTCCTCCGGCACCTCGGCCCAGGCGGCTTCGTCGTGCTTCTCATCCGTCGCGGCGTAGCGGCTGGTCCAGAACTCCACGATGGGCGAAAGGTCGCCCTGGTAGTCCACGGGGCGTGACAGCACGTCGAACTCCAGCAGGTCCCGGTGCAGGAAGACCTGACTTTCTCCGGTCTCGGCCAGGATGATGAACTCGTGGCTGAGATTGCCGCCGATCGGCCCGGTATCCGCCTGCATGGGAATCGCCTTCAGCCCCATGCGTGCGAAGGTGCGGAGATAGGCGACAAACATCTGCCGGTAGCTGCGCTGCGCCCCCTCATGGTCGAGGTCGAAGCTGTAAGCGTCCTTCATCAGGAATTCGCGGCCGCGCATCACGCCGAAGCGGGGGCGGATCTCGTCGCGGAACTTCCACTGAATGTGGTACAGGTTGCGCGGGAGGTCGCGGTAGGACTTCGCGTAGGCCTTGAAGATGTCGGTGACCATCTCCTCGTTGGTCGGGCCGTACAGCATCTCGCGCTCGTGCCGGTCCCTGATGCGGAGCATCTCCGGCCCGTAGGCGTCGTAGCGGCCCGACTGGCGCCAGAGATCGGCCGTCTGGATGGTCGGCATCAGGATCTCCTGGGCGCCGGCGGCATCCTGCTCCTCGCGCACGATCTGCTCCACCTTGCGCAGCGCCCGCCAGCCCAGCGGCAGCCATGCGTAGATGCCGGCGCTGGTCTGCCGGATCATGCCGGCGCGCAGCATCAGGCGGTGCGAGGCGACCTGGGCCTCGGCAGGGGTTTCCTTGAGCGTCGGCAGGAAGGCGCGGGACAGGCGCAAGGCGGAATCCTCGGGGCGAAGGGCAGGTGCGGCGGACAGTAGGGGCGGCGGGCCGCCTCCGCCAGAGGGCACGGGCCGGCCGACGAGCCAGCAATTCCATTGCCATGCTGCGCTGCAGCGCGCATCATTGGATGCAACCGGGCCGGCAGGACGCAAAAAAAGGTTTCCGCCGGTCCTGCCATGGGCTAGACAAAAAGCGGGCCGCGCCTAGGCGCGGCCCGAGTTTAGGGAGGAAACGCCAGTCACACGGCAGGAAGAGGATCACCCTCTTCCCGGCGATGATGGTGGCGCGACCGCCCGGGGCGGGACAACGAAAAATGCGCCCCGCCACGCCGCAAAATACGGCTTTCAAACAGCATCTGCCCAAAACGAAGGCGGCACCCCCCGAAAGGGCGGGCAAGCCGCCTATTTTTCAGGCATCGCCAGCCAGCCCTCGCGGAAGCTGATCCAGTTGCTTTCCACAAGGGCGTAGATGCCAAGCCAGACCACGGCGGAAACGAGAGTGGTGGCGATCAGCTTGCGCAGCAGCAGGGGCTGCTCGGGCGCGCCGCGCCAGCCGCCGGCGGCGGGATCCCCATCAGGATCCGGGCGGGTGCCGAAAGGCAGCACGGCGAACAGCACCGTCCACCACACCAGAAGATAGACGATGATGCCGGTGAACCAGTTCATGCGGCGTTTTCCCTGCCCCGCTCACCGGCCGCAAGAGGCCGTTCCCCGGGCTCTCTATACCCGCAGCAGGTGCACCTCCACGTTCGGCCGCTTGCGCAGCCGCCGCCCCACCGCCCGGCGCAGCACCGACCGCGCCGCCTCGCGCAGCGCCTCGTCCTCACGCCGCTGCGCGCTCGGCAATTCCCCGATCACCCGCGCGACCTCGGCCGCAAGCTGGCGCGGCTCCACATCCTCGCCCTCGAACAGGCCAGGGGCGGAGACCTTGGGCTCTCCCAGCACCCGCCCCTCCCGGTCCACGGCCAGGGAGGCCACCACCAGCCCGTTGAACAGCATGCGCTTGCGGGCCGCCAGCACGCCGCCGGACAGCGGCAGCAGTCGGCCATTGTCCACCGCCAGCCGTCCGGTCGGCACGCCCGCCACCACCTCGGGCCGCCCCGGCGCGAGGCGCACCACATCCCCATCCTCGACGAGCAGAGGATCGGCGCCGCAGGAACGCGCCAGCGCCGCATGCTCGGAAAGGTGGCGCCACTCGCCATGCACGGGAATGGCGTAGCGCGGCCTGACCAGGCCGTAGAGGCGCTTCATCTCGTCGCGCGCAGGATGGCCGGAGACATGGACCATGTGGTCATCCGCCGTCATCACCCTGCAGCCGCGGCGGGCGAGGTCGTCCTGCAGGCGCAGGATGGCGCGCTCATTGCCGGGTATCATGCGCGAAGAGAAGATCACCGTGTCCCCTTCCCCGAGCGCGATAGCGGGATGAGTGTCGGCGGCAATCTTGGCGAGCGCCGAGCGGGGCTCACCCTGACTGCCGGTGCAGATCAGCAGCAGCGAATCATCGGGCAGGTATCCCGCCTCCTCCTCCGGAACGAAGGGCGGAACGTCGCGCAGATAGCCACATTCCCGCGCCGCTGCCTCGGCATTGCGCAGGGAGCGGCCGAACAGCGCCACCTGCCGCCCGGCGGCGGTGGCGGCGCGGGCGATGCTCTCGATCCGCGCGATGTTGGTGGCGAAGCAGGTCACCGCCACCCGCCCCTTCAGGCCGCGGATGATGGCGGCGAGGTTGCGCCGCACCTCCCCCTCGCTGCCGGAATGCCCCTCTACCAACGCGTTGGTGCTGTCGCACACCATGGCCAGCACGCCCTCCTCGCCGAGGCGGGCGAAGGCGGCCTCGTCGGTGCGCGGACCGATCAGGGGATCGGGATCGAGCTTCCAATCCCCCGTGTGCAGCACCAGGCCGTGCCGGGTGCGGATCGCCAGCGCCTGCGCCTCGGGCACCGAATGCGCGACGTCGAGGAACTGCAGATCGAAGGGCGGCAGGGAGAAGCGGCCGCCGAGCGGAAGGGTGGACAGCCGCACCTCCCCGTGTAGCCCTGCCTCCGCCAGCTTGCGTCGCAGCACGGCGGAGGCGAAGGGGCCGGCGTAGACAGGGCAGCGCAGGAAGGGCCAGAGATGCACCACCGCGCCAAGATGGTCCTCATGCGCGTGGGTGATGACGAGGCCGACCAGGCGCTCCCGCCGCTCGACCAGCCAAGCCGGATCGGGCACCATCGTCTCGACCTCCGGAGCCTCGGGCCCGCCGAAGCCGATGCCGCAATCCACGGCCAGGAGCGCACCGTCGCAGCGATAGACGTTGAGGTTCATGCCGATCTCGCCGGTTCCACCGAGCGGAATGAAGGCGAGATCGCCACCGGGCAGCGCCGAGGGATCCTCCCCGGACGCCGTGTCCCATTCGCCGTCCCCTTCGGGGCCGGCAGGCATGGCTGGCTGGTTCATGACGCTTGTCTAGGCGGAGTCACGCGGGTTCCTGGGTGGGGCAGGCGCCGGATTGCGCGCCGCGATGAGCCGCAGCCCCTCGAGAGTGATGTCAGGATCTATGCGCTCGATGATCGTGGTTCCTTCGGCGAAGAGCGGGGCCAGGCCGCCGGTGGCGATCACCTTCAGCGGCGCCTCGTGCTCGCTGCGGATGCGGGCAACGATGCCCTCGATCATGCCGACATAGCCCCAGAAGATTCCGGACTGCATGGCGGCGATGGTATCGCGCCCGATCACCGCCTGGGGCCGGCCGATACCGATGCGCGGCAGCCGGGCTGCCGCCTTGTGCAGTGCCTCGAGCGACAGGTTGATGCCAGGGGCGATGACGCCGCCGAGATAGGCACCGTCCTCGTCCACCACGTCGAAGGTGGTGGCGGTGCCGAAATCGATCACCACCAGCGGGCCACGGTAGTGATGATGCGCCGCCAGCGCGTTGAGCAGGCGGTCCGCCCCCACCTCCGCCGGTCGGTCCACCCGGATCTCGAAGCCCCAATCGATTGTGGAGCGCGCCACAAGCGGCTCGCAGGAGAACCATTCGCGGGCAAGGCGACGCAGGTTGTAGAGCGCCGCCGGCACCACCGTGCCGATCACGCACCGGTCTATGTCGGTGGGCTTCAGGCCGCTGAACTGGAACAGCGCCAGCAGCCAGACCGCGTACTCGTCCGAGGTGCGGTCAGCACGGGTGGCGATGCGCCAGCGGCCGCGCCACTCGACGCCGTCGTGCACGGCGAAGACCACGTTGGTGTTGCCCGCATCCACCGCCAGCAGCATGGCTAGCGCACCTCCATTGCCGCGACCTCGCCGGCGGTGATGCGCCGAAGGCCCTGCTCCGTCTCCAGCAGCAGGCTGCCATCCTCCGCCAGGGCGGCATAGCGCCCGGCAATGCTCCCCTCCCCGACGCGCACCGTCAACGCCGTGCCGCGGCGGGGCCCAGCGGCCTCCCAGGCGGCGCGCAGCGGCGCGAAGCCCTGCGCCGCCTGAACCCTGCGCCAATGGTCAAGCCGTGCCAGCAGCCGCGCGGCGAAGGCCTCCGGCGCTTCGCCGCCACCGAGCATGGTGGTCGGCCGGTCCGGCAGCGCCGGCGCGGCGGCCAGATTGACGCCGATGCCGAGCACCAGCCAGGCAAGCCGTCCCTGTGGCCCGTCATCGCGGGCCAATGCGCTTTCCGCCAGGATGCCGCCAGCCTTGGCGTCCTGATGGAGCAGGTCATTCGGCCATTTCAGCCGCAGCGCCTGTGCTCCCACCAGGGCCGCAGCGGCCTCGAACAGCGCGACACCGGCGAGCAGCGCCCACTGCCCCGCCTCCCGCGCCGTTCCGGCGGGGCGGAGAAGGACGGAAAGGTACAGGTTGCCCTGCGGTGAGGCCCATTGGCGGCCATTCCGCCCACGCCCCGCGGTCTGGCGCTTCGCCAGCACTGCGAGACCCTCCGACGCTCCCCGCTCGGCCTGCTGGATCAGCCAGTCCGAGGTGCTGGGAAGGGTGTCGAACATCTCCAGCCGCCAGCCTGGCGGCAAGGCGGGAGCGGTCCCACCGGCATCGGGCCGGAGGGAGGTGGGAAGGGTCCGGGCCTCCTCCCCGGGCCTCACCCGAGCAGCGCCGCCGCCGCGATCCCGGCCGCCGCCAGCATCGGGGCGGGGAAGAGGCAGAAGGCCAGGTTGAACAGCCCGGTCGTTGCCATCACCACGGAAAGGCTGGGCGGGGCGCGCTCCAGCGCGGCTTCTGGCGGCTGGTCGAAATACATCACCTTGACGATGCGGAGATAGTAGTAGGCCGCGACCACGCTGGTCAGCACGCCGATCACCGCAAGCGTCCAGTAGCCGCCCTGCACCGCGGCGAGGAAGACGTAGAGCTTGCCGAAAAAGCCCGCGAGGGGCGGAATGCCGGCCATGGAGAACATGAACACCGCCATCCAGAGCGCCATGGCGGGGTCGGTGCGGCCAAGTCCCGCGAGATCCTCTACCTGCTCGACCGCCCGGCCGCTCCGCCGCATCGCCACCAGCACGGCAAAGGCGCCGATGTTCATGAACACGTAGATGGCGATGTAGACGATCAGGCCACGCAGCCCGACATCGCTTACCACGGCAAGGCCCATGAGGGCGTAACCGACATGGCCTATCGAGGAATAGGCCATCAGCCGCTTCAGGTTGCGCTGGCCGATTGCGGCGAAGGCGCCGAGCAGCATGGAGGCGATGGAGATCAGCACCACCACCTGCTGCCACTGTGCCGCCAGATCCGCGAAGGGGCCGAGCAGGACGCGGGCGAGCAGCGCCAGCGCCGCCACCTTCGGCGCCGCGGCGAAGAAGGCGGTCACGGGCGTCGGCGCCCCCTCGTAGACGTCGGGCGTCCACATATGGAAGGGCACGGCCGAGATCTTGAAGGCAAGCCCCGCCATCACGAACACCAGCCCGACCACCACGCCGGGCGAGACGCCCTCCTGCGCGGCAAAGGCGGCGGCCAGGCGATCGAAATTCGTGGTGCCGGCAAAGCCATAGACGAGCGACGCCCCGTAGAGCAGCAGCCCGGAGGCAAGCGCGCCGAGGACAAAGTACTTCAGCCCCGCCTCCGCCGACCGGCCGGCATCGCGGTCGAAGGCGGCCATGACGTAGAGGGGCAGGGAGAGCAGCTCCAGCCCCAGATAGACCGACATGAGGTCGTTGGCCGAGATCATGACCATCATGCCGAGCGTGGCGAACAGCACCAGCACCGGATACTCGAACCGGTTCAGCCGCTCCCTGGTGTTGTAGTCGAGCGCGAGCAGCAAGCCGAGGGCGGCGCCGATCAGCGCCAGCACCTTCATGAAGGAGCTGAAGGAGTCCGCCACGTACAGACCGTTAAGGGCCACTCCTTCCTGCTGCCCGAGGACCAGCACCGCGGCAAGGAGCAGCGAGCCCGTCACGGCCATCGCCATGGGAAAGAAGGTGTCCCGCTTCGGCAGCACGCCAATCAGCAGGATCGCAAGGCCGCAGAGCGCCAGCACGAGCTCCGGCAGGGCGAGAGTCCAGGCCATGGTGTCACATTCCTGCCATGCGGGAGGCGAGGCCGAGCGCGGCCTCGTGCCGCGCCACCAGCGCCGCGACGCTGGCGTCGAAGAAGGAAAGGAAGGATTGCGGGTATATGCCCATCCAGAGCGTCAGCAGGATCAGCGGAGTGAACACCGCATACTCCCGCGGCGAGAGATCAAGCAGCCGACGCAGGTCATCGCGCGTGATCCGTCCGAAGGCGACGCGGCGGTAGAGGTAGAGCATATAGGCCGCGCCGAGGATCATGCCGAGAGCCGCCCCGAAGGCAACCCACGGATTCACCCGCCATGCGCCGAGGATGACCAGGAATTCGCCGACGAAATTCGCGGTGCCCGGCAGCGCCACCGACGCCATGGTGAACACCATGAAGACAAGGGCGTAGGCCGGCATGATCATCGCCAAGCCGCCGTAGCGGGCGATCTCGCGCGAATGCACCCGGTCGTAGAGCACGCCGACGCACAGGAACAGGGCCCCCGACACGACACCGTGCGCCAGCATGGTGAACAACGCGCCCGAAAGGCCCTGCATGTTGAAGGTGAAGATGCCAAGGGTAACGATGCCCATATGTGCGACGGAGGAATAGGCGATGAGCTTCTTCATGTCCTCCTGCGCCAGCGCCACGAGCGAGGTGTAGACCACGGCGACAATGGAGAGGACGAAGATCAGCGGCGCGAACTCCGCGCTCGCATGCGGAAGCATAGGGAGGGAGAAGCGGAGGAACCCATAGGCACCCATCTTCAGCAGCACGCCAGCGAGGATGACCGAGCCCGCGGTTGGCGCCTCCACATGCGCGTCCGGCAGCCAGGTATGTACCGGCCACATCGGCACCTTCACTGCGAAGGATGCGAGGAAAGCGAGGAAGATCCAGGTTTGGGCCGCGCGCGGAACCTCGACGTTGAACAGCTCCGGGATATCAGTCGTGCCGGCGTTGTACCAGAGATAGAGGATCGCCAGCAGCATGAGCACGCTGCCAAGCAGGGTGTAGAGGAAGAACTTGAAGGCGGCGTAGACCCGTCTCGCCCCGCCCCATACCCCGATGATGAGGAACATCGGGATCAGGACGCCCTCGAAGAATATGTAGAAGATGACGAAATCCAGGGCGCAGAACATGCCGACCATCATGGTCTCCAGGACCAGGAAGGCGACCATGTACTCGCGCACCCGCGCCGTGATGGCTTCCCAGGAGGCAAGGATGCAGATCGGCGTCAGCGCGGTGGAAAGCAGGACGAACAGCACCGAGATGCCGTCCACCCCCATACGGTATCCGACACCGAACTCGGGCAGCCACTCCAGCCGCTCCTCGAACTGAAATTCCGCAGAGCTGCGGTCGAACTGGAACCACAGGATCAGCGACAGCGCGAAGACGACCAGGCTGGTCCAGAGGGCTGTCCATCGTGCGTTCTGTGCCACGACCTGTTCGTCGCCGCGGACGAACATGATGATCGCCGCCCCTGCTAGCGGCAGGAAAGTGATCAGCGATAGTAGGGGAAAGCCGGCGGCGTTCATCGCACGAAACCGATCAGGAAGAGGGAAACGAAGATGACGAGACCGATGATCATCGCAAAGGCGTAATTCGCCACCCTGCCTGTCTGCATCCGCACGGCGCCCCGGGAAGCCTGGACAGCGAGATCGGCGGCACCGTTCGGCATGCCGTCGATGATGCGGGCATCGCCCACCTTCCAGAACACTTCCGCCAGCCGGCGCGCAGGCCGCACAAAAAGCGCGTCATACAGCTCGTCAAAGTACCACTTGTTCAGAAGGAACAGATAAAGGCCGCGGAAGCGGGAAGCCAGCCGGCCGGGCAGCTCCGGCGCGATCATGTACATCACATAGGCCAGCGCGATCCCAGCGAGGCCGATGGCAGCAGGAGCGATCGGCACCCAGCCCGGCACTTCGTGCATATCGTGCAGGATGTGATTGTCAGGACCAGTAAAGACGCTGCCTTGCCAGAAGGCCTGCTCGTGGGCACCGATGAACAGCGGGTAGAACAGGTACCCCACCCCGATGGCGCCCGCTGCCAGGACCAGTAGCGGAAACAGCATCACCCAAGGGCTTTCATGCACATGCTCCATGGTATGCGCATCGGCTCGCGGCGCACCATGGAAGGTGAGAATGAGCAGGCGCCAGGAATAGAAGGCGGTCAGGAACGCGGCGGCCAATCCCAGGATGAAGGCATACATGCCTACCGGGCTGTGCGCTGCGAATGCGGCCTCGAGGATTGCATCCTTGGAGTAGTAGCCGGCAAAGAAGGGGATCCCCGCCAGCGCCAGACTGCCGATCCACATCACCACATAGGTGATTGGGATCTTGGTCCAGATTCCCCCCATCTTCCGGATGTCCTGCTCATCGGACATGGCATGGATCACGCTGCCGGCACCAAGGAACAGCAGAGCCTTGAAGAAGGCGTGGGTGAACAGGTGGAACATCGCCACCTGATAGGCTCCAACGCCGGCTGCGAAAAACATATAGCCAAGCTGGGAGCAGGTGGAATACGCGATCACCCGCTTGATGTCGTTCTGCACGCAGCCCACGGTGGCGGCAAAGAAGGCAGTGGTCGCACCCACCACGGTGACCAAGGCCAGCGCGGTTGGTGCGAACTCGAACACCGGAGACATCCGGCAGACCAGGAAGACGCCAGCCGTGACCATGGTGGCCGCGTGGATCAGGGCAGAAACGGGCGTTGGGCCTTCCATGGCATCTGGCAGCCAAGTGTGAAGGCCAATCTGTGCCGACTTGCCGCAGGCGCCAAGGAACAGTAGCACCGCGATCAGCTCCAGGGCATTAACGCCGAGAAAGATATCCTGCGCCCTGTCCGGCACCGCGGCAAAGATGATGGAGAATTCAATACTGCCGAACACGAAGAAGGTCAGAGCGACACCCAGCATGAAGAACAGGTCGCCAACGCGATTGACGATGAAGGCCTTCATCGCGGCGACATTCGCGCTTTCCTTCTCATACCAGTAGCCGATAAGGAGATAGCTGGCGAGGCCCACTCCTTCCCAGCCGAAGAACAGCTGGGCAAGATTGTCTGCCGTCACCAGCATCAGCATCATGAAGGTGAACAGCGACAGGTAGGCAAAGAAGCGGTACGGCGTCGCATCGTGCGACATGTACCCCACGCTGTAGAGATGGATCAGCGTGGAGATGAAGGTGACCATCATCACCATGACGGCGCTGAGCGTGTCGTAGCGCAACGCCCACGAGGCCTCGAGTCCGCCGACCTCCATCCAGGTGACAATCGGAACTGTCGTAGGCTGACCGCCGAGTGCAACTTGAGCAAAGGCGCCGATGCCACAAACAGCAGCCAGCACCATACAGATGACGGTGGACCATTGGGCGACGCGGTCTCCGATCCAGCGGCCAAAAAGGCCACTGATGGCGGCGCCCAACAAAGGGAAGAAAACGGCACCGACGAGCATCGCCCTAGCCTCTCAGGGTCGAGATGCCCTCGACCTCGATGCTTCCACGGTTGCGGAAGTAGATGACAACGATGGCAAGGCCAATCGCAGCCTCGGCAGCTGCGACGGTGAGAACGAACATGGCGAAAACTTGGCCTGCCAGATCGTTCAGCCAGGCGGAAAAGGCCACCAGGTTGAGGTTCACCGAGAGGAGGATCAGCTCGATCGACATCAGGATCACTATCACATTCTTCCGGTTCAGGAAGATGCCGAAGATGCCGAGAACCAGCAGAATGGCGGCAACGATGAGATAATGCGCAAGACCGATGACCATCTCAGTGCCGCTCCCCGTGATCCGCCTCTCCATGGGCGGGTTCCGCTAGACGGCGCGTCTCTTCCGGTGGCGGAGGCCGGCGGATGCCGAGTTCCCGAATGCCCGCACCAACCGGCACCTTTTCTGCGGCAACCGAGCCGCTGCGCGCGATCTGAACAGCGATGTTTTGCCTCCGCATGGCGGGTCGGCCGCGGAGCGTCAGGACGATGGCCCCGATCATGGCAACCAGAAGTATCAGCCCCGCCGCCTGGAAGAGATAGATGTAGTCCGTATAGAGGAGGAGGCCCAACGCCTCGGTATTGGTGACCGGGCTCGGTGGCGTGGGCGCAATGCGCAACGCTTCCGCCTGGTCCGCGAAGGTCCAGGCACCAAGCACCAGGACAAGCTCCAGGAACAGGATGCCACCGACGATCGCACCGATCGGCGCGTAGCGCTGAAAACCCTCGCGCAGTCGGGCGAAGTCGATGTCCAGCATCATGACCACGAAAAGGAACAGGACTGCGACCGCGCCGACATAGACGATCACCAGGATCATCGCCAGGAACTCGGCACCTGCTATCAGGAACAGGGCAGCCGCGTTGAAGAAGGCAAGGATCAGGAAGAGAACGCTATGCACGGGGTTGCGTGCCGTCACCACCATGACCGCGGAGGCGATCAGGATGGCTGCGAAGAGGTAGAAGGCCGCCGCAGCGATCATCGCAGGCCTCCTGGACCAAGTGGCGTCATGATGTCGTCCGATGGCAATCCCCGAGGGGGCAGGAAAACAAGGGCCGCGTCAGTGCGGCCCTAAGCGTGGCTACCGGTAGGGGGCATCAAGTTCGAGGCGCTTGGCAATCTCAGGTTCCCATCGATCGCCGTTGGCGAGCAGCCGCTGCTTGTCGTAAAGCAGCTCTTCTCTGGTCTCGGTCGCGAATTCGAAGTTTGGCCCCTCGACGATGGCATCTACAGGGCATGCCTCCTCACACATGCCGCAATAGATGCATTTGACCATGTCGATGTCGTAGCGCGTGGTGCGCCGCGATCCGTCCTCGCGAGGTTCGGCCTCGATGGTGATCGCCTGCGCAGGACAGATAGCCTCGCACAGTTTGCAGGCAATGCAGCGCTCCTCGCCATTGGGATAGCGACGCAGCGCATGTTCGCCCTTGAAGCGCGGCGACAGCGGTCCCTTCTCGTAGGGATAGTTGATCGTTGCCTTGGGCTTGAAGAAGTAGCGCAATGTCAACGCCAGCCCTGAGACAATTTCTGATAGCAGCAGGCTGCGTGCGACGCGGTCTAGACTAGCCATAGCCGCATTTCCTTGGTGATTGGAGCGCTTTTCAGCAGAGGCTTCATGCCGGCAACCACCCCGTCAGCTTGAGGACACCGGCCGTCAGCACGAGCCAGAACAGGCTGAAGGGCAGAAACACCTTCCATCCCAGCCGCATGAGCTGATCGTAGCGGTAACGTGGAAAGGTCGCGCGCGCCCAAATGAAGACGAACAGACAAAGCGCGACTTTGAGTGCAAACCATACGAAGCCGGGAATCCAGGTGAATGGCTCGGCGTTGATGGGCGGCAACCAGCCACCAAGGAACAGGATGGTTGCCAGCGCCGACATCAGGATCATGTTCGCGTATTCGCCCAGGAAAAACAGGGCGAAGGACATGCTGCTATATTCCACAAAGAAACCTGCCACCAGCTCACTCTCGCCTTCCGGCAGGTCGAAGGGAGCGCGGTTGGTCTCGGCGAGCGCGCTGATGAAGAAGATCACGAACATCGGGAAAAGCGGGATGAAGAACCAGACGCTTTCCTGTGCTCGGACGATCTGCGTCAGGTTCAGTGAGCCGACGCAAAGCAGGACGGTCACGATGACGAAGCCGATGGAGACTTCGTAGCTCACCATCTGCGCCGCACTGCGCAGCGCGCCAAGAAACGCGTATTTGGAGTTGGATGCCCAACCAGCAATGATGATGCCGTAGACGCCGAGCGAGCTGATTGCAAACAGATAGAGGATGCCGACATTGATGTCAGCTATCGCCCACCCATCCTGAACGGGAATGACCGCCCAGGCCACCATCGCCAAAAGGAAGGTGAGCATTGGCGCCATGATGAAGAGCAGCCGGTTCGCCCCCGAGGGGATCACCGTCTCCTTCATCAGCATCTTTATGGCGTCCGCGAAGGGCTGCAGCAGACCAAAGGGACCGACCACGTTCGGACCCTTGCGGAGCTGTATCGCCGCCAGCACCTTGCGCTCCGCCCAGGTGAGATAGGCAACTGCTATCAGCACCGGCACCAGAAGGGCTAGGGTTTGTGCCACCGTAATCACCAGCACGCCGGCCGGCGATGCCAGGAATCCGTCCATGCTCCCTACTCCGCAGCCATCGGCGTTGCCGGCGATATGTAAGTGCGCGCGCATTCCGCCATGACATCGGAAGCACGGCTGATCACGTCAGCCTGCCAGTAATTGCTGATCGGCATCACGAAAGGTGCATCGGAGAGCGCCGACAGATCGCCCGCAGGCCCACGCCTGTCTTCGCAGCCGTGCCGTTCGAGGCCACCTGCCACACTAAAGGCCGGATTGATCTCCACAAGCCGCGCTCGCACGCTGACCAGATTGTCGTAAGGCAGGCGCCGACCAAGCACCTCGCTCATAGCACGAATGATCTTCCAATCCTCGCGCGCCTCTCCGGGAGGATGGACGGCAAGCCTGCCATGCTGCACGCGCCCTTCGGTGTTTACCCAGGTCGCATCCTTTTCCGTATAGGCAGCGCCAGGCAGTATAACGTCGGCTCGCGCTGCTGCGGCCTCGCCATGATGACCCTGATAGATGACAAAAGTGCCTTCAGGGATCTGCTCAAGCTCGATTCCATCGGCGCCGAGCAGCCACAGCGCCTCGATCTGCGGATGAAGCCCGCTTGGCGGCGGCACAAAACCAAGATCGAGAGGAGCAACCTGCCCGCCGAACAGATGCAGCAGGTTGAAGCCATGCCAATCTGGACGGAGCATGTTGTTCTCTGCAGCCACCTGCCAAGCGGCCGCCAGGACCGCGGCGCCATCCGGACGACGCAGCGCTCCACGGCCGAGGATGAGCATTGGTCGCTCCGCCTTGCGCAGCATCTCGTTGAAGCGGTGGCCACCTCCGGCGAGTGCACGCAGGGTCGCCCCGCCCTCCCCCAGCCAATCATGCGGATAGGTGAGGTCAAGGCCACGCGGCCCGACGAAGCCGATCGGGAAGCGTCCCGCTATCATGCGCTTGCGTATGCGCGCGTTCAGAACCGGAGCCTCCTGGCGGGGATTGCTGCCGATGATCAGCAGCGCATCCGCTTCCTCTATGCCGGGAATAGTGGTGTTGAAGGTGTAGAAGTCGCGGCGGGAGGCATCAATCGCGGCACCATCCACCCGGCACTCCAGATTGACGCTGCCGAGCGCCGCCATCAGATCCTTCAGCGCCACGATCGCCTCGGCGTCCATCAGGTCGCCGACGACGGCGGCGATCCGGTCGCCCGACATGCCCTTCAGCCGGGCGGCGATGGCGGTGAACGCCTCACTCCACGTCGCTGGTACCAGACGCCCGTCACGGCGAACCCAGGGCCGGTCGAGCCGACGGCGCTTCAGCCCATCGAATGCGAAGCGGCCACGGTCGGCGAGCCATTCCTCATTCACCTCGTCATTGATGCGCGGGAGGATGCGCAGCACTTCACCCGCACGCGTGTCCACACGGATATTGGCGCCCACCGCATCCAGCACATCAATGCTGTCGGTCTTACGCAGCTCCCAGGGACGCGCAATGAAGGCATAGGGCCGGCTGGTCAGCGCCCCAACCGGGCAGATGTCAATCAGGTTGCCGGACAGCTCGGAGGTGATCGCCTTTTCGACATAGGTGCCGACCTCCATGGCCTCGCCACGGCCGGTGGCACCAAGCTCGGGCACTCCCGCAACTTCGGTGATGAAGCGGATGCAGCGCGTGCAGTGAATGCAGCGCGTCATGATCGTCTTGATCAGCGGCCCGACATACTTGTCCTTGACCACCCGCTTGGCTTCCCGGAAACGGGAGTGATCCATGCCATAGGCGAAGGCTTGGTCTTGCAGATCGCACTCGCCGCCCTGGTCGCAGATCGGGCAGTCGAGAGGGTGGTTGATCAGCAGGAACTCCATGACGCCGCGACGGGCATTGCGCACCATCGGGCTGTCAGTAAAGACCTTCATGCCGTCCGCCACGGGATAGGCGCAGGAGGCGACGGGTTTTGGTGCCCTCTCCACCTCCACCAGGCACATGCGGCAGTTTCCGGCAACAGAGAGACGCTCGTGGTAGCAGAAGCGCGGGATCTCCTTTCCTGCCGCCTCGCAGGCCTGCAGCACGGAGGCGCCGTTCGGCACCTCCACCTCGATCCCGTCAACCGTGACTTTCACCATCGCGCGCTACTCCGCGGCCATAGGCAGTGTCGGCTGCGGAGAGCCGCGTCTCGCCTTGTAGGCCGCAATGCGTTCTTCCATCATCGGGCGGAAGTGGCGGATCAGCCCCTGCACCGGCCACACACCACCATCGGCAAGCGCGCAGATGGTATGTCCTTCGATGCGGCGCGTCACATCCTCAAGCACATCGATCTCTGCAAGTTCGGCCCGCCCTTCCACCATGCGGTCCATCATGCGCTTCACCCAGCCCATGCCCTCGCGGCAAGGGGTGCACTGGCCGCAGCTTTCATGCTTGTAGAACTGCGACAGGCGGGCGATCGCCTTGATCAGGTCGGTGGACTTGTCCATGACAATCACCCCCGCCGTGCCGAGGCCGCTCTTCACCTCGCGCAAGGCGTCGAAGTCCATCAGGACGGTGTCGCAGATCTCTTTTGGGATCAGCGGCGTCGAGGAACCGCCCGGGATCACCGCCAGCAGATTGTCCCAGCCGCCGCGTACCCCACCCGCATGGCGTTCGATCAGCTCGCGCAGCGGAATGGACATTTCCTCTTCCACATTGCAGGGCCTGTTCACGTGTCCCTGGATGCAGAAGATCTTGGTGCCGGAATTCTTCGGCCGGCCGAAGGAGGCGAACCAAGCGGCCCCGCGGCGCAGGATTTCCGGCACCACGGCGATGGTCTCGACGTTGTTCACCGTGGTCGGCGCGCCATAGAGCCCAACGGCTGCCGGGAAGGGCGGCTTCAGGCGCGGCATGCCCTTCTTGCCCTCCAGGCTCTCGATCAGCGCCGTCTCCTCGCCACATATGTAGGCGCCAGCGCCACGATGCACGTAGAGGTCGAAATCCCAGCCGCTGCCACAGGCGTTGGGGCCGATCAGCCCGGCTTCATAGGCTTCGGCGATCGCCGCCTCCAGGACCAGGCTCTCATTGTAATACTCGCCGCGAATGTAGATGTAGCCGGCATGCGCGCCCATCGCTACGCCGGCCAGAAGGCAGCCCTCGATCAGCGTATGCGGATCGTGGCGGATGATGTCGCGATCCTTGCAGGTGCCAGGTTCGGACTCGTCGGCATTCACCACCAGGTAGTGCGGCCGCCCGTCCGACTGCTTCGGCATGAAGGACCACTTCATGCCGGTCGGGAAGCCAGCGCCTCCACGGCCGCGCAGCCCGGAATTCTTTACCTCCTCGATGATCCAGTCGCGCCCCTTGGCGATCAGCGCCGCCGTACCGTCCCAGTTGCCGCGCCGGCGCGCCGCCGGCAGGCGCCAGTCCTGCAGGCCGTAGAGGTTGGTGAAGATGCGGTCCTTGTCGGAAAGCGCCATGACCCTATTCCCCCGGCACGTCGAGCAGCGTCGTGCGCTCGCCCGCCGGCGCGCTGGCCTGCCGCCCGATGACACTGCCCGGCCTCGGCCGCTCGCCGCGCTTCAGCGCCTCGATCAGGCGCACCGTGCTCTCGTAATCCAGGTCCTCATAGTAGTCGTCATCCACCTGCAGCACAGGCGCGTTCACGCAGCCGCCGAGGCATTCCACTTCGGTCAAGGTGAAGAGGCCGTCGGCGCTGGTGTCGCCATAACCCTTCAGCCCACCGGCATCCTTGCAGGCGCGCAACACCTCGTCCGATCCCCGCAGCCAGCAGGGCGTGGTGCCGCAGACCTGCAGGTGATGCTTTCCGATCGGGCGGGTGTTGAACATGAAGTAGAAGGTCGCAACCTCATAGACGCGGATCGGCGCCATCCCGAGCCGGGCGGCGACCACATCCATCGCCACCCGTGGCACCCAGGCGCTTCCGGTCTGCCGCTTCATCTGCCGCTGCGCGATGTAGAGCAGCGGGATCACCGCGCTGGCCTGCTTGCCCGGCGGATAGCGGCGGATGATCTTCTCGATCTGCACCTCGCTCTCGGCGTCGAAGTGGAAATGCGCCGGCTGCTCCGGATGCTCGGAATCCGCGGCGTGGGAAGCGCCCCAGCCGCCGCCAATCTCAGGCCCTCCCTGACCCTCAGCGCCGCTCACCGGTCAATCTCCCCGAACACGATGTCAAGGCTGCCTATGATCGCCACCGCATCGGCCAGCATGTGCCCCTTCGAGAGTACGTCCATGGCCTGCAGATGCGCATAGCCGGGCGCCCGGATCTTGCAGCGGTAGGGACGGTTGGTGCCATCCGCCACCAGGTAGACGCCGAACTCGCCTTTCGGTGCCTCCGTCACCGTATAGGTCGCGCCGGCAGGCACGTGATAGCCTTCGGTGTAGAGCTTGAAGTGATGGATCAGCGCCTCCATCGAGCGCTTCATCTCCGCCCGAGGCGGCGGCACGATCTTGTTGTCCGCAATCTTCACCGGCCCCGGCTTGAGGCGGTTCAGGCACTGCTCGACGATCCGGAGACTCTGCCGCATCTCCTGCATGCGTACAAGGAAGCGGTCATAGCAGTCGCCATGCCGGCCAACCGGAATGTCGAAGTCGAGTTCGGCGTAGATCTCGTACGGCTGCGCCTTGCGCAGATCCCATGGCAGGCCGGAGGCGCGCAGGCACGGCCCGGAAAAGCCCCAGGCGATCGCCTGCTCCGCGCTCATCACCCCGATGTCCACGGTGCGCTGCTTGAAGATGCGGTTCTCCGTCAGCAGCCCCTCAAGATCGTCGAGGAAGCGCGGGAACTGCCGCGTCCAGACCGCAATTCGCTCTTCAAGGGCGGGCGGGATGTCGCGCGCCACACCACCGGCGCGGAAGTAGTTGACATGATAGTGGCTGCCGCCCGCGGCCTCGTAGAACTCGAGAAGGTGCTCGCGCTGCTCGAATCCCCACAGCGCCGGGGTGATAGCTCCGCAATCGAGAGCGAAGGTGGTGACGTTCAGCAGGTGGTTCAGGATGCGGGTCAGCTCCGCGAACATGGTGCGGATGACCCGCGCCCGCTCGGGGATGTCCTGCTCGATGCCGAGCAGCCGCTCCACCGCCAGCACGAAGCTGTGCTCCATACACATGGGCGAGACGTAGTCCAGGCGGTCCATGTAAGGCATGGCCTGTAGGTACGTCTTGTATTCCATCAGCTTCTCGGTGCCGCGGTGCAGCAGGCCGATATGCGGATCGGCACGCTCCACCACTTCGCCCTTCATTTCCAGGATCAGGCGCAGCACCCCGTGCGCCGCCGGATGCTGAGGGCCGAAATTGATGGTGTGGCTGTCCACCTCCACCGTCCGGGTCGTGGAAACCTCGGTGGCGGAAGCGAGAGCGGCGGGATCCGCGGTTGCGGCCATCGGCCCTGCCTCGGACGCCATGTGCGAACTGCCGCTCACGGCTCGGGTCCCTCGATGCGGTTCAGGTGCACCTTCTCGTCCCCCGGCAGGGTCGTCATGCCTTCCCAGGGGGAGAGGAAGTCGAAATTGCGGAAGTCCTGCGTCAGCGACACCGGCTGATAGACCACCTGCTTGCGCTCCTCGTCGTAGCGCACCTCGACATAGCCGGTGAGCGGGAAATCCTTGCGCAGCGGGTGCCCCTCGAAGCCATAGTCGGTGAGAAGGCGGCGCAAATCGGTCTGCCCCTCGAACACAATGCCATACATGTCCCAGGCCTCGCGTTCATACCAGGTGGCGCAGGGCCAAAGCGCGGCAACGGAAGGCACGGGCGTCGCCGCATCGGTCCGCACCGTCACCCGGATCCGCTGGTTCAGCGACAGGCTCAGCAGGTTGTACACCACTTCGAACCGCTCGGCGCGCTCGGGCCAGTCCACGCCGCAGAGGTCCATCAGCTGCTCGAAGGCGAAGCGAGGATCGTCGCGCAGCAGCGCCATGGTCTGCAGCAGATGCTCCCTGCGCACGCGCAGAACCAGCTCGTGCCCGCCGCGCTCAAGCCGCACCTCCTCCACGCTTCCTTCGAGGAGCGCCTCACGGGCGGCCTCACCCAGTATCCGCAGCCGCTCGGCATGAGCGGCCGGTGCGACCGCGCCTGCTTCGGCCGCGCTCTTGATCACTTCAGCCACGCAGGATGGTCCCCGTCCGCCGGATCTTCTTCTGCAACTGCAGAATGCCGTAGACCAGCCCCTCGGCCGTCGGCGGGCAGCCCGGCACGTACACATCCACCGGCACGATGCGGTCACAGCCCCGCACCACGCTATAGGAATAGTGGTAATACCCGCCGCCATTGGCGCAGCTGCCCATGGAGATCACCCATCGCGGCTCGGCCATCTGGTCGTAGACCTTGCGCAGGGCCGGGGCCATCTTGTTGGTGAGCGTCCCGGCGACGATCATCACGTCCGACTGGCGCGGCGAGCCGCGGGGAATGATCCCAAACCGGTCCAGATCGTAGCGCGCCATGTAGGCATGGATCATCGGCACGGCACAGCAGGCGAGGCCGAAGGTCATCGGCCACAGGCTGCCGGTACGTGCCCAGTTGACCACCTTGTCGAGGCTGGCGACGACGAAACCCTTCTCCTCGATCTCGCCGGTGATTCCCCTGACAACCGCATCCTGCGCCGGGCCAGGCGGCAGATGCTCGCGGTTCCAGGCGATGGTTTCGCTTTGTGCCCTCATTGCTTTCTCCAGCGCCGGCGCCGTCATTCCCAATCCAGGGCGCCCTTGCGCCATTCGTAGATGAAGCCGATGGTCAACACGCCCAGGAAAGCCATCATTGACCAGAAGCCGAACCAGCCAATGTCCCCAAGGGCCACCGCCCAAGGAAACAGGAAGGCCACCTCCAGATCGAAGATGATGAACAGGATGGCAACCAGGTAGAAGCGCACGTCAAAGCGCCGCCGGGTGTCATCGAAAGGCTCGAAGCCGCACTCATAGGCGGAGAGCTTTTCCGGATCCGGCTTCTGCCGCGCCAGCAGCAGGCTGCCCCCGACCATGGCCAGCGCAATGCCGCCCGCGATCGCCAGGAACACCAGGATCGGGAAATAGTCTGCCAGCAGCGGTTGCGTCATGCTTCGTCGCGTCCCTTCAGGCGGCCGAGCAGCTCTTGGCGGGCATGCGGGCCGTCACGCCGATGCTCGCGCGGGTCGAGCGCAGCGCCGGAGGCTACGAGCCGCGCCTGCCTCGGACGCCGGCATGCCGCAGCGCGGCGTGCGCGGACATTAGCCGCGCCCCGCCCGCTCCGCCATAGGGGGCAATCGCCCTTAGAGGCGATATCTGATCCCGATGGGGCGCAACGAAAAGGCCAGAAGCGGCGACGGCGCCATCCCTGCCCGGGCTGGCGCCGCCGATCGAAACAATGCCGCGTGGCGCGAGTGACGGGGCTCGAACCCGCGACCTCCGGCGTGACAGGCCGGCGCTCTAACCGACTGAGCTACACCCGCCCGCGACAGGAGCGGGCAAATAAGGGCTGCCAGCCTTGCTGTCAAGGCGGGGTGGCACGACAGGATTTGGCCCGATTTCCTGCCCCCCAGGGAGGCCTGGGCGCTGACGGATTCGAACCGCCGACATCCTGTGTGTAAGACAGGCGCTCTACCACTGAGCTAAGCGCCCCCGGAGCCCGCCACAGCATGATCCATCGGGAGGGATCGTGCTTCCACATCCCTGCCGAGCAACTGAGCCACCGCTCCGACGAGACCGCCTTCGCGGATCCGGCGTCGGAAACGGAAAAGCAAGAAGCCGCGGATGGCAAGCCCCCGCTTCCTGGTTCCGAACGGTGGAGCAACCAGCCGCGGGGGCCCGCGGCAGCGTCTAGTTCACCGCTTCCTTCAGGCCCTTGCCGGCCTTGAAGCGCACGGTGATGCTTGCGGGGATCTTGATCTCCTCCCCGGTACGGGGGTTGCGACCCTTGCCGGCCTTGCGCTTCGAGGTCGAAAAGGTTCCGAAGCCGACCAGCCGGACTTCCTGCTTCTTCTTCAGCGACTTGGTGATTGCCTCGAACACCGCGTCCACCACGTCGCCCGCCTTGGCCTTGGGCAGATCCCCCGCCTCGGCGACCACTGTGATCAGATCCTGCTTGTTCACGAGGAAGACCCCCCTTCCTGAGGACACGCGCTCCAAGGCTGCGTGAGGCGCCCCGGACGATTCCGGGCGCGAAACCCGGAGTGACTGTATTCAGCAGGATTTGCACGCGTCAATCGTGGCAGGGAGTTCGACCCGGAATTCCGGGCGAACCCGCGGTATCAGCGCAACGCCGGCGGCGCCGAAGCGCCGCCGGACCGCCGCCTCTACCCTCAGTGCGGCAAGGCTGGCTGTTGCCCGTCTGCATCCTTGCCGAGCGGGGCCGCGGGCTCGGGCGGCTCCGCCCATTCGATCGGCTCGGGCGCACGCACCAGCGCCTTCCCAATCACCTCATCCACATGGCTGACAGGAAGGATGGTGAGCCCCTTCTTCACATTGTCCGGGATCTCCGCCAAGTCCTTCTCGTTTTCCTTCGGGATGAAGACGGTGGTGACGCCCGCGCGCAGCGCCGCCAGCAGCTTCTCCTTCAGGCCGCCGATCGGCAGCACGCGTCCACGCAGCGTGATCTCGCCCGTCATCGCCACGTCCTTGCGCACCGGAATGCCGGTGAGCACGGAGACGATGGAGGTTGCCATGGCGATGCCAGCGCTCGGCCCGTCCTTCGGAGTCGCGCCCTCCGGCACGTGCACGTGGATGTCGCGCCGTTCGAACAGTGTCGGCTTGATGCCGAAGCTGGTGGCGCGCGAGCGCACGTAGGACATGGCGGCCGAGACGCTCTCCTGCATCACGTCGCCGAGCTTGCCGGTGTGCTGCACCTTGCCCTTGCCCGGCACCATGACGCTCTCGATGGTCAGGATCTCGCCGCCCACCTCGGTCCAGGCGAGGCCGGTGACGACGCCCACCATGTCCTCCGCCTCGGCCTCGCCGTAGCGGAACTTCCGCACCCCGGCGTACCTGTCGAGGTTCTTGCGGGTGATGGCGACCTTCTTCGCCTTCTTCGAGACGATCTCCTTCACCGCCTTGCGGGCGAGATTGCCGATCTCGCGCTCGAGGTTCCGCACCCCGGCCTCGCGCGTGTAGTAGCGCACCAGATCCCGCAGTGCGTCCTCGGAGATGGACCACTCGCCTTCCTTCAGGCCGTTCGCCTCCGCCTGCTTGGGGATCAGGTGGCGCCTAGCGATCTCGACCTTCTCATCCTCCGTGTAGCCGGGGATGCGGATGATCTCCATCCGGTCCATCAGCGGCTGCGGCATGCGCAGGCTGTTGGCGGTGGTGACGAACATCACGTCGGAGAGGTCGTAATCCACCTCCAGGTAATGGTCGTTGAAGCTGGCGTTCTGCTCCGGGTCCAGCACCTCGAGCAGCGCGGAGGACGGATCACCGCGCCAGTCGGCGCCGAGCTTGTCAATCTCGTCGAGCAGGAAGAGCGGATTCGAGGTCTTCGCCTTCTTCATGCCCTGGATGATCTTGCCCGGCATGGAGCCGATATAGGTGCGGCGGTGGCCGCGGATCTCCGCCTCGTCGCGTACACCGCCCAGGGACATGCGCACGAAATTCCGCCCCGTCGCCTTGGCGATGGACTTGCCGAGCGAGGTCTTGCCGACACCGGGGGGGCCGACCAGGCACAGGATCGGCCCGCGGATCTTCGGGCTGCGGCTCTGCACCGCCAGGTACTCGATGATCCGCTCCTTCACCTTCTCCAGGCCGTAGTGGTCGGCGTTCAGCACCTCCTCGGCCTTGAGGATGTCGTTGCGGACCTTGCTCTTCTTCCTCCAGGGAATCGAGAGCATCCAGTCGAGGTAGTTGCGCACCACCGTCGCCTCGGCGCTCATCGGCGACATGGTGCGGAGCTTCTTCAGCTCCGCCATCGCCTTCTCGCGCGCCTCCTTGGACAGCTTGGTGGCCTTGATGCGTGCCTCGAGCTCGGCGGCCTCGTCCTTGCCGTCCTCGCCCTCGCCGAGCTCCTTCTGGATCGCCTTGAGCTGCTCGTTCAGGTAGTATTCGCGCTGCGTCTTCTCCATCTGCCGCTTGACGCGGTTGCGGATGCGCTTCTCCACCTGAAGGACGCCGATCTCGCTCTCCATGTGCGCGAAGACCTTCTCGAGCCGGGCCGCGACGCCGGCGGTCTCGAGCAGCTCCTGCTTCTCTGGAATCTTGAGCGAGAGATGCGCCGCCACCGTGTCGGCGAGCTTCGCCGGCTCCTCGATCTGGTTGATCGAGACCAGCACCTCGGGCGCGATCTTCTTGTTGAGCTTGATGTACTGCTCGAACTGGCTGATCACGGTGCGCGCCAGCGCGTCCGTCTCCTGCGGCTCGCCCACCTCCTCCTCGATGGCGGTGGCGTAGGCCTCGAAGTGGCTCTGCGTCTCCTTGAAGCCGACGATTCGCGCGCGCCGCCCGCCCTCGACCAGCACCTTCACCGTGCCGTCGGGCAGCTTGAGGAGCTGCAGCACGGTCGAGACGGTACCGACCTGATAAAGGTCCTCCGGGGCCGGATCGTCCTGGGCGGCGTTCTTCTGCGCGACGAGCAGGATCTGCTTGTCATCGCGCATCACCGCCTCGAGCGCGCGCACCGACTTCTCCCGCCCGACGAAGAGCGGAACGATCATGTGGGGGAAGACAACGATGTCGCGCAGCGGCAGCACGGGGAGGAGTTCGCCGCGCACCGGCTGCAGGTTCTGTTCCGCCATCGGGACCTCACTGAAGGACAGTCGGCGCGCGGTCCGCCCCCGGGGAACGCCCGGTCTGCGGCACGGCCCGCGGCGCCGCGGGGATGCGGGGGAGATGGGTCCGCGCGCACCCCCCAACAAGATCTTGAAAACCGGGGCGGGGCTGTCCCCTCCCCGGCACCGGCCGTATCAAGCCGAGCTCTGCTCGGCCGCCCGCTCGCCATAGATGAAGAGGGGGCTGGCCCGGCTCTCCGCCACCTCCCGGTTCACCACCACCTCGTCCACGTCGTCGAGGCCGGGCAGGTCGAACATGGTCGAAAGCAGGATCTGCTCCATGATCGAACGCAATCCGCGCGCCCCGGTCTTGCGCTGGATCGCCCGCGCCGCCACCGACCTGAGCGCGTCCTCGGTGAAGGTGAGCTTCGTCCCCTCCATCTCGAACAGCCGCTGGTACTGCTTGACCAGGGCGTTCTTGGGCTTAGTCAGGATCTCGATCAGCGCCTTCTCGTCGAGGTCGTCGAGTGTGGCGATCACCGGCAGGCGGCCGATGAACTCCGGGATCAGGCCGAATTTCAGCAGGTCCTCGGGCTCCACCTCGCGCAGAATCGCGCCCGTGCGCCGCTCATCGGGGCTGCGCACCTCGGCGCCGAAGCCGATGCCGGAGCCCTTGCCGCGCGCGGCGATGATCTTCTCAAGCCCCGCGAAGGCGCCGCCGCAGATGAACAGGATGTTGGAGGTGTCCACCTGCAGGAATTCCTGCTGCGGGTGCTTCCGCCCGCCCTGCGGCGGGACGGAGGCGATGGTGCCCTCCATGATCTTGAGCAGCGCCTGCTGCACGCCCTCGCCCGACACGTCGCGGGTGATGGAGGGGTTGTCCGACTTGCGGCTGATCTTGTCCACCTCGTCTATGTAGACGATGCCCCGCTGCGCCCGCTCCACGTTGTAGTCGGCAGCCTGCAGCAGCTTGAGGATGATGTTCTCCACATCCTCGCCCACGTAGCCGGCCTCGGTCAGCGTGGTCGCGTCGGCCATGGTGAAGGGCACGTCGAGGATGCGCGCCAGCGTCTGGGCCAGCAGCGTCTTGCCGCTGCCGGTCGGGCCGATCAGCAGGATGTTGGACTTGGCGATCTCGACGTCGTTGTTCTTCGCGCCGTGCGCCAGCCGCTTGTAGTGGTTGTGCACCGCAACGGAGAGCACCTTCTTCGCGTGTTCCTGGCCGATCACGTAATCGTCCAGGACCTTGCAGATCTCCTTGGGGGTCGGCACCCCGTCGCGGGACTTCACGAGGTGCGTCTTGTGCTCCTCGCGGATGATGTCCATGCACAGCTCGACGCATTCGTCGCAGATGAACACGGTCGGTCCGGCGATGAGCTTGCGGACCTCGTGCTGCGACTTGCCGCAGAACGAGCAGTACAGGGTGTTCTTCGAGTCGCCGGACTTGCTCATGGGCACTCCCCGCCCCCCGCTCGGCCGGGGTGCCGGCCGTGAGGGGCGCTGGTCAGGACTGTAGCCCCCCTGTCATCAGGGGGAAAGCTCCGTGCGGGCCCGGCCCGGCAGGCGGGCGGCGGGCGCCGGGGCGGGACACCGGTACCCGACAGGGCGGGCCTCAGCTCTTCGCCTCGGCGCCCGGCGCGGCGGGACGCTGCTCGACCACCTGGTCGATCAGGCCGAAATCCCGGGCCTCCTCGGCCGACATATAGGTATCCCGCTCCAGCTTGCGTTCGATCGCCTCGATGGGCTGACCCGTGTGCTTGACATAGATCTCGTTCAGCCGCTGGCGGAGCTTCAGGATCTCCCGGGCCTGGATCTCGATGTCGGTGGCCTGCCCCTGGGCGCCGCCAGAGGGCTGATGCACCATGATCCGGCTGTTGGGCAGGGCAAAACGCTTGCCCTTGGTGCCGGCGCAGAGCAGCAGCGAGCCCATGGAAGCCGCTTGGCCGATGCAGACCGTGCTCACGGGGCTGCGGATATACTGCATCGTGTCATACATCGCGAGGCCGGCCGAAACCACACCGCCCGGCGAATTGATGTAGAAGGCGATATCCTTGTTCGGATTCTCGCTCTCCAGGAACAGGAGCTGGGCGCAGATCAGCGAGGACACCTGGTCGTAGACCGGGCCCGTCAGGAAGATGATGCGCTCCTTCAGCAGACGCGAATAAATGTCGTAGGCACGCTCGCCCCGGGCGGTCTGCTCGACCACCATCGGAACGAGGTTGCTGTTGTAGAACTCGACCGGATCACGGTCCCGCATAGGTCATGCCTTTCAGTCGCAGGGGCGCAGCCGGCACGCGCGGCCCGAATGCCGCCAGGGTCTCCGGCCGGCCTCGGATCGGCCGCCACGCCGCCCCGCCCGGCGGGCGGAATCGCCCGGCCCCGCTAATGTGGGGCAAGCGCCAGCGCACCGGAAGGGCTGCCGCGCCCGCTGTGACCACTCGATACCGTCCCGTGACGGCCTGAACCGCCGGCCATGCCTCGCCGCAGCCGGGCGGCTCAGGCCGCCGCCCCCCCGGAGAGTTCCTCCGGCGACACGGTCCGCTCCGTCACCTGCGCCAGCTCGAGCATGAAGTCCACCACCTTCTCCTCGAAGATGGGGGAGCGGAGATTCTCGGCCGCCTGGGGGTTCCTGCGGAAGAACTCCATCACGGCCTGCTCCTGGCCAGGGTAGCGGGCCGCCTCCTGACGCATCGCCCGGCCGAGCTCCTCGGCGGTGACCGAAATGTTGTTGGTCCGGCCGATCTCGGACAGCAGCAGACCGAGGCGGATCCGCCGTTCCGCGATCCGGCGGTAATCGGCCTTCAGGGTTTCCTCATCCTTGCCCTTGTCGTCCTCGTCCAGCCGCCCGGCCTTCAGGTCGGCCTCCACCCGCTGCCAGATCTGGGCGAACTCGGCCTCGACCATTCCCTCGGGCACCGGGAAGTCGGCCCGCTCCGCCAGCGCGTCGAGCAACGCCCGCTTGATCCGCAGCCGCGACAGGCTGTCATACTCCTTCTGAAGCTGCTCACGCAGCGCGCCCTTCAGCTTCTCCAGGTCGTCGAAGCCGAGGGACTTCGCCAGCTCGTCGTCCAGGGCCGGGGTGACGGGCCGCTTCAGGGCCTTGGCGGTCACCTCGAAGGCCGCCTGCTTGCCGGCCAGCTCGGCGGCCCCGTAGCCTTCGGGGAAGGTGACGCGGATGGTCCGGGTCTCGCCGGGCGCCATGCCCTCCAGCTGCTCGGTGAAGCCCGGGATGAAGCCCTCGCCCGCCACCTCGATCGGCATGTCGGTGGCCGAGCCGCCGGGGAAAGGCTCGCCCGGCGTCCCATCCTCGCCGATCAGCCGGCCGGTGAAGTCGCAGACCAGCACCTCGCCCCGGGCGGCGGGACGGGCCTCCTCGATGTCTTCCAGGCGGCGGTTGCGCTGGGCGATGGAATCGAGCGCCTTGGCGACCTGCTCCTCGGTCGGCTCGGCCTTCAGTCGCTCCAGCGCGATGCCGGCGAAATCCGGCATCGGCACCTCAGGCAGCACCTCGAGCTCCATCTTGAACTCGAGATCGGCGCCCTCGGCGAAGTTCACCAGCTCGATCTTCGGCTGCAGGGCCGGGCGCAGGCCGCGGTCGGAGACCACCTGCCGGGTGGCGTCATTCACGCTCTCTTCAAGCACCTCCCCGGTCACCGCCTGGCCGTAGCGGGCGGCCACCACCTTGGGCGGCACCTTGCCGGGGCGGAAGCCGGGCAGGCGCAGCTCGCGGCCCAGCCTGTCCAGCCGCTCGGCGCGCTTGGCCGCGATATCGCTCGCCGGGACCACCACCTGGTAGGCCCGCTTCAGCCCCTCATTCGCGACCTCGGTCACCTGCATCGTCGTCTCGCCCACTTTCCAAGGGGGTCAGGCCGGGGGTGGTGGTGCGGGCGGAGGGATTTGAACCCCCACGGCTTGCGCCACCGGAACCTAAATCCGGCGTGTCTGCCAGTTCCACCACGCCCGCGTGGCCCACCCGCAGCCGTGAAGCGGCGCCTTTAGCGCAGGCCGGACAGGGTGGAAAGCCGCCCCCCGAGGCGCCATCCCCGGCCGTGCGAAGCCCCGCCCCATGGCTGGGGCGTGACCCTCGAGGCTGGCGCGCAGCCGTCACGGAAGCCGTGGCCTTCGCCGGGCATCAGACCATGCGCAGCAGCAGGTCGTCGCGGCGGATCGCCTGGTGGTACACGACCCCGCCCAGATGGGCCACCAGCAGCGCCGCGATGGTCCAGCCGCCGATGATGTGCGCGGTCTTGAGCCACTCGGCCAGCCACTCCACCGGCTCCATGAATTTCGGGAAGTGGATGAAGCCGAGATAGGCGGTCTCCCCCCGCATCGGGAAGCCGAAGGCGTTGGTCATGAGGAAGCCGAGGACGGGCTGCAGGATCAGCAGCGCGTAGAGGGTGTTGTGCACCCCGTTGGCCGCGAACCGCAGCGGCCGCGGAACATGCGCGGGCAGGGGCGGCGGCGGGTGGCGCAGGCGCCAGGCGAGGCGGGCGATGGCCACGAACAGCAGGGTCAGCCCCGCCGATTCGTGCAGCGCGTAGAACGCCATCTTGTCCTCGTCCCGGACGAACTTGATCAGCGGGCCGACCGGCAGGGCCACCGCCATCAGCGCCACCGTGACCCAGTGGAACCATTTGGCGGGGGTGTTGTAGGGCGTCGCCGCCTCCGGCCCGCGTGTCCTCTCCGGTATTCTCGCCTCCGCCATCGCCCTTCCCCTCGCCTGCCGCGGCGGTCCCGCGCCGCCCGCCTTATACGCCGAGCCCCGACATGCCGCCCCCGCCGCCCGACCTGGTTGCCGCGCATGCGGATTGGAGCAGCGATCCGCGCAAGCGGTGGGCCACCCTCGCCCGCCGCCAGGGCGGCACATGGCGGGCGGAGGCGCCCTGCCAAGTGCGGGACCCGGCGGCGCTGGCGGCGACGCTCCTCGGCGAGGGTGTGCCGGCAGCGCTCGGCCTCGACCTCCCGCTCGGCCTGCCGCGCGCCTGGGCGGCGGGGCGGCCGGAGCCCGACTTCCCCACCTTCCTGCGCGGCCTCGCCGGCCGTCCCGGCTTCTTCGCGGTGAATGCGGGGCTGGAGACGGTCTCGCCCGACCGCCCCTTCTACCCGGCGCGCGGCGCAAAGGGGATGACGCGGGCGGCACATGCGGCCGCGCTCGGCCTCGCCGGCCCCGACGCCCTGTCGCGCTGGTGCGACCGCGCGACGGCGGAACGCCCGGCCGGGGCGCCGCCATTCTGGACGCTCGGCGCCAACCAGTCCGGCAAGGCGGCGATCACGGCCTGGCGGGACTGGCTGGCGCCCGCCCTCGCCGCCGGGGCGCCGCTCGCGCTGTGGCCCTTCGAGGGCCGGCTGCGCGCGCTGCTCGCCCCGGGGCGGCTGGTGCTGGCCGAGGTGTATCCGGCCGAGGCGCTGCGTCATTGCGGCCTTCGCCTTTCCGGCAGCAAGCGGGCGCAGGCGGCGCGGCGGGCGCTCGCCCCGGCGCTGGCCGGCGCCATGGCGGCGCGGCGCGTCGAGCCCACGCCCGCCCTGGCCGAGGCCATCGCCGCCGGCTTCGGGCGCGACGCGGCGGCCGAGGACCGGTTCGACTCCGTCATCGGCCTGCTCGGCCTGATCGGCGTGCTGGACGGGGCCCGGCCGGATTTCGTGCCGGAGGACCCCTGGATCCGGCGCTGGGAGGGCTGGGTGCTCGGCCAGACCGCCCTGCCGCGCCCCGCGCCGCTCAGGCCATGAAGTCGATCGTCGCGTTCATCGCCTCGGACGCCGGGACGCGCAGCCGGCCGTCCTTCTCCTCCACGCCGGCGACGCCGTTGGCGCGCAGCACCTCGGCGGTGCGGGCGAGGTCGCGCACACGCAGCCCCACCAGCACCATGTGGTCGCCCCGCTCGGCGGGGTCGGGCGCGGCGGCGCCAAGCTCCTCCCGCACCGCGGCGTGCGGCGCGAACTCCACCACCGCGTCCCCGGCCTTCAGGATGCGCCGCCCGCCCGGCCCCTCGGCCAGGTGGCCGGGACCGAAGATGCGGGTGAACAGCGCCGCCTGCCGCGCCGGGTCGCGCACCGAGAGCAGCACGCGGGCGATGCCGGTGGCGCCGTTCGGGTGGTCCTGCCACTCCGCGCGCCAGACATTCTCGGGCGTCAAATGCTCGCACCAGTACATGCGGCCGTCGAAGGCGGCGGCGGGGTCGAGGCGCACGACGTTGAAGCGGGCATCGGCGCGGGTGCCGTCCGGGAACTCCACCGGGCGGAAGAAATTGACCACGCCCTGCACCGGCACGCCGCGCGCCTGCTGCGCCTGCTGCAGCGCCTCCGCCCCCCTGGCCAGGAACACCAGCCCGTTCAGCCCCACCGGATAGCCCGCGAGGTCGGGGCGCAGCGCCCCGCCGGGGACGTCGGTGCCGAGCAGCTCCAGATAGTCGCGCCCGAAGATCGCCAGATGGTTGGCCGAGCCCAGGCTGTGCCGGCCGAGCGGCGTCAGGGTGAAGCCGAGGGCACGGTAGCGCCGCGCCCCCTCCTCCATCCGGTCGCGCACATCCACGACGACGTGGTCTATCAGCGGTCCCATGCGGTGTCCTTCCCCGAGGCGAAGCACCTCAGCCCGCCCGCTCATACCCGCTTATATAGGCCCGCCGCCTCCGCCGCCTGGGCCGCGAGCGCCACCAGCAGGGACAGGGTCGGCGTCGGCACCCCGGCCTCGCGGGCGAGGCGGAGCGGCGCCATGAACAGCGCCTCCACCTCCATCGGCCGTCCCGCCTCCAGGTCCTGCAGGATGGAGGGCTTGTGCGGCAGGTCGGCGGAGAGCGCGATCCGCTCCTCGGCCGAGCCGGGCACGGGCCGGCCGAGCGCGGCGGCGACCGCCATCCCCTCCTCGACCACGCGCACCGCCGCCGCGCGGATCGCAGGATCGGCGAAGGTGTCGCGCATGTGCCGCCGGGTCAGCAGGCAGACCGGGCCGTTGGAGAGGTTGTTCAGCAGCTTTGCCCAGACATCGGTGCGGATGTCGGCCGAGACCGAGCAGGGCAGCCCCCCCGCCTTGAAGGCCGCGGCCAGCGCCACGGCGCGGGGGGAGCGGGCGCCGTCCGGCTCGCCCAGGATCAGCTTGCTGGTGCGGCTGGTCACCTCGACCACGCCGGGTTCCGCGACCGAGCAGGCGGAGTAGATGACCCCGCCGATGGCGCGCTCCACGCCGACGGCGCGGCGCACCACGTCGCCCGGATCCGCCTCCGGCACGCGGTCGCCCTCGCGCGGGCCGCCATGCCAGTCGAAGTACCACCAGGGAATGCCGTTGGTGACGAAGGCGACCGGCGTGTCGGCCCCCAGCAGCGGCGCGATGCGGGCGGCGACGGAGGGTAGCGCCGGCACCTTGGTCGTCACCACCACCGCGTCCTGAGGGCCGAGCTCGGCCGGGTCGTCGCTGGCGCGGGGACGGCACTCGATCACCCCGTCCGCGGCACGGACCGCGAGGCCGCGGGCGCGGATCGCCTCGAGCTGCGCGCCGCGGGCGACCACGGAAACCTCCGCGCCCCCCTTCGCCAGCCGCGCCGCCAGATGCCCGCCGATGGCGCCGGGGCCGTAGACGCAGATCCTCACGCGACATGCTCCTTCAGCTGCGCGAGCATGGCGGCGCCGGCCTCGGCCAGCCGCGCCACCAGGCGCTCGCCGTGTTCCGCGCTGCCGGGGCGGCTGTCGGCGCAGGCGACGCCGCCGGGCGCGACCTCCTCCACCTCCATCGGCACGGCGAAGGGCACGCCGGCGATGCGCAGCGTGCCGAAATCGGCGACGGGCAGGCCGAGGATGGGCGGCACCGCCTCCCGCGCCCGCGCCCGCTCCGGGCGGCAGAGGTCGGGGCGGAGGTGCAGCGCCACCGACCAGACCGGGTCGCCGCCATGTCCGAGGCTGTCGGGGCTGCCGCCGAGCTCGCCGTGCAGCGCGCCCGCGGCGCGCCAGAGATGCAACGCCGGGATGCGGAGGTCGTGGCGCCGGCGCAGCGCGCGGCAGGCGGCGTCCACCGGCGCGATCGAGCCGGCATGGCCGTTGACGATCAGGATGCGCCGCGTGCCGGTGCGGATCAGGTTGCCGCACACCTCCTCCACTACGGCCTGCAGCAGTGCGGGCGTCAGCACCACGCCGCCAGGGACGAAGGAGAAGAAGTCCTCGCCGCCAAAGGGGATGGGCGGGAGGAGCAGCGCATCCGTCCCGTGCGCCGCGGCGGCGCTGGCAATGCGCCCGGCGACCGCCTCGGCCAGCAGGAAGTCGCCCATCGGCGCCTGCGGCCCGTGCGTCTCCAGGCTGCCCATGGGCAGCAGCACGCAGGCGCCGGCGGCGAGGCGCTCCGCCACCTCGGGTGCGGTGAGTTCGGCGATGCGGCGCGTCACCGCAGCATGTCCAGCGCGATGCGGGAGAGCGCCTGCACGCCGAGGCCGATGCAGCGCTCGTCCGGCTGGTAGGCCGCGTTGTGCAGCCGGTCCTCCCGCCCCGGCGCGCCGGAGCCGACGCGGAGCTGGAAGCTCGGCACCCGCTCCGCGAAGGCGGAGAAGTCCTCGGCGCCCATGGAGGGCTCACCCTCCTCCATCACCTCCCCGAATTGCTCGCGCACGGCCGCGATGGCGGGCTCCAGCACGCGGTCGTCATTGACCAGCGGCGGGACCTTGCGCTGGTAGGCGAGCTCCGCCGCCACGCGCATCCCGGCGCAGATCCCCTCCACCAGGCGGCGGATCGCGGCCTCGGCCTTGTCGCGCGCCTCGGCGTGCAGGGTGCGGACCGTGCCCTTCAGATGCACGCGCTCGGGGATGATGTTGTAGGTGGTGCCGCCCTGGAGCATGCCGATGGTGACGACGGCCGGGTGGATCGCCTTCATCTCGCGGCTGACCACCGTCTGCACCTGCGCGACGAGGTGCGCCGCCGCGACGATGGGATCGACCGAGGCGTAGGGGTGGGCGGCGTGGCCGGAGCGCCCGCGCAGCACCAGGTCGAAGCGGTCCGAGGCGGCGAGCGAGGCGCCGCGGACGTAGCCGAAGCGGCCGGCCGGCATGTCCGGGTGGTTGTGGAAGCCGAGCGCGTAGTCCACCCCCTCCGCCGCGCCGTCGGCGATCATCGCCGCGGCGCCCTCCAGCACCTCCTCGGCCGGCTGGAACACCAGCACCACGCGCCCGGCGAGCTGCGGCGCCATCTCCTTCAGCACCGCGGCGGCGCCGAGCAGCGTCACGGTGTGGATGTCATGCCCGCAGGCGTGCATCTTCCCGGGCACGGTGCTGGCGAAGGGCAGCCCGGTCTCCTCCTGGATCGGCAGCGCGTCCATGTCGGCGCGGATGGCGAGCGTCGGGCCCGGCCTGCCGCCCTCGATCACGCCGAGCACACCGGTGCGCCCCACGCCGGTGCGGTGCGGAATGCCGAGGCGGGCGAGTTCGGCGGCGACGATGCCGGCGGTGCGGGTCTCCTCGAAGGCGAGCTCGGGATGGGCGTGGATGTCGCGGCGCAGCGCGATCAACCGCGGCTCGAGCGCGGCGGCAGCGTCGCGGATGCGCGTTCTGGGGTCATTGGCAAGCGGCATGGGCATCCTGCGGCAGGCGGCGAGGGCGTGCAGGATCGCCGCTGCCTTAGGGCGTGGCAAGCGGCGCGGCAGCGGCCCCCCTGCCATGGCCGGCTTACGGATTACTTACGGAAAGCATGAAAACACCAGGACGGGGGTTACAAGTCCTTCATGAGTTCTTAAGTCCAGGGTTGCGCGAGTAGTGCACTCTTCTTGGACCCAGCTAGAATGCCTCGCGGTGAAGTGGCCGGGGATTGCACGCCGGCCGCTTTCGTTTGCCCGGCGCTTCAAGGGCGGCGGCAACCGGATCGGGCGGCGTTTCCGCGCCCGCAGCCGGAGGAGCAGGGAGGCAAGGAGAGGTCTCAGAATGAAGTTGAATGCCAAGGACATCGCCTCGGGCGTGTTCCTCGTCGCCGTGGCCGCGGCCGGGCTGTGGCTGAACCAGGAGCATGCCCTCGGCACCGCCCGCCGCATGGGGCCGGGCTACATGCCCATGCTGGTGTTCTGGGTGCTGATGGCGCTGGGCGGGATCGTCCTGCTGATCGGCCTCTTCAACGGGCCGGATCCGCTCGAGAAGTGGACCCCCCTGGATGCGAAGAGCCTTGCCGCGGCGGTCGCCGTCGGCCTCGCCGCGTACCTGGTCGCCCCCTGGCTCGGCCCCCTGTTCGCGCAGAACTACGCCGATGTCGGCCTCGGCATGCTGGCGGGCTTCCTCGTCCTCTGCTGGGCCGCGGGCTGGCGGATGCTCGGCTATGTCTGCGCTGCCCTCTGCGTCTTCTCCCTGCTCCTGGAGAAGGGCGGGCTGATGCTGGCAATCATCGGCACCGTCGTCGTGTCGGCGATCGCCGATCCGGATCACCGGGCGCGGCCGCTCGGCATCGTCGGGGTCACGGTGTTCCTGCTCGGCCTCTGCTGGTGGATCTTCATCCGCCAGCTCGACATCCGCGTGCCTGTCTGGCCGTGGTCCCTCTGACGCCGCGCCCTAGGGACCGATCCCCATGGAAACCCTGATCGCCAACCTGGCGCACGGCTTCAGCGTCGCGCTCTCCTTCGAGAACCTGCTCTTCGCCCTGATCGGCTGCCTGATCGGCACGGCGATCGGCGTGCTGCCGGGCATCGGGCCGGTCGCCACCATCTCGCTGCTGCTGCCGATCACCTTCGGGCAGCCGCCGGTGACCGCCATCATCATGCTGGCCGGCATCTACTACGGGGCGCAGTATGGCGGCTCCACCACCGCAATCCTGCTGAACCTGCCGGGCGAGGTCTCCGCCGTCGTCACCACGCTCGAGGGCTACAAGATGGCCCGCAACGGGCGGGCGGGGGCGGCGCTCGCCATCGCCGCTATCGGCTCCTTCTTCGCGGGCTCGGTGGCGACCGTGCTGGTGGCCGCCTCCGGGCCGCTGCTCACCTCGGTGGCGCTCTCCTTCGGGCCGGCGGATTACTTTTCGCTCATGCTGCTTGGCCTGATCATCTCCGCCGTACTGGCCCAGGGCTCGGTCCTGAAGTCCATCGGCATGGTGGTGCTCGGCGTCGCCCTCGGCCTGGTCGGCACCGACGTGCAGACCGGGCAGCAGCGCTTCACCTTCGGCATTCCGGAACTGTCCGACGGCATCGGCTTCGTCGCCGTGGCCATGGGCATGTTCGGCATCGCCGAGATCATCCTGAACCTGGAGAAGCCGGAGGCGCGCAGCGTCCTCAGCACCAAGGTCGGCTCGCTCTGGCTGACCAGGCAGGAATGGGTCCGCGCCACCCCCTCGGTGCTGCGTGGCACGGTGGTCGGCTCGGTGCTCGGCATCCTGCCGGGCGGCGGCGCAGCGCTTGCCTCCTTCGGCTCCTACATGATGGAGCGGCGCCTGTCGAAGAACCGGCACCTCTTCGGCCAGGGCGCGATCGAAGGCGTGGCGGGACCGGAGAGCGCCAACAACGCCGCCTCCCAGACCTCCTTCATCCCGCTGCTGACCCTCGGCATTCCCTCCAACGCGGTGATGGCGCTGATGGTGGGCGCGCTGATCATCCAGGGCATCCAGCCCGGCCCGCGCATGGTGGAGGCGCAGCCCGACCTGTTCTGGGGGCTGATCGCCTCCATGTGGATCGGCAACCTGATGCTGCTGATCATCAACCTGCCGATGATCGGCATGTGGGTGAAGCTGCTGCAGGTGCCCTACAAGTATCTCTTCCCCTCGATCCTGATCTTCTGCGCGATCGGCTCCTACTCCATCAACAACAACGTCTTCGACGTGTACATGACGGTGCTGTTCGCGGTGTTCGGCTACATGTGCGCCAAGCTGAGGATGGAGCCCGCGCCGCTGCTGATCGGCTTCGTCCTCGGCCCGATGATGGAGGAGCATCTGCGCCGGGCCATGCTGCTCTCCCGCGGCGACCCGATGGTGTTCGTGGAGCGCCCGATCAGCGCCACCCTGCTCGCCATCGGCGCCGTCGCGCTGCTGGCCATGGCGCTGCCCAACCTGCGCAAGGGCAAGGAGGCGGCGCTGGCCGGCTGAGCCGCACCGCCTGGACAAGAAGCGAAGGCGCGATCCGCCAAAGTGGATCAGCCCTGGCGTCCGCGGAAGGCCGCTCCGGCAAGCCGGGGCGGCCTTTCCCGTGCCCGTGGGCGCGGGCCCGTCCTGATGGGATGGGCACGACCTTCCATGTCCCGGGATGGGCGTTACATCACCCGCCACCGAATGCCGGAGGAGCCGAGACATGTTCATCGCCATGAACCGCTTCCGTGTCGCCCCCGACGCCGCGCCGGAGTTCGAGCGGATCTGGACCACGCGCCAATCGCAGCTTCGAATGGTGCCAGGCTTCGTGGAGTTCCGCCTGCTGCGCGGCCCGGCGCGGGAGGATCACGTGCTCTACGCCTCACACAGCCTCTGGCGCAGCCGGGCGGATTTCGAGGCCTGGACCCGCTCGGAGGCGTTCCGCACCGCGCACCGCGACGCCGGCCAAGCCAAGCCGCTCTATCTCGGTCCCCCGGAGTTCGAGGGCTTCGAGACCATCCAGGAGATCAGGGCCTGAGATCCCCCGGACGGTCCCATCCCTAACCCCCAACCGAGAGTTGGCCAGGCGATCCGCGACAGGGGGCGCGGCAGGCCCCTCACCGCACGCGCGAGCCTGGGACGGGCGGCGAGCCGCGGCCGCATCGGGCCGGTGACACGCCAGCTCGTGCTTGCTGGCGATGGCGGGGGGGGTCGGCCTCCAGCACGCGCAGCCTGCTCCGGCGCCCTACCAACGCCCTGCGGCGTTCCGCAGGCGGGATTGCAGGACCACCGCCCGCGCCTCGGCCGCATGCTGGCGATCCTCCGAGCGGAGCGCCCTCTCCCGCCGGTGCGCTCAGAACCCGGCGGTCACGGGAAGGCCGAGTTCGCGCGCCTTGATCTGCAGCGCCAGCACCTTCGAGAAGATGCGGCACTGCGCCAAGCCGCCGCCATGGAACCACAGACCGGGCTGCCCGGTCGGACGCCACATGCCGTGCAGCTCGCCCTCCTCGTCGAAGCCCCACACCTTGCCGACCCGTTCCGCCACCGCCTCCCCGAGGATGCGCCGCGCCGCCGCGAGCTGGCCTTCGTAGCCGGTCGCCAGCACGATGAGGTCGGCCGGCCTGACGCTGCCATCCTTCATGATGGCGCCCTCGGGCCCGAAGCGCTCGATATCGGCATACTGGATGAGGCCGACACGTCCCTCGACGATGAGCTGCGAACATCCGGCGTCGAAATAGTATCCCCCGCCGCGGTTCTGGTACATGATCTGCCAGCCCGTGCCGTCCGGCCCCGAAGTCAGGCGGAAGCCGCGCCGGCGCAGACCTTCCAGCAGGTCCCGATCCGCCTGCTCATTCCTCGCCGTCATGAGCTGATGCGCGCGGCGGTAGACCGGGAAGGGGAAGGAGGTGGCGAGCAGGTCCTTGTCCTCGAAGGGGATCTCCTCGTCGTAGAGGGCGTAGGGCGCCTGCGCCTCCTTGAGGCTCACCACCAGCGTCGGGCTGCGCTGGATCAGCGTCACCTCCGCCGCGCCGGAAACGGCGAGGTCCTGCGCCACGTCGTGCCCCGAGGTGCCGGTGCCGAGCACCAGCGCCCGCCGGCCCTTCCAGTCGAGGCCGCTGCCGTAATCGCCGGAATGGCGCACCGTGCCGCGAAACTCCCTGAGGCCCGGCAGCTCCGGCATGATCGGGATGGAGCTGACGCCGTTGGCCATGACGATGTGGCGCGGGCGCATCCGGCGCTCGGTCCCATCAGCGCGGCGCAGCGTGACGTCCCAGCACCCCGCCGCCTCGTCCCAGCGCCCATCCGTCAGCTCCGTGCCGGTCCAGACGTTCAGCTCCATCGCCTCGGCGTAGATCTCGAACCAGTTGGCCAGCATGTCCTTCGGGATGAAGACCGGGAAGGATTTGGGGAAGGGCATGTAGGGCAGGTGGTTGACGCGCGTCTCGTTGTGCAGCGTCAGCGCATGATAGCGACGGCGCCAGGAATCGCCGATCCGCGCCTCGCGGTCCACGACCAGCGTGTCCACGCCGAGCAGCGTCAGCCGCGCCGCGGCCGTGAGCCCGGACTGCGCTGCCCCCACCACCAGCACCGCCGGGTCGCGGTCGGCGTAGGCCACGGCCTTCCTGCGGCGGTCGAGCCAGTTCTCGCCGCCGAAATTCCGCTTCCAGTCCACATCCTGCCAGCGCTTGCCGTTGGCCGGATCCTCATGGCCGCGGAGCTCGTCGAGCGCGGTCATCAGCGTCCATGCGCGCGGCGCGCCGCCCTCCTTCACCAGGCGCACCACGCCATTGCAGGGGCCGGTTTCCGTCTCGAAGGCGAAGATCGCCTCCACCGCCTCGGTGCCGGCACGGGTCACGAGGCGCGGCGGCGTGCGGTCCCTGGCCAACGCCACGCCACGCGCACGGGCGCGTGCCGCGGCCGGCGCCAGCCGGCCGGCGATCGCCGCGGCGCCGGAGGTGGTGCGCAGGTCCCAGCCGAAGGCGAGGATGTCGCGCCAGTGGCACTCCTCGGCGAAGAGGCCGGCGAGGGCCGGGGCGCTGCCCGAGGCCAGGGCTGCCCCGAAGGCGTCGAGCCATTCGCGTGCCGCCGCTTCCACCGGGCGTCCCGTCAGGATGCCGTCCATGGCGCGTTCCTCCGTCGCTTTCTGGGGCGGAGTTTGGGCGCCGGAACCGGGCGGGGCAAGCGCCGGCCATATCGACCGCCGACGGTCCTGGCGCCGCTTCCGCCTGGCCACACCCGCGACGACGGTTCCGGAGGGCATGTCCCTCCGCGCCGGTCGTTTGATGTGCGAGGATCCTGACCGGTTCAGGTGAGCCCCTGAGCCGGATCCGCTCTACGGCGCGATCCGCTTTGGCGGACCCCGCTTCCGCCCTTCATGGGGTGGCTGCTTCGCCGCTCCGGCGCCCCCGCCTCCGCGGGTCGGACGCTAGCGCTGCACGTTCCCGTCCGCGCCGGGCGTGCGCTGCGTGCCCGGCAGCCGCCCTAGGCGCTCGGGGCGGCCGACATCGGGCTGCAACCCGGCGGCACGATCCTCGTCGAGCTGGCGGGCCTGGGGAGCCGAAGGTGGGGCGCCGCGGGCAGGGGCCGTATCCGCCGCGCGCGCGGCCTCGGCGGCGTCGCGGAGCCGGTCGCGGGCGATCTCACGCTCCAGGGCCTGGCCGGCACGCTCCGCCGGGGTTTGCGCCATGGCGAGACCCGCCGTCATCAGACCGCCCAACGCCGCAGGAAGGATCCACCGCATCACCGCCTCCACCGCTTGCAGGTCATGACGCGCGGGGAACGCGGCGGTTGCGCCGGGGGCTCAGGCAGGAGGCGGAACGGCGCCCACCTGCTCCACGATCGGGCGATACCATTGCGGGCGGCGGTGCGCGGCGAAGTTGAACATCTTCTCCTTGCCCTGGCGGCAGGCGTCGAAGTCCACATCCGCCACGATCACCTCGTCCTCCAGCGTCCGCGCTCCGGCCACCACGATGCCGTTGGGGTCGACGATGACGCTGCCGCCAATGAGGCCGGCACCGTCCTCCACCCCGGCCTTGGCCACCGACACCGCCCAGGTGGCGTTCATGTACGCGTTGGCCTGCACCGCCAAGGTGGAGTGGAAGGTGCGCAGCTCAGCGCTTTCCCCCTCGCCGCCATTCGGGTCGTAGGCGGCGGAATTGTAGCCCATCATCATCAGCTCCACCCCCTGCAGGCCGTAGCAGCGCCACGCCTCCGGCCAGCGGCGGTCGTTGCAGACCAGCATGCCGAGAACCGGCGATCCCCATGCCGCGGGGCCGCGGAAGGCCGGGAAGCCAAGATCGCCATACTCGAAGTAGCGCTTCTCGAGCTGCTGGTAGCGCTGACCGGCGCGGATCTCCCGGCTGCCGGGCAGGTGGATCTTGCGGTACTTGCCGAGAATGCGTCCATCCGGCCCCACGGTGATGGCGGTGTTGAAGCGCCGCCCCTCCTCCGTCAGCTCCGCATAGCCGAGATAGAAGCCGACGCCGAGCGCCTGCGCCCGGTCGAACAGCGGCTGGACATCGGGGTTCGGCATGGCTCGCTCGAAATGGGCGAGGAGCTCCGCCTCCTCCATCGGCCAGCGCGGAAAGAAGGTGGTGAGCGCCAGTTCGGGAAAGACGACAAGCCGCGCCCCCTGCCCCGCGGCCTCCTCGAGCAGCGCGATCAGGCGCGAGAGGGTTCGGGCACGGCTGTCGGCGCGCTGGATGGGACCCGTCTGGGCCCCGGCGACGCGGAGGATGCGGGGCATCGGCTTCATCTCCGGCAAGGGCGATCCGCCGCTTCCTTGCACCCGTCGCGTCGCTCCGCCAAGGCGGCGCGCCGGGCAAGGCGTCAGCGCGCCCGCTTTCCTTCCGCCCCGGCGCGCGCGCACCAGTCGCGCCAGGCGAAGCGCAACGCCGCCGCAAGGTTCCGGCCGAAGCGCGGGGCATCGCACAGCGGCGAGGCACGCACCCGCTCCCGCAGCCCAGCACGCAGGGCCGCGAGGCCGCCGAGGTCGCGCGCCCGCGACAGGGCCAGGGCGACATACGCGTCCACGGTCTCCACCACCCAGTCCGCAAGGCCGACATTGCTCAGATGGCTCAGGGCATGGCGGGCGGCGAAGCTGTCGCCGGCGAGACTTACGGTAGGCACGCCCATCCACAGCGCCTCGCACACCGTCAGCCCCCCCGTGTAGGGGAAGGGATCGAGGGCGATATCCACCTCGCCATAGGAGGCGAGGAAGGCGTGATGCGGCAGCCCCTCCCCGAGCGTGACGCGCCCCTCGGGCAGCCCCGCCCCGATGAGCCGGCGCAGCAGCAGGCGCCGGGTTTCCGCGTCGCTCAGTGCGGAGGTGCGGAGCACCAGGCGGGACTCCGGCAGCGCGACCAGGATGCGCGCCCAGGCGGCCATCACCGCCGGCGTGATCTTGGCGAGGTTGTTGAAGCAGCCGAAGGTCACCCGCCCCGTGGCGAGCGCCGGCAGCGGCGCCACCGGCGGCGCGTAGGCCGGCGGCGCGTAGCAGACATAGCCGTCGGGGAGGCGCAGCAGCCGTTCGGAGTAGAAGCGCTCGAACCCCTCCGGCGTCTCCCAGCGGTCGGTCAGCATCCAGTCCACGCAGTCGAGCCCGGTGCTGGAGGCCTGCGAACCGACCCACTTGATCTGCACCGGCGCCGGCCGGCGATGCAGCACAAAGGGTCGCCCGCCCTCCCCGTAGCCGCCGAGGTCGAGCAGCACGTCCACCCCGTCTGCTGCGATCAGCCGCGCGATGGCGGCATCGTCCGCCGCCCCCACTTCCCGCCACATCGCGGCGCGGGCGCGGAAGCGGGCGGTGATGGCATCCTCGCGCGGGCGCAGCGAATAGGCGGCGATGCGGAAGCCGTCCTCCGGCAGCGCCTCGATGCCGGACACCGTCAGCCAGCCGACCGGATGGCGGCAGAGGTTGCCCGTCAGCAGGCCGACGAGCAGCGGGCGGTCAGGATCAGCCGGCCGCGCATCATGTAGCGGCGCGGGAGCTGGCCCCAGGCTCGCGGCGATGCGTCTCCCGATGCCGAGCAGCGCCTGCGCATGGCCCTCCGGATGGTAGGCGAGCACGGAGAGGCGGTTCACCAGCGCCTCGCGGCTTCCGCGCGAGGCCTCTATGGCGCGGTCCGCCGCTTCCAGCGCCGCCGCCTGCTCGCCGCGCAGGTTGAGCAGCAGGGCGCGGTTCATCAGCAGCGCCGGCTCCGGCCCGAAATCGGCGATGGCGGCGTCGAGCATCGCCAGCGCCTCGGCCAGGCGGTGCGCCTTCCACAGCACCGTCGCCAGCCGGTTGCGCAGGCCGACATCGTTGGGTCTGGCGGCGACGGCAAGGCGCAACGCCGCTTCCGCCTCCTCGGTGCGGCCTGCGGCGGCGAGCGCCTTGCCGAGTTCGCCCTGCACCTCGGCCGCCTCGGGCGCCAGCGCCGCCGCGGCCTGCAGCTCGGCCAGGGCGGCGGCGAGGTTGCCGCTCAGCGCATGCACCGTCGCGGCGGCGACGGGCCAGCCGGCGGCGAAGGGATCGGCAGCGGCGTGCGCGGCCACCCGATCGAGTGCCATCTCGGCCGAGTGCAGCCGCAGCAGCGCCCGGGCAAAGGTCTGCGCCGCGCCGACATGCTCCGGCCGCTGCGCCAGCACCGCCTCCGCCTCCTCCAGCGCGGTGGCGGCGTCGCCGCGGGCGAGGGCGATGCGGGCCGCCCAGGCGCCGAGCTCCGGCTCGGCCGGATCGAGGGCGCGGGCATGGGCGATCAGCGCTGCCGCTTCCAGAAGCCGCCCGGCCGTCTCCTCCGTCGCGGCCAGCGCGGCGAGGGAGGGGACGTGATCGCGGTGGCGCTCCAGGGCGGCACGGAAGCAGGCCACGGCCCGTTCGTTCTCGCCGCGCAGGCCGGCGATCTGGCCGAGGCGGAACAGCGGCTCGGCGAGGTCGGGCAGTGCCTCCGCCGCGCGTTCGAGCGGCGGCACCGCCTCGGCCAGGCGGCCGAGCTGCGACAGGGCGAGGCCGAGGTTCAGCCAGGCATAGCCGCCGCCGTCGCCGCGCGCCGCCGCCTCCTCCAGCAGCGGCACCGCCGCGGCCGGCCGCCCCTCGGCAAGGGCCAGGATGGCGGCGCGGAAGGGACCCTCCGGCGCGGCCATGTCAGCACCCCGCGATACGGGCGGCGACGAGCAGCCCCGGCACGGGCTGGCCGCGATCGAGACGGAGGTCCTCCTCCCGCGTCTCGGCCGCCTCGAGTCCCGCCGCGGCGAGATGCGCCCGCACTAGGTCGGGGGCGTGATGGTAGCGCCCCTGCGCACCGAGGCGCACGCCGCTGCCCGGCTCGCCGCGCTCGACGCTGAACAGCAGCAGCCCGCCGGGAGCGAGGCAGGCGCGGCAGAGGGTGAGCACCTCCGTCAGCTCCCCGAGGTAGCAGAACACGTCCCCGGCCGTGATCAGCGCATAGGCGCCCTGGTCCTCCCGCAGCGCGGCGGAGAGCTCGGCCCGGCGCAGAGCGGTGTAGATCCCCTTCGCCGCCGCCTCCTCCAGCATGCGGCGCGAGAGGTCCACGCCCACCAGCGTGTCGCCCAGAAGGTCGTGCAGGGCGACGCCGACCAGGCCGGTGCCGCAGCCGAGATCCAGCACCGGGCCGAGCCGCCGCCGCCCCGCCGCGACCTCGGGCAGCAGCCGCTCGACAGCGCGGCGGATCAGGCCGGGGACGCGGTAGCCAAGCGCGATCAGCGAGGTCTCGAAGCGGGGTGCGTAGCCGTCGAAGAGGGACTGTATGTAGCCCTCGGTGGCGCGCGCCGTCGTCTCGCCGGCCATGGTGGCGGCGAGATGCGCGAGATAGGGATCGTGCGGGGCGAGGCGCGCGGCCATGCGGAAATACGGCCCGGCCTCCTCGCGCCGCCCCGCCGCCTCCAGCGCGTGGGCGAGCGCGCTGTAGAGCGCGGCGTCGGGCCCGAGGCGCTGCAGCCCCTCCTCGGCGAGCGCGATCGCGCGCTCCGGATCGCCGGCGGCGAGCGCCGTTCTCGACCGCGCCTCGGCGAGGCCGGGCAGGTTCGGCGCGATGGTGGCGCAGTGGTCAAGCAGTTCCGCCGCCGCCTCGTGGCGCCCGGCCTGCCGCAGCGCGGCGGCCAGGCGAAGCTGGATGCGCGGGTTGTCCGGCATGGCCTTGAAGGCGAGGCCAAGGAAGTAGATCGCCTCCTCGGTGCGCTGGTCGTCGAGCAGCATGGCGCCGAGCAGCGCCTTGGCCAGCGGGTCGCCTGGCGCGGCCATCACCGCTCCCGCGGCGGCGTCTATCGCGTCGAGGCGCCGGCCGCATGCGGCATGGGCCCTGGCCCGCAACTGCAAAAGGGCGGCGGAGCCGGGATTGGCGGTGAGCGCCTCGGCGGCCGCCTCGTCGGCCTCCTGGAAGGCGGCGAGGTCGAGCAGCGCCTCGGCGCGCAGCGCCGCCGCGGCACCGGCCTGGCCGGGCAGGCGCCGCAACCGGTCGAGCAGGGGCAGCGCCTCGGCGGGCCGCCTCTCCCGCAGCGCCAGCCTTGCGCGCCCGGCGAGGCGCTCGGCCAGCGCCGCATCCTGCGGCGGTGCGGAAGTGACGGCGTTCATCGGGTGGCTCCCTTCGGGTCAGCGCCAGAGGCCGGCGGCGAAGCTTTCGTTGATCTCGGCGACGAAGCCGAGGTCGGGCTCCTTGGCGTCGCATTCGCGCACCACGGCGCGGGCGACGCTGGCGATCTGCGCGCGCAGCGGGGCAGGCAGCGCATTGGTCGGGTCCACGACCAGGTCGTGCACGGCGTCCCAGAGGCGGCGGTTGTCGGCGATGGCACGGGCGCGGTCGAGCGGGCCGCCGCCCTCCGCGGCGCGGATGGCGCGGGTGGCGCGGGCGAACACCTCGGCCTCCATCTGCTTCGGCGTCAGCCGGCGGCGATAGGCGGCGGCACCCTGCGCGGCTTGCAATTCGGGCATCATGGGGAGTGGACCTCGCGGAAGGGATCTGGCCGGCCACGCGGAACGCGCGGCGGGACGGGATCATGCGGGGTGGGCCGGCTTCCTGCCGGCCTGTGCCCTGCCTCAGCGGAACAGGCTGAGCAGCGCCTGCGGCGCCTGGTTGGCGATGCTGAGGGACTGCGTACCGAGCTGCTGGCGGATCTGCAGGGCCTGCAGCCTGGCCGATTCCTTCGCCAGGTCGGCGTCCACCAGCGCGCCGAGACCGGCTTCCTGCGCGTCCATCTTGGACTTGTTGAACTCGATCTGGTTGTCGATGTAGCGGGCGTAGTTGCCGAAATTGTTGAGCTGGGTCAGCGTGCGCGTGATGGCGGTGGAGAGCGCGCCGCTCGTGGTCATGGCGGCCCGGGCGTCACCGGCGGTGACGTTGCTGGTGCCGAACACGCCCGTGGCGTTCGCGACTTGGTCGTACACGCTGGAAAGCGCGTTGTATGCGTTGAAGGAGTAAATGTCGCCGGCGCCATTGCGCACCACCTTCTGCGCCGCGGTGCCGGCGAGGATGGTCTTGCCGTTGTAGCTGGCGTCGTCGAGGAAGCCCTTGATGTTGTTGGTGATCTCCCGGGCCTGCGCCTGGTACTGGGTGCGCTGGTCGTCGCTGATAGTGCCGTCGGCGAGCTTGACGGTGATCTCCCGCAGCTTGGTCAGGCTGCTGGAGACGTTCTCCAGCGCCTTCTGGGTGACGTTGAGCAGACCCTTGGTGCCGCCGAGCTGCTCGTTGGCGGAGCGGGTGGCGGCGATCTCGCTGCGCACGCGCTCGGCCACCGCGAAGGCGGCACCGTCGTCGCGCGCATCGGCGACGCGGAAGCCGGTGGAGATGCGCTTCTGCGTCGCCGCCAGTTCCTCGTTGGTGCGGTTCAGTGACTGCAGCGCCACCATGGCGCCGATGTTGGTGTTGACCGAGTTGAGCGACATCCGGATTTTCCCCTCTGCGCGGGGCCCGGCTCGTCCGGACCCACGCCACCACTCTTCCGGGGAAGGGTGAAGCCGCGGTTAAGGCGGCAGGGGAATCTCACACCGGCCGCTCAGTACCCGCCGAGCAGCAGCGCCAGCTCCGCCAGGCCCCAGGAGGCGAGGAGCGTCGCCATTCCGGCGAGGCTCGCCTCCCGCACCGCTTCCACCCACCCGCGACGCGGCCGGGCGGGGACGGCCTGTCGCGGCACGGGCGGGATGGCAAGGGAGGGGTCGCAGGTGCGGGCGCGGCTCATGCGACGATTTTGAACAAAACAAGAACATGCTGGCAAGCGCTCCGCGTGGCCCGGACCTGCCGGCAGGATCAGCCGCCCGAGGCTCCTGCTTCCCCCGGCAGGGCGAAGCCGCTCAGTGCCTGATAGGCGCGGATGACGAAGGCGTCGTCCTTCGCGCCATGCCCCAGCGCCCGTGCCGACACGAAGAGTTGATGAGCCTGCGCCGCCAGCAGCGCCGGGAAGGAGAAGGACCGCGCCATCTCCTCCACCAGGCCGAGATCCTTGACGAAGATGTCCACCGCCGAGCGCGGCGCATCGTCGCCCGCCAGCACCCGCGGCATGCGGTTCTCGAACATCCAGGAATTGCCGGCCGCGCCGACCACCACCTCGTACAGCGTGCGCGGGTCGAGCCCGGCGCGGATGCCGAGCGCCATCGCCTCCGCCGCCGCGGCGATGTGCACCCCGGCGAGGAGCTGGTGCACCACCTTCATCGTGCTGCCGAGGCCGGGCTCGGCGCCGAGGTTCCACACCCGCCTCGCCACTGCCGCCAGCACCGGCGCCGCCTTGTCGAAGGCCTGTGCGCTGCCCGAGGCCATGACCGTCAGGGCGCCCTCGCGCGCGCCGACGGCGCCGCCCGAGACCGGGGCATCCAGGTAGAGCAGGCCGCGCGCCGCCGCCTGCTCCGCCAGCGCCCGCGCCGCCTCCGGCGCCATGGTGGCGGAGACGATCAGCGCCGCGCCGGGGGCGAGGCGGGGCGCGCAGCCCTCGGGGCCGAACAGCGCCGCCTCGGCCTGGGCGGCGTTGACCACCAGCACCAGCACCGCCTGCGTCCCCTCCGGCAGCGCGTCGGCGCGCGCGAGGGCGGTGCCGCCGGCGGCGGCGAACTCCGCGCGCGCGGCCTCGCGCGGGTCGCAGCCCGCCACCTCCAGCCCCTCGGCGCGCAGCAGGTTCAGGGCGGCGCCCATGCCCATATTGCCGAGGCCGATGACGGCGACGCGCATGCCGCTTCTCCCTTGTCCGGTGCGCCGAGGCTCCGGCCCCTCCCCGGCCGCGTCAAGCGCGCCCTGGGCGATGCCTTTCCGCGGGTCGCGCTTCCGCCGCCGCGGGGCGGGCGCTAGACCCGGCCCGCCACCAGGCGCGACCGGGGCGGCGCGGCTCCCCTCCTCCGCGCGCTCCCGGGCCGCGCCGCCTGCCAGCGCCGGAGAGACGCGATGAACCTGCACCGCATGCTGCGCGCCCGTGCCGCCGAGGGGCGGCCCGTTACGGTCGGCCTGATCGGCGCCGGGAAGTTCGGCTCCATGTTCCTCGCCAGCGCCGAGCGCACGCCCGGGCTGCACGTCGCCGGCATCGCCGACCTCTCCCCGGCGCGGGCGCGGGCGGCGCTGGCGCGCATCGGCTGGCCGGAGGCCCGCGGCGCCGCGCCCGACCTCGACGCCGCGCTGCGGAGCGGCGCCACCGCGCTGCTCGAGGATGCGATGGCGCTGATCGCCGAGCCGCGGATCGAGGTGGTGATCGAGTGCACCGGCAACCCGGCCGCCGGCATCCGCCACGCGCTGGCGGCGATCGCGCAGGGCAAGCACGTCGTCATGGTGAATGTGGAGGCCGACGTGCTCGCCGGCCCGCTGCTGGCCGAGCGGGCGCGCACGGCGGGGGTGGTCTATTCGCTCGCCTATGGCGATCAGCCGGCCCTGGTGTGCGAACTGGTGGACACGCTGCGCGCCGCCGGCTTCCCCGTCGTGGCCGCCGGCAAGGGCACGAAGTACCTGCCGCATTTCCACGAGAGCACGCCGGAGACGGTCTGGGGATTCTACGGGCTGGCGCCCGAGCAGGCGCAGGCGGGCGGGATGAACCCGCAGATGTTCAACTCCTTCCTCGACGGCACCAAGAGCGGCATCGAGATGGCGGCGATCGCCAACGCCACCGGCCTCCTGCCGCCGGAGGACGGGCTGCTCTTCCCGCCCTGCGGCACGCGGGACCTGCCCACGGTGCTGCGCCCGCGCGCCGAGGGCGGCGTGCTGCACGCCAAGGGCCAGGTGGAGGTGGTCTCCTCGCTGGAGCGCGACGGGCGGCCGGTGGCGGACGACCTGCGCTGGGGCGTCTATGCGGTGTTCGAGGGCGAGACCGACTACATCCGCCGCTGCTTCGCCGAGTACGGCGTCGCCACCGATCCCTCCGGGCGCTACGCCGCGCTGTGGCGCCCCTACCACTTCATCGGCCTCGAACTCGGCGTGTCCGTCGCCAGCGCGGCGCTGCGGCGGGAACCGACCGGGGCGCCGGAGGCCTGGCGCGGCGACGTGGTGGCCACGGCGAAGCGCGACCTTGCGGCCGGCGAGGTGCTGGATGGCGAGGGCGGTGCCATGGTCTGGGGAAAGTGCCTGCCCGCCGCCCGCTCGCTGGAGATGGGCGCGCTGCCCATCGGCCTCGCGCACGGGGTGGCGCTGACCCGGCCGGTGCGGCGGGGAGAGACGGTGCGCTGGGCCGATGTGGCCTTCGACCCGGCCGCGGAGGCGGTGCGGGTGCGCCGGGAGATGGAGGCGGCGGCACGGCTGCGCTGACCCGCCGTGCCCTTCCCCCCACGCCAGGACCGCCTGCGGGACGGGAACAGCCCAGGCGCCTTTCTGGGACGGACGGGTGGCCGTGCCGACTCGCCGGGGCGCGGGGCCGCGCGGTTGCGTGTGCCGGGTGGAGGGAATCATGCCTGGGAAGGAATTTTCGCGTTCGGCGCGCGTTTGATACACCTCTCACCGCTTTTCCTAGAGAAAAACTGGGACAAACTCTCCGTTAATTATATAAATGGCGGCGCCACATCTCTTTTTAGTTGATGCACCAAACATCAAATTGCCGTTCTGATCGGTCCTTCCGTTGAGGGAAAGTTGTATCAAATTCTCGTGTTTGGTTAGGCTGGGTCCATGGATGCGCCTCCCAATCGCGTGGGGAGCATCCCGCGCCCCGTGCAGATCCGCCCGGGGCTCACCCTAGCCTAGGAACCGCGCCATGACCTTCATTCCCCGCCTGCCTGCCGCCACCCTCGCCCGCCCCGGCCACGACTTCCCCCCCGCCACCACCCTGGACGCCCCCACCCCCGAGGCGGCCCAGGCCGCCGCCGAGGCGCGCTACGACACGATCCGGGTGGAGCTGGACAGCGGCAACGGCATCTTCTGGTGCCGCCTGAACCCCCAGGGCCGGCCCTGCTTCAGCCCCGAACTGCTGCGCGACGTCACCGCCATGCACCGCTCGATCGAGCGCATGTTCCAGGGCGTGCGCACCGCCGCGGAGGCGCCCTTCCGCTACTTCGTCTGCGGCTCGGCCATCCCCGGCATCTTCAACCTCGGCGGCGACCTCAACCTGTTCCATAAGCTGATCGGGGCCGGCGACCTCGACGGGCTGCGCCGCTACGGCCGGGCGGCGGTGGCGGCGATCCACCGCAACCACACCGGCTTCGACCTGCCCGTCATCACCATCGCCCTGGTGCAGGGAGACGCGCTGGGCGGCGGCTTCGAATGCGCCCTGTCGCACGACATGATCGTGGCCGAGCGGAGCGCCAGATTCGGCCTGCCCGAGGTGCTGTTCAACCTCTTCCCGGGCATGGGTGCGCACAGCTTCCTGATGCGCAAGGTCGGGCAGCGCGAGGCCGACCGCATGATCACCAGCGGCAAGATCTACACCGCCGAGGAGCTGCACGAGATGGGGATCGTGGACGTGCTGGCGCCCGATGGAGAGGGCGAGGCCGCGCTGCTCGACCACATCGAGAAGAACAACCGCCGCCACAACGCGCTGCAGGGCCATCTGCGCGCCCGGCGCCGGGTCAGCCCGGTGACGCTCGAGGAGCTGCAGGAGATCGTGGACCTCTGGGCCGAGACGGCGATCCGCCTCACCGAGCAGGACCTGCGCCTCATGGCCCGCCTGGTCGCGGCGCAGGACCGCCGGCGGGCGGCGCCGGGGCGCGAGCGGGCGACGGCGGCCGCTTGAGAAAGGCGCGCAGGACCGCTCCGGTCAGAGCGCGCCGTGCCGGTCGCCCTCCATCCCCGGAAGGCCGGGCTGGGCCTTCCGGGCGCGCTCGACCTCGGCGGCGATCACCCGGAGCTGGCGCGGGCCGGAGGCCGGCAGGTCGGAAAAGCCGATCGCCTCCGCCGCACCGCAGGCGTCGCGGATGGCGAGCGCCCCCACATTCGCCGCCCCGCTGCGCAGCGCATGCGCCTCGGAACGGAAGCGGCGCAGGTCGCCCTTGTCGAGCGCATCCTCCATCGCGGCGACGAGCTGCTCGGCATCCTGCAGGAAGTCCTGGGCAAGGCCGGTGACGAAGTCCTGCCCCCCCAGCGCCTCCAGATTGGCCAGCACCTTGGCGTCCCAGGGCGGCGTGCCGCGGCGGAAGCCGGGGTGGGAGGCGATGTGCGCCACCTGCGCGGCGGAGGCCGGGGCCTCCCGCGCCGGGCTCCGGCAATAGGCCTCGAGGATCTCCGCCAGCCTCGCCGGCTCGACCGGCTTGATCAGGCAGGCGTCCATCCCCGCCTGGCGGCAGCGCTCGGCCGCGGCCGGCGTGGCGTCCGCGGTGAGGCCGATGATCGGCACGTGCCGCTGGCCAAGGGAGGTGACGCGGTAGATCTTGGTCGCCTCGATGCCGTCCAGCACCGGCATGTTGACGTCCATCAGCACGATGTCGAAGGAGCCGGCGTCGAGCGCATCGAGCGCCTCCTCGCCATTGGCGACCAGGGTGGCCTGATGGCCGGCGCGCTCGAGGATCTTCTGTACCACGCGGCGGTTCACGCCGTTGTCGTCGGCGACCAGCACCCGCAGCCCCTGCCCTTCCGCGACCGGCACCAGCGCCCGCTGCGTCTCGGCCCGCTCCGGCAGGAGCTGCGCCGCCGCGATGCGGAGCGCGGCGCGCAGCGCGCCCGGCGCCGGCTCCTCCGGCAGCAGCGCGGCGACACGCCGGCGCAGCCCAGGGGCGGGCAGGCCCTCCGCCTGCGGGCCGCCGAGGGCGAAGACCGGGTACTCCGCGAAGTCGCCCTGGCCGCGCAGCGCCAGCCCCACCTCCTCGGGGATCGGCTCCTGCCCTTCCGGGGCGCACAGCAGCAGGTGGGCCGGCGCCGTCTCCCCCTCGCCCCAGAGCGCCCCCAGCGCCGCGGGCGCCACCCCCTGCACCCGCACCGCGGCCCCCGCCCCGGCAAGCGGGGCCACCAGCGCTGCCGCCGCCTCCGGCGCCGTGGTGAGCAGCGTGGCGGTGATGCCGGCGAGCGGCGGAGGGGCGGGTTCCTCCCCCTCGGCGCGCAGCGCCTCGGCGGTGAACCAGAAGGTGCTGCCCCGCTTCGGCGCGCTCTCCACGCCGATCTCACCGCCGAGCAGCCGCACCAGCCCCTTGCAGATGGCGAGCCCGAGGCCGGTGCCGCCGAAGCGGTTGGCGATGGTCTCGTCCGCCTGGGTGAAGCGCTCGAAGATCCGCGCCTGCGCCTCGGGGTCGAGCCCGATGCCGGTGTCGGTCACCTCGAAGCGGAGGGCGAGCCGGCCCGGAGCCGCCTCCGCGGCGTCGGCGGCGACCACCACGCTGCCCGCCTCGGTGAACTTCACCGCGTTGCCGACCAGGTTGAGCAGGATGTCGCGCAGATGCCCCCGGTCGCAGACGATGCGCGCGGGCGTGCGCGGCGTCACGTGCAGGGACAGGCGCAGGCCCTTCTCCCGGGCCTGGGCCAGCAGCATCCGCCGCACCTCCTCGAGCAGCGGCACCAGCTCGAAAGGTTCGGGCCGGGCCCTGGCCGCACCCGCCTCGATGCGGGAGAAGTCGAGGATGCCGTTGATGAGCGAGAGCAGGGACTTGGCGGCGCTGTCGATGGTGCGCGCCATCTCCTGCTGCTCGCGGTCGAGCGGCGTCTCGCGCAGCAGGCCGCCCATGCCGATGATGGCGTTCAGCGGCGTGCGCAGCTCGTGGCTGACGCTCGCCAGGAACTGGCTCTTGGCCTCGCTCGCCTGCTCGGCGAGGTGGCGGGCGTGGTTCAGCTTGCGGATCAGCACCGCGGCATAGGCCGCGAGCACGCAGGAGCCGATCAGGAGGCCGACCGAGAGGTGCGGCTTCTCGTTCCAGAAGGGGGTGTGCCAGGCGGTCCAGCCGAAGCCGAGCAGGAAGACCGTCATCGCCGCGACCAGCCAGCGGACGCCGAAGCGGAAGCCGTTGCCGAGCGCGACCCAAAGATAGACCAGGAAGAAGGGCGAGGCGGTCTCGCCCCCGACATGCAGGAACCAGGACAGGATCCCCATGTCGAGCAGCAGGGCGAAGGAGCGGCGGATGGTGCAGCGCTCCGGCCGCAGGCGGATGTGGACGAAGATGCCGAGGGCGAGCGCGCTCCAGATCGCCAGGCCGTAGAGGCCGGGATCGGCCGCCTCCTGGCCGGCGGTGGTCAGGTAGACGCAGAAGACGGTGGCGAAGAGGAGCCGGTTGAAGCTCATCTCCTGCTCGCTGCCCGCCTCGCCCCGGAGGGAGCCGAAGCGGAGGAAGCGCCGTATCCCGGATGGAAGCCTTTGCATCGGCGCGGCCTCACCCCGCCCTGCGCAGGGACGGCCCCGGCTCGTTCAGCATCACGCCGGTCACCTCGAAGGATGTGGTGAGCACCGCGGCGATCTCTCCCGATGGGTTGCGCAGGGGGCGCTTGCTGGTGACGAAGAAGCGTTGGCGGCCCTCGCCCGCCGGCAGGTCCTCGCGGTAGGGCTCGATCGCCTTGCCGGACTGGAACACCGCCAGGTCGTGACGACGGCTGCGCGCCCCGCGCACCGGTCCGAACAGCCGCTCGGGCGGCGCGCCGAGAAGCTCCGCCACCGAGGCGTTGAGCTCCGCGGCGAGGGTGGCGTTGGCATAGACGCAGCGCCCCTCCCGGTCGGCGGCGCTGATCATCGCCGGCACCGTGTCCAGGATGCGGGCGAGTTCCTGCAGATCCGCCGCGGCCGGCGCGCGCTGCCCCTCGGCGGGCAGCGGCGGCGGGATCGGCCCGCTCGGGAGGGCGCCGGTGATCGCCGCCTTGCGGCCGAGCGCGAGGAGGTTGCGCGCGCGGGTGACGATCTCGAAATGGTCGATCGGGCTCTGCAGGAAATCGGTGGCGCCGGCATCGAGCGCCCGCAGCCGGAAATTGCGGTCGTCATAGGCGGTGACGACCACGACCGGCACGGTCTTGCCGGTGGGCAGGGCGCGGAGGCGGCGGGTGAATTCGGCGCCGTCCATGCCGGGCATCTTGTAGTCGGTCATCACCAGATCGACGCGGTTGTGCTCGAGCCATTCCAACGCGTCGTTGGGATCGGCGAAGACCTCGACCGAGACGCCCGGCTCGATGGCCGTGGCGAGGCGGGCGTAGATGTTCCGGTTGGTGGCCCGATCGTCGAGGATCAGAATGATCGCCATGCTCAAACTCTCGACGGCCCCGGCCGTTGCTGCACGCAGGCTGACGGCCGCTGGTGCCTCAGCCCCCTTACTCCTTATCCGGACCCGAGGCGAGAACGCGATCCATCGGGATCGCGAGCTCGCAGACCAGGCCCGAGGCCTCCCAGCGGAACACCAGCGTCCCCCCGAGCTGGTCGCGGATGGTGGCCTCCACCACGCGCGAGCCGAAGCCGCGCCTGGCCGGGGGGCCGGTGATCAGCGGCCCCCCCGCCTCGGCCCAGCGCAGCCGGAGGCAGCCCTCGCGGTCGTCGGTCCGCCACGACACGCTGACCGAGCCGCCGGGGACGGACAGGCTGCCATATTTGGCGGCGTTGGTGGTCAGCTCATGCAGCGTCATCGAGAGCGGCTGCGCCGCCTCCGGCACCAGCGTCACCGGCGGCCCCTCGAGCACGACGCGCGCCATGCCGCCGCTGCCCATGAAGGGGGCCAGCTCGCCGCGCAGGATGGAGGCCAGCCCGGCCCCCGCCCAGCGCGATTCGGTGAGCAGGGTCTGGGCGCGGGCGAGCGCGGCCACGCGCCCCTCGACGGCCTTGGCGAAGGCCCGCGCGCTGTCGGCCCGGGTCAGGCGCAGCACGGCCTGCACCACGGCGAGGGCGTTCTTGGCGCGGTGATCCACCTCCCGCATCAGCAGCGCCTGCTGCTGCTCGGCCTGCTTGCGGGCGGTGATGTCCACGTTCACGCCGAGGATCGCGCCCATCCGGCCGGCAAGGCCGGGCATGCGCCGGCCCCGGCCGATCAGCCACTGGATCGTCTCGGCCCCGTTGCGGCTGACGCGCGGCACCCGGAACTCCACCTCGTATTCGCCGGAATCGAGCGCGGCGAAGGCGGCGGCGCGGACCGCGACGCGGTCATCGGGATGGATCAGCGCCAGGAAGGCCTCGAGCGTGCAGGGTGCCGGCGCACCGGGCGGCAGGCCGAACAGCGCGTGCTGCTCCGGGGACCAGACGAACAGGTCCTCCTCCGGGTCCCACTCCCAGATGCCGACCCCGGCCACCTCCTGCGCCAGGCGCAGCCGCGCCTCGCCGGCCCGCAGCGCCGCCTCGGCGGTCTTCAGCGCCGTCGCGTCCGCATGCACCTCGATGACGGCGAGCGGCCGCCCGTCCTGGGGGTCGCGCCGCAGGATCCAGTGCGAGGCGACCACGACGGGCCCGCCATTGCGGCGGCGATGACGCAGCTCCCCCCGCCATTCGCCGCGCCGCAGCAGCTCCTCCTGCACCGTGCGCCGCCCGCCATCCGGGAAGCGGGTGCTCAGCAGCTCGTGGCAGAGCCGCCCCAGCGCCTCGGCGGCGGTGAAGCCGAACAGCCGCTCGCAGCCGGCCGACCAGTGGCGGATCACCCCATCGGGAGAGCGGAGGATGACCGCGCTGAGGTCGAAGGCCGGCGACAGTTCGGTGAAGGCCATCAGCCGGGAGCGGAGCGCCGCGTTCTCCTGCCGCAGGGCCCGCACCCGCAGGTGGCCGCGCAGGGCTGCGCCGCCGCCGAGGCCGGCGGCGCCCGCCGCCGCCACGAACCAGAGCACGGCCCAGGAGGCCGCCCCCGGCTCCTCCGTCCCGCTGGCGTCCAGCAGCGCCTGCGGCGCCGTGATGCCATGCAGGGCCAGGGCACCCAGCAGGAAGGCGGCGACCGCCCCGGTGCCGAGGAGGATCGCGAGGCGCAGGCCGGGTTCCGGCCGCGCGCGGCCCTCCTCGGGTTCGGAATGGGCGCCCGGATGTGAAGGGAACGCGACCATGGATGCGGCGCCGCCCCGTCCCCCCGCCGGCCGCCTCAGCCCCGCCGCGCCCAGCGCCCGCGGCATCCTGGCGCCGCCCGCAGGGGCAGGGCGCAGGGCAAGCTGGTACAGGCCCCGGCTTCGGACTTCGGCAACGCGTGTGGGCGCATTCGGCCATCCTTCAGCGTGCAGCCCGGCCGGCCAGACTGCCATTGCGCGTCACGAGACAGCGCCAGAGGACTTATAGTACAATCACAGGTTCGTGTCACGCTTTCTGGTGGTAACGACCCTCCGGCAACGCGAAGACCATTGCGGTATCGTTCGGTTTTTTCTGTCCCGCGCGCAATCCAGGCGCCCCATCGCGGCGCCTCATGCTGCCGATGAACAGTCATTGGCTTGCCCGCGCCCGGCACGCATCTTGCAGCGCCGTTCCCGCCGCGCCGTTCCGGCCGGCTCGCTTGTGCCGCAGACCGCAGGAGCCAGCCCGATGATGCCAGGCCGCGCCACCCTCGAACGCCTGCAGGTCTGGCTCTACCTCGCCGCCGTCCTGGCCGGGCTCGGGGCGGGCCTGCTGTGGCCGGCCGCCGCCGAATCGGCCGAGGCGCTGCTCTGGCCCCTGCTCGCACTGCTGCTCTTCGCCACCTTCTCCCAGGTGCCGCTCACCCGCATCGCCGGCGCGCTGCGCGATGCGCGGCTCCTGGGGGCGCTGCTGCTCGGCAACTTCGTCCTGGTGCCGCTGCTCCTGCTCGCCCTGTGGCCGCTCGTGCCGCCCGATCCGGCTATCCGCCTCGGCGTGCTGCTGGTGCTGCTCCTGCCCTGCACGGACTGGTCCATCAGCTTCACCCATCTCGCGGGCGGCGACACCGCCGGGCTGATCGCGGCGGTGCCCTGGCTGCTGCTGCTCCAGTTCCTGCTCCTGCCGGCTTATCTCTGGGCCTTCCTCGGCGCGGCGGAGCTGGTGATCCTGCCGGCGGAGCGCCTGCTGCTCGTCTTCGCCACCATCATCCTGCTGCCGCTCGGCCTCGCCTTCCTGCTGGAACGCTGGGCGGAGCGGTCGCGGACGGGAGCGGGAGCGGTGCAGGCCCTGGGGGCTTGGCCGGTGCCGCTGCTCGCGGCGGTGATGTTCCTGATCGCGCTCGGCCAGGGCCAGGCGCTGCTCGGGGCGCTGGAGGGCTTCGCCGCGGTGGCGGGCGTGTTCGCGCTCTACCTGGCGGGGGCGCTGGCGCTCGGGCTTCTCCTGGCGCGCGGCCTCGCCCTGCCCTCGGCCTCGGGAACCGCGCTCACCTTCAGCCTCGGCACGCGGAACTCCTTCGTCGTGCTGCCGATCGCGCTGGCGATGCCGGAGGCGCGGGCGGCGGCGCTGGTGATCGTGCTGCAATCCCTGGTCGAGCTGTTCGGCATGCTGGTCTTCCTCCGCATCGTCCCCCGGCTGTTCGGGCGCTGAGAGGGAGTCACGGCGCCATCAGGTGGATCGTCTCCCGCAGCAGCGAGACGGTGGCGGCCACGCCCGGCGCCAGGCCGTTCCGCCGCGCCACGTGCAGCGGCAGGCCGAAACGGAGCGGATGCCCCCTGGGGTCCCCGACATCGAGCGTGATCCGCGCCTCCTCGCCGAGGACGATCATCTCGGCGATCCGCCCCGCGACCGGGTTCTCGCGCTCTCCCGCCGAGGGGCGCAGGCGGCTGTGCAGCACGATGCCGGAGGCCGGGACCAGCCAGTCCACCTCGGTCCCGGGCGCGAAGGCGGGGGCGTGCGCCGCCTCCACCAGCCGCTCGCCCCAGCGCAGCCAGGTGGTGCGGGCGCCGGCGTCGTGGCGCTCCACCCGGGCGCGGAACAGGTTGCGCAGGTCGAGCAGACGCGCGACCTCGGCCGAGGCGGGGCGGGCCAGCATCTCGGCCGGCGGCGCGGTCTGCAGGCCGCGGCCGCGATGCATCAGCACCATCCGGTCGGCGAGCATCAGCGCCTCGTCGAGATCGTGGGTGATGAGCAGGACGGGGATGGAGAGGCCGCGGCGCAGCGCGGCAAGCTCCGCCTGCAGCCGCCGCCGCGTCGCCCTGTCCACCGCGGAGAAGGGCTCGTCCAGCAGGAGGGCCGCCGGCTCCCGGGCCAGGGCGCGCGCCACCGCGACGCGCTGCTGCTGCCCGCCCGAGAGCTCCGCCGGGCGGCGCTCGTCGAGTCCCGCCAGATGCACCCGCGCCAGCAGGTCCCGCGCGCGCGGGGCGCGCTCCCGCCGCGGCAGGTGCCCCATCGCCGCGGCGACGTTCTCCAGCACCGTCATGTGCGGGAACAGGGCGTAGTCCTGGAAGACCAGGCCCACGCGCCGGGCATGGGCGGGCAGGCACAGGCCGGAGGCCGCGTCGAACCAAGCCGTGCCTGCGCACCGCACGCTTCCGCGCTCGGCGCGGTGCAGCCCGGCGATGCAGCGCAGCACGGTGGACTTGCCCGCGCCCGAGGGGCCGACCAGGGCCAGCACCTCCCCAGGCCCGGCGGTGAAGGCAAGGTCGAGCGGGATCGGCGTCTCGGAGCCGAGCGCGACCTCGAGGCCCGCCTCGGATCCCTCAGGCATCCCTGGTCCGCCGTCCGACCCGGCGCGAGATCGTGTTGGTGAGGCCGAGCGCGGCGACCGAGACGGCGAGCAGCACCGCCGACATGATCCCCGCCCCGCGATCGTCGAAGGCCTGCACGCGGTCGTAGATGGCGATGGCGATGGTCTGCGTCTCGCCGGGGATGGCGCCGCCCACCATCAGCACCACGCCGAACTCGCCCAGCGTGTGCGCGAAGGTCAGCACCGCGGCGGTGGCGATGCCGGGCCAGGCGAGCGGCAGTTCGATGCGCAGCAGCACGCGCCAGGGCGCCATGCCGGAGACCGCGCCCGCCTCCCGCACGCGGGGGGGGATGGCGGCGAAGGCGTTCTGCACCGGCTGCACGGCGAAGGGCAGGTTCACGATCACGCTGGCGAGGAGCAACCCCTCGAAGGAGAAGGCGAGGCCATGGCCGAACAGCCCCTCCCAGGCCCGGCCCAGCGGCGATTGCGCGCCGAAGGCGGCGAGCAGGTAGAAGCCCACCACGGTCGGCGGCAGCACCAGCGGCAGCGCCACCGCCGCCTCGACGAAGCCGCGGCCGGGGAAGCGGCGATATGCCAGCGCCCGGCCGAGCCAGACCGAAAACGGCATCAGCAGCGCGAGGGTGGCGAGCCCGAGCTCGACCGAAAGCCGGAAGGCGACCCAGTCCATGGCGGGCTCACTCGTCCGGCAGGACGAAGCCGTAGCGGCGCATGATCTCGCGCACGGACGCGGCCTGCATGTAGGCGTGGAAGGCTTCCGCCACCGGCCCGGCGCGGCGCGTCAGCACCATGCGCTGGCGCAGCGGCTCGTGCAGGGAGTCGGGGATCAGCGCGAAGGCGCCCCGCCCCTGAAGCGCCGGGGCGAGGACCAGGGAGTAGGCGACGATGCCGCCCTGGCTTCCGCCCGCGAGGGCGAATTGCGCGGCCTGGGAGACGTTCTCGCCGAGCACGAGGTGCGGCTGCAGGCGCTCCCACAGCCCCTCGGCGCGCAGCGCCTGCTCGGCGGCGCGTCCATAGGGCGCGTGTTCGGGGTTGGCGATGGCGAAGCGGCGGATCCGGCCCGCCTCCAGCCCGGCGCGGATCGCGGCCATGCCCTGGTCGGTGCGCAGCGGCGAGCCGGGCGGGGTGAACAGCACGATCCGGCCGACGGCGTAGAGCGTGCCCCGGTCGCGCGCGTGGCCGCCCTCGTGCAGGCGGAAGACGAAGGCCTCGTCGGCCGAGAGGAACAGCTCCACCGGCGCGCCCTGCTCGATCTGGCGCGTGATGTTGCCCGAGGAGCCGAAGGAAAGCCGCACCTGCCGCCCGGTCTCGGCGCGGAAGCGCTGCGCGACCTCCTCGAGCGCGAATTGCAGGTCGGCGGCGCCGGCGACGAGGGGCGGCTGCGCCTGGGCGCGGGCGGCGCGGGGAAGGAGGACGGGCAGCGCCAGCAGCGCGGCCAGGGCACGGCGCGGTGACGGGAAGGCGTGCATCGGGACCCCTCGCTATCTTCCTTTACGGATAGCGAGGCGACGGCGACGCTGTCCATCGCGCTTGGACGGGCCCGCCGCGCGTGATTGTCTGGCGCCATGCCCCGCAGACCCGCCGCCTCCCCCGCCTCGCGCCTGCCGATCACGCTGCGCCTGGACCTGAGCGAGCGGGTGGCGCTCGGCCCGGGCAAGGCGGCGCTGCTCGAGGCGATCCGCGATACCGGCTCGATCGCCGCCGCCGGCCGGCGCCTCGGCATGTCCTACCAGCGGGCGCATGATCTGGTCTCGGCCCTGAACCGGGATTTCGCCGCGCCCCTGGTGGAGGCGACCGTCGGCGGCGCGCGCGGCGGCGGGGCGCGCCTGAGCGCGCTGGGGGAGGAGGTCCTGGCGACCTACCGCGAGGTCGAGCGCGCGGCGATCACGGCGACGGAGCCCCATCTCAACCGGCTGCGCGCGCGGCTGCGGCGGTGACATCCCGCCGGGCGCCCCGACACCCGCAGGGCCTTGCGCGCCGGGCGTCAGGCCCAGAGGGCGGGGTTGCGCAGCACCTCCGCCATCCGCGCGGAGATCGCCTCCAGCAGCCGCTCGCCCTTCTCCGCCGTCGCCGCGCGGGCATCGCCGATGACGCCGGACGGCGAGAGGTCGCGGAAGGAGCGGCGCAGCGCCAGCGCCGGCGGCTGCCCCTCCACCCGCGTCGAGGCGGGGCCGTGCGCCTCGGCCAGCCGCTCGCGCCGCACCGCCTCCGGCAGCAGCGCCATCATCATGGAGGTCTCGGCCTCGCAGGCGTGCATCAGCCCCGGCTGGCGCTCCAGCACCGGGGCGATCACCTCCGGCGCCACGTGCCAGTAGGTGCCGGCGGCGACGCGGATGCCGAGCTCGACCGAGAGCGCGGAGGCCGCGACCGCCACCGCCTCGGCATTGCCGCCATGCCCGTTCAGCAGCATCGCCCGCCGGAAGCCGCCGCGCGCGGCGCTGCGCAGGATGCCGCGCAGCACCCCGGCGAAGGCCTCGTAGTCGAGCGTGACGGTGCCGCCGAAGGCCATGTGATGCTCGGCGAGGCCGGTCCAGACGCAGGGCGTGACCACCACCGCCTGCCCGGCCGCGGCGAGCCGGCGCGCGGTGCGCTGCGCCACCGCGGTGGCGAGCACGATGTCCACCCCGGTCGCCAGGTGCGGGCCGTGCTGCTCCAGGGAGGCGACGGGAACGATCACGAGCGCGTCGGCCGCGGCGCGGGCGCGCAGCTCCTCCGCCGTCAGGTGCATCCACTCGATCTCGGGGGCCATCGCGTCTCCTCCCGCTCCCGCGCGGGATCCTGGCGCCGGCCCGCGGGGGGCGCAAGCCGGCCGGGCGTCACGCGCGCTCGTAGGTGACGGCGCTGCCGTCGTCGCCGCGCGTCGCCCAGGAGAGCCAGGTGCCGTCCGCGGCGTAGAGCCCCTCGGCCTCGGTGTCTCCCGTGCAGCGCCAGCGCACCATCCCCCCCGCCGCCGGGGTGCGCGTCCAGTGCAGGCGCAGCGGCCGGCCGGTGGCGTTGTCGAAGAGCGGGCCGCCGAAGCGCCGCGTCTCCCACCAGGTGAGCGGCGCCGCCTCGCGCGGCAGGCGCCGCGCCCCCGCCGTTCCCTCCACCAGGATCGCATCCCCCTCGGCGCGGGCCGCCATCTCGGAGACGCGCCCGTTGCGGTCAAGCCGCGAGGCCGCCTCCCGCAGCCGCCCCTCCGCCCAGCTCTCGCGGAAGCTGTGGCGCATCCGGAACACGGTGAAGCCGGCGAGGCGCACGGTGATGTCCACCTCGGTCAGCGCGGTCGGCGCCCCGGCGGTGCCGGCGAAGGTCACGAGATGGGTGCCGATCTCGGCGCCCTCGCGCAGGATGCGGAAGCGGAGCGGGGCGCGCGCGGCCAGGGCCGCCGGCACCGCCGGCGCGAGGCCCGCCACGGCCAGGAGCAGCGCACGCCGGCCGGGCCGCGCCGACGCCGCCCCGGGCGGAGGGGGCGCGACAGGGCGGTCCGGCCGTGGCAACATCCCGAACATGCGTCAGCTCCTGCTGCTGCGGCACGCGAAGTCCTCCTGGGACGACCCGAGCCTTCCCGATCACGCCCGGCCGCTCAACACGCGCGGCCGGCGGGCCGCTCTTGCCATGGCGCAGGCGATGCGGGAACTCGGCCTCTCGGCGGACATCGTGCTCGTCTCCTCGGCGCGGCGGACGCTGCAGACGCTCGATGCCCTGCGCCCGCTCGAGGCCGGCACCCTGGTCGAGCCGATGGACCAGCTCTACCTCGCGCCGTGGCAGACGCTGCTCTCGGTGGTGCGCGGCGTGCCCGAGACGGCGCGCAGCCTGATGCTGATCGGCCACAATCCCGGCCTGCACGAATTCGCCCTGGCGCTGATGGGCGCGGCCGGCCTCGCCACCGCCGGCCCCGATGCGCGCCGCCTCGCCGAGTCCTACCCGACGGGCGCGCTGGCCGAGTTCAGCATCGCCTCCCCCTGGCGGCTGCTGGAGCCGGGCGGCGGGCGGCTCGTGCGCTTCCTCGCCCCGCGCGACCTGCCGACCACGGGGGAGATACCGGCCTGACCGTCCTCGAAGCCCTCCATGCCGAGCCGATGCCGGGGACGGCCGGAGCCGGGGCCGCCGAGGACAGGCCCTGGCTCGACCTTGAATTCGTCCTCGATCCGGCGGCCGCGCCGCGGCTCGCCCGCCATCCGGCGATCGGCGCCGCGCGCGCCGGGCGGACGCGCGGCACGGCCGAGGAGCTGATCTGGCTCGACACGCCCGACGGCGCGCTCGCCGCGGCGGGGCTGGTGGCGGAGGCGCCGCGCCGCGGGCCGCGCCGCCTGCTGCGGGTGCTGCCGGAGGAGGGGGAGGCCTGGATCCCCGGCACCCCGCCCGCCGCCGCGCCGGAGGAGGCGGCGCCGGCCGGCGAGGCGACCATGCCGGTCGCCGCCTTCAGCGGCCGGCGCCTCCTCATCCCCCTCGCCGCACCTTCGGGGCCGGTGCAGCTCGAACTCCGCTCGGGCAGGCTGCGTGCCGTGGCGGCCGAGCGGCCGGCGGCGCGGCTCCGCCTCTCCGGCGCCCCCGAGGCGGTGCTCGCCCTCGCCCGCGCCCTGGCTGCCGACCTCCCGCTGCTGCCGGGGCCCGCCCTCGCCGAGGAGGGCCGCGCCCTCGCCCGCGGCGAGGCGCCCCGGCCGCGCCGGGCGGGACCGCCGGAGATCGGCGGCGCGGCGACCGTGGAGGCGGCGCTCGCCGGGGCCGCCGGCCACCTGCTGGAGGTGCTGCTGCACCAGGCGCCGCTCTGCCGCCCCGAGGCGGGGCCGGAGGGGGTGCACCAGATGCGCGTGGCGCTGCGCCGGCTGCGCTCGGTGCTCCGCGCCTTCCGCCCCGCCGCGCGCTGCCCCGCCGTGGCGGCCTTCGAGGCGGGGCTCAGGGACCTCGCCGCCACCCTTGGCGCGGCGCGCGACCTCGACGTGTTCCTGGAGGGGCTCGGCGCCAGGGTGACGGCGGGCTTCCCCGGCGACCGCCGCATCGCCGCGCTGCTGAAGGCGATGGAGGCGCGGCGGCTCCTCGCCTACCGCACGCTGCGCCGGACCCTTGAGGGGCCGGGCTTCCGGGTGCTGGCGCTGGACGGCATCGCGCTTCTCCTCTGCCGCCCCTGGCGCGAGGCAGCCGCCGAGGCGCCGAAGCAGGCGGCGCTGCTGGAGGCGGCGCCCCCCGACTTCGCGGCGCGGGTGCTCGACCGGCGCTGGCGCCGGCTGCGCGCGGAGGGCGAGGAGATCCGCGCGCTAACGCCGGAGGCGCTGCATGCGCTGCGCCTCACCGGCAAGCGCCTGCGCTACGCGGCGGAGCTGTTCGCCCCGCTCTGGCCGGGCAAGCCGGCGCGGCGCTTCCTCAAGCGCCTGGCGGCGCTGCAGGAGGCGCTGGGCACGGTGAACGACGCCGCGGTGGCGCGGAGCCTGGTGGGCTCCCTCGGCTCCTCCGTGCCGGCCTGGGCGGTGGGGGCCGTGGAGGGCTTCGCCCTTGCCCGCGCCGGGCGGGCGCGCAAGCGGGCCCATGCGGCCTGGGACGCGCTGCTGCCGCTCGACCCCTTCTGGCGCGCCGGCTGACCCACGCCCGCCCCCGACCGCCGATGCCGCAAGCCCCGCCGACCGCGTCCTTCGCCCTGCCGCGCCTCGCGGCGCTGCTCGCCGCCTGCGCTCTCTGCGTCGGCCTGTTCTTCCGCGGCCAGATCGCCGACGGCTTCACCCTGCTGAACGGCGACCGGCATGACGGGGTGATCGCCCTTTCCATCATGGAGCACTGGGCGAACGTGCTGCGCGGCCGCGCCGCCTGGGACACCACCCACTACTTCCACCCGGTGCCGGCGACGCTCGGCTACAATGACGGCTACCTCGCCTTCGGCCTGCTGTTCGCGGGCTTCCGTGCGCTCGGCGCCGATCCCTTCCTGGCGGGCGAGCTGGTCAACATGGCGCTGCGCGCCATCGGCTTCCTCGGCTTCCACCTCGCCGCGCGGCGGGTGCTCGGCCTCTCCTTCGGCTGGGCGCTGCTCGGGGCGGCGCTGTTCACGCTGAGCAACAACCTCGCCATCCGCGCGAGCAACGTGCAGCTCTTCAGCGTCTCGCTGGTGCCGCTGCTCGCGGTGCTGGCGCATGGCGCGCTCACGGCGCTGCTGCGGGGGCGGCAGGGGGTGCTGCTGCTCTGGGGCGCGGGGTTCCTCGCCTGGCACGCGCTGATGCTGATGACCGGCTACTACATGGCCTGGTACGCGGCCTTCCTCGGCGCGGCGCTGCTCCTGGCCTGGCTGGCGGTGGCCGGGGCGGAGCGGCGGCGGCGCCTGCTCGCGGCGCTGCGCGGCGCGCTGCCGGCGCTCGGCGCGCTCGGCGCCCTCGCCCTGCTGCTCAACCTGCCCTTCCTCCGCCTCTACCTGCCCAAGGCGCGCGAGACGGGGATGCACGACTATGCAGGGATGGTCGCGCAGTACACGCTCTCCCCGCTCGACCTGATCCATGTCGGGGAGCGGAACCTGCTCTGGGGCTGGCTGGTGCGGGCGCTGAACGCCGCCTTCCGCCCGGACATGCCGTTCTGGTCGGAGCAGATGACCGGCCTGCCGCCGCTGCTGCTGCTGGCCTTCGCCGCCGCGCTCGCCTGGCTCTGGCGCGGCGGCGCGGCGGAGGACGACCGCACCGCCTTCCTGCGGGCGCTCGCCATCGCCACCCTGGCGACCTGGGCGCTGGCCCTGCGCATCGGCGGCGCCTCGCCCTGGTGGCTGGTCTACGAGTTCGTGCCGGGCGCGCGGGCGGCGCGGGTGGTCGCGCGCTACCAAGTGTTCCTGGTGGTGCCGGTGATCGCCCTCGCCCTCGCCTTCCTGGCGGCGCGGGCGCGGCGCTGGCCGGGGCCGGCGCTCGGCCTGCTGGCGGCGCTGCTGGTGGCGGAGCAGCTCAACGCCTACGCGCCGCGCTTCCTCGACCGGCCGCTGGAGCTTGCCCGGCTGCGCTCCGTGCCGCCCGCGCCGGCGGAATGCCGCGCCTTCTTCGTCACCGCCGCCCGCACCGAGAGCCGCTTCGGGGAGGAGGTGGACAACATCTACAACCACAACACCGAGGCGATGCTGATCGCCGAGGTGCTGGGGCTGCCGACGATCAACGGCATCTCCACCTTCAACCCGCCGCTCTGGCCGGAGAGCTTCCCGCCGCGCCCGGAGTATTTCGCGGCGGTGCGCCGCTACGCCGCGGCGCACGGGCTCGACGGGCTGTGCGGCCTCGACCTGCAGCGCTGGCGATGGGAGGTGGCGCCGTCCTGACGCGCCCGGGGCGGGCATCAGGGGATGGCGGATGGGGAGGGATTCGAACCCTCGATACGCTTTGGGCGTATACGCGCTCTCCAGGCGCGCGCCTTCGACCACTCGGCCACCCATCCGTCTCCCGGGCGGGCCGGGAGGGGCCGGAACTTAGTCAAGCGGCGGCGGGGCCGCAACCCGTCCGGGCGCCCCGTCCGCGGCTCAGCCCCCGCCCGAGGGAGGCTCGCGCCGGCGGAGCGCCAGGCGCCGCGGCGGGGCGCCGGTGCGGAGGCGGGCGAAGCGCTCCAGCACGTCCTCCGGCCAGCGGCTGACCCGCCGCGCCGCGAGGTCCACGCAGAGGTAGAGCACCTCGTTCTCGGCCGCGAGCCAGCCTTCCTCCTGATGGTGCATGGCGTGCACCGCGAGCAGGCGCTTCTCGTCGAAGGCCAGCACCTCGCTGGTGCAGGAGAGCGGCATCCCTTCCCGCACCTCGCGCACGTAGTTCACCCAGGTCTCGGCCGCGAAGGTGCCGAGGCCGCGGGCGCGGAAGGCGGGGCCGAGGCCGAGATGCGGCCAGAGGTGGTCGGTCGCCATGTCGAACACGGCGAGGTAGAAGGCCATGTTCATGTGGCCGTAGGCGTCCACCCATTCCGGGCGCACCACCGCCAGCGGACCGCCTTCCGTCCGCACGATCCTGCCGCTCACCCCGTCCCTGCTCCCCGGCAGCGCCACGCGGGCTTCAATGGATCTCCTCCGCCGCGGCCAGCGCCTCGCGCAGCCGGGCGATGCCGAAATCGTCGCGCTTCGCCATGTCCAGGATCACCCGCTCGCGCCGGGCGCAGAGCTCGATGGCGGCGGGCAGGGCGCGCACCGCCTCGGCCGGGATCACCACGGCGCCGTGGCGGTCGGCGTGCACCACCTCGTCATGCGCACAGGGCATGCCATGGACCGTCACCTCGCCGCGGAAATCCACGACATGCACATGGGCGTGCGAGGGGTTCACCACGCCGCCGAGGATCTGGAAGCCCGGCGCCAGCATGTCGATGTCGCGGAAGGAGCCGTTGGTGACGCAGCCGAGCACGCCGAGCCCCTTGTGGATGGCGGAGTTCACCTCGCCCCAGAAGGCGCCGAAGCCCGGCTCCTCGTCCAGGTCCTCGATCACCACCACGGTCGGCAGGTCGGCGTCGGCGACGTATTCGTACCAGCCGAGCCGGGCGGCGCGGTCCTCCTCGCGGGAGCGGCCGGAGGGCGCGGCGGCGCGGATCCGCCCGGTGCGCGCCAGGCCGCAGATCGGCGGCAGCGCCGGGTCGGCGACGACGAAGGGCCGGTAGGAGAAGCCGCGCGCCCGGCGCGCCGGCACCACGATCTCCAGCGCGTTGCAGATGGTGGGCGTGTCCCACTTGCGCAGCAATTCGAGATCGGCGCTGGTGAAGGGGCGATCGGGCATCGGGGGGTCCTCTCCTCGGCGCGCAAGGATCGTTGAGACGGGGCCGCGGGTCAAACCCGCCCCGTGCCGGGGAGCGTTGCGCGCGGGGCGGAAGGGTCCGCATCCTGCTCCCTCCCCGCCGGAGGCCCGCCATGCCCGCACGCCGCCACGAGGACGAGGCGCTCCGCACGACGCCGGAGGGCGATCCGGCGCCGGGCCTGGAAGGGCTGCCGCGCGCCGGGCTCGAGGCGCTGGAGGCGGCACTGCCCGGGCTGATCGACCGGATGCTGCGTGGCCCGGTGGTGCTGACCCGCCACGGGCGCGACGCCTTCGTGCTGCTGCCGCTCGACGCCTATCGCCGCCTCTGGCTCTCCGCGCCGCGACCGCCGGTGATCGGAGCGGAGGAGCCCTGACCCGGCCGGCGACATCGCCGGACGCCTCCGCGCGCAACCGCCCGGATTTCGCCGCGGCCGGCGTGCATCCCCGGTTTCCGCCGGCACGGGGCGCGGCACCTGCCCCTTGACCGCGGCGGCGCGCCATGGTGGGGCGCCGGCATGACCGCGCCGCTCCTCCTGCTGCAGGACATCGTTTTCCGCCTCGGCGGCGCGCCGCTGCTCGCGGGCGCGACCCTGTCGGTGGCGCCCGGAGAGCGGCTGGCGCTGGTCGGGCGCAACGGCAGCGGCAAGTCCACGCTGCTGCGCATCGCCGCGGGCCTCGCCGAGGCCGATGCCGGCACCCGCTTCCTGCAGCCCGGCGCCACGCTGCGCTACCTGCCGCAGGAGCCCGACCTCTCCGGCCACGCCACCGTTCTCGGCTACGTGCTGGCGGGGCTCGGCCCGGCCGACGACCCGCACCGCGCCCGCCACCTGCTGGAGGCGCTCGGCCTGCGCGGGGAGGAGGCGCCGGCGACGCTTTCGGGCGGCGAGGCGCGGCGGGCGGCGCTGGCGCGGGTGCTCGCCCCCTCCCCCGACATCCTGCTGCTGGACGAGCCGACCAACCATCTCGACCTGCCTGCCATCGCCTGGCTGGAGCAGGAACTCGCCGCGATGCGCGGCACGGCGCTGGTGCTGGTCAGCCACGACCGCCGCTTCCTGGAGGCGCTCTCCCGCGCCATGGTCTGGCTCGACCGCGGCGCCACGCGCCGGCTGGAGCAGGGCTTCGCCGCCTTCGAGGCCTGGCGCGACCAGGTGCTGGAGGAGGAGGCGCGCGCCCGCCACAGGCTCGACCGCCAGATCGAGCGGGAGGAGCACTGGCTGCGCCACGGCGTCACCGCGCGCCGGAAGCGCAACATGCGCCGCGTGGCCGAGCTGGCGGCGCTGCGCCAGCGCCGGCGCGAGGCGCTGCGCCCGGCCGGCGCGGTGCGCATGGCGGCGGCCGAGGGCGCCGGCTCGGGCACGCTGGTGATCGAGGCGGAGGGCCTCTGCAAGCGCTTCGGCGATGCGCCGCCGGTGGTGCGGGACTTCTCGACGCGCATCCTGCGGCGCGACCGGGTGGGGCTGGTCGGCCCGAACGGCGCGGGCAAGACCACGCTGCTCGCCATGCTGACGGGAAGGCTGGCGCCCGATTCCGGCACGGTGCGGCTCGGCGCCGGGATCGAGATGGTGACGCTCGACCAGAAGCGGGAGGCGCTCGACCCCACGCGGACCCTGGCCGAGACGCTGACCGGCGAGGCGCGCGGCGAGACCGTCCTCGTCGGCGGCCGGCCGCGCCACGTGGTCGGCTACATGAAGGACTTCCTGTTCCTGCCCGAGCAGGCGCGTACCCCCGTCGGCGCGCTCTCGGGCGGGGAGCGGGGGCGGCTGCTGCTGGCCCGCGCGCTCGCCCGCCCCTCCAACCTGCTGGTGCTGGACGAGCCGACCAACGACCTCGACCTCGAGACCCTCGACCTGCTGGAGGAGGTGCTGGCGGACTACCAGGGCACCGTGCTGCTGGTCAGCCACGACCGCGACTTCCTCGACCGCGTCGCCACCTCCGTGATCGTCGCCGAGGGCGGCGGGCGCTGGCAGGAATACGCGGGCGGCTACTCCGACATGCTGGCGCAGCGCGGGCGCGGCGTGGAAGGGCCCGCGGCGCGGCCGGCCGCGCCGCCGCGTCCCGCGTCGCGGGCCGGGGCGGCGCGGGAGGCGCCGGCGAGGCGGCGGCTGAGCTCGCGGCAGCAGCACGCGCTCGAGACGCTGCCGGCGCGGATCGAGGCGCTGCAGGAGGAGGTGGCGCGGCTGCGCCAGGCGCTGGCTGACCCGACGCTCTATGCCCGCGACCGCGGCCGCTTCGACCGCTTCACCGCGGCGCTGGCCGAGCGCGAGGCGGCGCTGGCGCGGGCCGAGGAGGAGTGGCTCTCGCTCGAGATGCTGCGCGAGGAGATCGAGGCCGGGGGCGGCTGAGGCGGGGCTGCGCGGGCGCCCACCGGGCCGCCTCAATCGGTGCCCGAGGGCTGCGAGCCGCCGCTCCGGCGCGGCCGGGCGATGCTCCGCATCAGGTAGCGCAGCCCCTCCGTCTGCTGGCGCAGCCACCCTCCCGTGGCCAGCGCCTCAGGGCCGTCGGGGTCGCCCGTCCTCGCGGGCGTCCTCGAGTCGAAGTCCGCGGTCCCGAACAGCAGGTCCCAGACGGGGAACAGCACGGCGTAGTTCCTTCCCTTCTCCCCCGCGGAGAGTTCGCCGTGATGCACCCTGTGGAAGCGGGGGGAGACGATCAGCCGCTCCCCCACCCTTCCGAAATGCAGGCGCGCATTGGCGTGGGACAGGCTCTCGATGACGGTCAGGATCAGCAGGATGAGGGGGAACTGCGCGGGAGGCACCCCGATCAGCACCGCGAGCCCGCTGAACCAGAGCGCCGCGATGGCATCGTCGATGACGTGGTTCCTGTTGTCGGTCCAGAACGTCATCTGCCTCTGGGCGTGGTGGATGGAGTGCAGGGCCCACCACCAGCGGAACATGTGCTGGAACCTGTGGCGCCAGTACTCGCCGAAATCCAGCACGACGACGTAGAGGAGGAAGGCTAGGAGCGGCCAGTCCCGTAGCCAGGGCAGAAGCGTCTCGAGCGTCGGCGGGATCACGCCCGCGTCCGCGACCAGCCCCTCCCAGTGGATCTTGAGGAAGGACAGAAGGACGAAGGCCAGGATCGGCAGCAGGCCGAGGCGGCTCAGCAGGGTGTAGACGATGTCGGTGCGGATCGCGCGCCTGTCGCGCACCGCCTCCACCGGCCGCCACGCTTCCAGGGGCCTGCACACGGCGTAGGAGACGACGATCGAGAGCAGGCCGAACAGGGAGAACTCGATCCACTCGAAGGCGCTTTCGGACCAGTGCATCAGGCCGAGCGCATACAGCGCCGGCTGGACGGCGTCCTCGAACAGCCGGCCGAGCAGGGCATCATAGGCTTCTTCCAGGATCTCGAGCGCCTTCATGGCAAGCCCCCCGCGGGAAGCACGTCGAAGCACAGGCCCCTCGCCTGGATGCCCTCGAGCACGTGGTCGAGCACCTCGGCGAAGGGCACCTGCCGGGAGCGCACGCCCCAGTGGATGACCACGACCTCCCCCGGCCGGGTGCGCCGGATCGCGCGCTCGGCCAGGGTGGCGTTCGGGTGCGCGGCGCTGTCCAGCTCGTCCCCCCAGAAGCCGTTGGCGGTCCAGCCCTGGTGCCGCAGGCCGCAGGCCTCGGCCATGGCGAGGGCGTTCGGGGTGGTGATGCCGCCCGGCGCCCTCCAGAGCGGCAGGATGACCGCATCCGGCACCATTTCCCGGAGCCGCTCCGTCGGGCGCCTCAGCTCGGCGCACAGCGCCTCCTGGTCCAGCACCTCCGCCTGCCTGCCGCCGCGGGAGACGTAGCGCACGCGCCCCGGCGCCGGATCGCCGCGGAAATACCAGTGCCGCCAGGTATGGCTGGCGAAGACATGGCCCTCGGCGGCGCGCGCGCGCCAGAACGGCGCCCAGGCATCCGAAAGGGTGGTGGTGCCGTTGAAGCTCGGCTCGTCGGCGACGAAGAGGGTGGCGCGTATCCCGCGCCGCCGCAGGATCGCCGCGATCCGCTCGGCCTCGCGCCCCCAGCCGGTATCTATGGTGAGATACACCATCCCCCCGCACCGGGCGGCGGCCACCCCCGGCGCCGAGAGCAGGCCGGCCAGGAAGGTCCGGCGCGCGAGGCAAGGCGCCGCGCCGCCACGGCCCGCCCCCATGCCCGCCTCAGCGCTGCGCGGAGGGAGGCGCAGCGGGGCCTTCCGCGCCGCGCGGCCAGTGGACGAAGATGCCGTGCGGCGAGCGGCCGACCCGGATGGTCTCCACCTGTCCGGTTTCCGGGTCGAGCCTCCCGACCCGCCCGACCCAGCGCAGCGTCATCCAGACGCGGCCCTCGGCATCGAAGGCCAGGCAGTCGGGTCCGCCCGGGATCTCGAACACCTGCAGCACCCGCAGGCTTTCGGGATCGATCGCCGCCACGCGGCTGTCCACCCGGCTGGTCGCCCACAGCACCTGCCCGCCCGGCGCGGCGAAGATGGCATGGGCGCCGCGGCCGATCGGGATGGTGCGCACCACCTGCCGCAGCTCGGGGTCGAGGACCGCGAAATGGTCCCTGCCCATGATGCCGACGATGAGCTGCCCCCGGTGCCACAGGATCCCGGCCGGCTCCGGGCCGACCTCGGCCTGCCAGAGGACCTCCATCGTCTCCAGGCTGATCGCCACGACCCTGCCGGCGCCCTGCAGGGTGAGGTAGACGGTGCGGCTGTCGGGGCTGAAGGCCATGTGGCTCGGCATGTGCGGGAAGCGGTGCCGCCGCACCAGCCGCAGCCCCCCGTCCTCGCCGGGCGCCTCGTAGATGTCGATCTGCCCGCGGCGCAGGCTGGCGATGACGAGCCAGCGCCCGTCGGGGCTGAAATCCAGGTGGTAGGGATTGCTGATCCGCTCCCGCCTCTGCAGCTCGCCGGTGGCGGGGTCGAAGAACAGCAGCTCGTTGCCCGCCGAATCGCCGACGACCAGGGAGCGCCCGTCGGGGGTCAGCACCAGGTGGTGCGGCTCGCGCAGCACGGGGATGCGCCGGATCTGCTCGCGCCGCGCGGCGTCGAGCAGGCTGATCGAGGCCTCGCCGGAGTTCAGCACGAAGACCAGGTTCGCCTGGGCGGTGCCCGGCAGGAGCCCCACCGAGAGCAGGAGCAGCGCCACCAGGCTGCCTCGGATTCCACGCATGGCGCCTTCCTTCCAGGCCAGGAATGATCCCTCCGGCCGCCTCCGCTGTCTAGCGGAACGCGCGCCCGGATAACCCGACATATTGCGGCACGGAAGCGATGATGCACGCAACCGGCCCGCCAGGGGCGCCGAACCCGCAGGACGGCGCCCAAGAGGGCGGTAGATTCATCGTGCGCCGAGCCGGCGCGGCATGGCGTCCGGCGAGGCTGCGATCTCGCGCATCGCCGCCTGCCAGGCCGCCAGCCGCTCCGGGCCGGCCGGGTGGGTGTCCAGCAGCCCGGCCTGCACGCGCCGGTCGCCCGAGGCGGCGAGCCTGGCCCAGATGCCGCCCGCCTCCTCCAGATCGTAGCCCGCCCGGGCGACGATGAAGGCGGCGAGGTAATCGGCCTCCCGCTCCTCGGCCTGAGAATAGACCAGGCGGGCGGCGCCGGCGCCGAGCGCCGACAGGTCGCCGAGCCCCGCCGCCGACCCGATCACCGCCCCGGCCAGGGCGCCGAGGGTGGTCCGCGCCTGGGCGCGGCCGATATGGCCGGCGACGTGGTGGGCGAATTCGTGCGCCACCACGGCGGCGAGCTGCGAATCGTTGTCCACGATCCGCAGCAGCCCGGCGGTCACCGCGACATCCCCCTGCCCCGCGGCATAGGCGTTGACCTGCGGCGAGGGGTCGTAGGCGACGCGGAAGGCGCATCGCTGGCCGCGATACTGCTCGCAGAAGGGCTGTGCGGCGGCGGCCACCCGGCTCGCCACCCGGCGCAGCATGGCCTGCTGCTCGGCCACGCTGCGGTCGTGCTCGCGCAGCGGCGCGGCGGCGGCGAGCTGCTGCTGCGCCGTGACGAGCTCCGCGCGCCCCGGCTCCGGGAAGGCGAATTGCGGCCCGCAGCCGGCCAGCGAGACGCCGGCCAGGAACAGGATCGGACGAAAGCGCCCCAGCATCGCAGCCTCCGGATTCGGCACGCACCGGCGCAGAAACCGGCCCCCCGCGCGCGGGTTGCAGCGGCCGGAAGCCGGGCCTACTCCGCCGCCTCCCTCGCCCCCTCCTCCGCCGCCAGCCTCAGATAGCCGTCGCGCGTCTGCGGCAGCTTGCGGCCGAGGATCTGCTCCGCCACCTGGTTGCGCAGCACCTGCGCCGTGCCGCCCGCGATCGCGAACATGCGGGCATCGCGGAGGTAGCGCTCCATCGGGTTCTCGCGGGAGTAGCCGGCCGCGCCCCAGACCTGCAGCGCCGCGTTGGTCACCTCGATCGCGGTGTCGGCGGCGAGCACCTTGGCCTGGGCGGCGGCCAGCCGGTCCGGGAAGCCGGCGGGGCCGGCGCTGCGGGCGGCGCGCCAGACCAGGGCGCGGGCCGCCTCCAGCCGGATGGACATGTCGGCGAGCATCCAGGCGAGGCCCTGGAACTCGGCGATCGGCCGGCCGAATTGCCGGCGCCGCTGCGCGTAGCCGAGCGCGTGCTCATAGGCCCCGGCGGCGAGGCCGAGCGCCACCGTCGCGGCGCCGACGCGCTGGCCGTTGTAGGCGTCCATCAGCCGGCCGAAGCCGCGGGCGAAGCCGCCGGGCGGGCGCAGCACCATCGCATCCGGCACCTCGAGCCCCCGCAGGCGGATCTCCGCCTCCGGCATGCCCCTGAGCCCCATGGAGGGGATGCGCCGGTGGATCACGAGGCCGGGCGGATCGGCCTCGCCCCGGCGCACCGCCAGGAAGCCGCCGATCCCCCTCTCCTCCCCGTCCTCCACGGCGCGGGCGAAGATCAGGTGCAGGCGTGAGACGCCGCCGCCGGTGATCCAGTGCTTCACCCCGTCGAGCACCCAGGTGTCGCCGCGGCGCACCGCGCGCGTCGTCATCTCGGTGGCGGCCGAGCCGGCGCCAGGCTCGGTAATGCAGATCGCCGGCTTGTCCCCGGCGAGGACGAGTTCGGCGGCGAGGCGCTTCTGCGCCTCCGTGCCGTAGGCCATGACGGCGCCGATGGCGCCCATGTTGGCCTCGACTGCGACGCGCCCGCAGACGGCGCAGGCCCTGGCGAGCTCCTCGATCACCAGCACGGCGTCGAAGTAGGAAAGGCCCGGTCCGCCCCACTCCTTCGGGATGGTCATGCCGAGGAAGCCGGCCTCGGTCATCCGGCGGACCATCGGCCAGGGATACTGTTCCGTGCGGTCGGTCTCGGCGGCCTGCGCCGCGGCCTCCCGGGCCAGTTCGCGCGCCCGCTCCCGCAGGCGCCGCTGCTCGGCGGTGAGCCCGTCCATCCGCGCCCCTCCCGACATCCGGCTATGCTGTTAGCCGAGCCTGCATCGTCGCGGCAATGGCGGGCGCCAGGCCGCGGAATTCGGCGGCGCGCGGGCTCCTCGCCCGCCAGGCCAGGGCGAGCGTCCGGGCCGGCGCCGTCTCCGCCTCGAGCGGCCGCACCTCGACGGCGGCGCCGTTCAGCACCCCGCCCTCGACCGCCAGCCTCGGCAGCAGCGTCACGCCCAGCCCACCCGCCACCATCTGCACCAGGGTGTGCAGCGAGGTGGCGGCGAAGCTGTCCGGGCCCGGCGCCAGCCGCGGCAGGCCGCAGGCGTCGAGCGCGTGCTCGCGCAGGCAGTGCCCGTCCTCGAGCAGCAGGAGGGGCTCGGCGGGCAGCGCGCCGACCGGCACCCTCTCCCTCTCGGCCAGATGATGGCCCCGAGGCAGGGCGGCGAGGAAGGGGTCGGTGGCGATCGGCAGCGTCTCCGCCTCGCCGCAGGCGCAGGGCAGCGCGATCAGCAGCAGGTCGAGGCGGCCGGCCTGAAGCTGCGCCACCAGCCGCTCGGTCACGTCCTCGCGCAGCCAGAGCCGGAGTCGGGGGAAGCTCTCCCGCAGCACCGGCATCAGGCGCGGCAGCAGGAAGGGGCCGACGGTCGGGATGACCCCGAAGCGGAGCGGCCCGGCCAGCGGGTCGCGGGCCGCCGCGACCGTCTCCGCCACCGCCTCCAGCGCCGCGAGCGCGGTGCGGGCGCGCGCCACCACCTCGAGGCCGAGAGGGGTGAAGATCGGCCGCTTGGCGCCGCCCCGCTCCAGCAGCGCCGCCCCCATCTGGCGCTCCAGGGCGATGATGCCGGCCGAGAGGGTGGATTGGGTGACCGCGCAGGCGGTGGCGGCGCGGCCGAAATGGCCATGGTCGGCGAGCGCGAGCAGGTAGCGGAGCTGCTGGGGGCTGGGCAGGGGGATCATCGGTCCCGTCAATGAAACGATCTGGAACGGTTCGCGGCTGTCCTGACGGGCCTCGCCCCCCGGCGCACCTCCGTCGATGCAGGGCGGCGGGGCCGCCGGGGGCTGGGAAGCGCCCCTGCCGGGGTCACGAAGCCGCAAATGCCCCTTCCGTCAACACGAGCGGCCGCGGTCGCGCCCCCGGTCCGGAGCCGGGAAAGGCGGGCCCTCCCCGTTCGGCACCGCCGCAGGAGCCTCGGGCAGGCTCCGGAAGGAAAAGGAGCATGACATAACAAAGAGGAATCCGATCATCCTCGCAAAAACTCTTCATTGGAACGGCCGATCATTTGTCCTCATATGCTGCGGCGCAGCGAAGCCGCGCCCCCGGCGCGGCGCTGTGGGCTGATCTTCCCGGACCCGATGGAGAGGACCGAATGCTGACTGTTGGCGACAAGTTCCCCGCCTTCGCGCTCACTGCCGTGAAGGGCGGCCCCGAAGGCCTCGGCGGCCCCGGCAAGTCCTTCACCGAGATCACCGAGCGGACCGATCAGGGGAAGTGGAAGATCGTGTTCTTCTGGCCGAAGGACTTCACCTTCGTCTGCCCGACCGAGATCGCGGCCTTCGGCAGGCTCGCCGGCGAGTTCGCAGACCGCGACGCGGTGGTGTACGGCGTCTCCACCGACAGCGAGTTCGTGCACCTGAACTGGCGCCTGCACAACGACGACATCCGCGACCTGCCGATCCCGATGCTGGCGGACGTCAAGCGCGAGCTCTCCTCGGCGCTCGGCATCCTGGACAGGGAGGCGGGTGTGCCGCTGCGCGCGACCTTCATCGTGGATCCGGACGGCACCATCCAGTGGGTGGGGGTGAACGGCCTCAATGTCGGGCGCAACCCGCAGGAGGTTCTGCGCGTGCTCGACGCGCTGCAGACCGACGAGCTCTGCCCCTGCAACTGGGAGAAGGGCAAGGAGACGCTGAAGCCGCAGGAGCTGTTCGAGAAGGCGGCCTGACCCCCGACACGCCCGCGCGGCGCGGCCGCGCGGGCCCCTCCTCCCTTCAGCCGCATGAGAGAAAAGGCGCCACGATGTCGCTGGAAGCCCTCCGCAACCGCCTGCCCGACTACGCCAAGGACCAGAAGCTGAACCTCGGCAGCCTGGCCGCCGAGCCGGTGCTGACCGAGCAGCAGCGCGCCGGCTGCTTCGTCGTCTCCGCCCTCGCCAGCCGCAACGCCGAGGTGGCGCGGCACATCCTCGCCGAATTCGGGCCGAAGCTGTCGCCCGAGGCGCTGACCGCCGCCAAGGCGGCCGCCTCCATCATGGGCATGAACAACGTCTACTACCGCTTCACCCACCTGGTGGAGGGCGATTACGGCACCATGCCGGCCAGGCTGCGCATGAACGTCATGGCGCGCCCCGGCGTGGACAAGGCGGATTTCGAGCTGTGGTCGCTCGCCGTCTCGGCCATCAACGGCTGCGGCAAGTGCATGGAGGCGCACGAGAAGGTGCTGCTGCAGCACGGCGTGAGCAAGGAGCAGGTGCAGGCCGCGGTGCGCATCGCCGCGGTGGTGCACGCCGTGGCGGTGACCCTCGACGCCGAGACCTGCCTCGCCGCCGCCTGACGCCGCGCCGCAGGCCGCCCGGCCCCCGCGGGCCGGGCGTCAGCGCACCGCGCGCGGCGGCGCCTCGCCGCGCAGCAGCACGGCGCCGAGATTCTCCAGGCAGCGCTCGCCCATCGCCTGCCGGGTCTCCTCCGTGGCGCTGCCGAGATGCGGCAGCAGCACGACGTTCTCGAGGCCGAGATAGCCGGGGTTCACCCGCGGCTCCCCGTCGTAGACGTCGAGGCCGGCGGCGCGGATGTGCCCCGAGCGCAGGGCGGCGATCAGCGCCTCGTCGTCCACCGAGGAGCCGCGCCCGGTGTTCACCACGATCGCGCCCTTCCGCATCATCCGCAGCCGCTCGGCGTTCAGCCATTTCCGCGTCCCCTCCCCGCCTGGCACGTGCATGGACAGCACGTCGATGGCGCCGAGGAAACCGGCGTCCGAATCGTGCCAGATGGCGCCGTCCTCGAGGTCCGGCAGGCGGCGCACGTCGCGGTAGTGGATCTCCATCGACAGGGCGCGGGCCATGCCGGCCAGCTCGCGGCCGATCCGCCCGAAGCCGAGGATGCCGAGGCGCTTCCGCTCCAGCGTCACGCCGAGGAGCTGCGTCGGCGCCCAGCCCTTCCATTGCCCCGAGCGCACCAGCCGCTCCCCCTCCCCCGCCCGCCGCGCCGCCATCAGCATCAGGGTGAAGGCGCATTCGGCGGTGGCGAAGGAGAGCACCTCCGGCGTGTTGGTGACGACGATGCCGCGCTCCCTCGCCGCGGCGAGGTCGATGTGGTCGTAGCCGACGCTGAAGGTGGCGATGATCCGCACGCTGTCCGGCAGCGCCCGGATGCAGGCGGCGCCAAGCGCGTCGCCGGCGGCGGCGAGGATGCCCTCCGCCCGCGCCTCGGCCGCCCGGCGCGCGATCTCCGCGCCGTCCAGGTGCCAGGGCTCGTCCCCCGGGTTCAGCCGGGCGTCGAACTCCTCCGCAGCGCGCGCCTCGATCGCGTCGGGCAGCTTGCGGGTGACGAGCAGGACGGGCTTGGCCATGGGGGCGTCTCCTCGGGCGTGGCGCCCCTTTACCAGCCCGACGCCGTCTTGCCAGCGGGGCCGGGCGGGGGCAGGGTCCCGCCGGCAAGGGCCGCGCACCGGAGCGGCGCGGCCGGGGAGAGACGGCAATGGATCTTGGCTTGAAGGGCCGTCGTGCCCTGGTGATGGGCGGCACCAAGGGGCTCGGGCGCTCGATCGCCGACAGCCTCGCCGAGGAGGGCGCGGCGCTGGTGATCAGCGGCCGCGACCAGGGGCGGCTGGACGAGGCCGCCGCGGCGCTGAAGGCCAGGGGTGCCGCCAGCGCCGCCGGCGTGGTGGCCGACGTGGCGCGGGGCGAGGACATGGACCGGCTGGCCGAGGCCGCCCTCGCCGCCATGGGGGGCGTGGACATCCTGGTGCTGAACCATGGCGGCCCGCCGCCCTGCACGGCGAGCGAGATGCAGGAGGCGGATCTCGTCGCCTGGTTCCAGAACATCGTCGTCTCGCCGATCCGCATCACCATGCGGCTGCTGCCGGCGATGCGGGAGCGCGGATGGGGCCGCGTGATCGTGGTCGGCAGCACGGGGATGCAGCACCCGATCCCGACGCTCGCCCTTTCCAATACGCTGCGCGCCTCGGTCTGGGGCTGGCTGAAGACCCTGTCGGCCGAGGTGGCGAAGGACGGGGTGACGATGAACGTCCTCGCCCCCGGCACCATCCTGACCGACCGCGTGACGCAGACGACCACGGTGCGCGCGCAGCAGCAGGGCATCAGCTTCGACGAGGCGCTGGCGCAAGCGGCGAAGGAGATCCCGGCCGGGCGGCTGGGCATGCCGGCCGATTTCGGCCCCATGGGCGCCTTCCTCGCCAGCGAGCGGGGCGCCTACATCACCGGCAGCATGATCCGCGTGGATGGCGGCCGGGTGCGGAGCATGCTGTAGGATCGCGGCGATGATCCCCAACCTCTCCCCCGACCTGGCGCTGGCGGCGCGGCTGTTCGACGCGCTGCGCGAGCGCAGCTTCGACGGCGTCGGCATCACCCGCGAGGCCTACGGGCCGGGCGAGCGCATGGCGCACGCGCTGGTGCGCGAGGCGGCGGAGGGGCTGGGCCTCGAGACCCGCACCGACCCGGTGGGCAACCTCTACATGACCCTGCCGGGAAGCGACCGCGCGGCGAGGCGGGTGGTGCTGGGCAGCCATCTCGACAGCGTGCCGCAGGGCGGCAATTTCGACGGCGCCGCCGGCGTGCTGTGCGGCCTCGCCGTGGTCGCGGGGATGGTGCGGGCGGGTTTCGCCCCCTCGCGCGACGTGACGGTGATGGCGATCCGCGCCGAGGAGGCGGGGGCGTGGTTCCCCACCTCCTACCCCGGCAGCCGCGGCGCGCTCGGCCTGCTGCGCGCCGAGGAGCTGGAGCTGCGCCGCCGCGACAGCGGCCGCACGCTGGCCGAGCACATGCGCGAGGAGGGCTTCGACCCCGGCTTCGCCGCGCGCGGGGAGAAGGCGCTCGGCCCGTACGACGTCGCCGCCTTCCTGGAGCTGCACATCGAGCAGGGCCCGGTGCTGGAGGCCGAGGGCATACCGGTCGGCATCGTCACCGGCATCCCCGGCAGCCGCCGGCTGCGCGAGGCGCGCGTGATCGGGGAGTACAACCACTCCGGCGCCACGCCGCGCAAGTACCGCCGCGACGCCGCCATCGCGCTCGCCGACCTCGCCTACCACCTGGACGAGGCGTGGTGCCGGCTGGAGGCGCAGGGCCACCGCATGGTCTGCACCTTCTGCGTCATGGCCACGACCGAGGAGGCCGGCTTCACCAAGATCCCCGGCGAGGCGCGGTTCCAGCTCGACGTGCGCAGCGTCAGCTTGCGGAGCTGCGACGCGCTGTTCGAGGTGCTCTACGACAAGGTGGCGGAGATCGAGGCGCGCCGCGGCGTGCGCTTCGAGCTCGGCCCGGAGAGCGGCAGCCGCCCGAGCCCGATGGATCCCGGCGTGGTGCAGGGCCTGGTCCGCGCCGCCGAGGCGCTGGGCGTGCCGCACCTGGTGATGCCCTCGGGTGCGGGGCACGACGCCGCGGCCTTCGCCCAGGCGGGCGTGCCGGCGGGGATGCTGTTCGTGCGCAACCAGAACGGCAGCCACAATCCGAAGGAAGCGATGCGAATGGAGGATTTCGCCAGCGCCTGCGCCGTCGCCGCGCGTTTCGTGGCGGAGATCGCGCAGTGACCGCACGCCTTGCCGTGGACATCGGCGGCACCTTCACCGACATCGCCCTGGAACGCGAAGGAGAGCGCTGGACCGCCAAGGTGCTGACCACCCCCGCCGCGCCCGAGCGGGGCGTGCTGGAGGGGGTGCGCGCCGTGCTCGGCAAGGCGGGCCTCGGGCCCGCCGACATCGCGCTGCTGATCCACGGCACCACGCTCGCCACCAACGCCATCATCGAGCGCAAGGGCGCGCGCACGGCGCTGCTGACCACCGAGGGCTTCCGCGACGTCCTCGCCCTCGGCAACGAGAGCCGCTACGACCAGTACGACCTCAACATCGAGCTGCCGCGGCCGCTGGTGCCGCGGCGCTGGCGCCTGCCGGTGCCGGAGCGGCTGGACAACACCGGCCGGGTCCTGCTGCCGCTCGACGAGGAGGCGGTGGCGCGGCAGGTGGCCTTCCTGCGCGCCGAGGGCGTCGAGAGCGTCGCCATCGGCTTCCTGCACGCCTTCGTCAACCCCGCCCACGAGCGGCGCGCGGCGGAGATCCTGCGCGCGCTGTGGCCCGAGGTGCCGGTCTCGCTCTCCTCCGAGGTGTCGCCGGAGATGCGGGAGTGGGAGCGCTTCTCCACCACCGTCGCCAACGCCTATGTGCAGCCGCTGATGGCCCGCTACCTCGGCCGGCTGGAGGCGGGGCTGCGGGAGATGGGGCTCGGATGCCCGCTGTTCCTGATGCTCTCGGGCGGCGGGCTGACCACGCTCGAGACCGCGGCGCGCTTCCCGATCCGCCTGGTGGAGAGCGGGCCGGCGGGCGGCGCGATCTTCTCGGCGCATGTGGCGCGGCAGCGCGGCTTCGACCGCGTGCTCTCCTTCGACATGGGGGGCACCACGGCGAAGGTCTGCCTGATCGACCACTACCGCCCGCAGGCCAGCCGCAGCTTCGAGGTGGCGCGGGTCGGGCGCTTCAAGAAGGGATCGGGCCTGCCGCTGCGCATCCCGGTGATCGAGATGGTGGAGATCGGCGCCGGCGGCGGCTCCATCGCCGCCGTGGACGGCATGGGCCGCATCCAGGTCGGGCCGGAGAGCGCCGGCGCCGACCCCGGCCCCGCCTGCTACGGGCGCGGCGGGGAACGGCCGACGGTGACGGATGCGAATCTCCTGCTCGGCCGCTACGACCCGGCGCGCTTCGCCGGCGGCGCGCTGCGCCTCGACCCTGCGCGCGCGCGCGACGCGCTGGCGGCGGAGGTCGGCGGACGGCTCGGCCTCTCCGCCGAGATGGCGGCGCTCGGCGTCGTCGAGGTAGTGGACGAGAACATGGCGAACGCCGCCCGCGTCCACGCCATCGAGAGCGGCAAGGGCTTCGAGGGCCGCACCCTCATCGCCTTCGGCGGCGGCGGGCCGGTGCACGGGTATCGCGTGGCGGAGAAGATCGGCGTGCGGCGCATCCTGGTGCCGACCGGCGCCGGCGTCGGCAGCGCCATCGGCTTCCTGCGCGCGCCGGTGGCCTATGAGGTGGTGCGCAGCCTCTACCAGCGCCTCGCCGGCTTCGACCTCGCGGCGGTGAACGCGCTGCTGGCGGAGATGGCGCGCGAGGCCAGGGAGGTGGTGGCGCGCGGCGCCTTCGATGCGGAGCTGGCGGAAAGCCGCCTTGCCTACATGCGCTATGTCGGCCAGGGCCACGAGATCCCGGTGGCGCTGCCGGCGCGCGACCTGGCGGTGGCGGATGTGGCGGCGATCCGCGCCCGCTACGACGAGGAGTATGCCCGCTTCTACGACCGCCCGGTGCCCGGCAGCGATGTCGAGGTGCTGAGCTTCGCCGTCACCGTCGCAACGGAGAGCGAGCCGGTGGAGCCCGTGGCCGAGGTGTACGACGCCCCCGCCCCGCCGCCCTCGCGCCGCCAGGCGGTGCGCGACACGGCGAGCGGCGAGGTTGCCGACTGGCCGGTCTATGACCGGGACGCCGTGCCGCCCGGCGCCACCCTTCCCGGCCCCTGCATCATCGCCGAGGCGGAGACGAGCACGCTGGTGGGGCCCGGCTGGAGCTGCCGGATGGACGGCATGGGCTATCTGGAACTGACGCAGGAGGGCGCGCGATGAAAGAAACGGGGGCGCTCGCCGCCATCCAGCGGCAGATCCAGTGGAACCGCCTGATCGCGGTGGTCGAGGAGCAGGCGCAGACCATGATCCGCACCGCCTTCAGCACCACGGTGCGCGAGGCGGGCGACCTCTCCGCCGGCGTGTTCGACCTCAAGGGCCGGATGCTGGCGCAGGCCGTCACCGGCACGCCGGGCCACGTCAACAGCATGGCCGAGAGCGTCGGGCATTTCCTGGCGAAATTCCCGGCCCACGCCATGCGGCCGGGCGACCACTACATCACCAACGATCCCTGGCTCGGCACCGGCCACCTGCACGACCTCACCGTGGTCACGCCCGCCTTCCGCAAGGGCAGGATCGTCGGCCTGTTCGCCAACACGGCGCACATCATCGACATCGGCGGACTCGGCATGGGGCCGGAGGCGCGGAGCGTGTTCGAGGAGGGGCTCTACATCCCCATCGTCAAGTGCTTCGACCGCAACCGCCCGAACGAGACCTTCTTCGACTTCATCCGCGCCGGCAGCCGCACGCCGGTGGAGCTGGAGGGCGACATCTACTCCCTCTGCGCCTGCAACGACGCCGGCATCAGGCGGCTGGTCGAGATGATGGACGAGTTCGACATGGACTCGCTCGACCCGCTCGCCGCCCACATCTTCGAGAGCAGCCTGCGCGCCACCGTCGAGGAGATCCGCGGGCTGCCGCGCGGCACCTTCGCGGCCGAGATCCGCTCGGACGGCTACGAGGCGCCGGTCACGCTGAAGGCGGCAATGACCATCCACGAGGACCGGATCGAGGTGGACTACGCCGGCACCTCCGGCCTCTCGACGCGCGGCATCAACGTGCCGCCCGCCTATTGCCGCGCCTATTCCTGCTTCGGGATCAAGTGCGTGGTGGCGCCGGAGATCCCGAACAACTGGGCCAGCCTCTCGCCCTTCCACATGAGGATCCCCGAGGGCTGCATCCTCAACGCGCCGCGGCCCTATCCGGTCAGCGTGCGGCACGTGATCGGCCAGCTTCTGCCCGACCTGATGATGGGCTGCCTGCACCAGGCGGTGCCGGAGCGGGTGACGGCGGAGGGCTCCTCGGCGCTGTGGAACCCGCCGCTGCGCGGCGGCGCGCAGGTGTCGGGGCCGGCGGCGGAGGTGGAGGATTTCGAGATCATCACCTTCAACAGCGGCGGCACCGGCGCGCGGCCGGCCAAGGATGGCCTGGACGGCACCGCCTTCCCCTCCGGCGTCCGCACCATGCCCGTGGAGGCGACGGAGAACGTCGCCCCGGTGATCTTCTGGCGCAAGGAGCTGCGCCCGGACAGCGCCGGCGCCGGCCGCACGCGCGGCGGCTTCGGCCAGATCATGGAGATCGGCGCCAAGGGCGACGCCGAATTCGCCGTCAACGCCATCTTCGATCGCGTCGCCAACCCGCCGCGGGGTCGCGACGGCGGAATGGATGGCGCCCCCGGCTGGGTCGGGCTGAACGACGCCAACGGCACGCCGCTGCGCACCAAGGGCTTCCAGGTCATCCCGAAGGGCAGGCGCCTGGTCCTGAAGCTGCCGGGTGGCGGCGGCATGGGCGATCCGCGGCGGCGCGATCCGGCGCTAGTGCGGCGGGACGTGGCGGACGGGCTGATCAGCCCCGAGGCGGCGCGGGCGCTCTACGGCGTGGAGGTCTGAACCCGGAGCGGGCCGCGCCGTGGTGCCTATTCCAGCGGCAGGCCCACATAGTTCTCAGCGAGCGTCATCGCCCCGGCCCGGCTCTCGCAGACATAGGCGAGCTCCGCCAGCTGCACCTTGTGCTCGAAGGCATCGGCCTCGTCGAAGCGGTGCAGCATGGCGGTCATCCACCAGGAGAAGCGCTGCGCCTTCCAGATCCGCGCCAGGCAGCGCCGCGAGTAGCCGTCCAGCGCCGCCATGCCCTGGCCACGGCAGAAGGCCTCCAGCGCCTGCGCCAGGTAGTACACGTCGGCCACCGCCAGGTTCATCCCCTTGGCGCCCGTGGGCGGCACGATGTGCGCGGCGTCGCCGGCCAGGAACAGCCGGCCGTAGCGCATCGGCTCGGCCACGAAGCTGCGCATGGCGGTGATGCCCTTCTGCAGGATCGGTCCCTCCTTCACCTGCCGCGCCCCGTCGCGGCGCTCGAAGCGCCGGTGCAGCTCCTCCCAGATGCGGCTGTCCGGCCATTGGGCGAGGTCCTCGTCCGGCCGGCACTGCAGGTAGAGGCGCGACAGGGTCGGCGAGCGCATGGTGGCGAGGGCGAAGCCGCGCGCGTGGCGGGCGTAGATCAGCTCGTGCGAGGCCGGCGGCGCGGCGGCGAGGATGCCGAGCCAGGCGAAGGGATAGACCCGCTCATAGACCGTGAGGTGGCCGGGCGGGATGGAGTCGCGGCAGATGCCGTGGAAGCCGTCGCAGCCCGCCACGATGTCGCAGTCGAGGCTGCGCGCCTCCCCGCCCTCGCGCCAGGTGATGCGCGGGCGCTCCCCGTCCAGGCCGTGCAGCGCCACATCCTCGGCCTCGAAGACCAGCGGCCCGCCATAGCCGAGGCGGGCGGCGATCAGGTCCTTCACCACCTCCTGCTGGCCGTAGATGGTGACCCGCCTGCCGGTCAGGCCGTGCAGGTCGATGCGGTGGCCCTCCCCGTCGAAGCGCAGCTCCAGCCCCTCATGCACCATGCCCTCGCGGTGCAGCCGGTCGGCGACTCCGCCCTGGGTGAGGATGTCCACCGTCCCCTGCTCGAGCAGCCCGGCGCGGATCCGTCCCTCCACATAGCGGCGGGAGCGCGCCTCCAGCACCACGGACTCGATGCCGGCCAGGTGCAGGAGATGGGCGAGCAGCAGGCCCGCCGGCCCGGCTCCGATGATCCCGATCTGCGTGCGCATGCGCCTTCTCCCTGGCTGGCGCCCGAATTGCAGCCTGCGGCGCCGGCCCCGCAAGCCCGGCCCTGGCCAGCCGGCCCGTCCCGGGCGAGAGTGCCCGCGGAAGGAGTGCCCGATGAGTCGCATCCTGTACGAGCTGGCCGGGGCCGATCCGGCGCGCCGCTTCAGCCCCTTCTGCTGGCGCATCCGCATGGCGCTGGCCCACAAGGGGCTGGAGGTGGAGACGGTGCCCTGGCGCTTCACCGAGAAGGACAGGATCGCCTTCTCCGGCCAGGGGCTGGTGCCGGTGCTGGTGGATGGCGACCGTACGGTTGCGGATTCCTGGTCGATCGCCTGCTACCTCGAGGAGGCTTATCCGGACCGGCCTTCCCTCTTCGGTGGCACCGGCGGCCTGGGCATGGCGCGCTTCGTCAACAGCTGGACCGACGGCGTGCTGCACCCCGGCGTCGCGCGGCTCGTGGTCTCCGACATCCCCGCCTGGCTGGGGCCGGAGGATCAGGCCTATTTCCGCGCCAGCCGGGAACAGCGCTACGGCATGACGCTCGAGGAGGTGACGGCGGGGCGGGAGGCGCGGGTCCGGGAATTCCGCAAGGACCTCCAGCCGCTGCGCCTCACCCTCCGCGCCCAGCCCTGGCTCGGCGGCGCGGCCCCCAATTACGCCGACTACATCGTGTTCGGCGCCTTCCAGTGGGCGCGCTGCATCAGCGCCTTCCCGCTGCTGGAAGCGGGGGATCCGGTGGCGGAATGGCGCGGCCGCATGCTCGACCTGCATGGCGGCCTGGCGCGGGCCGCGCCGGGCCACGAGGCGTAGGCGCCCTGCCGGTCGCGGGTCGGCCGGCTTGACGCTGCCGCCGCAATCGCCGTTCCTATCCCCAGCCAGGCCCCACAGACAGGGCGAATGCGGAGGAAGCGCCATGCCGGACATCGCCCCGGGAAATGCCGCCACGAACGCGACCGTCGCCCTCCGCCTCGCCGAGGCCTTCCGGCGCCACGGCGTCACCCTCACCTTCGGGCAGAGCCTGCCCTCCGCCTTCCACCTGGCCTGCCCCGCCGTCGGCATCGAGCAGAAGGTGTACCGGCAGGAGAATGCCGGCGGCGCGATGGCGGACGGCTATGCGCGGATCTCGCGCAAGGTCGGCGTGGTCACGGCGCAGAACGGCCCGGCCGCGACGCTGCTGGTGCCGCCGCTGGCCGAGGCGCTGAAGGCCTCGATCCCGGTGCTCGCCCTGGTGCAGGAGGTGACGCGCGACGCCTTCGACCGCAACGCCTTCCAGGAGCTCGACCACATCCGCATGTTCGAGCCGGTGGCGAAGTGGGTGCGGCGGCTGGACCGCGCCGACCGGCTCGACGACTACGTGGACATGGCCTTCACCGCCGCCGCCTCCGGCCGCCCCGGTCCCGCGGTGCTGCTGGTGCCGGCCGACCTCCTGACCGAGACCGCCGCCGAGCGTTCCTCGCTGCTGCGGCCGCGCACCCTCTCCCTCGGCCGGGTGCCGCTCGACCGCACGCTCGCCGATCCGGCGGCGGTCTCGGCGGCGGCGGAGGCGCTGGCCGCGGCGCGGCACCCGCTGGTGGTGGCGGGCGGGGGCGTGCACCTCTCCGGCGCGACGGCCGAGCTCGCGGCGCTGCAGGAGGCGGCGCACCTGCCCGTGGCGACGACGGTGATGGGCAAGGGTGCGGCGGACGAGACGCACCCGCTCACCCTCGGCGTCATCGGCTACGTCATGGGACGGGGCGCACGCACCCACGCCCTGCGGGCGATGGTCGAGCGCGCCGATCTGGTGCTGCTGGTCGGCAACCGCACCAACCAGAACGGCACCGATAGCTGGAGGCTGTTCTCCGAGGGCACGCGCTTCATCCACCTGGATGCCGACCCGATGGAGATCGGGCGCAACTACGAGGCGATGCGCCTGGTGGGCGACGCCGGGCTCACCCTCGCCGCGCTGACCGAGGCGCTGCGGGCGCGCGACCTCTCCGCCCGGGCCGCGGCGCGCGCCGGCATCGAGCACGAGATCGCCGAGGCGGTGGCGGGCTGGCGCCGCACCATCGAGGGCGTCACCACCCGCGACGCGCCGCCCTGCCGGCCGGAGCGGGTGATGGCCGAGCTCGACCGGCTGATCGGGCCGGAGGACGTGGTGGTGGCCGATGCCTCCTACGCCTCGATCTGGGTCGCCAACTACCTGACGGCACGGCGCGCCGGCCAGCGCTTCCTGACGCCGCGCGGCATCGCCGGCCTCGGCTGGGGGCTGCCGATGGCGATCGGCGCGCGGATCGCGCTCGACGAGGCGGGCGGCAAGGGGCGCGTGGTCTGCCTCTGCGGCGATGGCGGCTTCGGCCATTCCTGGGCGGAGCTCGAGATGCTGCGCCGGCTGGAGCTGCCGGTCACGCTGATCATCCTGAACAACGGCATCCTCGGCTACCAGAAGCATGCCGAGGAGGTGAAGTTCGGCGAGCACACCATCGCGGTGAACTTCACCGCCGTGGACCACGCCGCCATCGCGCGCGCCTGCGGCGTCGAGGGGCATCGCGTGGAGGGCGGCGCCGCGATCGGCCCGGCGCTGCGCGCGGCGCTGCAGGCGCGCCGCCCGGTGCTGCTCGACGTCATCACCGATCCGGATGCCAGGCCGCCGATCTCGGTCTTCGCGGGCCACTATCCGGAGCCGTTCTGAGATGCTGGCGCTGCGCAAGACCGCGCCGGGCTTCGGCCTGGCGCTGCAGGAGGTGCCGGGGGCGCACCCGCCGGGGCCGGGCGAGGTGGTGCTGCAGGTCGAGGCCGCGGGCATCTGCGGCTCGGACGTGCACGCCTACGAATGGACCGGCGGCTACGAGTTCATGGTGCCGAAGCTGCCCCTGACCATGGGCCACGAATTCGCCGCCCGCGTCATCCGCACCGGCACCGGCTCGGGCTGGCGGGAGGGTGACCGGGTCTGCGTCATTCCCTTCGTCGCCTGCGGCGCCTGCCCGAATTGCCGCGCCGGCGACGCGCGCAACTGCCTGCGCCGCGAGGGCATCGGCCTGACCCGCGACGGCGGATTCGCGGCCGAGGTGCGGGTGCCCGCGCGCTGCTGCGTCGCCCTGCCCGACACGGTGGATGCCGAGCTCGGCGCGCTGGCCGAGCCGCTCGGCGTCGGGGCCGAGGCGGTGCTGGTCGGCGAAGTCGGGCTCGGCGACACGGTGCTGGTGCTGGGGCCAGGCACGATCGGCCAGGCGATCGCGCTGATGGCGCGCCTCGCGGGCGCGGCACGGGTGCTGATCGCGGGCCGCGCCGACGCGCCGCGCTTCGAGGTCTGCCGCCGTCTCGGCTTCACCGAACTGCTCGACGTCGCCGAGGCGCCGCTCGTCGGGCAGGTGATGGCGGCGACCGGCGGCCGCGCCGTGGACGTGGTGCTGGAGGCGACCGGCGTGCCGGAGAGCCTGAACGAGGGCCTCTCCGTGCTGAAGAAGGGAGGGAGCTGCGTCGTCGTCGGCATCCATGCCGCGCCGCTCACCCTGCCGCTGACCGAGTTCGTGCGCATGCGCCACCAGCTCCGCGCCAGCCACGGCGCCGAGCGCCGCACCTGGGACCGGGTGATCGCGCATCTGGCGCGCGACCCCGAAGGCTTCCGGCCGATGATCACCCACCGCCTGCCGCTCGAACGCGGCCTGGAGGGCTTCGAGCTGGCGCGGCAGCGCGCCGCCAGCAAGGTGATCCTGACGCCATGAGCGGGGCCGCGGACCGAGTCGCGCTGGTTACCGGCGCGGCCCGCGGCATCGGCGCGGCGGTGGCTGCGAAGCTCGCCGCGCTCGGCCACCCGGTGGCGCTGGCCGACGCGATCGAGGAGGTGGAGGCCACCGCCGCACGGCTGCGCGGCGCCGGCGGCGAGGCGCGGGCGATCCGCCTCGACGTCGCCGATCCGGCGCAGGTGGCGGCGCTGCCGCAGGCGCTCGGGGCGTGGTGGGAGCGGCTCGGCATCGTGGTGAACAATGCCGGCATCTCGCCGAAGGTCGAGGGACGGCCGCGGCGGATCCGCGACATGCCGCTCGAGGAGTGGAACCGGGTGCTGGCGGTGAACCTGACCGGCGCCTTCCTGGTCTCGCAGGCCTGCATCCCGCCGCTGCGCGCGCGGCGCTGGGGCCGCATCGTCATGATGACCAGCCAGGCGGCGCGCACGAAGAGCCAGGTCGCCGGTGCGCACTACGCCGCCTCCAAGACCGGGCTGATGGGCTTCGCGCGCAGCCTTGCGGTGGAGCTCGGGCCAGACGGCATCACCGTGAACAGCGTCGCGCCGGGGCGCATAGACACGCCGATGGCCCGGGGCGCCGCCTCGGGGATGAACGAGGCCTTCCTGGCGCAGATCCCGCTCGGGCGCCTCGGCACGCCCGAGGATGTGGCGGAGGTGGTGGCCTTCCTCGCCTCCGACGCCGCCGCCTACCTCACCGGCGCCACGATCGACGTCGGCGGCGGCAGCTTCATGCCCTGATGGGATGGCACGGATGAACCAGATCGACCTCAGCAACCGCGTCGCCGTCGTCACCGGCGGCGCGCGCGGCATCGGGCTCGCCATCGCCGAGCGCTTCGCCGCCTCCGGGGCGCGGATCGCGGTATGGGACGTGGACCAGCCGGAGGCCGAGGCGGTGGCGCGCCGGCTCGGCGGCTACGCGGCGCGGGTGGACGTCACCGATTACGACGCGATCCGCACCGCGCTCGCCGGCACCGAGGCGGCGCTCGGGCCGGTGGACATCCTGGTCGCCAACGCCGGGATCAGCGGGCCGAACGCGACCGTGGAGGACTATCCGATCGAGGCCTGGCGACGGGTGATCGAGATCGACCTCACCGGCGTGTTCCTCTGCTGCCGCGCCGTCGTGCCGGGGATGCGCTCGCGCGACTACGGGCGCATCGTCAACATCGCCTCCATCGCCGGCAAGGAGGGCAACCCGAACGCCGCCGCCTACTCCGCTGCCAAGGCCGGGGTGATCGGCTTCACCAAGTCCCTCGGCAAGGAGCTGGCGGCCACCGGCGTGCGGGTGAACTGCATCACCCCCGCGGCGGCGCGGACCGCCATCTTCGAGCAGATGACGCAGCAGCAGATCGACTACATGCTGTCGAAGATTCCCGCGGGCCGCTTCGTCCGGGTGGAGGAGATCGCCTCCCTCGCCGCCTGGCTCGCCAGCGAGGAGTGCAGCTTCTCGACGGGCGCGGTGTTCGACATCTCCGGAGGCCGCGCCACCTACTGAGCGCCTGTCCCCGGCCCCGCCCGGCCGGCGGCCGTCTCCCCCCTGCCCGCCAGCGTGCCGAGGCCGCGCAGCAGGTCGAGCGGCACCGGGAACACCACGGTGGAGCTGCGCTCCCCCGAGATGAGCTGCAGCGTGGAGAGGTAGCGGAGCTGCATCGCCTCCGGCACCGCGGCCAGGGTGCGTGCCGCCTCCACCAGCTTCTCGGCCGCCTGGAGCTCGCCCTCGGCGTCGATGATGCGGCCGCGGCGGTTGCGCTCCGCCTCCGCCTGGCGGGCGATGGCGCGCACCATGCTCTCGTCTATGTCCACATGCTTGATCTCGACATTGCCGACCTTGATGCCCCAGGCGTCGGTCTGGCTGTCGAGGATGGACTGGATGTCCTGGTTCAGCTTGTCGCGCTCCGCCAGCATCTCGTCCAGGTCGTGCTTGCCGAGGACCGAGCGCAGCGTGGTCTGGGCGAGCTGGCTGGTGGCCATCATGTAGTCGTCCACCTCGATCACCGCCCGGTCGGCGTCCACGACGCGGAAATAGACCACCGCGTTGACCTTCACCGAGACGTTGTCGCGGGAGATCACGTCCTGGCTCGGCACGTCCATCACCACGGTGCGCAGGTCCACGCGCTGCATCTGCTGCACGCCGGGAATGAGCACGATCAGGCCCGGGCCGCGCACCCCCGCGAACCGTCCCAGGGTGAAGACGACGGCGCGCTCGTATTCGCGCAGGACGTAGATGGAGGTCCAGAGAAGGGCCAGGACCACGGCCAGGATGACGATGTAGATCCCCGCCGCGCCGAATCCGTTCATCATGGCTTTGCGTTCTCCTCCGGCTTGGATTCCGCTTCCACTTCCAGGCGCAGCCCGCGCCTGGCCCTCACGCGGATAGGCTGCCCCGGCAGGAGCGGCGTGGACGCCGTCGCCACCCAGCGTTCGCCACGCACCAGGACGATCCCCTGCTCCCCCGACCAGGAGAGCACGCGCCCCCGCCTGCCGATCAGCGCGTGCCCCCCGGTGACCGCGGGCCGCCCGCGCGAGCGCCAGGTCGCGACCAGCGTCGCGGCCAGCAGCGCCATGCCGATCGCGGCCGTGGCCGCCACGAGCACGGGCGACAATTCGAAGCCCGGCGCGTCGAAGTCGAAGGCGATGGCGGCGCCGAGCACCAGCGCGGCCAGCCCGCCGAAGCCGAGCACGCCGAAGGAGGGCATGAAGGCCTCCGCCACCAGGAGCGCCAGGCCGAAGAGCATCAGGGCGATGCCTGTCACGTCGACGGGCAGCAGGTTCATCGCGAACAGGCCGAGCACCAGGGCGATGACGCCGACCACGCCGCCCACGCCGAAGCCGGGAGCGGCGAATTCCAGGATCAGCCCGTAGATGCCGACCAGCATCAGGAGGAAGGCGACATTGGGATCGGAGATCGCCGCCAGCAGGCGGTGGCGCCAGTCGGGATCGAAGGGCCGCACCGCCATGCCCGCCGTGTCCAGCGTGGCGGTGCCCTCGGGTAGGCGCACGCTGCGACCGTCCATGCCCGCCAGCAGCGCCGGAAGATCGGCGGCGATCAGGTCGATCACCCTGAGGTCGAGGGCCTCCGTGGCGGAAACGCTGGCCGCCTCCCGCACCGCCTTCTCCACCCAGTCCGGGTTGCGGCCATGGTACTCGGCCAGGCCGCGTATGTAGGCCACCGCGTCGCTGACCACCTTGGCGGTCATCGGATCGTCCTGGCCGCCACCCCCTCCGCCGATCCGCACCGGCGTCGCCGCGCCGGTCGCCGTACCCGGCGCCATCGCCGCGACCTGTGCGGCGGAGAGGAGAAAGAGCCCCGCGCTCGCGGCGCGCGCCCCGCGGGGCGCGACCCAGACGGCCACGGGAACGGACGAGTCCAGCATGCGGCGCACGATCGCGCGGGTGGCCGCGTCCAGGCCGCCCGGCGTGTCGAGCCGGATCACCACCAGCCGCGCCCCCTCGGACGCCGCGCGGTCCAGCCCGTCCTTGATGTATTCGGTGATGCCGGGGCCGATGCCGCCCTCGACGGTGAGCAGCAGCGCCCAGGGCTGCCCCGCGGGATCGGCGCCCGCGAGGCCGTGCCGCGGCATCCCCGCGGCCAGGAGGCAGAGCAGCAGCAGACCGATGCGGGCCGCGCTACCCGGCCAGAGGCGTCCGCCTGAGTGTCGGGCTCGGTCCATGCCGGGCTCCCGGCTACATTGCCCTGCCGGCCCGCTCCGGGCCTGCAGGACGGTCGAAAGCGCGCCCGGGTGCCCCATCCTCCTCCGTTCGCGGAAGGGCGAGACGGCCTACCCGGAAAGCCTTGCCGCCAGGAACACTAGCACCCCCCCCAATGTTGCGTAGAGGGCGCAGGCGGGCAGGGTCCGCCGCAGCACCTCGCCGCTTTCCCGTCCGCCGAGGCCGACCGTGGCACCGCCCGCCACGATGTTGTGCGGGCAGATGATGTTGCCCACCGCCGCGCCGAAGCCCTGCGCCGCCACCAGCAGCAGCGCTGGCAGGCCGAGCGCCGTGGCCGTCGCGAGCTGGAAATCCGTGAGCAGGATGTTCGAGGCCGTGGCGGAGCCGGTGACGAAGGTGCCGAGCGCCCCGGTCGCCGGCGCCAGCAGCGGCCAGGCGCCGCCGAGCAGCGCCGCGGCCGCCTCGGCCAGCGCCTCGATCATCCCGGCATGCACCATCAGGCGCGCGAGGCCGAGCATCGCCAGCAGCGCCAGCAGCACCGGCGGCATGCGCGCCGCCGCGCGCAGCAGCGCCTCGCGCAAGGCGGAGGCGCCGGTGCGGCGGCCAAGCGCCCCGATCGCGAGGCCGAGCAGCAGCATCGTTCCCGGGTGGTAGAGCGGCTGCACGCTGCCCTGGAAGCTGCCGAACAGCGACCAGGACCATTGCACGCCCGCCAGCAGGTCGCGCAGCGGCGGCACGAGGCGCGTCAGCAGGATCAGCGTCAGGAGGGCGAGGTAGGGCAGCGCGGCGGCAAGCAGCGCGCGCGCGGAAGGCGAGGATCCGGCTGGCGCCGGCATCCGCATCCGGACCGCCAGCGCGAAGGCGCCGATGCCGAGCAGGGCTCCGGCGAGGGTCGGCAGTTCCGGTCCCACGAAGCCCGCGACGGCGGCATAGGGCAGGAGGAAGCAGGCGGCGGCGAGCAGCGCCCAGCCCGCCCCCGCCTCCCCGCCCTGGGCCGCGGCCAGCCGGTGCACGAACAGGGCCATGGTCCACCCCAGCGCCGCGTGCAGCAGGGCGGTCGTGGCGGAGAGGGCCAGCGGATCGAACCCGGTCGCGGCCACCTGCGGCAGCAGAGGAGTGCCCACGGCCCCGAAGGAGACCCCGACGGCATGGCCGATCAGCGCGAGCGCCACCGCCTGGGCGGGCGGAAAGCCCAGCGCGACCAGGATCGGGGCGGCGAGGGCCACGGGGGTGCCGAAGCCGGCGGCGCCTTCGGAGAACAGCGCGAAGAACCAGGCCACCAGCAGGGCGGTAAGCCGCGGATCGCCGGAAAGCCGCGCCAGGGCCTGACGCAGCGTCGCCGTCGCCCCGGAGGCGAGCTGCAGCTCGTGGATGCAGAGCGCGGGAAGCACGATCCAGAGGATGGTGAGGGTGGCGAAGCCGGCTTCCGCGGCAACGCCCAGCAGCGCCCAGCCGCTTCCCCCCGCCGCCTCCGGCCCCTCCCAGCCGAAGACCAGCAGCGCGACGGGCAGGGCCACGGCGAGGCCGGCGGCACCCGCCGGCGCCGCCGCCCAGCGCGCGCCGACCATCAGCAGCAGGATCAGCAGGATCGGCAGCAGCGCGGCGGCCGCGGCCATCCTCAGGCGAGCTTCTCGGTGGAGACCTCGTGCACCGCCCGGCCGGTCCGCTCGAAGGCGGTGATGTTGGCGATCGTGGTCTCGGCGATCGCCGTCAGCGCCTCGACGGTGAAGAACGCCTGATGGCCGGTGATGAGGACGTTGGGAAAGGTCAGCAGCCGGGCGAACACGTCGTCGTGGATGACATGGTTGGACAGATCCTCGAAGAAGAGGTCGCCCTCCTCCTCGTAGACGTCGAGGCCGAGATGGCCGATCCTCCCCTCCTTCAGCCCGGCGATCACCGCGCGCGTGTCCACGATCGCGCCCCGGCTGGTGTTGATCAGCATCACGCCGCGTCGCATCCGCGCGATCGCCCCGGCATCGATCATGTGGTGGGTCGCCGGGGTGAGGGGGCAATGCAGCGTGACGATGTCCGAATCCGCCAGCAGCGTCTCCAGCGGGACGTAGGAGACGCCCATGGCGCGGCACTCCTCGCTGGGCTGCGGATCGTGCGCCAGCACGCGGCAGCCGAAGCCCAGCATGATGCGCGCCACCGCCACCCCGATGCGCCCGGTACCGACGATCCCGACCGTGCGTCCGTGGAGGTCGAAGCCGAGCAGCCCGTCCAGCGCGAAATTGCCTTCCCGCACCCTGACATAGGCGCGGTGGATCTGCCGGTTCAGGGAGAGGATCATCGCCACCGTATGTTCCGCCACCGCCTCGGGCGAATAGGCCGGCACGCGCGCCACGGTGATGCCGAGGCGGCGCGCCGCCCCGAGATCCACGTTGTTGAACCCGGCGCAGCGCAGCGCCAGCAGCCTCACGCCCTGGCGGGCGAGGCCCTCCAGGACGGCGGCATCGGCCATGTCGTTGACGAAGATGCAGACGGCGTCCGACCCGCCGGCCAGGAGCGCCGTTTCGGCCGTCAGCCGCGGTTCCAGGAAGACGAGGTGGTGGCCTCCCTGCGCCTCGTTCGCGGCCTGCAGGAACTGCCGGTCGTAGGGCTTGGTGCTGAAGATCGTCACCCTCATCCGCGTCGCCTCCTCGCGGGGTGAAGGCGCGCAGCTATGCCCGCCTCCGTCAACGGGGCTTCCGGCGCATTTGACCGCGCCGCCCGGTGCGGCCGGGCTGTGCCTGCGCCGCTTGCGGATCGGCGGCCGGTTGGCACGTGGCCTTCGCGCCCCATGGGCGCACGGGCGGCGAAACGTCCGTCGATCCTCCAAGGGGGCTACCAGTTCTCAACCTTAAATATATATTGTGAACGAATAATCTATCCAAGGTTACGAAATGCTCCTCTTCTTTCCAGGCAAGCCGGGCCGCGCGCCCCTTCCGGCGCGTGCCGCGCCATCGCGGCGGAGCCCGGCGGCGCTGCTGCTCGCCGCAACCTTCCTCTCCGGCCTGCCCGGCGCCGCCGCGGCGCAGGATGCCTGGCGCACGCCCGAATACCGGGCGCAGTATGGCCTCGACATGATCAACGCCGCCGAGGCCTATGCGCGCGGCTACACCGGCGCCGGCGTGACCGTGGGCGTGATCGACACCGGGCTCGACACCGCCCATCCGGAGTTCCGCGGCGCGGTGCGCATCGGCGGCGATTTCGGCCGGATCCCGCCCGTCATCGGCATTCCCGCGCTGCGGGACGATGAGGGCCATGGCACGCACGTCTCGGGCATCATCGCCGCCCGGCGCGATGGCATCGGGATGCATGGCGTCGCCTTCAACGCCCGTCTGGCCGTCCTCTCCGCCTTCGGGGATGACGACGATGACGACGGGCCGGACCCCATCCTGCCCTCCGCGGCCGACGGCACCACCCTCGCTCATGCGATCAGCTACCTCGCCGGCCGGGGCGTGCGGGTGATCAACAACAGCTGGGGCCTGGAGGCCGAGGGCCCCCAGGCACGCATGATCGACCAGTACACCCGCGCGCTCTACGAGGCGCAGAACCCCGTCCTGGTCGCCGCCTATGCCGAGGCCGTGGCGCGCGACGTGCTGCTGGTCTTCGCCGCCTCCAACGACTACCGGATGCAGGTGGGGCCGGAGCCCGGCATCCCGGTGCTGTTCCCCGAATTCGCCCGCAACTGGCTCGCCGTCACCTCGACGGGTCCGGACGGCGTGCGCGCCGACTACGCCAATGCCTGCGGAATCGCCGCCGCCTGGTGCCTGACCGCCCCGGGGGGAGGCGACGACCAGGAGAATGAGGGCATCTACTCGGCCGAGGCGGGAGGCCGCGGCTATGTCCGCCTGAGCGGCACCTCCATGGCCGCGCCGACGGTGGCCGGGGCGGTGGCGCTGGTGCTCGAAGCCTTCCCCTGGATGAGCGCCTACAACCTCCAGCAGACGATCCTGACCACCGCCCGCCCGATCGGCCCGACCGAGATCTATGGCTGGGGGATGCTGGACGCCGGCCGCGCCGTGCAGGGGCCGGCCCGCTTCATCGAGGGCGGATTCCTCGCCGACCTGAGGGGCCACGCCGCCACCTTCTCCAACGACATCGACGGGCCGGGCGGCCTCACCGTCACCGGCCGCGGGGCGCTGACCCTCACCGGGCGCAACAGCTACGCCGGCGGCACGCTGGTGACCGGCGGCGCCACGCTGCGCATCGCCGCCGATTCGGCGCTCGGCGCGCCGGGCGGCGCGCTCACCCTCTCCGCCGGCACGCTGCAGGCGCTGGCGGCGCTCTCGCTCGGCCGGCCCTTCCTGGTCGCCCTCGCCGGCGGGACGGTGGACACCAACGGCTTCGAGGTGGCGCTGGCCGGGCCGGTCACGCTGGACGGGGCGCTGGCCAAGCGGGGCGCGGGGGAGCTGCGCCTGCTCGGCACCGTCACCGGCACGGGCGGGCTGACGCTCGGCGGTGGCCAGCTGCGCGTGGATGGCGGCCTCCACCTGCCTTCCCTCGCCGTCGGCCCGCATGGCTACCTCGGCGGCACCGGCATGATCGCGGCGCCCACCCTCCTCGCCGGCGTGCTGGCGCCCGGCGGCTCGCCCGGCACCCTGACCTTCGCCGCGCCGGTGACCCTGCTCCCCACCGCGCAGCTCGTGCTGGAGCTGGACGGGCCGGGCACCGGGGCGGGCGCGGGCAATTTCGACCGCGTGCTGGTGATCGGCGCCGGCAACGCCTTCACCGCGGGCGGCCTGCTGGTGCCGGTGCTGCGCGGCATCAGCCCCCCGGCGACCAACAGCTTCACCCCGGCCCTCGGGCAGCGCTTCACCGTGGTGGAGGCCGAGGGCGGCGTGCAGGGCTCCTTCGCCGGTCTGGCGCAGCCCGCCGCCGGCCTGCCCGCCGGCGCGCGCCTCGACGCGCTGTACGCGCCGACCGCGCTGACCCTGGCGGTGACGCCCGCCTCCTACGCCGATCTCGGCGCCGCCGGGCTGGCGCAGACGCCAAACCAGGCGGCGGTCGGCCGCGGCCTCGAGGCCTTCCGCCCCGCCGCCGGCGTACGGCCGGACGCCCCCACGGCGGCGGTCTTCGATCCGCTCTACCGCCTCGATCCGGCGGCGCTCGGCGGCACGCTCGACAGCCTCTCCGGCACGATCTACGGCGATGCCCTCCTCGCCGGGGTGGAGGCGCGGCGGCTCTTCGCCGGCGCGGTGGAGGAGCAGATCGCCGCCGCCCGCGGCTGGCGGAGCCCGGCCGGGACGGAGGCGGCCAGCGCCAGGGTCCGCGGCGGCAGCGCCTGGATCCGCGCCCTCGGCCAGCCGGCGCAGCGCGTCGGCCATGCCGCCGGCGCGCCGGGCTACAGCGCCGGCACCAGCGGCGTGGCGGTGGGCGGCGATGTGCGCCTCGGCCCCGGCTGGCTGGCCGGCGCGGCCATGGGCTACAGCGCGGGCCGCGTCACCTCCCGCGCCGGCGGCCATGCCGATGCCGAGGCGCTGCACCTCGGCGCCTACGGCGCCTGGCTCGGGCCGCGCGGCCTGTTCGCCGAGGCGCAGCTCGGCGGCGCCTGGAGCAGCGACACGGTGCGCCGCGAACTCGGCGCCTTCGCACGCACGGCGCGGGCCAGGGCGGAGGGCGGCGCCTTCGGCGCCGGCGGGCGCTTCGGCACGGTGCTGGAGGTGGGCGGCTGGCGGCTGGAGCCCTCGGCGGGGCTGCGCCTCGACCGGCTGTCGCGCGACGGCGCGACCGAGCGGGGCGCGGGCAGCCTCGGCCTCTCGGTGCAGGGCGACACGCTGACCAGCCTGCGCGGCACCCTCACCGCGCGGGTGGAGAAGCCCCTGGCGCTGCGCGAGGGTGTGAGCCTCACCCCCTCCTTCCGTCTCGGCTGGGCGCATGACTTCGCGGAGGTGACCACGGCGACCGAGGCCGCCTTCCTCGGCGCGCCGGCGGCGCGCTTCCAGGTCCGCAGCAGCAGGCCCGGACGCGACGCGCTGCTCGCCGGGGCCGGGCTGACCCTCGGCCTGCGGGGTGGGCTGGCGCTCTATGCCAGCTATGCCGCCGATCTGCGCGAGAACGCCACCTCCCAGGCGATCACCGGCGGCCTTCGCCTGCGCTGGTGACGGGACCGGCCGGGTTCCCGCCGCCGGACGGGCGCGGGAGAGGGCGCGCGGCGAGGGCTTCGGCCTTCCGGAATGCCGGCGTCCTCACCTGTTCCGGCGCCTGGTCCGCACGGCATCCTCACCGGAGGGGGCGGCGGATGTGCCCGACGACGCCACCGGCATCAGGGATGCGAGGCCGCCTTGCAGTCCTGTTGCGGCAGACCGTGCTGCCGCTGCTCCGACAGCAGGTTGCGGATCGCCGTGCAGGCCAAGGCGGGAGTGAAAGGCTTGGCCAGGAAGCGCGCCCCTTCCACGGTCTTCCCGTTCTCCAGCGTGCCGTAGCGGCCGGAGGTGTAGATCACCGGCAGGTCCGGGCGCAGCACGCGCGCCGCATGTGCCAGGGCGAAGCCGTCGGTGCCGCCGGGAAGGTTGATGTCGGTCAGCATCGCGACGATGTCAGGCCGCTCGCACAGGACCGCCAGCGCGGCCTGCGCATCGCCCGCCTCCACCACCTCGAAGCCGCCTTCGGTGAGCCCGTCCACCAGGGTGAGGCGGACCAGGAAATCGTCCTCGACGACCAGGAGTATCGGCGCGCTCGGCTGCATCACGGGATTCCCTGCCTCCGCATTGGGAAGGCGCGGTTCCGGGCGGCGTTGCGCCGCGCGCGGGTGACACCTCCGTGACGCGCCGCGGCGGGCGCGTCAGGGCGGCGCTTCCGCCACCTCCAACAGGGCGGCCCCGTCCTGGCGGATCCGCGCCATCTCGGTGCCGCTGCAGCGCAGGCCGGAGAGCAGCGTGGCGCCAGGCTGCACCGCCTCCAGCTTGGCGCGGATGCGGCAGAGGGCGCGCGCCGCGGTGGCGGGAGAGCCGCCATGCCAGCGGCGCAGCGCCTCCGCCCAGCTTCCCGTCTCAAGATACCAGCGCCGCAGCACCCCGCCCGCCCAGTCCGCCGAGCGGACCGGATCCAGCGGCCAGTCGGCCTCGGCCGCGTGCACGCGCGCATTCACCTGCACGCAGCCGGCCATGACGGGAACGCCCCGCGGCGCGGCGCGCAGCAGCGAGCGTGCCGCCGCCGCGCTCTCGGGATAGTGCGCGCGGCCGCCGATGTTGAGGGCGTGGGCGTGCAGCCCGCTCTCGGACAGCGCGATCGCCACCATGAGGCCGGGCGGCAGCCCGTGCACCTCCTCCGCGCGCCGCGCCGCGTCGAGGCAGGCGAGGCGCGGAGAGGACGCGACCGGCCCGCCGCGGGGGGGCGGCAGCAATTCGTGCGGCGCGTCGGGCAGCCGCACGGGGTCCCTCGCCAGGGCGGGGCCGCCGGCGGCAAGGGGCAGCGATGCGAGGAGGATGCCTGCGAGGAGCACCGCCCGGCCGGCCCGCGATCGGGCGGCACGGTCTCCGGGCCCTGGTGGGAGGGCGCCCCGCGCTTTTGCGCCACGGGACGCCGCTGAGGGGCGCCGGCGGGCATCCGCCGGCGTTCCGTTCGCGGACGTCATGGCTTCGGCGGTAGCAGCGCGCGGGCCGAAGGGCAACCGTTCCGCCTCGCCGATCCCGCTGGCGTCCGCCCCCCCGCGCCGCGCAGGATGCCGCCTCCATCACCGGGAGGATCCGCATGCGAGGCCTGACGCGCCGCCACCTGCTGGGTGCCCTGCCGCCGCTGGCGCTGCCGCTTGCGGCCGCGGCCTCGCCGGGCGCCTATCCGGACCGCCCGGTGGTGCTGGTCGCCCCCTTCTCCGCCGGCGGCGCGGCCGACATCGCGGCCCGCACCCTCGCCGCGCACGCGCCACGCCACCTGCCCAACCCCGCCGCCACCATCGTGGTCGAGAACCGCACCGGCGCCTCCGGCGCGATCGGCACGCTGCACGTCGCGCGCGCGCGGCCGGACGGCTACACGCTGCTGCTCGCGCGCATCGCCTCGGCGGCGATCCTGCCGGCCACCGACCCGCGCACCCCCTATGCCTGGGACGGCTTCACCATGCTTGGGCTGCTCGACGAGAATCCCTACGTCGTCGCGGTGCGCGCCGACGCGCCGTGGCGGACGCTGCAGGAGCTGCTCGCCACCCTGCGCGACCATCCGGGGGTGGTGAATTTCGCCACCACCGGCCCCGCCACCATCCTCGATCTCGGCGTGCGCCATCTCTTCGCCACCGCCGGGCTGCCGATCGATGCCGGCATCGCCATCCCCTTCCGCGGCGGCGGCGAGGCGGTGGCGGCGCTGCTCGGCGGCCAAGTGGACTTCATCGGCAACAACCTCTCCGACACGATCGGCGCCATCGCCGGCGGGCAGTTGCGCGCCCTCGTCGTCTCCACCAGGGAGCGCCTGCCCTCCCTGCCCGGGGTGCCGACCGCGAAGGAGGCGGGGGTGGAGGCGCTGACGCAGATCTCCGGCTGGAATGCCCTGTTCGGTCCGCCCGGCCTGCCCGAGCCGGTGATCGCGGCCTGGACCGGCGCCCTCGCCGGCCTCGCCGGGGATTCCGCCTGGCTGGAGGCGACGCGCCGCGTCGGCTCCCTCCCCCGCCTGCTCGGCCCGGCGGAGACGCGGGAGTTCGTCGCCAACCAGGTCGCCCTCTACCGCGAGCTGGCGCGCCGCCTCGGCCTCGGCTGAGCGGGGCGGTCAGAACAGCGAGTATCCGCCGTCGATCACGATCGAATCGCCGGTGTGGTAGGCGGCGGCGTCGCTCATCAGGTAGACGGCGATGCCGCCGAAATCGGCGCCGCGGCCCCAGCGGCGCATCGGGATGCGCGGCAGCACGTTGCCGGCGAACTTCTCGTCGCCGATCGAGCGCGCCGTCATCTCCGTCTCGATCCAGCCGGGCAGGATGGCGTTGGCGCGGATCCCGTAGCGCGCCAGCTCCACCGCCAGGGCCCGGATCATCGCCGTCATGCCGCCCTTGGAGGCGCCGTAATGCTCGTTGCGCGCCGCGCCCTCGATCGCCGCCAGCGAGGCGGTGCCGACCAGCGCGCCGCCGCCGCCGCGCTCCTTCATGTGGCGCGCCGCGGCGCGGAAGGTGAGGAAGGCGCCGGTGAGGTTCACCCGCAGCACCCGGTCCCACTCCTCCTTCGTGCGCTCGAGGAAGGGGCCGGAGCGGCCGCCGGAGACGCCGGCATTGGCGAAGCAGCCATCCACGCGGCCGAGCGCGCGCAGCGTCTCGGCGAAGGCCTCCTCCACCTGCGCCTCCTCGGAGACGTCGCAGCGCAGCGCCAGGATGCGCCGCCCGGTGGCCTCCAGCGCCGCCCTGGCGGCGGCGTTCTTCGCCTCGTTGGTGCCCCAGATCGCGACATCGGCGCCGGCCTCGGCCAGCGCCGTCGCCATGCCGAGGCCGATGCCGCCATTGCCGCCGGTCACCAGGGCCACACGCCCGGTCAGGTCGAAGGGCCTGTAGGGCATCGCTGTCCTCCCGCTCCGTGCCGCCGCGCGCCGGTGGCGGCGTGCCGCGGCCAGACTGCACCCTCCCCGCCGCGCCCGCCAGCCGGCGCGGCGCCTCAGCCGAGGCGCGCCACGCCCTCCCCGCCGAGATGGGCGAGGCGGCCGGCGCAGAAGGTCGCCACCACGGAGGGACCTTCCGGATCCACCACCACCACGTCGCCCCGCCGGCCCGGCAGCAGCGCGCCCCGATCCTCGAGGCCCAGCGCGGCGGCGGGATTGGCCGAGACCAGGGCCCAGGCCGCCGGCAGGCCGAGCGTGCCGCGCGCGGCCATCGCGAAGGCCGCCTCCAGCATCGAGGGCCAGTGGTAGTCGCTGGCCAGGACCGTCACCAGCCCGCGCTCGGCGAGCGGCGCGGCGCTGGCCCAGCCGAGGTGGCTGCCGCCGCGCACCACGTTGGGCGCGCCCATCACCACCGCCTCCCCATGCGCGCGCGCCTCCTCGGCCACCGCCTCGCTCATCGGGAACTCGCAGATGCGGGCGCCGAGCGCGCGGTAGAGGGCGCGGTCCTCCGGCGTAGCGTCGTCGTGGCTCAGCATGGGCAGCCCGGCCGCCGCGGCCGCCGCGGCAAGGCGCCGGCGCGCCTCCGACACCTCGCCCCGCCGGGTGGCGACGCGCCCGACCAGCGTGCGGTACTCCTCGGGCGAGAGGCCGGCGCGGCCGGCGTATTTCGCCACCTGCCGCGCGTCGCCCATGCGCGCGAGGATGGGCGGCGTGTGGTCGTTGAAGCCGACCAGATGCACCCGCCCCGCGGCGATGTCCGCCAGCGCGTCCTCCAGCGCGTCCAGGTTGTCGGCCTCGAAGCGGAGATGGATGCGCAGGTCGGGCGCGAGCCGCGGCCGCAGCCCGTCGAGCGCCGCCATCAGCGCGCGCCAGGCCTCGAGCGAGCGCAGCCCGGGCTCCCAGGACAGGGTGACGCCGAGATAGGCGGTGGTGATGCCGGCGGCGAGAAGCTGCGCCGCCGTGTCGCGCAGCGCGAGCGGGGCCGGGAAGCCGATGCCCGGCCGCGGCTGCAGGGCGCGCTCATGCGCGTCCCCGTGGATGTCCACGAGGCCGGGCAGCACCAGGAGCCCCGTGGCGTCGAGGCAGCGCGCCCCGGCCGACGGCACCTCCACGATGCGGCCTCCGTCGAGGGCGAGCTCGGCCGGTTCCAGCCGGTCGCCTGCGAGGACGCGGCCGCCCAGGATCCGGAAGCGCATGGTCAGCTCTCGACCACGAGCTGCACGCGCGCGGCGGCGTAGCGGGCGACGCCGAACTCCACCGGCGCGCCCCGCGGGTCGAGGTTCACCGCCTCGGTCACCAGGACGGGACGCGAGCGCGACTGCTGCAGCAGCCCCGCCTCCTCCGGCGTCGGCATCCGCGCGGTGATGCGGGTGACGTGCCGGCGGTAGTCGGGCAGGCCGGAGCGCGCCAGGGCGCGGGTGATGGAGGGGTCTTCCGCCAGCAGCGCCGCGATGGAGGGGAAGCGGGCGGCGGAGAAGTAGTGCGTGCCCAGCACGACCGGACGGCCGTCGGCGAGGCCGAGCCGCTCCGCCACCACCACGGGATGGCCGGGGGGCAGGCGCAGCGCCTCCGCCACCGGCACCTCGGCGGGCTGTTCGGCGACGCGCAGCAGGCGGCCTTGCGGTTCGCGGTTCTGCCGGCGGATGGTCTCGGAGAAGCGGGTGCGCGGGCCGAGCGGATAGTCCAGCACGTCCTCGGCGATGAAGCTGCCGCGTCCCTGCTCGATGCGGATCAGGCCGCGCGTCTCCAGGCTTTCCATGGCGCGGCGGATGGTGTGGCGGTTGACGCCGAAGCGGGCGGAGAGCTCGGCCTCGGTCGGCAGCCTTTCGCCCGGGCTGCGCCCGGCGGCGGTGATCTCCCGCTCGACCTGGCTTGCGATCTGCCGCCAGAGCGCGACGCCCTGGCCGCGGGCGACCGGCGCCGTCATCGGGGCTTCACGCACGGAAGGGGATCCATGGGGCATCCTGCTTGACGCTTAGCAGGGGCATCATCTACTCGTCTAGATGTCCATGGACGCATCCCTCCCCCCCGCGGCGACCGAGCAAGAGGCGCGCCGGCGCTGGATGGGCGTCCTCGCCCGCGCCAGCGGCGAGGCCATCGCCGCCCTTCTCGCCCCCCTGCCGCCGCTGCCGCCGCACCGGCGGCTGCGCGGGCCGGAGACCGGGCTGGTGATGGTGCGCGGCCGCCAGGGCGGCGACGGCGCTCCCTTCAACCTCGGCGAGATGACCGTCACCCGCTGCTCCGTCGCCCTCGAGGATGGGCGGGTCGGCCACGCCTATGTCGCGGGGCGGGATGCGTGGCAGGCGGAACTCGCTGCCCTGCTGGACGCCGCGCTGCAGGACCCGGCGCGGCGCCCGGCGCTGCTGCGGGCGGTGATCGCCCCGCTGGCCGAGGCCGAGGCGCGGCGCCGGGCCGAGCGCGCCGCCAGGGCGGCGGCGACGCGGGTGGAGTTCCTCACTATGGCGACGATGCGATGAGCCTGGCCCCGCCCCTCTCCCCCGGCTTCGCCGCGCCGGCGACGGAGGCGCAGCGCTGCTTCCGCGCGCTGCTGGAGGCGATGAGCCGCCCTGGCCGCGTGCGCTCCCTGCCCGCCCCCGCCGCGCCGCCCGCCCCGCTCGGCCCCGCCGCCGCCGCCGTGCTGCTCACCCTCGCCGACGCCGACGCGCCGGTCTGGCTCGATGCCGGGCCGGCGGCGGAGGCCTGGGCGCGCTTCCACGCCGGCTGCCCGCTGGTGGCGGAGCCGGGCGCGGCGGCCTTCGCCCTCGCCACCGGTGCCCCGCCGGCCCTCGACGCGCTGGAGGCCGGCACCGAGGAGGAGCCGCACCGCTCCGCCACCCTGATCCTGCAGGTGGCGGCGCTGGAGGAAGGCGCCGGCTGGCGCCTCTCCGGCCCCGGGATCGAGCGGGAGCACCGGCTGGCGGTGGCGGGGCTGCCGGAGGGCTTCCTCGCCCAATGGGCGGCCAACCGCCGCCGCTTCCCGCGCGGGGTGGACGTGATCCTCTGCGCCGGCGTGCGCGTTGCGGCGCTGCCCCGCACGGTGACGATCGGGGAGCAGGGCTGATGGCCTATGTCGCGGTCAAGGGTGGGGAGCGGGCGATCGCCGGCGCCCACGCCTGGCTGGACGAGCTGCGGCGCGGCGACCCGGCGGTGCCGGAACTCTCCGTGGCGCAGATCGAGCAGCAGCTCTCCCTCGCGGTGGACCGGGTGATGGCGGAAGGCTCCTGCCACGACCGCGGCCTCGCCGCGCTGGCGGTGAAGCAGGCGCGGGGCGACCTGATCGAGGCTGCCTTCCTGCTGCGCGCCTACCGCACCACTTTGCCGCGCTTCGGCGCCAGCACGCCGCTCGACACCGGGGCGATGCGCCCCATCCGGCGCATCAGCGCCACCTATAAGGACCTGCCGGGCGGGCAGGTGCTGGGCCCGACCTTCGACTACACCCACCGCCTGCTCGACTTCGCCCTCGCCGCCGAAGGCGCCGCGCCGCCGCCCCCCGCGCCGCGGGCACCGGCGGAGGAGGCGCCGATGCCGCGGGTCACCGCCATCCTGGCGCAGGAGGGGCTGATGGCGCGCGAGACGCCCTCGGAGGCCGAGCCGCCGGACCTGACGCGCGAGCCCCTTGCCTTCCCCGCCGACCGTCCGCTGCGCCTGCAGGCGCTGGCGCGCGGCGACGAGGGGTTCCTGCTCGCCCTCGGCTACTCGACCCAGCGCGGCTGGGGCAATGCCCACCCCTTCGTCGGCGAACTCCGCATGGGCGAGGTGGCGGTGGAATTCGCCCCGCCCGAACTCGGCTTTCCGGTCGAGATCGGGGACATCGCCGTGACCGAGTGCCAGATGGTCAACCAGTTCGCCGGCTCGCGGACGGAACCGCCCCAGTTCACCCGCGGCTACGGCCTCGTGTTCGGCCATTGCGAGCGCAAGGCGATGGCGATGGCGCTGGTGGACCGCGCGCTGCGCGCCGCCGAGCTGGGCGAGGAGGCGGCGGCGCCGGCGCAGGATCAGGAATTCGTGCTCTACCACTGCGACAACGTCGAGGCGACCGGCTTCGTCGAGCACCTGAAGCTGCCGCACTACGTGGACTTCCAGAGCGAGCTCGAGAAGCTGCGCGCGATGCGCCGCACCGCCGAGGCGGCGCGGGAGGCGGCGGAGTGAGCGCCGCCCCCGGCTACAACTTCGCCTATCTCGACGAGAACACCAAGCGGATGATCCGCCGCGCCCTGTTGAAGGCGGTGGCGATCCCAGGCCACCAGGTGCCCTTCGGCTCGCGCGAGATGCCCCTGCCCTATGGCTGGGGCACTGGCGGCATCCAGGTGACGGCGAGCGTCATCGGCCCCGACGACACCCTGAAGGTGATAGACCAGGGCGCGGACGACACCACGAACGCCGTCTCCATCCGCCGCTTCTTCGCCCGCGTCGCCGGCGTCGCCACCACCGAGCGCACGGCGGAGGCGACGATCATCCAGACCAGGCACCGCATCCCCGAGACGCCGCTGCGCGAGGGCCAGATCCTGGTCTACCAGGTGCCGATGCCGGAGCCGCTGTTCCGGCTGGAGCCGCGCGTCGCCGAAACGCGGCGGATGCACGCGCTGGCGGATTACGGACTGATGCAGGTGAAGCTCTACGAGGACATCGCCCGGCACGGCCACATCGCCATCAGCTACAACTATCCGGTCATGGTGAACGGGCGCTACCTGATGGCCCCCTCCCCCATCCCGGCCTTCGACAATCCGAAGATGCACCGCATGCCGGCCCTGCAGCTCTTCGGCGCGGGGCGGGAGAAGCGCCTCTACGCCGTGCCGCCCTATACGGAGGTGCGCAGCCTCGACTTCGAGGACCACCCCTTCCGCCCGCCGCGCGCCGAGGCCGCCTGCGCGCTCTGCGGCTCGCGCGAGAGCTACCTGGACGAGGTGGTGACCGACGACCGCGGCGGGCGGATGTTCCTCTGCTCCGACACCGACTGGTGCCGCCAGCGCCGGGAGGCGGCGGGATGAGCGCCGCGCCGCTGCTCGAGGCCGAGGGGCTGTCGCTGCGCTTCGGCGCGATCCCCGCCCTCGACCGGGTCAGCCTCGCGGTGTGGCCGGGGGAGGTGGTGGCGATCGTCGGCGAATCCGGCTCCGGCAAGACCACGCTGCTGCGCGTGCTCTCCGGCCTAGCGCGGCCGCAGGCCGGGCGCGTGCTCTACCGCGATCCCGCGGGCGAGGCGCGGGAGGTGCACGGCATGGGCGAGGCGGCGCTCCGCCGCCTGCACCGCAGCGACTGGGGCTTCGTGCACCAGAACCCGCGCGACGGGCTGCGCATGGGCGTCTCCGCCGGCGGCAATGTCGGCGAGCGGCTGATGGCGGCCGGCGCGCGCCATTACGGCGCCATCCGCGCGCAGGCCGCCGCCTGGCTGCGGCGGGTGGAGATCGACCCCGCGCGCATGGACGACCCGCCCGCGAAATTCTCCGGCGGCATGCAGCAGCGGCTGCAGATCGCGCGCACCCTGGTGACGCATCCGCGCCTCGTCTTCATGGACGAGCCGACCGGCGGCCTCGACGTCTCGGTGCAGGCGCGCCTGCTCGACCTGATCCGGGCGCTGGTGGCCGATCTCGGCCTCGCCGTGCTGCTGGTCACGCACGACATCGCCGCCGCGCGGCTGCTGGCGCACCGCCTGCTGGTGATGCGCCACGGGCGGGTGGTGGAGGAAGGGCTCACCGACCGCGTGCTGGACGACCCGCAGCACCCCTACACGCAGCTTCTCGTCTCCTCGGTGCTCGCGGCATGAGCGCGGCGCTGCGCACGGAAGGGTTGTGCAAGAGCTTCACCCTGCACCTGCAGGGCGGGGTGCGCCTGCCGGTGCTGGAGGGCGTGGACCTCGCCGTGGCGCCCGGTGAGTGCGTCGCCCTCGCCGGCCCCTCCGGCGCCGGCAAGTCCACGCTGATGCGCTGCCTCTACGGCAATTACGGCGCCGGCGGCGGCCGCATCTGGCTGCGCCACCGCGGGGCGATGCTGGACATCGCCCGGGCGGACGCCCGGCTGATGCGCGAGGTGCGGACCGAGACGCTCGGCCATGTCAGCCAGTTCCTGCGGGCGATCCCGCGCGTGCCGGCGCTCGACATCGTGGCCGCGCCGCTGCTCGCCCGCGGCATGGCGCCGGAGGCGGCGCGGCGGCGCGCCGCGGCGCTGCTCGCCCGGCTGAACCTGCCGCCGCGGCTGCAGGGCCTGCCGCCGGCCACCTTCTCGGGCGGGGAGCAGCAGCGCGTGAACCTGGCGCGCGGCTTCGCGCCGGGCTATCCGGTGCTGCTGCTGGACGAGCCCACCGCCAGCCTCGACGCCGCCAACCGTGCCGTCGTCATCGCCATGATCGAGGAGGCGAAGGCGGCGGGCACCGCCGTCATCGGCATCTTCCACGATGCCGAGGTGCGCGGCCGCGTCGCCGACCGCGTCTTCAAGGTGCAACCCCTGCCGAACGCCGCATGAGCCCCGAGACCATCCTCACCAACGCCCTTCTGGTGCTGCCGGGGGAGGTCCTGCCCGGCACGCTGGTGCTGCGCGACGGGCGGATCGCGGAGCTGCAGCCGGGCCGCTCCCGCCTTCCCGCCGCGCTCGACCTGGAGGGCGACCACCTGATCCCGGGCATCGTGGATCTGCACACGGACAATCTGGAGCGCCAGGTGATGCCGCGCGCCAATGCGCGCTGGCCCAGCCGCTCCGCCCTGCTGGCGCATGACGCGCAATGCGCCGCCGCCGGGGTGACCACGGTGCTGGACGCGCTCTGCCTCGGCGATCTCGGCTTCGACCCCGGCCGCGGCCGGACCTGCCGCGAGGGGGTGGAGGATCTGGACGCGCTCGGGGGCACCGGGCTGCTGAAGGCGGAGCATTTCCTGCACCTCCGCTGCGAACTGCCGGCGCCGGACATGGTGCCCGCGCTGGATGTCCTCGCCGACCATCCGCGGGTGCGGATGGTGAGCCTGATGGACCACTCCCCGGGCGTCGGCCAGTACCGCGACCTCGACCGCTACCGCGCGCTGCGCAGGCGCCAGCGCGACATGACCGAGGCCGAGGTGGAAGCCCGCATCCGGGAGCTGCTGGAGCGGCGCGCCCGGCTGCGCGAACCGCAGCGGCGCTGGCTGCTCGACCGCATCGCGCACCGCGCCCTGCCGCTGGCCAGCCACGACGACGAGACGCCGGAGCAGGTGGCGCGCAACGCCGCCGACGGCATCCGCATCAGCGAATTCCCGGTGGCGATGGAGGCGGCGAAGGCGGCCGCCGGGCTCGGCGTGGCGGTGGTCGCCGGTGCGCCGAACATCGTCCGCGGCGGCAGCCATTCCGGCAACGTCGCCGCCGCCGACCTGGTGCGGGAGCGCGCAGTGGACGCGCTGGCCAGCGACTACGTTCCCGCCTCCCTGATCGAGGCCGCCTGGCGCTGCGCGGCGGAGGCCGGCATCGCCCTGCACGCGGCGGTGGCGATGATCACCGACCGCCCGGCGCGCATGGCGCGGCTCGAGGATCGGGGGCGGCTGGCGCCGGGGCTGCGCGCGGATCTCGCGCAGGTGCGGCCGCTCGGCGCGCTGCCGGTGGTGCGGCGCGTCTGGCGGGGGGGCGAGCGGGTGGCATGACCGTCCATCGCCTCGCCCTCTACTGGGCGCCGGAGCGCGAGGACCCGCTGCACGCCCTCGGCTCCGCCTGGCTGGGGCGGGACGCGGAGACGGGGGCGGCGCTGCCGCAGCCGCGCCTGCCGGCCCTGGACATCGCGGAGATCACGGCCGATCCGCGCCTCTACGGGCTGCACGCCACGCTGAAGCCGCCCTTCCGCCCGGCCCGCGAGCCGGCGGCGGTGGCGGCGGCGGCCGAGGCGCTGGCGGCGCGCCTCGCCCCCTTCGACCTGCCGCCGCTGGCGGTACGGGACCTTTCCGGCTTCCTCGCCTTGCGCGAGACCGCGCCCTGCCCCGCCCTGCGCGTCCTGGCCGACGCCTGCGTGGAGGCGCTCGACGCCTGCCGCGCGCCGCCGGCCGAGGCGGAACTCGCCCGCCGCCGCCAGGCGGGCCTCACCCCTGCGCAGGAGACGCTGCTGGCGCGCTGGGGCTACCCCTATGTCTTCGACGAATGGCACTTCCACATCACCCTGACGCGGCGGCTGTCGGCGGAGGAGCGCGCCGCGGTCCTGCCTGCCGTCACCGCGCATCTCGGCGCGGCGGCGGCGCGGATGCGGCGGGTGGCCTCGATCTGCCTCTTCGTCCAGCCCGCGCCCGGCGCCCCCTTCCGGATCGTGCGCCGCCTGCCGCTGCGGGGTGGCCGTTGACACGGCATCGCCGGCGGGATTCCCCCGTGCCGAGCCCGTGGGCGAGGGCCCGCGGGACGGGCATTCCCGGGAGAAAGCGCGTTCATCGCGGGAAGGCGGCGCACTACAATCCTCTGTCAGGCCGGACCGGACAGGAAGGAGATCACCGCATGATGCGCCGTCGCGCACTCCTCGCACTCGCCTCCGCCATGGCCCTGCCCGGCACGGCCCTTGCCCAAAACGTCTGGCCCAGCCGCCCGATCACCATCATGGGCGGCTTCCCCAACGGCTCCGGCGTGGACATCTACGCAAGGAAGCTTGCCGAGCCGCTCTCCCGCGCCCTCGGCGTGCCGGTGGTGGTGGACAACCGCACCGGCGCCGGCGGCAACATCGCCTCCGACCATGTCGCCAAGGCGCGTCCGGACGGCTACCTGTTCCTGTTCGGCACCGCCGGCACGCACGCGATCAATGCCAGCCTCTACCGCACCCTGCCCTTCGACCCCTTCCAGGACGTCACGCATGTCGCGCTGCTCGGCGACGTGCCGAACGTGCTCACCGTGAATCCGGAGAAGCGGCCGCAATACCGGACCTGCCAGGACCTGATCGCCGCCGCCCGCGCCCGGCCCGGCGCGCTGAACTACGCCTCCACCGGCAACGGCGCCTCCACGCATCTCGCCGGCGCGCAATTCGCGGCGGCGGCGAACATAGAGATCACGCACATCCCCTATCGCGGGCAGCCCGGCGCGATGGGCGCGCTGCTGGCCGGGGACGTGGACCTGTTCTTCAACCAGACCGGCCCCGCCATCGCCGCGATTCGCCAGGGCCAGGTGCGCGGCCTTGCCGTCACCACCCGCGACCGCGTCCCCGCGCTGCCCGAGATCCCGACGGTCGAGGAGGCCTGCGGCCTGCCGGGCTTCGAAAGCAGCACCTGGTACGCCCTGTTCGCGCCCCCCGGCCTGCCGGAGCCGATCCAGCGCCGCATGAATGCCGAGGTGAACCGCATCATCGCCGAGCCGGAGTTCCGGCGCTGGCTGATCGAGACGCAGGGCATCACGCCGCCCGCCGCGACCACGCCCGAGGCGTTCCGGGAGATCCACCGGCGCGACATCGAACGCTGGCGCGAGGTGGTCCGCCGCTCCGGCGCGACGGTGGACTGACCCTGGAGGCACGGGCGCCGTACCGCCCCGTCGCCCAGCCCCATCCGCCTGCGCGACCAGGGAGACAGAGATGTTCACCACCCGGCCCGAGATCGCCGGCACCTTCGGCGCCGTCGCCTCCACCCACTGGATCGCCAGCCAGGTCGGCATGGCGGTGCTCGAGCGCGGCGGCAATGCCTTCGACGCCGCCTGCGCCGCCGGCTTCACGCTGCAGGTGGTGGAGCCGCACCTGAACGGGCCGGGCGGCGACTGCCCCATCATCCTGCACAGCGCGCGGCTCGACCGACAGATGGTGATCTGCGGCCAGGGTCCGGCGCCGCGTGCGATGACGGTGGCGAAGCTGCGGGACGAGCTCGGCCTCGACCTCGTGCCCGGCACGGGCTTCCTCTGCGCCCCCGTCCCCGGCGCCTTCGACGCCTGGATGCTGATGCTGCGCGACCACGGCACGTGGCGGCCGCGCGAGGTGCTGGAATTCGCGATCGGCTACGCCCGCCACGGCGCCCCCATGGTGCCGCGCGTGCGCGCGACGATCGAGACGGTGCGCCCGCTCTTCGAGCAGGCCTGGCCCTCCTCCGCCGCGCTGTGGCTGCGCGGCGGCGGGCCGGAGCCGGGCGGCCTCTACGCCAACCCCGCGCTCGCCGACACCTACGAGCGCCTGGTGCGCGAAGCCGAGGCCGTCGGAAGCGACCGCGAGGCGCAGATCGAGGCCGCGCGCGACGCCTGGTACCGCGGCTTCGTCGCCGAGGCGATCGACCGCTTCGGCCGCTCCTTCGCCGCCCTCGACACTTCCGGCCGCCGCCACCACGCGCTGCTGACCGCCGAGGACATGGCGGGCTGGCGCGCGACGGTGGAGGCGCCGCTCGCCCACGACTACCGCGGCCACACCGTGCTGAAATGCGGCCCCTGGAGCCAGGGCCCCGCCATGCTGCAGACCCTGGCGCTGCTCGAGGGCTTCGACATCGCCGCGATGGACCCGGTCGGGGAGGAGTTCGTCCATACGGCGGTGGAGGCGATGAAGCTCGCCTTCGCCGACCGCGAGGCCTTCTACGGCGACCCGGCCTTCGTGGAGGTGCCGATGCGCGCGCTGCTCTCGCCCGGCTACACGGAGGCGCGGCGGCGGCTGATCGGGGAGGCGGCCTCGCTGGAGTTCCGCCCCGGCAGCCCCGACGGCCGGACGCCGCGCCTTCCCGACTACGCCGCCGCGGCGCGGCGCGCCGAGGAGATGGCAATGGCCGCCGGCACCGGCGAGCCCACGCTGTCGCGCCTCGGCGCCTCCGGCGGCGACACCTGCCATGTGGACGTGGTGGACCGCTGGGGGAATTGCGTCAGCGCCACGCCCTCGGCGGGCTGGCTGCAATCCTCCCCCGCCATCCCCGGCCTCGGCTTCTGCCTCGGCAGCCGCTGCCAGATGTTCTGGCTCGACGAGTCGCTGCCGAACGGCCTCGCCCCGGGCAAGCGGCCGCGCACCACCCTCTCCCCCTCCCTGGTGCTGCGCGAGGGGCGTCCCTGGCTGAGCTTCGGCACGCCGGGCGGGGAGCAGCAGGACCAGTGGCAGCCGATCATGCTGATGCGCATGCTGGACCATGGCTTCGGCATCCAGCAGGCGATCGACCTGCCGAGCTTCCATTCCGAGCACTGGATCAGCAGCTTCTGGCCGCGCGGCGCGAAGCCCGGCAAGGTGGTGATCGAGGGCCGCTTCGCGGCCGAGGTGCTTGCGGCCCTGCAGGCGCGCGGCCACCGCGCGGAGACGGGCGGCGAGTGGTCCGAGGGCCGCCTCACCGGCGTGCGGCGGGAAGCCGACGGGCAGATCCTCGCCGGCGCCAATCCGCGTGGCATGCAGGGTTACGCGGTGGGGCGCTGAGCGCGCGAAAGGCTACACGCGTTTAAGTTGTCCGCATCACGGGGCGGAGGCAGGCTGCCGCGCCGGTCCCAACGGATGCGAGTCATGCGCCGACGCACCCTTCTCCGCCTGTCCCTGATTCTGCTTCCCCTCCCCGCCCTCGCCCAGGGTGCCCCGCCCGCCGCGGCGCCGCCGAAGCGGCGTCGGCTCAGCACGCTCAATTTCGAGGAGATGACCCCCCAGCAACGCCGCATGGTGCAGCGGCGCCTCGCCGGGGAGGGCAAGCCGCCCCTGCCGCCTGAGGAGGCCCGCCGCGCCTGGAACGGCATGACGCGCCAGCAGCGCGCGGACGCGACGCGCCGCCAGGACGCGCCGAGGCGCCGCGACGCGGCGGTGGCGGAGCCGGCGCCGCGGTAGAGCGGATGCCGTGCGCCAGGGCGAACGGACCATGCCCTGGCGCCTGATCCGCGGAGGCAGGCGCGCCGGAGCGGTGAACCGGCCGCCCGATGAAGGGCGGAAGCGTGATCCGTCCAGGCGGATCACGCCGTAGCGCCCTCATGCCGGCGGCCTGGAGGCGCCTTCAGGCCGCTTCCGCCCCCTTCAGCGCGGCCTGGGCGCGGTGCGGCGGGGTACCGGCACCCGCGCCGGCTGGGCGGGCGCCCTGGCGCCGGCGGCCGCGCCCTCGGCGGCCTTGCGGGCCTGCTCGCGAAGCTGGGCGATGGTGGCGCGGTTGGTCACCTGCTCCGGGTTCATCCGCACCTCGATCACCGCCGGCCTGCCGCTGGCCTCGGCCCGGCGGAAGGCGGGCACCAGGTCCTCGGTGCGCTCCACCACCTCCCCATGGCCGCCGAAGCTCTCGATGAAGCGGGCGAAATCCGGATTGGTCAGGGAGGTGCCGGAGACGCGGCCGGGATAGGTGCGCTCCTGATGCATGCGGATGGTGCCGTACATCTGGTTGTTGAAGACCAGGATGATCGGCGCGACGGAATGGTGGAAGGCGGTGGCGATCTCCTGCCCCGTCATCAGGAAGCCGCCATCGCCGACGAAGCAGACCACGGTGCGCTCGGGATGCACGATCTTCGCCCCGATCGCCGCCGGCACGCCGTAGCCCATGGCGCCGTTGGTGGGGCCGAGGAATTCCTGCCCCTCGGAGACGTGCATGAAGCGCGTCGGCCAGGTGGCGAAATTGCCGGCGTCGGTGGTGAAGATGGTGTCCGGCGGCAGGATGCGCTCGAGCTCCTGCAGCGCCGCGGCCAGGTTCAGCGGCCCGTCGTAGTCGGGCACCCTCGCCTGCGCCTCCCGCGCCGCGCGCAGCTCCGCCCGCCAGCCGGACCAGGCGGGCCGCTCCACCGGCCGCGTCGCCTTCGCCGCCAGGGCGAAGGCGTTGAGGTCGGAGACGATGCCGAGAGCGGGGCGGTAGACGCGGCCGATCTCCGACGGCTCGGGATGGACGTGCACGATCGGCGTGCCGCCGGCCATGTCGAACAGCGTGTAGCCCTGGCTGACCGGCTCGCCGAGGCGGGTGCCGATGGCGAGGAACAGGTCGCACTCCTTCGCCTTCGCCACCAGCGTCGTGTCGGCGCCGACACCGAGATCGCCGACATAGTTGGAATGCGTGCCGTCGAACAGGCCCTGGCGGCGGAAGGAGACGGCCACGGGCAGGTCGTTCGCCACCAGGAAGTCGTGGATCGCCGCGCGCCCCTCCGCGCTCCAGCGGCTGCCGCCGAGCACCGCGAGCGGGCGCCGCGCCCGCCCGAGCATCTCCATCAGCCGCGGCAGCGCCTCCGGCGCGGGATGGGCGGGCAGCACCGGCGGCGGGCCGATGTCGGGCACCGTCGCCATGCTCCTCTGCATCTCCTCGGAGATCGCCACCACCACCGGTCCGGGGCGGCCGCTGACGGCGACGTCGAAGGCATGCGCCATCAGCTCCGGGATGCGCGCCGCGTCGTCTATCTGCGTCACCCACTTGGCGAGCGGGGCGAACATGCGGCGGTAATCCACCTCCTGGAACGACTCGCGGTCGGTCTCCTCGAACGGGATCTGGCCGACGATCAGCACGAGCGGCGTCGAATCCTGGAAGGCGACATGCACGCCGATGCTGGCATGGCAGGCGCCGGGGCCGCGGGTGACGATGGCGACGCCGGGCCGCCCGGTGAGCTTGCCGTAGGCTTCCGCCATGTGCACCGCGCCCGCCTCGAAGCGGCAGGTGACGAGCTGGATGCGGTTGCGCCGCGCGTAGAGACCGTCCAGCAGATCGAGATAGCTCTCCCCCGGCACGCAGAAGGCGTGGGTGACGCCCTGCGCCACCAGCGCATCCGCCAGGATATGTCCGCCGAGCCGCGCCTCCGGCTTCCGCACTGCCGCCATCCGCTCCTCCCGTTCCGCTGCGCCGGGGAAGAGGTCTAGAGCATTTCCGGGCGCGGTGTCAGCGCCTCGGCGTGGAAAACGCGGCCGACGGCGCGGCGCGCGGCGTCATGCGCGCCCCGGAACCTTGATGCAGCGCGCCATGCGGTCCGGCGCCGGCCGACGCGGCGCCGGGTCGTCGGCGGTGCAGGCGGGCTCGGCCTCCGGGCAGCGCGGGGCGAAGGCGCAGCCGGCGGGCAGCGTCTCCAGGCTCGGCGGCGCACCGGGGATGGTGGTGAGGCGCCGGCCGCGCAGCCCGGCATGCACCGTGGCGCCGAGCAGCCCCTTCGGATAGGGGTGCAGCGGCGCCCGCATCATCGCCCCGACCGGCCCTTCCTCCACCACCTTGCCGGCGTACATCACCGCCACGCGGTCGGCGATCTCGCCCGCCACGCCGAGGTCGTGGGTGACGAAGATCACCCCCATGCCCATCTGCTCCTGCAGACTGCGCAGCAGCAGCAGCACCTGGATCTGCACCGTGGCGTCGAGCGCGGTGGTCGGCTCGTCGGCCAGCAGCAGCTTCGGCCGGCAGGCCAGCGCCACGGCGATCATCGCGCGCTGGCGCAGGCCCCCCGACAGCTCGTGCGGATAGGCGGAGAGGCGGCGCTTCGCCGAGGGGATCTGCACCAGCTCCAGAAGCTCCAGCGCCCGCGCCTCGGCGGCGCGGCGGGAGACGCCCTCGTGCCGCTCCACCGTCTCGGCGATCTGCCGGCCGATGGTGAAGACGGGGTCGAGCGCCGTCATCGGCTCCTGGAAGATCATCGCCACGTCGCCGCCGCGGAAATCGGCGAGCTCGCGCTCGGTCATCGCCTGCACGTCGCGCCCGGCGACCTCGATCCGGCCCTCCACCTTGGCGGTGCGGGGCAGCAGCCGCATCAGCGCGCGCAGCGTCACCGACTTGCCGGAGCCCGATTCGCCCAGGATGCACAGCACCTCGCCCGGGGCGAGGTCCATGTCCACGCCGTTCACCGCGTGCACCGTGCGGTCGCGGGTGACGAAGCGCACATGCAGGTCACGCAGCCGCACCAGCGGCGCGGCGCCGGCCGCCGCCACGGCCGCGCGGTCCATCACCTCGCTCATGCCGCGAGCCTCCCCGCCTGGCTGTGGCCGCTGCCCGGAACCGCCATGTGGCAGGCCGCCTCGTGCCCGCCGCCGAGATCGGCCGGGGCCGGCACCCGATCCGCGCACACCGCCTCGGCATGCGGGCAGCGCGTGCGGAAGCGGCAGCCCGAGGGCGGGTTGACCGGGTTGGGCGGGTCGCCGGTCAGCGGCGGCTCGGTGCGCCGCCGCGCCGGGTCCATGGAGGGGCGGCTGGCGAGCAGCGCGCGCGTGTAGGGGTGCGCCGGGCGGTCGTAGATGGCCTCCACCGGCCCCTGCTCGGCGATGATGCCGAGATACATCACCAGCACCCGGTCGCTGATGTACTGCACCACGTTCAGGTCGTGGCTGATGAAGACGTAGGTGAGGCCGAATTTCTCCTTCAGGTCCAGCAGCAGGTTCAGCACCTGCGCCTCGACGCTCTTGTCGAGGGCGGAAACCGGCTCGTCCAGGATCACCAGCCGCGGGCGCAGCGCCAGGGCGCGGGCGATGTTCACCCGCTGGCGCTGCCCGCCCGAGAGCTCGTGCGGGTAGCGGCGGGCGAACTGCGCCGGCGAGAGGCCGACGGCGGCGAGCAGTTCCCGCGCCCGCTCCTGCGCCTCCCTCGCCGGCACGCCGTGCACGCGCGGCGCGAAGGCGATGCTGTCCTCGATCGGCAGGCGGGGATTGAGCGAGGCGTAGCTGTCCTGGAACACCATCTGCACCTGGCGGCGGTACTCCTTCAGCGTGATGCCGCCCGCCTGGGCGCTCACCCCGACCGGCTCGCCGTCGAACACCATCTCCCCGGAATCGGGGTCGAGCAGGCGCATCAGCAGCCGCGCGGTGGTGGACTTGCCGCAGCCGGACTCGCCGACGATGCCGAGCGTCTCGCCCTTGCGCACCGCGAAGCTGACGCCGTCCACGGCGCGCACGGTGGCGACGGCGCCGCCGAACAGGCCGCCCCGGATGGGGAAGTGCTTCCTCAGGTCGCGCAGCGCCAGCAGGGGCTGGGCCGGACCGCCTCGGTCATCGGTCATGGGACGCATCATGACACAGAGGACAGCAAGGTCCATGCCACGCCTTGGGCCGCGGCCTTCATCCGCCGGGCGGGCACCGCCTGCCCGCCGGCTGTGCAGCGCCGGCCCGGCGCGCACGCGCAGGCGGCAGGAACGGGCCGGGTAGCCAGGCGGCGCGCCGCCGGGCACCATCCCCGGCCGCGGCCCCGTGGCCGTCCGGAGAGGGGAATGCGACGCCGATGCGCGCCATATTCGTGATGATTATGTGATATCGGCCTTTTTCAATGGCTTACGATACAACTTTCGCGTCGCGGGGGGCAGTTGTCGGCGTTTCGTCCCCTGGTGCCCGGCCGCGCGAACGGGCGCCGGCCGCCTCACGAAAGCGTGATCCCGAAGCCTGGGTGACACTGCACATCACCGATGCCGCCGGCAAGGACGCCGCCCTGAAAATTCTAAAGGCGGCGGCTGATCTTGTGCAGAAACAGAACGCCGCCCAGCACTAAAGCTGCTGCATCGCGAGATAGCGCCGGCGCACGTCCTCAAGCCCCAGCGTGCCGCCATTGACGCGTCGGCGCACCGCCTCGATGTCCCCGCGGTCGGCGGGCGCGCAGCAGCCGGCGGCGCGGAAGAAGTGGGCGGCGCTCTCCGCCGC
>NZ_SJDM01000029.1 GCF_004761865.1 Crenalkalicoccus roseus | reverse complement strand
GCGACGGGGCCCGGCGTGATGGCCGCGCAAAAGCGGGGATGCCACGGCGCGGCGGGCGCCCTTCCGGCTTGGTCCGCCCTGGCGGATGGGGGGGCTCGCCGAGCGGCGTCAGCCGCCGCGCGCCGCGCGCCGCGGGCCGCGCGCCAGCAGCGCCGCCGCCGCGGCGGCGGTGGCAGCGGCGAGCAGGAAGGCGAGGCGGAAGGCCTCGAGGAACGCCTCCTCGGCCGTGGCGCCCCGCCGCAGCGCCGCCGCCTCCGCCGCGCCGAACAGCAGGGTGAGCAGCGAGGCAGCCGAGACCACGCCCAGGGTGCGCATCACCATGGTGAGGCTGCCCGCGACGCCCCGATCGGCGCGCGGCATGGCGGCGGTGACGGTCTCCGCCTGCGCCACCTGGAACAGCCCGAGCCCCGCGCCCTGCGCCAGCAGCGCCGCCACCAGCAGGCCGATCCCCGCCTCCCGCCCCGGCAGGCCGATCAGCAAGAGCCCCGCCGCGGTCAGCGCCGCCCCCGCCAGCGCCAGGCGGCGCGGCGGCACGCGGCCCAGCAGCCACCCGCCCGCCGGCGCGGCGACCATGCTGCCGAGCGGCCCGGCGGCCAGCACCAGCCCCGCTGCCCCGGCCGCCAGCCCGGCGCTGCCGAGGAGGTGGTAGGGCAGGAACAGCAGCACCGCGAAGCCCGCGAAATTCACCAGCGCATTCGCGGCGTTGACCGAGGCGAAGCCGGGCAGGCGGAAGAAGCCGGGCGCGATGATCGGCCGCGGGCTGCGCCCGGCCTGCCGCAGGAACCCCGCGAGCGCCGCCAGCGCCGCCGCGCCGAGCAGCAGCGCCCAGGGCTCCCCGGCCACGAGAAGGCGCGCCTGGCCGAGGGCGAGGAGCAGGCCGCCGATCGCCAGCGCCAGCAGTGCGGCGCCGGCGAGGTCGAAGGGCTCGCGCGCCGCCCCGCGCGGCGGCCCCGGCAGGCGGGGCAGCAGCAGCAGCGCGACGAGCGCCAGCGGGGCGCGGAACCAGAACACCGCCTCCCATCCCCAGAGCTGCACCAGCACCCCGCCGAGCAGGGGGCCGAGCGCCGCGCCGGCCGCGAAGACCAGCGTGTAGAGGCCGAGCATCCGCCCGCGCATCGCCTCGGGGAAGAGCAGGGTGACCAGCGCCGGGCCGCAGCTGATGAGCAGCGCCGCGCCGATCCCCTGCAGCACCCGGCAGGCCAGCAGCCAGCCATAGCCCGGCGCCAGGGCGCAGAGCAGGAAGGCCGCGGCGCTCCAGGCGAGGCCGAGGCGGAACACCCGGCCATGGCCGAGGATGTCCCCGAGGCGCCCAACCGCCAGCATCAGGCTGCCATAGGTCAGCACGTAGCAGACGACGATCCACTGGATCATCGGCACGGTCAGGCCGAAATGGCCGGTGATCTCCGGGAAGGCGATGTTCACCGCGGTGTCGAGCGGCACCGCGAGCGTGCCGAGCCCGATCGGCAGCAGGCGGCGCGCGGCGCCGGGCGGCCAGCCCGCCCTCACGCGGCCGTGCCGGGGCGGGCCCTCAGCCCTGCCGGGGCGGCTCCGCCTCTCCTCCGCCGCGCCAGGCGAGGTAGCCGTCGTCGAGGAGGAGGATGCGCTCGCCCGGCGCCAGGGGTGGAGGGCCGGGCCGCCGCCAGTGCGGCCGCGAGGCGTCGCCCGCCGCGCAGGCGGCGGTGGCCAGTGCCAGGGCGATGCAGAGCCAGCGCATGCGATCCTCCGCGGCCGGCCGGACCGGGACCGATTATCAACGTGCGCCCGGGCGGCTCCACCAGCGGCCTCCGATCACGCTTGCGCTGGCGCCGCCGGCCGGACGCGGGGCCGCACCGTCTACTCCCCCGGCTGCGGGGCCAGGCGCGCGCGCCGGGCGCGCCGCCAGTCGCTCGCCAGGGCCAGCGCCACGGTCAGCAGCATGAACCCGACCGCGACGCCGAAGACGGCGAGCGGCCGCCCCGCATCCATCAGCCAGCCATAGAGCATCGGCCCGGCGATGCCGCCCAGGTTGAAGCCGGTGCTGACAATGCCGAACACCCGCCCCACCGCCCCGGGCGGGGCGGCGGCGCGCACCAGCATGTCGCGCGAGGGCGCGATCATGCCGGAGAAGAACCCCGCCGCCCCCATCACCGCCACCAGCGCCACCGCCGGCATCGGCACCAGCCCGACCAGCGCCACCAGCAGCGCCGTCAGCGCGAAGCAGCCCGCCGCGACCTGGCCGTGCTTCGCGGTGCGGTCGGCGATGATGCCGCCCGCCAGCACGCCGAGCGCGCTCATCAGCATGAAGCCGGAGAGCGCCACCGTGGCGGCGGCGAAGGCGGTGCCGTGCCCCTCCACCAGCGCCACCACGGAGAAGTTCTGCACCCCGCCATTGGAGAGGGAGAGCAGGACGAAGAGGGCGGTCATGGACAGCACCGCCCCGCTCAGCACCGGCGCCGCGGCCGCCTGCCCCCCGCCCGGCTTCGCCCTGGCGGGCGCGGCGCGCGGCGCCGGATCGGGCGCCCGCGCCAGGGCGAGCGGCAGCGCCACGGCGAGCGCCAGCGCCCCGGCCGCCATCAGCGCCGCGGGCAGGCCGCCGAGCGCCGCGAGGCCGAGCATCATCGCCGGGGCGATGGCGCCGCCCATGAAGCCGGCGAAGGTGTGGATGGAGAAGGCGCGGCCGATCCGCGCCTCGCCGATGCCACGCGAGAGCAGCTCGTAATCCGCCGGGTGATAGACCGAGTTGGCGAGGCCGAGCAGCACCGCCGCCGCCAGCAGCATCGGGTAGCTGGGCGAGAGGCCGAGCAGCACCAGCGTCACCCCCGCCAGGACCAGGCCCGCCACCAGCACCCGGCGCGAGCCGTAGCGGTCCACCGCGAAGCCCATCGGCGCCTGGGTGAGGCCGGAGACCACGTTGAGCAGGGTCAGCGCCAGGCCGAGTTCGACGAAGCCGACGCCGAGCCGGTCCCGCAGCAGCGGGAACAGCGGCGGCAGCACCAGCAGGTGCACATGGCTGACGAGGTGCGCCGCCGAGACGAGCGCGAGGGTGCGCATCTCGGACGGCGTCCAGGCGCGGGCGCCCTGCTGGGCCATGGCGGCGTCCCTCTTCTCCCCTTCCGGGCCGCATGGTCGGGCGAAACCGCCCGGCTGGGAAGCCGCGTCAGGCCCGGGCGAGGCCGAGGGGGCGCAGCGCCTCCGCGGCGTCCCACACCGCCTCGGTGCCAATCAGCACCAGCGCCGCCTCCGCCGCGGGGCCGCCCGGCGTCATCTCCAGCCGCCGGCCGACGCGCTGCACCAGCACGCACCCCCCGGCGGCGAGGGGCAGCACGCCCTTGACGCGCAGCACCCCTTCCGGCAGCGCATCGAGCGCCCCGCGCAGCGCCGCCTCCGCCACCGGCCGGGCCGGGCGCAGCGTGACGGAGGCGAAGAGGGTGCCATGCGCGGCGCGGGGCGGCGGCGCGGCGCCCCCGCCGCCCGCATGCCGGCCGAGCGCCACCTCCACCGGCAGCGCGCCGTGGCTGGCCGGCAGCAGCGCCGCGCCGGGGGCGAGGGGGCGCAGCAGCGCGGCGACGCGCCCGGCCTCCTCCGCCGCGACCAAGTCGGTCTTGGTCAGCACCAGCAGGTCGGCGGCGCGGAGCTGCCGGCGCAGCGTGTCGGCGAGGCGCGGATCGGCCAGCCGCTCCGCGACCGAGGCGGCGTCGGCCAGCACCAGCACCCCGGCGAGGCGGAGGTCGGGGTCGAGGCGCGCGATGGCGGCGATGGCGCCGGGATCGGCGACGCCGCTCGCCTCCACCAGCACGTGGTCGGGCGCCGGGCGGCGGGAGAGCACGGCGGCGAGGCCGGCGGCGAGGTCGTCGCCCACGGCGCAGCAGACGCAGCCATTGGTCAGCGCGATGGTGTCGCCCGAGGCGGAGGCGATGAGCGCCGCGTCGAGGTTGACGCTGCCGAAGTCGTTGACCAGCACGGCGAGCCTGAGCCCCGCCGCCCGGCGCAGCAGCGCGTTCACCAGCGTGGTCTTGCCCGCGCCGAGGAAGCCGCCGAGCACCGTCAGCGGCAGGGCGAGGCCGCCGCTCGCCCTCATGCCGGGAAGGGCACGCCGCCCACGACCGTACCCCAGACCGGGACGTCCTTCAGCCGCTCCGGCGCCACCGCCAGCGGGTCCTCGCCGAGGACGCAGAAATCGGCGCGCTTGCCCACCTCGATGCTGCCGATCTCGTGGTCGAGCTTCAGCGTGTAGGCGGCGCCGAGGGTGATGGCGCGCAGCGCCGCCTCCACCGGGATGCGCTCCTCCGGCCCCAGCACGCGGCCCCCGGCGGTCAGGCGGTTCACCGCGACCCAGGCGGTGAAGAGCGGCGCCAGCGGCGTCACCGGCGCGTCGGAATGGATGGCGAAGGGCACGCCCTCGCGCAGCGCGGTGGCGCAGGCATCCATGCGCCGCGCCCGGTCCGGCCCCATGGTCAGCGCCGCGTGCTGCTCGCCCCAGTAGTAGACGTGGTTGGCGAACAGGTTGACGCAGATGCCGAGCGCGCGCATCCGCCGGAACTGCGCCGCGTCGGCCATCTGGCAGTGCTGCAGGGTGTGGCGGTGGTCCCAGCGCGGGGTGCGCGTCAGGGCGGCCTCGATCGCCTCGATCGTGACCTCGCTCGCCTCGTCGCCATTGGTGTGGATGTGGCACTGCAGCCCGGCGGCGTGGTAGGCGTGCAGCAGCTCGGTCAGGTCGTCCGGGGCGATGTTCCAGATGCCGTTGGGCTGGCCGCCGATGTAGCCCGGCCATTTCAGCCGGCCGGACAGGCCCTGGATGGAGCCGTCGGTCATCAGCTTCACCAGGCCGAAGCGCAGCCGCTCCTGGTTCAGGCGCCTGAGGCGCACGATCTTGGCGACGCCCTCGGCGGCCGGCAGGCTCTGCGCGTTCAGCGCCGGCAGCAGGCGCAGCGGGAAATCCGCCTCGCGCGTGGTCTCGAGGTAGGTCGCCACCACCGGGTCGGGCAGGTCGGTGAAGAGGTCGGTCGCGGTGGTCACGCCGGCGCGGCGCGCCAGGGCGGCGAAGCGGCGCAGGCTCTCCGGCTTCGCCATCAGCCCGTGCTGCGGGTTCCCGACGGTGCGGAAGACCATGTACTTCGCCGCCATCTCGCGCAGCTCGCCGGTGGCGCGGCCGGTGGCGTCGCGCACCACGCCCTCGATGTCGGCGCTGGCGAGGCCGCTCCGCTCCAGCACCGGCGTGTTCACGTTCATGACGTGGCCGTTGGAGTGCAGCAGCACCACCGGCCGGGTGGCGGAGACGCGGTCGAGGTCCTCGGTCGTCGCGCGCCGCTCGCCGAAATAAATCGGGTCGAAGCCCCAGGCGAAGAGCGGCTGGTCCGCGGGCAGCGCGCACTCCGCCTCCCGCAGCCGCGCCACCACCGCCTCGATGCTGTCGCAGCCGGGCCAGAGGCGGCCCTCCGGATCGGCGCGGTCGAAATAGCCGGCATAGGCGAAGGACCAGACGCCACCCTCCCAGGCATGGCTGTGCCCCTCCACCAGCCCAGGCAGCAGGACCAGGTCGCGGAAGCGGCCGTCCTCGCGCCCCTTGCCCCAGGCGCGCGCCTCCGCCTCCCCGCCCACGGCGAGGATCCGGCCCTCCCGCACCGCGACATGCGTCGCCTCGGGGCAGGAAGAATCCATGGTGAGGATCCGCCGGGCGCGGAACACCGTGATCTCGTCGGCCATGGGCGGGCTCCCCGGCGGTTCCGCCCAGCCTGCCACCCGACCGGCCTTGCCGCCAGGGGGCGGGGGGCGCATCCTGGCGGGGCGGAGGAGACCCGAGGATGCGCCTGAACAGCCTGCACGCCGCCGACATCGCCCATCTGGTCCACCAGCAGACCGACCTCGACGCCCATGCCCGCGAGGGGGCGGTGCTGATCGCCCGCGGCGAGGGCGTGCGGGTGTGGGACACGGAGGGGCGCGAGTACATCGAGGCGATGGCCGGCCTCTGGTGCGCCTCGCTCGGCTTCTCCGAGAGGCGCCTGGCGAAGGCGGCCTACGAGCAGATGCTGTCCTTGCCCTACTACCACACCTTCTTCGCCAAGGGGCACGAGCCAGGGGTGCGGCTGGCCGAGAAGCTCGCCGCCATCGCCCCGCCCGGGCCGGAGGAGGCGAGGCTCTCCCACGCCCTGTTCCAGTGCAGCGGGTCGGAGGCGAACGACGCCGCGATCAAGCTGATCTGGTACTACCACAACCTGACGGGCCGGCCGCGGAAGAAGAAGATCATCGGGCGCATCCGCGGCTATCACGGCAACACGGTGGCCGCCGCCTCGCTCTCCGGCCAGCCGCACATGCACGCGGATTTCGACCTGCCTCTCGGCGACCGGTTCCTGCACCTCTCCAACCCCAACTACTACCGCTTCGCCGAGCCGGGGGAGAGCGAGGAGCAGTTCTCCGCCCGCATGGCGGCGGAGCTGGAGGCGCTGATCGAGCGCGAGGGCGCCGACACCATCGCCGCCATGTTCGCCGAGCCGGTGCAGGGGGGCGGCGGCGCCATCACGCCCCCGCGCGGCTATTTCGAGGCGATCCAGCCCATCCTGCGCCGCCACGACATCCTGCTGGTGGCCGACGAGGTGATCTGCGGCTTCGGCCGCACCGGCAACCTCTGGGGCTGCGAGACCTACGGCATCCAGCCGGACATGCTGAGCTGCGCCAAGCAGCTCTCGGCCAGCTACCAGCCGATCTCGGCGCTGCTGGTCAGCGACCGCATCCACGCGGCGCTGCTGGAAGGCAGCCGCAAGAACGGCACCTTCGGCCACGGCTTCACCTATGGCGGCCACCCGGTCGCCTGCGCCGTGGCGCTGGAGACGCTGGCGATCTACGAGGAGCGGGACATCGTCGGCCATGTGCGCCGCGTCTCGCCCGCCTTCCTGCGCGGGCTGGAGGCGTTCCGCGACCATCCGCTGGTGGGCGACGTGCGCGGCGTCGGGCTGATCGCGGGCGTGGAGGTGGTGGCCGACAAGGCGACGAAGGAACCCTTCCCCGCCGCCGCGAAGGCCGGCGTCCTGGTGCAGGACAAGGCGCACGAGCAGGGGCTCATCGTGCGCGCCATCGGCGACCGCATCGCCTTCACCCCGCCGCTGATCATCACCGAGGAGGAGATCGGGGAGATGTGCGCCCGCTTCGGCCGCGCCCTCGACGCGGCCTGGGCGGTGCTGCGGGAGCGGAAGCTCGCGGCCGAGTAGCGGCGGGTGCCGGCCTCGGCGGCGGCCGCCCGCGACGGCGCGGCGGGCGGGGTGGAGTCGCGCTATGCCTGGCTACGGCTCGGCGTGGCGCTGCTGCTCGGCACCGTCGGCGGCGTCGGCATGTGGTCCATCGTGGTGGCGCTGCCGGCGGTGCAGGCGGAGTTCGGCGTGGCGCGCGCCGGCGCCGCCCTGCCCTATACCCTGGCGATGATCGGCTTCGGCGCCGGCGGCGTGCTGCTCGGTCGGCTCGCCGACCGCTTTGGGGTGGCGGTGCCGGTGGCGATCGGCGGGCTGGCGCTCGGCCTCGGCTACATCGCCACCGCCCTGGCGCCGAGCCTCTGGACGTTCGCGGTGATCTACGGCGTGCTGATCGGGGTCGGCAGCAGCGCCGTCTTCGGCCCGCTGGTCGCCGACACCTCGCACTGGTTCGACCGCCGCCGCGGCATCGCCGTCGCGCTCTGCGCCAGCAGCAGCTATCTCGCCGGCACCTTCTGGCCGCTGGTGGTGCAGCACTTCATCGCCACCGCCGGCTGGCGGGGCACGCATCTCGGCATCGGGCTGTTCTGCCTCGCCGTCATGCTGCCGCTGGCGCTGGTGCTGCGCCGGCGCGCCCCGGTCTCGCACCCGGCGCCGCTGCCGGGCGGGGCCAGCGCGGCGGGGGTGGGGCTCGGGCTCAGCCCCGCCACGCTGCAATGGCTGCTGGTGGTGGCCGGCGTCGCCTGCTGCGTGGCGATGGCGATGCCGCAGGTGCACATCGTCGCCTACTGCGTGGATCTCGGCTACGGCGCGGCGCGGGGGGCGGAGATGCTTTCGCTGATGCTCGCCTGCGGCGCCGTCAGCCGGCTGGCCTTCGGCCTGATCATGGACCGGATCGGGGGCCTGGCGACGCTGCTGCTCGGCTCCACCCTGCAGGCGGTGGCGCTGGCGCTGTTCCTGCCCTTCGACGGGCTGGCCTCGCTCTACCTGATCTCGGCGCTGTTCGGCCTGTTCCAGGGCGGCATCGTGCCGAGCTACGCGATGATCGTGCGTGAATTCTTCCCGGCCTCGGAGGCGGGGACGCGGATCGGGCTCGTGCTCTCCGCCACGCTCGCGGGCATGGCGATCGGCGGGTGGATGTCCGGGGCGATCTTCGACGCCACCGGCTCCTACCAGGCGGCACTGGTCAACGGCCTGTTGTGGAACCTCCTGAACATCTCGATCGCCGCCTTCCTGCTCTGGCGGGCCCGCAGTCGCCCGGCGCTGGCGTGAGCGCCGGCCGGAGCCTTGCCGCAAGCCGGGGCGGACGGAAAACGCTCTGCGGCGTGATCCTCCTTGGCGGATCACGCTTCCGCCCTGCATTGCGCGGCTGAGTCGCCGCTCCGGCGCTCCCCCTTCGCGGATCAGGCGCTAGCGCCGCCGCGCCTCCACCAGCACGCCGGCCTCGCGCAGCGCGCGGATCTCCTCGGCGGAGAAGCCGTGGCTCGCCAGCACCTCCTCGGTGTGCTCGGCGAAGCGCGGCGGCGCCGCGCGCGTGCCGCCCGGGGTGCGGGACATCTTGATCGGCGTGCCGAGCCCGCGATAGCCGCCGAGCTCCGTCACCATCTCGCGGTGCGCCGTGTGCCCGGCGGCCATCGCCTCGTCCACGTGCAGCACCGGGCCGGCGGGAAGGCCCGCCTGCAGCATGCGGCGCGTCAGCTCGTGCCCGTCCTCCTCGGCGAAGCGGCGCTCTAGGATCTCGGTCAGCGCCGCGCGGTTGGTCACCCGCGCGCCGTTGGTGGCGAAGCGCTCGTCGCGCGCCACCTCCGGTATGCCGAGGAACTCGCAGAACTTGCGGAAGGCGGGGTCGTTGCCGGCGGCGACGAAGATCTCGCAGGTCCGGGTGCGGAACTTCGAGTAGGGCGCGAGGTTCGGGTGCGGGTTGCCGGTCGGCACCGGCCGCCTGCCGTTCAGGAAGTAGTTGGCGGCGTGCGGGTGCAGCAGCGCCATGCCGCAATCGTGCAGCGTCATGTCGAGGAACTGCCCCTGGCCGCTCCTCTGCCGCTCCTGCAGCGCCATCAGGATGGCGATGGCGCTGAACAGGCCGGTGGCGATGTCCACGATCGGGTTGCCGAGCCGCGTCGGGCCGGAATCCTCGGTGCCGTTGATGGACATCAGCCCGGTCATCGCCTGCAGCACGGCGTCGTAGCCGGGGAAGCCGCCGTTCGGGCCGTCGGCGCCGAAGCCGGAAACCCGGCAGTGGATCAGGCGGGGAAAGCGGTCGCGCAGCGTCTGCTCGTAGCCGATGCCCCACTTCTCCATGCTGCCCGGCTTGAAATTCTCGACCAGCACGTCCGCGCCCTCCAGCAGGCGCAGCAGCACCTGCCGCCCCTCCGGCTTCGCCAGGTCGAGCCCGACCGAACGCTTGTTGCGGTTGACGCCGAGGAAGTAGCTGGCATCGCCCTTCTCGTCGAAGGGCGGCCCCCAGTCGCGCACCTCGTCGCCCTGGGGCGGCTCCAGCTTGATCACCTCGGCGCCGTGGTCGGAGAGCACCATGGTGCAGTAGGGGCCGCCGAGCACGCGCGTGAGGTCTATCACCTTCAGCCCGGCGAGGGCGCCCGCGGATCTCGCCAGGCCCTTGCCCCGGGCCGTCGGCACTGCGTCGGTCATTCGCTAGCCTTTCCTCCTCCGGCGGCCGCCCGGCAGGGATGGGGCCCCGGGAAGAGGGAACCTAAGGGCTGGCGGGGCGGGTGCGAAGGGGCCAGGATCGCCCGCATGATCCTGGACGGGCCGCGCCTCCGCCTGCGCCCCTGGCGCGAGGCCGATGCGGATGCCTTCGCCGCCCTGAACGCGGATCCCGAGGTGATGCGCCATTTCGTGGCGCCGCTCGCGCGCGCGGAGAGCGACGCCTTCCTCGCCCACATCATGCGCCACGAGGCGGAGCACGGCTTCTCCTTCTGGGCGGTGGAACGCAGCGGCGAGGCCGCGCCGATCGGCCTGTGCGGCCTGCAGCGCGTCGGCTTCGCCGCGCCCTTCGCGCCGGCGGTGGAGATCGGCTGGCGGCTGATGCCCGCCCACTGGCGCCAGGGCCTGGCCGGAGAGGCGGCGCGGCTGGCGCTGGCGGCCGGCTTCGGCCCGCTCGGCCTCGCCGAGATCGTCGCCTTCACCGTGCCGGCCAACGAGCGCTCGCGGCGGCTGATGGAGAGGCTCGGCATGCGCGCGGCGGGGGGCTTCGACCATCCGCGCCTGCCCGCGGGCCACCCGCTGCGCCGCCACCTGCTCTACCGCCTCGCGCGCGCCGACTGGGCCGGCCGGCATCCCGGCTGAGCCCCCGGCGCGGCGGGCGTCCTTGCCGCGGCGACGGGCCGTGATAGCGTTTCCGGCGATGGCGCGGGGAGGAAGCGCGGGAATGGACATCTCTCGGCCCGGGGCGCCGGCGCCCGCGCGCGGCGGCGAAGCCGACCCGGTCGCGCGCGCCCGCGCCCTGCGGCCGCTGCTGGAGGCGCACGGCCCCGGCATGGACCGGGCCGCGGAACTGGCACCGGAGGTGCTGGCCGCGCTGCGCGAGGGGGATTTCCTGCGCCTGCTGCTGCCTCGCGCGCTCGGCGGCGCCGCCCTGCCGCTGCCGCGCTTCGCCGAGGTGACGGAGGCTCTGGCGCAGGGCGATGCCAGCACCGCCTGGTGCGTCTGCCAGGGCGCCGTCTCGGCCATGTCGGCCGCTCATCACCTCGACCCCGCGGTGGCGCGCGACCTGTTCGGCGCGCGCGGCAGTGCGCTCGCCTGGGGCGCGCGGCACGGCCGCGCCCGGGCCGAGGTGGTGGAGGGCGGCTACCGCGTCACCGGGCGGTGGGAGTTCGGCAGCGGCAGCCGCCATGCCACGGTGCTCGGCGCGCATGTTCCGGTGGTGCTGCCGGACGGCACGCCGCGCCTCGGGCCGGACGGCAGGCCCGAGGACCGCACCGTGCTGTTCCCGAGATCCGCGGCGCGCATCATCGGCGAGTGGCACGCCCTCGGCCTGCGCGGCACCGGCAGCGACACCTACGAGGTGGAGGGTCTGTTCGTGCCGGAGAGCCACGCCTGCGCGCGCGACCGGCCGGAGACGCTGCGCCAGGCCGGCCCGCTGACGCTGTTCGCCTCCAACCTCTGCTACGCCACCGGCTTCGCGGGCGTGGCGGTGGGCGTGGCGCGGGCGCTGATGGAGGCGCTGCTCGCGCTGGCCCGCGGCAAGGCGCCCCGCGCCGCGGCGCGGCTCATGCGCGACAACAACGCGGTGCAGCTCCAGATCGGCCAGCTCGAGGCGCGGCTGCGCGCGGCGCGCATGTACCTGCTCGGCACCGCGCGCGAGGCCTGGGAGGAAGCGGAGGCCACCGGCACGCTGACGCTCGATGCGCGCATGGCGCTGCGCCTCGCCACCACGCACGCGATCGGCGAGGCGACCGAGGTCTCCATCGCCTGCTACCGCGCCGCCGGCACCACGGCGGTGCTGGAGGGCGCGCCCTTCGAGCGGCGCTTCCGCGACGCCCTCTGCGTCTCCCAGCACCTGCAGGGCGGGCCGTGGCATGTGGAGATGGTCGGGCGCCACCTCCTCGGCGTGGACCAGCCGCTGCAGTTCGTGTGAGCGCGAGCGGGGCGGCCGCCCCGCCCGCGCGGCCTCAGCCGAGCACGCGCGCCAGCAGCTCCGCCGTGCGGCCGTTGGCGATGGTCGCGGCGCGCGCGTCCCAGGCGTGGCCGCCCATGCGGGCGAAGGCGTGGTCCACGCCGGGATAGACGTAGCAGCTCACATGCCTGTTGCCCTTCAGCCCCTCGAGGATCTTCGCCTGCGCCTCGGGCGGGACGAACTTGTCCTTCTCGGCGATGTGCAGGATCAGCGGCGCCCTGATGTTGCCCGCCTCGCCGAGCAGACCCTCCAGCCCGACGCCGTAGTAGCTGACGTTGCAGTCGGCGTCGGAACGCGTGGCCATCAGGTAGGCGAGGCGCCCGCCGAGGCAGAAGCCCATGGTGCCGACCTTGCCGTTGGCGCCCTGCATCTTCCGCGCATGCGCCACCGTGGCCTTCAGGTCCTCGATCGCCTTGTCCTGGTCCATGCCCTGCATCAGCTTGAAGGCCTTGTCCCACTGGTCCTGGCCGGCGTCGGGGTCGAGCTGCACGCCGGGCTCCTGCCGCCAGAACAGGTCGGGGCTGACGGCGATGAAGCCCATGTCGGCCACCCAGTCGGAGAGCGCGCGCATGGTGCGGTTCACGCCGAAGATCTCCTGGATCATCACCACCGCGCCGGCGGGCGTCTGCTTCGGCATCGCCACATAGGCCGCGAACTCGCCCTTGCCGTCGGTCGCGGCGATCCTGATGTCGGGCATGTCCCCTCCTCCTTGTCCTGGGCTGCGGTTGCGGCATCTAACCAGAGATGCGTCGCCTTGCCATGCCTCTCGCGACCACCTGCACGCTCGCCCTGCTCGCCGGGGCGGGCCCGGCGCAGCCGCCCGAGGCCGCGGGGTGGCGGCACGCCGAGTGGCACGGCATCCGTCCCGCGCGCTGGCGCGCCCTGCCGGGCGGCGGCGTGGCGGTGGAGGGGCACGGCCAGGGCAGCTTCGTCTGGCGACGGAAGGAGGTTCCGCCCGCCTGCCTCGCCTGGCGCTGGCGGGTGGACCACGGCCCGCCGGCGACCGACCTGACGCGGCGGGGCAGCGACCGCGCGCTCGCCCTCTCGGTCGGCTTCGCCGACTGGCCGGCGCGGGTGAGCCTCTGGCAGCGCACCCGGCACGCCGCGGCGCAGGCCGCGGCCGGCGACCATCCGCTGCCGCGCAGCGTGCTGATCTACACCTGGGGCGGCACGGGGCGGGAGCCGGCGCTGTTCCCGAGCCCCTACATGTCCGGCCTCGGCAAGGTGCGGGTGCTGCGCCCGGCCGATGCGCCGCGCGGGCGCTGGTTCGAGGAGGTGGTGGATCTCGGCGCCGACTGGCGCGCCGCCTTCGGCGGCGAGCCCCCCATGGTGCAGGAGATCGCGATCGGCACCGACACGGACGACACCCGCAGCCGCGTCGCGGCGGCGGTCGAGGATATCCGCCTGATCCCCTGCCCGTGACCGCAGCCGCCCGGGTTTCCCCGCCGACGGGCCGTGCTTAAATCGGTTTGGACGAGAAGGGGTGCGCGCATGCCGGTCACGCGGCAGGAATTCCGCGACGCCATGGCGCGGCTGGGCGCCGCGGTGAACATCATCACCACCGACGGGCCGGCCGGCCGCGGCGGCTTCACCGCCAGCGCGGTGTGCAGCGTGACCGACGAGCCGCCGATGCTGCTGGTCTGCATGAACCGCAACGCCACCGCCGCGCCGGCGCTGAAGGCGAACGGCGTGCTCGGGGTGAACGTCGTCGCCGCCTCGCAGCGGGAGACCTGCCTGGTCTTCGCCGGCGCCACCAGATGCTCGATGCTGGAGCGCTTCGACGCCGGCACCTGGACCACCCTCGCCACCGGCGCGCCGATCCTGGAGGGCGCCGTGGTGTCCTTCGACTGCCGCGTCTCCGACATCGTGGAGAAGGGCACCCACTGCGTGATCTTCGCCGAGGTCGAGGCGATCCGCCAGGGCAGCCCGCACGAGGCCGGGCTGATCTATTTCGGCCGCGACTACCACGCGGTGCGCAAGGCGCCGCCCGGCTGATCCCGGATCCCCGCCGCCGGGCGCGCGCCGGCATCCGAGGAGGGATGGCCGCGATCCGCGAGGCCTGGCAGGGGTCACCACTCGCCGTAGAACACGCCGGCCGCCTTGTGGCGGTCGGTGCGGAACTCCGCCTCCGGCCAGGTGAGGGTGGTGCGGTTCTTCAGGCCGCAGAACCAGGCGAGCAGCCGCCGCCGCATCTCCTCCCGCACGCCCTCGAGCGAGGACTCGGCGCCGAGGTCGTGGAACTCCTGCGGATCGGCCGCGAGGTCGAAGAGCTGCGGGCGGAGCCCGCCGGTCCAGTGGACGTATTTCCACCGCCCCGTGCGGACCATCCAGGCGTAGTGCTGTCCGACCGGCAGGCCGAGCCGCCGGCGCGCGCCGCGGAAGGTCCAGTCGAGCTCGCTGAACACCGCCTCGCGCCAAGCCGGCGCCTCGCCCCGCAGCAGGGGCAGCAGCGACCGCCCCTCGATCAGGTGCGGCGCCGGGTCGCAGCCGAGCGCATCGAGGATGGTGGGCACCACGTCCACCGCCTCGACCAGCCGCGGATCCTCGGTGCCGCGCGTGGCGTCCGCCGCGGCGGTGGGGTCGTAGAGCAGGAAGGGCACCTTCTGGATGCAGTCGTGGAACAGCTCCTTCTCGCCGAGCCAATGGTCGCCGAGATAGTCGCCGTGGTCGGAGGTGAAGATCACCAGCGTGTCCCGCCACCGGCCGAGCCTCTCCATCGCCTCCCACACCCGCCCCAGATGGTCGTCCACCTGCCTGACGAGGCCCTGATAGGCGGGGCGGATGGTGGCGATGGCCTCCTCGCTGCGGAAGCTCTCCGCCACCTCCTCGTTCTGGAACTCGCGGAACACCGGGTGCGCCCCCTCGCCGCGCTCGGCGGGGTGGCGCCGCACCGGCAGGCAGTGCTCCGGCCGGTACAGGGCGTGGTAGGGCGCGGGTGCGACATAGGGCCAGTGCGGCTTCACGTAGGAGAGGTGCAGCACCCAGGGTGCGTCGCCCTGCCGCGCCATGAAGTCGAGCGCGCGATCGGTGGTGTAGGCGGTCTCGCTGTGCTCCTCGCGCACGCGGGCGGGCAGGCGGAGGTTGCGCATCTTCCAGCCGGAGAGCACCCGCCCCTCCGCATCCTCCACCGCGATGACGTAGTCGGTCCAGGGATCGGGGCTGTCGTAGCCCCGGGCGCGCAGCCAGTGGGCGTAGGCGCTGTCGGGCTCGGCATGGTGGCCGTCGTGGCGGTCCACGAGGGTGAACCAGCCCTCGCGCAGCAGCGCGGCGAGGTCGTGCTGCCCGTCGAGCAGCAGCCGGCGCATGCCGTGCGCGTCCGGCAGCACATGCGTCTTGCCGGCGAGCGCCAGGGTGCGCCCGCTCTCCCGCAGGTGCCAGCCCAGCGTCACCTCGCCCACCGAGAGCGGCACGCGGTTGTGCGTGGCGCCATGCGAGGCGACGTAGCGGCCGGTGTAGAAGGACATGCGCGATGGGCCGCAGATGCCGCTCTGCACGAAGGCGTTGGGGAAGCGCACGCCGCGGCGCGCCAGCGCGTCGATGTTCGGCGTGCGCAGATGCGGGTGGCCGGCGCAGGAGAGATGGTCCCAGCGGAGCTGGTCGCACATCACGAACAGCACGTTGCGGATGGACATGCGCCTCCCTCCCCGGCCCTGCCGCCGGGCAGGATAGCGGCGGCGTCGCGGCGCGCCAGAAGCGGCCCGGAGAATGGCGGAAGGCCCCGGCGGCGTCCCGCCGGGGCCTTCCCATTGCGTGACGGGGGTGGCCCGCCGGTCGGCTCAGGAAGCCATCCCCGCAGTGGCAGGGACGATGATCCAGGCCGCGCGCGCGGCACCCGCCTTCAGACAATGAGACACTGGATCACCTCCTTTCGGTTGTTGACGATGCGCCGCAGGTGGCGACGCGCGGCGCCCGGCGCAAGCGGGCGGGCGCGTTTTCCGCCCCGCGCGGGCGGCGAATTTGCCGCCCTCCCGCCCCGCGGGCATCCTGCGGGGGCCAGGAGGGAGGAACCCATGACCGACAGCACCACCCACGCGGGGCCGGAGCGCCTGCCCGCCATCCCGCCCGAACGGATGAGCGCGGAGCAGAGGCGGGTGGCGGAGGCGATCACGGCCGGCCCGCGCGGCAGCATCCGCGGCCCCTTCGCCGCCCTGCTGCGCAGCCCCCCCGTCGCCGACCGCGTGCAGTCCCTCGGCGAGTATCTCCGCTTCCACAGCGTGCTGCCGCCGGCCCTCAAGGAACTCGCCATCCTGATCACGGCGCGGCAGTGGACGGCGCAGTTCGAGTGGTACGCGCACCATCGCCTGGCCATGGAGGCCGGCCTGCCGCCCGCCATCGCCCGGGCGGTGGCCGAGGGGCGCGAGCCCGAGGGGATGGACGAGGACCAGCGCATCGTCTGGACCTTCTGCACCGAGCTGCACCGCGACCGCGGCGTCTCCGACGCCACCTACGCGAAGGCGGTGCAGCGCTTCGGCGAGCAGGGCGTGGTCGAGCTGGTCGCGGTCAGCGGCTACTACGTGCTGGTCTCGATGGTGCTCAACGTTTCCCGCGTGCCGCTGCCGGCCGGGGAGGAGGCGCCTCTGCGGCCGCTTCCGGCGCGCTGAGCGGCGGCGCGGCGCCCTCCCGTCCGAGCCGGCGCAGCACGAACAGGCCGAGCAGCGTGACCGGCGCCAGGTGGCCGAAGGCGAGGCCCCAGCCGAGCGCGCCATCCCCGCCCGCGAGATCGAGCGCCAGCCCGACGCCGAGCGGCCCAACGAAGCCGCCGGCGTAGCCCGCCATGGAGTGCAGCCCCATGGTGGCGCCGCGCAGCCCCGGCCCCGCCGCCTGCACCGTCCCCGCCGTCAGCGCCGCGCTGTCGAGGTAGATCGCCGCGTTCCAGGCCAGCACCAGCACCAGGGCCAGGGTGAAGGAGACGCCCGCCATCCAGCCGGTGGCGAGCGACAGCGCCGCCGCGCTCGCCATCGCCCAGGTCACCACGCGCTGCCGCCCGCGCCGCTGCGCCGCCTCGTTGCCGGCGAGCGAGACCAGGATGCCGAGCAGCCCGGCCAGGGTGAACAGCGCGGTCGGGTCCGGCATCCAGCCCGGCACCCCTCCTCCCCCCGCCGCGGCGACGGCGAGGAAGGTGACGGCCCAGGCGCGCAAGGCCGCCATCTCCCAGGTGTGGACCGTGTAGCCGGCGATCCAGGCGAGCGCCCGGCGGTTGCGGAAGACCGGGCGGAAATCGAGCAGCGCTCGCCGCGGCCCCTCCGCCGGCGCCGGGCGCGTGCCGGGCATCACCGCGAGCGCGATGCCGAAGCCGAGCGCCGCCGCCATCCCGACCACGAGGAAGGCCGCCTCCGGTCCCGCCAGCGCGTCCACCACCCCCGCGACCAGGAAGGAGCAGGCGCCGGAGATGCCCACCCCGGCGGCGTGGAGCGAGACGGCGCGGGACTGCGCGTTGCCCGAGAGCGGGTCGGCGATCGCCTTCAGCCCCGGCATGTAGGCCCCGGCCCAGCCGATGCCGGCCAGCGCCCGGAGCGCCAGCGCCGACCAGAACCCCTCCGCCAGGACGGCGAAGCCGAGATGGGAAAGCGCGGTCAGCCCGCTGCCGATCAGGTAGATGCTGCGCGCCGGCAGCCGGTCGGTCAGCGCCATCAGCACCGGCACCGCGGCGACATAGGCGGCGAAGAAGATGCCGATCAGCCACCCCGCCTCGGTGGCGCTGAGCGACCAGGCCGCCATGTAGTGCGGCAGCAGCGCCGGCAGCGTGAAGGCGCCGATCTGCACCAGCGCCTGCGCCGCGACGATGGCGGCGACATAGCCTCGCGTCCCAGGCCGCATTGCGCGCTCAGGGCTCCAGGCGGTAGACGCGCGCGGCGGTGCCGTGGAACAGCGCCGCCTTCTCCCCGGCGCTGGCGCCGGCGGCGAGCTTCTTGCACGCGTTCCAGAACACGCCGTAGCCGTAGCTGCCCTTGTCCACCGGGAAGTTGCTCTCGAACATGCAGCGCTCGGCGCCGAACAGCCCGATGGCGGTCTCGATCCAGGGCTTCCAGGCGGCGACCAGCGCGTCGGAGGAGGGCGGGTCCGCCGCCGCCTCGAAGCCGAAGCCGTTGATCCGCATGCCGAGCCCGCCGAGCTTGACGTGCACCTTGGGGCAGGTGGCGAGCTCGGCCATCGCGGCCTTCCAGGCGGCGAAGACCTCCTCGCGCCTGCCGGCATAGCCGCGGATGCCGAGCGGTCCGCCGAGATGGTCGAGCACGATCGGCGTCTCCGGGAAGGCGCGCGCCAACGCCGTCAGCTCCGGGATCTGCGGGTGGTAGAGCCAGGCGTCGAAGGAGAGGCCGAGCGGGGCGAGCGCCGCGAAGCCCTCGCGGAATTCCCGGCGCGCCAGCATGTCCCGCGGCGGCTGGTAGGCGGGGTTCATCACCACCGGGTCGGGATCCCAGGCAGCGATGTGGCGGATGCCGCGGAAGCGGCCGCCCCCGGCCCGGATGTGCGCCTCCAGCACCGCGCGCACGCGGGCGCCGAGCATCAGGTCGGCATGGCCGACGATGCCGGCGCAGACCCTGGCCGGGCCATAGCCGCCGGAGGCGCTCATCGCCGCGATGCCGTTGGCGAACTCCGTCTCGCCGACCGGGCGGAATTCCTCCGGCCCCTCGGCGCGGTGCATGGCGCGGCACTGCACGAAGACGGTGGCGACGACATTGTGCCCCTGGTCCAGATCCGCCAGCAGCTCCGGCAGCAGGTAGCGCCAACCGGGACGGTCCCAGAGGTGGTGGTGGGGATCGATGATCGGCAGCGCGGGCTCGATCGCCTCCTCGCTGCGCCGGGCAAGCCACTCCTCGCGGACCGGGACGTAATGGGCGTGCGTGCCGGCGCTGCTCATCTCGGGCCGTTCCCCTGGACGTTTCCGCGTCCAGGATAAGCGAGGCCGGCGCGCCGCCAAGCCTCGCCGGCCCGGCCCCGGCGTCCGCGCGGCGATCCGCCCTCGCCAAGGGAGTGGCGTGCGGCCGGAAAAGTGACATCATGTGGCAATGGAATGGATTGAGTCGGTTGATCATCTGGCCATCGCCGCCGTCGATGCGCTGGACCCCGTCAGCCCCGGCACCGTCCTCCTGAACCGGATCCTCGGGCTCCTGCAGATCAGCCTGATCAAGATGGGGCCCCTGGTGCTGCTGCTGTTCTACACCTGGTTCCGGCGCGCCAGCCCCGCAGGGGAGGGCGGCAGCCTTGCCGCCCCGTGCCTCGTGGTGCGCGGCATGCTCGGGATCGCGGCATCGCTCGCAATTGGTCGCCTGCTGCAGAACGCCCTGCCGATGCGGCCACGGCCGTTCACCGCGCAGCCCGACGCCTTCCCCTTCGAGCACCCGATCGGGCTGGAAAGCTGGAGCTCCCTGCCCTCCGACCACGCGGCGCTCGTCGCCGCGCTCGTCATGGCGATTTGGGCGGCGTCGCGGCCACTCGGCCTGCTGGCGGCGGCCTGGGGGCTGTTCGGCATCTGCCTGCCCCGCATCCTGCTCGGCGCCCACTACGTCTCGGACATTCTTGCCGGCCTGGCGCTCGGCGTGGCGGTGACCGGATTCGTCCTTTGGATGCCGCTGCCGAGACCCGCATGGTCTTGGCTGGGCCGTCTGGACGCCCGGCGCCCCTCGCTGGTGATCCTCGGCCTGTTCGTGCTGGGCTGGGAGATGGTCTATCTGTTCGGCACCGCGCGCCAGCTGGCCGAGGCGGGAGGAAGGGTGCTGATGCGCACCATCGCCCTCGACCCGGGCTGAAGGCCGCCCGGCCGCGCATGACCCCTCTGGCGGTCTCGGCCCCCGCCCCTATCCTGCCGCGACAACAGGAGGGACGCCGCATGATGCTGCCGCTCGAGGGTCTTCGCGTGATCGAGGTGGGCCAGGCCCTCGCCGGGCCGCTCGCCGGCGCTATCCTCGCCGACATGGGCGCCGAGGTGATCAAGGTGGAGAAGCCCGAGGGCGACGACGCGCGCGCCTGGGGTCCGCCCTTCGGGCCGGACGGCGAGACCTCGCTCTACTTCCACGGCCAGAACCGCAACAAGCGCAGCGTGACGCTGGACCTGAAGGCGCCGGCGGATGTCGAGGCGCTGCACCGCCTGTGCGAGGGGGCCGACATCCTAATCCAGAACCTCCGCCCCGGCGTGGTGGAGGAGCTCGGCATCGGCCCCGGGGCGATGCTGGAGCGGCACCCGCGGCTGATCTACTGCTCGATCTGGGCCTTCGGCGCCGTGGGGCCGATGAAGCTGAAGCCCGGCTTCGACCCGCTGCTGCAGGCCTATGGCGGCATGATGTCCGTCACCGGCCGGCCGGAGGACCCGCCCACCTTCTGCGGCGCCTCGATCAACGACAAGGCGACGGGCATGTTCACCGTGATCGGCGCGCTGGCGGCGTTGCGCCGGCGCGACCGCACGGGGCGCGGCTGCATCGTGGACACCTCCCTGTTCGAAACCGCGGTGCACTGGGTGGAGGGGCAGGTGAACACCCACCTCGCCACCGGCGAGGTGCCGAGGCGGCACGGCACCGGCGGCGCCGTGATCGTGCCTTACCAGGTGTTCGACACCGCCGACCGCCCGCTCTGCCTCGCCGCCGGGAACGACCGGCTGTGGGCCCGCTGCGCCGGGGTGCTCGGCCACCCGGAATGGGCGGAGGATCCACGCTTCGCCCGGGGGCGCGACCGGGTGCGCAACAAGGCCGCGCTGATCCCGCTGATCGCCGAGGTGCTGCGCACCAACACCCGCGCCCACTGGCTCGCGGCGCTGGAGGCGGCCGGGGTGCCCTGCAGCCCGGTGAACGACATCGGCGAACTCTGCGCGACGGAGCAGTTCGCCGCCGTGGACATGGTGCAGGCCCTGCCCGGCAGCGGGGTGCGGGTGGTGGGGCTGCCGATCTCCTTCGACCGGGAGCGCCCGCGCTCCCGCCTCCCCGCCCCCGCCGTGGGCGAGCACAACCGCGAGGTGCTGGGGCGGGAGTGATGCCGGAGGCCTGAGGCGCCGCTCACGCCTGCCGCGGGAGCGCGCCCTGCGGGCATCACTGTGGCTCTTATGTCACAGTCTGCCGCATCCGGTGCGGACGGGCGCCTTTCCCCTTGACCTTTCTATAGCACGCGCTAATTGTGCGGTGCAGCACGGGCCAGTTCGGGTCCTGTTGCGCTTCTTGGACGTTTCCTCCCTAAACTCGGCGGTGCCGCAAGGCACCGCCCTTTTTTCGTCCCCGTCGCAGCCGGGGAGCGGCCCAAAAAGAAGCCCCGCTTACCCATCGGGAAAGCGGGGCAGTCAACAGGGAGGCTTCACGTCTGGGAGACGAAGGGTTACCGGGGACCCCCCGGGTGAACCCTGTTCCGACGACATCCGCCGGAGACAACACAAAGATAACCCTGCAACCGATGGTGCCGATGGCACGAAACCTGCCATCGGCCATGCATGGCGCGCATGTCACCCGTTGCCGGCCGCCAGCTGCGCCACCACGAAGTCCCGGAACACGGCCACCCGCTTGGAATGGCGCATCTCCTCCGGATAGACGAAATAGGCGTCGAGGCGGGGGGTCTTGAGGTCCGGCAGCACCTGCAGCAGCCCCTCCAGCTCCCGCCCCATGTAGTCCGGCAGGGCGGCCAGGCCGAGGCCGCTCTGCACCGCCCGCATCATGCCGGTGAGGCTGTTCACCTCCACCGCCGCGCGCCGCGGCGTGCCCGGGCGGCGCCCCACCTCGGCCAGCCAGTTCACCTCGTCGATCGGCGGGCGGTGCTCGCCCCACACGATCAGCCGGTGCGCGTCCAGATCCTCGGCCCGCTGCGGGACGCCGCGGGTCTTCAGGTAGGAGGGGGCGCCGCACACCTTCCAGCCGAAGCTCGCGAGATGGCGCTGGATCAGGTCCGGCTGCCGCGGCGCGTGCATCCGGATGGCGACATCCGCCTCCCGCATCGCCAGGTCGAGGTCGGAATCGTCGAGCAGCAGCGTCACGTTCACGTCGGGGTAGAGGGCGAGAAACTGGTGCAGCCGCGGCGCCAGCCAGGTGCTGCCGAAGCCGGTGGTGCAGGTCACCTTCAGCCGCCCCGCCGGGCGCTCCCGCCCTTCGGTCAGCAGCGCCTCGGTCATCGCCAGCTTGGCGAAGACGTCGCGCACCGTGCGGTACAGCGTCTCGCCCGGCTCGGTCAGGATCAGCCCCCGGGCGTGGCGGTGGAACAGCGGCACCGTCAGCGCCTCCTCCAGCGCCTGGATCTGGCGCGAGACGGCGGATTGGCTGAGGTTCAGCGTCTCCCCCGCATGGGTGAAGGACCCGGCCTCCGCCACCGCGTGGAAGACGCGCAGCTTGTCCCAATCGAGCGGCATGCCTCTCCCTCGTCGCCCCTCAATAGGCCGCGACGGCCGGCGCCCCGGCCGGCAGGTGCGCCAGCCACTTCTCCGCCTCCAGCGCCGCCATGCAGCCGGTGCCGGCGGCGGTCACCGCCTGGCGGTAGATCCTGTCCTGCACGTCGCCGGCGGCGAAGACACCCTCGACGCTGGTGCGGGTGCGGCCGGGTTCGGTCAGGATGTAGCCCTCGGCGTCCATGGCAAGCTGGCCGCGGAACAGCGCCGTCGCCGGGTCGTGGCCGATGGCGACGAAGACGCCCTCCACCGCGAGTTCCGACCGCTCCCCGCTTTTCACGTTGCGCAGGGCAAGGCCGCGCACGGCGCGGAGCCTCCCCTCGGTCGCCAGCACCGCCTCCGCCACCGTATCCCAAAGGATGGCGACGTTCGGCCGGGCGAACAGCCGATCCTGCAGGATCTTCTCGGCGCGCAGGGAATCGCGGCGGTGGATCAGCGTGACCTTCGACGCCAGGTTGGATAGATAGAGCGCCTCCTCCACCGCGGAGTTCCCGCCCCCGATCACCGCCACCGCCCGTCCGCGAAAGAAGAAGCCGTCGCAGGTGGCGCAGGCGGAGACGCCGAAGCCGGACAGTTCCTTCTCCCCGGGGATGCCGAGCCAGCGCGCCTGCGCGCCGGTGGCGATCACCAGCGCCTCGCCCTCGTAGAGGTCGCCGGAATCGCCGGTGCAGCGGAAGGGCCGGCGGGAGAGGTCGGCGGCGGTGATCACGTCCCGGACCACCACCGCCCCGACATGCTCGGCCTGGGCCTGCATCTGCTCCATCAGCCACGGCCCCTGCACCGCCTGGGCGAAGCCCGGATAGTTCTCGACCTCGGTGGTGATGGTGAGCTGCCCGCCCGGCTGCATCCCGGCGACGACGATGGGCTTCAGGCCGGCGCGGGCGGCGTAGATGGCGGCGGTGTAGCCGGCCGGGCCGGCGCCGAGGATGAGCAGGCGCGTGCGGTGGATGGCGGACACGGGTCGGGTTCCGATGCTGTGCGGCGGGCCAGGATATCGGCGCCGCCGCGGCGGCGAACAGGGCGGGAGCCTTGCGGCCCCGGGACCGGGCAAGGATATTGCCCGCGCTTCCCGTCCACGGCAATGAACCGCGACAGCATGAGAGCCCCGCCCCGCGACGAGCCCGAGCTGGACGATGTGGACCTGCAGATCCTGGCGGAGCTGCAGCGCGACGGCCGCATCACCAATGTCGAGCTGGCGCGCCGCGTCGGCCTCTCCGCGCCCCCCTGCCTCCGCCGCGTGCGCCGGCTGGAGGAGGAGGGGGTGATCCGCGGCTACCATGCCGAGCTCGACGCCGCCGCCCTCGGCTACGAGATCACCTTCTTCGCCCTGGTCGGGTTGGAGAGCCAGAAGGAGTCGGTGCTCACCGCCTTCGAGGCGCTGGTCGCGGCGTGGCCCGAGGTGCGGGAGTGCCACATGATCCGTGGCGGCGGCGACTTCCTGCTGCGCCTGGTGGCGCGCGACACCGCGCACGAGAACGCCCTCACCGCCCGGCTGACCGGCGCGGCGCAGGTGGCGCGGGTGCAGACCCTGCAGACCATCCGCACCGCCAAGGACGAGGCCGGCGTCCCGGTGCCCGTCCCCGGCTGACCGGCGTGCCGCCTCCGCGGATCAGGTGCTTGCGCGCGGCGGCTGATTCACCGCTCCGGCGTGCCGCCTCCGCGGATCAGGCGCCGGCTTGACACCGGCGGGCCGGCGCCAGCAGAGGAAGCCATGGCCGACCTGCCCGATTCCGTCGCGCGGCACGCCCCGGTGCCCGAGGCCGCGCTGCGCGCGGCGGCCGCCTATGCCGGCGACCCCTGGACCCCGGAGAACCCCTACTTCGCCCAGGCCGAGCCGGTGATGGCGCGGCTCTGGGCCGAGCTGGTGCATCCCTTCCTGCGCGGCTGCGACTTCACCTGCGTGCTCGACCTCGCCACCGGGCACGGGCGCAACGCCGCGATGCTGCTGCCCCTGGCGCGGCGGCTGATCCTGGTGGACATCCAGCCCGGCAACATCGCCATCTGCCGCCGTCGCTTCGGCGACGACCCCCGCATCGCCTACATCGTCAACAGCGGCTACGACCTGCGCGAGGTGCCCTCCGGCCGGGTGACGCTGCTCTACTGCTTCGACGCCATGGTGCATTTCGACAGCGACGTGGTCCGCGCCTACCTGGCCGAGGCGCGGCGGGTGCTGGCGCCGGGCGGGCGGGCCTTCCTGCACCATTCCAACTACCAGGGCGGGCACGACTGGCGCGCCGCGCCGCATTCCCGCGCCTTCATGTCGCAGGCGCTGATGGCGCATTATGCGCGGAAGGAGGGGCTCTCCGTCCTCCGCCAGCAGGTCATGGACTGGGGCGGGGAGCCGGGGCTCGACTGCCTCTCGCTGCTGGAGCGGGGCTGATACGGTTGGCGGCCTTGGCCCGGCGGCCGATCGGGCGCATATCCCGCCCATGCGGGTTCCCTTCCGGAAGATGCACGGGCTCGGCAACGATTTCGTGGTGCTGGACGCGCGCCGGCGCGACCTGCCCCTCACGCCCGCGCGCGCCGCCGCCATCGCCGACCGCCGCACTGGGGTGGGCTGCGACCAGCTCATCCTGCTGGAGCCGGGCGGCGAGGGGGCGGAGGTGTTCATGCGCATCCGCAACCCGGACGGCTCCGAGGCCGGGGCCTGCGGCAACGCCACGCGCTGCGTCGCCAGCCTGCTCGCCGCCGAGACCGGGCGCGAGCGCGTCGTGGTCCGCACCATCGCCGGCGACCTGCCGGCCGAGGCGCTACCGGGCGGGCTGTTCCGCGTGGACATGGGCAGGCCGCGCACCGGCTGGCGGGAGATCCCCCTCGCCGCGCCGATGGACACGCTGCACCTGCCGCTCTCGCGTGGCCTGCTCGCCGACCCGGCGGCCTGCAGCATGGGCAACCCGCACGCCACCTTCTTCGTCCGCGACCTCGACGCGGTGCCGGTCGAGACCCTCGGCCCCTCCCTCGAGCACGACCCGCTCTTCCCCGAACGGGCCAATATCGGCATCGCCCAGGTGCTCGATCCCGCGCATCTCCGCCTCCTGGTCTGGGAGCGCGGCGCGGGGCTGACGCGCGCCTGCGGCTCCGGCGCCTGCGCGGCGCTGGTCAACGCGCACCGCCGCGGCCTCGCGGGGCGCGCCGCCACCGTCACCCTGCCCGGCGGGCCGCTCGACATCGAATGGCGGGAGGCCGACGGGCACGTGCTGATGACCGGCCCCGTCGCCACCGCCTTCACCGGCGAGCTCGACCTCGACGCCTTTCCGGCATGAGCGCGCGCGGAACCGCGGAGGCGCCCCCGGCGGTGCGGGTCCTCACCTTCGGCTGCCGCCTCAACGCCTACGAATCCGAGGCGATGCGGGCGCTCGCCACCGAGGCCGGGCACAGCCGCACCATCGTGGTCAACACCTGCGCCGTCACCGCCGAGGCGGAGCGCCAGGCGCGCCAGGCGATCCGCAGCGCGCACCGCGCCGACCCGGCGGCGCGCATCCTCGTCACCGGCTGCGCCGCGCAGATCGCCCCCGAGGCCTGGGCGGCACTGCCCGGCGTCGCGCGCGTCATCGGCAACGCCGACAAGCTGAGGCCGGAAGCCTGGGCGCGGGATGCGCCCCCCGCGCCGGTGACCGACATCATGGCGGCGCGGGAGACGGCGGCGCATCTCGTCACCGACTTCGCCGGCCGCGCGCGGGCCTTCGTGCAGGTGCAGCAGGGGTGCGACCACCGCTGCACCTTCTGCGTCATCCCCTATGGCCGCGGCCCCTCCCGCTCCGTGCCCGTCGGCGCGGTGGTGGAGCAGGTCCGCACCCTGGTCGCGCGCGGCTACCGCGAGGTGGTGCTCACCGGCGTGGACATCACCGCCTACGGCCCCGACCTGCCGGGGCGGCCGACGCTCGGGCAGATGGCGCGCCGCCTGCTGGCCCTGGTGCCGGAGCTGCCGCGGCTGCGCCTCTCCTCGCTCGACCCCGTGGAGGCGGACGCGGATCTCTGGCGGCTGATCGCCGAGGAGGAGCGGCTGATGCCGCACCTGCATCTCTCGCTGCAGCACGGCGCCGACCTGATCCTGAAGCGGATGAAGCGACGCCACCTGCGCGCCGACGCCCTCGCCTTCGCCCGCCGCGCCCGCGCGCTGCGCCCGGACATCGCCTTCGGCGCCGACCTGATCGCCGGCTTCCCGACCGAGACCGAGGCGCAATTCGCCGAGACGCTGTCGCTGGTCGAGGAGATGGACCTCTCCTTCCTGCACGTCTTCCCCTATTCCGAGCGCCCCGGCACGCCGGCGGCGCGGATGCCGCAGCTTCCGGTGCCGCTGCGCAGGGAGCGCGCGGCGCGGCTGCGCGCGGCGGGGGCGGCGGCGCGGGCGCGCTTCCTCGCCGGCCGGGTGGGGCGGGAGGAGGAGGTGCTGTTCGAGCGGCCGGACCGCGGCCACACCGCGCATTTCGCGCCGCTCCGCCTGCGTGGCGGCACCGCGGCGCCGGGCGAGATCCGCCGCCTGCGCGTGGCCGCCGCCACGCCGGAGGCGCTGCTGGCCGAGACGGAAGGAGGGCGCTGATGGCGCTGCGCGACTGGATCGGCCGCCTGCGCGGCCGCACCCCGGAACCCCCGCCCGCCGAGCCACCGCTCACCTCCCCGCCCGGCCAGCCGCCGGAGCCGGAGCCGCCCGTCGGCCCACTCACCCTGCCGCGCCCTGCGGCGCCCGACCTGCCGCCGCCGCCCGCGACCGCCGCGCCGCCGCCCTTCACCGCCCCGCCCCCGCTCGGGCGTGTCGGCAGCCAGGACCATCCGCCGCCCCCGCCCCCACCGCCCGCGGAGGCCGAGCTCCGCCCCCGCGACCCGGAAGCGGCGCTGCGCGAGGCCGAGGCATGGACCGAGCCGGAGCCGCCGCCCCCCGCCGCGCCCGAGGCGGAGGAGCCCGCCGGCCGCGGCGGCTGGCTCGCCCGCCTCAAGGCCGGCCTCGCCCGCTCCACCCAGCGGCTGACCGAGAGCGTCACCACCCTGTTCCGCAAGCGCCGCCTCGACGACGAGGCGCTGGAGGAGCTGGAGGAGACGCTGATCGCCGCCGATCTCGGCGTCGCCGCCTCCCGCCGTATCGTCGAGGGCTTCCGCCGCACGAAATTCGGCAAGGAGGTGACGGAGGAGGAGGTGAAGGCGGCGCTGGCCGAGGAGATCGCCGCCATCCTCGCCCCGGTGGCGCGGCCGCTGGAGATCGAGCCCGCCCGCGCCCCGCATGTGGTGCTGGTGGTGGGCGTGAACGGCACCGGCAAGACCACCACCATCGCCAAGCTCGGCCAGCAGTACCGCGCCCGGGGCCTCGCCTGCGCCTTCGTCGCCGGCGACACCTTCCGCGCCGCGGCGGTGGAGCAGCTCCAGATCTGGGGCGAGCGCACCGGCTGCCGCGTGCACGCGCCCGCGAAGCCCGGTGCCGACGCGGCCGGCCTCGCCTTCGATGCGCTGAAGGCGGCGAAGGCGGACGGGACGCAGGTGCTGCTGGTGGACACCGCCGGGCGGCTGCACAACAAGGCGGCGCTGATGGAGGAGCTGCGCAAGATCGTGCGCGTGCTGAAGCGCGTGGACGAGACGGCGCCGCATTCCGTGCTGCTGACGCTGGATGCCACCACCGGCCAGAACGCCCTGCAGCAGTGCAAGGTGTTCAAGGAGATGGTGGACGTCACCGGGCTCGCCGTCACCAAGCTCGACGGCAGCGCCAAGGGCGGGGTGGTGGTGGCGCTGGCGCAGGAATTCGGCCTGCCGGTGCATTTCGTCGGCGTCGGCGAGAAGGCGCAGGACCTCCGCCCCTTCGCGGCGCGGGACTTCGCCCGCGGGCTGGTGGGGCTGGAGTGAGCGCGCCGCGCGCCCGGCGTGCCGTCCTCGCCGCGATCGGCGCCGCCCTCTGCCTCCCCGCCGCGGCGCAGGAGCCGCCGCCCCCGCCCGGCCGCTTCATCGCCGTCCTGCCGACCGAGGGCCGCGCGCCGGTGCGCATCGCCGCCGCGCAGGTGGTGCGCGTGGCGCGGGTGGAGGACCATACGGTGATCGACACCACCGCCTGGGTGCAGCAGCGCAGCGTCGAGCCGGCGGAGGCGGTGGCGCGCCGGCTCCGCGCCGCGGGGCAGCGGCTGGTCGCGCTGACCGACCTGCGCGGCGCGCCGCTCTACCTCGCCGCCGACCGGGTGGTGCTGGTACGCGAGGCGCATGAGCGGCACGCCGCCGGCGCGCGCGCCGCCATCGTCATGGTCGGGCTGCGCTTCGCCACCGACATCGCGGTGCGCGAGACGGTCGAGGAGGTGATGGCCGCCCTCGACGCCGATCCCGCCGGCACCTCCCGGTAGGCGCCCCCTGCTTGACCGCCCCCGCCGCGCGCCGGAGGGTGGCGCCGCGGCAGGAGGAGCACGCCATGACCGAAACCCGCTGGGAGCGCATGACCGCGCCCGAACTCAAGGCGCTCGCCGCGCGCGACGCGCTGGTGGTGCTGCCCGTCGGCAGCCTGGAGCAGCACGGGCCGCACCTGCCGGTCTGGACCGACAGCTTCTGCGCCCACGCCTTCGCGGTGCGCGCGGCGGAGGCGGTGGCGGCGGAGATGCCCGTGGTGGTGCTGCCGCCGATGTGGATGGGCCTCTCCGAGCACCACTTCCCCTTCGGCGGCACGATCAGCCTCGACCACGCCACCTTCCACGCCGTGCTGCGCTGCGTGGTGCGCTCGCTCCTGGCCGACGGGTTCCGCAGGCTGCTGGTGGTGAACGGCCATGGCGGCAACATCGAGCCGCTGGCCGTCGCGGCGCGGGAGCTAGCGCATGAGTTCGGCATCCCCGTCGTCGCCACCACCTGGCCGCAGGCGGCGCCGCAGGAGATCGCGGCCACCCTCACCACCCAGCCCGGCGTGCAGCACGCCTGCGAGGCGGAGACGAGCCTCTGGCTCGCCCTCGACCCCGGCCAGGTGCGCCGGGAGCGGATCGCCGACAGCCTTGCCGAGCCGGTGCCGGCTCCGCCCCCCGGCTTCTCCCGCTTCTGGTCCTTCGAGGAGCGCGCCCCGCGCACCGGCGTGCGCGGCGACCCGCGCGCCGCCACCGCCGAGAAGGGGGAGCGCATCCTTGCCGCCGTGGTCGGGGCGCTGGCGCGGGCGATGCGCGACCCGGCGCTGTGGCGCAGCCCCGACCCGGTCTGGACGCCCGGCCGCGCCGGCCGCTTCCAGGCCGGCGCGGCGGAATGAGGGCGGCAGCCTCTCAGTAGGAGAAGGGCACCCGCAGCCGCGCGCCGGGGGCGGGGGCGAAGAGCCGCTCCTCGTTGCGGTGCGGGCTGCCCTCGGCCGCCTGGCCCTGGCCCGGCAGGCGGCGGTGGATGATGCTGGGCGAGACGCTCGGAAGGTCGTCGTTCTGTGCGATGCGCGGCGGCTCCAGGCTGCGGTTCGGCATCGGCGCGAGGTCGGGGGCGGGTGCGGCGGAGGTGGAGGGTCGGGTCGGCGGGGCGGGCGGCCCCAGGGGGTCGGGAAGCTGGGTGCTGAAGGGACGGGGGCGGGGGCGGGGCCGTGGCGGCTCGGCCTGCTGCCCCGCGGCGGGCGAGGCGGCGAGCAGCGCCACCGCCGCGAGCAGCGCCCACCGCCGGGTCACAGCCCTGGCGGGGGCGTGAGCGGCCGGCTGCCGCGTGGGTCCTCCGGCGGGTTCAGCGCCGGCGGGCCGGGCGGGCGGCCCTCCGCCGCGCGCCAGGCCCGTAGCGCCCAGTGGACGGAGGGAAAGGCGATCTCGGACCATGGGATGTCCTCCCAGCCGAACAGCCCGACCTCCAGGCTTTCCGGCCCTGGCGCGAAGCCCGGCTGGTCCAGCCGGGCACGGAAGATGAGCTGCACCTGGCCGATGCGGGCGATGGAATAGACGGCGAGCAGACCCTCGAGCGCGATGCGCGCCCGCGCCTCCTCCCAGGCCTCGCGCCTGGCCCCCTCCTCCACCGTCTCGCGCATCTCGAGATAGCCCGCGGGCAAGGTCCAGAAGCCGCGGCGGGGTTCGATCGCCCGGCGGCAGAGCAGGACGCGCCCCGCCTCGGCGACCACGCTGCCGACCACGATCTTCGGGTTCTCATAGTCGATGAACCCGCAGTCGGGGCAGGTGAGCCGCTCGCGGTCGTCGCCTTCGGGGATGCGGCGGATGAAGGCCGGCATCTTCTTACGATGCGGAGGGGACGGGTCCGTTGCAAGGGTCAAGCGCCGCCGGACCCATGATCGTGCCGCCCTGCCCCAGCGCGACGGCGCAAAATCCCTATTCGTTATCTGATATGGAATGTTCAAACCTTCTAGTGATTTCTCATTAATGAGATGACGTGGCTCGCTCCTCCCGCCCCGGAGGAGCCTTCCGATGCCACCCCCGCCCCGCCGCTTCGCGCAGACCTGTCTCGCCCTCATCGCCGCGCTGGCCCTCGCCGCCTGCGCCACGGCCGCTCCGGAGCGGGAGCATGTCGCAATCGAGCGCGACATTCCCTATGGGGAGGGGTCGCGGCACCGGCTCGACCTCTACCGCCCGCTCGGCCCAGGCGGGGAGGCCCGGCCGCTGATCGTGTTCTTCCATGGCGGGCAGTGGCAGATGGGCGAGAAGGGCAGCCTGGAGAACCAGGTGCTCGCCTCCGGCCTCGCCGCCCGCGGCGCGGTGGTGGCTGTGCCGGACTACCGCCTCTATCCGGAGACGCGCTTCCCGGGCTTCCTCGAGGACGCGGCCGCCGCCGTCGCCTGGGCGCGGCGCCAGGCGCCCCGCCTCGGCGCCGATCCCGAGGGACTGTTCGTCGCCGGGCATTCCGCCGGCGGCTACATCGCGCTGATGCTCGCCCTCGACGGACGCTGGCTGGCCCCGCACGGCCTCGGCGGCCGGGACCTCGCCGGCGCCATCGGCATCGCCGGCCCCTATGCCGGCGACTTCCCGCGGCACTGGGCGGTGCGGCCGGTCTTCGCAGGCGAGGCCGACCTCGCCTCGCTGCTGCCCGAGAGCTACGCCTCGGCCGGGGCGCCGCCGCTGCTGCTGCTGAGCGGCACCATGGACCTGGTCACCGGCCCGTCGCATCTCCGCGCCATGGCGCGGCGCGTCGCCGAGGCAGGGGGGGAGGTGGAGACGCGCCTCTACCCCGCGATCGGCCACCTCGACATCCTGATGTCCCTGCCCTGGCTGCCGAGCCTCGCGCCCACCACGGAGGACGTGATGGCCTTCGCCGCGCGGCGGACCGAGCGGCGCCTGGCGGCGCGGCGGGGCCTTCCTGCTTCCGGCCCGGCGCGGCTGGCCACGCTGCGGCCGGGCGACGCGACGGCGGGCTCAGACCCGCAGGTCGAGCAGCGAGCCGCGCGGTAGCGGCCGCGCGGGCTGCGGCGGCACCGCCTCCAGTGGCCGCTGCGGCGCGGCGGCCGGGTCGGCGGCGGAGAGGCCGGCGGCGGGAATGGAGGCCACAGCCGCCCGCACCGGCTCGACCGGCGGGCGGCGCCCGATCTCCTGCGCGAAGGCGGCGAGCGAGTTCAGCGCGATCATGCGCAGCACCATGCCGCGCAGGCGTGAATCGGCGGTAAAGGCCGCGTCACGGCTGCGCCGGGCGGGGTGGATCGGGCGGATCGGGTGCAGGCGCATGCGGACATTCTGGACCCGCAGCGATTAATCTTCCAGTCACATCTGCCGGGGTCCGGGGCATGGGCCCCTTCAGGGCCATGGCTGCGATTACGGCCGGGTGGAACCGGCCCTACAGCGCGATCCACCTCGGCGGATCACGCGTCCGCTCCTTGCCGGGCGATCGATGCACCGCTCCGGCCGGTCCGCCTCCGCGGATCAGGCGCTAGCCCGGGGCGTGGGCCTCCGGCAGCCGCAGCACGGTCCGCACCCCCTCCGCCGAGGCCTCGGTCGCAAGGGTGGCGCCGATCTGGCGCACCAGGGCGCGTATGATGGTCGCGCTCAGCGCCTCGGGCTCTCCGGGATCGGCCGGGCAGGCCACCACCACCTCGATCCCCTCGGCCGAGGTGCGGGCGGAGAGCAGCGCCGGCGGCGGGCGCTCCCGTCCGTTGCGGCCGAGCGCGGCGCCGAGCAGCTCCTTCAGCGCCAGCGCCAGCGGGATGGCGCGGTCGGCGTCGAGCAGCAGGGACGGGTCCGCCTCCACGCGCAGATCGGCGCCGGGGTGCAGCACCGCCACCCCCGCCGCCAGCTCCTGCATCATGTCGGCGAGGCGGACGTTGCGCATGTCCGGGCTGCGCTGCAGCGCGCGGTGCGCCTCCGCCACCGCCTGTACCCGCGCCACCGCCTCCTCCAGCGCCTCGCGCGCCGCCGGGGCGGCGACGCGCCCCGCCTTCAGCCGCAGCAGCGAAGCGACGAGCTGCAGGCTGTTCTTGATGCGGTGCTCGGCGGTGCGCAGCAGCTTCTCCTGCGCCGCCAGCGCTTCCTGCATCGCCGCCTCGGCGCGGCGGCGGTCCTCGACATCGGTGCAGGTGCCGACCCAGTGGCGGATCCGCCCCTCCGCGTCGCGCACCGGCGCGCCCTGGACGTCGAACCAGCGCCACCCCCCCTCCGGCGTGGCGAGGCGCAGGTCGAGGCCGAATTCCACGCTCTCGGCCAGCGCCTGCCGCCACGCCGCCTCGAACCGCGGCGCATCCTCCGGATGGATCAGGGAGCGCCAGTCGCGCCCGCGCGCCTCCGTCGGTGTCATGCCGGTGAAGGCCTGCATGCGGCGGTTCATGTATTCGGGCGCGCCCTGCCGGTCGGCCTGCCAGACCAGGTGCGGCATCGCCTCGGCCAGGATGCGGAATCGCTCCTGGCTCGCCCGCAGCGCCGCCTCGGCCATCTTGCGGGGGTGGATGTCGGCGTTGGCGCCGACCCATTCGACGATCCGCCCCGCCGCGTCGCGCACCGGCACCGCGCGCGCGGCGGTCCAGCGCCAGTCCTCGCCCTGCGCCAGCCGGTACTCGGCCTCGTAGGTCTTCTCCCGCGCCAGCGCCTCCTCCCAGCAGCGCCGCACTCGCTCGCGGTCCTCGGGGTGCACCGCGTCGAGCCAGCCCCAGCCCCGTGCCGCCTCCGCCGGCTGGCCGGTAAGGGCGGACCATTCCGCGGTGTCGCGCAGCGCGCCGTCCGGCCCCGCGGTCCAGACCGCGCCGGTCCAGGCGTTGGCGAGCGCGCGGTAGCGGGCCTCGCTCGCAGCCAGCGCCGCCTCGGCCCGGCGCAGCTCCGTCGCGTCCTGCCACACCAGGATGCCGCCGGCGACGCGCCCGGCGGCGTCGCGGATCGGCCCGGCGCTGCACAGCACGGGCACCCGCGCGCCGTCCTTGCGGCGCAGGACCCAGGCCTCGTGGCGCACCGCCTCCCCCCTGCGCACCGCGCGGGGAAGCGGCAGCTCCTCCGGACGCGCCGGTGCGGCGCCATCGGCGCGCAGCACCGCCGCGGCCACCGGCGGCGTCGCGGCGCCGCGGCCCACCACCTCCTCGGCGCCATAGCCCGAGAGGGCGAGGCCGCGCGCGCTGATGCGGCGGATGCGCAGCTCGCGCCCCTCGGCGAGGAGCAGCCCCTCGGGAAAATGCGCGAACAGCGCATCGAGGGTGGCGCGCGCCGCCTCCCCCTCGCGCAGGGCGCGTTCGCGCGCGGTGATGTCGCGGAGCTGCACGAAGAGGTCCGGCGCCGCGCCGGGCCCGGCCGGCAGCGGGATCGCCTCCACCTCCCACAGGCGGGCGGGCCGGCCGGGATGCAGGCGCAGCGGCACGCCGCCGCGCCGCCACGGCCGGCCGGAGGCGCGGATCCGTTCGAGCAGCCGCAGATGCCCCTCGGTCAGAGGCAGGACCTCGCCCGCCGGTCGCCCGGCCAGCGCCTGCACCTCCGCATCCGCGGCCTCGCAGAAGGCGGCATTGGCATACAGGATCCGCAGCATCGGCCCGCCCAGCAGGATGCTGGCGGCGGCCGAGCCCTCGGCGACATGCCGCAGCGCCGCGAATTCCGGCGCAGACGGCAGACCCTCGTCCGGCACGACCCTCGCCCCCCGGCGCCCGTTGTTGCGGCCGAAGCTTATACTGATGCGCTGCGGACACGGCGAATGACGAACCCGCCGCTGCCGTTCAAAGCCGGCGGAGCGGGCGCGGCGGGTGGCCAGCGGCAAGGGCGCGTGGCATAGCCGGGGGAAGCCCCTCGTGGCGCACCGCCCTTCCGGAGCCGCCCATGCCCCTCTCCACGCCCGTCGAGCGGGAGCTGCTGCACCTGCGCGACATCACCCTGCGCGGCTGGCGCCGCGCCGACGGCCTGTTCGACATCGAGGCGCACCTGCTCGACCGCAAGGCCGACACCTTCGAGAACGGCGCGCGCGGCACGCTGCCGCCCGGCGCCCCGATCCACGGCATGTGGCTGCGCCTGACCGTGGACGAGGAGATGACCATCGTCGCCTGCGAGGCCTCCTCCGACCACACCCCCTACGCCCTCTGCCCGCAGGCGGCGCCGAATTTCGCCAGGCTCGCCGGCCTGCGCATCGGCCCCGGCTTCTCCCGCGCGGTGGCGGAGCGGGTGGGCGGCACGGCGGGCTGCACGCATCTGCGCGAGCTTCTCGGCCAGATGGCCACCACCGCCTACCAGACCCTCTACCCCTTCCGCGCCCGGCGCGAGCGCGAGGAGGCGGCGCGCCGCGCCGCCGCGGGCGAGACGCCGCCGCGCGAACGGCCGGCGCTGGTCGGCACCTGCATCGCCTATGCCCCGGACAGCCCGGTGACGCTGGCGCGCTGGCCCTGGCTCGCGGAGGAGACGCCGCCGGCGGAGTGAGGGAAGGCGGCAGCGCCTTCCATGACCTCCCAGGTCATCGCCCTGCCGCGCGCCCCGCGCTCCACTCCCGCCACCCGCCGGCGAGCACCCGATCCGCGAAGGCCGGGCCGCCGGAGCGGCGAGCCGGGTGCCCGGCAGGAAGGGAGCGCGATCCGCCAGGGCGGATCGCACGCAGGAGGAGCGGCAGATGACCAGACGGGAAGCGATGGGCACGGCGGCGCTCGCGGCGGCCGGCGCCGCGGCGGCGCGGGAAGCGGGGGCGGAGGCGGCGGCCGGGCCGCTCGCCCTCATCGTCTCGCTGCGCGTCCGGCCGGGGCGGGAGGCGGAATTCCTCCGCCTGCTCCTCCCCGTCCTCGACGCCATGCGCCACGAGCCGGGCTTCCTCAACGCCGTGCTGCACCGCGATCCGGAGGATCCGGCACGGTTCATGCTCTACGAGACCTGGGCCGACCGGCGCGACCTCGTCGAGGTGCAGATGCGGCGCCCCTACCGCGCGCCCTACGAGGCGCGCCTGCCCGAGCTGCTCGACGCGCCGCGCGAGGTGCGGATCTGGCGGCCCCTGCGCGCCGACTTCGCGCATTTCGCGCCGGCCGGCGCCGTCCCGCCCTGACCCTGCGGAGCGCGGCCCGCCCTACTCCGCCGGCCGCGCCCCCTCCACCATCTCCACCGCCCGGCCGAGATCCACGCTGAGCAGGCGGGAGACGCCCCTCTCCTGCATCGTCACGCCATAGAGGCGGTGCATGCGCGCCATGGTCAGCGGGTGGTGCGTCACGATCAGGAAGCGCGTGCCGCTCTCCGCCGCCATGCCGTCGAGCAGGTCGCAGAGCCGCTCCACATTCGCGTCGTCGAGCGGCGCGTCCACCTCGTCCAGCACGCAGACCGGCGCGGGCTGGCAGCGGAACACGGCGAAGATGAGGGAGAGGGCGGTCAGCGCCTGCTCGCCGCCCGAGAGCAGGGAGAGCGTCGCCAGCTTCTTGCCCGGCGGCTCGGCGTAGATCTCGAGCCCCGCCTCCAGCGGATCGTCGGAGCCGACCAGGCCGAGATGCGCCCGTCCGCCGCCGAACAGCCGCGCGAACAGGCCGCGGAACTCGGCGTCCACGCGGTCGAACACCTCGCGCAGCCGCTCCCGCCCCTCGCGGTTCAGGTGACCGATCGAGCCGCGCAGCTTGGCGATGGCGGCGCCGATCTCCTCCCGCTCGCGGTGGATGGTGGCGATGCGGGCGTCGAGCTCGGCCATCTCCACCTCGGCGCGGAGGTTGACCGGGCCCATCTCCTCTCGCTCGCGCGCCAGGCGCTCCAGCTTGCGCCGCGCCTTCTCCTCGGCGGCGTCGGAGAGCGCCTCGGGCTCGGGCAGGGCGGCGCCGGGGCCGAGGCGCTCGGCGATGCGTTCCTCCACCGCCTGCGCCGCGCCGCGCGCCTGCCCGGCGGCGGCCTCGGCGCGGAGCTGCGCCTCGCGCGCGGCGGCGAAGGCGGCGTCGGCGGCG
>NZ_SJDM01000028.1 GCF_004761865.1 Crenalkalicoccus roseus | reverse complement strand
CCGCGCGCGGGGGCGGGGCGGGGGGCGGCGGGTCGCCGGCGCGCTGGCGCGCCGCCGCCTCGGCCAGCCGGGCGGCGCCGGCCTCGGTCGCGCCGTCCGGGATCGGGTCCATGCGCACCACCGTCTCGGTCGAGGCGAGCTGCCAGGAGGAGGGCGCCGGCGGCGGCAGCGGGCCGGTCGAGCCGTCCGGGATCGGGTCCATGCGCACGATCGGGCCGGGCGGAAGCTGTGCCACCTGGATGCCCGGATCCACCGCCTGGCGCTGCTCGCGCAGCGCGAGCATGGTGGCGCCGTCCATGCGCCGCGGCCCGGGCGGGATGTGCAGCGGGATCTCCGCCGCCGCGTACACCTCCGGCCTGGCGCGGCGGTTCGGGTGGTGGCCGAGGATGTTGGGGCCGATGCGGGCGACGTAGTTGCGCGTCTCCGCCGGCAGGCCGCGGCTGGACCAGAGATAGTCCTCGAGCCGCCGCGGCCCCGCGTTGTAGGCGGCAAGGAAGGCCGGCGAGCCGTAAAGCTCGTACATCTCGCGGATGTAGGCGGTGCCGGCCATGATGCTGTCATAGGGATGGTACGGGTCGTCGCCGAGCCCGTAGCGCGCCTGCAGCTCGCGGTAGGTGCCGGGCATGACCTGCATCAGGCCCATGGCGCCGGCGCGGCTGGTGACATGGGGGCGGCCGCCCGACTCCTGGCGCATCACCTCCCGGATCCACCGCTCCGGCACGTCGAAGCGGCGGGAGGCCTCGCGGATCCACGGCCCCCACGGGTCGTGCGGCGGGCCTGGCGGGTCGTAGCTGGCGGGGCGGTTGTAGGCGCCATGGGTGGCGATCCGCCCCCCCTGCTGCGCCGAGTCCCGCGTCGTGGTCTGGCTGCCGCAGGCGGCGAGCAAGGCGATCACGGAGAGGGCGAGCACCGGCCGCACCCCCCGTACGGCACGCCGCGCCCCCCCTTGGGCGCCGCCGCGCCTGGTCCAGTCTCCCTGGGGCATCCCCTTTCGCTCCTCGGGCCTGGGAAGACCGGGGGCCCATGGCACCATCGCCGGCCCCACCGTCCCCTCACGGTGCGGACCGGCCGCCGCGAACCCCCGGCGGACGAAGGCTCGTCCTGGGACCGACACCGGTACACGCAGGCGACGATGCAAGGCAAGACCGACTTGCCCTCGCAATCCTTTGTCCGTGATCCTGCTTGCCCATGGCGGCGGCGCCACACCCCTCCCGGGTCGCCGCCGGCTGCCCATCTGGGCTAGGATCACGCGTGCCTTTGCTACCGGAAGGATAAGCCATGCGCCTCCCGCCCCCCGGCCTCGCCCTTGCCCTGGTCGCAGCCCTCGGCCTCGCCGCCTGCGCCCCCACCGCCGCCAACACCACCTACACCGCCGCCGGCATCGGCCAGGCGGCGCAGGTCCGCTACGGCACCATCGTCGGCATGCGGCCGGTGCAGATCGCGGGCAGCCAGACCGGGATCGGCGCCGCCACCGGCGGTGTCGCCGGCGGGCTGATCGGCAGCACCATCGGCGGAGACTGGCGCGCCCGCACCCTGGCGGGCGTGGGTGGCGCGCTGCTCGGCGCCGGCGCCGGCACGCTGGTCGAGCGCGGCGTCACCCAGGGCCAGGCGGTGGAGTTCACCATCCGCCCCGATGGCGGCGGGCCCGACTTCACCGTGGTGCAGACCAACGAGCTCGGCCTGCAGCCCGGCGAGCGGGTCGCCGTCTCCTTCGGCGACCGGGTGCGCCTGAACCGTGTCGCGCCCGGCGGCTACGTGCCGCCCGGCTACGTGCCGCCGGCCGGCCACATGGTGCCCGGCGCCGTGCGCTACTGAGGCCCGCGCCCGCCGTGCTGGCCGCGGCCGGGACGGCGGGCTATAGGCGCCCCATGCTCGCCCCGCCCTCGACCGTCCCGGCCGCCTCGCCGCTCTATGTCTGCGACGCCACGCAGCCGCGGCGGCTCGAGCGCGCCCTGCAGGATCTCGGCGGCGGCTTCCGGCGCTGGCGGCTGGCCGCGGCGCTCGCCTGGCTCGACATCCGCAACCGCTACCGCGGCTCGGTCCTCGGCCCGATCTGGCTGACGCTCTCCACCGCCGTCATGGTGTTCGCGCTCGGCCTGCTCTACTCCTCGCTGTTCCAGCTCAGCCTGGCGGAATACCTGCCTTGGCTCGCCGTCAGCCTGATCATCTGGAACATGATCGCGCAGACGGTGAACGACGCCTGCACCACCTTCACCGGCGCCGAGGGCATCATCCGGCAGATGCCGCTGCCCTACACCATCCACGTGCTGCGCATGGTGCTGCGCAACGCGCTCACCGCCGCGCACAGCCTGCCACTGGCTTTGCTGGTGCTGCTGCTGTTCGGCGCCATGCCGGGCTGGGAGGCGCTGCTGGCGCTGCCCGGCCTCGTCGTGGTGGCGGTGAACGCCATCGCGGTCGGGATCTTCCTCGGCATGGTGTGCGCCCGCTTCCGCGACATCGGCCCGATCGTCGCCAGCGTGATGCAGCTCGCCTTCTTCCTCTCCCCGGTGCTGTGGAAGCCCGAGCTGCTGGGCGAGCGGCAGGTCTGGCTGCCGCTCAACCCCTTCTACGTGCTGATGGAGGTGGTGCGCGGCCCGCTGCTCTCCGGCGGGGCGGCGCCGGTGGTCTGGGCCTCCGCCCTGCTCTGGACCGGCGCGGCCTGCGCCGCCGCCCTGGCCTTCTTCGTGCGCTTCCGCGGGCGCATCGCCTTCTGGATCTGAGCCGATGCCCCACATCCGCGCCGAGGGACTCGCCATCGAGTTCCCGCTCTACCATCTCGGGGCGCGCTCGCTGAAGAAGCGGCTGCTCGCCCACACCCCGCTCCGGCTGCGCCAGGACGCCTCCAACCGCGTGGTGGTGGCGGCGCTGCGCGACCTCACCTTCTCCATCGGGCCGGGGGAGCGGGTGGCGCTGGTCGGCCACAACGGGGCGGGCAAGACCACCCTGCTGCGCACCCTGGCCGGGGTCTACGAGCCGGTGGGCGGGCGGCTCGAGGTGCAGGGCACCATCGGCTCGCTGATCGACCCCGCCGCCGGCATGGACCAGGAATGCACGGGGCGGGAGAACATCCTGCTGCGCGGCCTCTACCGCGGCCTGGACCGGCAGCAGAGCGCCGCCCTGGCCGAGGAGGTCGGCGGCTTCGCCGGCCTTGGCGAGTTCCTGGACGTGCCGGTGCGCACCTATTCCGCCGGGATGCAGATACGCCTCTCCTTCGCCATGGCCACGGTGATGGCGCCCGAGGTGCTGCTGATGGACGAGTGGTTCCTCGCCGGCGACGCCGACTTCATGGAGCGGGCCACGCGGCGGCTGGAGCGCCTGGTCGCCGACGCCGACATCCTGGTGCTCGCCACCCACGACATGTCGATCGTGCGCGCCTGGTGCACGCGGGTGATCCGCCTCGACGCCGGGCGGATCGTCGCCGACGGGCCGGTCGCCGAGGTGCTGGAGCCGGCCCCCGCCGCCTGAGCGGCCGGCCGTTGCGCGCCCGGCCTGTTGATCGGAACCGGGGCGAAAGATACGGTGTTAAGGGGCCAGCGACTCAGGAGGACCCCAACCATGCGCAAGACCACGCTCAGCCTGTTCGCGGTGGCGGCCCTGGCGCTCGGCGGCTGCGGCTACACCACCGGTGACCGCGCCGTGTCGGGCGGCCTGATCGGCGCCGGCGCCGGCGCCGGCATCGGCGCGCTCACCGGCGGCAGCCCGGCCACCGGCGCCCTGATCGGCGGCGCCGCCGGCGCCGCGGGCGGCGCCCTGACCAGCCCGCGCGACGTCCAGCTCGGCCGGCCGGTCTGGCGCTGAGGCGGATCGCCCCGGCCGCAAGGCGCGGGGCGGGAGCCGTTGCCTCGGACCGCGGCAGCGGCTCCGGGGCACCGGGATCCGCGCGGCCTTGGAGCGGATTGCGGACGGCTGGAAGCAGCCGGAAGCGTGATCTGCTCCACGACCTTTGAACCAGAGCTGTTTCCGCATCCACAGCCGAGTGGAAGCAGCTCCAGGAGCGTGCGCGTCCGGCGCCTCCCCCTTGGCCTGACCGGCTTCAGCGCCCCAGCAGCCCCGCCACATAGCCCGCCAGCCAGGGCTGGCGGGCACGGCGGGTACGCGCGGCGTGCAGGATGGCGCGCAGCGCGGCCAGGGTGGCGTCGAAATCCTCGTTGACCAGCACGTGGTCGAACTCGTCCCAGTGCGCGATCTCCTCGCGCGCGGCGGCAAGACGGCGGGCGATCTCGGCCTCGGAATCCTGGCCGCGGGCGCGCAGGCGCCGTTCCAGCTCCGCCATGCTCGGCGGCAGCAGGAACACCCCCACCACATCCTCCGGCAGGCTGGCCTTGAGCTGGCGATGGCCCTGCCACTCGATGTCGAACAGCACGTCCCGCCCGGCGGCCAGCGCCGCCTCCACCGGCGCGCGCGGCGTGCCGTAGGCGCGGCCGAGGAAGCGGGCGTGTTCGAGGAACGCGCCCGCGGCCACCATGGCCTCGAACTCCGCCGGGCTGCGGAAGAAGTAGTGCACCCCCTCCTGCTCGCCCGGCCGCGGCGGACGGGTGGTGGCGCTGACGGAGAGGGAGAGTTCCGGCTCCACCCCGAGCAGGGCGCGGGAGAGGCTGGTCTTGCCTGCGCCGGGCGGGGCCGCCAGCACCAGGCACAGCCCGCGTCGCGCCATGCCCTGGGCGCCGCTCATTCGAGGTTCGCCGCCTGCTCGCGCAGCCGCTCGATCGCCGCCTTGAGGTCGAGGCCGATCCGCGTCAGCGGCACGGAGGCCGACTTGCTGCACAGCGTGTTCGCCTCCCGCACGAATTCCTGCACCAGGAAATCGAGCTTCCGCCCCGCCCCCTCGCCGGCCGCGAGCAGCGCCCGCGCCGCCTCGATGTGCGCGGCCAGCCGGTCCAGCTCCTCCCGCACGTCGGAGCGGCTGGCGAGCAGCGCCACCTCCTGCGCCAGCCGCTCCTCCGGCACGCGGGCGGCGCCGTTCTCGCCGAGCAGGGCGGCGAGCTGTTCCAGGAAGCGGGCGCGCTGCGCCTCCGGCTGGCCGGCAGCCTCGGCCGCGGCGGCCTCGCGCAGCACCGCGATCTCGTCGAGCAGCCCGGCGACGATGGCGGCGAGCTTCGCCCCCTCGGCGCGCCGGGCGGCGAGCAGCCCCTCGAGCGCCCGCCCATAGGCCTCCGCCAGGGCGGCGCGGCGCGCCTCCTCCGCCGCCTCGTCCGGCTCCGCGGCCTCGGCGCGCAGCACGCCGGGCAGCGCGAGCAGCGCCTCGGGGCGTGGCGGCGGGGCGCCGGGGATGCGGGCGGCGAGGTCGAGCGCGAGCCGGAGCGCCTGCTCCAGCGCCGCCGGGTCGGGCAGGAGGCGCGGCCGCTCCTCCCGCCGCAGCGCCAGGGTGGCGGAGACGTTGCCGCGCCGCAGGCGCCGCGCCGTCGCCTCGCGCAGCGCCGGCTCCAGCGCGTCGAGGCCGGCCGGCAGGCGCAGGCGGAGATCGAGGCCACGCCCATTGACGCTGCGCAGCTCCCAGACGAAGGCGGTGCCGTCCGGCAGGGTGCCGCTCTCGCGGGCGAAGCCGGTCATGCTGCTGAGGGTGGTCATGCGGGGGGCCTTGTCCTCCCCGGAAGCGCGGAGTGCAAGCCATGAGCGACGGGCGGGGCTGGCCCTGGCGGCATGTGCTGGTCACGGGGGCCTCCTCCGGCTTCGGCCGGGCGCTGGCGCTGGCCTGCGCGGCGCCCGGGGCGGTGCTGCACCTCTCGGGCCGCGACGCCGCCCGCCTCGCCGCCACCGCCGAGGCCTGCCGCGCCGCGGGGGCGGCGGTGACGGAGCGGGTGCTCGAGGTGCGCGACGCGACGGCGATGGCGGCATGGATCGGCGGCGCCGGGCGGCTCGACCTCGTCCTCGCCAATGCCGGCGTCTCGGGCGGCACGGGCGGGGCCACCGAGCCCGCCGCCCAGGCCCGCGCCATCTTCGAGACCAACGTGACGGGCGTGCTGAACACCGCCCTGCCGGCGCTGGCGGCGATGGCGGCGCAGGCGCCCGGCCCGAACGGGCTGCGCGGGCGGATCGCCGTCATCGCCTCCCTCGCCGCCTTCGTCGCCGCTCCCGGCGCGCCGGCCTACTGCGCCTCCAAGGCCGCGGTACAGCGCTGGGCCGAGGCGCTGGACGCGGCCGAGCGCGCCCGCGGCATCCGCCTTCATGCCGTCTGCCCCGGCTACATCCGCACGCCGATGACGGCGCAAAACGCCTTCCCCATGCCCTTTCTGATGGACCCGGAGGCGGCCGCCCGCGCCGCCCTCGCCGGCATCGCCCGCGGGCGGGTGCGGGTGGCCTATCCGCTGCCCCTCTACCTTGCCGCGCGCCTCGCCGGCGCGCTGCCGCCGGGGCTGCGGGCGATGCTGTTCCGCCGCCTGCCCGCCAAGGCCGCCGATCCCGCGCTCGGCTGACCCGCCCTTGGCCGCCGCCGCCCCGCCCCCACCTCAGCCTTCTCGATCAGGCACCGGAGGCAGGCCTTGGGGGGAGTGGCGCTCGCGCTCAGGCTGGCGCGGCGGGAGATGCGGGGCGGGCTGCGCGCGCTCCGCCTGGTGCTCGCCTGCCTCGCGCTCGGCGTCGCCGCCATCGCCGCGGTCGGCACGCTGCGCGCCGGCATCGAGGCCGGGCTGCGGGCGGAGGGGGCGCGGCTGCTCGGCGGCGATGTCGAGATCCGTACCGGCGCCCGCCCGCCGCCCGAGGCGCTCCGTGCCTGGATCGCGGCGCGTGGCGGCGCGGCGTCGCAGGCGGTGACGCTGCGCGCCATGCTCGTCGCCCCCTCGGCCGAGCGGATGCTGGTGGAGCTGAAGGCGGTGGACGGCGCCTACCCGCTTTACGGCGCGCTGCGCCTCGACCCGCCCGGGTCCCTGCCCCGGGGTGCGGTGGCGCTCGATCCGCTGGTGGCGGAGCGGCTTGGCCTCGCCCCGGGCGCGGTGGTGCGGATCGGCGAGGCGCGCCTCGTCGTGGCCGGCACGGTGGCGGAGGAGCCGGACAAGGTCGCCACCCCCGCCCTGTTCGGCCCGCGCGCCCTGATCGGCCTCGCCGACCTGCCGGCGACCGGGCTGGTCCTGCCCGGCAGCCTGGTGCAGCACGACCTGCGCGTGCGCCTGCCGCCGGGCGCCGACCCGCACGGCTTCGCCGCCGCGCTGCGCGCCGCCTTCCCTGGCGAGGGCTGGCGGGTGCGCACGCCCGAGGCGGCCGCCCCCGGGGTGGACCGCTTCCTCGACCGCACCGCCTCCTTCCTGACGCTGGCGGGGCTGACGGCGCTGCTGGTGGGGGGTATCGGCGTCGCCACCGGGGTGCGCGCCTGGCTGGAGGCGCGGGCGCGCTCCATCGCCACGCTGCGTTGCCTCGGCGCCGCCTCGAGGACCATCTTCGCCACCTATCTGGCGCAGGTGCTGGCGCTGGCGGGCCTCGGCATCCTGATCGGCCTCGGCGCGGGCTTCCTCCTGGCCTGGGCGGCGGCGCAGCTCCTGGAAGGGGCGCTGCCGGTGCCGCCGCGCCTCGCCCCCTATCCGCTGCCGCTGACCCTGGCCGGGCTCTACGGGCTGCTGACCGCGCTCGCCTTCACCCTCTGGCCGCTGGGGCGGGCGGCGCGCATTCCCGGCGCGGCGCTGTTCCGCGACGCGGTGCAGCCGGCCGCCGCCCGCCCCGCCTGGCCGGTGCTGGCGGCCAACGCCGCCGTAGCGGCGGCGCTGGTCGCGCTCGTCGTCGGCACCGCCGAGGAGCCGCGCTTCGCCGCCTGGTTCTGCGCCGGCGCGGCGGCGGCGCTGCTCGCCTTCCGCCTCGGCGCCGCGGCGCTGATGGCGCTGGCCCGCGCCCTGTCCGGCCGGCGGCGGCCGGCGCTCAGGCTCGGCCTCGCCAACCTGCACCGGCCGGGGGCGCCGACGCCGGCGCTGGTGGTCGCGCTCGGCGCCGGGCTGGCCACGCTCGCCGCCATCGCCCAGATCGAGGGCAATCTGCGCCGCCACCTCGCCGAGGAGATGGCGGCGGAGGCGCCCAATTTCTTCTTCATCGACATCCAGTCCGAGCAGGCGGCGCGCTTCGACGCGCTGGCGGCGGCCCTGCCCGGGGTGGAGGAGGTGCGCCGCGTCCCCTCCCTGCGTGCCCGGGTGGTGGCCATCGCCGGGGTGCCGGTGGAGCGCGCGCAGGTGGCGCCGGAGACGCGCTGGGCGCTGACCGGCGACCGCGGCCTCACCTACGCCGCCCGCCCGCCGGCGGGCACGCGGATCGTCGCCGGGCAGTGGTGGCCGGAGGACTATCGCGGCCCGCCGCTGCTCTCCTTCGACGCGGCGATCGCCGAGGGCTGGGGGGTGGGCCTCGGCGACGTCATCACGGTGAACGTGCTCGGCCGCGACATCGACCTCACCATCGCCAACCTGCGGCGGGTGGAGTGGCGGGGACTCGGCATCAACTTCGTCATGGTCGCCTCGCCCGGGCTGCTGGAGGCGGCGCCGCACACCCACATCGCCACGGTGCGCGGCGACCCGGCGCAGGACGCGGCGGTGCTGCGCGCGGTGACCGACGCCTTCCCCAACGTCTCCGGTGTTCGGGTGCGGGACGCGCTGGAGGGGGTGGCGGCGCTGCTCGGGCGGATCGGCACCGCGCTCTCCGCCACCGGCGGCGTCACCCTGCTGGCCGGGGCGCTGGTGCTGGCCGGGGCGGTGGCGGCGGGGCAGCGGCAGCGGGTGCGCGACGCGGTGATCCTCAAGACCGTCGGCGCCACCTCCGGCCAGATCCGCGCCGCCTGGCTGGTGGAGTTCGCGCTGATCGGGCTGGTGGCCGGCACGCTGGCGGCGCTGGCCGGCAGCGCCGCCGCCTGGGCGGTGGTGCGCTTCGTGATGCGGGCCGAGTGGGTGCCGCTGCCGGGGACGCTGCTCGCCACCATCCTCGGCTGCGCGGCGCTGACGCTGGCCTCGGGGCTCGCGGGCACGGCGCTGGCGCTGCGTGCCAGGGCGGGGCCGCTGCTGCGCAACGAATGAGGCGGTAGCGTCTTCGTTTTGCCGGTGCGGCGGCGGGGATGGCACCCTATATTGCGGTCATCCCCATCGCGCAGGGGGCGGCGGGCTGCGGATCCCCCATTGATCCGCATTACCATCCGTCCATATTGTGCGGCCGCGGGGAATGATCCCCCTCTGGGAGGCTTGAGACACCAATGGCCCTTCGTCCCGACTATCGATACACGACGGGTGCGCCTGGCTGGGGTCGAGTGGCGACCGCCGACGCGGCCGCCGTCGATGCCGGGCTCCGGGCGTACATGCTCCGGGTCTACAACTGGATGGCCTCGGGGCTGCTGCTGACCGGGATCGTGGCGTATTTCGTCGCCAACACGCCCGAGCTGCAGGCGCTGTTCTACCAGCGCGTCATGACCCCGCGCGGCGCCGCGGTGCAGCCGACGATCCTGGCCTACATCGCCATGTTCTCGCCGCTGGCCTTCATCCTGGTGCTGAGCTTCGGCATCAACAAGCTGTCGAAGACCACGGCGCAGGCGCTGTTCTGGGCCTTCGCGGCGGTGATGGGGCTCAGCATCTCGCACATCTTCCTCACCTTCACCGGCGCCTCGATCGCCCGCACCTTCTTCGTCGCGGCGGCGATGTTCGGCGCGATGAGCCTCTACGGCTACACCACGAAGGCCGACCTGACGAAGATGGGCAGCTTCATGATGATGGGCCTGATCGGCATCATCATCGCGATGATCGTGAACATCTTCGTCGGCTCGACGGCGCTGCAGTTCGCGATCAGCGTCATCGGCGTGATCGTCTTCCTCGGCCTGACCGCCTGGGACACCCAGCGCATCAAGGCCGACTACATCGAGCACGCCTATGAGGAGGGCACGGAGCTCGCCGGCAAGCGCAGCGTGATGGACGCGCTCGCCCTCTACCTGAACTTCATCAACCTGTTCATGCTGCTGCTGCAGTTCATGGGCGTCCGCCAGCAGGACTGAGCCGTCGGACGGGTGCCGGCGGGTCCGGGCGGACCAGGGACGGCCCCGGGGGGAGACCTCCGGGGCCTTTTCCTTGACCGGGACGCCGCCCGCCGGAAGGCTGCCGGCATGGCGGCGGGACAGCACCGGCACCATCCCGACTCCAGCGGGCACCATCACGGCCCGGCGCCGGAGGAGCGCGGCTTCCTCCCCGCCGTCGCCATCAACCTCGGCTTCGTCCTGCTCGAGGCGGTGGCGGGGCTGATCGCCGGCTCGGTCGCCCTGCTCGCCGATGCCGGCCACAACCTGTCGGACGTGCTGGGGCTGCTGCTCGCCTGGGGCGCGGCGCGTCTGGCGCGCCGCCCGCCGAGCCCGCGGCGCACCTATGGCTGGCAGCGCGGCACCATCCTCGCCGCGCTCGCCAACGCCATGCTGCTGCTGGTGGCGGTGGGCGCCATCGGCCTCGAATCCATCCGCCGGCTGATCGAGCCCGCGCCGATTGCCACCGGCTGGATGCTGTGGGTGGCGGCGGCGGGGGTGGCGGTGAACACCGGCACCGCGCTGCTCTTCCTGCGCGGTCGGCACGCCGACCTGAACCGCAAGGGCGCCTTCCTGCACCTCGCGGCGGATGCCGTCGTGTCGCTCGGGGTGGTGCTGGGCGCGCTGCTGATCCTCGCCACCGGCTGGCTCTGGGTGGACCCGCTGCTCGGCCTGCTGATCGCGGTGGTGATCCTGGCCGGCACCTGGGGGCTGCTGCGGGAGTCGCTCGCCCTCGCCATGGATGCCGTGCCGCCCGGAACCGACCTGGAGGCGGTGCGGGCGTTCCTGCTCTCCCTGCCCGGAGTCGCCTCGGTGCACGACCTGCACATCTGGCCGCTCGGCACCACGCGCACGGCGCTGACCGCGCATCTGGTCCGGCCCGGGGCGGGGCCGGAGGATGGTTTCCTTGCCGCCGCCGCCGCAGCGCTGCGGGAGCGCTTCGGCATCGGCCATGTCACGCTGCAGGTGGAGGCGGGCGACCCCGCCCACCCCTGCCCGCTGGCGCCGCGCGCAGAGGGCGCCGCCTGTGGCGGTCAGATCACCTGGTAGCGGGCCTTCGCCGCCCGCTCGATGGCGCCGGCGACCAGCCGGTCGAGGTCCATGGCGATGCGGAACTCCTGCAGGAATTGCAGCTCCTCCTGCGTCGCCTCGCCATCCGCCGCCGCCACCTCGCAGGCCAGCAGATAGGCGGTCTCGCGCAGGCGCGGCGGCAGCGCCTCGCGGATCAGGGCGCAGGCCTGGTCGAGCCCGTCGGCCTGGTCGAGCAGCCGGAGGCAGGTCTCGGTGACGACGCCGATCTCGGCCGGGTGGAACTCCGCGAAGGCCGGCAGCTCCTGCACCAGCCGCGCCATCATGGCGAGCTCGGCATCGGTCATCTGGCGGTCGGCGACGCTCATCAGCACCATGGCGCAGACCAGCGCCTCCTGGGGGTTGAAACGGGTCCTGGCCATGGGGTGGCGCTCCTTGCCGCCGCCCGCGTGGTCGCGCGGCGTGAGGGGGGCGTCAAGGCAAGCCCGCGTTAGGGCGGATCCCGTTCGGGTGGCCTCGCCCGAACGGCTGAAGATGACCGCACAGCGAAGGACCGGAGCATGTGCCGCGCGCGGGGCGAAGGGAAAACGCCCTGGCGCCCGGTCCGCGGCGGCGGCCCCGCCGGAGCGGCGGATCGGCCGCCCGGCAAGGACCGGAAGCGCAATCCGCCCTCAGGCCGCCGCGGCGCGCGGCCCCGCGCCGGCCGGGCGCGCCGGGTACAGCGCCCAGGCCCCGGCGCCGAGGCCCGCCTGCACCAGCAGCGCCACCGTCCAGAAGGCGGGGAACTCCCAGCCGCCGCCGGGCGCGCTGAACAGCCAGCCCGCCGGCAGGTGCTGGAGCGTGGCGCCGAGCAGCACGGGCACNGGCAGGTGCTGGAGCGTGGCGCCGAGCAGCACGGGCACCAGCGCGAGGCTCACCCAGCGCACCCACAGCCCGGCGATCAGCGCCAGGCCGCCGAGGATCTCGGCGAAGGCCACCGCCGCGCCGAGCAGCGGCGGGTAGCCGATGGAGCCGAAGAACTGCATCGTCCCCGCCAGCCCGAAGGTGCCGAGCTTCAGCAGCCCGCCATGGGCGAGGAACAGGACGCCCAGCGCCACGCGCAGCAGCGCCGCGGCGTAAGGGGTGGTGGCCTTCTCGTCGAACATCGCATGCATCCTTGCATCTTCCCTGCATCGCGGCCCGTGCCGCGCCGGGGCACAGGATGGCGGGGCGGCGGCGGCGCTTCCAACGCGGCGTGGGAACGACGATCATCACCGCGCCGGATGACGGGGGCGGCGCGCGTGGCGGATCTCGGCAGCCTCGACCTCAACCTGCTCCGCGTCTTCGACGCCGTGGCGCGGGAGCGGCACGTGACTCGCGCGGCGGAGCGGCTCGGCCTGTCCCAGCCGGCCGTCTCCAGCGCCCTCGCCCGGCTGCGCCAGGCGCTCGGCGACGAGCTGTTCCTGCGCCGCCCCGGCGGGGTGGAGCCGACGGCGCTCGCCCTCTCCCTCGCCGGGCCGGTGGCCGAGGCGCTGGACCGCCTCGGCGCCGCCCTGGCCGCCCATGCGCCCTTCGATCCCGCGACCAGTACGGCGGTGTTCCAGGTCGCCTTCTCGGAATACGCCGAGGCGGTGCTGGCTCCGCCGCTGCTCGAACGCCTGGCGCGGGAGGCGCCGCGCTGCCTGCTGGCGATCCGCCACGCCGACCGCACCAATTGGGAGGCGCTGCTCTCCTCCGGCGCGGCGACGCTCGCCGTCGCCGTGCTGCCCGAGCCGCCGGCGCTCTACACCCGGCTGCGCCTGCTGCCCGAGGCCTTCTGCACGCTGATGCGCCCCGGCCACCCCCTGGCGGAGGGGGCGCTGACGGTGGAGCGCTTCGTCTCGGTGCCCCACCTTCTGCACTCGCCGAACGGCTCGCGCGAGGGCGCCCTCGACCCGGCGCTGGCCGAGGCCGGGCACCCCCGCCGGCTCGGCGCGGTGGTGGCGCATCTCGCGGCGGTGCCGGAGATCCTGCGGCGCACCGACATGGTCATCACCCTCTCGGCGCGGCTGGCGCGGCAGATGGCGGCGGCGCACGGCCTCCTCTGCCGCGATCCGCCGTTGGCGGTGCGCCATACCCGCCTGTCGCTGGTGTTCCACCGCCGCTTCGAGGCCGATGCCGCGCATGCCTGGCTGCGCCGCCTCATCCTCGCCCTGGCGCGGGAGGTGCCGGCGGCGGGCTGAGGGGGCAACCGGCAGCCCGCCGCGCCGTTCCCTCCCCGACCCATCGGGAGCGGAGGACGAGGATGGTCGAGACCCGCAGCGACGCCGAGGCCCAGCGCAAGGTCCTGGAGATGATCCGCGGCATCGAGGTCGCGATGATGGTGACCATGGACGAGGAGGGCCGCTTCCGCGGCCGGCCGATGCGCGCCGCGCAGGCCGAGTTCGACGGCGCCCTCTGGTTCTTCACCCGCGCCACCAGCCCCGTGGCGCTCGAGGTGTCGCAGGACGACCGGGTGCTGCTCGCCTACAGCGACCCGCGCCGGCAGGACTACGTCTCCGTCTTCGGCTCGGCCGAGCTGGTGCGCGACCGGGAGAAGCAGAAGGCGCTGTGGTCCGAGCCGCTGCGCACCTGGTTTCCCGGCGGCCCCGAGGACCACGACGTGGCGCTGGTGAAGGTGACGGTGAAGGGCGCGGAATACTGGGACGCCCCCTCCTCCACCCTGGTGCACGCCTTCGGCTATCTGAAGTCGGTGACCACCGGAGAGCCGCCCCACCCCGGCGCCAACGACAAGGTGGACTTCTCGAGGCGCACCGGCTGACGGCGGCCGGGGATCAGGCGGCGTCCCGGCCCGGGGCGCGGAGGTCGGCGGCCTCCCGCGCCGCGAGGGGCCGGGCGCGCAGCATCAGCCACAGGCCCGCCGCCACCATCGGCACCGACAGCACCTGCCCCATGGTCACGCCGCCGGGCAGGAAGCCGAGATGCGCGTCGGGCTGGCGGAACATCTCTCCGATGATGCGCGCTACGCCGTAGCCGGCGAGGAAGGCGCCGCTCAGGAAGCCGCGGCGGGCGCGCAGCGCCGGGCGCGAGGCCAGCCAGAGCAGCAGCGCGAGCAGCACCGCGCCTTCCAGGAAGGCCTGGTAGAGCTGGCTCGGGTGCCGCGGCAGCGGGCCGGCGCCGGGGAAGACCATGCCCCAGGGCACCTCCGTCACCCGCCCCCACAGCTCGCCGTTGATGAAATTCGCGAGCCGCCCGAGCAGCAGGCCGACCGGCACCACCGGCGCCACGCGGTCCGCGAAGGCGACTGGGTCGAGCCCGCGGCGGCGGCAGAACAGCCAGGCCGCCAGGATCACGCCGAGCGCGCCGCCATGGAAGCTCATGCCGCCCTGCCAGACCGCCGGTATCTCCAGCGGGTTGTGCAGGTAGTGCAGCGGCCGGTAGAGCAGCACGTAGCCGAGTCGCCCGCCGAGGATGATGCCGAGCGTCGCCCAGGTGACGAAGTCGTCCACCTGCGCGCGCGTCGCCACCGCCGGGGGAAGCGCCGCCAGCCGCCGCGCCCCCCACCAGCCGAGCACGATGCCGGCGATGTAGGCCAGCGCGTACCAGCGGATGGCGAAGGGCCCGATCTCGACCAGGACCGGATCCAGCGCCGGGAAGGGCAGCGCCAGCACGGTCAGCGCCAGGGATCGCCGCCGAGCAGGAACTCCTGCACGTAGCGGCGCACCCCCTCCTCGAGCGGCGTCATCTGCCCCGCGTAGCCGGCGGCGCGCAGCCGGCCGAGCGGGGCCTCGGTGAAGTACTGGTAGCGGCCGACGAGATCGGGCGGCATGTCCACGAACTCGATCGCCTCCTCCCGGCCCGTCGCGGCGAAGATCGCCCGCGTCAGGTCGAGGAAGCTGCGCGCCCGGCCGGAGCCGAGGTTGAACAGGCCCGAGACCTGCGGGTTGTCGAGCAGCCACAGCATGACGGCGACGCAGTCGTCCACATGCACGAAGTCGCGCATCTGCGCGCCATCGGCGATGTCCGGCCGGTCGGAGCGGAACAGGCGGGCCGGCTCGCCGCGCGCGATCTCGCGGAACTTGTGGAACACCACGCTGGCCATGCGGCCCTTGTGGTACTCGTTCGGCCCGTAGACGTTGAAGAATTTCAGCCCTGCCCATTGCGGCGGCGCCGGCGCGCCGCGCGCCAGCAGGTCGGCCACCCGGCGGTCGAAGGCGTGCTTGGACCAGCCGTAGAGGTTGAGCGGCCGGAGCCGCGCCAGGGCCTCCGGCGAGGGATCGTCGTCGAAGCCCTGGGAGCCGTCGCCATAAGTGGCGGCGGAGGAGGCGTAGAGGAACGGGATCTCCCGCTCGGCGCAGGCGGACCACAGCCAGAGCGGCAGGGTGAAGTTGGTCGCCGCCACCAGGTCGGCGTCGGTGGCGGTGGTGTCGCTGATCGCGCCGAGGTGCAGCACGGCGTCGAGCGGCGGCTGCGCCCGCCAGAACGCCTCGAGCTCCTCGGGCGGCAGCAGGCCGGCGATGGGGTGGCGGGCCAGGTTGCGCCACTTCTCGCCCTCGCCGAGGCGGTCCACGACCATCACCTCGGCGCCGCGGTCACAAAGTGCCGCCACCAGGTTGGAGCCGATGAAACCGGCCCCGCCGGTCACGAGATACATCGGCGGAACCCTCGCCTCCTTCCGGCGCCGTTGCGCGGGCCGGCGCGGGGGTATAGGGCGGCGCGCGGCGACCTCGCAAGGCGACCACAGGCAGGAGACGGCACGGATGAGCGGGACGGACGAGAGCGGGCGGCGCCGCGGCTCCCTATTCGACGATCTGGCGGGGGTGGCAGGCGGCGCCTTCTCGGTGCTGGCCGGGCTGCGCCAGGAGATGGAGGCGATGGCGCGCGCACAGGCCGATGCCGTGGTGCAGCGCCTGGAACTCGTGCGGCGCGAGGAGCTCGACGCCGCGCTCGAGGTGGCGCGCCGCGCCCGCGAGGCGGCCGAGGCGCTGGAGGCGCGGATCACGGCGCTGGAGGCGCGGCTCGGCGCCGCACCCGCCCCGGCGGCGGCGGAGGCGGCCGGCGCCGGCTCGGTCGCCTCGCCCGAGGCGGTGCATCCCGAGCCCAGGGGCGGCACGGTGCCGGAGGGCAGCCCGGCCGCCATGGCCTCCGCCGGGATGCCGGGCACCGCGCCGGAGGAGCGGGGCGGGTAGGGCCGCTTCCGCTCGGCCGCGCTCGCGGAAACGGCCCTGGCGCCAGCGGTTCAGGCGCCGATCACCCCCCCGTCCTGGCGGGTGATGACCAGCGTGGCCGAGCGGGGCACGCCCTGCCCGTCCGGCCAGCGGCTGACCAGGCGGCCGGCGGCGAAATCCTCCGCCGTCGTGGTGGCGCCCGGGTGCTGCACGTTCACGAACATGGTCCGCTGGTCCGGCGTGGTGACGACGCCGGTGATCTCCTGTCCCACCGGTCCGGTGAGGAAGCGCCGGATCTCGCCCGTGTAGGGATTGGCGCAGAGCATCTGGTTGTTGCCGAAGGGCGCGAGGGGACCGCGATTCTGCTCCGCCTCGCCGATGTCGGTCTGGATCCACAGCCGGCTGTCGGCGTCGAACCAGAGCCCGTCGGGGCAGGCGAAGATGTTCTCCGCGGTCAGCGGCGCGCCGTTGGCGTCGCGGCTGTCCTCCTGCGGCCCGGCGATCACGAACAGGTCCCAGGTGAAGCGCGTGGCGGCATGGTCGTCATCCGCCTCGCGCCAGCGCACGATCTGGCCGAAGCGGTTCTGCGCGCGCGGGTTCGGCCCCTCCGCCTGTTCGGGCGTGCGGCGGGTGTTGTTGGTCAGGGTGAAGTAGACGCGCCCGTCGCGCGGATCCACCGCGCCCCATTCGGGGCGGTCCATCTTCGTCGCGCCGAGGAGGTCGGCGGCGGCGCGGGTGTTCACCAGCACCTCGGCCTGGCTGCGGAAGCCGTTGGCCGGGGTGAGCGGCCCCACCCCCTGCACCAGCGGCAGCCACTCGCCGCTGCCGTCCGGATGGAAGCGCGCCACGTAGAGCGTGCCCTCGTCGAGCAGCGCGCCGCTCGCCGTCGCGCGCTGGTAGGGACGGGCGGAGACGAATTTGTAGATGTACTCGAACCGCGCATCGTCGCCGGAATAGGCGACGACGGGGCGCCCCTCCCGCGCCGGGGCGAAGATCACCCCCTCATGCGCGAAGCGGCCGAGGGCCGTGCGCTTCACCGGGCGGCTCCGCGGATCGAAGGGGTCTATCTCCACCATCCAGCCGAAGGCGTTGGGCTCGTTGCGGTAGTCCTCGGCGGCGTCGGCGCCGGTGCGGGAGGCGTCGAAGCGGCGGAAGGCGTCCTCCCCACCCCGCGCCTCCTCCCAGCGGTAGCGCGAGCGGCCGGTGCGCACGCCGTAGCGGGCATGTTCGCGCGGCAGGTCGGGCTTCTGGTCCTGCTGGTCGCCGTTGCGGAAATAGCCCGCCCAATTCTCCTCGGCGGCCAGGTAGGTGTTCCAGGGCGTCACGCCATGGGCGCAGTTGTTCAGGGTGCCGCGCACGCGCGTGCCGTCCGGGCTGTAGCGGGTGCGGACGAAGGGGCTGCCGCGCACCGGCCCCGCGATCTCCATCTCCGTCAGGCCGGTGATGCGGCGGTTGCGCGGATCCGGCACCACCGCCCAGCGCCCGTCCGCGCCCTTGCGGATGCGCACGACGGAAATGCCGTGGGCGTTCAGCTCCTTCAGCACCTGGTCCGGGTCGCGCCCGTCCTCCCCGGCCGGCACCTCATCCGTGCCGAGGGGGCGTTCCGCCGCGGCGGCGTGGAGGAAGCGTGGCTCGATGTATTCGTGGTTGACGACGAGCAGCCCGTCCTCGCTGCTGCCCCGGTGGGGGTCCTGCCCTTCGATCGGGAAGAAATGCATCCCGTCATGGTGCATCCCCACCTGCATCGCCTGTTCCGCGCCGGTGTTGTCCGGCCGCCAGGCGGGCATGTCGCCGGTGATGGGCGTGCCCCAGGGGATCAGCACCTGCACCGCGTAGCCCTCGGGCACCACCACCGTGTCGGCCTCGCTCACCGGGACGGCGCGGAAGCCGAGGCTCGGCCCCTCCGCCGGCCGCGCTGTGGCCCCGCGCGGCGCGGCGCCGGCGCCGATGAAGCCGGCGAGGGCGGCGCCGAGGCTGCCCGCCAGCACCCCCCGGCGCGACAGGCGCGCCGCGGCGATGTCGCCAAAATAGGGGTTGGCGGAAAGGTTGGACATCGGCTCGTCGCCAGGCTCGATCATGTCGTGCTCCCGCGCCGCCATCGCTGCGATCTCCCTGTCCGTCGCCGGGCGCGCCGGCCCGGCCGGAGCGTTCCTGGCCTGGGAAGGTGACGGCCGTGCTGCGGCCCGGAGACGGGCGGATGACGTTTCGCACCCGCCCGCCCCGATGCCGCCATCAGCGCGCCGCCAGCAGCTCCGGCACGCGCAGCAGGATGAACTCGTTGTCCGCCGCGCGGTCGAGGGCGCGGCCGCTGCTGAAGGGCAGGTTGTTGTCCACCGCCACCACGATGTGCTCCCCATCCACCCGCACCACGTTCTCGATGGTGAAGAAGGGGAAGGTGAAGCGGCCGCCCAGGTCGCGCGCCGCCGCCGTCGGCAGGCGGGCCAGCCCCTCGGGATCGGCGATGTCCATCAGATCGATGTGGCCGATCTTGCGGATGAAGCCTTCCGCATCGGTCTCCGCCATGTCCACGAGATAGACGCGCTTGAAGCGCGCGGGGTCGGGGAAGCAGTCCGGGCGCGGCGCGGCGGGATCGGGGCAGGCGAGGCTCGGGTCGCCCTCCCCGTCGTCGCGCTCGATCACCAGGGCGCGGCGCTCGTCCACCATGTTGAAGTCGCCGATCGCGGTCGCGCCCTCCTCCAGGCGGTAGCGCCACTCGCGCCCGGTCCAGCGCGCCTCGCGCGTGTCGAATTCGAGCACGCGCAGGAATTCGCGCCCGGCATGGCGCTCCCGCCTGCCCTCGGCGTCGAACAGCGGCTTCTCCAGCATGGCGAGCAGGTGGCGGCCGTCCGGCGCCAGCGCCATGCCCTCGAAGCCGCCGGAGCGCGGCACCTCGAAGCGCACCGGCTGGGTCGGGCTCGCCGGCACGGAGAGGGCGGGATGGTCGGGGCTGCGCAGCACCCGCCCGCCGCTTTGCGTCTCCCACAGGCCGGTGATGCGCCCGTCCAGCGTGGCGCGCAGCAGGAAGGGGCCGAACTCGTCGCCGATCCACACCTCCTCGCCCACCACCTGGATGCTCTCCGGGTCGAAGTCGGCGCCGGTCAGGTAGCGCTCGCGCGTGTCCTCCAGCGTGATGCGGAAGGGGATGACGCGGTCGGGGTCGCGCAGGAACACCGTCTCGCGCACCTCCACCCGGCCGCTGCGCCAGTCGGGCGCGACGCGGACGAAGAACAGCATGGCGTCGGGGCTGTTGCGCTTGTTGCCGAAGCCGTTGTCGATGATGGCGTAGAGGCTGCCGTCCGGCGCCGGCCGCGCGGCGAAGCCGGAGAAGCCCTGCAGCGGCTGGCCGGTGAAGGGCAGGCTGATGCCGGTCGCGCGGTCGCCGTGGCGGGGGCCGGTCGTGCCGGGGCGGCTCATCGGCCGGTCCTCGCGCAGGTTGCCGGGCCCGGTGAACCGGCCGCTGAGCCACAGCCCCCGTGGCGCGTCCTCGGGCGGCGCCACCATGGTCATTGCCGGGATGTAGGCGTGGCCGGCGAGCGTGGCGGGGAAGCGCTGGTCGGCCGCGGCCGGCAGGGCGAGCGCGGTGCCGAGCAGCAGCGCGGCCGCGAGGCTAGGGCGGGGCATGGGCATCTCCTCTCCGTCCGGAGCGGCGGAGCGTTAACGCCCGCATGTTGTGGCCCGATGACGTACCGGTGACGTCTCGATGACCCGCCGCGCGCCGCCTCCGGGTTCGACCTCCGCCGGCGCGCCGCCTATCCTGGCGCCGATGTCCGCCCCCCTCCGCCGCCCCGCGCCCGCCCGGCTGCTCCTTCCCGAGGCGCCGGCGCTCGTCGCGCGGCACGGGCGCGGCACGCTGCTGACGCCGGATGGGGAGCTGCTCGACCTGCCGGCGGCGGAGATCGCCCGCGCGCTGCGCGGCCTGCCGCCGCCGATGCTGGTCCATGCCCCCGCCACCGCGCGGCGGCTCGACCTGCCGCCCTTTGACGCCGCCTACGACCTGCTGGAGCTGTTCGCCTTCTGCCTGCCGGCGCGCCCCGCGGCGCCGACCCCGCGCGGCCTCGCGCTTGCCCTCGATCTCGCCCCGCCGCGCGACGAGGCCGCCGCCGCGGCGCTGCTGCCGGAGATGGCGGCGGCGATGCTGCGCCACCTCGCCCTGGTGCGCGCCGCGCCGCAGAACCGCGACGCCGCGGGGCTGGCGGCGTGGCTCGCCGAGACTGCCGGCTGGCCCTGGTCGGCGGCGGTGCAGGCGGCGCTCGGCGCGCCGGAGGCGCCGCCCTCCGCCGACGCGCTCCGGGTCTGGCGCCGCCTGCCGGAGTGGGAGGACCCAGGCCCCGCCCCGCCGCCGGCGGCCCATCCCGTCGCGCCGGCCGAGGCGCGTGCGCGGCTTGCCGCGATCCTCGGCGGCGAGGCCGAGCAGCGGCCGCAGCAGGCGGACTACGCCTCGGCCGCCTGCGCCGCCTTCGCGCCGAGGGAGACGCCCGGCGCGCCGCGCCTCGTGCTGGCCGAGGCCGGCACCGGCACCGGCAAGACGCTCGGCTACATCGCCCCGGCCTCGCTCTGGGCCGAGCGCAACGGCGCCGCGGTCTGGATCGCCACCTTCACCCGCAACCTGCAGCGCCAGATCGAGCAGGAACTCGCCCGCCTCTACCCCGACCCGGAGGAGCGCCGCCGCCGCGTGGTGCTGCGCAAGGGGCGGGAGAACTATCTCTGCCTGCTGAACCTTGAGGAGATGCTCGGCCAGGCGGAGCATCCGGCGCTCGCCCTGCCGCTCGCCCTCATCGCGCGCTGGGCGCTGGCGAGCCGCGACGGCGACCTGATGGGCGGCGACTTCCCGGGCTGGATCGCCGAGCTGTTCGGCCCTGCCGCCATCTGGCCGCTCGCCGACCGGCGGGGCGAGTGCATCCGCTCCGCCTGCCCGCGCTACCGGCAATGCTTCGTCGAGCACTCGATCCGCCGCGCCCGCGGCGCCAGCCTGGTGGTGGCGAACCACGCGCTGGTGATGGTGCAGGCGGCGCTCGGTGGCGGCGAGGACGGGCGGCCGACGCGCTACGTCTTCGACGAGGGGCACCACCTGTTCGACGCCGCCGACGCCGCCTTCTCCGCCGCGCTCACCGGCGCGGAGACGGCGGAGCTGCGCCGCTGGCTGCTCGGCGCCGAAGGCGGTCGCAGCCGCGCCCGCGGCCTCCGCCGCCGCATCGAGGAGCTGGCCGGAGACATGCCGGAGCTGCTGGCGCCGATGGAGGCGGCGCTCCAGGCCGCCCACGCCCTGCCCGGCCTCGGCTGGGTGACGCGGCTCGCCGAGGAATACGCGCTGGTGCCGGAGGCGGGGCCGGAGCGGCGGCGCAACCCGACCGAGGCCTTCCTGCAGCTCGTGCGCCGCCAGGTGCTCGCCCGCGCGCGCGACGACGAGGGGCTCTACGGCCTCGAATGCGACCTGCACCCCCTCGCCGAGGGGCTGGCCGAGGCGGCGGAGGTGCTGGAGCGTGCCCTCGGCCGCATCGCCGAGCCGCTCGCCCTGCTGCGCGACCGCCTCGCCGCGCGGCTCGAGGACGAGACGGCGGCCGAGATGGAGACCGGCGAGCGCATCCGGCTGGAGACGGCGGCGAAGGGCATCGAGCGCCGCGCCCTGATCCCGCTCGCCGCCTGGCGGGCGATGCTGCGCGGCCTGCGCGAGCCGCCGCCCGCGCCCGGCGAGCGGCGCGCCTTCGTGGACTGGCTCGCGCTCGACCGCCGCGAGGGGCGGGAGGTGGATGCCGGGCTGCACCGCCACTTCCTCGACCCCACCGAGCCCTTCGCCGCGCAGGTGGCCGCGCCCGCGCACGGGCTGCTGATCACCTCCGCCACCCTGCGCGACGCCGGGCTGGCCGAGGCGCCGGAGGCCGCCTGGGCGGCGGCCGAGGCGCGCACCGGTGCCGTCCACCTGCCGCTGCCGGCGATCCGCGCCGCCATGCCCTCGGCCTTCGATTACGCCGCGCGCACCCGCGCCTTCGTGGTGACGGATGTGGACCGCATGCGCGCCGGCCAGGTGGCGGCGGCGATGCAGGCGCTGTTCCTGGCCGCGGGGGGCGGGGCGCTTGGCCTGTTCACCGCCATCCGCCGGCTGCGCGAGTGCTTCCAGCGCATGGCCCCGGCGCTCGAGGCCGCCGGCATCCCGCTCTACGCCCAGCACGTGGACGCGATGGACAACGGCACGCTGGTGGACGTGTTCCGTGCCGAGGAGGATGCCTGCCTGCTCGGCACCGATGCGATGCGCGACGGGGTGGACGTGCCCGGGCGCTCGCTGCGCCTCCTCGTGTTCGAGCGGGTGCCCTGGCCGCGCCCCTCCATCCTGCACCGGGAGCGGCGGATCCACCTCTCGGGCGGCGATCCCAAGGGCTATGACGACGCGCTGGCGCGCCACCGGCTGCGCCAGGCCTTCGGGCGGCTGATCCGCCGCGCCGACGACCGCGGGGTGTTCGTGCTGCTCGACCGCTCCTGCCCCTCCCGCCTGCTGGCCGGGCTGCCGGAGGGGGTGGAGGCGCGTCGCGTCGGCCTCGCCGAGGCGGTGGCGGCGACGCGGGACTTCCTGGAAGGACGGTAGCGTCCGCGTCCTTTTCCTCCGATCTGCCGTGCGGGGGGAGGGACGCGGCGGAGGGCGGCGCCTCGTCCGCGCGGAGCGCCAGCACGCGCTCGGGCCGGTCCCCGACGACCACGACCGGAACCGCGGGGATCGCGCGATCGGGACGCCGGAGCATTTTCCGTTCGCCCCACCCGTTCGGGCGGGGGCACCTGGACGGGATCTGCCCTAGCCCCGCCAGCCGAGCCCGGCGCGCCGTACCCGCCAGGCGACGAGGCCGAGCCAGGCGAGCTGCACGGCGAGCGCCGGGACGATGACGAGCGGCTTCCAGGCCGGCGAGAGGTGCAGGAACAGCACCGCGAGCCCGGCATGGAACAGCGCGAAGCCCCAATGCGCCGCCGCCACCGCCCGCACCCCCATGCCGGCGCGGCTGGCCATCTGGTAGAGGTGGGTGCGGTGCGCCTCCCCCAGCCTCTCGCCCATGGCGGCGCGGCGGAGCAGGGTGAAGCCGGCATCGAACAGGAGGCCGAACAGCAGCAGCGGCACGATCAGGAAGCTCACCTGCGTGCCGTCGAAGCGGGCGGCGGCCACCGCCAGCACCGCCAGCATGAAGCCGGCGAACTGGCTGCCGACATCGCCCATGAAGATGCGCGCCGGGTGCAGGTTGAAGGGCAGGAAGCCGGCGAAGCCCGCGGCCAGGAACAGCGCCGCGGCATAGACGAACCACCCCTGCTGGTGGGCGGCGATGGCGGCCAGCGCGGCGCAGGCGACGAGCAGCGTGCCCCCGACCAGGCCGTCCATGCCGTCCATGAAGTTCACCGCGTTGGTGCAGCCGACGATCCAGAACAGCGTCACCGCCGGGGCCAGCCAGCCGAGCTCCACCGGCCCGATGCCGGGCAGCGAGAGGCGCGTCAGCACCAGCCCCATCGCCATCGCCACCAGCGCCGCGCCGGCCTGCGCCGCCAGGCGCAGCCGGGCGGAGAGGTGGCGGATGTCGTCGGCGAGGCCGACCGCCGCGATCGCCGCCGCCGCCAGGATGACGCCGAGGAAGGGCCGCTCCGCGATGCGGGCGAATTGCGCGGCCTGGAACAGCACCAGCATCCCGGCGAGGAAGGCGAGCACCGGCCCGAGCCCGCCGCCGCGCGGCGTCGGCGCGCGGTGGGCGCTGCGGTGGTTCGGATGGTCGAGGATCGGGAAGGCGATCATCACCCGCACCGTCGCCGCGGAGAGCAGGGCGAGCAGCAGCGCGAAGGCCAAGTGCTGGGAGAGCGCGGCGAGGGTCATGCGGGGCCGGGGTGTGGCGGAAGCGCCGCCCCGGGGCAAGCGGCGGGGCGGCCTATCGGACGAACCCCATGAACCCCCGCGTCAGCGCCTCCTGCCGTCCTTCCCGCACCACCTCCCAGAGCGGGTTGTCCACCGAGAGGCGCTGCCCGCCGTCGCGCAGCACCGGGCGGATCAGCAGGCTGGCGCGGGAGGCGCTGGCCGGCCCCAGCAGCTCGAGCGGGATGCGCACGTAGAGCCCCTTGTCGAAGCTGCCCTCCCCGAAGCGGCGGAAGGGCACGTCGGTCAGGGTGGCGAAGCCGCCCACCTCGATGCCGCTGGCGAAGCGGCGGCCGAGCTCCAGCGTGCCGCCCCAGTCCCCGGCCAGGTACCGCCCCGCCCGCACCACGCCGTAGAGGTTCCACAGCGGCAGGTCGGCGTAGAGCGAGAGGTGCCCCGTCGGCACCGTGTAGTCGCGCAGGCCGAGGCGCTGCGCATACTCCCGCTGCACCACCCAGTTGAGGTCGAGCCCGAGCGCCCAGGGCCGGTCGAAGGGCCGCCACAGCACCTCGCCCGAGATGCCGGCGAACATCGGCTCCAGCAGCCCCGCGGTGACGCGGGCGAACACGTCCGGCGCCGGGTTCCACAGCCGCTCGGCGTAGAGGGCGGGGATGGTCGGCCCCTCCGCCGCGGCGTAGCGGGCATAGTCGCTGCGCACCCGCGGCAGGACGCTGTCCGAGGGTGCGCCGCGGTCCAGATTCCCCGCCAGCGGCTGCGCCACGCTTCCCGCCACCGCGAGGCCGGCGCCAAGGCCGATCCGTGCCCCCGCCCCGACGCCGATCTGCCACAGCGCGGCGCGGCGCGGGTCGCCGAGCACCAGCGCCACCCGCGGCTCGACCCCCCAGGAGAGGGTGGGCGCGCCCCCGGCCAGCGCCGGCGCGGCGGGGAGCAGGCGGGCGGCGGCCAGCACCTCCTCGGCGCTGCCCTGGCCAAGGGCGGCCCGCTCCACCGCCTCGCGCAGCAGCACGAGGCGCGCCACCGTCACGCCCTGGCGCCGCCAGTCGAGGTGCAGCGCCTCCACCTCCGGCGGCAGGTGCGGCTGGGCGGCACGCATCACCCGCCCGGCGGTCTGCGCCAGGGTGGCGTGCCGCCCGCCCTCCACGGCGAGGACCGCCTCCGCCCCCCGCGCCTCGTAGGCGAGGGGCGTGAACCCCACCGCGCGCAGGGCGGCGAACAGCGCCTCCCGCGAGCCCGGCGCGGCCGGCCGGCCGGCGAGCGGCGGCGGGGGGCGGCGCGAAGCGAGTTCCGGCGGCCGTGCCGGGTCGAGCCGCAGCGAGAGCCGTGCCAGCACATCCGTGCCGTGGACGAAGGACAGCCCGGCATCCAGCCACGGGTTGGGCTGCCACTGCAGGCCGAGGTTGAGGCGCGAGCGCGCCCGGCCGCGCAGCCCCTCGCTCCGCGCCGGCCAGCCGCCGCGCTCGTCGCGCAACGCGTCGGCCGACCATTCGAGCTTGGCGCGCAGCCCCTCCGCCGGGCCGAACGGCGTCGGCAGCGGCGGCAGGCTCCATTCCACGCCGCCGAAGGGCGCGACCCGCCCGCCGCGGAACCAGCCCTCCCAGCCCGGCACACCGCCCTGCCCGACGCGGCGGGGGCGCTGGCCGAACCGGTCCGCGACCTCGGCCAGCGGGTTCGGCAGCTCGGCCCCGGTGCCGAGCCGCCCCCAGCCCAGGCCGAGGGTGAGGTCGAGCGGCCCGAAGCGCTTGGAAGCGACGAGATACTCCCCGCCATAGAGCCCGGTGCCGATGAGGTCCTGCAGCCCGACCGCCACCGCCGGCCGCCAGTCGCTTTCCGCGATCAGCCGCAGCTTGAGGTCGAGGGCGCGGTCGGTGGCGCGGCCGCGTCCGGTCGTGCCGTCCAGCCGGTCGGCGATGCGGAAGGTGGCCTCCAGGAAGGGCAGGGGCTGGAGGTTGAGGAACCAGAACTGCCGCTGGTGGCGCAGGGAAAGGCCGGTCTCCACCGTGCCGTCGGGGCGGAAGCGGGCGTTGCGCATCTCCAGCAGCCCGACGCCGCCCAGGTTGCCCCCCGTCGCCGGCACCTCCTCCGCCCGCCCCGGCGCCGCGCCGGACAGGGCGAGGAGCGCGAGCGCCGCCGCGCGGCGCGTCCTCCGCCGCCCCTCAGCGCCCACTCGAGCGCACGATGACCGCAAGCGCGGCGGCGGAGAGCGAGACCTGGGAGAGCACCTGCGTCACGTCGCGCAGGAAGCCCCAGGTCTCGTAGGGGGAGGGGTCCTGCGGCACCACCACCACGCTGCCCGGCGGCACCGGCGGCCCGCCGGACTGCCAGGCGCCGAGCCCGGCCGGGGCGGACTGCCCGTTCGGCAGCACGACGAAGGCGCGCCGGGTGTCGGCGAAGCGCTGCGCCCCGCCGGCGGCGCGCACGTAGTCGGCGGCGCGCCAGCCGGTGGTGAATTGCAGGCTGCCGGGGTTCAGCACCGCGCCCACCACCGTCACCTCGTTCGGGCGCTTCGGCATGGCGATCAGGTCCCCGGGCTCGAGCAGCACGTCGAGGTCCGGCCGGCCGGCCAGCACCACCGGGTTGGCCTCCACCACCATCCGTCCCGCCGCGCGCGCCTGGCGCAGCGACTCCGCCAGCGCCCGCCCCGCCTGGATGGCCCCGGCGAGGTCGGCGGAGCCGCGCATTCCCGCCACCGCCTGGCCGGCCGCCACCTGCATCAGCCCCTGTTCCAGCTCCCGCGCCGTGCGCTGGAACCCCTCCTGCTGGCGCTGGCGCACGCTCTCGCGGGAGAACACGGCGCCGTAGGGATAGGCCTGGGGGGTCAGCCCGCCGGCGCGGGCGATCACCTCGGAGAGCCGCTCGCCGCGGCGGATGTCGTAGACGCCGGGGCGGACGAACTCGCCGATCAGCGTCACCGGGCCGATGTCGCGGTCGCCGAAGCCGCGCGGGATGCGCACCGCGTCGCGCGGGGAGAGGCGCACGGCGGCGAAGTTGCGGCTGCGCAGGTCGAGCAGGGAGCGGGAGAGCTGGCGCGTGCCGGTCTGCTCCGCGGGCTCGCGCGCGAACTCCACCGTGGCGAGGTCGGCGGTGTCGGTCACGCCCCCGGCGGCGGCGATCAGCGCGTCGAGGCCGGTGTCGTCTAGCACCGGGTAGAGGCCAGGCTGGCGCACCTCCCCGGTCAGCAGCACGGTCTGGTCGAGCAGGAAGGGCAGCAGCGCCGGGTAGTCGAGGAACACCTGCGGGCAGGGCACCCGTCCCCCGTCCGGGAAGCCGGCGCCGCGCGCATGGGCGAAGCGCAGGCGGGAGGCCTGCGCCGCCATGGCGAGCTGCGCGAGCGCCGGACACTCGGCGGCGGGCGGCGGCGGGGCGAGGGGCGCGCCCGGGGCCATGCCAACGCCTGCGGCCGGCGCCGCACCCGGGGTGGCGGGCGGCGCGGCGGAGGGCGCCGCGGCGGGGGCGAGCAGCGGCGCCAGCGGGTCGGCCGGCACCTCGCCGCGCAGCGCCTGCTGCACCGAGGGGCTGGCCAGCCACAGCACGTCGGAGAGGCCGAGCAGGATCACCTCATCCCCCTCGGCCAGGCGGAGATCGGCCCTGCCCGCCAGCACCTGCCCGAGATCGAAGGGGATGAAGCGCCGCGCCCGGGTCTGCGGATCGATGCGCCAGACCACGCCGAGGCGCGGATAGGGATCGGCCTTCACCAGCCGCGGGTCGGCGAGCAGGCCGCGCAGGCTCTGCCCGCGGGCGGTGCGCAGCAGCGGCGCCGCGACATGGCCGGCGAGGCGGAGCTGGTTCGCCATCACGTCCGCCCCCGGCTCGACGCGCAGCGCATCGCCTCGCCGCAGCGTGTGTCGCGCCCCCACCTCCTGCACGCTGCGCCGGCCGGCGCCGTCGGTGGTCTGCAGCAGGAAGCGGTTGCCGGCAGGGCGCAGCGGCTGGCCGGCCAGCGCCAGCATCTCCTCGACCGGCGCGCCCGCCGTCCCGGCCGGCAGCTCGTAGATGCCGGGGCGCGTCACCTCGCCGCCGATCGCCACCGCGCCGCCGAGCGGCGGCACCACGATCCGCTCCCCCTCGCGCAGGGCGAGGTCGGGCGCGGCGCCGCCGGCGCCGGCGATCACGGGGTAGAGGTCCACGATGCGCGGGGCGCCCGCCCCCTCGACGCGGATCGCGCGCAGGCTGCCGGTGCGCCGCACCCCGCCGGCGGCGACCAGCGCGTCCAGCACCGAGGCGTGGGCGGTCAGCGCCTGCAGCCCCGGCCGCGCCACCTCCCCGCCGACGAAGACGGCGATCTGGCGCACCTGGCCGATGGAGACGAACACCTCCGACCCGCCGAGTTCGCGCTGCGCCCGCGCCTCGAGGTCGGCACGCAGCGCGCGCAGCGTGCGCCCGGCGGCGGGGATGGGCGGCAGCTCCGGCAGCAGCAGCATCCCGTCGCGGCCGACGCGGACGGAGAGGGTCTGGCGCACGCGGCCGCGGAAGGCGAGCACCACCTCGTCCTCGCGGCCGAGCAGGTAGTCGTCCGGCAGCACGCCGAAGCCGAGCCCGGCGGGCAGGGCGCCCGGGGCGGCGCGCAGGCTGTCGTAGCCGAACTGGCGGAGCGGCGCCGCACCGCCCGGCTCGCGCGCGGCGAAGAAGCCCTCGATCGGGGAGAGCGGCTCCTCCTCCGCCGGGGCCGTAAGCGCCGGCGCCGCCGCGGCGGGCGGCGCGGCGGCGGGGGGCGCGGTAGGGGGCGCCGCCGGGGGGCGGCCGCCCGAGGCGTCGAGGATGCGTTGCAGGATGTCGTGCTGCGCCGCCGGGGGCAGGGCGGGCAGCGGCGTTCCGCCCGGCAGGGTGGAGGGCAGGGCGGGCGGCGCGAGGAACGGCCCCGGCGGCGTCTGCGCCGTCGCCGCCGCGGGGAGCAGCAGGGCGAGGGCGGCGAGGCGGCGCAGCAGGGAACGGGACGGCACGCTCAAGACTCAGCTCCGGGCCGGCCTGTATGCAACCTATGCGCGATGTTCAACGCTGAAATCAAGAACTCCCCTGACAAATCTTCGTCTTATGGTAGAAAACCCCCGAAGGCCCGCCGAGCGGGGAGGCTTCGCGCATGGGAGGTCCGGCCCGCCTGCTGCTGCTGGCCGACGCCGCCCTGCGGCTCGGGCCGCGGGCGGTGCTGCGCGCCGCCTGGCACCGCTCGCCCCCCGGCCGGGCGCTGGCCCGCCACCGGCTGCGCGATGCGGCCGCTCCCACCGGCCCCTTCCTGCCCCCGCCCCGCGACCCGCCGCCGCCCCTGCCGCCCGGCCACGCCGCCGCCCTGCTGCGCCGGGCCGCCACCCTCGCCCCCCCGGACTGGCACGGGCCCTTCCCGGCCCGGGTGCCGGCGCTGGCGCTCGACCTCTTCGTGCCCGGCGACATCCGCCCGGTCTGGGAACGCAGCCGCTGGGCCGAGCTGCCGCTGCTCGTCCAGGCGGCGCGGCTCGACCCCGGCAGCGGCCATCTGGCGCGGGCGGAGGCTTGGCTCGCCGACTGGCTGCGCGCGAACCCGCCCTTCCGCGGCCCGAACTGGGCCTGCGGGCAGGAGGCGGCGCTGCGCGCCCTGCACCTCGCCCTGGCGCTCGGCCTCGCGGGGGGCGGCCCGCCGGCGGGGGCGCGGGCGCTGCTGGCGCTGCACGGGCGGCGCATCGCCGCGACGGCGGCCTACGCCCTGGCGCAGGACAACAACCACACCGTCTCCGAGGCGGCGGGGCTGCTCGCCTGCGGCCTGCTGCTGGGGGAGGCCGGCTGGGCGCGGCTGGGCGCGGCGCGGCTGGACCGGGCGCTGCGGCGGCTGGTCGCGCCCTGCGGCGGCTTCGCCCAGCTTTCCACCGGCTATCACCGGCTGCTGCTCGACGTGCTGTCGGTGGCGGAGTGGCTGCGCCGCCGCCACGCCGCCCCGCCGCTCCTCTCCCCGGAGGCCGCCGCCCGTGCCGCCGCCGCCGCGCGCTGGCTGGCGCGCCTGACCGAGCCGGCGACGGGGGCGGTGCCGCGCCTCGGCCATCAGGACGGCTCCTGCCTCGCCGACCTCTCGCTCCGCGGGCCGGAGGATGCGCGCGGCAGCGTGGAGCGGGCGATGCGCCTGCTCGCCGGGGAGGGCGCCGGCTTCGCCGACGATCCGGGCTGCGCCTGGCTCGGCCTGTCGGCGCCGCCGCCGGCCGCGCCGCCGCCGGCGCGCTGGGCCGGGGAGGGGGTGCGGCTGTGGCGGGAGGCGGGGGCGCTCGCCCTGCTGCGTACCGGCCCGCTGCGCTTCCGCCCCGGCCAGGCGGACCTGCTGCATCTCGACCTGTGGGACGGGGGGCGGGCGCTGCTGCGCGACGGCGGCAGCGGCGCCTACAACCCGCCCGCCGGCGCCGCCTGGTGGCACGCCCATTTCACCGGCACCGCGGCGCACAACACGGTGGAGTTCGACGGCGCCGACCAGATGCCGCGCGCGGGGCGCTTCCTCTTCGCCCGCTGGCCGCGCTGCGGCGGCCTGCCGGACGGCGCCTGGATCGAGGATCGCCGCGGCAACCGGCAGGAGCGGCGCGTGGCGGCCGGAGGGCGGCGCTGGGTGGTGGAGGACCGCCTCTCCGGCCCGTTCCGCCGCGTGGCGCTGCGCTGGCGCCTCGCCCCCGGCGGCTGGCGCGTCACCGCCGAGGGCGCCGAGGGGCCGGGGCTGCGCCTGTCCGTCGCGGCGGACGCGCCGCTCGCCCTGGCGCTGGAGGCGGGGTGGGAGAGCCCCGCCTATGGTGTGGTGCGGCCTGCCCCGGTGCTGGTGGCCCGCGCCGCGGCGCCGGTGCGCCGCCTCGTCACCACCATCCTGCTGGACTGACAACCTCAAGTTGATATTCCAGCCCCTGATCCGCTACCCTGCGCGGGTTGCGAGGGAGGGTGGGATGCCGCTGGAGGCGCTGCTGCGCGGCGTCTGGGTGTGGCGCTGGCGGGTGCTGCTCGGCGCGGCGCTGCTCTACGGCGCCGGCGCCGCCCTGGTGCTGGCCTGGCCGCGGAGCTTCGTCGCCCAGGCGGTGGTGGCGCCGGCCGAGACCACGGGCATCGCCACCTCCGCCCTGCTCGCGCCGATGCCGATCATGGGCGGGGGGCTGCTGGATTCGCGCCCCTCGGGGAATTTCGCCGTCTATCTCGACGCGCTGCGCGCCCCCGAGGCGGCGGCGATGCTGGCGCGGGAGACGGAGCTGCTCGCCCACCTGACCGAGCAGCGCGGCGCGGGGCCGCTCGGCGCGCTGCGCCGCGCCCTCGGTCTGCGCCTCGAGGCCGATCTCGACGACGCCCAGGCCTGGCTGGAGCGCAACCTGGCCACGACGCAGGGGATCGCCACCGTCACCTTCACCCTCGCCCTGGCGCACCGCGAGCGTGAGGCGGCGCTCGATGCCCTCATCCGGCTGCACGCCCATGCCGAGGCCAAGGTGCGTGCCGACATCGCCGGCATGGCGCGCCGGCGCATCGCCACCATCGAGGCGATGCTGGCCGGCGAGCGCGACGCGCTGCTGCGCGCCCAGCTCTACGAGCTGCTCGGCCAGCAGCAGCGCGCGGCGCTGGTGGTGGCGGCGGACGAGGCGGTGGCGGCGCGGCTGGTCTCCGCCCCTGCGGTCGGGCTCCGCCCCGCCCTGCCCAACCGGCCGCTGCTGCTCGTGCTGCTGGCGCTGGCGGTGCCGCTCGCCGCCGCCGGCGCGGCCTTCGCCCTCATGCTGCTGCGCGGCGAGGCGCCGCGGCCCCGGCCCGAGGTGTCCCCGCCGACGGTGCCGCTCACCGCCTGGCACGGCGCCGGCGCGGATTGATACCCGGCCCCGCCGATCGCGGCCCGCACCCGGCGAGGCCGGGCGAGCCGCCGGATGGCCGCCGCCGCGCCCGCGGCAGGCCGTGCGCGCCGGCGCCCGGGGCGCGGGCCGGGCAGGATCCGCCATGAGCCGCCTGCCCGGAGGCGTGGCGGCGCTGCTGCCGGTCTGGACGGGGGTCGCCGCTGCGGCGCTGCACGGCGCGGGGGCGCTCAAGTCGCTGCCCGGGCTCGCCGCCCTGCCCTTCGACCTCACCGCCGCCGCGGCGCTGCTGCTGCTGCCGGCGCTGCCGCTGCTGCTCGCCACGCGGCGCTGGACGCTCGGGCGCGGCCTGGCGGTGCCGCTGCTCGGCGCGCTGCTGCTGCTGCTCTGGCTGGTGCTCGCCGGCACCTGGAGCCCTTCCCGCGCCGTGCTGGCGGAGAAGCTGCCGCAGCTCGTGCTGCTTGGCCCGGCGATGCTGGCGGCGGGGTTCCTGGTGGGGGCGGAGCCGGCGGCGCTCGGCCGCTTTTGCGGCGCCGCCCTGGCGCTCGGCCTGCTGGTCGGCGGTGCCGTGGCGTGGGGGGTGGCGGCGGACCGGGTGGTGCTCGGGGGCGAGCCGGGCGCCGATCCGGGACGGGTGCGGGTGCAGTACCAGCTCGCCGGCCTTGCCATCGCCACCGCCGCCGCGCTGGCGGCGGTGCGGGCGGTGGAGGCGCGGGGCGCGGCGGGGCGGCTGTTCTGGCTCGCGCTCACCGCGGTGCTGGCGCTGGCGGTGCTGGTGCCGGGCGGGCGGCTGGCGCTGCTCGGCCTGCTCGCCGCCGTGGCGCTGGCGCCAGCGCTGCTGCTGTGGCGGCGCGGCCGGCGCGCCGCCGCGCTCGCCTGGGTGGCGGGGGTGGGGCTGGCCGCCATCGCGGGGCTGGCCGCCCTCGCCGCGCGGCCGGGCTGGGTGGAGGGGCTGCGCACGCTGGAGCGGCTGTTCGGCGATCCGGCCTCGGCCACCCCGGCGCGGCTGCTGCTGTGGGAGCGCGCGCTGCGCTGGGGCGGCCTCGCCGCGCCGTTCGGCCTCGGCACCGCAGGCTTCACCATCGCGGCGGGGTTCGGGGAGGATCGCGGCTTCTACCCCCACAACCACGCGCTGGAGGCGCTGGCCGAGGGCGGGCTGCCCGGACTCGGCCTCTGGCTGGCCGCCTTCGGCGGCGGCGCGGTGCTGGCGTTGCGCCAGGCCCGACACGTTCCGCCCGGGCGGGCGGCGCGGGTGGCGGCGGTGACGCTGCCGGTGGCGCTCTCCGCCATGGTCTCGACCGATCTCGGCAACCGGATGGTGTGGTTCGCCCTTGGCCTGCTGCTCTCCCTGGCGGCGGAGGCCAGGGCGCCGGAGGCGGAGGCCGGCGGTGGCTGAGCACCGTTCCCAAGGCGCCGGAGGGGCCTATGCCCGGTGGGGCAAGCGGGCCTGCGACGTCCTGGCTGCGGCGGCGCTGCTCCTGCTGCTGGCGCCGCTGATCGCCGCGGTGGCGCTCGCGGTGCGGGTCGCGCTCGGGCGGCCGGTGCTGTTCCGCCAGGCGCGGGCGGGGCGTGACGGCCGGACCTTCGTGCTGCTCAAATTCCGCAGCATGGCCCCGGCCGACCCCGCCCGGCCGGCGGAGGATGCGGCGCGCCTCTCGCGCTTCGGTCGCTGGCTGCGCGCCAGCGCGCTCGACGAGCTGCCGCAGCTCCTCAACGTGCTGCGCGGGGAGATGAGCCTGGTCGGGCCGCGCCCCCTGCTGGCGGAGGATGTCGCGCTCTACACCCCCCGGCAGCGGCGGCGGCTTCTGGTACGCCCCGGTCTGGCCGGGCTGGCCCAGGCGGCGGGGCGCAACGCGGTGCCCTGGGAGCGGCGCCTGGAGCTCGACGCGCGCTACGCCACCCTGCCGCCGACCCTTGCGGGCGACTTGGCGCTGCTGCTCCGCTGCCTGTGGCTGGTGCTGCGCGGCAGGGGCGCCACCGCGCCGGGCCATGCCACCATGCCGCGCTTCGAGGGAGCCAGCGACCATCTCCCCGCCGCGGACACGACCGCAAGCGCAACATAAACCAATCGTTACAAAACCAACGTTTGGATGCCGCGTCATTATCGGCGTCGGAACATGATCTGGGGCCGGGTCCCATGCGCCTCTTCCGAACTCATCGTCTCCCGGGCCTTTGCTTCGCTCCCCGCCGGTTTGCCCTGGGCGCGGGGAGCCTCCTGATCCTGGCGGCCTGCCCCGGGGCGGTGGCCCAGCCCCGGCAGGGCGGCGGGGAGGAGCGGCCCGCGCTCTGCGGCGGCGGCGACATGGCGCATCCCGGCCAGCCGGCGGCTCCGGCCGCGGCGCGCATCGCCCTGCGGCAGGAGGAGATGCTGGCCACCCACCGCGCCATCCTGCGGACGCTGAGCCGCGCGCACGCGCCGCTCGAATGGGCGATGGGCCAGAACACCCTGGGCCTTCTGCTGGCCGGGATCGGCGAGCGGGAAGGCGGCACGGCGCGGCTGGAGGAGGCGGTGGCCGCCTACCGCGCGGCGTTGGAGGAGTTCGCCCGCGCCGGCGCGCGCCGGGCCTGGGCGACCACGCAGAACAACCTCGGCAATGCGCTGCTCATCCTCGGCGGGCGCGAGGCGGGCACGGCGCGGCTGGAGGAGGCGGTGGCGGCCTATCGCGCGGCGCTGGAGGTGCGCCGGCGGGAGGAGGCGCCGCTGGAATGGGCGGCGACGCAGAACAACCTCGGCAATGCCCTGGCCAATCTCGGCAAGCGGGAGGGGAATTCGGCGCGGCTGGAGGAGGCGGTGGCGGCCTATCGCGCGGCGCTGGAGGTGCGCCGGCGGGAGGAGGCGCCGCTGGAATGGGCGGCGACGCAGAACAACCTCGGCAATGCCCTGGCCAATCTCGGCAAGCGGGAGGGGAATTCGGCGCGGCTGGAGGAGGCGGTGGCGGCCTATCGCGCGGCGCTGGAGGTGCGCCGGCGGGAGGAGGCGCCGCTGGAATGGGCGGCGACGCAGAACAACCTCGGCAATGCCCTGGCCAATCTCGGCAAGCGGGAGGGGAATTCGGCGCGGCTGGAGGAGGCGGTGGCGGCCTATCGCGCGGCGCTGGAGATGCGCCGGCGGGAGGAGGCGCCGCTGGAATGGGCGGCGACGCAGAACAACCTCGGCAATGCCCTGGCCAGCCTCGGCGAGCGGGAGGCGGGCACGGCGCGGCTGGAGGCGGCGGCGGCGGCCTACCGCGCGGCGCTCGAGGTGCGCGTCGCGGCGCCCGTGCCGCTGGAGCGGGCCTTCTCGCAGCACGGCTTGGCCAATGCGCTGGAGAGGCTGGCGCTGCGGCGCCAGGATCCCGCCCTGATGGCCGAGGCGCTTGCCTGCATGCGCAGCGCGGCCGAGGTCTATCGTGCCGGCAATGTCAGCTACTGGCTGCCTATCGCCGAGGCCGCCATCGCCCGCATGTCCGATGTGACCCTCGGGGAGGGGCGGGAGCAGCGGCTGACCAACGCGGCGCGGAAGGAAGGACCGGAAGCAGACACCAGCGCGCTCCGGTGACGAAGGAGGCCGCGCCGCACGGAGGGGCGCAAGGACATCCTGGTATTCGACGCTGCCCTGAGGGGCTTCGCGGCGCGCGGCCAGGCGCGTGGCGGGAAGCTCTGGCTCTTCCGCTACAGGCTGGGCAGCGCCTCGCGTCGGGTTCCGCTCGGGCGCTTCAGCGAGGTGACTGCGGCGAAGGCCCGGCGAGAGGCCGAGCGGCTGCGCGGCGAGGTGTTGGCGGGCCACGACCTCTGGGGCGAGTGCGAGGCCGCCGCCATCCTCGCCGCCGAGCGCGCGGCGCACCAGGCCGCATCGGGCGGGCAGGCCAGGCAGAAGGGGGCTCGCCGCCGAGCGCGCGGCGCACCAGGGCGGAGGAAGCGGCCTTCACCGTCGCGGCGTTGCTCGAACTCCACGTCGAGCATCACCTCGCCAGGCTGCGGCCGGCCACCCGGCGCGATGCCCTCTCGCGGCTGCGCCGCCACCTCGCCCCGATCCGGGACAAGCCCGCCACCGCCATCGGCCGGCGCGAGGCGGCGCAGGTGGTGGACACCGCCGCTAGAGCAGATCGCGGACGGCTGGAAACAGCCGGAAGCGTGACTCTGCTCTACAAACAATGGGCTGGAGCCGTTTCCACGTTCATGGCCGAGTGGAAACAGCTCTAGGGCCGGGGAGACGACGGCGCGGCAGGTGCGCAACACGCCCGCGTCATGTGGGCATGGGCGAGGCGACGCGGCAGCCTGCCGGAGACGGCACCGAACCCCTGGGAGGGGGCGCCCGTCCCTGGGCGCGACTTGCCACGCGACCGGGTACTGACGGGGGAAGAAATCGGCCTGGTGTGGGTGGCGCGCCAGCGCCCGGCTTCCGATCCCGCATGGGCCGTTGCTGCGCTTCCTCATGCTGACGCTGGCGCGGCGCGAGGAAGTCACGGCGATGACCTGGAGCGAGGTGGCGCCCGACCTCTCCACCTGGACCCTGCCTGCCGGCCGCAGCAAGAACTGCAAGCTGCATGTCGTGCACCTGGCCGCGCCGGCCCGCGCCGAACTCCGCGCGCCAGCTGCGGCCGAGGCCGGCGCCGAACCGCCGGAGCCGATCCTTGGTTGGGTGGTGCACGATTTCCGCCGCACCGGCGTCACCGTGCTGGCCGAGCGGGGGTCCCCCGCATGTCGTGGATCGGCTGCTCAAACACGTCCGGGGGACCATCCGCGGCGTCGCGGCCATCTACCAGCGCGGCGAGTTTCTGGCGGAGCGCCGCCACGCTCTCGACCTGTGGGCCGCGCACATCCTCGCCTGCGCCGGTGACCGCCCGGCAGCGCCGAACGTCACGCCGCTGGCCCCCTGCCCCTTCGGAATTGCGCGTGGGACAGCCGGGGACAGGGGGGAGCGCCAGCGGGGGCGGGAAGACCGAAAATCCGCCCGGCCGCCTGCGCGGGGGGGTTGCGCGCGGCCGCCGCCGGGGGGCTTTGACGCCCAAAAAAGACCGCCTTCCTCGGGGAAGCGGGAAAGGGTGTCAGGAAGAACTTCGGGATGTGATGCGCGAACTTGTCAGCCTGGAACTTCCATGCCGCATCACAGCGCGAACTTGGCCGGAAGCGTCACGAGCCGAAGCCGGAAAGCGCCTGGTCGCCTTCAGTGGCGTTCGGAGAATCGAACGTGTGGCCCGCTTCAGGGCATTCAAGAACGCGAAGCAGATCATAGAACTCGGCGTCATTCAAAAATAGTGCGGGCGGCTTCCGGTAGAGCCGTCAACAACTGCAAGCTTGCCTGACGAGCAAGAACTCGCTGTTCGCAGGTAATCACAGGCGGCATTCACGCCTCAAACCGGAGCATGTCTGCGCCAACATGGAACATGAGGCATGTATTCTGTCCCACCGGCGGTTTTCGCCTTGATCACGACGGCACGAGGCAGGATAATATTGGTTCGCGCGAGCAATCGATCCGTCGATGGGCACTGGCCCCGTGGCTTCGGGAGTGTAGCGGCATCCGGCCGAGCACCCGAAAGGCGACCTCTTGAGGGGCCCATGCAAGTGGCCCTCGCCGGTCTCGCACACTGCAGGGCCTGAAGCCTGACTCGAACTGGCAGCCCTCGGGCCACCGTCCGGACTCTGTTAGGCATGATGCGCGCGGCGCAAGCCCTGTTTTCGCATCCTCCGCCTTCTCGCGTCCGGCGGCGGCCGTCAGGCGCCGAAGGGAATACCATGAGCCATGAAGAGGCGCGGCCGAGCGCGCGCGGCAGGCGGCCGGCGCCGCGGGCGCGTGACGCGCGCCCGCTGAATCGCAAACGCCGGGTCACCTCGCGGTGCCCGGCGCAGGGGGGCGGAAGCCCCGGATAGAAGCGCAACCCACCCCCCGCCCGTCTATCAGGCTTCGCTCCCGCGTCAGCGCCCCGAGGCAACCCGGCCATCCCGAAAGGCTGGGTCTTGATGCTGCATCCCCTCTTCCCCCCACCGGCTGCGGCCTGACCGCGCTTCACGCGCGCGGCCGGCGCCTCTGCAAGACGCTGCACGCCGACGGCACGGTCGATCCCTACGACGCCGCCCGGCCTCTTCGACCTGCATCCCGAGCCGCTGGCGGACCTGGCAGCGCTGGCGGGGCTGCTGCGCCGGCTGCTGCCCTGCCGCCGCCGCGCCACCGCGATAGGGCAATGGCCGGGACCGCTACGCCACGGCGGCGCTGGCCAGCGCCTATACGCGGATCGCCGGCGCGCCCGTCAGCACCCGGCACGCCACGGCGAAGCGGGAAGCCTGGTCCTTGGCGCGCTTGGTGTGCGCCGGCCGGCTGAGCGCGACGGAGGTGTCGGAGACCATCGGCGCCGCCATCGAAGCCGCCGGCAAGGCGCGCGCCGAGGGCGAGAAGGTGGCGGCATGGGCGGTCGCGCGCCGCGCCGACACCGGGGAGGTGCGGCGATGACGGACGACGCCATGCCCGCCGCTCCGCCGCCGCGGCGGAACGGCCACGCGCAGGGTCACACGCCTGCGCCCGCCCCCGCCGGACCGGGCCGCGATCCTGGCGTGCCTTGCCGCGCTCGATCCGGCGGACCCGGCCACCCCGCTCGAGATGGCCGCCGCCAGGGCGCTCGGCACCCCCCTCCCCACGCTGCGCGAAGCGGTGGTGCTCGCCCGCCCCCAAGCCGCGGCCGCGGGCGGGGAGGCGGAGGCGGAAGGCGCCCCGCCCGCTCCCGAGGGCGAGGCAATGCCGTTTGAGGAACGCGAGGCCGCGATTGCCGCCCTCGCGGCGCTGCCACGGCGCGACTACGAAGTGCGGTGGGCCGCGGAAGCGATGCGCCTCGGCCTGACTTGCGCCCCCCTCGACTGGGAGGTGGCGGCGCAGCGGGCGCGCTGGCGGGCGGAGGAGGCGGCGGAAGTGCGCCGCCGCCCCGAGCCGGCGCCAGGGGAAGTAGTCTGGCCGGCCGGCTTTGCCCCTCGACCCGATGGGCTCTACGCCGACACGGGCGACGACGCGCCGCCGCGCTGGCTGGCCGCGCCCTTCGAGGTGCTGGGGGAGGCGCGCGATGCCGCCGGCATGGGCTGGGGGCTGTTTCTGCGCTGGCGCGACCGCGCGACGGCCGACTGCACATCCGGGCCATGCCGGCGCGCCTGCTGATGGCCGAGCCGGGCGCCCTGGAAGCCGAGCTTGCTGACCGCGGGCTGCGGCTGTCCGCCGATCCCACGGACCGCCTGTTGCTGCGCAAGGTGCTGACAGAGATGCGCGCGGGGCGGCGCGTGCGCCGCGCCTACCGCACCGGCTGGCAGGACGTGGGCGGGGGCGCGGTGTTCCTGCTGTCGGACGGCGAGGCCATCGGCGCCGCCGCCGAGCCGGTGGTGTTGGACACCCCGGCCGAGGATGCCGCCCGCCTCGCGGCCGCAGCCGGCACGCTGGGCGGCTGGCAGGCCGAGGTGGCGACGCTGGTGGTGGGGAACCCGCTGGCCGCTTTCTGTGTCGCCGCCGCCTTTGCCGCGCCGCTGCTGCATCCCCTGAGGGAGACTGGTGGCGGCTTTCACCTGGCCGGCGACTCCAAGCGCGGCAAGACGACCGCGATGCAGATGGAGGTGTCGGTTTGGGGGCCGCCCTATGCGGCCGGGGTACTGCGCAACTGGAACGGCACCACCAATGCCTTCGAGGCCGTCGCGGAACAAAGCGCAGCACGGCGCCAGCCGCTTTGCAGTGCTGGCGCAGCAGGCGCTAGGCCCTGTTAGCGCCTGAACGCTGGCGT
>NZ_SJDM01000027.1 GCF_004761865.1 Crenalkalicoccus roseus | reverse complement strand
GCCGAGGAGGACGCGGCGGTGTGGGACTGGAACCCTGCCATCGACGAGCGCGCCACCGGCGGCAGCCCCTCCGTCGTGCTGCCGCAGCCCGGCGTCATCGCCGCGCCGGCGACGATCGCGGTGGAGATGCCGCAGGCGGTCGCCTTCGCGGCCCTCTCGATCGCCTGGGCGCCGGTCGGCTCGGCCTATCTCGCCGGCTACGAGGTGGAGTTCCGGCCTGCCTCGGTCGCCGTATGGCAGGGCTTCGCGGGCGGGGTGAGCGCGGTCTCCGCGACCATCCCCACCACCGAGCCCACCGCCTTCCGGGTGCGGGCCCAGGCGCGCAGCGGCGCCGTCTCTGGCTGGCGCGAGGCGGTCGTCCCGGCCGCGCCATCTGGCCTGGTAGCGACCGGCGTGGTCGGCGGCATCCAGGTCTCCGGCAGCGTCCCGGGCGGCGTGCCCTGCCTCCAGGTGTTCGAGGCCCCGAGCAACGACCTCGCCGCCGCCGCGAAGCTCCCGGCCGAGCCGACCGCACTGCCCTGGACTCGCACCGGCCTCGCCACCGGCCAGGCGCGCTGGCTCTGGCTGCGCGCCGTCTCGCCCGAGGGGAACGTCTCGGCCCTCGCCGGGCCCGTCACCGCCACTGCGCTGTAGGGATCGCCATGCCCGCCCGCATCGACGACATCCTCGTCCTCGACACCGCCGTCTCCAAGACCGGCCTCGCCAAATACCTGCGCGACCGCGAGGCGGTGCTGCCCTCTGACTTCGGGGGATTGGGCGATGGCGTGGCCGACGACACCGCGGCCATCCAGGCAGCCTTCGACCGCGCTGGGGCTGATGGAAAAATGGCGATGATCCCGCCCGGCACCTGGAACGTCTCCGGCACCGTCACGCTGCCGGGCGCCGCGCGCGGCCTGATCATGCAGGGGACCATCCGCTACACCGGGACAGCCCCCACCTCGGTCCTCGTCCTCGGCGACGGCGGCACCACCCGCAACGGCGAGAAGCTCTACACCGGGCTGAACGTTATCCGCGCCGCCCAGTCGGACTGGTCCTCCGAGGCTGACATCGGCATCACGGTCAGGAACGTGGATGCCTCGCAGATTGAGCTGCGCCGGGTGGAGGGCTTCACCATCGGGATGCGCACGCTCGGCGACGGCCGCGGGGTGGAGGACAGCACCTTCACCCTCGGCCGCATCGTCAACAACCGCATCGGCCTCGACATCTGGTGCGCCACCGCCACCGCCTGGAACACCTCCAATCGCTACTACGGCGGGCACTTCGCCCATGCGACGGGCGTGAACGCGAGCCAGGACCGCTTCGGCATCCGGCTCGGCAATGAGCCCGGTGCCTACACCAACCACAACCGGCACGTCTTCGACGCGCCGAACTTCGAGTTGCGTCAGGCCGGCAGCAACCTCGCCATCCCCTTCCTGAACCAGACCTCCGGCAGCGCCATCCACGCCCGCGCCATGCGCATGGAGGCCTGCTCGCCCATCGCCGCCCGCCACACCGCCGGCGCGCAGGATTGCGAGTACGACGTCGCCTGGACCAACACCTACCTGGTCGGCATCGACTACGCGCCCACCGCCAATCGCTGCGGCAACGCCGTGATCAACCGCCACCGGGCGCCGGCCTCGCGCTTCACCCGCTTCCTGGCCGGGGTGGAGAACGTCCGCGCCAAGGCCTTCCGGCACTCGGCGACCGAGATCGGCGTGGAGGGGCTGTGCACCATCGCCACCTCCACCACCGCGGCCACCCTTATCGCGGACTTCTGCTTCAACGGGCTGACCGGCCTGACGCCGACCGCGCGCGGCGTGCAGCTCGCTGCCAACCGCGGCCTCGGCTGGGTGGTGGACGTCACCCAGGCGAAGGAGTTCGCCCTCGCCCATTGGCTCGTCTCCGGCGCCGCCGGCGGGCGGCTCTTCGCCCGCTGCTTCGACGCCGCGGGCCAGATCCGCGAGAACCTGCCGGGCGATGTGCTCGCCTCGCTCACCACCATGCTGTGGAACGCGCCCGCCAAGGGCTGGAACGCCGGTGCGCCGATGGACGACGCCAACCTCAACCGGCGCATGACGCTGCGCTTTGGCCCCGGCGTGGCCTTCGCGCAGCTCGGCGTGGTGGGCTTCGACGGGGTGATCGAGCTCGAGGCGCTCAGGCTCTACGGGCTGCCCGAGGCCGCGCCCGCCATCCTCAACGGCACGCCGACGCTGCCGAACTCCGGGCAGCGGAGCTTCGTCGCGGAGGTCGAGGTGGACCTGCCGAGCCTCGCGCCCGGCGCCGAGCACCTGTTCGACGTGACGCTGCCCGGCGCGCGGCCGGGGGATCCGTGCAGCGCCGCGCTCGCCACATCGAGCCGCTTCGTGCAGGTGGCGGGACATGTATGGACCAACAACACCGTCCGCGTCGTGGCGCGCAATGTGTCGGGCTTCAGCGTGGATCTGCCGTCCGCGACGCTGACGGTGGAGGTTAGGAAGCGCGCCATGGCTTGAGGGATTGATCGCCGCTCAGCCTGGAACCGCTGGCCTCGCAGCCTGAAGGCGGGTCGCCGCCCCGGATGGCATCAGCTCGCACGTGACGTCGCCCAAGCCACGATGTCGCCGGCCGACATGGCGCCGCTTGTGCGCGCGATCTCGCGACCGGACTTGAACAGGATCATGGTCGGGATGCCACGAATGCCGTACCGGCCGGCGATCTCCTGCTCGGCTTCGGTGTCGAGCTTGCCGAGGCGAAAGCGCGGCTCAAGCGTGCGGGCCGCGGCATCGAACTGCGGTCCCATCACCTTGCATGGTCCGCACCAAGCGGCCCAGAAATCGACGAGCAGCGGCGTCTCCGCTGCCGCATGCTTGTCGAAGTTCGCGGTCGTGAGCGTCACCGGCTTGCCCTGGAACAGGGCCGCGCCGCAGCGCCCGCAGCGGGGATTTTCGGACAACCGCTCGGCGGGCACGCGGTTGGTTGAGGCGCAGTCGGGGCAGGCCACGGTCGGCATGGGTCAGGTCCTCGTTCCGGCGATGGGGCAGGGATCGCCTGGTGGGACAGCTTCTGCGGCAGCGCCTCGGCGACTCGACGTGTTGGCACGGCCGGTCATGGCGCCCGTGTCCCGCGCTGACGCGGCTGCGGCAGATACTCCACGCCGCCGCTCTGGCGCCGGACAGGCTGCGGATAGAGCGTCATCAATTCCAGAACCTCATTCGGCATGTCGAGGCTGACCGGCAGGCCCATTCCGCGCGCCTCCTCGGCCGAGATCGGGTAGTCATGCGTCCAGGTGCCGGTGGCGAGCTTAGCCGCCAGGAGCTTCGCCGCGGCCTCATCCATCTTCTCGGTCAGGAGCAGGGCGGCCGCCGCCTCTACCTGGGCGATCGCCTTGCGTCCTACATCGGCCAGGACCAGTGTCTGGTCCTCCACCTCCGCAATGGGCTTCTCGCTCGCCACCTTCACGATGGAAGCCGCGGGCATGCCCCCCAGTTGCGGGTCGATCGGGCCCAGCACGGAATGGCGGCACATGACGATCTCGTCCGCCGCGAGCGCGATCAGCGTGCCGCCTGACATCGCGTAATGCGGCACGAACACCGTCACCTTGCCCTTGTGTCCCTGGATCGCGCGCGCGATCTGCGTCGCCGCAAGCACAAGCCCGCCCGGCGTGTGCAGCACGATGTCGAGCGGCACGTCATCATCGGTGAGCTGGATCGCGCGCAGAACCTCCTCGCTGTCGTGCACATCGATGTAGCGCATCAGCGGGAAGCCAAGCAGGCTCATCGTCTCCTGCCTGTGCACAAGGAGGATAACGCGGCTGCCGCGCGTCTTCTCGATCTGCGCGATCTTGCGCACCCGCATCGCCTCCATGAGGCGGCGCTGCAGCACTGGCTGAAGTGCCGAGAGAATGAAGAACAACCACAGGAGATCCATCACCGCCACGGGCCTCGTCCTCCGCTGCGCCGGCCGTCCGGCATGAAGCCGTAAATCCCCTCGTCGCGATAGTAGGGACGTTGTTCAGCCCGTCGCCGGCGCGTGGCCGGCGCCAGGATCCAGCCGGCGACGAAGCCACCGATATGCGCCCACCAGGCGATGCCGCCGCTTTCCGTCTGCTGCCCGAGCGCAAGCACACCCGGCACGATCTGCAGGACGAGCCAGAGCATGGCAAAAGCCACGGCGCTGACTTCAAGGAAAAGGGGAATGAACAGGACCGGCACGATCAGGACGAGGCGTGCTGCCGGGAACAGCCGCGCATAGCAGCCGATGACCCCGGCAATCGCACCCGAGGCGCCGAGCGCCGGCACCACGGAGTCCGGATTGGCGAACGCGTGAGCGATGCCGGCGGCAAGGCCACAGGCAATGTAGAACAAGAGGAACCGCAGCGGCCCCAGCCGGTCCTCGACCGCGGGGCCGAAGATCCAAAGTGTCCACATGTTGAGCAGCAGATGCAGCCAGCCAGCGTGGAGGAACATGTTGGTCAGGAAGGCGATCCACTCGCCCGGCATGGCGCCAGCATGCCTGCCGAGGAAGCGCACCGGCACCAGAGCGTAGTCGCGCAGGAAGGGCTCCAGCAAGGAGGGTGGCAGGCTTGACTGATAGAGGAAGCCGAGGACGCAGGCGGCGACCAGGAGCCAGACCACCACCGGCGGGGAACGCGTCGCGACCGTATCCTGCCAGGGCAGCATGGGCGTGTTCCATTAGAGGGGCATGCGGGATTCGGGATGAAAGCGCTGCCGCCGCACGTCACACCCCGAGTCCGCACTACAATGATGCCCATTTTTCCAAGCGACGTCATGCCGTCGCGCTGCCGACCTGTCGGGCGAGCGTCCCGGCACGGCTTTTCGCCGGCCGGGCCCTTCGATCGGGGCCGGGGCTCGCCGCCGGGGCTGGTTCCGGGTCCGGAGGACGTCATCCCGACGACCCGAGGCCTTGACCCCAGGTGGGGGCCGCGAGGTCGAGTGAGGACGCCGCCCGACCCCGCCGGCCCGCAAGGCGCCGCAAACATGCGGACCGGCTCACCGACGCCCTCGCGCAGGGGAGCGGCGAAGCTTATGGTGCGTCGCAATCCTGCGACGCGGTAAGCCAGAACGAGCCATGCGCCTGATCCCCCGGCCGGTCTTCGGCCGTCGCCGCTTCGACAGCCTCACGCCGCAGGAGATCCTGGCGCTGGCCATCGCCTCCGAGGAGGAGGATGCGCGCATCTACGCGCTCTACGCCCGGCGCCTGCGCGAGTCGTATCCGGCGACCGCGCGCATCTTCGAGGCGATGGCGGCCACGGAGGACGAGCACCGCCGCCGGCTGATCGAGCTCTACCGTTCCCGCTTCGGCGATCTGATCGTGCCGATCCGGCGCGAGCACGTGGCCGACTTCTATGCGCGCCGGCCTGTCTGGCTGATGGAGACGCTTTCCCTCGACCGCATCCGCGCCGAGGCGCTCGCCATGGAGCGGGAGGCCGAGGCCTTCTACCGCGCCGCGGCCGCGCGCGCGACGGATGCCGGGACGCGCAGGCTGCTCGGCGACCTCGCGGCGGAGGAAGTGCGGCACGAGAGCGACGTCGAGGCGATGGCCGCCGAACTCGCGCTCAGCGGCGCGGCGAGCGAGGAGAGCCTGGCGGCGCGCCGGCAGTTCGTGCTCACCTGGGTGCAGCCCGGCCTCGCGGGGCTGATGGACGGCTCGGTCTCGACGCTGGCGCCGATCTTCGCCACCGCCTTCGCCACCCAGGATCCCTGGACGACCTTCCTCGTCGGGCTTTCCGCCTCGGTCGGCGCCGGGATCTCGATGGGCTTCACCGAGGCGGCGCATGACGACGGGAAGCTCTCGGGCCGCGGCGCACCCTGGAAGCGAGGGCTCGCCTCCGGCGTCATGACGGCGCTCGGCGGCCTCGGGCACGCGCTGCCCTATCTGATCCCGCATTTCTGGACGGCGACGGCGATCGCGATCGCGATCGTCTTCATCGAGCTCTGGGCGATCGCCTGGATCCAGAACCGCTACATGGAGACGCCGATGGGCCGCGCCGTGTTCCAGGTGGTGCTCGGGGGCGGCCTCGTGCTCGCCGCGGGCATCCTGATCGGCAGCGGCTGAGCGGCGCGCCTGCCCGAGCGACAGAGGAGATGTGCGTGCCTTGACCGAAGGACGTTTCCTGTTCCGGACCCTCCTGCTCCTGCTGGTGGGCCTGGTCCTGATGACCGCCTGGCAGAGCATCCCGCTGATCCAGGCGGAGTTCCTGGCAGGCCGGGCCGAGCCGCGGGTGGTGACCCCGCGCGGCGACCTCGCGGCCGACGAGCAGGCCACCATCGCGCTGTTCGAGCAGGCCCGCGGCTCGGTCGTGTTCATCGCCACCACGGAGCGGCTGTTCAATCCCTGGACCCGCAACGCGCTGCAGGTGCCGCGCGGCACCGGCTCCGGCTTCGTGTGGGACAATCTCGGCCATGTGGTGACGAACGACCATGTGATCGCCGGCGCCTCCGGGGCCACGGTGCGGCTGGCCGACGGCCGGGCCTTCAACGCCGTGCTGGTGGGCACGAGCCCCGCGCACGACCTCGCGGTGCTGCGCATCGGCGTGGGTGCCGGCCGGCCGGAGCCGTTGCCGATCGGCACCAGCCACGATCTGCGCGTCGGCCAGAAGGTCTTCGCCATCGGGAACCCGTTCGGCCTGGACTGGACGCTGACGACGGGCATCGTCTCCGCGCTCAACCGCGAGCTCCCGACCGAGACGGGGGCGGTGATCGAACGGTTGATCCAGACCGACGCCGCGATCAACCCCGGCAACTCCGGCGGCCCGCTGCTCGACTCGGCAGGGCGCCTGATCGGGGTGAACACGGCGATCTACAGCCCCTCCGGCGCCTCGGCGGGCATCGGCTTCGCGGTGCCGGTGGACACGGTGAACCGCGTGGTGCCGCGCCTGATCGCCCAGGGGCGCTACATCCGTCCCTCGCTCGGCATCCGGACGGAGGAGCAGCTCAACGCCGCGCTCTCGGCACGGCTCGGCATCCAGGGGGTCTTCGTGCTCGAGGTGGAGCCAGGATCGGCGGCCGAGCGTGCGGGCATCCGGCCCGCGCGCCTCGGGCGCGAAGCGGGGTTCCAGACGGGCGACGTGATCGTCAGCCTCGCCGGCCGGCCGGTGCGGCGGGTGGCCGACCTGCTTGCCGCGCTCGACCGCCACGCGCCGGGCGATGCCGTCTCCGTGACCGTCCTGCGCGATGGGGCTACCGTCGAGCTGACCGTGATCCTGGATGCCGGCCAATGACAGATCGGCGACAGAATCTAACCGGCTATGCGCTGTGGCGAAGCCTGACGTTCTACGAGAAGTTCGAGCAGAGCGTCGTCTTCGTTTTGACGTTGCTCATCGCGTTGATCGTCCTCGCGGCACTGTGGCACCTTGGAGTGCTCGTGGTCGTTTCGCTTCTGCTGGTTGATGTCTTCGATCCCATCGATCCGGCGGTGTTCCAGACCGTCTTCGGCGCCATCTTCACCGTCGTCATCGCGCTCGAGTTCAAGCGCTCGCTGCTGGTGGTGGTCGAGCGGCGCTTCGGCATCGTCCAGGTGAGGGTGGTGGTGATGATCGCCATGCTGGCGGTGGTCCGGAAGTTCATCATCCTCGATCTGGGCCAGACCGAGGCTCTGAAGGTCCTGGCCCTTGGAGCCGCCATGCTGGCGCTCGGTGTCGTGTATTGGCTGGTGCGCGATCAGGACCGGCGCGAAGCGGAAACGGCAGCTTCGAACGTGGACGAGCGATGACATCTGCATGCGGCTGGTGAAGCCGCTTGTGTGGGAGGTCCTTTCCTGTTTTGATAACTCGCTGGCAGTTGAGACGCGGCCATGAACCGGGAGCACCAGTTCAACATCTGGTACTGGATCGCGGCCCTGCTGCTGATCCTCGTGTTTCAGGGCTGGTGGCAGAGCTCCACCGTCACCGAGCGGATTCCCTATTCGCGTTTCCTCGAACTGCTTGAGCAGGATCGCATCGCCGAAGTCCAGGTCCGCCCGGATTCCATCATCGGCCGTTACCGAGAGCCGATCGAGGGGCGAAGCCAGTTCATCACCACCATCGTGCCGGAGGAGCTGACTCGCCGCCTCGAACGCTCCACCGCCCGCTACGACGGCACCATCCAGAACACCTTCTTCGCCACCGTCCTCTCCTGGGTGCTGCCCGCGCTCGTCTTCTTCGGCGTCTGGATGTTCCTCTTCCGCCACCTCGCCGAGCGGCAGGGCTTCGGCGGGCTCATGGCGGTCGGCAAGTCCAGGGCCAAGGTCTATGTCGAGAAGGATACCGGCGTCACCTTCGACGACGTGGCCGGGATCGACGAGGCGAAGGCCGAACTGCGCGAGATCGTGGACTTCCTCAAGGCACCGGAGAAATACGGCCGCCTCGGCGCGCGCATCCCGAAGGGCATCCTGCTGGTCGGCCCGCCGGGTACCGGCAAGACGCTGGTCGCGCGCGCCGTGGCGGGGGAGGCCGGCGTGCCCTTCTTCTCCATCTCCGGCTCCGAGTTCGTGGAGATGTTCGTCGGCGTGGGCGCTGCCCGGGTGCGCGACCTCTTCGAGCAGGCGCGCAAGGCGGCGCCCTGCATCATCTTCATCGACGAACTCGACGCGCTGGGCCGGCGCCGCAGCGCCGGGGCCCTCGGCGGCGGGCACGACGAGAAGGAGCAGACGCTAAACCAGCTCCTGACCGAGCTCGACGGCTTCGATCCGCGCGACGGGATCGTCCTGCTCGCCGCCACCAACCGCCCCGAGATCCTCGATCCCGCCCTGCTGCGGGCCGGGCGCTTCGACCGGCAGGTCGTGGTGGACCGGCCGGACAAGTCGGGCCGCGCCGCCATCCTGCGCGTGCATCTCAAGAAGGTGAAGCACGCGGGGCTCGACGTCGAACAGATCGCCGCCCTCACCCCTGGCTTCTCGGGCGCGGAGCTCGCCAACCTCGTGAACGAGGCGGCGATCCAGGCCACACGGCGCGGCGCCGAGGCCGTGACCATGGCCGATGTCACCGCCGCGATCGAGCGCATCGTCGCCGGCCTCGAGCGGAAGGGGCGCGTGCTGAACCCGAAGGAGCGCGAGGCGGTCGCGATCCACGAGATGGGCCATGCGCTCGCCGCCGCCTCCCTGCCCGGGGCCGATCCGGTGCACAAGGTCTCGATCATCCCGCGCTCGATCGGCGCGCTCGGCTACACCATGACCCGGCCGACTGAGGACCGCTTCCTCATCACCCGGCGCGACCTCGAGAACCGGATGGTGGTGCTGCTCGCCGGCCGTGCCGCCGAGGAGCTCGTTCTCGGGGAGATCTCCACCGGGGCGGCCGATGATCTTGCGCGCGTGACCGACATCGCGCGGCAGATCGTCACGCGCTTCGGCATGCATCCCTCGCTCGGGCAGGCGGTGCTGGAGCCGGAGCGGCAGAGCTTCCTCGGCGACGGGCTACCCGCTCTCACGCCGCGGGATTATTCCGAGACCACCGCGCGCGAGGTGGACGTCGCGGTGCGCGACCTGATCGAGCAGGCTTATGCGCACGCCAAGGCCTTGCTTGCCAAGCGCCGGGCCGATCTCGAGGCCGGAACGCGGCTGCTGCTGGAGCGCGAGACGATCACGCCCGAGGACTTCCCGCCGCTGCGGCAGGCCGATGCGGGCGAGGGTGGCAAACCTGGAACGGTAGAATCCGTTGTCGCGGCGGTGGATCGCGAGAAGGAGCGGACGTGATGGACGGCAAATGCGATGTCTGTGGCCGGCCGGCGACGGTGCGCGTGCGCGCTGTGATGAATGGCGAGCGGCAGGATCTCGAGCTTTGTGACGCGCACTATCGTGACATGCTGCGCCGGCAGGGTCGCACGGCCTCGCCGCTGGAATCGCTCTTCGGCCGCCATGGAAGTCTGTTCGAGGAGTTCTTCGGCGACCGCCCCTTCGGCAGCCTGCTCGGCGGCTTCGGCGGCGCGCCACGCGCGGGGGAGGAGGACGAGGAGGTCGTCGACGCGACCTTCGGCGAGGCGCCTGCCGCCCCCTCGCCGCGGCGTGGCGGCCAGCGCGCGGCGGCGCGGCGCCGCGGCGGCCGGCTCGCCGAGCGCATCAGCGACCAGGCGGAGAGGCTGCTCCAGGAAGCCGCGCGCCACGCCTCCGAGATGGGGCGGGCCGAGGTGGACACCGAACACCTACTGCTGGCCTTGACCGGCTCGGATGTGGTCAAGACGGTGCTCGGCCAGTTCAAGATCTCCACGGAGCAGCTCCGCACCCAGATCGAGCAGGAGGCGAAGCGCGGCGACAAGCCGCATGAGGGCGAGGCCGGCGTCGCGCCCCGCGTCAAGGACGCGCTGAGCCGCGCCTTCACCGCCTCGACCGACATGGGCCATTCCTATGTCGGGCCCGAGCATCTGCTGATCGGTCTCGCCGAGGAAGGCGAGGGGCTGGCGGCCAACATCCTGCGCAAGCTCGGCCTCACGCCGCAGGCGCTGCGCCAGCAGGTCGCCCGCGTGGTCGGCAAGGAGGGCGCGGAGGAGGGCCGCGCCGAAGCGCCGAGCAACACGCCCGAACTCGACAAATATTCGCGCGACCTGACGAAGATGGCGCGCGACGGCAAGCTCGACCCCGTCATCGGCCGGGCGCAGGAGATCGAGACGACGATCGAGATCCTCGCCCGCCGCAAGAAGAACAACCCCGTGCTGATCGGCGAGCCGGGCGTGGGCAAGACCGCGATCGTGGAAGGTCTCGCGCAGCGGATCGTGGATGGCGAGGTGCCAGAGGCACTGCGCGGCAAGCGGCTGGTGGAGCTCAACATCAACTCGATGGTCGCCGGCTCGAAATACCGCGGTGAGTTCGAGGAGCGGGTGCAGAAGATCCTCAAGGAGGTGACCGAGCACCAGGGAGAGATGATCCTCTTCATCGACGAGATCCACACCATCGTCGGCGCCGGCCAGGGCGGCGGGGAAGGCGGGCTCGACATCGCCAACGTGTTCAAGCCGATGCTCGCGCGCGGCGAGCTGAACCTGATCGGCGCCACCACGCTGAACGAGTACCAGAAGCACATCGAGAAGGACGCGGCGCTGGAGCGGCGCTTCCAGCCGGTGATGGTGGCCGAGCCGACGGTGGCGCAGGCGATCATGATCCTGCGCGGCCTGCGCGACACCTTCGAGGCGCACCACAAGGTGACGATCACCGACGAGGCGATCATCGCCGCCGCCGAGCTCTCCGACCGCTTCATCCAGGGCCGCTTCCTGCCTGACAAGGCGATCGACCTGATTGACCAGGCGGCGGCGCGGGTGAAGCTCTCAGCCACCGCGCGCCCGGTCGAGGTGCAGGAGATCGAGGCGGAACTGCACCAGCTCAAGCGCGAGCAGGACTATGCCGCCTCCCGCAAGCAGTTCGAGAAGGCCGCCGAGATCGGCAAGCAGATCGCGGCGAAGGAGGCTCGCCTGAAGGAGCTGGTCGAGGCCTGGGAGAAGGACCGCGCCACCGGCTCGGCCGAGGTGCGGGCGAGCCATGTGGCGCAGATCGTCTCCAAGCTCACCGGCATCCCGGTCAGCGAGCTCACGGAGGCCGAGCGCGAGAAGCTGCTGAAGATGGAGGAGCGTCTGCACCAACGGGTGATCGGGCAGGAGCAGGCGATCAAGGCGGTCTCGGACGCCGTGCGGCTGGCGCGTGCGGGCCTGCGCGAGGGCTCGAAGCCGGTCGCCACCTTCCTCTTCCTCGGGCCCACGGGGGTGGGAAAGACCGAGCTCGCCAAGGCGCTGGCCGAGGTGGTCTATGGCGACGAGGGTGCGCTGCTGCGCATCGACATGTCGGAATACATGGAGAAGCACGCGGTAGCCCGCCTGATCGGGGCGCCGCCGGGCTATGTCGGCTATGATGAGGGCGGGCAGCTCACCGAGAAGGTGCGCCGCAAGCCCTATTCGGTGATCCTGCTCGACGAGATCGAGAAGGCGCACCCGGATGTCTACAACGTGCTGCTGCAGGTCTTCGACGATGGGCGGCTCACCGACGGCAAGGGGCGGGTGGTAGACTTCACCAACACTATCATCATCGCGACTTCCAACCTCGGCTCCGATCGAATCCAGAAGCGTCTGCATCTTCGCGGCACCGCGGCCGAGCAGCCGGAGAAGCTCAAGGAGGAGCTGATGGAGGTGCTGCGCGGGCACTTCCGGCCGGAGTTCCTGAACCGCATCGACGAGATCATTGTCTTCCACGCGCTCTCGAAGGCGGAGATCCGCCAGATCGTGCTGCTGCAGCTCGAGCGGGTGAAGCGCACCGCGGCGAGCCAGGGCGTCACGGTCGAGTTCGACGACAGCCTGGTCGAGATGCTCGCCGCCGAAGGTTATCGCCCCGAGTACGGGGCGCGCGAGCTCAAGCGCCAGATCCGCAGCTTGGTCGAGACGCGGCTCGCGCGCGCCATGCTGGGCGGCGAAGTGGCGAAGGGTGACACGATCCGGCTTCGCTGGGATGCGACGGCCGAGCAGGTCGTGATCGAGGCGGCGGCGAAACCCAGCGGGGATGACGCCAAGGCCGCCGAAGCGGCCCAGTAGGCGGCATCATGACGAGCGGGACGCCCCCGGCCGATGCGAGCGGCTCCGCCGCGGTGAGCGGCGCGTCCGGAACGCGGCTGGGCGTCGCGCCGGACGCGGGCATGCGGCGCCCCGTTCCCGTTATGCCGGGCGGAGGGATGGCTGCGCCGTATGGCGGCCCGCCAAAGGTCCGGATCCACCAGCCGGGCCGGTCGGTCACCCAATCCGCATCCGGCCGGAGCCGATGGGTGCTGGAGTTCCTGCCGGCCGAGGCGCCCGGCCGGAACCTCACGGTGCGCCGGGCTCCGGCCAGCGATCCCCTCGCGCATCTGCGGATCGAGTTTCCCGATCGGATGAGCGCGATCGCCTTCGCGGAGCGACACGGCTGGCCCTACGAAGTGGACGAGCCGCCGCCGAGGCGCATCCGCTACAGGAGCTATGCCGACCAACTCCGATACGACCTCGGTGATGCCATCGGACGCGTCTTGCCCTGGGTTGGGGCGGGCAACGGCGAGTCCCGACCCGATCCGGTCGAGGAGGCGAGCCTCGAGTCCTTCCCGGCCAGCGATCCGCCTGGCTGGACAGGGGTGAGGCTCGCTTGAGCCGCTCGCCCCACATCCCGATGCCGTCTCATCCTGCCGGTGCCAAGCCGGGAGGCGACGGTGATGCCGTTGGCCGGCATGGCGGGGCCGGCCTTGCGCAGCAGCCACGGCAGTCGATGCCACGCGAGGGCCGGGGCGGACCTGGCTGGTCCAGCCGGCGGCGCCGCGCGATCTCCACGCCTGCCTTCGGCCGCTCGCGGATCTTCTCCCGGACGGCCGTTCACCAGGGGACGCGCCGCGTCCCGCAACCAGGAGGAGCCGATGTTGCATCCACTGACGCTCTACCGTGCCGATCCCTTCGCGTTGCTGCGACGCTTCGGCGAGACGCTCGATCGCATGCCGTTCGGGACCGCCGCCCCGGCCTTTCCGCCCCTGAATCTCTGGCAGAACGAGGCGGCGGTGGCGATCGTTGCCGAAGTCCCGGGTGTGGCGCCGGAGGACATCGAGATCACGGTCAAGGACGACGTGCTGACCATCGCCGGCCAGCGCCAGCCGCCCGGTTTGCCGCAGGGCGCCGTCTGGCACCGGCGCGAGCGCGCCTTCGGCCGCTTCACCCGCATCGTCCGCCTGCCCTTCTCAGTCGATCCGTCGCAGGTCGAGGCCCGGTTCGCGAACGGCGTGCTCACCATCGCCCTGCAGCGTCCCGAGGACCAACGTCCGCGCCGGATCGAGATCAAGGCCGGTTGAGAGGAGCGACACCGATGAATGCCGAAGCCGAAGCCGGCGCTGTCTCCCCGGCGGCCACGGGGGCCGAGCCGACCCGCAACGTGCGCATCTGGCGCCCGCTCACCGATGTCGTGGAGACGGCAGAGGGCATCGTGCTGATGATGGAGATGCCGGGGGTGGTCGCCGACGACGTCGACATCACGCTGGAGCGGCGAGTGCTCACCGTGCGCGGCCGCGGGAGCAGCCCGCAGCCCGATCGCTTCCGGCTCGTCCACCTCGAGTTCGAGCCGGGGGACTACGAGCGCAGCTTCGTCCTGTCGGAAGACTTCGATGCCGCGCGCATCGAGGCCGTGCTGAAGGACGGTGTGCTGACGTTGAGGCTGCCTCGCGCGGCCGAGGTGCAGCCCAGCAAGATCCAGGTCAGGGCCGCCTGAGCGGCAACGGAGAGGATGTCATGCAGATCAAGGATCTGATCCCATGGGCCCGAAAGGGTGACCAGCCCGAGCAGAAGACCTCCGAGCAGAGCCCGATCGCGGCGCTGCAGCGGGAGATGAACCAGGTCTTCGAGAACTTCATGAACCGCTTCGGCAAGCCGCTGGCGGGGTTTGAATGGCCCTGGGGCCAGAGCGAGGCGAAATCGGACGTGGTGCAGACCGACAACGCCGTCGAGATCTCCATCGAGCTTCCGGGCATGGAGATGAAGGATATCGACGTGACGGTCGGCGACGATGTCCTGACGGTAAAGGGAGAGAAGCGCATCGAGCGGCAGGAGGAGAAGAAGGGCTACTACCTCTCCGAACGCAGCTACGGGGCCATCTACCGCGCCATCCCGCTGCCGCCCGGCGTCGATGGCAGCAAGGCGGAGGCGACCTTCAAGAACGGGGTGCTGACGATCCGGCTGCCGCAAACGCCGGAGGCCCAGGCCAAGGTCAAGCGGATCGAGGTGAAACAAGGCTGATCATCGCCAGGGGTGGCGCGCGGGAGACCGCTGGGCCCGCGCTGCCATCCGCCGAGCGAGATGGGGCCCACCTGCGGACTGACGCGCCGCATCAGGACGGTTCTGCCGACCAGTAGCGCACGGGGAAGAACACCGAGCGATGTGCAGCGGTGGCCACCGCGAGCGAAAAGAAGACGCCGCTTGCAGATGACCAGCGAATTTCGTTCCCCGGTTCCCACCGCTGCTCCAGTCGCCGCTTCCTTCAATTCTCTCCGCCAGGGTCGCCGCCGCGCTGGGGCGCAGGTTTGGCCGGGGTTTGCGCGGTGGGGTTGATAATTCGTAGGCGCAACGAGCGGCTTTTGGTTCTCTCTCTCCGCGCTTTTCTCTCCGGACCTTGGGACTTGGCCGCTTTAGTCTACAAGGGGCAGGTCCCTGATTTCCCATCGCTTTGAGGCGGACAGGGCTGTTCGGGTTCGGCAATCCCACCGCCCGGGCAATCGCCGCGACCCGCTGAACGCCTCGCCTTGTCCCAACCCCGCCCTTCCGCGCGCATCGTGTTACTGTCGCGTCATGGACCACCCCCAAGGCGCCCAGCGCGACGCAGCACCGGAGGCTCGGGCCCGGCAGGCGATCGACGCCGCGCTCGCCGCCGCCGGCTGGATCGTGCAGGACCGCGCCGCGATGAACCTCAACGCCGGCCCCGGCATCGCCGTCCGCGAGACGCCGACCGCCACCGGCCTGGCCGATTACCTCCTGTTTCTCGACGGCCGGGCCCGCGGCGTGCTCGGGTCACGCTGCAAGACTGACCGCCCGCGCAGCCTGGTTCACTCTTGAAGCCCGGTCTCGGTAGTGGCCTCCAAAGCCATCCAGCAAACGAGCCGCACGTCGTCTCCATCAATCGGCGGCAGCGGTGCGGGCGGTTCGAAGCGCTCGAGACCGGTCCCAAGAACCCACTCGACAAGACGTGCGCTGCGCGCCGCGGTTGAACCCGAGCGGTCGCGCCATTGCTCGCGCAGCAGCGCCTCCTCCCGTCGCGGCCATGGCGCCTCGAGGATGTCGAGGGCCTTCGCGACCCGATCGCCATCCAGGTCATGCGGCGGATGGGCTCGGATGAAGGCGGCGACCTGCTTGTTCAGAAGACGCACCTGCGGCTGCAGCTTCGCCGGGTCCGACAAGTCCTCCCACTCGGCCAGGATGTCGGACAGCGCCCGCTCCCAGAAGGCAAATACCCGCTCCGCAATCCGTTCTGGCATGTGGCGCGGCGTTTCCTCGGCGCAGTCGATCAGCCGCAGGCAGAGACCAACCTCGCGCTCGATGCCGGTAGAGTCGGGAGGCGGCTCCCAGCCAGGACCGGCAGGTACGAAACGAAGGAAGCTGCGGGGACCATCGGCCAGCGCCACCTCCGCGCAGAAAAGCACACCAGAGCGGGTGCCCTTGCGCATGCCGCTTCCGGCACCCCCAGGAAGCTCCGTGATGGCCAGACGGTCCTTGGCCAGCGCCATCCGCAGGCGCTGGCGATACTCCTCGCCGGTCTGTGCGGCCGCAGCGGTCCCGCCCTGCTCGAAGAGGGTCGGGTCCTCGGCCGCAAGCTTCTCGATCTCGGCTCTCGTCTCCGCGAAAACTTGATCGCCCGATGCCGCACCGTCCACCGGAGCGGACCCGACGCCAATGCTCTTCGCGGCCTGGGCCAGTTTCCGAAGGATGCGCTGCTCGAGCGCCAGCAGCGCATCCAATCGGTCCGCCGGGAAGACCGTCCGCAGGAAGACGCGCGGGTGCGGGCTGCCGATCCGGTCGATCCGGCCATGCCGCTGCACGAGGCGCATGGGGTTCCAGGGCAGATCGTAGTTGATGATGTGCCGGCACTGCTGGAGATTCATGCCCTCCGCCAGCACGTCCGTCGTGATCAGCAGGTCGTAGAGATCCTGCTGGCCCACGGGCGGGCCGCTCGACTCCGGCGCGAAGCCCCACACCGCCTCGTTGCGGTTCGCCTCCTCGCCCTCCAGCCCGCGCCCCACCACGGCGACGATCCGCCCCCGGTACCCCGCGAGTCGCGGATCCGCGCCGATGCGCGCCTCCAGCGCCTTCCGCAGCCAAGCCACCGTGTCGCCGAAGTAGGAGAACAGGAGCACCTTGCGGTTCCTCTGCTCCTCGGCCTCGGTGCTGGCGTCTCTCCGGGCCTGTGCCGCGATCTTCGCGAGCTCCTCGACAACGGCGTCGAGCTTCGGATCGTGTTCGTCGCTCGCCGCGGCCAGACGGTCTGCGAGGTCCTTCAGAATCCCACGGTCGCGTTCGACGGCCGCGCGGAGGGCCTTCACGTTGTAGGCGGCCGCATCCCGCGCCTCGCCGCTGCTAGCGAGCAGATCGTCGAACCCCTCGTCATCCTCGGCGAGCTCGCGCAGCAAGGCGGTGCTGATCACCTTGCCCTTCGCCAAGGCGTCCAGGAACAGGTCGTGCTCCCGCACCATGCGATCGAGGCTGATCCGGAAGGCCTGCGCCGAGGATTCGAAGCGCTTGAGCAGCCCGGAGCGCAGAAGCCCCGCCGCCGTCTCCCTCGCCTCGGCCCCCTCCTCCTCCGGCTCGATCAGGAAGGCATCGGGCGCGTAGCGGGCGAAGGCGACGAGGTTGCGTCCGTGCTCGGGGTCCAGCGCCTCCACCACGGCGTCGAACAGCCCGGGCGCGAGCCGCTCGAGGTCGTAGCGCACGGTGATCGGCACCGCCTTGGGGAAGACGATCGGCCGCATCACCCCGTCCGGCCCGCGAATGGTCTCCCCGGCGTAGTGCTTCTTCACGAAGCCCCGGGTGCGCTTCACGGTCAGCGCGTCGATGATCGGATAGAGGAAATCCGGGCTGAGATTGGCAGGGTCCTGCCTCGCCGCCGCCTTGAAGCGTTCCCGGATGCTGAGGATGCCGCGTTGCGCCAGCGCGCTGTCCTGCCGCAGGAAGAATCGCTGCAGGTGATAGAAGTCCCACAGGCTGTTGTTCACCGGTGTCGCCGTCAGCAGCACCAGGTCCTTGCGCTGGCCGAACAGCAGCCGCCGCAGCACCGCCGCGCGGTGGGAGGAGTCCGGATTGCGGTAGTTGTGCGCCTCGTCCACCACGACGAGCTGATACTCGTCGAGCTCGGCGCGCAGGTGATGGCCCGCGGCGTGCGGGCGGAGCAGCGGGTCGCGCAGCTGCCGGTCGCGCGCGAGCTCGTCGTAGGAGACCATCTCGACGAAGCGGCCGATATTGTGTTCCGCGAGGAACCTGTCCCAGGTGCCGCGCAGCGCCGCGGGGCACACCAGCAGGGCGCGCTGGCGGTTCTTCGCGCAGGCCTCCAGGATCGCGCCGCCGATGAAGGTCTTGCCGAGGCCCACCTCGTCGGCGACGATCACGCCACCGAAATCCTTCAGGATCCGCCGCGCGCGCCACACGCCGTGCAACTGGAAGGCGGTGAGCGGGATGTCTCCCTCCTCCTGCCGTTCCTGCTCCAGCTCCTCGCCGTAGAGCTGCCAGAGGATGCGCATGAAGATCAGCCAGGGCGGGAAGTCCTGCTCCGGCTCCTCGAGCAGGGCGGCGAGGTCGAAGGGCACCGCCTCCTCCCACAGCCGGTCGAACCAGGCCTTCGCCTGGGCGTGGATGGCCGCGTCCCAGCGCCCGAGGTTGAGCTCGAGGTTGGTGGTCAGGCCCGCGCGGGTGAGGTTGGAGGAGCCCGCGATCAGCCCCGGCGTCGGCCCGTCGAACAGGATCGCCTTGGCGTGCAGGAAGGCGCGTTCGTAGCGCCGTGTCTCGAGCTGGCCGCGGCGCAGCATGGCCGCCATACGGCGCAGGCTGTGGCGGGCTTCCGCGGTGAAGGGCAGGCGGTCGCGCTCCGCGCGCAGCCCGGCTTCGAGGAGCTTGAGCCCCTCCGCCAGCTCGCGCCGTTCGAGGGCGGCGGCGGGCGGGTCGCCCGGCTTGCGCAGCCGGTGGCGCGCGAGGCGCAGCGCCTCGGGCTCCGGCTCCGCGCCGATCAAGAGGCGCACGCGCCGCGTCTGCGCCAGGCGCTCCGCGATGGCGCCGAAGCCGGCGGGGCTCAAGAAGGCGGTGGCGATGGCGATCTCCGCCGGCGCGGCCGGCGCTTCGGCGAAGCCCGGGGCCGGGGCGGCGGGCGCATCGGGAATCGCGGCGGCCAGCGCGGCGAGCAGCGTGTTGCCGTCCTGGTTGGTGATGAACTCCGGCCGGTTCATGGCAGCCCCCGCAGGATGGCGAGAGTCCGGTCCCGCCGCGCGGCCCAGGCGGCGCGCTCGGTCTCGTTCTTCCAGTCGTGGAAGCTGTCGAAGATGTGGGCGAGCTGGTCGGGCGTGAGGCCGTAGAGGCGCGCCACCACCGCGTCCAGCTCCTCGATCATCGCCTGTTTCTCGGCAGGCTCGAGCGGGCCGTGGGCCACACCCACGGCCTTGGCCCAGTCGGCGAAGCGCGCGTCGGGGCAGGCGAGGCGGCCGGCCAGCGCCACGGCGCGCTTCCAATGCCGGTCGTCCCGCGGCGGGCGGGGGATGGGGAAGGGATTGAGGATGAAGTAAGTGAGGCTGATTTCGACGAAACGCCGTGCATACCAATCCAGCGGCACGGAGCAGAGCACACCGAGCAGGAAGGCTTGGTGCTTCTCGTCTCCGGCCGGCCAGAGGAAGTACGGCGCTTTGTGGGTCAGAAACACCCGCCCCGGCGCCAGGGCGGCGATCACCGTGCGCCGGTCGGTCGCGCGGCAGACGTCGCGGAACACGATGCGCGGGGCGAGGCAGGGCAGCGTCCCCTCGTCGCGCCGATGGCCGGGCGGGAACTCGGCATGCGCCGAATCGCGCCGTGATTTCCCGCTCCTCAGCCGCTTCGCCTGCAGCCGCGCCATCACCGGCGCGGGCTCGGCCCAGGCGTAGTAGCTGGCGGGGCCGAGGTCGTTGTGCCAGAGGTCGAAGCTCTCACCCTTGAACACCGGCCACAGGCCCTCGGTCGAGGGCGGGTCGAAGAGCATCAAGGGCTTGTCGCTGGTCGCGTGCAGTTCCGTGTCGGGCCGGGCGCGCCAGCTCCCGGCCTGGCGCAGGTCCAGCCGCGGCGCGGCGCGCAGCCGGGCGAAGACGGCGATGCTTTCGTCGGAGGGCAGAAGGGGCAGCGCGGCGGAGGAGGTCCAGCCGTGCACCTCGGCGGGCGCGAAACGCTGCGGGGGCTTCGCTTTCGCCGCCTCCCAGGCGGGGCGGGAGGCGAAGGGGCCGCGCAGCGCGACGCTTGCGCCCAGTGGCGCGCCGCGGGCGAGGGCGAGGAGGGCGATGGTGAACTGCTGGTGCACTTCCGGAAACACCCACCCGGCGTTGTTGACGATCGTGGTCACCTCCAGCGCCGCGCTGCCGGAGAGCAGGGCCTCCCGCAGCGTCTGCGAGCCCTGGGCGGAGAGCGCGCTGCGCGGCAGCACCACGCCGATCCTGCCGCCCTCCTCCGCCGCCAACTGCCAGAAGCGCCAGGCGAAGGCCTTGTAGAGGTCGGGGTCGCCCGTGCCCATGCCGGGATAGAAGCCGGCGCCCAGCACCGCGCGCTCGCGCTCGGCCTGCGCCGCCTCGCGCTCATAGGCGGCGACGAGATCGGGCCGCTCCTGCCGCAGTTTCGGCAGGAGGGCTTCGCGCTCGCTTTGCGGCAGCCCGCGGAAGCCGGGAAAATGCCGGCCCCAGAAGCCGTGTTCCTCGATCTTCACCTTCTCCCACGGCGGGTTGCCGAGGATGACGTCGAAGCCCGGGCGGCGGCGCAGGAACACCTCCGGGAAGGCGATGGGGAAATGCAGCACGTCCAGCCCCGCCAGCGCCTCGCGCGCGCGGCGCAGCGCCGGGTTGGCCTGGATGCGCGCACGCTCCCGCGGCCAGGTCTCGAACTGGAAGGCGACCTGCTCCGGCGCGATCCTCTCGGCCAGAACCAGGTCGCAGAGCGCCTTGGTCGGCCCCACCGCCAGCCGCGCCCGCTCCATCGCCTCCCGCCCCGCCGCGATGTCCTGCGGTGTCGCGTCGGCCAGCCGCGCCAGGCGGTTCAGCGGCTCGGCCGCCTCGCCGAGCAGGCTCTGCGCATCCACCGGAAAGAGCGCGGTGCCGGAGGCGGCGAAGCGCTCCTCGAGCTGGCGGACGGTGGCGATGCCCACCAGCGCATTGCCGTGCACCAGCGAATGATCGAGCAGGGCGAGCGGCAGGCCGGGCACGAAACTGTGGATCCAGAGCGAGAGCCGCGCGAGCTCCACCGCGAGCGGGTTGAGGTCCACGCCATAGATGCAGCGCCGCGCGATCAGCCGGCGCAGGAGCTGCGAATCCTCGATCGGCTGCGTGTCCTCGAGGCCGAGTTTGCGCAGCGCGCCCTCCGCCGCGGCGCGCAGCCGCGCGAGCTCCGCCGTCACGCCCGGCAGCGGGCGTTCGGCGAGGATGGCGGAGAGCGCGCGCTCCACCCGGTCCACCGCGGCGACGAGGAAATGGCCGCTGCCCATGGCGATGTCGGCGATGCGCAGGTCGAAGAAGGCCTCGGCGGCGTCCACGTCGTCGAGGGCGGCGAGGCGCTCGGCATGGGCCTTGAGCGCGGGTTCCAGCGCCGCGTCCAGCAGATGATCCACGGCGAAGCCGGGGGTGAAGTAGCTGCCCGAGGCCTTGCGCGCGCCCGAGCGGTTGTGCAGGTAGATCCCGCCCTTGGGCACCGCGATCGCATCCTTCGGACGGGCCGGGACGTAGACGAGCTCGTTGCCCTGCTTCTTCAGCGCGAGGTCGGTGTCGGCGACGGCGAGTTCGGACTCGAGCAGCCCTTCGTAGATGGTGCCGAACTCCCGCACGCGCAGGCTGCGGAAATCCACTGGGCGGGCGCCGAGAGTGGCGAGATCCTGCCCCTCGTCGAGCAGCAGGCCGCGCAGTGCCGGCTCGAACACGCGATCGGGCAGGCTGATGCGGGCGAGCTCCGCGCCCGGCTGGTAGATCGCCGGCTCGGTCTCGAACAGCCGCCCGCCATAGGCCGGCACGCCGAGCGCGGCATCGCCCTGGCGCACCGCGTCGAACAGCCGGGTCACCTCCTGCCACAGATGCGCGTCGGGGCCGGGAGGCGTGGTCTTCGCCGCGAGTTCCAGCGCCTTCGTCTTCAGCGCCCGGTGCCGATAGGCCTCGTTGCTGGAGAAGGGCAGCAGGTCGCGGTCCTCCGCATAGGCGATGAAGAGCAGGCGGAAGAGCAACGTGAGCGCCATGGCGTAGGTGAGGCGAAGCTCTTCCGCGCTAACGGCGGAAAGGCCACGCGCCTCGGCGATGCCGGTGGCGAGGCCCGGGATCACCCGGTCGTAGATCCGCTCGCGCAGCCGAACCGCGAGGTCGGCCGCGAAGCGTTTGGAGCTTTCCAGCAGCTCCTCGAGCGTGCCGCCGGGCTTCAGGGCCTCGGCCGAGAAGACGAGCCACAGCAGCGCCGCCTGGTCCTGGCGCATGAGGCCGGTGCGCATCTCGATCCAGGTCTCGGTGCGGCCGCGCCGGCCCACGCCGATGCCGAGCTCGACCGGGTAGAGCCGGATGCGGTCGTTCTGCACCACCACGACGTAGGGGAGGTTGCGCTGGTCGGCCTTGGCGAGCGCCCAGGAGACGGGGGAGAGGTTCTGGAAGCGCGGCGCGGCAGCTTCGGGCGTTTCGCCGGCGTCGAGCAGCACGGCTACGGCGCGGTCGCGCGCGCCGCTGCGCAGCAGGTGGGTGACGCCGTCCGCTCTCTCGAGGCCGAAGCCGAGGCGGCGGAGCAGCTCGAGGCCCGTGGCGCCGAGGGCGGGAACGCCGCGGGCCTCCGCGTCCTTCCAATCCTCACGAAGCCGGGCGCCGCGCGCGAGTTCGTGGTCCGAGAGCAGCCCCTCGTTGCGGATGCCGGGCAGTTCGGTCTCGAGGCTCGGCAAGGCGTCGTGGAGGAAGCGCAGCGCGGCGTGTCGGTCGAGTTCGGCCAGCGCGCGGCCGCAGAGGCGTTCGGCCTGAGAGAGCTCGATCCGCCGCACCGGCGGATCCTCGCCGGCCGGGCCGCAGAGGCTGGCGTGGTGGCCATGCAAGGCGATGGCGAGAAGCGGTGTGGCGCGACCGGCCAGGCGGTCTTTCCAGACCTGCCGCAGGGTGGCTGCCTTCGGCTCGGCGGCCGCGTCGAGAACGAGCACTTCGAGGGGTGGATTGCCCTGGCCAAGGTGCAGGCCACGCAACTGCAAGCCCGCCGGCAGGGTGATTGCGACGCGACGGGGCGCGTGGTCGTCAAGAAAGCTGATCATGTCCAGATCCGATCCGATGGGGGAGCAGGCCGAGATGAGCGCGCGACGCGGCGGCGCCGCGCGCCCGCTGGGAGTCAGGCCGCGGCCTTGCCGTCCTTCAGCAGAGCCGTTTCGAACTGGCTCACCGCGAAGCCGTAGGAGGCCTCGTTCTTGCCGAGCTTGTTCGGGTCGAAGCGGGACATCTCCAGCACAAGCTTGTAGTTGCGCGCGATCTCCACGAGGTGGCGGTCGAGGAAGCGGGCGGGATCGACGCGCCAGCGCACCTTGCCGTCCTTGAACTCCATCAGCGCGCTCAGGCCCCAGACGAGCGGCATGATCAGCGCGTCGGGGTAGCTGTATTCCACGTCCTGCTCGGTGAAGTGGGTGGTCGGCTGGGTCCGCATGTATTTGCGGTTCTTGTCCGTCCTGCGCGAGGCATCGTACATGCGAACGATGCCGATACGGCCGAAATGGCCGCCAGCCTTGTTGTAGGCGTCGGGGAAATCCTTGTAGATCTTGTCGTAGAGACCCGGCACGTCGCCCAGAACCTGGATCGCGCTCCGGACCGCTTCGCTCTTCAAGGTGTAGGTGGGACTGTCCGCACCGCGCTCGGAGATGCTCTCATGGCTCATGAGATCGTCGAAGAGCTTCGCGCACTCGCCCTTGTTGCGGTACAGGTTCTGTGGCACGGGCGGCTTCACGGGCAGATCCGGGATGCGCGACAGCGGAATCCACGCGAGCGCGATGATGTCGCGGACCTTGATGTCGCCCCCGGCGATGTTCGACTTCCACTCGATGCGCTTGGCCACCTGCTCGGGCAGGGCCGCCTTGATCGCCTCGTAAAACCCCTTCTGGTTGGACTTGGTTTCTGTGGTCAGCTCGGCGTTGTTGTTGCGCGCGGCGCAAATCTCGAGAAGCTCGGAACGGAACTCGGAGACGATGGCGTCATCCTCGAGGTCGGCCGGGACCAGGATCTCGAGCGGGACGAGGAAGCTGAGCTCATCGCGGATGGCGTCGATCGCCGTTCGGTTCTGCCGCCAGACCTCCTTGAAGGCCTCCCAGTTCCTGCACTTCCGGACAAGCTTCTCGTCGCCGACCGCGGTCAAGACGATATGCGTGCCGATCGCAAGCATATTGTGTCCGCCGTCGAGGATGCCCTCCGTCGCGGGGTCGCTGAAGCGGAGCTCGTAACGTTTACGCTCCAGGGCCTGGTATTCGGAGGAACCAACCAGGATGCCCTTGGTCTTGAAGGGGAAGATGTCGGGATCGCGCGTGATGCTCTCGACGATTGCCTCCGTGACCTGCCCCCATTTTGCGGAACGGGGATTGGCCTCTAGGTCCACGGCATCGAAGAGGCCAAGCAGGCTCTTGGCCTGGACGAAGCCCACAATGCGCCGAACGGAGCCATGAACTTGCTCCGCCGCCTCCTCGAACTTGATGATCAGCTTTTTTGATGTCACGACCGGTTTCTCCATCCGAAGAGAACCGATCCCGGTGCCTGCGCTGCAACAGGTGCACTTTGGCCGCGCCCGCGTTGACGACGCAACCAAAAATGCTGCCTCCGGCAGCTGGTCTCACCAGAACCGCTTCCCAGGGTTCTTCACAGCCTCCATCCGGAGGCAATTGTTGATTACGCGGGCGGTATCCGGCCGGTCAAGCGAAAATCTACAGGCTGGAGATCTGGAGATAGTTGTGGTGTCCGCCGCACTCTCTGGGCAGCCTGGAGGAACAGAGTTCGGCGCGCTGTTCGCCCCACACGCTCGGCAGCGGCTCCATGAGTCGGGCGAGGTCCGCGTCGTCGCCATGGCGGCCATCGAGTAGCCCCTCGACGATATCCGGGGCGAGGACGGCAAGCCGCAGCAGCCGCCCCAGATACCCCCGGTCGATCTTCTCCCCCTTCGCCATCTCGCTGATGGAGGCGTAGCGTTCCTGGTCGAGCAGGCGCTGGTACCGGAATGCCCTGGCCAGCGCCTTGACCAGCGCCGGGTCGGCGCGGGTGGGGATGGCGGTGTCGGCGCCGGCAGGCGGGACCGGCTGGACCACGGTCTTCCGTCCGGGTCGCCGGCGGATCCTCAGCGGCACGCAGACCGTGATGCCGGCGGGGGCGTTCATGCCGCCCTCCGCGTGGCGGGCGCCATGGCGCCGAGGTCATGCACCAGCCCCGCCAGCCCCTCGACGCGCAGGCGAATATCGGCGCCGTCGGGCCCGATGGTGACGCGCTCGACCAGCGCCTGGACGATGCGTGCCTGCTCGGCGGGGAACAACTCGTCCCAGAGCGGATCGAGCCGGTGCAGCGCGTCACGCACCTCCCGTTCGGTCAGGTCAGGGGCATCCCGCCGCGCCGCGAGCCAGATGCCGACCACGATCTCCGGCTGCCGCAGCAGCGCGCGGAGCTGGGCGATCACGGCGCCCTCGATCTCAGCTGCCGAGACGCGCCGCACGATGCTGTCGTCTCCAGCAGCGTTGCCCTTCAGCACGCGCTGCGCCACGTAGTAGCGGTACTGCCGTCCCTTCTTCACGCAATGCGTCGGCGACAGTGCCCGCCCGTCCATCCCAAAGATCAGCCCCCTGAGCAGCGCCGGCGGCCGCTGCCGGTTCTGCGCCGCACGGCTGCGCGGGCTGACCTGCAGGACGGCATGCGCCCGGTCCCACAGCTCCCGCGGCACGATGGCCTGGTGCTCGCCGCGGTAGACATTCCCCCTGCGCGTGACCTCGCCCAGGTAGGTCCGCAGGTTCAGGATCTTGTACACGTCGCCCTTGTCGAGCGGCCGGCCGGACTTGGCGGTGATCTCCTCCGCCTGGAGCCTGCGGACCGTCTCGACGCCGGAGCCGGTCTCGACGAACAGCGCGAACACCCGCCGCACCCGCGCCGCTTCGGCCTCGTTCACGACCAGCTTGCGGTTGGCGACATCGTACCCGAGCGGCACCTTCCCCCCCATCCACATGCCGCGCGCCTTGGAGGCAGCGACCTTGTCGCGGATGCGCTCCCCGATCACCTCACGCTCGAACTGCGCGAAGCTCAGCAGGATGTTCAGCGTCAGCCGCCCCATGCTGGTNTGGCGAAGTCCATCAGCGAGCGGGACAGGCGATCGATCTTGTAGACGACGATGACGTCGACCAGCCCGGCCTCGATGTCGGCGAGCAGCGCTTCAGCGCCGGCCGCTCCAGCGTGCCACCGGAGAATCCGCCGTCGTCATAGCGATCGCGGACCAGCACCCAGCCTTCGGCGCGCTGGCTGGCAACATACGCCTCGCAGGCCTCGCGCTGGGCGTCGAGGGTGTTGAACTCCTTGTCCAGCCCCTCGTCCGTGCTCTTCCGCGTGTAGACCGCGCAGCGGAGCTTCTTCACCGAGGCGGGCATCACCTCCGCCGCAGGCTTCCGGCCCCTCATGCGCCGGCTCCCGGCTGGCGGAGCCCGAAGAACACCCAGCCATTCCAGCGCGTGCCGGTGATGTGCCGAGCGATGGCGGAAAGCGACCGATAGGGTCGGCCCTCGTACTCGAAGTCGTTCGCGCGCACCGTGACGACATGCTGCACGCCGTCGTACTCGCGGATGAGCCGCGTCCCCGGCAGCGGCCGGCTGTCGGCGCGGACCCGTCGCAGCACGACATTGCCGCCGTCAAGCTGCTCACCCAGCGCCTCGAGCCGTGCCCGCGTCTCCGGCTTCAGCCCGCCATAGGCCAGTTCCTGGATGCGGTAGGCCAGCCGACTGACTAGGTAGGGCCGATTGAAGGGCGGCGGCTCCTTGCCGAACAGGGCCCGCCACTGCTCCTTCAGCTCGGCGGCCGTGGCGGTCTGCAGCGCCGCCAGGCGCGGCAGGACCTGAGCGGGCGGGATCTTCGGGACGGTGGGCGCCGGCGGCGCTGCAGACAGCTGCCGGCGTTGGGTTGTGGATCGTCGGGTCATGCGACTCCCTCTCTCCTGGGGTTCGCATGACGGCGCTGCCGGGCGGTGGAGTGTAGGCGAACCTCTCCCGGCTCCCGAGCCTCCTCGGCGTCGCGCGCGAGTTCCTCGGTAGCGCGGCTGCGCAGCCGCAGCAGGCCGCGGGCGAGGAGGTCGCACACCTCGCGGAGCTGGGGCGGGAGGTGGGTGTTCACCGGGACCAGGCTGGCACGCATACCTGGTCCTACGCGCGGCGGCGCTGAGGCGTCTCAGCCGGGTAGACGGGCCAGCGCCTCGGCATGCCGCCGCCAGAGCAGCCCCACCTTGCGCTTGATCGTGCGCTGGTCGGGGAACTCGCCGCGCTCGGCGAACCAGCGCTCCATCCGGCGCACCAGCGCCGCCTGGGTGGCGGGCATGCCCTCGATCTGCAGCAGCACCGCCGCCTCGCACCAGAACGCATCCCAATCGTAGCGCGACGGTGCGCCGCGGCCCTTCACCTCGGCCATGGCAGGGGCTGGCGAGGCGGCATAGGCCGCCTGCGCCGCCTCGAACCGCACCACCTCGTCGTGGCGGATGACCAGCCGCTCCCGCGCCACAAGCAGCTCCGGCGCCGCATCGCCTGCGGCCTGCAGCGCGCGATACCGCCCCTCCGCCGCCTGGAACGAGCGCACGGCGCAGCGGCCCGCCGTCAGCACCTCCCAGGCATCAGGGGAGCGGAGATCGAGCGTGCCGGTGACGCTGTGCACGCGATCGGGCAGGTGGGCGAAACGGCCCTGCTCGACCTCCTCGATCAGCCCCTCCTCGACCGGCAGTCGGACCACCACGACGGAGAGCGCGAGTTCGCCGGCGATCACGAAATGCACTAAGTCGGCCTCGCTCACAGCCCAGCGGGCACAGATCTCGGCCAGCCCGTAGCAGGGCTTGCGCAGCACCTGACCCGGCACGGCTCACCCCCGGCGGACGGCGCGCAGGCGGCGATAGGCCTGCACCACGCCTGCCATGTCCTTGCGCATGTCGGGGGGCAGGCGCTCGGCCTCGATGAACAGGTCGTCGAGCCGCACGCCGAGGATGGCGGCCGCCTTCTCGATCAACTCGTCGCGCGGCGGCTTCTCCTGGTCGCGCTCGATGCGCGACCAGTAGGCGGGCGACACGCCGAGCCGCTCGGCAAAGTCGTTCAGGCTGATCGCCAGCGCCTGGCGCTTCTCGCGCACCACCGACCCGAAGCTCACCGGGCCAGCCCTCCCTCGACCAGCCGGTAGCGTTCGAGCCGGACGTGGATGAAGCTCTCCGACACGCCGAAATCGCCGGCCAGCGCGGCGATCACGCCGGCCACCGCCTCCGGCGGGTTGCCGGAGGCCAGGATGCGCGAGCCCTGTCGGCCGTGATGCGCCGCGTGGACGGTGCGCAGGCCCTCGGCTCGGGCATGCAGCAGCAGCCGCAGCTGCAGCGGCACCGGGGGCGCCAGCAGCGCACCCATGAACTCGTTGGCCCGCCACTTGGCCAGCGCGCTCGCACCGTCCCGCAACGCGTCCGGATCGGCGGTGACGGCGCGGAACCGCCGCCCGGCCTCGCCGAGCGCGGCCGGCACGTCGAACACCACATGCCCGAGCTCATGCGCCGCCGTGCTGAGCGCGAGGTCGGGGCGCCCCGCGGTCATGCAGGCATTGACCGACACCAGCGCGGTGCCGGGCAGGTCGGGATCGGTTTCGCAGACGCCGAGCACGGGCCGACCCGTAGGGTCATGCACAGGGCGGGAGAGATCCCAGCTCACCCGCACCAGCCGGCCATTCGCCAGCAGTTCCTGCGCGGCCGCGAGCAGGGCCTCCGCGGTGACCGGCACGGCCCCGACCGCGAGGCGGAGCTGGCGCCGCAGCGCGGCGGCGACCGCCCATAGGGCTGTGCTGGACAGGCGGCGCGGGGCGCCGGTGGCCGGGTCATAGGCGTATCGTACGGCGATGGGCATGGGTGGAGGCTGGCGGATCATTGACCTTTTCGTCAATGGCTATGCTCTTTGTTCGTTCCTCTCTCCCCGCAATCCACAGCCACGCGGGCGCAACGGTCGGGGCGGAAATCGGCAAGGATGATGGTGCCCCAAGTGCGGCAAAGGAGCAGAAAAGGCGGAGTTTTCGACGGGGCGGAAATGCCGCGGGGCATTTGCGCCCCTTTGCGCCCCTTTCCGCCTCCGTCCGGCAAGACGGCCTCTGCTTGCATGCAGGGGTCACACCTCCTCCGGAGCCGCCATGCCAGCCAGCCTCACCCTGAGCGACTTCAACCGCCTGCGTCCCATCCTCCGCCGCGAGGCGCGCCGCACCCTGCGCCTGGCCCGCCTGGCGGGACATGACCGCGAGGATGTCGAGCAGGAGATGATGCTGGACCTGCTCGGCCGGCTCGGCGCCTTCGACCCCGCGCGCGGCAGCCTGGAGGCCTTCGCGACCCTGTGCTTCCGGCACCGCGGCCAGCGCCTTGCCCGGCATGCGCGGCGGGAGCGGCAACGCCAGAACCCGACCGGCTTCGACCAGGTCGTGGTCGGCCGCTCGGGCGCCTGTGGCGACGAGACGCTGACGCTGGCGGAGGTGCTGCCCGAGGCCGCCGGGCTCGGCCCCTGCTGGGGCCAGCCCGGCGATGCGATCGCCGCGCTGGAGCGCCGGCTCGCCCTCGAGCGCGCGGCCTCTGTCATCGCGCCACGCGACCGCGCGCTCTGCGCCGCCCTCTTCGCCGCCTCGCCATCCGACGCGATCGCCGCCGCCGGCGCCTCCCGCGCCACCTTCTATCGCCGCATCGCCGAACTGCGGCTGCGTCTGCTCGCGGCCGGTATCGCCGCGGCGGCGTGAGACGGATCGGGTTGCCGCTGCGTAGGGCCTGGTATGAATAGCATCGCCTCCCCGGCGCCGGCCGCGGCGTCGCCCGCCTGGAGCCCCGCTCCGCCCCTCACCGAGGCCGCGCTCTGCCGCTGGCTCGGCGCGGCCGCGCCTGGTGACGCGATCGTCTATTTCCGCGGCGCCCTGGCCCGCAGCCTCTGTCCGCAGCTTGGTCTGCTCAGCCCGGCTGATCGGCTGGCTCTGGCCCGCCTCGCCGGTCGCGCCTGGGCGCTCTGCGATCAGGGCCTCGCGCACCTCGTGCAGCGCCGCCGCGGTGTGGAGGATTTCGAATACCTCATGATCGCCCGTCGCCGTCCGCGCCGCGCCGGCGCCCCCCTGCTGCCGCAGATCCTGGCGGAGGCCGCCTGATGGACGCGCTCCGCCCCAACCGGCCCGGTCTCGACAGCCTGCGCCACCTGCCGGTGGGCGACATCATCCCGCTGCCGGCCGAGCACCTTGCCCTTCTCCAGGCCGAAGCACGCGAGGCGGTCGAGGCCGCCAGGCGCATGCAGGACTGGATCGAGGCCGTCATCGCGCTGCGCTACGAGCAGCATGCCATCGCCGCCCGCGCCATGCCGGGCTACCAGCCGCAGGGGAGCGGCCGCCACGCCGAGTTCCTCGGCTGGCGCCCGTTCGACATGATCGGCGAGCTGCTGCGCGCCCGCGGCGAACGCAGCGTGCCGCGCAACCCGACGCTGCTCGCCGAGCGCGCCTTCCACACCAGCTCCGACTTCCCCGCGCTGCTCGCAGCCGCCATCGGCCGGCGCGTGGCGGATTTCGAGAACGCCACCGCCTACAACCTGCTCAACGCCGCCAACGGCGACGGGCCGACACTCGCCACCGGCAACGCGCCGGTGTTCTCCACCGCGGCGACGCGGGCGAACACGGCGGGTGCGGGCAGCGCCCTCGACCTCGCGGGGCTTGCCGCCGGCCGCGCCGCCATCATGCGCCAGCGCACGCTCGACGGCCTGCCGATCGCCATCGGCAACGCCATGCGCCTGCTGGTCGGGCCGAACCAGGAACTCGCCGCGCGGCAGCTCACCGTCGCGGTGCAGGCCACGCAGATCGGACAGGCCAATGTCTACGCGGGCTTCGTGCAGCCGCTGGTCGAGCCGCTGATCCAGGCGAATCGCTGGTATCTGTTTTCCGAACCCGCCGCCTCGCCGGTCTATGTCTACGGCTACCTCAACGGCGCCGAGGGGCCACAGGTCACCACCGGCCCCGTCCAGGGCGCCGATGGCGTCGAGATCAGCGTCATCTTCGACTTCGGCGTCGGCGCCATCGACTGGCGCGGCGCATGGTTCAACCCGGGGACGTGATCATCTCGACCGCAGGATGGGCACGCCATAGCGCCTGGCGTGCCCGTCATCGGTCACGAAGGTAGCGTCCTCGGCCGCTGCCTGGGCGAGGAGGAGCTGGTCGAACGGGTCACGATGCCGGTCGGAGGCCGGCAGCACCAGCAGCCGCTCGACATGCCCGGGCGTCAGGTCCAGCAGATCGAAGCCGGCGCGCACGCTGTCCCGGATCAGCGCGGAAACGTCGACATCGAGCTTGCCGATCCGCACCTTGATCGCCGCCTCCCAGAAGGAGACGACGCTGACCAGCACCGTGTTCGCCGGATCGGCGATCGCCTCGCGGGCCTTGCGCCCGAGCTGATCGTCGCCGGCCGCGAACCACAGCAGCACATGGGTGTCGAGCAGCAGCCTCACGCGGCCGGGCCGCGGCGACGCGGCGGGAAGGGATCGGCCTCCATCGCGGCCAGGACGTCAGGCGGCGTTTCCCGGAAATCCGGCGCCATGCGGATCCGCCCCTTCATGAAGCCGAACGGCCGCGGCGCAGCGGCCGGGCGCTCCACCGGCACCAGGCGGGCCACCGGCTCCCCATGCGAGGTGACGAGCACCGACTGCCCGCGTTGCACGCTCCGTAGGTGTTCGGAAAGCCGGCCGCGCAACTCGCGCACGCTCACCTTGGCTTCGTCAGGCATGCACCCCTCCGTGATCACATGAAGTGTACACGCGAGGGCCGGCCGCGGCAACGGCCCCGCGCCCTCGTCTCGCCGCTCCACGTTCTTGAGGAGACCCTCCCGATGCGCAACTGCCTTCGTCCCGACGCGCGCTCCATCCCGATGCTGGTGCCCTACGCGGACGGCATCCTCGCCGGCCAGGGCCTGCTGGTCGGCGCCTTCTTCGGCGTGGCGGCCTCCGACGCTGCGCAGAACACGCTGGTCGAATGCGAAACCCGCGGCGAGTTCGAATTCCCCAAGGAACCCGCGCTGGCCATCACCCAAGGCGCGCGGGTGTTCTGGGACAACACCAACCGCCGCATCACCACCACCGCCAGCGGCAACTTCCAGGTCGGGCTGTGCACCGTCACCGCCGCCGGCGCCGATCCCACCCTGCGCGTCATGCTCGCCCGCGTGCCGGCGGCAGGCGCATGACCGCCTTCACCGCCGCCATGGCGGCGCTGCTCGCCGATCCCCATCTCGGCGCGGCGGCGATCTACCGCCAGGGCGGCAGCGGGCCGCCGGTGCCGGTGCGCGTGCTGCGGTCCTCGCCCGATCGCGTCGCCGGCGCCTTCGACAGCGGCCTGCTCCAGGCGACCGACGTGCTCTCCGTCGCTATCGCCGCCCTGCCCGACCTCGCCCCCGGCGACAGCTTCGCCCTCGGCGCCGCGCTGCTCACCGTCACGGCGGCCGAGCGCGACGCCACCGGCACCGCCTGGCGCGTGCTCTGCCAGCGATAGGACAACCGCCATGCCGCAGAACAGCCCGAGCCTCTGGGTCGTGGCGGTCGAGCTCGCCATGGGCGCCGCCGCCGGCCTCGCCGGGGGCTTCGTGCGCTGGAACCACCCCGAGCGGCGACGCCTCGGCTGGTGCCTGGCCTGGGAGGTGCCCTCCGCCGCGCTGGTCGGCAGCGCCGGCTATGCGCTCGGAGGCTTCCTCGATTTCAACGAGTACGGGCGGTTCCTGTTCGCCTTCGTGTTCGGCTATCTCGGCCAGGCGGCGCTGCACGACCTCGCGGTGGCGATCCTGCGCCACCGCAGCGGCCTGCCGCCGGGCGGGCCCGCGCCGTGAGGCTCACCGCCAGGCTCACCGGCGATCTGCGCCGGCTGCTGGCCGAGGAGGTGCGCGCCGGGGAGCGCGCGGCGATGGCCGCGATCCGCGCCGAGACGGAGCAGGTCAAGCAGGAGCTGCGGCAGCAGGTGATGGCGGCCTTTGGCGGCAACGCGCGCGGGGTGGCGAACGTCTGGCGCGCGCGGGTGTTTCCGACCTCGGGGGAGTCGCTGCGGCCGGCCGGGCTGGTCTGGACGAAAGTCCCGAATGTCCATCGACGCCTTCGAGCGCGGCGCGCTGATCCGTCCCAAGGGCGGAGGGAAGTTCCTGGCCATCCCGACCGGCTTCAACCGGCAGGGCGGGCGGCGCGGCGCCAAGGCCCAGGTCAGTCCGGCGCAGATGGTCGCCTCGAGGCAGGGGTTCCTGCGGCCCTTCACGTCCGGGCGGGGCTTCGTCTGGTGCCTCCCGGTGCGGCAGGGCGAGCGGTCCGGCAGAGGCCGCGCGCCGCTGATCGCCGGCGGGCTCGTGCCGGTCGCCACCTCCCGCCGCAAGGGGGCGGCGGCGTGGCAGCAGGCGCTGCACGCCCAGGGCTTCGTGCCGATGTTCCTCCTGCTGCCGCAGGTCAGGCTCGCCAGGCGGCTCAACGTGCAGGGGGCGGCCGAGCGCGCGCTGCGGCGCCTGCCGGGACGCTTCGTCGCGGCCTGGGCGCGCGAGAGCGGGAGGATCGCCGCATGAGCACGCGCGAGACCGCCATCGCGGCGCTGCACGCCCGGTTGCAGACGGTGCTGGCCCTCCGCAATCCCGCGCCCCTGGTGCTGCGCGGCGAGACCGTGCCGCAGCGCATCCCGCCCGGCGGGCTGGTCATCCTGCACGACGGCGAGACCATGGAGCAGACCCCGATCCTCTCGCCGCTCTCCTACGCGATCGAGCATCGCGCCGAGATGGATGTCACCGTTGCCGGCGCGACGCCCGCCGCCCGCACCCATCTGCTCGACGCGCTGCTCATGGACATCGCCGCCACCGTCACCGCCGACCGCACCCTCGGCGGCACGGCGGAATGGGCCCAGCCCGGCGCGGCGGAGTTCGAGGATGTCGAGTTCGAGGGCGCTGCCGCGGCCTGCGCCGCGCGCCTGCCCGTGGCGCTGTTCTTCACCGTGGCCGGCTCGCCCCTGGCCTGACCCCTGCCGATCCTGATCCCGGAGACCCGCGATGCCCCGTGCCATCGGCGCGAATTGCCGCGTCCACACCTTCCCCGAGACGGTCTACGGGACCGCGCCCGGCGGCAATTGGCGCCGCATGCCCTTCCTCTCCATCGACCTCGGCGCCGAGCAGCCGCTGCTCGACAACGACATCATTGGCGTGGGCGCCAACCGCGATCCCGCGGCACCCTTCCTCGACAGCGTGATCGTCCGCGGCCAGGCGGTGGTGCCGGTCGATCTGGTCAATATCGGCCACTGGCTGCGGCTGCTGCTCGGGCCGCCGATCACCACCGGCACCACGCCGAACTTCATCCACACCTTCGCATCCGGCGCGGCCGCGCTGCCGTCGAACAGCATCGAGATCGCCTATCCCGATGTGCCGAGCTTCGATATCTGCGCGAGCGTGCGCGCCGACACGCTGGAACTGGACTTCTCGCCGACCGGACCAGCCACCGCAACGCTCGGCCTGATGGGCCAGGGCTCGACGCGCAGCGGGGCGAGCGGCGCGGGCACGCCGACCAGCCACGCGCTGACGCTGTTCAACAAGGCGCAGGGGAGCATCAGCCGCAACGGCTCGCCGCTCGCCCAGGTCACCGGCGCGCGGTTCACCTATGCGAACGGGATGGAGCTCGTGCGCACCATTCGCGCCGACCGGCGCGTGGAGGGCGTAGATCCGGGCGTGACCCGCGCCACCGGGCAGATCACCGTGCGCTTCGAGAGCACCACGCTGCTGACGCAGACGCAGGACGGCACCGCCTCCTCCTTCGAGTTCGCCTACACGCTCAACGCGAACCGCAGCCTGACCTTCACCCTGCACGAGGTCTACCTGGCGCTGGCCAGGACCCCGAACGAAGGCCCGGCGGGGGTGGAGGCCACCTTCGACTTTCGCGCGGCCTTCAACGCCGCGGCGACGCGGATGATGACCGCAGTGCTGCGGAATGATCAGGCGGGGACGGTCTATGCTTGATCAGAGCCCCTCGCCCGACAGGTCCGCCAGCAGCACCGCGAGGTCCCGCGAGGCATGCAGGACGCGCAGAATGCGCGGCAGACTCTGCTCCGGCTCGTAGACCATCAGATAGGGAAAGCGCGTCGGCCCGGTGCTCGCCGGCCTGTCCTCGGCGGCATCGCGGCGATGGTGCGGGGTGCGGTCGATGCGGTCGGTGGCCTCGGCGAGCTGGCCGACGCCGCCGGTGTCTCCACCGATGCGCTGCAGACCTTTGTCTATGCCGCGACCCAGGTCGGCCTCTCCAACGAGGAGTTGCTGCGCAGCCTCCAGGCGCTGACGCGCCGCATCGCTGACGCCGCGGTGGGCGAGCAGGCGGCGCAGCAGGCCTTCACCCGCCTCGGCATCAGCTTCCGGGACGCCTCGGGCAACGCCCGCGCGACCGAGGCCGTCCTGGCCGAGCTTGCGGAGCGCATCGCCGGCCTCACCGATCCCGCCGAGCGCACCGCCGCCGCCACGGCCGTCTTCGGCGACCGGCTGGGCCAGCGCATGATCCCCTTCCTGCTGCAGGGGCGCGACGGGCTGGAACGCCTCACCGCCGAGGCGCTCCGCTTCGGCGCCATCGCCGACGCCGACCTCATCGCCAAGGCCGACGAGGCGTCCGACAAGATCGCGGCGCTGGAGCGTGCCTTCTCGTCGCTGGCCAGGAACCTCCTGGCGCAGGTCGCCCCCGCCCTGTCCAGGGTGGCGGACGCCATCAACCGCGTCATGACCGGCGCCAGCCTAGTGGAGTGATTCCAGCAGACGTTTCCCGCGCTGGTGCTTGTGGATGATGGTGTCAGCGGGAGCGGTCCAGCGGAAGGGCTTTGGGTCGGCGTTGTGGGCGTCGAGGTAGTCCCGGATGGCCTGGTTCAGCTCGATGACGGAGCGGAAGACGCCGCGCTTCAAGCGTCGCTTGGTCAGGGTGGCGAACAGGCCCTCGACAGCGGTGATCCAGGAGGCCGAGGTCGGCGTGAAGTGGACGTGGAAGCGCGGATGCCTGGCCAGCCAGCGCTTCACGGCGTCGGTCTTGTGGGCGGCGTAGTTGTCGAGGATCAGGTGCAGGTCGAGCTCGGCCGGGGCCTGCTTGTCGATCAGCCGCAGGAAGCGGATGAACTCGGCGGTGCGGTGGCGGAGCATGCACTGGCTGATGACGGTGCCCGCCTTCACGTCGAGCGCGGCGAACAGCGTCGTGGTGCCGTGCCGCTTGTAGTCGTGCGTCATGGTGGCACCCCGGCCACGCTTCATCGGCAGCCCCGGCTGGGTGCGGTCGAGCGCCTGGATCTGGCTCTTCTCGTCCACGGACAGCACCAGGGCGTGCTCGGGCGGGTCGACGTAGAGGCCGACGATGTCGCGGACCTTCTCGACGAACTTCGGGTCGTTCGAGAGCTTGAAAGTCTCCACCCGGTGCGGCTTCAGCCCGTGCTCGCGCCAGATGCGGTGGATGGTGGACGGCGCCAGCCCGCTCGCCTTGGCCATCGAGCGCAACGTCCAGTGCGTCGCCGCGGGCGGGTCCTCGTGCAGGGTGCGCTCGACGACGGCGGCGACGTGCTCGGGCGAGGCGGCGGCGAAGGCGCGGCCTCGCGGAGCGTCGCGGAACAGCCCGTCTGCGCCGTCCCGCATGTAGCGCGCCTGCCAGCGCCAGATCGTCGGCTTGCCCTTCCCGGTCGCCGCGCGGATCGCCATCGTGCCCGCGCCGTCCGCCGTCATCAGCACGATCCGAGCCCGCCAGACGTGGTGCTGCGGGCTCTTGCGGTCGGAGACTACACCTTCGAGCCGCTCCCGGTCGCCCGGCCGGAGCCGGACCTCAACGCCTTCCCTCAGGCGCCCAGACTCGCAGGTCCAGGCCACCATGGGAATCATCAACGTCGATCAAACCACTAGCCGAGCGGCGCGCCAGCCTGGAGCAGAACCGCGACGCGCTGCAGCGGCGCCTCGCGGAGCTCGAGGCCGAGGCCGCCGGCCAGGCGGCGCTCTCCTACCAGCCCCGCCGCGGCAGCATCCAGCGCGGGGCGGTGGGCGTGGCGCGCGAGCAGGCCGGCGTCACCCGCACCGGCCTGATCGGGGAGATCCGCCAGCAGCTCGACGAGGTGCAGCGCGAGATCGCCGCCCTGGAGGCCGAGGCGCGCACCGCCGAGGAGCGCGCCCGGCAGATCCTCAACCCCGACAGCCGCGCCGGCGGCGGCAATGAGGCCGCACTCCGCCGCCAGCGCGCGGCCGAGGACATCGCCCGGCTGCAGGAGAGCCTCGACGCCCGCCTGCGCATCGAGCGCGAGTTCCAGGCCCGCCTCGCCCGCATCCGCGAGGCCGAGCAGGCCGGCGCGATCGACGCCGCCGAGGGCCAGCGCCTGGCCGCCGCCGCCACGCGCGAGCGCGACGAGGCGCTGCAGCGCCTCACCGCCAGCCAGCGGGGTGCGACCGCCAGCACGCGGGAGAACCGCGACGCCGAGCGCGAGCTGAACGAGGTGCTCCGCGAGCGCGAGCGGCTCATCCAGCAGAACGAGACCGCCTACGAACGCTACCAGCGGCGGATCGAGACGCTGGGCCGGCTGGTGGAGCGCGCCAAGCGCATCGGCCACCCGCTGCCCGACGAGACCATCCGCCGGGAGGCGACCGCCGCGCTGGAGGAGCTGGAGCGCGCCGAGCGGCGGGTGGAGGAGGGCGCGGAGCGGGCGCGCGACGTGGCGCGCGAGCTCGGCCTGACCTTCTCCTCGGCCTTCGAGGACGCGATCATTCGTGGCGGCTCCTATTGCTTTCGATCATGGGATGCGCTACTAAAGCCCTATGAAGCTTCGCTCCTTCATGCGGAAGTTCGCCACCGACGAAGCCTGCCGCGCGCACCTTGAAAGCGTGCGCTGGCCGGACGGCCCGGTGTGCGACCGTTGCGGGAGCATCAACGAGGCGATCCCGGTCGAAGGGCGGGCCGGGTTCTGGCGGTGCCGCCCCTGCGGCAAGCAGTTCAGCGTCACGGCGGGGACGCCGATGCACGGCACGCACCTGCCGCTGCACGTCTGGTATCTGGCGATGTATCTGATCCTCGCCTCGTCCAAGGGCATCAGCGCCGTGAAGTTGGGCGAGCAGTTGGGCGTCCAGTATCGCACCGCATGGCATCTCGGGCACCGCATCCGGGCCATGCTCGCCTCGGGCGAGAAGCCGATCCTCTCCGGACTGGTCGAGGCCGACGAAACCTATGTCGGCGGCAAGGCCGCCAACCTGCCGAAGTCGGCGCCCCGGCCCGAGAAGCGTGGGCGCGGCACCAAGAAGCCCATGCTGTTCGCCGCCGTCGAGCGCGGTGGCGAGGCCCGCACTCTCGCCGTGCCATCCGCGTCCGGCGCGGCCATCGCGCCCGCCCTGTGGGGCTGGACGGGCAAGGGCGGGGCGATCCTGCTCACCGACGAGTTGCCGACCTACCGCTGGATCGGCCGCAAGATGGAGGCGCACCATCGAGTCACGCACTCGGCGGGCGAGTATGCCCGCACCGAGGGCGATATCCGCGTCCACACGAACACCGCCGAGGGCTTCTTCGGCATGTTCAAGCGCGCCGTGGTCGGCGTGTGGCATCAGGTCAGCGCCAAGCATCTGCACCGCTACGCCTCCGAGCACGAGTTCCGCTGGAACGCCCGCGAGGCGGACGTGCCAGACCGCATCGCCCGCTGCCTGATCGGCCGCGCCGGGCGCCTGCGGCTGCGGGAGTTGCTGGCGCCGTNCGCCCGTCATGCAGGGCGCCAAGGGGCGGCTCTACGGCGGCGGCCTCAAGGCCGTGGCCCGCATCGGCGGGCAGTGCCGCGCGGTATGGAACCTGTTCCTCGCGGAGAGCGCGGCCCGCTACAAGGCCGAAGGCAAGTTCGTGTTCTACGCCGAGATGTCGGCCCGCCTGCCGAAGCTGCTCAAGGAGGACGAGCGACTGGCCGGGCTGCCGCACCGGGCAGCGCAGATGACGGTCCAGCGTCTCGACCGCGCCCTCAAGGACTGCGCCAAGAGCAAGGGCGCTGCCCGGCGCGGCTTCCCTCGCTTCAAGCGCCGTTCCGACCGCGCCGACAGCCTCTCCTTCGTCGGGCGCGAGGTCCGGGTGGAACCGGGCCGCATCCGCCTGCCCAAGATCGGCTGGCTCCGCGTGCGCGGCCTCGCGCTGCCCGAAGGCGCCGATCTCAAGCAGGTCGCGGTGACGCAGGAGCCGGACGGCTGGCACGTCTCGATCCAGTTCGAGGCGCCGCCCAAGACCTACGCCACGCCGACGCTGCCTCCGGNNNTGCCCGGAAGGCTGCGAAACGCATTCGGCGGCTGAACCGAGAGCGCGACCGTCGCCGGAAGGGCAGCGTGAACCGGCGCCGCACCGTGGCGCGGCTCGCCCGCGCCCACCGCGCCGTCGCCAACGCCCGGCGCGATCACGTCCACAAGGTCACGCGCGAGCTTGTGGACACCTACGAAGGCTTCGCCGTGGAGGACTTGAGCCTTCGCGGCATGATGCGAACCCGGATGGCCGGTTCTCTGGCCGATGCCGGGTTGGGCGGGATGCTCCGCATCCTTCGCTACAAGGCCGAATGGGCGGGGAGGTCGTGGCATGTCCACGGCCGCTTCGCGCGCAGCACGGGTGTCTGCCCGGACTGCGGCCACGTCGGCGCGAGATTGCCCCTCTCCGTGCGGGAGTGGGCCTGTGATGGCTGCGGGACGGTCCACGACCGCGACGTGGCCGCCGCGAGGGTGATCCTCGGCGGCGCGAGGGCGGCGCAAGCCGCCCCGGTAGGGCAAGCGTTGCCCGAACCGGCTGGCGCGATCCGGCGAAAGCGAAGCTCTGCCGTGCGTGGCGGGGTCCGGGCATCCGCTCGGGCTAGTCATGGCGGGCCACTTCCGAATGTTGCCAAGGTCGCCT
>NZ_SJDM01000026.1 GCF_004761865.1 Crenalkalicoccus roseus | reverse complement strand
GTAGCCCGCCGCCCGCGCCGCGGCGCAGGCGGCCTCGAGCGCTGCCGCCGCCTCGAGCGCCGGGTCGGGCGCCGCTGCGGCGGGCGGCGGGGCGTCGAAATCCGGGATCGGCAGCACCCGCCGCGCCGCCGCGGCGGGTGCGGGCCGGGGCGGCACGGGAAGCGGGGAGAAGGCGGCGGCGCTCACGGCACCATCTCCTCGTCCGGGCCGCTGTGCAGCTCGATCGCCCCCTGCGCGGCGAGGTCCTTGGCCAGGGCGACGATCGTCGCCTGCGCCTCGTCCACGTCGCGCAGCCGCACCGGGCCGAGCGCGGCGATGTCGTCGCGCAGCAGCCGCGCGGCGCGCTCGGTCATGTTGCGCATGAACAGCTCCCGCATCTGCTCGGAGGCGCCCTTGAGCGCCAGCGCCAGCTTGTCCTTCTCCACCGCGCGCAGCAGCGCCTGCATCCCGGCGCCGTCGAGGCGCTGCAGGTCCTCGAAGGTGAACATCAGGCTGCGGATGCGCTCCGCCGCGTCGCGGTTGCGCTCCTCGAGCGCGGACATGATGCGGGACTCGGCCTGGCGGTCGAGGTTGTTGAAGATCTCCGCCATCATCTCATGCGCGTCGCGGCGCTGGCTGCGCGCCAGGTTGGACATGAACTCGGCCTTGAGGGTGCGCTCCACCCCCTCCAGCGCCTCCTTCTGCACCGTCTCCATGCGCAGCATGCGCATCACCACTTCCATCGCGAAGCTCTCCGGCAGCAGGGAGAGGACGCGGGCGGCATGCTCGGGGCGCACCTTGGTCAGCACCACGGCGACGGTCTGCGGATACTCGTTCTTCAGGTAGTTCGCGAGCACCGATTCGTTGACGTTGCCGAGCTTGTCCCACATGGTCCGCCCGGCCGGCCCGCGGATCTCCTCCATGATCTGCGCCACGCGCTCGCGCGGCAGCGTCCTCATCAGCAGCCGCTCGGTGCTCTCGTAGGTGCCGACCAGGTGGCCGGCCTGGCCGAGCTGCTCGGCGAACTCCCGGCACAGCCCCTCCACCACCGCCGCCGGCACGGTGCCGAGCTGCGCCATGGCGGCGGAGAGGTCGCGGATCTCGTCCTCGTGCATGCGGGCGAACAGCGCCGCCGCCTGCTCCTCGCCGAGCGCGAGCATCACCGCGGCGGCCTTCTGCGGCCCGGTCAGCCTGCGCGCCTCGCTCACGCGTCCTCCTCCGGCGACAGCCAGCGGCGCAGCACCATCAGCGCCTCGTCGGGCTTGTCCTGCACCAGCCGCTCCAGGCCCTGGATCGAGGAGGCGCGCATCTGGCCCTGCACATGGGCGAGCGTGACCATGTCCTCGGCCGGCGGCAGGGCGGCCGCGCCGCTCCCCTCCCCGGCGGCGACGGCCGGGGCGTCGCCCGCCGCCGCCGTCGCCGGAGCGGCGAGCGCGGGCGGGGCGGAGAGGGCGGCGGAGAGCCGGCTCACCACGGGGCGGCCGAGCAGCAGGATGGCGGCGAGCGCGACCAGGGCGAGCAGCGCCGTTTCGGCAAGCCGCGCGAGCAGCGCCGGCGGCAGGGCGAGGCCGAGCAGCCCGGCCGGCTCCGGCGCCTCGGCCTCGGGAGCGGCGAAGCGCATGGAGACCACCTCCACCCGGTCGCCGCGGCGTTCGTCGAGCCCGGCGGCGGCGCGCACCAGGGCGGCGATGCGCGCGAGCTCCTCCGGCGTGCGCTCGCGGAAGCGCGGCGGCCCGTCGGGCTGGGGCTCGGCCACGCCGTCCACCAGCACGGCGACCGAGATGCGCCGCACCACCGGGTGCTCGCGCAGCGTGCTGCGGGTGGAGCGGCCGATCTCGAAATTCGTCGTCTCCTCCTGCCGGCTCTCCTGGCTGCCGCCGACGGGCTGGGGCTCGGCGCCGGGGATGTTGGTGGCGACGCTGGTCGGCTGCGGCTCGGTGTTGCGGCTGCTCTCGGTGACGCTCTGCTGGCTGCGCGGCACCTGGTTGTCGGGATCGAAGCGCTCCTCGGTGGTCTGGACGCGGTCGAAATCCATCTCGACCGTCGCCTCGGCGCGCACCCGGCCGGGGCCGAGGGTGCGCTCGAGCAGCTCCTCGACCGCCCGGGCGACGCGGATCTCCTGGGCGCGGCGCAGCTCCTCCTGCGTCTGCGCGGCGGCGGGGCCGGAGAGGGCCTGGCCGCCGCGCGCCAGCAGCTCGCCCCGGCTGTCCACGATGGAGACGTTCTGCGGCTTCAGGCCGGGAACGGCGGTGGCGACCAGGTGCAGCACCGCCTGCACCCCCTCGCGGTCCAGCCTCTGGCCGCCCTGCATGGAGAGCACGACGGAGGCCTGCGCCTCGCCGCGCTCGCGCGAGAAGGCCTCGCGCCGCGGCAGCACCAGGTGGACGCGGGCGGAGCGCACGCCGGCAAGGCCGCGGATGGTGCGCGCGAGCTCCCCCTCGAGCGCGCGCAGGCGGTTCACGTCCTGCTGGAAGGGGGTGGTGGTCAGGGACTCGCCACGGTCGAAGATCTCCCAGCCGACGCCGCCGCCGGCCGGCAGCCCCTCCCGCGCCAGCATCAGGCGCAGCCGCGGCACCTCCTCGGCCGGGACCAGCACCTGGGACCCGCCCGCGGCCAGGCGGTGGGGCACCCGCGCGCGCTCGAGCGCGGCCACCACCGCCGCGGCGTCGCGCGCCTCGAGTTCCCCGTAGAGGGGGGCCATCGGCACCTGGCCGGCACGCAGCGCGAGCAGGGCGAGCAGGCCGAGCACCGCGAGGCCGACCCCGCCGAGCGCGGCGAGCCGGCGCGGCCCGAGCGCCCTCAGCCCGGCCACCACCCCGCCCAAGGAGCCTTCCGCCCTGGCAGCAAGCATGGCTGCGTGTCCCGCCTCCCCCGGCCCCGTGCCGGTGCGGCAGAAACTGCCGCCCCCGCCTTGCCACCGGGTTAACGGCCGGGGCGGGGCGGCGCCGATTGCCAGGGGGGTGGCGTCCTGATATGCCCGCGCCCGTCAGGCGCCTGCCCCGATGCGCGCCCCGCCCGCCGCCTGCTGCGCGGGACGCCTGACCCCCGCCGCGGCCAGCGCGCAAAGGGCCCGACCTGGATGAAGATCGTCGCCTGCAACAGCAACCGTCCCCTCGCCGAGGCGATGGCCGCCTCGCTCGGGCTGCCGCTGACCAGCGCCTCCATCCGCCGCTTCGCCGACATGGAGGTGTTCGTGGAGATCCACGAGAACGTCCGCGGCGAGGACGTGTTCGTGGTGCAGTCCACGAGCTACCCGGCGAACGACAACCTGATGGAGCTCCTGATCACGCTCGACGCGCTGCGCCGCGGCTCGGCGCGGCGGGTGACGGCGGTGATCCCCTATTTCGGCTACGCGCGGCAGGACCGGAAGTCCGGCCCCCGCACGCCGATCTCGGCCAAGCTGGTGGCCAACCTGATCACCGCCGCGGGCGCCAACCGCGTGCTCACCATGGATCTGCACGCGGCGCAGATCCAGGGCTTCTTCGACATCCCCGTGGACAACCTGTTCGCCGCCCCCCTCTTCTCCCGCGACATCCAGGAGCGCTACTCGGGCCGCGACCTGATGGTGGTGAGCCCCGATGTCGGCGGCGTGGTGCGCGCCCGCGCCCTGGCGGCGCGGCTGCACACCGACCTCGCCATCATCGACAAGCGCCGGCCCCGCGCCGGCGTCTCCGAGGTGATGAACGTGATCGGCGAGGTCGAGGGGCGCCACTGCATCCTCGTGGACGACATCGTCGATTCCGGCGGCACGCTGTGCAACGCCGCCGACGCGCTGATCAGGAACGGCGCCAACGGCGTCTCGGTCTACGTCACCCACGGCGTGTTCTCGGGGGGGGCGGTGGCCCGCGTCGGCGCCTCGCCGATCGAGATGATGACGGTGACGGACAGCATCCTCGCCACCGAGGCGGTGCGCGTCTCCAAGAACATCCGCCAGGTCACCATCGCCCCGCTGCTGGCCGAGGCGGTGCGGCGGATCTCGGAGGAGAGCTCGGTCTCCTCCCTCTTCAACTGAGCCGCGCCCCCTTGCGGCGCCGGGGCGGCCCCTGCACGCTGCGGCGGACCCGACCTGGAGGGGAGACCGACCCGTGAAGCTCTACTACTCGCCCGGCGCCTGTTCCCTCGGCATCCATGTGGTGATGGAGGAGATCGGCAAGCCCTACGAGCTGGCGCTGGTGCCGCTGAAGGAAGGCGCCCAGTACAAGCCGGACTACGTGGCCATCAACCCGAAGTCGAAGGTGCCGGCCCTGCAGCGCGACGACGGCTCGGTGCTGACGGAATGGCCGGTGATCGCCACCTGGCTGGCCAAGACCAACCCGGAGGCGAGGCTGATCCCGACCGACCTCGAGGGCGAGATCCGCTGCCTCGAGATGATGGACTATGTCTGCGGCACCATCCACCCGCAGGGCTTCACCCGCCAGTTCCGCACCGCCAACTTCACGCCGCGGGAGGAGGACCACCCGAAGGTGGTCGAGCAGGGCAAGCAGCTCGCCGCCCGCTACTTCGACACGCTGGAGAAGGGCTGGACGCACGACGGCACCTGGGTGCTGCCCTCCGGCTACTCGGTGGCCGACGCGGCGCTGTTCTTCGTGGAGTACTGGGCGACGCGCCGCTCCGGCATGAGCCTGCCGCCGCACCTCGACGCGCACCTCAAGGCCATGCTGGCGCGGCCGGCGGTGCAGCGGGCGCTGCAGCGGGAAGGGCTGCCGGCCTGACGATGGACAGCATCGCCGCGGCGGCGCCCCGCCTGCGCCCCATCCCCTTCTGGTTCCTCCGCCATGGCGAGACCGACTGGAACGCACAGGGCCTCTCCCAGGGCAATGTGGACATCCCGCTGAACCAGGTGGGCTTCGCGCAGGCGGAGCGTGCGGCGCGCACCCTGCGCGGCGCCGGCATCGCCACCATCGTCGCCTCGCCCCTCTCCCGCGCGCGGGTGACGGCCGAGATCGTCGCCGAGACGCTCGGCCTGCCGGTGGCGATCGAGGAGGATCTGCGCGAGGTCGCCTTCGGCGAGCAGGAAGGCCAGCCGATGGGCGACTGGTACGACGACTGGATCCGCGGCGCCTTCACGCCCCCGGGCGGGGAGACCTTCGCCGCCCTGCTCGCCCGCGGGGTGGCCGCGATCAACCGCTGCACCGCACGGCCGGGCCCGGTGCTGGTGGTGGCGCATGGCGCGCTGTTCCGCGCGCTGCGCCGCGCCTTCGGGCACGAGCCGAACGTGCGCACCCCGAACGCCCTGCCGATCCGCTGCACGCCCCCGGCGGAGGGCGGGACGGCCTGGGCGCTCGACCCGGCGGCGCTGGCGCCGGAGGTGCCCCCGCGCTGAGCGCCGGCGGGGCGCGGGGCGGCGCGCCCTCGGGCATTCCCCTTTCGCCCGGCCCGCGGCGAGGGCCCCGGCCTTCCGGTGCGGGAGCCTCCTCACCCGTTCAGGCAGGCCCGCCTGAACGGGATCCGCTCCGAGCCCCCGCCGCCAGCGCCCTGAGCGCCTCCAGCCGCACCTTGCCGAGCGCGGTGCGCGGCAGCGCCTCCACCGTCACCACCGCGCGCGGGTGCTTGAAGCGGGCGATCCGCCCCTCGCAGTGGCGCAGCGCCGCCGCCGCGTCGAAGCCGGGGCCGGGGACGATCACGGCCACCGGCACCTCCCCCCAGCGCGGGTCGGGGCGGCCGCAGACGGCGCATTCGGCAACGCCCGGCGCCTCGCGCAGCACCCGCTCCACCTCGGCGGGGTAGATGTTCTCGCCGCCGGAGATGATCACGTGCTTCAGCCGGTCGGTGAACCAGAACCGCCCCTCGGCGTCCATGCGGCCGACATCGCCGCTGCGGAACCAGCCTTCCGCGTCCAGCGCCTCCGGCCCGCCCCAGTAGCGGCGCGCGAGGTGCGGGCCGCGCAGCGCGATCTCCCCCTCCGCGCCGGGCGGCGGCTCCGCCCCGTCGGGGCCGAGGAGGCGCGCCTCCCCGTGCAGCGCGGCGCGGCCGATGGAGCCGGGCGCGGCCAGTGCCTCCTCCCGCGTCTGGCCGATGGCGATGGGGCCGGTCTCGGTCGCGCCATAGACCTGCTGCACCGGCACCCCCCGCGCGTGGAAGGCCTCGATCAGCGGCAGCGGCACCTCCGAGGAGCCGGCGCCGACCGCGCGCAGCGAGGAAAGGTCCGCCTCCGCCCAGCCGGGATGCGCGACCAGCGCCGCCATCACCGCCGGCACCAGCAGCGACAGCGTCGGCCGCTCCGCCGCGCAGGCGGCGAGGAAGGCGCCGGCCTCGAAGCGCGGGTGCAGCACCACCTCGGCGCCGGCCAGCAGCGCCGGCGTGGTCTGGATGTTGAGCCCGCCGACATGGAACATCGGCAGCACCGTCAGCACCCGGTCCGCCGCCGTCAGCCCGAACAGGTGCAGCGCGTTCAGCGCGTTGAACAGCAGCGCCCGCTGGTCGAGCACCGCGCCCTTCGGCCGCCCCGTGGTGCCGGAGGTGTAGACGAGCAGCAGCGGATCCGCCTCCCCGCCCCGCGGGGCGGGCGCGGGCGCCTCGGGCCAGGCCGCCTCGGCCTCCAGCACCGCGCAGCCGGGCGGCGCCGCCTCGCGGGCGAGTGCGGCCATCTCACGCGTCGCGAACAGGGCCGCGGCGGCGCAGTCCCGCAGCATGAAGGCGAGCTCGGGCGGGGCGAGGCGCCAGTTCAGCGGCACCTGCACCGCGCCGAGCCGCGCGCAGGCGGCGAGCAGCACGAGCTGCGAGGGGTGGTTGGCGCCGAGGAAGCCGACGCGGTCGCCATGCCCGATGCCGCGCGCCGCCAGCGCCGCCGCCGCCCGCCCCGCCTCGCGCGCCAGCTCGGCATAGGCGATGCGCCGCCCCTCGAAGCGCAGCGCCGGCGCCCCGGGCGCGTGGCGGGCATGGCCCTCGATCCAGCGCCAGATCACGGCCGCGCGCCCCGCATCAGTCGGTCTCGCCCTTCTCGTACAGGGCCTCGCGGCCGATGCGGTCGAGGCAGAGCTCCGCCGTCCAGGGCAGCATCAGCGAGCCGCAGCGCGCGTCGCGATAGATGCGCTCGAGCGGCAGCGACTTCAGCATCGCCTGGCCGCCGCAGGTGCGCACCGCCTTGGCGGCGAGGGCTGCGGCGTTCTCCATCACCGTGTGCTGGGCGGCCCAGGCGCGCAGCACCTGCTCCTTGGTGGGGTCGGGCCCCGCCTCGGTGATGGCTTGGAACCACAGCGTCCTGGTCTGCTCGAGCATGATGCGCATCTCGGCGACCGCGATCTGCTTGGTCGGGTACATGCGCCGCTTGACGGGCGGCGTGCCCGGCCACTCCCCGCGCAGGTAGCGCACGGTGAAGTCGTAGGCCGCCTGCGCGAGGCCCATGTAGGTGGGGGAGAGCGTCAGGAACATGTGCGGCCAGCGCCCCGCCGCCTGGAAGTAGAGCCCGGGCGGCATCAGCGCCGCGTCCTCCTCCACGAAGACGTCGCGGAACACCAGGTTGCGCGAGACGGTGCCGCGCATCCCCAAGGGGTCCCACTCCCCCTCCACCGCCACGCCCGGCGCGTCGCGGGGAATGGCGAGGTAGAGCGTGTCGCGGCGCGACAGGCGCTCCTCCCCTTCGCGGGTCTCGGTGCAGAGGACGCCGTAGAAGTCGGCGTGCCCGGCGAGGCTGGCGAAGATCTTCTTCCCGTTCACCACGTAGCCGCCGGGCACGCGCCGCGCCGTGGTGCCGAAGGCCGCCGTGCCCGCCGCCGCGGCGCCGCCCTCGCTGAAGGGCTGCGCATAGACCGCGCCGTCGCGCAGGATGCGGCCGTAGTGGAGGCGCCGCCGCCGCCGGTGCGCCGCGCGTGTCGCGGCGTCCATCTCCAGGTCCTCGGTCAGCGCGCCGGTCCAGAGCGTGCTGCACACATGCATGTTCCAGGTGAGCGCGGTGGCGCCGCAGTAGCGCCCCATCTCGGCGGCGGCGAGGCAGTAGGCGCGGTAGCCGGCGCCGAGCCCGCCCTCCTCCTCCGGGATGCAGATGCCGAGCAGCCCGTTGGCGTGCATGTCGCGGTAGTTCTCGGTCGGGAAGCTGGCCTCGCGGTCCCAGCGCGCGGCGCGCGGGGCCAGCACCGCCTGGCCGAACTCGCGCGCGCGGGCGGCAAGCGCGGCCTCCTGCGCCGTCAGGCGGAAGGCCTCGGGGTCGAAGATCGGCGCGTCCGGCTGCACGGCTCAGCCTTCCCGCACCGAGCGGAGGAAGTCCGACACCGCGGCGTTGAACGCCTGCGGCTGTTCCAGGTGCGCGAGGTGCCCGGCGCCCGGCAGCACCACGAGGCGCGCGCCGCGGATGGCGTCGCGCATCCGCTCCATGGTGCGCGGGGGCGCGAGCGGGTCGCACTCCCCGGCCAGCAGCAGCGTCGGCGCGGCGATGCGGCCGATCGCGTCGCGGCGGTTGAAGGTGGTGAGGCAGCGCACCGTGGCGCGGTAGGCCGCCTCCGGCACCGCCGCCATGGCCGCGACCGCCGCCTCCACCGCGCCCGGCGGCGCCTCGGGGCCGAGCATGGCGGGCATCGTCTCCCGCGCGAGGCCGGCCATGTCCTTCCCCTGGTCGAGCGGCGCCAGGCGCTCGGCCAGGAACTGCTCGGCGAAGGCGGGGTCGCGCCCGCCGAAGGCCGGGGTGGTGGCGTAGAGCACCAGGGCGCGCACCCGCTCGGGGAAGGCGAGCGCGAATTCCTGCGCCAGCATCCCCCCGATGGAATGGCCGAGGATGTCGGCGCGCGCCACGCCCTCGGCGTCGAGCCGGTCGCGCAGCGCCCGCGCCCAGGCGGCGAAGCTCGTCTCCTCCCCGAGGGGGGTGCCGCCGTAGCCGGGCAGCGCCCAGTCGAGCACCGGGGCGGGGGCGAGGGCCGGCAGGGTCGGCCCCCAGGCGGCGCCGCCGATGCCGTGCAGCAGGACGACGGTGGTCATGCGGCGAGCCTCCCTTCGATCACCACCGGTTCGCCATCCAGCGCGATGGTGCAGTTGCGCACGGGGATGTCGAAATGCCCCTCGGTGAAGCGGCCGGCGAATTCGTTGGCGCCGGTGGAGAACAGGAAATTGCCGGCGAAGGCGCGGAGTTCGGTGCCGTTGGTGTCGCGCCGGTCGTACATCGCCAGCGCCTCGTAGCGCGCCCGCTCGTTCAGCCCCCAGCCGACATGCGAGACGGCGTAGGCGGCGCAGTCCCCCCAGGCGGCGAGGTAGCGGCGCATCAGCTCCGCCTCCGTGCCCGCGCCCTCGATCGCCTCGATGTGGTCGTCGCGGAGCGTCAGCCGCACCGGGCTTTCCAGGTAGCGCTTGAAGGTGAGGTTCACGTCGCCCGCATCCAGCACCAGCGTGCCGTTCACGCCGCCCGCGCGCGGGAAGCAGACGACGATGCCGCCCGGCCAGTGCGCCACCGTGCCCGGGCGGTCGGTCCAGCCCCACACCCCCGCCACCGCCGCGCCCTCGAGCGCAATGTCGAGGTCGGTGCCGGCGGCGGAGGTGACGCGCATGCGCCTTGCCGCCCGCGCCCGCCGCACTGCGGCCTTCACCCGCGCCTCGTCATCCGGACGCGGCACCAGGCGCTCCAGCGCCTCCGGATGCTCGTTGCTCACCATCAGCACGCGGCTGCCGGCGGCGAGGATCTCCTTCAGCTCCGGCGCGTGCAGCAGCCCCTCCACCGTCAGGTCCACGACCAGCGGCGAGGCCTTGAGCGCCGCCAGCGCGCCGGGATGGCCCCGCAGCGCCCGCGAGGCGCCGGTGGAGCGCACCGGCACGGGCGCCGTCTGCGGCGGGGTCGGCACCACGCAGCGGAAGGGCCGGGCGCCGAGGCGCAGCGCGGCGAGTTCCGCCAGCTCGAGGTTCAGCGGGCGCGACTGGCTCTCCGCCAGCAGGCAGACCGGCAGGCCGGCGCCGGCGCCGCAAAGACCGAGAACCGTCTCGAATGCCGAGAGCCAGGGCGCCTCCAGCCGGTCGGTCAGCACGGGTGTCTCCCATGGTGGCGGGTGAGCGGCCGGGACGAGTATGAAAATTCGTTCATTTTTACCGTCCGTATATTTTCTTGCGGGGGCGTCGCGAAAAGGTTGTTATCGTTGCGGAAATCTCGGCAACGAACGGCCCCCCGACCATGCTGCACAGCCCGCCCCCCGCCCCATCCTCCAGCGAGGCTGCGCGCTTTGTCGACGACTACCTGCTCTACCTCCTGGCGCGCGCCTCCCACGTGATCTCGAGCGAGTTCCACGAACAGGTCCGCCGCCGCGGCATCAGCGTGCCGGTCTGGCGGGTGCTGGCAAGCCTGGTCGGCAGCCCGCAGGGGGAGACCGTCACCGGCCTCGCCGAGACCTGCCTGCTGCAGCAGCCGACCATGACCAAGCTGCTCGACCGCATGGCGCGCGACGGGCTGGTGCGCCGCGCCCCGGACCGGCGGGACCGGCGCGTGGTGCGGGTGGCGCTGACCCCGCAGGGGGAGGGGCTGGCAATGGAGCTGGTCCGGGCCGCCAAGCAGCACGAGATGGAGGTGCTGGCCCGGCACCCGGAGGCGGAGGCGACGGCGCTGAAGCCGCTGCTCCGCTCCCTCATGGCCCGCCACCAGCGGCCAAGGCGGCGCTGAGGCGACGGTGCGGCTGCCCTCGCACGGCACCCTCGGGCGCATCGTGCTCCTGCTGCTGGTGCTGTCCGCCGTCATCCAGATCATCCGCCTGCTGCTGCAGTAGAACGGGTCGCGGACGCTCGGAAAGGCTTCGGGGCAAAAGGCCCTCACGCCGCGGGCGGCGGGATCATGCGCCCGAGGCGGCGGCCGCCGAAGATGTGCACGTGGAAATGCGGCACCTCCTGCCCCGCATCCGGCCCCATGTTCGACAGGATCCGGTAGCCGCCCTGCTCCAGGCCGAGCTGGCGCGCCACCAGCCCCACCGCGCGCCAGAAGCCCGCGACCTCCGCCTCCGGCGCGTTGGCGTGGAAATCGGCGGCGCTGACCCAGCGCCCCTTCGGGATCACCAGCACATGCACCGGCGCCTGCGGGTTGATGTCGTGGAAGGCCAGCGCGTGCGGGTCCTCGTGCACCTTCCGGCAGGGGATCTCGCCGCGCAGGATGCGGGCGAAGACGTTCTGGTCGTCGTAGGGCGGCAGGCCGGAGACGGACATGCGGGAACATCCTGGATGGTCGGAGGGGGCGGCAGAATGCCACGCCGCGCGGCGGAGGAAAGCCGCCCCTCGGAGGCGGCGCCACGAGGCCCTGCCGGGGCGCCCCCTCAGGCGAGCTTGGTCGTCCCCGCCGCGCGGGCGATGCCCTTCGGCCGCGCCGCCTTCTCGGCGATGCCGCTGATGCCCTCGCGCCGCTTCAGCTCCGCCCAGACCTCCTCCGGCCGGATGCCGGCATCCACCCAGACCACGACCAGGTGGTAGAGCAGATCGGCCGATTCCATCACCGTGGCGTCGCGGTGGCCCTGCGCCGCCTCGATGACGCACTCCACCGCCTCCTCGCCGAGCTTCTGCGCCACCTTGGCGGTGCCGCGCGCCAGCAGCCGGGCGGAGTGCGAGTGCTCCACGTCGCCGGCGAGGCGGCGCGCCTCCACCACCTGCCACAGCCGGTCGAGCACCCCGGCATCGGCGCCCTCCACGGGCACCGAGAGGGGGGCGAGGTGGCGGCTCTCCGCCTCGCGCACCCGCCGCGGCACCCGCGCCTTCACCGGCGGGGCGTCGGCCGGCAGCGGCGGCACCGCCGAGGGCCTGCCGTTCTTCTTCTTCTTGGCCTTGGGCTTGGCCTTCGCCTTGGTGTCCTTGCCCATGCTCAGGCCGCCTCCGCCACGCCGGGCACCGGGCGCACCGGCAGCCCGGCGGCGGCGAGCGCCGCCTTGGCCTCGGCGATGCGGAAGGTGCCGTAGTGGAACACGCTGGCGGCGAGCAGCCCGCTCGCCCCGGCCCGCGCGCCCTCGACGAAATGCGCCACGCTGCCGACGCCGCCCGAGGCGATGATCGGCACGCCCACGGCGGCGCGCACCGCGCGCAGCAGGTCGAGGTCGAAGCCGGCCCCGGTGCCGTCCCGGTCCATGGAGGTGAGCAGGATCTCCCCCGCCCCCGCCTCGGCCATGCGCCGCGCCCAGGCCACGGCGTCGAGCCCGGTCGGGCGTCGCCCGCCATGGGTGAAGACCTCCCACCGTCCGGGCCCGGTCGCGCGCGCGTCCACGGCGACGACGATGCACTGGCTGCCGAAGGCCTCGGCGGCGCGGGAGACCAGCGCGGGCTCGGCCACCGCGGCGCTGTTGATCGAGGCCTTGTCGGCCCCGGCCAGCAGCAGGCGGCGGATGTCCTCCACCGAGCGCACCCCGCCCCCGACGGTGAGCGGGATGAACACCTCAGCCGCGGTGCGGGCCACCACGTCCAGCATGGTGTCCCGGTTCTCGTGGGAGGCGGCGATGTCGAGGAAGGCGATCTCGTCCGCCCCCTCCCGGTCGTAGGTGCGCGCCTGCTCCACCGGGTCCCCGGCGTCGCGCAGCGCGACGAAGTTCACGCCCTTGACGACGCGCCCGTCCTTCACGTCCAGGCAGGGTATGACGCGCAGCGCCAGCACGGATCACCACCAAGTCAAGAGGTTGTCTAGGCCGCGCCAGGCCGCGGCGACATCGCTTGCGGCCGGAGCGCGCGCGGGTCAAGCGGCGGCGCGTAACGGAATGCGCGCGGCCACCCCTCAGCCCTCCGCCACCGCCAGCGCCCGCGCCGGGTCGATCCGCCCGTCATAGAGGGCGCGGCCGATGATGACGCCCTCGATCCCCTCCTCCGCCACCGCGGCCAGCGCGGCGAGGTCGTCGAGGGAGGCGACGCCGCCCGAGGCGATCACCGGCACGGCCACGGCGCGGGCCAGCGCCAGCGTCGCCTCCAGGTTCACGCCGCCGAGCATCCCGTCGCGGTCTATGTCGGTGTAGATGATCGCGGCCGCGCCCGCATCCTCGAAGCGCCGCGCGAGGTCGAGGGCGGAAAGGGTGGTGGTCTCCGCCCAGCCTTCGGTCGCCACCAGCCCCTTGCGCGCGTCCATGCCGAGCGCCACCCGCCCGGGGAAGGCGCGGCAGGCGGCGCGGGCGAAGTCCGGGTCCTTCACCGCCGCCGAGCCGAGGATGACGCGCGCGACGCCGCGGGAGATCCAGGCCTCGACCGTGCCCATGCTGCGGATGCCGCCGCCGAGCTGCACCGGCACGCCCGGCACGGCGGCGAGGATCGCCTCCACCGCCGCCGCATTGGCCGGGCGCCCGGCGAAGGCGCCGTCGAGGTCCACCACGTGGATCCAGGGGAAGCCGGCGGCGGCGAAGCGCCGCGCCTGGCGCTCCGGCGCGGCGGAATAGACGGTGGCCTCCGCCATGTCGCCGCGCTTCAGCCGCACCACCTGCCCGCCCTTGAGGTCTATCGCCGGGTAGAGGGTGAGCCGGGGGCGCCGCGCCTGCTCCGCCATCTCAGCCCTCCTCCGCCCGCTCGCCGAGCAGGGCGAGGGTGCTGCGGCCGCGCCCGGGCTCGAGCAGCTTGCAGTAGAAATGCCCGGCCACGGTCTGCCCGCGCACCCGCGCGTAGAGCGGATGCGTGCCCCAGCGCGTGTAGCCGAGCGATTCGAACAGCGCGATCGCGGTCTTCTGCGTCTCGCGCACGTCGAGGTTCAGCACCCGGTGGCCGAGCGAGGCGGCGCGCTCCTCCACCCGCTGCACCATCAGCCGCGCCAGGCCGTGGCCGCGCGCGTAGGGGGCGATGTAGGCGTGGGTGAGCTGCGCGGCGAAGGCCTGCGCCTCGTTGTTGCGCGGCGGACGGACGAGCTGGCAGCTCCCCACCACCATGCCGTCGAGGCGGGCGACGAACAGCTCGCGCTCGGGCACCAGCAGCACGCCGCGGAAATGGCGCTCGAGCGCGGTGCGGCCCTGCGGCTCCACCCAGCCGAAGCCGCCGCCCTCGATGATGGCGGCGTCGGTCGCCTCGCACAGCTCCGCCATGTCGTGGTCGGAGAGGCTCTCCACGCGCTCGACCGAGAGCTGGTGGCGCGCGGTCCGGGTGGCGGCGCCGCTCACGGCGTCCACCTCAGGAAGTTGGCGAGGATGGTCAGACCCACGACCTGGCTCTTCTCGACATGGAACTGCGTGCCGGCGACGTTGCCGCGCGCCACCAGGGCGGGCACCGGCCCGCCATAGTCGGTGGTGGCGACGACCTCCTCCGCCGCGCCGCCGGCGAGCGCGAAGGAGTGCACGAAATAGGCGTGGCAGCCGGGCGCGAGCCCCGCGAGCAGCGCATGGCCGCCCGGCGCGAAGTCGAGGGTGTTCCACCCCATCTGCGGCAGCGGCAGGGGCGCGCCGTCGGGGCCGCGGGGCGCCATCGGCGCGATCTCGCCCGCGATCCAGCCGAGGCCGGGCGTTGCCCCGTGCTCCAGTCCGCGCCCGGCCAGCACCTGCATGCCGACGCAGATGCCGAGCAGCGGCACGCCCTGCCCGTGCACCCGCTCCTCCAGCGCCGCCACCATGCCGGGCAGGGCGCGCAGGCCGCGCATGCAGGCGGCGAAGGCGCCCTGGCCGGGCAGGATGACGCGCTCGGCGCGCAGCACCTCCTCCGGGTCGCGGGTGATGGCGGCGCGGATCGCCACCCCCGCCATGCCCGCCGCGCGGTCGAGCGCGCGAGTGACCGAGGCGAGGTTGCCCGAGCCGGGGTCCACCACCGCCACCCGCAGCCCGCCCCCCGCCGCGCTCATGCCAGCACCGTCCGCGCCAGCGGCCCCGCGAGCTCGGGGCGAAGCTGCAGCAGCCGCGCCAGCGCCGAGTCGCGGTCCGGCGCCGCGACCACATGCGCTTCCGCGTAGCCGCGCCGCGCCAGGGCGCGGCGCCGCAGGTCGTGGGCGTGGGCGCCGAGCAGGAATTGCAGCGCCAGCCCGGCGGCGAAGTCCGCCCCGGCCGGCAGCAGCGCCCCGATCGCCACCGCGAGCGCGAGGTAGCCGAGCGCCGCCAGCCAGAGGCGGTGCCAGAGCAGCCACAGCACGTTGAACAGGAAGGCCGGCCAGGAGAAGCCTTCGGGCACCAGCACCACCGGCCGTGCCGGCGCGGCCGGCGGCTCCGGCAGGCGGTCGGGGGCGGGCGGCGCCGCCTGCTCCGCGCCCTCCGGCACCGTCGGCGGATGGTCGGGGGCAGGCGGCGCCGCGCCGACGGCCGGCACCGATCCCACCCGCGGGCGGCCCGTGGCCTCCTGCGGGATGTGCACGGTCCAGATGCGCATCAGGCCTCCAGAACGCCCTTGGTCGAGGGCACCTGGTCCGGCGCGCGCGGGTCGGCCTCCACCGCCATGCGCAGCGCCCGGGCCAGCGCCTTGAAGCAGGCTTCCGCGACATGGTGCGCGTTGCCGCCGGCCTTCAAGGTGAGGTGCAGCGTGATGCCGGCATTGTAAGCGAACGCGCGGAAGAACTCCTCGAACAGCTCGGTGTCCATCGCCCCCACCTTGTCGCGCGCGAAGGGCACCGACCAGGCGAGGAAGGGGCGGCCCGAGATGTCCACCGCCGCCTCGGCCAGCGCCTCGTCCATCGGCACCAGGGCGTGGCCGTAGCGGCGGATGCCGCGCTTCTCCCCGAGCGCCTGGCGGATTGCCTGGCCGAGCACGATGCCGACATCCTCGGTGGTGTGGTGGAAGTCCACGTGCAGATCGCCCTTCGCCTGCAGCCGCAGGTCGAGCAGCGCGTGGCGCGCCAGCGCGGTCAGCATGTGGTCGAGGAAGCCGATGCCGGTCTCCACCTCGGCCCGGCCGGTGCCGTCGAGGGAGAGCTCGGCGCGGATCTCGGTCTCGGCCGTGGTGCGGGCGATCATGGCCCGGCGTGGGGCGGTGGTCATGGGCATGGTCTCTAGCCCGCCACCGCCCCGGCTGGGAACACCCGCGCGCCGGCGGGACGGAGCCGCGCCGCCGGCGCATGCCGGCCGCCGCCTCAGGCCGCCTGCCGGGCGGGCGGGGCCGCCGCGGCGCCCGCCCCGTCCTCGGCCGCGCCAGCGGCGCCCTGGCTCAGGCGGCGGCCCAGCGCCTCCAGCGCCTGCGTCGCCTCCGCCGCGCCGGAGAGCACCGCCCCGGCGCGGCCGCCGATGCGGTCGGTCTCGGCCGAGACCTCGCCGATGCGCGTGGCGACGTCGCGGCTCGCCTCGGCGGTCTGGGTGATGGAGCGGACGATCTCCTGCGTCGCCGCGGCCTGCTCCTCCACCGCCGCCGCGATCGCCGTGCTGGTGCGGTCGATGTCCTGGATGGCGGCGGCGATCTCGCGCACCACCGCCACCGCGCCGCCGGTGGCGGCGCTGACCTCGGCGATCTGGGCGCCGATCTCCTCGGTCGCCTTCGCGGTCTGGGAGGCGAGCTGCTTGACCTCGGAGGCCACCACGGCGAAGCCCTTGCCCGCCTCCCCGGCGCGCGCCGCCTCGATGGTGGCGTTGAGCGCGAGCAGGTTGGTCCGCCCGGCGATGTCGGCGATCAGCTTCGCCACCTGGCCGATCCGCTCCACCGCGGCGGCGAGGCCGCCGATCGCCTGCTGGCTCGCCGCGCTGCTCTCCACCGCGCGGCGGGTGATCGTCGCGCTCTCGGTCACGCGCGAGGAGATCTCGCGGATGCTGGAGGAAAGCTGCTCGGTCGCGGCGGCCACCGTCTCGGAGTTGCCGAGCGCCTGGCGCGAGGCCGCGGCCACCGCCTCCGCGCTCTGCGCCACGCGCTGCGCGGCGCCCGCCACCTCCCGCGCCTCGCCGGTGACGCCGGCCATGCGCGCGCCGATCTGCGCCACCGCCTCGCGCGCGGTGCGTTCCACCCGCGCCGCCATCTCGTTCAGCGCCGCGACCCTGGCCGCCTCCGCCGCCGCCCGCTCGGCCTCCTGCCCGGCGCGCAGCCGCTCGCGCTCGGCCATGGCGTCGCGGAACACCTGCGCCGCCCGCGCCATGCGGCCGAGCTCGTCCCCCCGCCCGGTGCCGGGGACCTCCCCGGTCGCCTCGCCGCGCGCCAGACGCTCCATCAGCGTGGTGATGGTGGCCACGGGCGCGATGATGTTACGCGCCAGCAGCAGCGCCAGCGCCAGCGCCAGCAGGAGCAGCGCCGCCCCGCCGCCGAGGACGGCGGCGCGGCTCAGCCGAAAGGCGCCCTCGAGGGCGGCGGCGCGGGCGGCGAGCAGTTCCTGCTCCGCCCGCTCGATGTCGGCGAGGAGGCGGCGGATGCCGTCCATCGCCGCCCGGCCGCCGCCCGAAAGCTCGAGGGCGCGGGCCTGCGGGCGGGTCGCGGCCTCGGCCATCAGGCCGATGGCCCGCTCGGCATGCTCCTGCCGCCAGGCGCGCGCCAGCCGGTCGAGCTCCGCGACGCGGGCCTGCTGGGCGGGGTTGTCGGCGGTCAGCCGCCGCAGCTCGGCGAGGTGCCGCCCATAGGCCGCCGCGCCCTCCCGGAACGGGCCGAGGAAGGCGCGGTCCCCCTCGGAGAGCAGGTAGCCGCGCAGCCCGGTCTCCTGGTCGAGCAGCGCCTTGAGAGTGGCATCGGCCTCCGCCAACACCTTGCGGGTATGGCTGTTCCAGGCTTCGGTCTCCTCGATGCTGCCGAGCTTGGTCCAGAGAACGCCGCCGATGCCGGCGGCGAGGAGGAGGAGGGAGAGGAAGGCGGCCGCGAGCTTAGCGCCGATGCGCCAATGGGCGGGGTTGAGCCGGCGGAGACGTCCGCCGCCTGCGGTTGCGGCCTGATCGGATGCGGTCATCGCTGCCCCTGGTGCTGAGGGTGAGGTCACACGGAGGGCGGCAGGGGAGCACGGCGGAGCTTTCCGCAGGGTGAACGGCGCCGCCACCCCCCTCGCCAGCCGCGGCGGCATTCCCCATCTTCGGCGCCATGTCCCCTCCGCAGAACGACCCCGCCGCCTGGCACGGCACCACCATCCTCTCCGTCCGCCGGGGCGGCCTCGTCGCCATGGCGGGCGACGGCCAGGTCTCGCTCGGCCAGACGGTGGTGAAGGGCAACGCCCGCAAGGTGCGCCGCATCGCCCAGGGGCGCGTGCTCGCCGGCTTCGCCGGCGCCACCGCCGACGCCTTCACCCTGCTCGAACGGCTGGAGGCCAAGCTCGAGCGCTTCCCCGACCAGCTCGAGCGTGCCTGCGTCGAGCTCGCCAAGGATTGGCGCAGCGACCGCTACCTGCGCCGCCTCGAGGCGCTGATGGCGGTGGCCGACGCCGAGCGCTCCTTCCTCCTCACCGGCCAGGGCGACGTGCTGGAGCCGGAGGACCAGATCATCGGCATCGGCTCGGGCGGCAATTACGCGCTGGCCGCGGCGCGCGCGCTGGCCGAGGTGGAGGGTCTCTCGGCGGAGGAGGTCTGCCGCCGCGCCATGCGCATCGCCGCCGGGATCTGCGTCTACACCAACGACCGCATCGTGCTCGAGACGCTGGAGAGCAGGAAGTAGCCCATGGCCACCGAGACCGTGAACCTCTCCCCGCGCGAGATCGTCTCCGAGCTCGACCGCTACATCGTCGGCCAGGCGGACGCCAAGCGCGCGGTCGCGATCGCGCTGCGCAACCGCTGGCGCCGCCAGCAGCTCCCGGAGGGGCTGCGCGAGGAGGTGGTGCCGAAGAACATCCTGATGATCGGCCCGACCGGATGCGGCAAGACCGAGATCGCGCGCCGCCTCGCCCGCCTTGCCAACGCCCCCTTCCTGAAGGTGGAGGCGACCAAGTTCACCGAGGTCGGCTATGTCGGCCGCGACGTGGAGAGCATCGTGCGCGACCTGGTCGAGGTCTCGATCACCCAGACGCGCGAGCAGGCGCGGCGCGGGGTGCAGGCCAAGGCCGAGCTCGCCGCGGAGGAGCGGCTGGTCACCGCCCTGGTCGGCGAGGGCGCCTCGGGCGAGACGCGCCTGAAGTTCCGCCGCATGCTGCGCGAAGGCATGCTGGAGGAGAAGGAGGTCGAGGTGCAGGTGGCCGACCAGGGCGGCGGCCTGCCGATCGGCATGATCGACCTGCCGGGCGCCCAGGGCATCCAGATGCAGAACATGCAGGAGATGCTTTCGAAGATGTTCGGCGGCCGCACCCGACCGCGGCGCATGACCGTGGCCGCGGCGCGCGAGGCGCTGGTGCGCGACGAGGCGGACAAGCTGCTCGACCAGGAGCAGCTCACGCGCGACGCAGTGGCGAACGCCGAGAACAACGGCATCGTCTTCCTCGACGAGATCGACAAGATCGCGCGCGGCACGGCGGAGGGCGGCACCTTCCGCGGCGGCGATGTCAGCCGCGAGGGTGTGCAGCGCGACCTGCTGCCGCTGATCGAGGGCACCACCGTCACCACCAAGCACGGGCCGGTGAAGACCGACCACATCCTGTTCATCGCCTCCGGCGCCTTCCACCTCTCCAAGCCCTCGGACCTGCTGCCGGAGCTGCAGGGGCGGCTGCCGATCCGCGTCGAGCTCGCGGCGCTGACGCGCGACGACTTCCGCCGCATCCTGACCGAGCCGGAGCACAGCCTGATCAAGCAGTACGTGGCCCTGCTCGGCACCGAGGGCGTGCGGCTCGAGATCGGGGAGGACGCGGTGGACGCGATCGCCGACCTCGCCGCCGACATCAACGCCCGGGTGGAGAACATCGGCGCCCGCCGCCTCGCCACGGTGATGGAGCGGCTGCTCGAGGAGATCAGCTTCACCGCTTCCGACCGTGCCGGGGAGACGGTGGCGGTGGACGCCGCCTATGTGCGGGAGAAGGTGGCGCCGCTCGCCGCCAGCGCCGACCTCAGCCGCTACATCCTGTGAGGGCGGCGGGCGCGGGGCCTGCACGCGGAGGGCCTGCGCCACCGGAGGGCGCGCTCGCCCGGCCGGCGAGCCCCTTCGCCGATGAGGGCGTCACCACCTGCCCCGTCTCGCCGCGGGGACCACGCGCATCCTCCTTCGTGGGCGGCAACGGGCACCCGGCCCGGCGCCGGCCTTGCCGCCCGGCTCCGCGACACGGCGCGGCGGCGCTGAACGGCAGGGCGCCGTTGCGCGTTCGCCGCGCATGACCGACACTCCCCTTCCCACCCCCGCTGGCCTGCCCCCCGGCGCCCGGGACGAACTCGCCCGGGCGGTCGCCGTGCTCGAGGGCAGCTCGCTCCCCATCCGCCTCGCCGCCATGGTCGGCAGCTCGGTCGAGGCGCTGAAGCGCAGCCTGCCCGGCCCCGTGCAGCGCGGCCTCGACGAGGCGGTGCGCCGGGCGCTGGAGGCGGCGCTGCGCGCGGCGATGCGCTCCCGCCCCGACCGGCCGTTCGGCCGGCTGCCGCAGCAATGGGCGCATCGCGGGCTGATCGCCGCCTCCGGCGTCGCGGGCGGCGCCTTCGGGGTGGCCGGCACGCTGGTGGAGCTGCCGGTCTCCACCGCGCTGCTGCTGCGCCAGATCGGTGCCGTCGCCGCCGAGCACGGCGAGGACCTCTCGGATCCCGCGGTGCAGGCGGAATGCCTGAAGGTCTTCGCCCTCGGCGGGCGCGACCCGGCGGATGACGCGGCCGAATCGGGCTATTTCGCGCTCCGCCTGGCGCTGGCCGACGCGCTGCAGGCCGCGGTCGGGCGCGGCTTCGGCATGATGCTGCCGGGCTTCCTCTCGGCCGTCGCGGCGCGCTTCGGCGTGCCGGTGGCGGTGAAGGTCTCGGCGCAGATGGCGCCGCTGGTCGGCGCGGCCACCGGGGCGGCGGTCAACCTCGCCTTCCTCGAGCATTTCCGCGCCGTCGCGGAGGCGCATTTCACCGTGCGGCGGCTGGAGAGGGCCTACGGCGCCGCCCCGGTGCGCGAGGCCTATGACGCCATGCGCGATGCCCGCATGGCCTGAGGGCCTGTCCTCGCCTTCGCGTGATTCGCGCAATGCGTGTCATTGTTTAAGATATGCACGCCAAGGTTGCCATCCCGGCGCCCTGGCTCCGACCCTGTGGAACAGCACTCGGCCGTCTCCTTCATGGAGACGGCTTCTTTTTCGCGAGGGCGCGATCCCTCAGGGTTGCGCCGGCACCGCGCCGTCCGATGTTGTGACAACCATACTACCGAATCGTGACAGGGGCATGGCATGGGGATGGCGGCCGGAATGGTGATGGAGCTGCGGCCGGTGCTGTCCTCCCGCCCGATGCTGGCGGCGCTCGCCCTCTTCCTTGCCCTCGACCTCGGCGTCCTGCTGATACATGCGGCGCATGTGCTGGCCGAGTACCAAGGCCTCTCCGTCTGGGTGGCCGATCCGCGCTTCAGCATCGAGAACGATGAGGGCTACGGCGAGCGGTACGAATACGTGAAGACCGCCTGCTGCGTCCTCGCCCTCGGCGGCTGCTGGGCGGCGACGCGCCAGCCGCTCTACGTCGCCCTCGCCGCGATCTTCACCTTCGTGCTGATGGACAACGCGCTGCAGATCCACGAGAGCGTCGGCCACCGCGCCGCGGCCCATCTCGGGGCGGGCGAGGCGGTCTTCGAGGGGGCGGCGCAGGCGCTCGGGGAGGTGGCGGTATTCGCCGCGGCGGGGCTTGCCGCGCTCGCGCTGTTCGCCCTCGCCTTTCGTCGCAGCGGCCTCCGCCACCGCCGCCTCGGCCTCGCCTTCCTGCTGCTGCTCCTCGGGCTCGGCGGCTTCGGCATCGGGGTGGACCTGCTGCACGCGGCGCTCAGCGGCTCGCGGCGGCTCGACCGCCTGTTCGGCTTCATCGAGGATGGGGGCGAGCTCGTCATCCTCTCGCTCGCCGCCGCCCTTGCCATCGCGCTGCGCGCCAGGCTCGCGGGCGGGGCGCGGCGCGAGGCGGCGGTCCCCGCCGCGCCGCGCCGGGCGGATTGACCCCGCCCCGCGGCGGCGGGAACATCCCTTCCGCACTCTCACGTACCAGGGGGGGAACGCCATGCGGCAGATGGCCCTCATCGGCTTCCTGCAGGCGCAGAACTGCACCAATTTCGCCAGCTCCTGGCGCCATCCGGACAGCCGCACGGACTTCCTCTCGGCCGACTACTACCAGGAGATCGGCCGCATCCTGGAGGCGGGGAAGTTCGACCTTGGCTTCTTCGACGACCGCCTCTCCATGCCGGACCGCTACGGCTCGGACCACGTGCACACGATCGAGCACGGCATCCGCTGCGTGAAGCTCGACCCGCTGGTGGTGCTGACCATGATGGCGGCGGCGACCACCCGCCTCGGCCTCGGCGCCACCGCCTCCACCACCTACTACGAGCCCTTCCACGTCGCCCGCGCCTTCCNTCGGCCGACTACTACCAGGAGATCGGCCGCATCCTGGAGGCGGGGAAGTTCGACCTTGGCTTCTTCGACGACCGCCTCTCCATGCCGGACCGCTACGGCTCGGACCACGTGCACACGATCGAGCACGGCATCCGCTGCGTGAAGCTCGACCCGCTGGTGGTGCTGACCATGATGGCGGCGGCGACCACCCGCCTCGGCCTCGGCGCCACCGCCTCCACCACCTACTACGAGCCCTTCCACGTCGCCCGCGCCTTCCAGACCCTCGACCACATGAGCGGCGGGCGCGCGGCGTGGAACATCGTCACCTCGCTGAACGACGGCGAGGCGGCGAACATGGGCCGCGACGAGATGATGGAGCACGACACGCGCTACGACCGCGCCGACGAGTTCGTCGAGGTCGTGCTCGGCCACTGGGATTCCTGGGAGGACGACGCGCTGATCGTGGACAAGGCCACGGGGCGCTTCGGCGACGGGCGGAAGGTGCACCGCCTCGACCACCAGGGCCGCTTCCTGAAGAGCCGCGGGCCCTTCACCGTGCCGCGCTCGGCCCAGGGGCGGCCGGTGCTGATCCAGGCCGGCGCCTCCGGCCGCGGCAAGCGCTTCTCGGCGCGCTGGGCGGAGCTGGTCTTCGTCGCCTACCACGACATCGAGGGCGGGAAGCGCGACTACGCCGCCTTCAAGGAGATGGTCGCCGCCGCCGGGCGCGACCCCGGCCAGGTGAAGGTGGCGACGCTGTGCAACCCGATCTGCGCCGCGACGAAGGCCGAGGCCGAGGACAAGGCGGCGCTGATCGAGAGGCTGCCGCTCGAGATCGACGCCCTCTCGCTGCTGTCCGAGGCGCTGAACTTCGACTTCGCCTCGAAGGGCATGGACGAGCCCTTCACCGACGCGGAGCTGGCCGGCATCCAGGGCCTGCAGACCATCCGCGACCAGGTGATCCGGCGCAGCGGCAAGACGAATCCCACCGTGCGCGACTTCATCACCGCCTCCGGCCGCGGCCGGCCGCGCATGGACATGGTGGGCGGGCCGAAGGAGATCGCCGACCGGATGGAGGAGTGGTTCGCCGCGCCGGCCTGCGACGGCTTCGTCGTCGCCGCCACCGTGGTGCCCGGCAGCTACGCCGACTTCGTGCGCCACGTGGTGCCGGAGCTGCAGCGCCGCGGCATCTTCCGCAAGGACTACACCGGCCCCACCCTGCGCGACCATCTCGGCCTGCCGCGCGCCGGGCGCGGCGCCTGGCGGCCGGGCATGGCGGCGGAGTAGGCGGGCCGCGGAGCGCCCCGCCCCCGCCCGGCTCGGATCGCTCGCGCAACCCGCCCCGCGCCGGGGCGTTCCGGCGCTGCATCCGCGCGGCGCCGCCGCGGGCCGCACCGGCAGCCGAGGGGAGAGGCCATGGCAGGAGAGCGCATCCCGACCACACGCCAGGCGGCCGGCCGGGCGAAGATGGTGGCCGGCGCGCGCACGGGCGATGCCCGCCTCTACGCCGAGGGCCGGATGGAGGAGGCGGCCGGCAGCCTGCAGGGAGACGCTCGCAGCATGGCCAAGGACGCGAAGGCCGAGATCACCCATCTCCGCCAGGAGATCGAGGAACTGTCCCACCAGCCCGCGACGCCCGGCCTCGATGCCGCCGCCGCCACCGCCGAGGAGTACGGCCAGCGCCTGGACGAGGCGCTGGATGTGGTGCGCGAACACCCCCTGGTCGCGGTGGCCTCCGCCGCCGTGCTCGGCTACCTCGTCGGCCGGCTGACCGCGCGCACCACCTATGTCTATCCGGACGGGCGGCGGGCGGCGGAGAAGCGGCGCGGCGAGCTGCCCGCCTACTACTACCCGGAAGGGCAGCCCGCCCGCAGCTCGATCTGGCCCTGGCGCTCCCGCCCGCCGCGGCTGCGCCCGGTCGGCGTGGTGATGGCGGAGGACCGGCGCTGGTGGTGAGCGGCGGCAGGGGCTCCGTCCCTCCAGGCCGAGGCGGTCTCATGCTCCCGGCCGGTTCCGGCCCCCGCGATCCGCTCAGCCCAGCAGCCGCCCGATCACCCGCGCCGTGTAGTCCACCACCGGGATGACGCGGCCGTAGTTGATGCGCGTCGGCCCGATCACCCCGATCGCGCCGACGATCCGCTCGCGCGCGTTGCGGAAGGGCGCCACCACCATGGACAGGCCGGCGCTGTCGAACAGCCCGCTCTCCGCGCCGATGAAGATCTGCACCCCCTCGCCGCGCTGCGCGAGTTCGAGCAGGCGCAGCACCGTCTCCTGCGCCTCCAGCCGCTCGAACAGCGCCTGGATCTCCTGCACCCGCGCGAGCTGGTCAAGATTCGCGAGCAGCCGCGCCTGGCCGCGCACGATCAGGCTGCCGCCCGGCCCGCCGCTCCAGGTGGCGAGGCCCGACTGCACCACCTGGCTGGTCAGCGCATCCAGGGCGGTGCGGTTGGCCGCGATCTCCTCCGCCACCAGCGCCCGCGTCTCCTCGAGCGTGCGGCCGGAGAGGCGGGCGTTGAGGTAGTTCGCCGCCTGCATCAGCGCCGAGGGCGGCAGGCCGGGCGGCACCTCGATCACCCGGTTCTCCACCTGCCCGTCGGCGGTGACCAGCACCACCAGCGCCCGCCCCGGGCCGAGGGCGACGAACTCGATGTGGCGGACCGGCGCCTCGCTCTTCGGCGCCACCACCAGCCCGGCGGCGCCGGCGAGGCCGGAGAGCATCTGCCCCGCCTCCGCCAGCGTCTCCTGCAGCGAGCGGCCGGAGGCGGCGCAGCGCGCGGCGATCTCCGCCCGCTCCTCCTCCCCGAGGTCGCCGAACTCCAGCAGCCCGTCCACGAACAGGCGCAACCCCCGCTCGGTCGGCAGCCGTCCGGCCGAGGTGTGGGGGGCGTAGAGCATCCCCGCCTCCTCCAGATCCGCCATCACATTGCGGATCGAGGCGGGGGAGAGGCCGAGCGGCAGGCGGCGCGAGAGGGTGCGGCTGCCCACCGGCTCCCCGGTCTGGACGTAGAGTTCCACCAGCTCGCGCAGCACCGCCGCGCTGCGGCCGTCGAGCCCCGCGGCGCTCGCCGCCGCCATCCCCGGCGGGGGCTTCCGCGGCGCATGCGTCGTCATCGGCACCAACCCCCTGGAATTCCTTGAGAATAGGGTAGGGAGGGGGGGTGCGAACGTCAACGGAGCGAATGAACCCCTCCTTGCGGTGGCAGGCGCATTGCCGGCATTGGGGGCCTCTGTCATCGTTTCGCGGCGGCCGAAGGGCAGGTGCCGTGGGCGAAGATCACGCAGGCGGCTATGAGCGTCGCTTTCCGGGGCTTTACGCCACGCTGTTCCTGGCCGCCTTGGCCGTGCTGCTGCTCGCGCTGGTGCCACCTCTTCCTGGGTGGGACGCGGATCCCGGTTGGGAAAGGAGACTTCCCGCCCCTCCGGCAAGCCTCCTTGGCCAGTGCTGGCAATGGCTCGGCCGGAACAAGGACGAGATCGGGGCCTTGGCGCAGCTTGCCGGCGCGGCGGGGGTGGTGGTCGCGGCCCTGGCCTTCGTGCGGACCCAGAGGCTGAACCGTGCCACCTGGCTGTTCCAGATCCAGAAGGAGGCCGAGGAGCGCGCGACGACCCTGCTCCGCGAGGGGTGGACGGAGAAGAACACGGCCCGCGTGATCGGCTTCTACTCCTCCATCTTCCCCTTTCACGATCTGGGGCTGATGGACCGGCAGGCCTGGTACCCCTTCGAACAGGATCTGAAGCAGATCCTGCACGCGCGAAGGGCGTGGTTCGCGGCATGGCTGGGAGCGAGCGGAGAAGCGCCGCCGCGCGACTTCCCACCGGCCAGCAATTTCGACCCGAGGTTCCGCACCTATCTGGCATCGCTGCTCGAACGGGATCAGGGGTGAGGCGCGGCGCCGGGCTGCGGTCATGTCGTGTGCAAGGCGGGGAGGAAACGGACATGCCCATCTTCACCAACATCGTTCCCCTGACCGAGGAGGCGGCGGTTGCGACGCGGCAGGCGGGAGCGGCCTTTACCCGTGCGATCGCAAAGGGCCTGGACCTCCTGCTGATCTACGAATCTCCGGCACGATCGGACGGAGACGCATCGGGCAGGGTTCGTGACGCCGCCGACGCCTTCGAAGCCGCTGCCGAGCGGTACCGTCATCTGCTGCAGCATGCCACGCCCGACCGCCTCGCAGCCTTCGACGAACCCGAGCAGCGGGGCATGAGGGCAGCGCTCGACGTGCGGGAGGCCCTGGGAGGCGTCCTGCTGCGGGAGGGCGTGCCCGGTGAAGCGGCGCACCGCGTCCCAGGGCGCCCGATCCCGGTGCGTGATCTGGTGGACGCCACGCGGCGCATGCTCGAAGAGGCGGCCCGCAGGCTGAGGGAGATGCGCAGTCCCGATGCACGGGAGCCTGCTCCCGGCCGGCGAATCGCGGTGGATCTCGCGGTCATGCAGGTTGTTGGTGTCGCCGCCACGCGGGCGATGCATCCGCCGGCGGAGCGCTAGCGCCTGATCCGCGGAGGCGGGAGCGCCGGCGCGGTGACTCGGCCGCCCCACGAAGGGCGGAAGCGTGATCCGCCAAAACCGATCACGCTGTAGATCGGATCGGAGCCGGCTGGAACCAGCATGACTCTGCTCTCCGCGCCCCCCCGGGGCGGTTCGAGCTTGCCGGTCCCCGGCCCCTCAACACCGCCCGTCCGGCGTGATAGGGCGCGCGCCATGAGCCCCCGCCCCTCCGGCCGCGCCCCCGAGGCGCTGCGCCCCGTCACCCTCGAGCCCGGCATCGCCCGCCATGCCGAAGGCTCCTGCCTCATCCGCATGGGCCATACCGAGGTGCTCTGCACCGCCTCGGTCGAGGGCCGGGTGCCCGCCTTCCTGCGCAACTCCGGCCAGGGCTGGGTCACCGCCGAATACGGCATGCTGCCGCGCGCCACCCACACCCGTGGCGAGCGCGAGGCGGCGCGCGGCCGCCAGTCCGGCCGCACGCAGGAGATCCAGCGCCTGATCGGCCGCAGCTTGCGCGCCGTGGTGGACCGCGCCGCCATGGGCGAGATGACGGTCACGCTGGACTGCGACGTGATCACCGCCGATGGGGGCACGCGCTGCGCCGCCATCACCGGTGCCTGGGTGGCGCTGCACCTCGCCTTCCGCCACTGCCTGCGCATGAACATCCTCGCCACCATGCCGCTGCGCGACCAGGTGGCGGCGGTCTCCTGCGGCCTGTGGAACGGCTCGCCGGTGCTCGACCTCGACTACGAGGAGGACAGCAAGGCGCAGGCCGACGCCAATTTCGTCCTCACCGGCCAGGGCCGCCTGGTCGAGGTGCAGGCCACCGCCGAGGGCACGCCCTTCGCCGAGGCCGACCTCCTCGGCCTGCTCCGCCTCGCCCGCCAGGGGACGGAGGCGCTGTTCCGCCTCCAGCGCGACGCCGTGGGCATCGGCTGATGGCGGCGCACCGGCGCCTCGCCCCCGGCCGGGTGGTGCTCGCCAGCCACAACGCGGGCAAGGTGCGGGAGGTGGCGGCGCTTCTCGCCCCGCACGGGCTGGAGGTGGTCTCCGCCGGCGCGCTCGGCCTGCCCGAGCCGGCGGAGACCGAGGAGAGCTTCCTCGGCAACGCCCGCATCAAGGCGCTGGCCGCCGCCCGCGCCGCGGGGCTGCCGGCGATCGCCGACGATTCCGGCTTCTCCGTCGCCGTCCTCGGCGGCGCGCCCGGCGTGCGCACCGCCGACTGGGCGACACGCCCGGACGGGACGCGCGACTATGCCATGGCGATGGCGGAGGTGGCGCGCCGCGCCGGCGCCGCCGCGGACCGCCGCGCCTGGTTCACCTGTGCTCTCGTCCTCGCCTGGCCGGACGGGCATTGGGAGGGGTTCGAGGGCGAGGTGCACGGCAGCTGGGTCCACCCGCCGCGCGGGGAGCGGGGCTTCGGCTACGACCCGATGTTCGTGCCGGAGGGTCATGCGCAGACCTTCGGCGAGATGGACCCGGCGCTGAAGCACGCCATCAGCCACCGCGCCCGCGCCTTCGCCGCGCTCGCCGCGCACTGCCTGCCGCCGCGCGCGGCGGCGGGGGACGGCTGATGCCGCCCCCCGGTCGCCTCACGCCTTGCGCACGTTCCAGAAGAACGGGATCGGCCCGCCGATGATGTCCTGCACGTTGCGGCGGAAGGCGGTGGGCTGCCACATCTGGCCGATGGTGACGTAGGGCACCACCTCGAAGGCGCGGAGCTGGATGCGCCGCGCCACCTCCTTCTGCGCCTCCGGCGAGGGGGCGTTGAGGAACTCCGTGCGCAGCGCCTCCAGCCGCTCGTCGGTCGGCCAGCCCGGCCAGGCGTTGGCGCCATGGGCGCGCAGCGGCGCGTGCAGCGCCGGGTTGGCGAGGTCCGGCCCCACCCACCAGGTGTGGAAGATGCTCCACCCGCCCTGGCCGGGCGGGTTGCGGCTGGCGCGGCGGGCCAGCACCGTGCCCCAGTCGGTGGCCACGAACTCGACGCGCATGCCGAGGCGCTGCAGCAGGTCCTGCGTTACCACGCCCTGCTGGTGGTTGGCCGGGATGTCGGTGGGCGAGATGATCACCACCGGCTCGTTGCCGTAGCCGGCCTCGCGCAGCATCCGCCGCGCCCGCTCGAGATCCGCCCCCATCGCCTCGGCCCCGGCGTCGGAGGCGAGCGGCGTGCCGCAGGTGAAGAAGGACTTGCACTCCCGGAAGTGGCGGGGGTTGCCGACCACGGCCTGCAGGTAGTCGGCCTGGTTCACCGCCATCTGCACGGCGCGGCGCACGCCCGGATTGTCGAAGGGCGGGTGCAGGTGGTTGAAGCGCAGCATCAGGATGCTGCCCACCGGATCGATCTGCTCGATGCGGATCTCCCGGCTGCGCTGCAGCAGCGGCAGCAGGTCGAAGGCCGGCTGCTCGTACCAGTCCACCTCACCGGTCTGCAGCGCCGCGGCGGCGGTCGAGGGGTCGGGCAGGATGCGCCACTCGACGCGCTCCATCCGCGCCACCTTGCCGCCCGCGGCCCAGGAGGGCGGCTCCTGCCGCGGCACGTAGCCGTCGAAGCGCTCATAGACGGCGAGGCTGCCGGGCACCCACTCCTCGCGGCGGAAGCGGTAGGGGCCGGAGCCGATCGCCTCCGGCACCGCCTGGTTCGGATCGAGCCGGGCGAACCGCTCCGGCATGATGAACGGCACCTGGGAGGAGAGCTTGCCGATCGCCTCGAGCAGCAGCGGGAAGGGGCGCGTCAGGCGGATGCGGAAGGTGCGGTCGTCCACCACCTCGATGTCGCCCACCGCCTCCATCAGCGTCTGGCCGAAGGCGTCGCGCGCGCCCCAGCGGCGGAGCGAGGGCACGCAGTCCTGCGCCCGCACCGGCTCGCCGTCGTGGAAGCGCAGGCCCTCGCGCAGGCGGAAGGTCCAGGTGGTGTCGGTGCCCGCGCCCTCCCAGGCCTCCACCATCTGCGGGCGGATGCGGAACTCGGCGTCGGTGGCGAAGAGCGTGTCGTAGACCAGGTAGCCGTGGTTGCGGACCACGTAGCCGGTGGTGCCGATCGGGTCTATCGTCCCGAGGTTGGAATGGGGGATGAAGCGCAGGGTGCGCGCGGCGGCGCCCTGCGCCAGCGCCGGGGCGGCGAGACGCGGCGCGAGGGTGGCGGCGGCGCCCCCGAGCAGCAGGTGGCGGCGGCTGGGCATGGGTGTGGTCTCCCCGATCCTCGTTGCGGCGAAGGATCGTGGGCGGCGGGCGGCCTGGCAAGGCCCCTCGCGGCCGCTCGCGCCGCCTTGCGGCCGGGCGCCCCTTGGGGTAGGCCCGGCCCGACAAGCGTGCTAATCCCCCCGCCCCGGCCCCGTGGCCCCGGCCGGGGCCGCCCGCATGCGCCGGAATTCAGGAGAGAGCCAGGCCATGAGCGAGACCGCCGAGAAGGTGAAGAAGATCGTCGTCGAACACCTCGGCGTGGACGAGGCGAAGGTGACCCCGGAGGCGTCCTTCATCGACGACCTCGGCGCCGACAGCCTGGACACGGTGGAGCTGGTGATGGCCTTCGAGGAGGCCTTCGGCGTGGAGATCCCGGACGACGCGGCGGAGAAGATCACCACCGTGCAGGACGCCATCGACTACATCGAGAAGCAGAAGGCCGCCTGACGGCGCGCCGGGTCGGACGGGGAGGCTGAGGGTGTTCGCGCAAGGGGCCGCGCCGCGGCGCGTCGTCGTCACCGGCATGGGGATCGCCTGCCCGCTCGGGATCGGCGTGGAGCATGTCTGGCGCCGCCTGGTCGCGGGCGAGAGCGGCATCTCCGCCATCCAGTCCTTCGACGTGAAGGACCTGCCGGCGAAGATCGCGGGCCAAGTGCCCGCCGGGTCGAGGGAGGAGGGCAAGCTCGACCTGAACGAGTGGGTGCCGGTCAAGGACCAGAAGAAGATGGACCGCTTCATCCATCTCGCCCTGGTCGCGGCGCAGGAGGCGGTGGCGGATTCCGGCTGGCAGCCGGAGGACGAGGAGGGCCGCTGCGCCACCGGCGTGATGATCGGCTCGGGCATCGGCGGGCTGCAGACCATCTACGAGGCGTCGCTGACCGTCGCCGCCGGCAAGGCCCGCCGCCTCTCGCCCTTCTTCATCCCGAGCGCGCTGATCAACCTCGCCTCCGGCCACGTCTCCATCAGGTACGGCTTCAAGGGGCCGAACCACTCGGTCGTCACCGCCTGCGCCACCGGCGTGCACGCCCTCGGCGACGCGGCGCGGCTGATCGCCTCGGGCGATGCCGAGGTGATGGTGGCCGGCGGGGCGGAGGCGGCGATCAGCGAGATCGGCATGGCCGGCTTCTGCGCCGCGCGGGCGCTGTCCACCGGCTACAACGACCGGCCCCAGCTCGCCTCCCGCCCCTGGGACGAGGGGCGGGACGGCTTCGTCATGGGCGAGGGCGCCGGCATCCTGGTGCTCGAGGAGCTGGAGCACGCGAGGCGCCGCGGGGCGAAGATCTACGCCGAGGTCATCGGCTACGGCATGTCCGGGGACGCGCACCACATCACCGCCCCCTCGGAGGACGGCGACGGCGCCTACCGCTCCATGCGCGCGGCGCTGCGCAGCGCGCGCGTCGCGCCGGAGGAGGTGCAGTACGTGAACGCGCACGGCACCTCGACCCCGCTCGGCGACGACCTGGAACTCGGCGCGGTGGAGCGGCTCTGGGGCGACGCGGCGAAGGGCCTCGCCATGTCCTCGACCAAGAGCGCGATCGGCCACCTGCTCGGCGCCGCCGGCGCGGTGGAGGGCATCTTCTCCATCCTGGCGATCCGCGACGGGGTGGCGCCGCCGACCCTGAACCTGGAGAAGCCCTCGCGCGAGAGCCCGATCGACCGCGTGGCCAAGGTGGCGCAGGAGCGGAGGATCCGGGTGGCGCTGTCGAACAGCTTCGGCTTCGGCGGCACCAACGCCAGCATCGTCTTCCGCGCCGCGCCCTGAGCGGGGGGGCGGACAGCGACGGCGCGGCGCGGGCGGCCAGGCCGCGCCGGCGCCTTCTGCGCTGGCTCGCCGGGGCGCTGCTGCTGCTCGCCCTCGCCGCCGGCGCCGCCGCCTTCCAGGGCTGGCGCCTCTACACCCGGCCGGGACCGCTGGCCGAGGCGCGCGCCGTCGTCGTGCCGCGCGGCGGCGTGGGCGACGTCGCCGCGGCGCTGCACGAGGCCGGGGTGATCGCCGATCCGCGCGCCTTCGCCCTCGCCGCCCGGCTCACGCAGCGGGAGGGGCCGCTGCGTGCCGCCGAATTCGCTTTCCCCGCCCATGCCCCGCTCGCCGAGGTGCTGCGCATCCTGCGCGAGGCGCGGCCGGTGCAGCGCCTGCTCACCATCCCCGAGGGGCTGACGGCGCGCCAGATCGCCGCGCTGCTCGAGCGCACCGAGGGGCTGACCGGCGAGGTGCCGCCGATCGCCGAGGGGGCGCTGCTGCCCGAGACCTATGCCTGGCAGTGGGGCGACAGCCGCGCCGCCCTGGTCCGCCGCGCCGAGCAGGCGATGGCGCAGGCGCTGGCCGAGGCCTGGGCGGCGCGGGAGGAGGGGCTGCCGCTTGCCTCGCCGCGGGAGATGGTGATCCTCGCCTCGATCGTGGAGCGCGAGACCGGGCTCGCGGAGGAGCGCCCCCGCGTCGCCGCGGTGTTCCTCAACCGCCTGCGCCGCGGCATGCCGCTGCAGTCCGACCCGACGGTGATCTACGCCGCGACCGACGGGCAGGCGGCGATGGACCGGCCGATCAGCCGCGCCGACCTGGCCCGCGACCATCCCTTCAACACCTACCGCATCCGCGGCCTGCCGCCGGGGCCGATCGCCGCGCCAGGGCGGGAGGCGTTGCGCGCGGTGGCGCGGCCGGCGCGGACGGACGACCTCTACTTCGTCGCCGACGGCACGGGCGGGCACGCCTTCGCCCGCACACTCGAGGAGCACAACCGCAACGTGGCCCGCTGGCGGCAGATCGAGCGCAGCCGCGCCGGCGCCGGCGGCGAGCCGGCCGAAGGCGCGGCGCGATAGGGCGGGATCGCGGACGGGGGCGGCCGGGGCGGGCGCCCGCCCCGGCCCCCGGATCAGGCCCGCCGCCGCGCGCGGACGAGGCCAAGCCCGGCGAGCGCCGCGCCGAACAGCGCGAGCGACATCGGCTCGGGCACCGCCGTGGCGGTGACGGTGACGCTGCCGATCGCCTGCTCCCCGCCGCCGACCTCGCCGATGTAGAGGTAGAGGGGGGTGCCGTCGAGCGGCAGGGGCGCGGTCAGGTTCAGGGTCAGGCTGCCGCCGAAGCCGAGGCTGACGAAGCCGAAGGCGCCCGGGATGACGTTGGTGGCCACGCCGTCGAACACGCCGAGCGTGGCGATGGCGTTGTTCAGGCTGCCATCGGGGTTGTGGCCGAACAGCGGCAGGCCCGCCTCCTCCGGCGGGGTGCGGGTGCCGGGGACGAGGACGGCGCCCGCGAAATCGAAGGTGGCGGCGGGGGTCAGGCTGCCCACCTGCGTGCCGCTGGTGATGAGCACGGTGGAGAGCACCACCGCGTCCACGTCGAAGCCGCTGAAGCGCCCGGTGGAGCCGGCGATGACGTTGGCGTCGGTGATGGTGACGGAGGTGATCGCGTCCCCGGCGAGGCTGGAGAGGTCGGCGCGGAAGACCACGGTCTGCGGCGAGAGCCCGCCGCCGGCGAAGCCGCTGAGCTGGGTGAAGCTCACCGTCGCCGCCGCGGCGGCGTTCAGCGCCCCGGCGAGCAGCAGCGCGCCCGCGAACGCGGTGGCTGTCCTGAGCAGCGTCAAATTCTCCTCCTTTCGTGAGCGTAGTTGTTGCAGGCTGCGCAGGGCCGGAAGCAGGTTTCATGCCATGTCTGGAAAGGTGCGGTTTTCCGCGACCGCCAAGCGCCGCGCCCGCTCGCGAGCGCGTGCCTGTCAAGAACGCCGACACATGAAGCGGAATATTCCGGCCGCCGGCAACCCCGCGCCTACTCCGCCGGGCGCGCCGCGGGCGCGCGCCGCGCCGCCTCCAGCCGCTCCAGCTCGCGCGCGATCGCGCCCGGCGCCGTGGTGTGGCGGGCCAGCAGCACGTAGAGCGCGGGCACCACGAACAGCGTCAGCAGCGTGCCGAGCAGCACGCCGCCGGCGATGATCAGGCCGATGGTGCTGCGCGCCTCCCCGCCCGCCCCGGTGGCGAGCGCGAGCGGCAGCGCCCCGAGCACGGTGGAGAAGGTGGTCATCAGGATCGGCCGCAGCCGCAGCGCCGCCGCCTCCTCCGCGGCCTCGGGCGGCTCGCGCCCATCGTCGCGGAGCTGGTTGGCGAACTCCACCAGCAGGATGCCGTTCTTCGCCACCAGCCCGAGCAGCAGCACCATGCCGATCTGGCTGTAGATGTTGACGGTCAGCCCGAACAGCCAGGCGCTCACCAGCCCGCCGGCGATGGCGAGCGGCGCCGCGGTCATGACGATGGCGGGGTGGACGAAGCTCTCGAACTGCCCGGCGAGCACCAGGTAGGTGAGCAGCAGCACCATCAGCAGGATGGCGTAGATCGCCGCCCCCGTCTCCACGTAGTCGAGCGCCTGGCCGAGGTAGCGGATGCGCGCCTCGGGCGGCAGCACCTCCCGCGCCGCCGCCTCCATCGCCGCCACCGCCTGGCCGATGGTGGCGACGCCGGGGATCAGGTTGGCCGAGATCTCCACCGCCGCCAGCCGGTCCACGCGCAGGAGCTGGCGCGCCGCGCCCGCCTCGGTCAGCGTGACGACGCTCGACAGCGGCACGAGGTCGCCGCCGCGGGCGCGCACGAAGACGTCGCGCAGGTCGGCGGGCGACTGGCGGTCCTCGGGCCGTGCCTGCAGGATCACCTCGTACTCCTCGCCACGCTCGGTGTAGCGGGTGACCTCCTGGCCGCCGAACAGGATGCTCAGCGCCTCGCCCACCGCCGCCGCCTCCACGCCGAGGGCGGCGGCGCGGGCGCGGTCGAGGCGGATCTCGATCTGCGGCCGCGTCTGGCGGTCGGTGGTGTCGAGGGCGACGAGGCCCGGGATGTCCCGCGCCCGCTCGTGCACCGCCGCCGCCCATTCGCGCACCTGCGCTCGGTCGGTGCCGGCGACGACGAATTGCAGCGCCCGCCCGCCGCGCCGCTGGCCGAGCTGGCGCGGCGCGGCGGCGAAGGCGCGCACCCCGGGCACCTCGGCGAGCAGCCGGCGCGCCGCCTCGATCGCCTCGGCCTGGCTTTCCTCGCGCTCGCCCCAGGGGCGCAGGCGCAGGATCATCAGCCCCCGGCTCGGCTGCGGCGGGTTGCCGAGGCCGACGATGGTGAGCACCTGGGTGGCCGGCCGTCCCTCGCCGAGCAGCGGCGCCAGCGCCTCCTCGATCCGCCGCGCCTGCTCCAGCGTGTAGGGGAAGGCGGCGCCGTCGGGGGCCTCGAACACCACCCGGATGGCGCCGCGGTCCTCGTCCGGGGCCAGCTCGTCCGGCACGGCGAGGAAGGCGAGCGCGCCGAGCCCGGCGAACAGCGCCCCGCCGAGCAGCGCCGCCCAGGGGCGGGCGAGGAGCGGGCGCAGCGCCGCGCGGTAGCGCGCGCCGAGCCATTCCTGCGCCGCGCGCGTGGCGCGGGCGACCCGCCCCTCCCCCTCCCCCGCGCCGCGGAACAGGCGCGAGCAGAGCATCGGCCCGAGGGTCAGCGCCGCAAGGGTGGAGAAGGCCACCATCGCCCCGAGCAGCACCGCGAATTCGCGGAACAGCCGACCGACATTCCCCTCCAGGAAGGCCAGCGGCAGGATCACCGCGAGCAGCGTCGCCGAGGTGGCGAGCACCGCGAAGCCCACCTGCCGCGTCCCGCGCACCGCCGCGACCAGCAGCGGCTCCCCCTCCTGCTGCTGGCGGCGGCGGATGTTCTCGAGGATCACCACCGCGTCGTCCACGACCAGGCCGATCGCCAGGATCGCCGCCAGCACCGTCAGCACGTTGATCGAGAAGCCGAGCGCGGCGGCGACCGCGACGGCGGGGATGACCGAGGCCGGGATCACCGCCGCCGGCACCAGCGTCGCCCGCGCCGAGCCGAGGAAGAGGAAGATCACCACCACCACGATGGCGAGCGTCTGGGCGAGGGTGGTCGCCACGTTCCACAGCGTCTCGCGGATGAACACCGCCTCGTCGAAGCCGATCTCGACGCGCACGTCGGGCGGCAGGCGGCGGCGGAGCTGCTCGACCTCCCGCCGGATGCCGGCCGAGAGCTCGAGCGCGTTCGCCTCCGACTGGCGGATGATGCCGAGCGCGATCGCCTCCCGCCCGTCGAGGCGGAAGCCGCGGCGGTAGTCCTCGGCGCCGATCTCCACCGTGGCGACGTCCCCGAGCAGGACCCGCCCGGCCTCCCCCTCCTCGCGCAGCACCAGGGCGGCGAACTCGTCCGGCGAGGCGAAGCGGGTGGTGGCGCGCAGCGCGATCTCCTGATCGCGCGTCTCCAGCCGGCCGGCGGGCAGTTCCAGGTTCTCGGCGCGCAGCCGCGCCGCCACCTCACCGGCGGTGATGCCGCGCGCCGCCATCGCCCGGCGGTCGAGCCAGATGCGCATGGCGTAGCGCGACCCGCCCGCCACCTGCACGCCGGCGACCCCGGTGACGGTGCCGAGCTGGTCCACCATCAGCCGCTCGGCGAGATCGGTCAGCTCCGCCGTGCCCAGCCGTTCCGAGGTCAGGGTGAGGAAGATCACCGGCAGGTCGTCCGCCTCCTGCTTCTCCACCACCGGCTCCTCGATGCCGGCGGGCAGGTTGCGGCGCGCGCCGGCCACCCGGTCGCGCAGGTCGGCCGCGGCAGCGTCGATGTCCACGCCGGCGCGGAACTCAACGGTGATGAAGGAGGCCTCGTCGCGGCTGTTGGAGCGGATGACGCGGATGCCCGAGATGCCCGAGAGGTTGTCCTCGATCACCCGCGTCACCTCGCGCTCCACCACCTCGGCCGAGGCGCCGAGGTAGAAGGTGCGCACGGTGACGACCGGGGGATCCACCGCCGGGTATTCGCGCACCGGCAGCGTCAGGGCGGCGCCGAGGCCGATCGCGATCAGCAGCAGGTTGAGCGCGGCGGCGAGCACCGGCCGCACCACCGGCAGCCGGAAGAGGCCGGCGTTCATGAGCCGGCGCGGGCCATGGCGTCACGCCCGTCCGGGTCGCGGCGCAGCTCGACCACCGGGTCGCCGTCCGACAGCGCCTGGTGGCCCTCCACCACCACGCGGTCGCCGGGGGCGAGGCCGGCCAGCACCTCCACGCGCTCCGGCCGGCGCTCGCCGATGCGCACCTCCACCCGCTCGGCCCGCTCCGCGCCGGGCGGGACGCGGAAGACGAAGTGCACCGGACCGGTCATCAGCACCGCCATGGGCGGCACCACCACGGCGTCCTCCACCACCTCGGCGGCGATGCGGACGTTGAGCAGCATCCCCGGGCGCAGCCTGCCCTCGGGGTTCGGCAGGCGCGCCTCCATCATCACCGTGCGCAGCCGCGGGTCCACCCGCGTGTCGATGGCGGAGAGGCGCGCCTTCACCTCCCCCCCCGGCAGGGCGGGGGAGCGGGCCCAGACCGTGGCCCCCTCGCCGATCCGCGGCGCCTGCTGCTCCGGCACGGCGAAGCGCAGCGCGATCGGGTCGACGGCATCGAGCGCCACCAGCTCCGTCCCCGGCTGCACCAGCGCGCCGGGGCTGACCCGGTGCAGCCCGACCCGCCCGGCGAAGGGGGCGAGGATCGCCGTCTCGTTGTAGCGCAGCCGGGCCAGGGCGATGCGGGCGCGCGCCGCCTCCAGCCGATGGCGCAGGTCCTCCATCTCCGCCCGCGGCCCGAACCCTTCCCCGGCCAGGCGCTCGGCGCGGGCGAGCTGCTGGCGGATCTCCGCCGCCTCGGCCTCGGCGGCGAGCAGCTCGGCCCAGGCCTCCTCGGGTTCGAGGCGGATCAGCACCTGCCCCGCCTCCACGCGCTGCCCCTGCTCGAACAGGATCTCGGCGATGCGCCCGGGGATGCGCGCCGTCAGCATCACGGAATCGGTGGCGACCAGGGTGCCGATGGCGTCCACCGTGCGCACCAGCCGCGCCGCCTCGGCCTCGGCCAGCACCACCCGCGCCGGCGGGCGCTGCCGCGCCTCCTCCCCCGCGCCCTCCTCGGCGCGCAGCCAGAGCAGGGCGGCCGCCGCCGCGACCGCCACGGCCACCCCGATGGCGATCAGTCCGGACCGCGCCACGCCGCATCACCTGCCGTTGAGCGATACGGTCCGAACACCAGGCCGCGGCGGCGGTTCCTCGGCCGGGGGCGCATCAGTATTCCGCGAAGATCCGCGCGATCTCCCGGGGGTCCCGGCTGCGGGTGAGCGCCAGGGAGAGCAGGATCCGCGCCTTCTGCGGGTTGAGGTTGTCGGCCGGCAGGAACCCCGCCTCCAGCGTGCGCGTGGCCGGGAAGACGCGGCCGGAGCCGGCGCGGCTCGCCTGCACCACCACCACGCCCGCCCGCACCGCCTCCCCGAGCGCCTCCGCCTCCTCCGGCGTGACGTAGCCCGGCGCGAAGCCGGCCGAGACGATGCCGCGCGCCCCGGCGGCGAGGAAGGCGCGCACCGCCGTGCCGTCCGACCCGGCGTGGCTGTAGGCGATGTCCACCCGCGGCAGCGCCTCCAGCCCGCCGAGGTCGAACTCGGTGTCCGGCGCGGTGCGGCGCAGCGGGCGGCGGTAGAGGGCGATGCGGTCGCCATCGGCGTGGCCGAGGCAGCCGAGATCCGGGCTGCGGAAGGTCTGCAGCCTTCCGGTGGAGGTCTTGGTCACCTCCCGCGCGGCGTGGATCTCGTCGTTCAGCACGACGAGCACGCCGAGGCCGCGCGCCTCCGCGCTCGCCGCCACGCGCACGGCGTTGACCAGGTTCATCCCGGCGTCGGTGGACAGGGCCGAGGCCGGGCGCTGCGCCCCGACCAGCACCACCGGCACCGCCACCTTCAGGGTGAGGGAGAGGAAATAGGCCGTCTCCTCCAGCGTCGCGGTGCCGTGGCCGATGACGATGCCGGAAGGCGCCGGCGTCTCCGCCGCCAGCCGGGCGCAGAGCGCGGCGAGGCCGCGCCATTCCGGCCAGCCGATCCGGGTGGAGGGCACGGCGCGGAAGCGCACCGGCACCACCTCGGCCACCTCCTGCACCTCGGGGAAGCGGGCGAGCAGCGCGTCCGCCTCCAGCACCAGGCCGGTCGCGCCGTAGTCCTGGAGGTCGAGCGGCCCGCGCCCGACCGAGGCGATGGTGCCGCCGGTGCCGATGAAGGCGATGCGGGGCCGCGCGGCGCCGCTCATTCCGCCGCCGCCCGCGCCGCGCCGCCGCCGAGGCCGGCGATGCACTCCGCCACCGTCAGCACGTCGCCGAACTGCAGGTGGAAGGCGATCAGCGAGGCGGCGTGCTCCTCGTCGGTCATGGCGGCGCAGGCGTCGCTGACCATGACCACCCTGAAGTTCAGCATCATCGCGTCGCGCGCGCTGCTCTCGCAGCAGACGCTGGTGACGGTGCCGGCGATCAGCACCGTGTCGAGGCCGCGCGCGCGCAGCCGCTCCGGCAGGTCGGAGGAGCCCTGGATGAAGGCGCTGTAGCGGTGCTTGCGCACCACCTCGTCCTCCGGCCGGAGATCGAGGCCGGGCCAGAGGCGGTGGCCCTCCGTGCCCTCGCTCATCGCCGCGGCGCGGCGGGCGCGGGCCTCGGGGGTGGCCATCTCCTGCATCACCGACCACTCCTCGGCGCGGGCGGGGTCGAAGGTGTTCTGGATCCAGAACACCGCGCCTCCCGCCACCCGCACCGCCGCAGCCAGACGGTTGACGGCGGGGACGATGCGTACCGCCATCGGGCACCAGGCGTGGGAGAGGTCCTCGCGCAGGAAGCCGTTCTGCATGTCGATGACGACGAGGGCGGTGCGCGCCGCATCGAGCCGCGCGAAGGGGTGCGGCGTGCCGCAGCGCGCGGCGACCCGGGCGGCGATGGACGGCGGGATGGTGAAGGGGTGCATGGCCCTCTGCGCTCCTTGCCTGCGCCGCCGCGCGCCGCCGGGCCCTTCCCGGCCGCCCCGGCGCCGGCGCAGGGTAGGGTGCGCACCGCCGGCGCGGCAAGCCGGGTCCGGGCGCCTACAGCCGCTCCGGCGGGGCGGCGGGCTCGGGGCTCGGCGCGGTGCGCAGCAGCTCGAGCGCGGTCGGCACGTCCGGCGCCACCTGGTAGAGCCGGCGGTGCACCGGGTCCACGAAGCCCTGGGCGATCAGCGCCTCGATCAGCGCCACCACCGGCTTCGCCCAGCCGGCGATGTCGAGGAGGATCACCGGCTTGTCGTGCAGGCCGAGCTGGCGCCAGGTGAGGATCTCCACCGTCTCGTCCATGGTGCCGAGGCCGCCCGAGAGGGTGATGAAGGCGTCCGCCAGCTCGAACATGCGCGTTTTGCGCGTGTGCATGCTGGTGGTGATCTCGAGTTCGGTCAGCTCGGCATAGGGACGCTCGATCCGGGTGAGGAATTCCGGGATCACGCCCCGCACCCGGCCGCCGGCGCCGAGCGCGGCCTCCGCCACCGCGCCCATCAGCCCGATGCCGCCCCCGCCATAGACGAGGGTCAGCCCCGCCTCCGCGATCCCCCGGCCGAGCGCCTGCGCCGCCGCCCGGTGCGCGGGGTCGTTGCCGGGGCGGGTGCCGCAGAAGACGGCGACGGAACGGATGTGGTTCGGCATGGACTGCTCCGGAAGGGGTTTGGCCTAACGCGCGGAAGGGCATGGCGGTGGCGCGCTTGCCAGGCAACGGGTGGGTCGTGCCATGATCGCAAGGTGAGCCGAAAAGGGGGCGGAGCGGCATGAAAAATTGTCTCTGGATGGCGGCGCTCGGCCTGCTCGCCATGGCCGGCGCGGCGCTCGCGCAGAGCGAGGTGATCGCGGAGCGGCGCGAGGGCCTGAAGCGCATGGGCGCCCATATGGAGGCGATGAAGCCGGTGGCGGATGCGCGCGGCGACCCCCGCCCCCTGCTGCCGCGGATCGAGGAGATGATCGTCTTCTTCCGCGACCTGCCGGACCGCTTCCCCCCCGGCTCCGACCGCGGCGACACCCGCGCCCTGCCGGCGGTCTGGACCAACCGCGCCGGTTTCGAGGAGGCGCATGCCCGGATGATGGGCCAGCTCGCGGTGCTGCGCGACGCCGCCGCCGCGGGCGACGGCGGCGCCTTCGCTTCCGCCTACGCCGCGACCGGGCCGCAATTCTGCGGCGGCTGCCACCGTCCCTTCCGGGGCCGCTGACGCCGGGCGAAGCGGGCGGCCGCGCCGGGTTCAGCCCAGCCGACTGAGCCCGTAGACGGAGAGCGCGGCGGCGCCCAGCAGCGCCGCGGCCAGCCAGGGCGAGCCCATGCGCGGCGGCGCCACCCCCGCCGGCAGGCGCTTGCGTCCGGTGATCATCGGCCGCACCAGGTCGTGGCGCTTGACCAAGGCATAGGCGGCGACCGCCAGGATGTGCAGCGCCGCCGCGGGCAGGATACCGTAGTAGAAGATCCGGTGGTGCAGCCCGGTCAGGCGGTCGCTGGCCGCGGCGGAGACGCTCTTGGCGAGCGGCCCGAAATCGCCGTAGCCGGTGTCGGCGAACAGGCCGGTGACGGCCTGGGCCAGCAGCAGGCCGAGCAGCACCAGCACCATCCACCCCCCGGCGGCGTTGTGGCCCACCTCGCGGTCCGGCCCGCGGCGCGGGAAGGCGGCGAGGTGGCGCAGCGCCGCCAGGGGCGAGCGCAGGAAGCAGCGGAAGCGGGCGGTCTCCGACCCGACGAAGCCCCAGGCGATGCGGAACAGCAGCAGCGCCAGCACCGCATAGCCCGAGAGGAAGTGCAGCCGCAGGTTCCCCGCCTGGGCGCTGGCGTAGGAGAGGCCGAGCAGGACCACGATCGCCCAGTGGACCAGCCGCACCCAGCCGTCCCAGACCCTGACCGTCCGCAGCCCCCGCGCGTCCATGCCCCCGCTCCCCCGGCCGTTCCGGCGCGCCAGGATACAGGCCGCCGGTGCGCCGGCGAACGGCTTGCGGCAGCATCGCGCCATGGATCTCGATTCGCTCTGGGCGTGGCGCGGCGCCCTGCTGGCGCTGGCGGCGGCGCTGCTCTGGGCCGGCGCGGGGCGGGCGCTGCGGCGGCCGGACCTCGCGGCGCTCGGCGCCGGGGTAGGGCTCGCGGCGGGCTGGGTGCTGACGCTCGGCCTGATCACCGCCTCCCCCCGGCAATTGCCGGAGCGCCTGCCCCTGCTCGCCCTGGCCGCCGCCGGGGCGGGGCTGCTGCTGGCGCTGCCGGGCGGGGGGCGCGGCCGGGTGGCGGGCGCGGGGGCGGTGCTGGCGCTGCTCGCCGCCGCCTGGTGGCTGGCCGGGGCGCCGCTCGCCAGCCCCGACCTGCGCCGCGC
>NZ_SJDM01000025.1:22136-42029 GCF_004761865.1 Crenalkalicoccus roseus | reverse complement strand
CATTGCTGCGGCCCTCCAGCACCTCGCCGTCCAGCGGCACCTTGTCGCCGGGGCGCACCCGCAGCCGGTCACCCACCTGCACCGCCGCCAGCGGCACCTCCTCCTCCGTGCCGTCCGGCCGGATCCGCCGCGCCATGGCCGGCGCCAGGTCGAGCAGCGCGCGGATGGCGCCCGAGGTGCGCTCGCGCGCGCGCAGCTCCAGCACCTGGCCGAGCAGCACCAGCACCGTGATCACCGCCGCCGCCTCGAAATAGACCGCGACCGCGCCATCCGGGCCGCGGAAGGCGGGGGGAAAGACGCCGGGCGCAATCGTCGCGACCGCGCTGAACAGCCAGGCGATGCCGATGCCCATCGCGATCAGCGTGAACATGTTGAGGCGGCGGTTCACCACGGACCGCCAGCCGCGGACCAGGAGGGGCCAGCCGGCCCAGAGCACGACCGGGGTTCCGAACAGGAACTGCAGCCAGTTGCCGACGCGCGGCCCGCCGACGAGGTGCACCAGCCCCGTCAGGTGCCCGCCCATCTCCAGCGCGAGCACGGGCAGGGCGAGCACGAGTCCGATCCAGAAGCGGCGGGTGAAGTCCACCAGTTCCGGGTTCGGCGCCTGGCCCGGCGCCGCCACCTCCGGCTCCAGCGCCATGCCGCAGATCGGGCAGTTGCCGGGGCCGACCTGGCGCACCTGCGGGTGCATGGGGCACGTGTAGATCATGCCAGGTGCCACCGGTTCGGCGCGCGGTTTCGGCGCGTCCGGCCCGCCGAGGTAGCGGGCCGGGTCGGCCACGAACCTGGCGCGGCAGCCCGCCGAGCAGAAGTGGAACGCCTGCCCGGCGTGCTCGGCGTGGTGCGGCGTCGCGCGTGGGTCCACCTTCATCCCACAGACCGGATCGGTGGCCTCGGCGCCGCCGGGGGCTGTGTGCCCTTGGCGCTCGGCGGCCGAGGCATCTCCCGCTGCGAGGAGATGGCCCTGGGCGGGATGACCGTCGGGGTGGTGCTGCATCGCGGCCTTCCTCCGGCATCCGTCCGCCGGCTCGGGGACGGGGCCTTCCGGAGGGGAAAGATGGGGCCGGCACGGGAGAGGAGAACCCGGCGCCCGCGCGGGTGCCCGTCGGTCGGGCTGCGGGGCCCGCGGCCCCCGGCCTGCGCCGCGGAAGGCGCGGCCGGCGCACCCTGCGGCCAGGGCACCTGAAGCGGGGCATGAGTGGTCGCCTCCGCGGCCTCGCGTTCGCGTCGCGAAGGGCTCTGCCTCGCGGAACTATCGGCCCCTGGGCGGCGCGACGGGGCGTCCGCAACAAAACGATGCGTCACCGCCCCGCCCCGGCGACGCGGTTCACCCCTATAGTCCTCGGCGCTCGGGGACCTGCGCCGCATGCAGCCTGCGATCCCGGCCGACGGGTCAGCCGCCGACCGGGATGGGGCCGCCCTCGCGCCGACGGCAGGGGAGCACAGCCTCGCGCGCCGGTGACCGGGCACGGGGCGGCCCATGCGTCCAGGCGAGCCACGAGCCGCTGTCAGGGGAAGGGAAAGGGTACCGGGATACATGATAGCATGGAAACGCCTGCGCCTTGCGGCCGTCCTCGGCCTGACGGTCGGCGTGCTCGGCGGCGGCGCGGCGACGGCCGATTCCGCCTACCGCGCGTTCGGCGACCGCGGCCGCCCGCAGGACGCGCGACGGACGATCACCGTCGTCATGCGTGACAATTCGTTCGAGCCGCAGACCATCCGAGTGCGTGCTGGCGAGACGGTGCGCTTCGTGGTGCGGAACGAGGGCGCGCTGCTGCACGAGTTCAACCTCGGCACCCGCGAGATGCACCGGCGGCACCAGCGCGAGATGCAGACGATGTTCGAGCACGGCATGATGACCGCGACGAGCATCGGCCCGGTGCCGGCGCAAGGCGGCTCCCACGCCGGCGGCCCTCACGCCGGCGGGCACCAGGTGGGGCACGGGCAGCACATGGCGCAGATGCACCACAACGACCCGAACAGCCTCCTGCTGGAGCCCGGCCAGAGCGGCGAGCTGGTTTGGAAGTTCACCCGCGCGGTGGAACTGGAGTTCGCCTGCAACATCCCCGGCCACTACGAATCCGGGATGGTCGGTTGGGTGGCGTTCGTGCGCTGAGGAGCGGCCGGGCACTCAGGGCGGTGCCCCCCCCCGAAGGAGATGAGTTCAGGATGAGCAAGGTCCGCTTGAGCCGTCGCGCCGCACTTGGCGCCAGCCTCGCCGCCGTCGCCCTCCCGCATGCGCCGGGCGCGTTGGCGCAGCCGCGGATCGGGCGCGCCATGCCGCGCGAGTTCAATCTCGTGCTCGAGCACACGACGATGGACATCGCGGGGCGGCCGCGCCCCGCGATGACCGTCAACCGGCAGATCCCCGCTCCGGTCCTGCGCTTCCGCGAGGGCGAGGAGGTGATCATCAACGTCACCAACCGGCTGCGGGAGGAGGCCTCGATCCACTGGCACGGACTGATCCTGCCGAGCGGCCAGGACGGCGTGCCGGGCATCAGCGACGGCTTCCAGGGCATCGCGCCCGGGACCACGCACCAGTACCGCTTCCCGCTGATCCAGTCCGGCACCTACTGGTACCACAGCCACTCCGGCCTGCAGGAGCAGGCCGGCATCTACGGCCCGCTCGTCATCGATCCCGTCCGGCCGGACCCGTTCGGCTACGACCGCGACTACGTGATCATGCTGTCGGACTGGACCGACGAGGACCCGCGGCGCGTCCTCGCCAACCTCAAGCGCGATCCGGGCTACTACAACTACAACAAGCGCACGCTCGCGAGCCTGCTCAGCGAGCTGGCCGCCGCCCCCGACGGCGCCGCGCGCGCGGCGATCCTCGCCGACCGGCGAATGTGGGGCGAGATGCGGATGGACCCGACCGACATCGAGGACGTGTCGGGCTACACCTACCTGGTGAACGGCCGCCCGCCGGAGGCGAACTTCACCGCCCTCTACCGGCCCGGCGAGACGGTGCGGCTGCGCTTCATCAATGCCTCGGCGATGAGCCACTTCGACGTCCGCATCCCCGGCCTCGAGATGACGGTGGTGCAGGCGCACGGCAACAATGTCCGGCCAGTGATGGTGGACGAGTTCCGCATCGCGACCGCCGAGACCTACGACGTTCTGGTGCGCCCCCGCGACGGGCGGCAGTACGCGATCCTCGCCGAGTCCATGGGCCGCCAGGGCTTCGCCAGCGCGAGCCTGGCGACGCAGGAGGGGCTGCCGATGCTGCCGCTGCCGCCGCACCGGCCGCGCCCCGTCCTGACCATGGCCGACATGGGCGGGCCGTACGGCCCGACCGGCCTCGACCGGGGCACGCCGCTGCCCGAGACCGACCGGCCGGGCCAGGTCGCGCCGCCGATGGGCATGGACCATGCGGGCATGCCGGGGATGTCGCACGGCGCCGCCCCGCCGGCCGCGCTCGGCACGGGCCACGCGCCCGTGGCGGCGATGGACCACTCCGCCATGGGTCACGCTGCGATGGGCCACGCGGCCATGGGTCACGGCACGCCGCCGGCTCCGGACCGAGCGGCGATGGACCACTTCGCCATGGGCCACGGCGGCATGGCTGCGCGCGATCCCTTCACGAACGACACCGGCGCGCCGCCGGGCACGCGGGTGCTGTCCTACCGCGACCTGCGCGCGCTCTCGAGCCCCTACCCGGCGCGCGCGCCGGACCGGGTGATCGAGGTCCGCCTGACCGGCAACATGGAGCGCTACATTTGGTCCATCAACGGCAACCGCTTCAGCGAGGCGCAGCCGATCGTCCTCCGCTACGGCGAGCGCGTGCGGCTGCGCCTCATCAACGAAACCATGATGAACCACCCGATGCACCTGCACGGCATGTGGATGATCCCGCAGGTCGGCAACGGCGCGGAGAACCCGCTGCTGCACGTGGTGAACGTCAGGCCGGGCACGACGCTGGACGTGGACGTGGAGGCCGACGCCGAGGGCGCCTGGGTGTTCCATTGCCATCTCCTCTACCACATGGAGGCGGGCATGATGCGCAAGGTCGAGGTCCGGCGGCCGGCGCGGACGGCGTCGGCGCGATGACGGAGCCGGGGAGAATGCGGCGCGTCGCCGAGGCGGCCATGGCCCTTTCGTTCGCCATGGTCGTGGTGCCGCCGGTCCTGGCCGGAGAGGCCGCGGCCCAGCAGGCCGCACCGCCGGCGGCCGCGGCGGAGCCGCACGGAGGCCCGCCCTCGCCGGCGGGGCACGAGCTGTTCTTCGGCGCGGTGCTCGTGGACCAGGCGGAGGTGCGCAGCAACGGCCGCGGCCAGGGCATCTACGCCTTCCGGGGGCTCGGCTCTTACGGGACCGACTACGACAGGATCCAGCTCAACCTCCACGCCGAATCCAACGAGGCCGCGCGGAGCCTCGAGCGGGCGGAACTGCAGGTCCTCTACTCGCGCCTGGTCGCCTACTTCTGGGACCTGCAGCTCGGCGTGCGCCACGATGTCCGGATCGCGCCGCGCGGCGGCACCCCGGGGCGCACCTACGGCGTGGTCGGCCTCCAGGGCCTCGCCCCGGGGTTCTTCCACGTCAACCTGCAGGCCTTCCTCGGCGACCGGGGCGTGCCCCTGATCCGCGCGGAAGCCGCGTACGACCTGCTCATCACCAACCGCCTCGTGCTGCAGCCGGAGGCGGAGCTGAATTTCGCGATGGGGCGGGACGAGGCCGCGCTGATCGCGCCGGGTCTCTACCGCATGGAGGCCGGGCTGCGCCTGCGTTACGAGATCACGCGCGAGGTGGCCCCCTATGTCGGCATCTCCTACGAGCGCGCCGTCGGGGGCGCGGCGGGCCTGGCCCGCCGCCTCGGCGAGAAGCCCGAGGCGACGGCCGTGGTCGCTGGCGTCCGCCTGTTCTTCTGACCCGGAGAGGATCGAAACCGTGCGTCGTGCCCTGCTCGCTGCCGCCGTCGCGTTCGGCATAGTCGCGTCCCCCGTCCTGGCGGAGCCGGCGACTGTGGTGCGCATGCTAAACAGAGGGCCGGCTCCGGGCGACAGCTTCGCCTTCGACCCGGCGCTGATCCGGATACCGGTGGGCGGCACGGTGCGGTTCGAGCCCACCACGCCGGGCCACAACGCGGTGCCGATCCCGGCCCTGTGGCCGGAGGGCGGCCCGGTGCTGAACGTCCCCTACGGCCAGGCGGCCTCGGTGACATTCGACCGCGCCGGGGTGTATGGCGTCCAGTGCACGCCTCACGTCGGGCTCGGCATGGTTGCGCTGATCGTGGTGGGCGACGCCGACCCGGCGCCCGTCGCGCAGCGGATCGCCGCCATCCCTGGCCTGCCGCCGCGCGCGAAGGCCAGGCTGACCGCCCTTGCGAACGGTGGCGCATGAGGCGAGCGACCGGATGGGCGCTGCGCGGAGCCGCGCGTTCCCGCGATGCGGGTCGAGCCAAGCGGAGTCGCGGCCCCGAAACAGGCAGCACACAGTCTCGGAATTCGAAAGGGAGAACACTATGCGCAAGTACCTGATCCTCGCCGCCACGGTCCCGGCGTTCGCGGCGTGTAGCGCCGCCGGCCCGAACCTGTCGGACCACGGCACCGCACCGGGTGGCGCCTTCGGGAGCGCCCCCGCGCATATCGACCAGGCAAGCGGCAGCGGCCCCGAGATCCACCGGCCGGCACCGATCCCTGGCACGGGCGTTGTGACCGGCACCACCGGCTTCATCGGCGAAGGTGCCGGTGGTCCCACCGTCCTCCATCAGGGGGCCGGCCGAGGCAACTATGGCTCACCCGCAGGAGGCAAGATCACGGGCACCACAGGCGGCGGCGAGGTCGAGGTGGAGCACGGGCACGTGGCAACGGAAGGGCGTCAGCGGCCGCGCTGAAACACGCAGCGGAGGCGCGTCGACATCCGCTGAGACGGATTCCGCGAGCTCCTGATGGCTCCACCGCCCCGCCATTCAGCTCCGCCGTCGTTCGGTGATCCGGATGCAGGCCACGCGCCGGCCGGGGCGGGACTCGCAAGGTGACGGTCGGGCGCGACCTGAACCGGCAAGGACCCGGCGGTCCGATCGCCCCGTCGCCCCGCGCCCTTTCCGACGACGGCGCCAACCGTCTGTTGGTAGAGAAGGAAGCATGACCATGATCGCGTCGAAGTTGCTCGCCCTGGGGATACTGTCCCTCCTGAGCATCGCCGCTTGCGCGCCGCAGCAACAGGCGCCGCCCGCCGTGGCCGCCCCGGCCGCGGAGATGTCGCTCGGGAGTGCGCCATCCCGCAGCGCGTCGGCGCAGGCCGCCCCCTTGCAGGGCGCCCCCGCCAGCGGCATGCAGGGCCACGACATGTCGAGCATGGACATGCGGAGCATGATGGCCCACTGCGCCGATCTCCGCGGCCAGGTGCGCGGGGGCGCGGCCATGACCCCCGACCTGCGGCGGATGCTCGCGCAATGCGACGAGATGGACCGGGCGCACGGCACCGCCCCGCCGCGGCGCTGAACCCCTGCGACCCTGGCGGGACCGGCGGTCCCGGGCCGGGCGGCGACCTCCGGCCCGTCCTGTCCGGCGAGGGCCGGCACATCCTGGTCGTCGAGGACGACGCGGAGCTCCGCGCCCTCTTGCTCTCGTCGCTGCGCCGCAGCGGCTTCCGCGCGAGCGGCGCGGCCGACGGCGCGGAAATGCGCGAGGTGCTCGCCGGCGCGCCGGTGGACCTCGTGCTGCTCGACGTGATGCTGCCCGGGGACTCCGGCTTCGCGCTGTGCCGCGAGATCCGCGCGCGCGGGCGCCTGCCGGTGATCCTGCTCACGGCCTTGGCCGCCTCGTCCGACCGGGTGCTGGGCCTTGAGCTCGGCGCCGACGACTACGTCGTGAAGCCCGCCGACCCGCGCGAGCTCGTGGCGCGGATCCGCGCCGTGCTGCGCCGCGCCGAGGCCGCCGGGCCCGCCCCGGGCGGGGCGCGGCACGTCGCGCGCTTCGCCGGCTGGACCCTCGACACCCGCAGCCGCGAGCTCCTCTCGCCCGAGGGGGTCGTCGTGGACCTCACGAGCGGCGAGTACGACCTGCTGCTCGCCTTCGTCGAGCGGGCGCAGCGCGTGCTGAGCCGCGAGCAGCTCCTCGACCTCGCCCGCAACCGCCCCTTCGGCGGGCTGGAGCGCTCGATCGATGCGCAGGTGAGCCGGCTGCGCCGCAAGATCGAGCCGCCCGAGGCCGCGACGCCGCTGATCCGGACCGTGCGCGGCGTCGGCTACCTCCTCTCGGCGCCGGTCGAATGGCGCTGATCCGCCGCCTGCGCCGCCTGCCCTGGCCATCGAGCCTGGCGGGACGCACGACGCTGCTGCTGCTCGCGGCGCTCGGCGCCTTCCATGCGCTCTCGGTCGGTCTGCACCAGCGCGTGCTGGACACCGCCGTCGTCCGCACGCGCGATGCGGCACTCGCCGAGCGCATCGTGGCGATCCGCCAGGCGCTCGCCGCGCAGCCGCCGGAACGCCGCGAGGCGGAGGCGCACGCCCTGTCGGCGACGACCATCGAGGTGCACTGGGACACCGCGCCGGTCGTGCGCCCCGCCTCGCCCGCCGCCGCGGGCGAGGGAAGCGCCGCCCACCCCGAGGGACTCGAGGCGGAGCTGCGCCGCGCGCTCGCTCTCGCCGACCCTGCGGCGCTCCGCCTTGCCTTCGAGGGCCTGCCGCCGGGGCAGGGCGGCCAGGGCGGCCACGTCGCGCTGGTCTCGGTCGCGCTGCCGGACGGCACCTGGCTCAACCTGCGCGCGGTGCGGTTCCCGGTGCCCGGCGGGCACGAGGGCATGCGGTTCTGGCCCTCGCTCTCGATCATGGCGCTCGGGATCGTGGTCGTCTCGGTCTTCGTGGTGCGCGGCCTGACGGCGCCGCTGCGCAGCCTCGCCGCGGCGGCGGACGCGATGGACCCGAACGGCGGCGGCGCGGAGGTGCCCGAGGACGGGCCGGACGAGGTGCGCCACACCGCGGCCGCCTTCAACCGCATGCGCGCGCGCATCCGGCGCATGTTCGAGGAGCAGAGACGGGCTCTTGCCGCGATGAGCCACGACCTCATGTCACCCATCGCGCGGCTCAGGTACCGCGTGGACGCGCTGGAGGACGCGGAGCTCCGCCGCCGGTTCGGGCGCGACCTCGACGAGATGGAGGCGATGGCGCGTGGCGTGCTCGACCTCCTGCGCGGGGAGACCGAGGCGGAGGCGCCGCGCCGCTTCGACCTCGCGGCGACGCTGCGCACGATCTGCGACGACCTTGCCGACCGCGGCGCGGACGTCGCCTACGACGGGCCGGACCGGCTCGCCATCGAGGGACGCCACCTTGCACTGAAGCGCGCCTTCGCCAACCTGGTCGAGAACGCCGTGCGACACGGCGGCGGATCGGCGGTGCGGGTCGCGCTCCGGCCGGCGGGAGTGGACCGGCGCCTCGCCGTGGAGATCGCGGATGAAGGGCCGGGAATCCCGGCGGCGGAGCTGGATCGCGTCTGCGAGCCCTTCTACCGGGTGGACAAGGCTCGGGGGCGGGAGACGGGCGGAAGCGGCCTCGGCCTTGCGGTGGCCAAGGCGGCCGTCGAGCGGCACGGCGGCAGGCTGGCGCTGCGGAACCGCCCGGGCGGCGGCCTCGCCGTACTGGTCACACTGCCCACGGACGCCTGAACTCCATGTTTCCGTCCATCACCTGATCGGCTCCGCCGGCGGCGCTCCGTTCGCGGGCGGGGCAAGAAGATCTGCATCGTTTTGTGCCAGAGGCGCCAAGCGTACCGGCAATTGATCCTGCGCAAGGCCGCTCCGGTCTATGGCTGCTCGGATCGAGCGGTCAGATGATCGAGTACTTGGAGGACGCCGACATGCAGACGCACAGTCGGTCCGGGACACGCCGACTGCGGACGCCGCAAGGCGGCGCTCCTACGTAACGGACTGGGAGGACCACATGGTCTCGGTCGTGAGCCTCGGCACGGGCCGCACCGTGGCCGCCATCCGGGTCGGCGCCGCTCCGCACGGGTTGCGGCTGCGGCCGGACGAGCGCGAGGCCTGGGTGGCGAACGTGGGGAGCGGGAGCGTCTCGGTGGTGGACCTCGGACGCGGCGCGGAGACCGCACCAATCCCGGTCGGGCCGGCCCCGGTGCAGGTCGGCTTCACACCGGACAGCGTGCGGGCCTTCGTGTCGCTGCGCGACGCCGACGCGGTGGCGGAGGTCGACGTTGATGCGCGGCGCGTCGTGCGGCGGATCCCGGTTGGCCGCGGCCCGATCCAGGTGCACGTGACGCCGGACGGGCGGTTGCTCTACGTCGCCAACGAGGGAACGCGGGAGGACCCGGGCCGCACGGCGTCCGTGACCGACATCGCCGCCGGCGCGGTGGCGACGACGGTCGAGACCGGGCAGGGCGCGCACGGCGTCGTCGTCGCGGCGGACGGGACCCGCGCCTACGTCACGAACATCCACGAGGACACGGTCGCGGAGAACGGCGTCGCGACGCAGCGCGTGCGCGGCGCTTCGCGGTCGGGCGCGGCCCCAACGGCGTCACCTGGCGCCCGGTGGGCTAACGAGCGGAGGAGAAGGACGATGCGCAAGACGACGATGCTGAGCACCTCGGCGATGGGGACGCTGCTGCTGCTGGCCCTCCCGGCGGCGGCGCAGCAGGACCACGACGCGCACCACCCGGGCGGCGGCGCCGCGGCGCAGTCCGCGCCGCCCGCCGCGCAGCCTCCTTCCGGCGTCGGCCCGCGCGGCGGCCCTGCTGGTCCGGCCGCGCCCGGATCCGGCCCCGGCGCCGGTCCGATGGGCGGCAGGGGCATGATGATGGGCCCCAGTGGCGGCATGGCGGGCGAGCCGGGCATGAGACCCGGGATGATGGGCATGTCCGATGAGGGCGTACGCCGGCGCATGATGATGATCCACCACCGCGCCGCGGACGGCCCGCCGATGAACGTCATCATCAACATCGGTCCCGGCATCCGGGTGGAGGCCGAGGAGGGCGACGACGGGCGCGGCGGCCGCCAGGGCAGGGGGATGGTTCCTCCCGGGGGCGCGGGCATGATGGGACCGGGGATGATGGGCATGATGATGGGGCCGCGGGGCGGCGCCATGGGCCCGGACGCCCTCCGGCACTTCGAGCGCATCGAAGCGCACCTCGCCTATGTCCGCGCCGCGCTCCGCGTCACCGACGCACAGATGCCGCAGTGGGACGCCTTCGCCGAGGCGGCCCGGGCCGCCGCGGGCGAGCTCCGGCAGGCCTACGCGCAGGCGGTGCAGGCGGCGGCCCAGCCCGCGTCGGCGCCGACGCAGCTCGAGCGGCGGGCGGCGCTGCTGTCGGCGCAGCTCGAGGCGACGCGCGCGGTCGCGGCGGCCGCGGCGCCGCTCTACGCGGCGCTGTCCGACGAGCAGAGGCGCACCGCCGACGAGCTGCTGGCAGAGCACCTGCGCGGCATGCGGATGCGCGGGCTGTGAGCGGCGCCGGCGCGAGGGCTGTGACCCGGCGGGGGGCCCTGCTCCTCGCTGTGGCGGTGGCGACGGGGACGGCGGCGCAGGCCGCCCCGGGCATCCGGGTGGAGGTTTGGCAGGACCCGAACTGCGGCTGCTGCGGGGGCTGGGTGCGGCACATGCGCGGCGCCGGCTTCGAGGTCGTCGCGCACGACACCGCGGAGCTGGACGCGGTGAAGCGAGCGAACGGCGTCCCCGAGGCGCTGTGGTCGTGCCACACAGCCCTGGTCGAGGGCTACGTCGTCGAGGGACACGTGCCGGTCGGCGCGCTGGCCCGGCTGCTCGCGGAGCGTCCAGACATCCGCGGTATCTCGCTGCCCGGCATGCCGCTCGGCTCGCCGGGCATGAACGGGCCGAAGACCGAGCCCTTCATCATCTACACGCTGCCGCGGGACCCGGCGGCGGAGCCCGCTGTCTATGCGGTCGAGTAGCCGCCGGGCCGGAGCCCGCCCTCGGCCGATCGAGGAAGGGCCCGACGCATGATGCACGACATGATGGGCGGCGGCGCGATCATGTGGGGCATGGGGCTGCTCTGGCTCCTGCTCCTCGTCCTGCTCGTCCTCGGGATCGCCGCCTTCATCAAGTATCTGTTCGGCGGATCGCAGTGATGGCGCGGCCGTGGCGGCGGCGGCGCTCCGCACTTCTGGCCGCTGCGATCCTCGTCGTGGCGGCAGCGGTCGCGGGCGCCGGTGCGCTGCTGCCGGGACAGATTCTGCTGGGCGCGGCGCGGCCCGCGATCGACGCGAGCGACCCCGCGCAGGTCGCGCTCGGCCGGCGGATCTATGCCGAATACTGCGCATCCTGTCATGGCGCCAATCTGGAAGGCCAGCCAGACTGGTGGTCCCGCCGCCTGGACGGCCGGCTGCCCGCGCCGCCGCACGACGCCTCGGGGCACACCTGGCACCACCCAGACGGCGTCCTCTTCCGGATCGTCAAGCACGGCCCGGCTGCCATCGTCGGCGAGGGCTACGAGAGCGACATGCCGGGCTTCGAAGGGGTGCTCTCGGACGCGGAGATCCGCGCCGCCCTCGCGTTCATCAAGAGTACCTGGCCGGCGCGCGAGCGGGAATTCCAGGAGCGCCAGAGCCGCTTCGAGCGCGGCGAGGCGGCGCGGTGAGCCCCCGGTCCGGTGCGAGGCGCCGCGTCCTCGATGCGCCCGAGGCGAACGTGGCGGTGTTCGCTTTCCTGCTGAACTACCCCTGGGAGTTCCTGCAGGTGCCGCTGTTCCGCGGCATGGCCGAGGCGCCGCACTGGGAAGCCGTGAAGTTCTGCACTGGCGCCACCCTCGGCGATGCGGTCATCGCGGTGGTGGCCTTCTGGGGCGTCACCGCTGCTTGCGGGAACCGTCGTTGGATCCTCCGCCCGAGCGCCGTGCAGGTCGCGGGATTCACCGCCACCGGTCTCGCAATCACGTTGGTGCTCGAGTGGCTGGCGACTGGCCCACTCGGGCGGTGGGCGTACGCGGAGGCCATGCCCATCGTCCCGCTGCTCGGGGTCGGCCTCTCGCCGGTGCTGCAGTGGATCCTGCTGCCGCCGCTCGTGGCGTGGCTCGTCCGGCGGCAGATGACTTGACCGGAAGCCACGCCGCAGTCGCAGGGCTGGTCCGGCGCCGGCGCGCCCTCAGCGTTTCAGCGGTGCGCTAGCGTGCGCTGGCCCGCTTTGGGTGCTGCTGCTGGAGAGGCGCGGCTACGGGCAACGTCCCCTTGGCGCGGGCCCGACGCAGGCCCGCTGCGAGAATCTTCCCGACCTCCTCGATGCGCTGCCGGGCCGTCAGCCGATCAGGATCGGGGCCGATGGTATAGCGTGCGCTGTCCAACCTGAGCCTCCCACCAGAACGGCCCGACAGAGGCGTGGACAGACACCGAAGTCCAGATTTCCTGACGGCCGCTGCGTCCTGTCGCAGCTCGCATCGTATCCATCGGGACAAGAGAGACGGGCCTGACCGCCGATTTCCCAGAGAGTGTCCCCTCCCGGTTCCGCCCGCCACGCCACCTCCATGCNCGCGAATCGTCTCCCTGCTGGTGGGCCGCGCCGTGAGGCGCAGGTCTTCCGCGGTTTCCGCCCGCAGGCTGGCGGGTGCGAGGGAGGAACGGAGGCCGGAAACCGCTCTCTCCGCCCCGTTTCTCTCCGAACCTGGCGACTTGGGCGATTGACCAGCCAGGCTGAAAGCCACGGAAATCCTTGGGTTTCTGTGGCAGAAAGGCGGCGGGGTTGGCGAAGCGTATGGGGGGCCATGAGGCTGTCGCCATGACGAGCCCCGCCGCAGCTCGCAGCGCGTGATACGTCTGGTTGTGATCAAACGTCATCACCCGCATCCTATGCGGATGCGATACATTGACACTGGAGTCCGCGACCCTGCTCACGCCTTCGGGACATGGCTGGATACGGCAGTGCGGAGCGACCCGTCGATCGCCGAAGTGCGCTGGCAGTCCGGCTATTTCGGCGCGGAGATCCTGCCCTACTTCGCACCTGCTATGGCGCGGCTTCGGCGGAGCGGCGGAACCGTCCGCGTCCTTGTCGGGTCGAATGACGGAACCACGCGGCAGAGCGACGTGGCGGCCCTGCTCGCGGCGGTAGGCCCAGCCCGCCCCGGGCTCCGGGTCGGGGTCGTGTCGTTCGCTGACGGCTACTTCCACCCCAAGACGGTCCACCTCGTCCGCAACGACGGGTCCGCCGCTGCCTACATCGGTTCGGCGAACCTCACCGGCGCCGGGGCGGCGCTGAATGTCGAGGCCGGCATCGTGCTCGACACCCGCGACGGCGACGACCGCCGCGTGCTGGAGGCGGTCAGGGCCGCAGTCGATTGGTGGTTCGCCGCGCGGAGACCCGGCCTGCACCTCATCTCCACGGCCGCCGACCTCGCCGCGCTCGCCCGAGCCGGCGTCCTCGACGTCCCCCAGCCGCCCAGACCACGGCCGGCCGCCACCCGCTCCGGGGCTGGCGGTCGCGGTCCGTCGCTTCGGCCCTTGCTGAGTCTCCCGGGGTCCGCACCGCCGCCCTCCCCGCGGCCGTCGTCGGTAGGCCCAGGCGTTCCGGCACCAGTGCGTTGGACGAAGAAGCTCTCGGCCTCCGACGCCCAGCGGAAGACGACGGGGAACCAGCGCGGTAGCATCACCCTCGTGCAGGCAGGGGCCCCGATCGACCCGAAGACCTACTTCAGGAACGTCCTGTTCGGTGGTGTGACCTGGAGACGCGGGGCGACCGCGACTGGCCAGCCCCTCGAAACCGCGCGGGTGAGGCTCGAGGTGGATCTCCTCGGGCAGCGCCGCCGGCACATGGATCTCGAGGTGACCTATGCGCCCAACCGTGAGGCCGCGCAGTCGAACTACACGACCCTCCTGCACCTAGGTCAGCTCAGCAAGGACTTCGCTGCGCAGGACATGACGGGAAAGCAGCTAACCATCGAGCGGCGCGCCGACGGCACCTTCGGCCTCTCTATCCGGTAGACGGAGCCGTAGGAAGGCCGGTCGCACCTACGCTGGCACCGGCACTGCGCGGGCCAGAGCGACGTCTCCGGCCGAGAGACCGAAGAGGGCCGAGACGCGGGCCTCGACCTGGTCGCGCAGCGCGGCCGCGGTGCGCTCGTGCAGGTCCCGCTGGTGCGGGGTGCGTGCCGCCCGGGCCGCGTCGTTGGCCGCGATCACGCCGCGCACGAGCTCCTCCACCTCGGCGCGCTCGCGATCGCCTGCCGCCGGCACCGGCAGGTGCTCGATGAACTGCTTGCCGTGGGAGTAGTAGCCCCCGCGGAAGGTGCTGGTATTGGTCCGGACCATCGCCTCGCAGAGCGGATGGTGCAGCACGGCCAGCAGGTAGGCGATGCTCTCCCGTACGCCCGGTCGCGGCCTGATCATATAGTATGGGCCGTTGCCGCCGCCCGTGACGACGATGTTGTCCTCGTCGTAGGCGTAGCGGGCCTCGAGCGACAGGATCGGCAGGATGATCTTGGGGCTGTCGAACTTTGTCAGGCTCTGCGACCTGCCGAACTGATAGAACTGGCGCGTGCCGTCGGCTCCGCCGGTGATGCTGCGCCGTTCCAGCTCTTCGCGCCGCGCTAAGAGGTAATCCCAACAGCCGGGGAACCGGCGGGCCATGTCGTCCGGCTGGATAAGTCGCGCTTCAGTGCGCCGGGGACCTGCCACCAGCTCGTATGGGAAGATCATCCAGCGATTCGCCTCGGCGCGAGCGTAGGGAAAGAGCGGCGCGTCCAGCATGCAGGGCCGCAGGACCCCGCGCTCGATTGGCCAATCCCGCCCGTTCCACCTGAGGGTCACGGTCTCCGCCGTCTCCGCCGACGCCTCGAAGATGTAGACGGCATCCGCGCTCGTCTGCACCCCGACGAATATCTCCGCCACCTGGCCGAGCTGCGCAGGGCACGCCGCCCGCACCCGCGTGAAGAGGTCGCGCGTGGCCGCGTCGGCGAACTGCCAGGCGTCGGCCCCGAGCTCGGCTGCCGGAACCGTCGCGAAGTGACCCGGGGCGCCGTAGCGCCAGGCTTCGAGCGCCTCCACCCGCTCGATCTCCACGGTCGCGGATCCTCGGCGATCCAGGACCAGGATGCAGGTGTAGTTGGTAGCCCGACGTCCGAAAACCTGCTGCACGCCGAAGTGCACGACCCTCTCGAGGCACCGGCCAGCGGCCAGCAACTGGCGCAGCGCGCGTCCGGCCTGGATGGTCATGAACTTGTGCGGGACGATCATGCCGATCCGACCGTCCCGTGGGACGAGCGTCAGGGCGCGTTCGACGAACAGCGCGTACTTGTCGAAGTTGTCCTGGTGCGCCGTGCCATAGGGTGACCTCGGGTCCTGGTAGAATGCGGCCTCCTCCGGCGAGTAGGCCACCATGTTCTGGATGCGGGTGTAGGGCGGATTCCCGACGATGACGCTGAAGCCGCCCCGCGCCATCTCCGTTGGGAACTCCGCGGCCCACGCGAAGGGGTTGACCTTCTCCAGCAGGGTCGGGGGCAGCGGCCCGCGCACAGCCGCCCACTCGGCCGGGCTCACCAGGCTGTTGCCGGCGCGCAAGATCGTGTCGAGCGCGGGAAGCGCCGCGCGTCGCCGGCTCGCCACGTACTCCCGCAGCCCTTCGGCCGTCTCGTCCTCGATCAGCTTCAGCAGCAGGCTGAAGCGCGCCACCTCCACGGCGTTGGGGTCGATGTCCACGCCGCGGATGTGCGCGAGGAGGATGCGTCGCTTCTCCTCGAAGAGCAGATGCCACTGCCCCGCTACGCCCTCGTAGATCGTCCGCCCGACGTGGCGGCTGCGGTCGTTGGCGAGATACCAGCTCAGGTAATGCTCGAGCAGGCGCTCGTACGCCGAGAGGAGAAAGATGCCGGAGCCGCAGCAAATATCGGCGACGGTGAAGGACGCCAGCTCGGTGGGTCCCTTGCCGCTCAGGGCTGGGCCGAGCGTGCGCTCGACGATCGCGTCGGCCACGTGGCGCGGAGTGGGTACTACGCCGCCACTCTCGCGGACCTCCGGCTTGCTCACGATCCGCACGGCGCCGCCGTCGACGGTGATGACCTCGCCGAGGAACTGCTCGTAGATTTCGCCGAGGACCTCCGCCTCGACCACCGAGAAGGTGTACGGGCTCTGCGGGTAGTAGAGCTCGGCGATGATGCCTTGGAGCACGGCGTCGCTGACGCGGATGCCGAGCCGCGCATCGTCCAGGAGGCGGAAGAGGCCGGAGTTGTAGAAGGCGTCGGCGCGCCGCAGCTCGGCCATCAGGGCGTCGAAGGTGTTCCCGCCGGCGAGGGCCCGGAGGGTCTCGTACCTCTCGATCTCCCGGTCCTCGCAGATGCGAAGAAAGACGATCCGGGAGAGGAAGATCTGGACCGCGTAGGTCAGCTCGGCGGCGCTGAGGCCGGGCGTGTTGGTGTGGATATCCACAGCGAGGCGTTCGCGCCAGGCGCGCACCTGGCGGAGGAAGAAGTCGTCGAACTGCTCGGCGCCGTGCCGGGTCGCGTCGACGGCGAAGCGGCGGTCAAAGTCGCCGGAATAGACGGCGGCACGCGACAGCAGCGACCACAGCTCTTCGAAGCGCGCCTCGAACTCGTCGTAGCGGACCAACAAGAGGCGGGCGACGTGCGCCTCGTCGGTCTCCGTCGGGCGCGGGACGCAGTCGTAGACCGCCAGCTGGTGGAAGTTTGTCAGGACGGCAATCGGCAGGCTCGCCGAGTAGCCGTAGCGCCGCGTCTGAAACGCTGCCTCGCGGTTCCGATCGATGCGGATGCTCGGCTTCTTCGCCTCGATGAACAGCTTGCGCTGCCGTGCCAGGCGCAGCTCGTAGTCCGGCTTCTTGGAGAGCCTCTCCTCGGCCACCTCAACCGTGGCCTCCTCGATCACCTCACGCAGACCGAGCGGCTGGCCGGCCGCGTTGTGAACGTCCCAGCCAAACGCCTCCAACAGCGGGGTGATGAAGTCGGTGCGCGCCTGGGTCTCGTTGTAGGTCGGCAGGAGGTAATCGGCTTCGTGGCGCCGGAACGCCTCGACCAGCGCGGCGACGCGCGCGCGGGCCGCCGCTTTCAGCTCGTCCTCCGTCACGCGCCGCCATCCTGGGCGGCGGTTCCCCGGCTGCTACGCCGCCGGGCCATCCGACGGTCGCGCATCTTCGTCCAAATGTCGCGCAAGAGACCGCAATCCGCAGCCGACAGGCCCATGTGGCCCATCAGCACAATGCGCGCATTCTCTTCGAGCACATCGCTGAGCCGGCCGGCGCGGATGAGACGGTCCGCCTCAGCGAGCGGCATGGCGCCGTTCAGCTTCGCCGGCATCAACAGGCGCTCGGCTTCGGTCGGCTCAAGCTCGAGAACGCCGCCGCCGTAGCTTCGGCCCTCGATCTCCGCGGAAGCAGCCGTCAGCCACGTGTAGGTGTTTGCGATCACCCGCTCCGGCTTGGCGGTCTTGCAGGAGAGGCGGTGAATCGTGTCGGTCGAGGTCGCGCCCGAGGTGTTCAGGACAATGCGCGGGAAGTCGTAGATCTGGCGGAAGACAAAGCCGTCCGGCGACCAGACCGCTGGCACAGTGTACCACGGGGTGCGGATCGAGCACTTGTAGCCCTTGTGGTAGTTCTTTGCCTCGCCGGACCGGATGTAGCGGCGCAGCGTCTCCGTCAGCTGACCGGCCTGGTCCGCGGTGATGTGCAGCAGGTGCACGCGGTCGCCGGCGGCGGCGAGCGCTTGCCAGTCCGCCTTCCCCAGCCGCGAGCCCTTCAGCTGCACGGAGCGCGAGACGAGGGGTGTCGTGTAGCCGACCAACCCGAGCTCTTCGACCTGCTCGCTGGTGAGGACAAAGAACTCGTTCTTGCCGGTGACGACGCCGACATCGACGCTCGCGTGCGTCGCCATGGCCGTCGTGATCTCCGCCTCGCGGAGCTCGCGCATGAAGGCGATCTCCCGCTCGGTGAGGAAGTATTTCAGCCACTTCTCGCTGTCGTGGCGGATGGTCTTCGGCTGCGCGGCACCCAGGAGGGCGCTCGGCTCCTGCCGGATGACTTCGGCGACAGTCGCCGCCTCAGTCAGGGTGACGCGGCAGCTGTTGGCTTCGGAGGCCTCGGCAAGCGCGCCGTCGGCCAACAGCAGGACCACTTCCTGCTCGGCCCTCTCGAAGAAGAGCTCATTGCAGGCCACGATGTCGATACGGGCGAAGCGATCCGTCAAGAAGGACCGCAGCTGGGAGGCGTACGTGACTTGCAGCAGCTCCGCGGGCAACACCAGCGCCATGCGCCCCCCGGGACGCAGGCTCGCCGCCGCAGCGACGACGAACGGCACCCAGATGTTGGTCAGGCGGTTCGGCGACAGGCCGAGCCCCCCCATGATCGCCATCGCGCGGCTGCGGTGGGGCTCCGGGAAGGTCTGGTAGCGGATGAATGGCGGGTTGCCGACAACCACGTCAAAGGCCGGCTGCTCGCTCTCTTGCCACCAGCCGAAGAAGTCGGCGGTCCTCACCACGTCCTGGCCGCGGAGCCCGAGTTCCGGCCGGAGGCGATGCCGCGCGCGCTCGGCTTCCGCGGCGAGGATCTCGATGCCCGTCAGCCGGTCGGCGATTTCCGGGCCGCGCAACCCGAGCTCCGCGAAGCGCGCAGCGGCAGCGGCGAGAAACGCGCCGTCGCCGCAGCTCGGTTCCAGCACTCGGTCCGCTGCGCTGCGGATGGCCCAGGCGCAAAGCCAAGCGGCGACGTCACCCGAGGTGTAGTAGCCGCCGCGCAGCTTGTCGGGATCAAGGTCGGTGAACCGCCCGCTGTGCGATGCGTTCGCCGACGGCCTGGCTATGCGACGAGCCTTGGGAAAGAGTGCGAGCTGCTTCGTCATTCCTTCCCCACGTGCAGAAGCGGCATGTCGTCTCTCAGCAGGCGCTCAATCGCCTCGCGGACGATCCATGCGACAGAAACGCGATTCTTCCGCGCAAGCTCGCTCAGATGCTGGTACTGATCTGCGGTGAGGCTGACGGAAAGCCGGTGCGGGGACTTCTCGGCCATGAGTTGTTTCTTGGGGCCTCGCATGGTGGTCACGTCCTGCACCGATATGCACCACTCTACACCACAGCGGTGCATCCCGCAAGGGAGCTCTCAGGGGCCTGCCTTGCGCTGACGGTCGCCGCTCGTGAAGTGCTGCCTTTGGCGGCTCCACTCAATCGGGATTGGCTCGATCATCGCCGGTAAATCTACGCTTGGTGCCTGCGATCCGTTCAGGATTGCCTCCACCACCTCGGGCGCCAGCAGCGTGAGGTTCAGCACCCGCCCGACATAGGCCCGATCGACACCCTCCGCGGCAGCGAGCTCGCGGATCGAGGCGTACCGCCCCTCCTCCAGCATGCGCCGCCACCGGAATGCCCGCGCCAGCGCCTTCACCAGCGCCGGGTCGCCGCGCGTTTCGGCTGCCCCCGGCACGTCGTCGCCAGTGCGGATCGGCGCCCCGTCCGGCCCGATGATCCGCTTCCGCCCGCCGCGGCGCCGGATGGTCATCGGCACCACCACCGTCACGCTGGTCATGCCGCCATGCGCTCCCGCGGCTGCTTCGCCGCCCACTCGCGGGCGAGCCCGGCGAGCCCTTCCAGGTTCAGCCGGATCTCCGCCCCGCCCTCGGTGACGGTCACGCGCTCGACCAGCAGCCGCACGATCCGCTGCTGCTCGCCGGGGAACAGCTCATCCCAGAGCGGATCGAGCCGTCCGAGCGCCTCACGCACCTCGGTCTCGGTGAGGTCCGGCGCCTCCGCCCGCGCCGCCCGCCAGGTGCCGACCACCACCTCCGGCTGGCGCAGCAGCGCGCGGACCTGCGCCATCACCAGCCCTTCGATCTCCCCGGCCGGCAGGCGGCGATACGGCGCGTCGTTGGGGCCGCCCTGCAGCACCGCCTGGCTGACGTAGTAGCGGTAGAGCCGCCCCTCCTTCCGGGTGTGGGTGGGCGACATCGCCCGCCCGTCCGGCCCGAACAGCAGGCCGCGCAGCAGCGCCGGCGCCTGGGCGCGGTT
>NZ_SJDM01000025.1:0-22131 GCF_004761865.1 Crenalkalicoccus roseus | reverse complement strand
TGCACCGCCTCGCCGAGATAGGTCCGGTTCACCAGCAGCTTGTAGACCGCCCCCTTGTCGAAGGGCCGTCCGGTCCTGGTGACGAGGCCCTCCGCCCGCAGGACCGGCAGCAGCCGGGTGGCGGAGCCCAGCTCGGCGAACCTCTCGAACACGCGGCGGACCGTCGCGGCGCCGGCCTCGTCCACCACCAGCTTGCGGTTCTCGACCCGGTAGCCGAGCGGCACCGGCCCGCCCATCCACATCCCCCGCGCGCGGGAGGCGGCGATCTTGTCGCGCACCCGCTCGCCGATCACCTCGCGCTCGAACTGCGCGAAGCTGAGCAGGATGTTCAGCGTGAGGCGCCCCATGCTGGTCGTGGTGTTGAAGGACTGCGTCACCGAGACGAAGGTGACCTCGTGCGCGTCGAAGGTCTGCACCAGCCTGGCGAAGTCGATCAGCGAGCGGGACAGGCGGTCGATCTTGTAGACCACCACCACATCGACCAGCCCGGCCTCGATGTCGGCGAGCAGGCGCTGCAGCGCGGGGCGATCGAGGGTGCCGCCCGAGACGCCGCCGTCATCGTAGCGGTCGTGCACCAGCACCCAGCCCTCGGACCGCTGCGAGGCGATGAAGGCCTCGCAGGCCTCGCGCTGGGCGTCGAGGGAGTTGAACGCCTGCTCCAGCCCCTCCTCGGAGGACTTCCGGGTGTAGACGGCGCAGCGGAGCTTGCGGACCTTCGCCGGCATGGCGTCGTCGCGGCGGCTCATGCGCCCCTCCGCGGCCGGATGCCGAAGAACACCCAGCCGTTCCACCGGGTGCCGGTGATGGCGCGGGCGATGGCGGAGAGCGACCGGTAGGGCCGGCCCTGCCATTCGTAGCCGTCGCGCGTGACGGTGACGACGTGCTCGACGTCCTGGTACTCGCGGATCAGGCGCGTGCCGGCCATCGGGCGCTGCTCGTGGCGGATGCGCCGGAGGGTGATGTTCCTGCCGTCGATCTGCTCGCCCAGCGCCTCGAGGCGCTCCAGCGTCTCCCGCCTGAGGCCGCCATAGGCCAGCTCCTGGATGCGGTAGGCCAGACGGCTCTCCAGGAAGCGCCGGTTGTAGGGCGGCGGCTCGGTGCCGAACAGGCGGCGCCACTCGGCCTTCAGCTCGCCGATCGGCAGGCCGGAGAGTGCGGCGAGGCGTGCCGGCACGTCCGGCTTCGGGATGGCGGGGATGGTGGGGGCGGGCGCTTGGGATGCGGCCGGCGGCTTCCGTCTGGTCTGTGTCATGCGTCTCCCTTTCTCTCGGGGTTCGCATGACGGCGCTGGGTGGGGACGAAGTGTAGGCGAGTGTCTCCCGCCGCCGCGGCCTCACGGGCGGCTTCCTCGGCAGCGCGGCTCCTCAGCCGCAGCAGGCCGCGGGCGAGGAGGTCGCAGACCTCGCGGAGATGGGGTGGGAGCGACTGGTTGAGATGGAGCCGCATGGCCAGGAGTGCGTAACGCAGCCAAGCGTCCCTTTGGTAGCCAGATCAAACGCCTAGCGCATTCCGCCGTGCAAAAAAGCATCTCCGCGAAACCGCGCGAATGCCGTCTTCCAAGGGAGGGTGTGCGGAGCGACTTCTCGCCACGCTACCCGGCGCCCCCCTTCTCCACTCCCGATTGCGAAACAGTCATCCGTTCGCCATGCTTGCAATGCGGCCCGGTGCCGCGATCCGGCGTTCATGGAGCTGGCTTGGGTGCTTCCGGGAGCCTCCGGGCGTAGGGTAAGACGTTGGCCAGCTGGTCGGCTGGACGCTGCGCGGTGAATCATGGGCCACCAGCGTCTTGGGACTCTTCCGGCCCATCGCAAGCTTCCGGAAATCGTCCGGTTTCTTCTCGATGGCGGGCTGCCCACCGCCGACTTGGTGGACGCGGTGACAGATGTTGGTCAGGACGCGCTGACGCGCGCGGCCAAGGATCCCGTCTTCATCGAAGCGCTCTGGCTGCTTGCGCGGCTGCCCCAAGCGGCCGGTGCCGAGTCAGCCGCCGAAGAACTCGCAGAACTTGGCTTCAAGGCGCCTCTGCCGAAATCCATCCCGGAGGTCCTTGTCGCATTCGACCACGCCCTGGAACGCGTGCACCGGCGTTTCCCGAGCACCGGGACGGACCTGGGGGAACACGCTCACCAGGCCGCGCTGAGTGCGCTCGCCGAAACGCTACAACCGCGGCAGCCCGACCTCTGGCAGCCCATCATCGACAAGTCGCGCGACCACCTGGCCTCGCTGCGAAAGACCGTCGTGTTCGCCGAGTTGGCGCAGCGCTTCTACGCGAGGCTGGTCGAGCGCGTGATCCACTACTATCTCGACCGGGACCTCCATCGCATGATCGGCCCGGAGCGCGTGACGAAATCCCTCCATGACCTTGACGCCTTCAACGCCGCGATCCGCCGGCATTGCGACGAGGCGTCGTTCATCATGCGCGGCTTCGCGCGGGATTGGCTGGGGAAGAACCGATATCGCGATGGCAAAATCCTGACGCGGGACGACCTTAAGAATTTCGCCAGCTACGCGTCTGAAAAGTTGCGCCGCGAGCTCGGCAAGCGGAAGGGCATGCCGTGAAGAGAACCCGGATAGAGTGCGGCGTCGCTATGCCGTCACAGGACAATGCTGTGGTTTTAAACGTGCACGGCGAGGGCAAGAACGTCAATCTGCGCATCGACTACATCACGCGCGCGATGGTCGCGAACGTGCCCGACCTGTTGATCGATCTGCTTGAAATCGCCGCCTATGTCTATTGTGCGGACCAGCGAGTTGGCCGAGGAAGGACCACCCTGGCCAACTTCGCCGAGAGCTGGCGGCGCAACCTCCATTTCGCGATCCCGGTGCGTAAGCTGGCCATCTGGCAGCAGCAGGAGGTGCAGCGCCTGCTCGCCGAGACGCTCGGCTTCCTCTCCGACGACAGCTACTCCTTCGAGTTCCGTCAGGCGAGGGACCCCTTCTATCCCCGCGACCTCTACTTCGACAATTTCGTCGACGCGTCGGCCGACCATGACGTGATTGCGATGTTCTCGGGCGGCCTCGACTCGTTCGCAGGCGCGCTGCAGGACCTCGTCATGCGCAAGCGCTCGGTCTGCCTGGTCGGGCATTCCTCGTCGTCCAAGGTGAGGAACGTGCAAGAGACGCTTGTCGAGAGGCTGAAGGAGCGCGGCCTCGAGCGTCGAATCGCCTACATTCCTGTCTGGGTGACAAACGAGAACAGCCAGGCCGTCGACTTTTCGCAGCGGAGCCGGTCGTTCCTGTTCGCGTGCCTCGGCCTGGTCATCGCGCGCATGTCCGGCAAGGACAGCCTCACCTTCTATGAGAATGGCGTCGTCAGCATCAATCCGCCCATGGCAGGCGATGTCGTTGGCGGTCGGGCCACGCGCACCACGCATCCTCGGGTTTTTCGCGGCCTCGAGGAGCTGTTCTCCCTACTCCTGGATCGCTCCTTCTCGATCGAGAATCCATTGCAGTGGCTGACGAAAAGCGAGGTTGCCAGGCTCGTGCAGGATGCGGGCATGGTCGATCTCCTGCCACTGACGAACAGCTGCACCAGACCGTATCGCCGGACCAGGGAGCACCCGCATTGCGGCGAGTGCTCGCAGTGCATCGACCGACGCTTCGCCATCCTCGCTGCCGGCCTCGGCGCCCACGAGCCTGCGTCGAACTACAAGGTCGATCTGCTGACGGCGGATCGCAGCACGAGCGACGATCGCCGGATGGCGGTGAGCTACGTGTCCTTCTTCCGAAAGATCGCCGGCACCACCAGGGAGCGGTTCCCGGCCGAATTCCCGGAAGTCGTCGCCGCGCTCGGCCACTTCCCGGGGCTTTCGCCGACCGAGGCGGGCGATCGCCTGTACGACCTCTTCCAGCGTCAGGCCGCAGCGGTCAATGCGGTCATCGAGAAGGGCATCCGGGATCATGCCGCCGATCTCGCGAGGAACGCGCTGCCGGCAGGATCGCTCATATCCCTCTGCCTCGCGCGCAGCAGCATCGAGCCGCCGCCCCAGGACAACTACGACAAGCAGGTCAAGGATTTCGTCGATCGGCTCTCTGCTCCTGTGTTCGAGTTCGCGATCGACGAGACGAGGCGTAAGGTCGTGTTCCGGGACGGCACCACACTGACTGAGGCGAACTTCCGAGTCGTGGAAGAGCTTCTGGCGGATTTCCGGAGCGCGAAGAAGGACGGGCGCGAGGTGCCGTTCATGCCGCCCCACGTGCTCGCGGGCCGACTCAAGATCAGCGAGCCGTCCCTGCGCACCCAGATCCGGCGGCTCAGAGAGGCCATTGAACCGCTTGCCGTCGCGCTTGGCCTGCCCCTCGACCAGAACAGCTTCATCGAAAACCGCCAGCGATCCGGCTATCGGCTGAACCCCGCGCTGCGTGAGCTTTCGCTCGCCGACATCGGGACTTTGACCATTCCTGGAGGCCCCACGGTAGCGCCCGATGTCACAACCACATCGCCCTGACGTCACACTTGGCGGGCCTTGATCTCGGTTTTCCGCCGGTTTCCGCCGCCGTGATGTCACAAGAAAAATCGGCGCTGTCTATATAAGTTTCCCCCTAAGTCCCTGAAATTCTTCGCATTCAAGGAGCGGTGGCGCGTGTCGGCGCCGCCTCCGCGAAGGACGATGGAGTGGACCATGGGGACGAAGCATCTCACCCAGTCCGAGTTGGCGCGCCGCTGGTGTCTCAGCCCGCGCACGCTGGAGCGCTGGCGCTGGCTCGGCCAGGGGCCGCGCTTCCTCAAGATCGGCGGCCGCGTGGCCTATCGCCTCGAGGACATCGAGGCGTACGAGGCGGCGCAGCTGCGCACCTCCAGCACCGCCGTCTCAGACGCCCGCAACGCCGCCTGATCGCACCCGGCTTTCCTGCCGGGTCTTCCTGGGAATGCAACACCGCCGCGAGGCGGGAACACCGGGACGGTCAGCTCCGCCGCGTCGGGGCCCGGCAGCACCTGCATCGACGGACCAGGAGCGCGACGACGAAGGAGTCGAGCTCCCATGTTCAAGACCACGACGCCGCTGCAGCGGCTCCGCGAGTCCTCCTACGCCCTGGCCGACCTGCCGGACAGCGTCCGCACCGGCGAGCTCGGCGAATACGGCCAGCCGCTCAGCAAGGCGGTCACCGACGCGACGGTGGACGACGTCGCCTTCGCCGTCCAGGCGCTCGGCGACGAGGCGGACGCGATCTACCGCCGCGTCACCGCGCTCAGGCAGCTGCACGACCGCGCGCGCCGCGCCGGCGCCCGCGGCGCGGATCTCGCGGTGGAGGCCGCCGTCCGCTTCGAGGAGCGCCGCAAGTGAGCGCGCCCTTCGACAGCCGGCCGCCGGGCGGCTTCCGCATCATCACCGCCGACGAGCGCATGGCCGAGCGGCGCGGCATCAAGGGCGTGCTGACCGGCATCTCCGGCATCGGCAAGACCTCGCAGCTGTGGACGCTGGACGCGGCCCGCACGCTGTTCGTCAACCTCGAGGCCGGCGAGCTCGCCGTGCAGGGCTGGCCCGGCGACGAGGTNNNCTCGCAGCTGTGGACGCTGGACGCGGCCCGCACGCTGTTCGTCAACCTCGAGGCCGGCGAGCTCGCCGTGCAGGGCTGGCCCGGCGACGAGGTGCGCGTGCGCAGCTGGGAGATGGCGCGCGACCTCGCCTGCTGGATCGGCGGGCCGAACCCGGCGATGCGGCCGGACCAGCCCTATGACGCGACGCACCACGAGCGCGTCTGCGCCGCCTTCGGCAGCCCCGAGCAGCTGGCGAAGTACGACACCATCTTCGTCGACAGCATCACCGTCGCCTCGCGCCTGTGCCTGCAGTGGTGCAAGGGCCAGCCGCAGGCGGTCTCCGACCGCAGCGGCAAGCCCGACCTGCGCGGCGCCTACGGGCTGCTCGGCCAGGAAATGATCGGCTGGCTGACCCACCTGCAGCACACGCCGAACAAGAATGTCTGGCTGGTTGGCCTGCTCAACAAGCAGCTCGACGACTTCAACCGGCCCTACTTCTCGCTGCAGGTCGAGGGCAGCAAGACCGGGCTCGAGCTGCCGGGCATCGTCGATGAGGTGATCACCCTCGCCGAGATCCCGCGCGAGAAGGAGGCGCCGTATCGCGCCTTCGTCTGCACCACGCTCAATCCCTTCGGCTACCCGGCGAAGGACCGCAGCGGCCGCCTCGCCACGATCGAGGAGCCGCATCTCGGCCGGCTGATGGAGAAGATCCGCCGTCCGCTCGCATCGCCGCCCGCGGCGCAGTTGCAGGTCGGACTGCCCGCGGCGGCGCCCGCGACCCCCACCACCAGCACGACGGCGCAGGAGGGCTGAGCCATGTCCGGCAGCTTCACGCACGACTTCAACGGCGCCGAGGCGCAGCAGGACGCCTTCGAGCCCATTCCCGCCGGCACGCTGGCGAAGGTCCGCCTCACCATCCGGCCCGGCGGCGTCGGCCCGGAGGGCTGGGTGACGCAGAGCCGCACCAGCGAGGCGCAGTACCTCAACACCGAGGCGGTGATCGTGGAGGGGCCGCATGCGCGGCGCCGCGTCTTCACGCGCATCGGCCTGCGCGGCAAGGGTGGCCAGGGCGACGACACCTACGCCAATCGCGGCCGCGCCCTGATCCGCGGGATCCTGGAGAGCGCGCGCGGCATCGCCTCAAAGGACAGCTCCGACCGCGCCCGCGCCGCGCGCACCATCCGCGGCTATGGCGACCTGAACGGGATGGAGTTCCTCGCCCGGATCGGCGTCGAGAAGGACCGCNCGCGGGATCCTGGAGAGCGCGCGCGGCATCGCCTCGAAGGACAGCTCCGACCGCGCCCGCGCCGCGCGCACCATCCGCGGCTATGGCGACCTGAACGGGATGGAGTTCCTCGCCCGCATCGGCGTCGAGAAGGACAGGGACGACCCGCGCGGCCCGGGGCGCAACGTCATCGCCACTGCGATCGGACCCGAGCATGCCGACTACGCCCGTCTGATGGGGGCGGCGCCGGCGCAGCCCATGCCGCCCGGCCCGGCGGCCCCGGCGACCGGCGGCACCGCGCCCCCCTGGGCCGCCGCCCAGCCTGCCCAGCCGCCCGCGGCGNGCGCGGCCCGGGGCGCAACGTCATCGCCACTGCGATCGGACCCGAGCACGCCGACTACGCCCGTCTGATGGGGGCGGCGCCGGCGCAGCCCATGCCGCCCGGCCCGGCGGCCCCGGCGACCGGCGGCACCGCGCCCCCCTGGGCCGCCGCCCAGCCTGCCCAGCCGCCCGCGGCGGCGGGCAACGCGCCCTTCTGGGCGCGCTGAGCGGGAGGCCCACCATGATCCCGCGCGACTACCAGCGGGCGGCGGTGGACGCCGCCCGCGCCAAGACGGCGGCGCACGGCAACACGCTGGTCGCGCTGCCGGTCGGCGCCGGCAAGACCGCCGTCGCCGGATTCTTCATCTGTGAGGAGGCGGCAGCAAAGCCCGGCTCCCGCTTTCTGGTACTGCAGCATACGGACGAGCTGATCGAGCAGAACCGGGCCACGATCGGCCGGATCGCCGGCCTCCCCGCCTCGGTGGTGAAGGCCGAACGCGACGACTGGTCCGGCCAGATCGTCTTCGGGAGCGTGCAGACGCTGGCGCGCTCCGCGCGGCGCGCCCGCATGGGGCAGGTCTCGCACCTCGTAATCGACGAGGCCCACCGCGCGGCCGCGGACAGCTACCAGGCCNNNGCAGAACCGGGCCACGATCGGCCGGATCGCCGGCCTCCCCGCCTCGGTGGTGAAGGCCGAACGCGACGACTGGTCCGGCCAGATCGTCTTCGGGAGCGTGCAGACGCTGGCGCGCTCCGCGCGGCGCGCCCGCATGGGGCAGGTCTCGCACCTCGTAATCGACGAGGCCCACCGCGCGGCCGCGGACAGCTACCAGGCCATCATCGCCGACGCCCGCGCCGCCAACCCGAAGCTCAAGCTGCTCGGCCTCTCTGCCACGCCCGAGCGCGGCGACGGGCGCAGCCTTCGCAAGACCTTCTCGAACATCGCCTACCACCTGCCGATCTCCGCGCTGATCGCCCAGGGCATCCTGGTGCCGCCGCGCACCTTCACCATCGATGTCGGCGTCAGCGAGGATCTCGACCAGGTCGGCGCGACGGCCGGCGACTACGACATGGACGCCGCCGCCAAGGTGCTGAACCGGGCGGTGGTGAACGAGGCGGTGGTCGAGCACTGGCGCGAGCGCGCCGGCGACCGCCGCACCATCGCCTTCTGCGCCACGGTCGCGCACGCCGAGGCGGTCGCCGCCGCCTTCCGCGCCGCCGGCATCACCGCCGAGACGGTGACCGGCGAGATGCCGGCGAAGGAACGCGCGGCGATGCTCGCCCGCTTCGACCGCGGCGAGGTGCAGGTGATCACCAACTGCATGGTGCTGACCGAGGGCTTCGACAGCCAGCCGGTCGGCTGCATCGTCGTGCTCCGCCCCATGCTCCACCGCGGCACCTTCATCCAGGCGATCGGACGCGGCCTGCGCAAGGTGGATCCCGAGCGCTTCCCGGGCGTCATCAAGACCGACTGCANCGGACGCGGCCTGCGCAAGGTGGACCCGGAACGCTTCCCCGGCGTGGTGAAGACCGACTGCGTCGTCCTCGACTTCGCCGGCGCGGCGCAGCGGCATGGTTCGATCGAGCAGGACGGGAGCCTCGCCGAGGCGGAGGAGCCCGAGCCGGGCCAGGCGCCCTACAAGACCTGCCCGGACTGCGCGGCCGAGGTGCCGCTCGGCACCATCGCCTGCCCCTTCTGCGGCCATGTCTGGGAGCGAAAGCTTCGCGAGACGCGCCCGCTGCAGCGCTTCGGGCTGACCGAGATCGACCTCCTGGACCGCTCGCCCTTCCGATGGTGGGACATGCATGGCGACGGCCACGCGATGATCGCCTGCGGCTTCGACGCCTGGGCCGGGGTGTTCTTCGACGGGGAGCACTGGCACGCCGTCGGCAAGCTGCGCCAGGGGCGGCTGCGTCATCTCGGGGTCGGCGAGCGCGCGCAGGTCCTGGCCGCGGCGGACGACTTCCTGCGCCAGGCCGAGACCAGCGCCGCCGCCACCAAGAGCCGGCTCTGGCTGAACCACCCGGCGACCGCCCGCCAGCGCGAGCTGCTCATCAAGGCCGGCGATGCCGATCCGGCGCTGGACTTCGGCCTGTCGAAGTACGCAGCGAACTGCCGGCTGAACTTCCTCTGGCACCGGCCGCAGATCCTGGCCGCGGTCTTCCCCCACGGCATGGGGAGGGCGGCATGACCCCGACGCACGACCATGCCCCTCGCACCCGCGCCGCGCTCGCTCTGCGCCGTCTGCCGGCGGCCGGAGCGCGGCTTCGGCTGGTTCGACCCGACATCGCCGAGGCCGTCGCGGCCCTCGGTCTCCTTCTGCTCCATCACCTGCCAGGGCTGGTGGGTGCGCTTGGCGCGGCGGTCCACCGCCATGGTTGACCTCACCGAACACGAGCGCGCTGCCCTCCGCGCCGCCATGCGGGCCATGGCCGAGGTCATGGCCGAGATCGGCTGGACCACGGCGCTGAACGCGCTCTCGGAGCAGCAGGTGCTGACGCTGGCGGAGGTCGCGGTCGGCGCCTTCCAGGACGCGATGCGCGCATCCGCCTCCAGCGGAACGCCGGAGGTGCCGTTCTGATGACGGAGCCCAGCCTCGACTTCAACCATCGCCCGAAGCCGCCGACCGCGGCGGAGGCGATCAACGCCCTGATCGACGCCGCGCTGGTGGCGGAGAACGGCACGCGGGCGCGCCGCGAGTATCTCGGCGGCTCGCGGCTGGGCGATCCCTGCGCGCGGCGCCTGCAGTACGAGTTCCTCGACGTCCCGCGCGACCCGGACACCGGCTTCTCGGGCCAGACGCTCCGCGTCTTCGCGGTGGGGCATGTCTTCGAGGATCTGGCGATCGGCTGGCTCCGGCGCGCCGGCTTCGACCTGCGCACCCGCAGCCGCAGCGGCGAGCAGTTCGGCTTCTCGGTCGCGGCCGGCCGCGTGCAGGGCCACATCGACGGCGTGGTCGTGGCAGCGCCAGCCTCCGCCCAGAGCGTCGTCGCCGTCCCGGCGCTGTGGGAATGCAAGTCGGCCAACGCCCGCAACTGGAAGGAGATCGTCCGGCGCGGCGTCGCCGCGGCCAAGCCGATCTACGCGGCGCAGGTCGCGCTCTACCAGGCGTACATGGGCCTGACCGAGGCGCCGGCCCTGTTCACCGCGGTGAACAAGGACACCGCCGAGCTGCACCACGAGCTGGTGCCCTTCGACGGCGCGCTGGCCCAGGCCACCAGCGACAAGGCGGTGCGCGTCCTGCAGGCCTGCGACGCCGGCGAGTGGCTGCCGCGCATCGCCGCCGAGCCCGATCACCCCGAATGTGCGCGCTGCCCCTGGCGCACGCGGTGCTGGTCATGAGCGCCGCCGAGGTGAACCCGCCGATGCCGGTCGCCCCCGATCCCGCCATGGTCGCGGCCTATGCCGAGATGGTCTTCGGCTGGTGCGAGGGCTGGGTCGCGGTCCGGGCGCTGGCCGAGAAGGGCGGGCCCGACCGCGCGCCGCACACGCCCTTCCTGCCCGCCGATGGCGAGCTGCCGGCGAAGCTCGCCGTGCAGGCGCGCTGGGCCGCCGAGGCGGGCATGGCGCTCTACGTCATCCCTGGCACGGTCGTCGCACCCGGCCAGGCCAGCGCCGAGCACATCGTGCAGATGCAGGTGGTGCTGGTCGATCTCGACGGCGGCGACATCGCCGCGAAGCGGGCGCATCTGGTCCGGCACCTCGGCCCGCCCAGCCTCGAGGTCGCCTCCGGCGGCGTCACGCCGGAGGGCCAGGCGAAGCTCCACCTCTACTGGCGGCTCACCGAGCCGGCCACCGGCGAGGACCTGGCCACGGTGTGCCGGCTGCGGCACGCGATCGCGGTGAAGGTCGGCGGCGATCCGGCCTTCCGCTCGGCGCACCAGCCGATCCGCGTCGCCGGGTCTGTCCATGCCAAGGGCGGGCAGCCGAGGCTGGTCGCCATCCTCTCCTCGGGCGGCGCGGACCGCGACCTCACGGAGTTCGCCGAGGCGGTGCTCGCCATGCCGCCCCTGGCGGGGGTGGGCAGCGAGGTGGCGCCGGACCCGGCGGAGGACCCGCTCGACTTCAACGGCGCCGGCCGCGGCGAGGTGACCGAGCTCTTCGCCCAGGTGGTGCGCGAGGGCGGCGCCGATGGCCTCACCCGCTTCGAGGCGCTCTCCCGCATCATCGGCTACTGGATCCGCCGCTGCCAGGACGGCTTCGTCACCGCGGCCCAGGCTTGGCAGGAGATCCAGGACTACAACGCCGCACGGATCAGCCCGCCCTGGCCCGAGGACCGGCTGCGCCAGGAGGCGGAGCGGCTGTGGCGCCGCGCCGAGGCCAGTCACCCCGGCACAGGTGCAGGCGAGCCCGACCAGGCCGTAGCCGAGGGCGATGGGCCGGGCGACGATGGCCCGCTGCCGGTCGGCTTCACCGAGGACGCCCTCGCCGCCGCGTTCAGCGCGCAGCATGGCGAGGACTGGCGGCATGTCGCGGTCTGGGGCGCCTGGCTCACCTGGACCGGAACGCGCTGGGAGCGCGAGGGCACGCTGCGCGCCTTCGACCTCGCCCGCCACGTCTGCCGCGCCGCGGCCAACCGCGCCAACAACGCCAGGGTCCGCACGAAGCTCTCCCAGGCCGCAACCGTCGCCGCCGTCGAGCGCCTGGCGCGCGCCGATCGGCGCCACGCCACCACCGCCGAGGTCTGGGACCGCGATCCCTGGCTGCTGAACACCCCGGCCGGCGTCGTGGATCTGCGCAGCGGCGCGCTCGCCCCGCACGACCGCGCCCTCTGCATGACCAAGATCACCACCGCCGCGCCCCGGGGCGACTGCCCGGCTTGGCTCGCCTTCCTCGCCCAGGTCACGGGCGGCGACGCCGAATTGCAGGCCTATCTCCGTCGGGTGGTCGGTTACGCGCTCACCGGCGTCACCACCGAGCATGCGCTGTTCTTCCTCTACGGCACCGGCGCCAACGGCAAGTCGGTGTTCCTCAACACGCTCACCGCCCTCCTCAGCGACTACGCCACCGTCGCGCCCATGGACATGTTCATGGCGACCAGCGGCGAACGCCATCCGACCGACATGGCCGGGCTGCGCGGCGCCCGCATCGTCACCTCGATCGAGACCGAGCAGGGCAGCCGCTGGGCCGAGAGCAAGCTCAAGGCGCTTACGGGGGGCGACCGCATCACCGCGCGCTTCATGCGGCAGGACTTCTTCGAGTTCACCCCGCAGTTCAAGCTGCTGGTCGCGGGCAACCACAAGCCAGCGATCCGCAATGTCGACGAGGCGATGCGGCGGCGGCTGCACATGGTGCCGTTCACGGTCACCATCCCGCCCGCCCGGCGCGACAAGCGGCTGCCCGAGCGCCTGCTGGCCGAGCGCGACGGCATCCTCGCCTGGGCGCTGCAGGGCTGCCTCGAATGGCAGCGGATCGGGCTCCGCCCGCCCGCCACCGTGCTCGCCGCCACCGACGAGTACTTCGAGGCCGAGGACGCGCTGGGGCGGTGGATCGAGGAGTGCTGCGAGCGCGGCAGCCAGCACAGCGAGGCGACTGCGGCCCTCTACGCGTCGTGGAAGGCCTGGGCCGAAGCCAGCGGCGAATTCGTCGGCTCGATCAAGCGCTTCTCGCAGACGCTGAGCGCGCGCGGGTTTTCGCCCCACCGCACCAGCGCGCAGCGCTGCTTCATCGGCCTGCGCCTGCGCGCGAACACAACCCATTCCGAAATCGAGATGGAGTTCTGAGCGATGACCGATTGTGACGGATTGACGCGTCACTCCCCTATTGATGCCCTCGCGTGCGCGCGCGCGCGTGAGCAGTCAATGGAAAAACCCGCCGCAATCGTCACCATGCGTCACGGAAGCCTGCTCGCCCTCGACCTCGGCAGCTCTCTCGGCTGGGCGCTGCGGCTGCCGGATGGCAGCATCGCCTCCGGCACCGCCGCCTTTCGGCCCGGCCGCTTCGAGGGCGGCGGCATGGGCTGGCTGCGCTTCCGCCGCTGGCTGGACAGCATGGGCTCGAGCGCCGGCCCGCTCGGCAGCGTCGTCTTCGAGGAGGTGCGGCGGCACGCCGGCACCACCGCCGCCCATGTCTATGGCGGCTTCCTCGCGCACCTGACCGCCTGGTGCGAAGGCGCCGGCGTCCCCTACCAGGGCGTCCCGGTCGGCACGATCAAGCGCTTCGCGACCGGCAAGGGCAATGCACCGAAGGAGGCGGTGATCGCCGCCATGCGGGCGCGCGGCTTCGCGCCGGCGGACGACAATGAGGCGGATGCCCTCGCCCTGCTGCTGTGGGCGATCGACGCCCGGGGCGGTGTGCAGTGAGGCTGCCCGGCGCGCCGGCGCTGCCGCGATGCCCCCTCGGCCGCGAGCCGAGCCCCGCCAACCCGGCCGACCTCGAGGCCATGCGCCGGCGCGTCTGGCGCGAGCAGGGCGTCGTCGCCCTCCGCCTCGATGACATCGCCGATCCCTGGCTCCGCCAGGCCCTGACCAACGAGGCGACGCGGCGCTGGGGGCCGCGCACAGGAGGCCCGAGCCATGGCCGGTAAGCGCAAGAAGAAGGCCCGCACCCGGGAGGAGAGCCTCGCCCTGCCGAGCCGGTGGCGCCTGCAGCATGGCGGCTTCAGCGAGCCCGTCCGCGAGGCCGATCCGGAGACCGGCGCGCCCGTCCTCCATCGCCGCGCCATCGACACCCTTGGCCTGATGCTCGCCAACGGCACCATCACCCAGGAGATGCACGATGCGGGCGGCTGCTTCCGGGTGCTGTTCCGGCGCGCCGCGCTGGACGGCATGGTGCGCGCCTCCCTGCTGCGCCTGCCAGGCCGGACCGCCGACGCGCTGTCCGAGCGCGCCATGGACGCGCGACGGCGCGTGGCCGAGGCGCTCGACGCGCTGGGCGGTCACGACAGCGCCGCCGGCTCCTGCGCCTGGCACGTGCTCGGCCTCGAGATGTCGGTGCGCGAGTGGGCGACGCGCCAGGGCTGGGGAGGGCGGCCGGTCTCGCCGCCGCAGGCGCAGGGCATGCTGGTCGCAACGCTCGGTGTGCTGGCGGGGCACTTCGGCCTCGTGCCGCGGACGAGGGCGGCGTGACGGCCGCACGCCGTGACCCGGCTTCGGAGCGAAAACAAAGGAACGCCTGCGCGGAAATGTCGCGTTGCGCCCTGGAATCCGTCTGTCCTATCCTGCGGCCAACTTGAAGATGCGCGAGCGCGAAGCGGCCGACCAGCCACAGCGTCGCTCGATCGAGACAGTGGCTCGCGAGCCGCAGGGTCCTTCCTGGGCCTGGCGTATGCGGGACGCGGAAGCGCGCGACTTCGCTAGCGCCAGGCCGGAAATGTGGTTCGCGGTTCGCACCCTTCGGCCCCTGATCTCAATGGCTTAGCCGCGAACCGTGCCGGCGTGTGGTTCGCGCCGGCCGCCCGCACGGTTCGCGCCCACCCTGATCCCGGATGGCCCGATGACGCTCCCCTGGATGGCGGCGAAGATCCTGCTGCGCCCGGTGGCGGAGCTGCGCGCCCACCCCGGCAACGCCCGGGTGCACGGCGCGGCGCAGATCGAGCAGATCAAGACCAGCATGCTGGCCTTCGGCTTCACCAACCCGCTGCTGGTGGACGAGGCCGGCGTGCTGATCGCCGGCCACGGCCGGCTCGAGGCGGCGCTGGCGCTCGGCCTCGAGCGGGTGCCGGTGATCGTGCTGCGCCACCTCTCGCCGGCGCAGAAGGAGGCGCTGCGGCTCGCCGACAACCGCATCGCGGAGAACGCCACCTGGGATCAGGCGCTGCTGCGCGAGGCGCTGGCGGGCGTGCAGGCCGCGGCGGAGATCGACGTGGCCACGCTCGGCTTCTCGGCCGACGAGCTGAGCGCGATCCTCGCGGCGGCAGAGGCCGCCGTCACCGATGGCGAGGCGCCCGAGGAAGCAGATCAGCCGGAGGCCGGCGGGGGTGGCGCGCCTGGCATGGCGGTTACGGACGAGGCGCCGGCGGAGGACCCCGCCGATGCCCAACCTGTGCCGCCGCGTCAGGCCGTCACCCGCCCCGGCGACCTCTGGCTGCTTGGCGGGCACCGGCTGCTCTGTGGCGACAGCACCGACGCTGCCACCGTCGCCCGCGTCATGGGCGAGGACCGGGCCGCGCTGCTGTTCACCAGCCCGCCCTACGGCAACCAGCGCGACTACACGACCGGCGGCGTGTCGGACTGGGATGCACTGATGCGGGGCGTGTTCCAGCATCTGCCGCTGATCCTGCGGGACGACGGCCAGGCGCTGGTGAACCTCGGCCTGATCCACCGCGAGGGGGAATGGCAGCCCTACTGGTCCGGCTGGCTGGACTGGATGCGAGCGCAGGGCTGGCGCCGCTTCGGCCTCTACGCCTGGGACCAGGGTCCCGGCCTGCCCGGGGACTGGAACGGCCGCCTCGCGCCGGCCTTCGAGCTGGTGTTCCACCTCAACCGCGAGGCGCGCCAGCCGAACAAGATCGTGCCCTGCAAGTGGGCCGGCACCCCGAACAAGGGCAGCGGGCTGCGCGCCGCCGACGGCGAGGTGAAGGCCTACACCCACATCGGCCTGCCGGTGCAGGAGAGCCGGATCCCGGACAGCGTGCTGCGGATCACCCGCCACAAGGGCCGCGGCATCGAGACCGAGCACCCGGCGGTGTTCCCGGTCGCGCTGCCGGAGTTCCTGATGCGGGCCTACACGGACGAGGGCGAGGCGGTGTTCGAGCCCTTCGCCGGCTCCGGCACCACGCTCCTCGCCGGCCAGCGCACCGGGCGGCGGGTGCGGGCCATCGAGCTCGCCCCGGCCTATGTCGACCTCGCGATCGCCCGCTGGCGCCTGCTGCACCCCGACCTGCCGGTCACCCTGGCGGAGGACGGGCGGGACTATGACGCCGTCGCCGCGGCACGGGTCCCGGCGGAGGCCGCCGATGCAGCCTGAGCTTCAGGTCACCACCGTGGCAGTGGTAGCGCTCGTCCCCTACGCCGAGAACGCCCGCACCCACTCCGAGGCGCAGGTGGCGCAGATCGCCGCCTCGATCGCCGAATTCGGCTTCGTGAACCCGGTGCTGGTCGACGCCGCCGGCGTGCTGGTCGCCGGCCACGGCCGGGTCATGGCGGCCAAGCGCCTCGGCATGGCGGCGGTGCCGGCGATCCGCCTTGCCCACCTGACCGAGGCGCAAGCCCGGGCCCTGCGGCTGGCGGACAACCAGATCGCGCTCAACTCCGGCTGGGACGAGGCGCTCCTGGCGGCCGAGATCGCCCGCATCCGCGACGAGGCGGCGGTCGACCTCGACGTCCTCGGCTTCTCCGGGATGGAGCTCGACCGGCTGCTGGCCGCGGCCGACGCCGGGCTCGGCGAAGACGGCGCCGACGACGCCCCGCCGCCGCCCGCCGTCCCGGTCACCCGCGCGGGCGACCTCTGGCGCTGCGGCGAGCACCGCCTGCTCTGCGGCGACGCGACCAGGTTAGATGACGTGCAGCGGGCGCTCGGTGCCGATCGCCTCGCCGACATGGCCTTCACGGACCCGCCCTACAACGTCGCCTACCGGGGCGGCACAGCGGCCAGGATGACCATCGCCAACGACGCGCTGGGCTCTGGCTTCCTCGACTTCCTTCGCCCGGCGCTGGCGAACCTGCTCTCGGTGACGAAGGGCGCCTGCTACGTCTGCATGTCCTCGTCCGAGTGGCCGACGCTGCATCGCGCCTGGCAGGAGGCCGGTGGGAAGTGGTCGAGCACCATCATCTGGGCGAAGAACACCTTCGCGCTCGGCCGCGCCGACTACCACCAGCAGTTCGAGGCGATGCTCTACGGCTGGAAGGCAGGCGCCCAGCACTACTGGTGCGGCGCCCGCGACCAGGGCAACGTCTGGCACTTCGACAAGCCGGCGCGGAACGACCTGCACCCCACCATGAAGCCGGTGGCGCTGGTGGAGCGCGCGATCCGCAACAGCAGCAAGCAGCGCGACACCGTGCTCGATCCCTTCGGCGGCTCCGGGACGACCATGATCGCGGCGGAGCGCACCGGGCGGCGCGCCGTGCTGCTCGAGCTCGATCCCGCCTACGCCGACGTCATCGTCCGGCGCTGGCAGGAGGCCACCGGGGAGGCCGCCGTCCTGGACGGCGAGGACCGCACCTTCGGCGACATCGCCGCGGCCCGCGGCGTCGGCGAAGCTGGGATGACCGAGAAAGCCCAATAAGAGCAATCATCTGACGCTGCATGTTGCTTGGCTCGGGCGCGCCGCAGCGCGAATGGTCCGTCACGCGATGAGCAGGACGGAGAGCCCGATGACCAAGCGCGAAGCCAACCAGCAGCGGAGCCTCGAGGCCTTCCTGGCCAAGAAGGCCGAGTTCGATGCGCTGCTCGCGGAGTTGCAGCAGGCCAGCGCGGATCACTTCGGCGCCGATCCCGAGGCGGTGCTCTGGGGCGAGACCGCCTGGCTCGCGGACGCCGCCGCGAAGCTGAAGGACATCGCGGACCAGCACTTCAAGCGCGGCGAATACGCCGGCTGATGCGGTCGCCACCCGCATGGCCCCGACCGGGTGGCGCCCGGCGGGGCTCGGGGCGGTAGCACCCGGCTGGTCGGGTGCCGGACCGAGGACCCCGAGGATGAAGCTCACCGAGACGCAGATGGCGATCCTGGCCGCCGCCGCGCGGCACCCCGAGCACCTGGCCTACCCGCCCGAGCGCCTGCCGGCCGCGGCGCGGCAGGCGGTGGCGAAGGCGCTGCTGAAGAACGACCTGATGATCGCGGTGCACCGCCCCGCCTACGATGCGCAGGCCCTCTGGATGGTGGATGGCGGCAGCGTCTTGCTGAAGATCACGGACGAGGGACTGCGCGCCATCGGCATCGACCCGCAGGGCGCCGCACCGGCCCCGGACGCGGCACCGACGGGCGCACCGGAGGCGCCACCGCAGGCCAACCCCGCCGGCGCCACCGAACCCACCCAGGCCGCGCCTGCGGCGCCGGACGACGCCACCCGCGCGGAGGACCTTGCCCTGCTCGACCAGGCCCTCGCGGCGCCAGGCCCCGCGCCGCGGGGCAGCCTGCGCGATGCCGCCGCGGCGGTGCTCACCGCCTGGGAGGACGCGACCAACCGCGACACCGACATGATCGGCGCCCTCGAAGGCCCGATGGCGCGTCTCCGCGCCGCCCTGGCCGGCAAGCCGGCACGCATGCCGCGCGAGCCCGGAGCGCCGCGCAAGCCGCGCGAGGGCACGAAGCAGGAGCAGGTGCTGGCCATGCTGCGTCGGCCCGAGGGCGCGACGGTGGCGCAGATCGCCGAGGCGACCGGCTGGGCGCCGCACACGGTCCGCGGCTTCTTCGCCGGGCTGAAGAAGCGCCAGGGGATCGCGGTCGAGGTGCTGGAGCGGGTGCGCCAGGTCGGGCCGAACAAGGAGGGGGCCCGCGGCTCCTACACGGTGTACCACATCGCCGGGTGACGCCCCGCAGAACGGCTCAGGGCTCGCGGCGCGACGGCAGCGGGCCCTGATACTTCTCCCAGGGCTTCGGTTTGGGCTTCGGCGGATCGAGCGCCAGCAGCATCTCCGACAGCTCCCATTGCTGGCGCTTCGCCGCTTTCAGTACATCGACCAGCACCTTCCGCGCGTCATCCACGTAGAGCCGAACCACCCGCGGCGTGCCAACGCCACCGTCCGCCATGGCCATCGCGTAAGCGGTCGCCATCACCATCTTCTCGGGATCCTTCGGCGACATCCCGCTTCTCCGCTGATGTCGCGGCGATGATGCGCTGCGTGCCCCGTGAGGCGCACGCAGAATGCGCGGTGCCGCGCGATCACATGCGCCGGCGATCCTCCCGGCGCGCCGTCAATCCAACCTGACGAGGCCTGCATCATCGTCGCGCGCGGCGGGAGGTCGCCGCCATGCCCGAGATGACCCCATCGAACCGCGAGGCGGCCCGCCGCATCGGCATCAGCGAGACGGCGCTGCGCAAGGCCGAGGGCAGCGGCCGCATCGTCCGCGAGCCGGATGGCCAGTGGGATATCGACAAGACCCGCCGCCGCCTGGTGGAGACCGCGGATCCGCACCGCTCCCCGCTCGCTGGCGGTTCGGGTGCCGAGGGCACGCCCTATGCCCGACTGAAGGTCGCGCAGCTCGCCCTCAAGGTCGAGGCGCAGCGGCTTGCCCTGGATGAGAACAAGCGCCGGCTGCTCGACGTCGCCGAGGCCAACGCCACGATCGACGAGATCGCGGGGGCGATGCGCGACGCGCTGCTGAACTGGCCGGCCCGCGTCTCCGGGCTGATTGCCGCCGAGCTCGGCGTCGACCCGCACCTGCTGCAGACGGTCCTGCAGGGGCACATCACCGACCTGCTTTCGGAGGCGGCCGATCGCTTCGATCCCCCAGGCCTCGGAGATCGGGCCCAGGACCCGTGACCATGTCCGGCGCCGGGCGGGCTCCATGCTCCGTCCGCCGCCGCAGCTCAGGGTCTCGGAATGGGCGGAACGGCACCGCATCCTCGGCAGCCGTGCCTCCTCGGAACCCGGCCCTTGGCGCACCAGCCGGACCCCGTACCTGCGCGAGGTGATGGACGCGCTCTCGGCGGTGCACCCCGCCCGGCGCGTGGTGTTCATGAAGGGCGCCCAGGTCGGCGCCACCGAGAGCGGCAACTGTTGGCTCGGCTACATCCTGCACCATGTGCCGGCCCCGGTGCTGGCGGTGCAGCCGACCGTGGAACTGGCGAAGCGCTTTTCGCGCCAGCGCATCGACCCTTTGCTGGAGGAAACGCCGGCCCTCAAGGAGCGGGTGGCGCCGGCCCGGGCGCGGGACAGCGGCAATACGCTGCTGTCGAAGGAATTCCCCGGCGGCATCCTGGTGCTGACCGGCGCCAACAGCGCGGTCGGCCTGCGCTCTATGACGGCGCGGTTCCTGTTCCTCGACGAGGTGGACGCCTATCCCGGCGACGTCGAGGGCGAAGGTGACCCGATCGCGCTCGCCGAGGCGCGGGCCCGGACCTTCGGCTGGCGGCGCAAGGCCTTCCTGGTCTCGACGCCGACCATCGCCGGGCGCAGCCGGATCGAGCGGGAATACGCCGCCTCCGACCAGCGGCGCTACTTCGTGCCGTGCCCGCACTGCGGCGAGAGGCAGTGGCTGAAGTTCGAGCGCCTGATCTGGGACAAGGGCGACCCGCGCTCGGTGCGCTACCACTGCGAAGCCTGCGACGAAGGGATCGAGGAGCACCACAAGACCGCGATGCTGGCCGGCGGCGAGTGGCGCCCCACGGCGGAAGCGCAGGACCCGCACACGGTCGGCTTCCACATCTCCGCACTCTACTCGCCGGTGGGCTGGCTCTCCTGGGAGCAGATCGCCCGCGACTGGGAGGCGGCGCAAGGGAAGCCCGAGGACCTGAAGACCTTCCGGAACACCGTGCTGGGCGAGACCTGGCAGGAGCAGGGCGAGGCGCCGGACTGGGAGCGCTTGGTCGAGCGGCGCGAGGACTTCCGGATGGGCATCGTCCCGCCAGGCGCGCTGGTGCTGACGGCGGGCGTGGACGTGCAGGACGACCGGCTCGAGTGCGACGTCTGGGGCTGGGCGGAGGGGTTCTCCTCCTGGCTGGTGGACCACCTGGTCATCCCCGGCAGCCCGCGCGAGCGGGAGCCGTGGGATGCGCTGGCGAAGCTGCTCGCCAGGGACTGGCCGCGCGAAGGCGGCGGCACCATCCGCATAGCCAAGGCCTGCGTCGACACCGGCGGGCGCGACACCGCCGCCGTCTACGGCCATCTCCGCCGGCTGCGGGACCCGCGCATCGCGCCGACCAAGGGCGTCGAGGGCTGGAACCGGGCGCAGCCGGTGCAGGGTCCGACACCGGTCGATGCGCTGGTCGATGGCCGCAAGCTCCGCCGCGGCCTCAAGCTGTGGACGGTGTCGGTCTCGACCTGGAAGGCCGACCTCTACCGCCGGCTCTGGCTCGGCCGCGGCGACGCAGAGGAGTTCCCGCCCGGCTGGGTGCATCTGCCGCAGGGCATCGAGGCCGAGTGGGTGAAGCAGCTGGTCGCCGAGCAGCTGCGCACGGTGAAGGACCGCCGCGGCTTCGCCCGGCAGGAATGGGCGAAGCTGCGCGAGAGGAATGAAGCGCTGGACTGCGCCGTACTGGCGCGTGCCGCGCTCTGGCTGCTCGGCGCCGACCGCTACGGCGAGCGTTTTTGGGCGCAGCTGCGCGAGCAGGTCGCCAACGCCCCACTCCAACCGAGCGAGCTTCCCACCGGCGGGAATGTCGCTCCCCCATCACCGCCACCGGTCGCGACCGACACTCATCGCCCGCGTGGCTGGCTCGCGCCGCGCAGCGGCTGGCTGCGCTGACCTGGAGAAAGACATGGCCGCCATCGTCCCGGTGCGCACCAGCATCGCCGCCGGCCAGGCGCTGAGCGGACCCGTCGCCAGCGTCGGCTACGGCGTCTGCCTGCTGCTGCTGCCCGCCGCCTGGACCGACGCCCCGCTCACCCTGCAGGGCTCGCTCGACGAGGGGGAGCCCGCCGGCTGGGCCGACCTCCACGACCACCTCGGCAACGAGGTGGTGCTGACGGTCGCCGCCGGCCGCGCGCTCACCCTGCCGCCGACCCTGCTGCTCGGCTGGCGCTGGCTCCGGCTGCGCTCCGGCCTCGCCGCCGCGCCGGTGGACCAGGCGGCGGAGCGCCTCCTCACCCTCGGCATCCGGCCCCTCGCATGACCGCTCTGTTCCAGCACCACCTACCGCCCGCGCCGGCGATGCTGCCCTACGTCTCGGGGCGCTTTTACGCCTCGCAGCATGCGCGCGCGGTCGGCGGCGCCGTCGCGATGACGGCGAACCGGCTGTATGCCGTGCCCTATGTCCTCGCCCGGCCCGGGCTGTTCGCGGCCATGGCGGTCAGCGTGACCACCGGCGCGGCGGGCGTCCTGCGCATGGCATTGGCCGCCGACAACAGCGCCGGCCGGCCCGGCGCGCTGATCGAGGAGCCGCTGGCGGACGCCGACACCGCCGCCGCCGGCGGCGCGGTCTGCCCCTTCGCGCGGCCGCGCTGGATCCCGGCCGGGATCTGGTGGCTGCTGCTGTGCTTCTCGGGCACGCCCTCGGTGCGCGGCACCAGCACCCAGGCCTTCAGCGGCGGCAACACGCTGCTGCTCGGCTCGGCCGCGGCGGA
>NZ_SJDM01000024.1 GCF_004761865.1 Crenalkalicoccus roseus | reverse complement strand
CCGCGCCCTGTGCGGCGGCCGCCCGCCCCTCCTCCGCCGGCCGATGCGCCGGATGGCGACGCGCTGGCGCGGGTGCGCGCGCTCGCCGATCTCGGCGCGCTGGGCGAGGCGCGGGCCGCCTGCCGGGCCGCGCTGCGGGAGGCGCCCACCAGCGCGGCGCTGCACTACTACGACGGGCTGATCGCGCGCGCCCTCGGCGAGGCGGCGGAGGCCGAGGCCGCGCTGCGCCGCGCCCTCTACCTGTCCGGGAGCTTCGTCATGGCCCGCTACCAGCTCGGCCTGCTGCTGATCGGCACCGGGCGGGAGTCGGCCGGCCGGCGCGCCGTCGCCGAGGCGCTGCGCATCGCCCGCGCCCTGCCCGACGCCGCGGCGCTGGAGGAGGGCGACGGGCTGACGGCGGCGGGCTTCAGGGCCCTCGCCCGGCCGCACCTGGCGCCGGGGGCCTGAGGATGGCGGGGGAGCGGGAGGCGGCACGGGCGCGGCGCATCCTGGAGGCGCGGGCGGCGCAGCTCGCGGCGCGGCGCGGCAGCACGGCGGAGGAGGCGGCGCCGCGGGCGCGGCTGCTCGCCTGCGCCGTGGGGGCGGAGCTCTGCGGCATCGCGCTCGACGCCCTGGCCGAGGTGCTGCCGGCGCGGCCCTGGGTGCCGGTGGCCGGCGCCGCCCCGCCGGTGCTCGGCGCCATCGGCCTCGCCGGGCGGCTGTGCAGTGTCGTGGACCTCGCCACCGCGCTCGGCCTCGCCGCGGAAGCGCCCTCCCCCGCCCGCGGCCACCTGCTGCGCCTGCGCCGCCCGGCGCGGATCGCGCTGCGCGTCGAGCGCGCGCTGGCCGTGGTGGAGGCCGAGCCGCTGCCCGACGCGCGGGCGGGCGGGGTGGGCGGCGCCGCGGTCGTCGGCTATGCACGCGCGCCGGCGGGCAGCCTCGGGCCGGGGGAGGCGCTGCTCGGCCTCATCGATCCCGAGGCGCTGCTGCGCCCCCTCCTCTCCCCCGCATCCGCTTCCGGAGCCTGACCGGCGTGTCCATCGTCAATCGCGTCCTTCTCGGCTTTGCCGCCCTCGCCCTGCTGATGCTCGGGCTCGGCGCCTACGGCCTGCAGCAGCTCGGCTCGGTGCGGGAGACGACGGAGACCATCGTCTCGCGCGATCTCGCGCTGCTGCGCCAGCTCTTCGTCATCCAGGAAGGCCAGCACCGCATGCGCGAGGCGCGGCAGGCGGCGGTGACCCGCCACCTCGCCGCCGCGCTCGGCCAGCCGGCGCCGGGTGAGGATCCGCTCGCCCTCTGGTCGCGCCACGCCGTGGCCACCGAGGCCGCGCTGACCGACGGCCAGACGGCGGCGCGCCTCTACGCCTCCCGGGCGGTGTCGCCGGAGCGGGCCGAGGCCTGGCGACAGGTCGCGCAGAATCTCGGCCAGGCCGCCGGCATCCTGCGCCAGATCGTGGCGCAGACCGAGGCGCAGCTCCAGGCGATCCGCGCCGGCGACACCGCCGGGGTGCTGGCGGCCGGGGCGGCGCTCGCGGCGAGCAACGCCGAGTTCGACCGGCTGATGGACCGCGCCGCCGCGGTGCTGGACGAGGTGATCACGACCGGCCAGCGGCGCATCGTCGCGGTCCACGAGCGGAGCTGGCTCTCGGTCATGCTCGTGCTCGGCCTCGCCGTCCTGCTCGGCCTCGGCATCGCGCTGCTGATCCGCCGCTCCGTCCGCCAGCCCCTCGACCGGTTCACCGCCTTCATGGAGCGGGTCGGGCAGGGCGACCTCACCGGCGGGACGGCGGCGACCGGGCGCGACGAGTTCGGGCGTCTCGGCGCCTCGCTCGAGGCCATGGTCGAGGGGCTGCGCCAGCTCGCGCGCCAGGGCCGGGAGGCGACGGAGAACCTGAACGCCGCGGCGGCGGAGATCCGCGCCTCCACCCAGCAGCAGGCGGCGAGCGTCGAGGAGCAGCTCGCCGCGGTGCAGGAGACGGCGGCGACGGTGGACGAGATCACCCACGCCGGTACCCAGATCGGCAAGCGCGCCCAGGAGGTGATCGCCTCCGCCCAGGCCACGGCGCAGACCAGCGCCGCCGGGCTGCGCGCGGTGGAGGAGACGGCGCGCGCCATGGACGCGATCCGCGAGCAGGCCGAGGCGGTGGCCGGGAACATCGTGGCCCTCAGCGAGAAGACCCAGGCGATCGGCGAGATCATCAGCACGGTGAACGACATCTCGGAACGCTCGCACCTGCTCGCGCTCAACGCCGCGATCGAGGCGGCGGCGGCCGGGGAGCAGGGGCGGAGCTTCGCCGTGGTGGCGGCGGAGATGAAGACGCTGGCCGACCAGGCGAAGGAGGCGACCGCGCAGGTGCGCTCGATCCTCGGCGACATCCAGCGCGGCATCAACACCTCGGTGATGCTGACCGAGGAGGCGGTGAAGCGCGTCAACGCCGGCAAGGAGCGCACCGACACCACGCAGTCCACCATCCACGAGATCACCGGCCGCATCCAGGAGAGCGTGCAGACCTTCCAGCAGATCGTCGCCTCGACCAACCAGCAGCAGCTCGGGATCGAGCAGGTGATGACGGCGCTGCAGAACATCCGCCAGGCGAGCCAGCAGACCGCCGCCAGCACGCGCCAGCTCGACGGCGCGGCGGCCAACCTCGCCACGCTGTCGCAGCAGCTCGTCGCCCTGACCGACCGCTACCGGCTGTGACGGCGGCCGGGCGGGCCCCAGGATGGAGCCGGATCTCCGCCAGGAGCTGCTCGCGGTGTTCGAGGCCGAGCACCGCGAGCATCTCGGCGTGCTCCGCGCCCTGCTCGAGGAGGCGGAGCGGGGCCTCCGCCCCGACCTGCGGGAGGCCTCGCGCCGCGCCCACACCCTGAAGGGCGCGGCGCGGGCGGTGGACCTGCCCGCCATCGAGCAGCTCGCCCACCGGCTGGAGACGCTGTTCGAGGGAGTGGAGGCGGGTGCGCGGGCGCTCGACGCCGGGGCGATCGGGGCGGTGCAGCGCGCCCTCGACGCGATCGAGGGCCATGTCGCGGCGCTGGCCGGGGGGGCGGAGCCGCCGGCGCCGCGCGGCGCGCTGGCCGCGCTCGACCGGCTGCTCGGCACCGCCGCGCCGGAGGCCCCGCCGCCGCCCGCCGAGCCGCCGCCCGCCGAGCCGCCGCCCGCCGCCGCCCCCCCGGCCGAGCCCCCCGCTCCGGCCGAGTACCTGCGCGTCGGCGCCGAGCAGGTGGATCGCCTGGGCGGGGCCGTGCACGGGCTGGTCGCGGCGCTGCAGCGCCGCGCCGGCCATGCCCGCGCGCTCCGCGAGCTGGAAGGGGAGGCGCGGAGCCTGGCACGCGCCTGGGAGGAGCTGCGCCGCCGCGCCGCCCCCGCGCGCCCGGCGGAGCGGGCGCGGCTCGAGGCCTTGGGCGGCGGCATCGAGGCCCTGGCGCGGCGCCTCGCCGCCCTGGCCCGCGCGCAGCAGGACGAGGCCTTCGCCCTCGACCAGGCGGCGCGGCGGCTGCGCGAGGAGGCGGGGCGCCTCTCCCTGGTGCCGGCGGAGGAGGTGCTCGGCCCGCTTGCCCGCATGGCCCGCGACCTGGCGCGGGAGGAGGGGCACGAGGTGGCGCTGCGCCTCGAGCATCTCGACCTGCAGGCGGATCGCGGGCTGCTGCAGGCGCTGCGCGACCCGGTGCTGCACATGCTGCGCAACGCCATCGGTCACGGGCTGGAGCCGCCGGCGGAACGCGCCGCGAAGGGCAAGCCGGAGCGGGCGGAGATCGGGCTGCGCCTCGCCTCCCGCGGGGGGCGGCTGCTGGTGACGGTGTTCGACGACGGGCGCGGCCCCGATCTCGACCGCATCGAGGCGGTGGCGGTGCGCCGCGGGCTGCTGCCGCCGCGCGCGCCCGGCGAGCCGCCGCGGCCGGCCGACCAGCTCCTCGCCCTGGTGTTCGAGCCGGGCTTCTCCACCGCCGCCGAGGTGGACCGGCTCTCCGGCCGCGGGATGGGCCTCTCGGTGGTGGCGGAGGCGGCGCGGGCGCTGCGCGGCGGCGCGCAGCTCCGCCCGCGCCGGCCCTGGGGGGCGGAGGTGGAGATCGCCGTCCCGCTCTCGGCGGCGCTGCAGCCGCTCTTGCTGGTGGAGGCGGGGGGGCGGAGGCTCGGCCTGCCCACCCATGGGATCGTGCGCCTGATGCGGCTGCCGCGGGAGGCGCTGGAGCAGGTCGAAGGCCGGCCGGTCGTGCGGATCGCGGAGGGGGATGGCGACGTTGTGGTGCCGCTCGTCGCCCTCTCCTCCCTGCTGGGGTCCCATGATGCGCCGCCCTTTGCCGATACCGGCCATATCCTCGCGGTCCTGCTGCGCCGCGGCGCCCGGCGCTGCGCGGTCGCGGTCGAGGCGCTGACCGAGGTGCGCACCCTGATGGTGGGCGAGGCCGACACCCCGGGCACGGATGCCGGGATCGTCATCGGCGCGGCGCTGCTCGAGGACGAGGCGCCGGTGCTGGTGCTGAGCCCGGAGGGGCTGGTCGGGCGCTGGATGCGCGAGGAGGGGCGGCTCGCCGCCTCCGGGCTCGGCCTCGCCGCGCCGGGGGCGGCGCCGCAGCGGGCGGCGCCCACCATCCTGGTGGTGGACGATTCCATCACCACGCGCACCCTCGAGAAGAGCATCCTGGAGGCGCAGGGCTACCGGGTGCTGCTGAGCGTGGACGGGCTCGACGCGCTCGCGGTGCTGCGCGGGGGCGAGGCGGTGGTGGATCTGGTCATCGCCGATGTCGAGATGCCGCGCATGGACGGCTTCGCCCTGCTGCAGGCGATGAAGACGGATCCGCGGCTGGCACCGGTGCCCGTGATCCTGATGACCTCCCGCACCGACCCGGCGGATGTGCGCCGCGGCCTGGAGCTGGGCGCCAGCGCCTATGTGACGAAGCAGACCTTCGACCAGGGCGAGCTCCTCGCTACCATCGGACGCCTGCTATGAGGAACGCCGCCGCGAAGCCCCGCATCCGGGTGATGATCGTCGAGGACTCGCCCGTGGTCCGCCGGCTGCTCACCCACATCGTGGCGCGCGACCCGCGGCTCGAGCCCGTCGCCGCCGTCTCCTCGGCCGAGGAGGCGCTGCGCGAACTGCCCCGGCTGCGCCCGGACGTGATCTCCATGGACATCCGCCTGCCCGGGATGGACGGGCTGGAGGCGACGCGCCGCATCATGGCCGAGCAGCCGACGCCGATCGTGGTGATCGCCGACGCGGTGGAGGATTCCGCGCTGCGCATCTCCATGAACGCGCTGCGCGCCGGCGCCCTCAGCGTGGTGGAGAAGCCGGTCGGCACGGCGAGCGCGGGCTACGAGGCGCTGGCCGAGGAGATCTGCACCCAGCTCCGCATCATGAGCGAGGTGCCGGTGATCCGCCGGCGCGCCCTCGGCCCCCGCTCCCTCCTTGCCCCGCGGGAGGCCGAGGCGGCGCAGCGCCCCTCCGTGGTTGCGATCGCCGCCTCCACCGGCGGGCCGGCGGCGCTGGCGAAGCTGCTCGGCGCGCTGCCGGCCGACTTCCCGGTGCCGATCCTGCTGGTGCAGCACATGGGCGCGCCCTTCCTTGAGGGGTTCGCCGCCTGGCTCGACGGTCTGGTGCCGCTCGCGGTGGCGCTGGCCGAGGACGGGGAGGTGGCGCGGCCGGGGCGGGTGCACGTGGCGCCCGGCGACCGGCACCTGCTGCTCGGCCCGGAGGGCAGGCTGCGCCTCAGCGCCGAGGCGCCGGTGGACGGCCAGCGCCCGGCGGCGACGCTGCTGTTCCGCTCCGTCGCCCGCGCGGCGGGAGCACGGGGGCTTGGCATCCTGCTGACCGGCATGGGAGAGGACGGCGCGCGCGGCCTGCTCGACCTGCGCCGGGAGGGAGGGATGACGATCACCGAGCACGAGAGCACGGCGGTGGTCTACGGCATGCCCGCCGCGGCGGCGCGCCTCGGCGCCTCCGCCCTGTCGCTGCCGCTCGAGATGATCGCGCCGCGGCTGCTGCGCATGGTGCGCGGCGCCGCGGCGGGGGAGAGGCGGTGAGCGGCCCGCCGGAGGCGCCGCCGCCCGCCGCCGCGCCGACGCGCTGCGGCCTCGTCGCCGTGGTCGGCGCCCCGAACGCCGGCAAGTCCACCCTGGTCAACGCGCTCGCCGGGACCAAGGTGAGCATCGTCTCGCCCAAGCCGCAGACCACCCGCTTCCGCATCCGCGCCGTGGTCCTGCGCGGCCCGTCCCAGGTGGTGCTGGTGGACACGCCCGGCATCTTCGCCCCCCGCCGCCGGCTCGACCGCGCCATGGTCGCCGCCGCCTGGGGCGGGGCACAGGACGCCGACCTCGCCCTGTTCGTCGTGGATGCGCGCGGCGGGCTGGGCGCGCCGGTGCGTGCCATCGCGGAGCGGCTGGCGCGGGCGCGGCGGCGGGTCTGGCTGGTGCTGAACAAGGTGGACCTGGTCGCGCCGCCGGCGCTGCTGCCGCTCGCCGCCGAGCTCAACGCGCTCGTGCCGGCCGAGGAGACCTTCATGGTCTCGGCCGAGAAGGGCAGCGGCCTCGACCGGCTGCTCGACCGGCTGGCCGAGGCGATGCCGCCCGGGCCGTGGCTGTTCCCCGAGGACGAGCTCACCGACCTGCCCGACCGCCTGCTCGCCGCCGAGATCGTGCGCGAGCAGGTGCTGCGCCAGACGCATGAGGAGGTGCCCCACCACGCCACGGTCGAGACCGAGCAGTGGACCGAGCGCCCCGACGGCGGCGTGCGGGTGGACTGCACCATCTACGTCTCCCGCCCCGGGCAGAAGGCGATCGTCATCGGGGAGGGCGGCGCCCGCATCCGCGAGATCGGCCGCCGCGCCCGGGCGGAGCTGACGCGGCTCCTGGAGCGGCCGGTGCACCTCTTCCTCAACGTCAAGGAGCGTCCCGGCTGGGACGAGGAGCGGGCGCGGCTGCGCGCCCTCGGGCTCGAGGAGGAGGGCTGATCCGCCCCCCTACTCCGCCGGCGCCGCCGCCTCCACCGGCGCCTCCCCGCGGCGGCTGCCGCCCAGGCGCCGCGCCAGGCCGTCGAAGCCGAGATAGAGCACCGGCGTCACGAACAGCGTCAGCGCCTGGCTGACCGCGAGGCCGCCCACCACGGCAAGGCCGAGCGGCTGGCGCAGCTCCGCCGCCGCGCCCCAGCCGGCGGCGATCGGGATGGCGCCGGCGCCGGCGGCGAGCGTCGTCATCATGATCGGGCGGAAGCGCACGAGGCAGGCCTCGCGCACCGCCGAGAGGGCGGGCGCGCCGGCGCGCTGGCGCTGCAGCGCCACGTCCACGATCATGATCGCGTTCTTCTTCACGAGGCCGATCAGCAGCAGCACGCCGATCACCGCGATGACCGAGAGCTCCATGCCGAAGGCCCAGAGGGTGAGGAAGGCGCCGAGCGCCGCCGAGGGCAGGCCGGAGAGGATGGTGAGCGGGTGGACCAGGCTCTCGTAGAGGACGCCGAGCACCACGTACATGATCAGCACCGCGGCGAGGATCAGGATCCACTGCCCGGCCAGCGCCTGCTGGAAGAGCTGCGCGGCGCCGGAGAAGCCGGTGACGATGGTGGGCGGCATCCCCATCTCGCGCTCCGCCGCCTGGATCGCGCGCACCGCGTCGCCGAGCGCCACGCCGGGCGGCGTGTTGAAGCCGATCACCACCGCCGGGAGCTGGCCCTGGTGGCTGATGTTCAGCGGCCCGACGCGGCGTTCGATGCTCGCCACCGCCGAGAGCGGCACCAGCCGCCCGGTCGAGGAGCGGAGATGGATCTTGGCGAGGCCGCTCTCGTCCCGCTGGTCCTCCGGCAGCGCCTCGAGGATCACCGGATAGGCGTTGGCCTGGCCGTAGATGGTGCTGATCTGGCGCGAGCCGAAGGCGGAGAACAGCGCCTGGCGCACCTGCTCGACCGAGACGCCGAGGGCGGTGGCGCGGTCGCGGTCCACCTGCACCTGCACCACCGGCGCGTCGAGCTGCATGTCGGTGTTCACGTCCTGGAGCTGCGGCAGCTCGAGGAGGCGCGCCTCCAGCCGCTGCGCCCAGTCGTAGAGCTCGTCCAGCCTGAGGCCCTGCAGGGTGTAGAGGTACTGGGTGCGGGTGATGCGGGCGCCGAAGTTGATGTTCTCGATCGGGCTCAGGAACACGCGCAGGCCGGGGAAGCGGGCGGCCTCCCGCCGCAGCTCCTGGATCACCTGCCCGACCGGCGGGCGCTCGGCACGCGGCTTCAGCTCGAGGAACATCCGGCCCTGGTTGATCGAGATGCTGCCGCCCACCGCGCCGAGGGAGGAGACCACGTTCTCCACGTGCGGATGGCGGCGGAACGCCTCGGCCAGGCGGTTCTGCATCTCCGCCATCGCCTCCATCGAGGCGCCGCGCGGCCCCTCGGTGGAGACGCGGATCTGTCCCGTGTCCTCGGTCGGGAAGAAGCCCTTGGGGATGCTCACCGCCATCCAGGCCGCCGCGGCGAGCGAGCCGAGGAAGGCGAGCCAGACCACGGAGCGCCAGCGCAGCGCCCGGTCGAGCAGCCAGGCATAGGCCCCCTCCATGCCGCGGAAGCCGCGCTCCAGCGCCCGGTCCCAGAGCGGCGGGCGGGCGTGGTGCTTCGGCGCCTTCAGCCGGCTGGTCATCAGCGGCGTCAGGGTCAGCGAGACGACGCAGGAGGCGAGGACGGCCAGCGAGACGGTGGCCGCGAAGGCGTTGAACACCCGCCCCACCACGCCGCCCATCAGCAGGATCGGCAGGAACACCGCCACCAGCGACAGGGTGATGGAGAGGATGGTGAAGCTGATCTCGCGCGAGCCGGTGAAGGCCGCCTGCAGGGGCGGCATCCCCTGCTCCATGCGGCGGATGATCGCCTCCATCATCACGATGGCGTCGTCCACCACCAGCCCCACCGCGATGGTCAGGCCGAGCAGGGTCACGTTGTCGATGCCGTAGCCCAGCAGGTACATCAGCCCGAGCGCCATGCAGAGGCTGATCGGCACCGCCACGGTCGGGATCAGCGTGGCGGAGAGGCGGCGCAGGAACAGGAAGCAGACCAGGGCGACGAGGCCGATCGCGATCATCAGGTGGTGCTGCACGTCGTGCACCGCGTCGCGGATCGAGACCGAGCGGTCGAGCAGCACGTCGAGCCGCGCGCCGGGCGGCAGCGCCGCCTGCATTCCCGGCAGGCTGGCGCGCACCCCGTCCACCACCTCGACCGTGTTGGCGTCGGGCTGGCGCTGCACGGCGAGCACCAGCGCCCGCTCCCCGTTGCGCCAGGTGGCCATGCGGGTGTTCTGCACCCCGTCCACCACCTCGGCGATCTCGTTCAGCCGGACCGGCGCCTGGGCCCGGCCGGCGACGACGAGCCGGCCGAAGGACTCGGCGTCCTGCGGCTGGTCGTTGGCGCGCAGCGTGAACTGCTGCCGCTCCCCCTGCAGCAGGCCGACCGGGGTGTTGGAGTTGGCCTGCACGATCGCCTGCTGCACCGCATCGAGGGAGAGGCCCATGGCGGCGATGCGGTCCGGCGCCAGCCGCACCCGCACGGCGTAGAGCTGCTCGCCGAAGGTGACCACCTGCGCCACCCCGGGCACGCGCGACAGCGCCGGGGCGATGATGGTGCTGGCGATGTCGTTCAGGCGGTAGAGCGGGATGTCCCCGCCCGAGAGGGCGAGCAGGATCACCGGCGCATCCGCCGGGTTCACCTTCCGGAAGGAGGGCGGGATGGTCATGTCGATGGGCAGGCGCCGCTGCGCCCGCGTCATCGCCGCCTGCACGTCCTGCGCCGCCGCGTCGATGTTGCGGCCGAGCACGAATTGCAGCGTGATCTGCGTGGTGTCCTGCCCGTTGATGGAGGACATGCTCTCGAGCCCGGCGATGGTCGAGAATTCGCGCTCGAGCGGCAGGGCGACGCTGGTCGCCATGGTCTCGGGGCTGGCGCCGGGGAAGTTGGCGAAGACGGTGATGACCGGGAAGTCCACCCGCGGCACGGCGGCCACCGGCATGCGCAGATAGGCGACGATGCCGCAGACCACCGCGGCGAGGGTGAGCAGCCCGGTCATCACCGGGCGGCGGATGCAGATCTCGGACAGCCTCATCCCGCCGCCCTCCCCCTCACCGCGCGCTGGAAAGGCGCGGCGCCGCCGGCGGCGGCGGGTTGCGCTCCACCGCCCGGCTGCCGTCGGTGACGCGCTGCGCGCCGTCCACGATCACCTTCTCCCCCGCCGCCAGCTCGCCGCGCACCACCACGCGGTCGCCCACGGGGCGGACCAGCTCCACGCCGCGCCGCCGCGCCGTCCCCTCCTCCAGCACGTAGACGAAGCGGCCCGACTGGCCGGTCTGCAGCGCGGCGGAGGGGATGGTGAGCGCCTCCTCCACCCGCGGCACCAGCGTCACCTGCACGTACTGGCCGGGCCAGAGCCGGAGGTCGGGATTGTCGAAGCGGGCCTTGAGCAGGATGGTCCCGGTCGCGGTGTCCACCGCGCTGTCCACGAAGACCAGCCTGCCCTCCGCCGGCGGGCCGGCGTCGCCGTCGGGGCGCGCGCGCACCACCGGCGCGCCTTCGGCGAGCGCCGCCTTGATCTCGCGCAGCCAGCGCTCCGGCACGGCGAAGCTCACCATGATCGGGTCCATCTGGGTGATGGTGGCGAGCGCCACGTTCTCCGCCTGGCGGACGAAATTGCCCTGCCGCAGCGGCAGGGCGCCGAGCCGCCCGTCGGCCTCGGCGCGGATGGTGGCGAACTCGATGCCGAGGCGGATCTGGCGGATCACCGCCTCGTCGGCGCGCACATTCGCCGCCGCCGCCAGCGCCTCGGCCTGCGCCTGCTCGAAGCGCTGCTGCGCCGCGAAGCCCTGGCCGCGCAGCGCCTCGTAGCGGCGCATGTCGGCCTCGGCGCGGGCGAGCAGGGCGCGGTTGCGCGCCATCTGCGCCTCGCGCTCGGCGAGCTGCGCCTCGGCCTGGCGCGCATCCAGGGTGAACAGGGGCTGGCCGCGGCGCACCATCTGCCCCTCGGTGACGTGCACCTCGGTGATCTGCCCGTCCACGCGGGTGCGCACCGTCACCACGGATTCCGCGGCGACGATGCCGTTGGCCAGGATCTCCACCGGCACCGGGCCGAAGCGGACCGGCTCGGTCGTCACCGGCACGCCCGCCTGGGCAAGCGCCGGACGCAGGGGTGCGCCCGCCGCCAGGAGCGCGCAGGCGAGCAGGGCGAGCAGCACGCGTCTTGTCATGCGGTCTGTCCAAGAACGCTTGGATATGGGCGCGCCGTGGGAAAAGCGCGAGGCGTCGTTACAATCCGTCACGGAACCCGCGCGGTGGGAAAGCGGCGGGCCCGGCGCAGCATCGCCGCGCGCGGCGGGGCTGGCAACGTGCCCGCCCGGCGGCGCATGCTGCCCGCCCGCGCCGCACCGGTCCCGCCCCCATGCGCCTCGCCGCCCTGCTGCTCGCCCTGCTGCTCGCCGCCACGCCGGCGGCGGCGCAGGGCTTCGACCTGCCCGGCCTCGCCCGCGACGCCGAGGCCTATGCCGGGGAGCTTTCCCGCCGCTTCCCTGCCGGCGCCACCGCGGCGCAGCGCGCGGCGGCGGAGCGGCGCGCGGCGGAGGCGGAGCGGCGCGGCGACTGGGCCGGCGCCGCCGCTGCCTGGGAGGAGCGCGTCGCCGGCGGGGAGGCGCGGCCCGAGCACTGGCTGGCCCTGGCCCGCGCCCAGCTCCGCCGCGACCCGCCCGAACCCGCCCGCGCCCTGCAGGCGGCCTGGGCCAATTTCCAGGCGGTGCCGCCCGGCGCGCCGGAGATCCCCGCCCTGCTCGCCATGGCCGAGGCGCTGCACCGGCTCGGCCGCCCGGCGCAGCAATTGCAGGCGCTCGCCGCCGTGGTCGAGCGCGCGCCGGAGGAGGCCCGCTACCGCGAGATGCTGGCCGAAGCCCGCCGCGCCGCCGGCCTTCTGGTCGCGCGCATCAACACCGAGCCGGAGGCCGAGCCCGCGCGCGCCTGCCTCGCCTTCACCGCGCCGCTCGCCCGCCGCGACGACTGGCGGCCGGAGGACTGGGTGCGGGCCGACCCGCCCCTCGCCGTGACGCGGGAGGGGGATGCGCTCTGCGTCGCCGGCCTGCCGCACGGCGCCACCACGCGGCTGGTGCTGCGCGCCGGCCTGCCGGGGGAGGACGGGCTGCGCCTCGCCCGCGACACCGAGCTTCGCATCGCCATGCCGGACCGCGCGGCGCGCATCGCCTTCGACACCCGGCACTTCCTGCTGCCGCGCGGCCAGGCGGCGCGCGTGCCGGTCGCCACCGTCAACGTCGCCAGCCTCTCCCTCCGCCTGGTGCGGGTGACCGAGCGCAACCTCCTGCCCTTCGGCCGCGCCTGGCGGCCGGGCGAGGCGATCGAGGCCTGGGCGGCCGAGGACATCCCGGAGAGCTGGGGCCGCACGGTTTGGGAGGGCCGCGCCGAGCTGCCGCGCTTCGAGGCCAACCGCACCCTCCGCACCCCCCTGCCGCTGCCGCAGGCGGCGCGCGAGGCCGGTCCGGGCCTGCACGTGCTGGTCGCGAAGCCCGCCGACGGCTCCCGCGCCCGCGCCGCGGCGCTGCCGGTGATGGTGACCGATCTCGGCCTCACCGCCTGGCGCGGCGGGGAGGAGCTGGCGGTGCAGGCGCGCGGCCTCGCCTCCGGCCAAGCGCTGCCGGGGGTGCGGGTGCGGCTGCTGGCCACCGGCAACGACGTGCTGGCGGAGGCGGAGACCGGGCCGGAGGGGCTCGCGCGCTTTCCCGGCGCGCTGCTGCGCGGCCGGGGGCCGGCGGCGCCGCGTGCGCTCCACGCCTTCGGGCCGGAGGGGGACATGGCGGCGCTCGACCTCGAGGCCGCGGCCTTCGACCTCTCCGACCGCGGCGCCGCCGGGGCGCCGCGGCCCGGGCCGCTCGACGCCTTCCTCTGGCTCGACCGCGGCATCTACCGCCCCGGCGAGACGGTGCAGGTGGCCGCCCTGCTGCGCGACGGCGGCGGCCAGCCGGTGGACCTGCCCGCCCGCTTCCGGGTGCGCCGCCCGAACGGCAGCGTGCTCGCCGAGGCGGTGCCGGCGCGCGCGCCGGGCGCGGCGGCGTTCTGGCCCGTGGCGCTGCCCGCCGCCGCCCCCGCCGGGGTCTGGACGGTGGAGGCGCTGGCCGACCCCGACGCGCCGCCCATCGGCCGCGCCGAGTTCCGCGTCGAGGCCTTCGTGCCCGAGCGGCTGGAGGTGACCGCCGGCCCCGCCCCCGGCCCGCTGGTGCCGGGCCGGCCCCTGGCCCTGCCCGTCTCCGCCCGCTTCCTCTACGGTGCGCCGGGCGCCGGCCTCTCGGGGAGCGCCGAGTTGCGGCTGCAGGCGGTGCGCTCCCCCTTCGGGCAGTGGCGCGACTTCGTCTTCGGCCTCGCCGACGAGGCCTTCGCCCCCGACCTGCTGACCTTCGAGGTCCCGCCGCTCGACGCGCGGGGCGAGGGCGGGGTCGCCCTGCTGCTGCCCCGCGCCCCCGACACCACCTGGCCGCTGCGGGCCGAGGTGACGGTCTCGCTGGACGAGCCGGGCGGCCGCGCCTCCCGCGCCCGCCTCTCCCTGCCGGTGCGGGCGGCGGAGCGGCTGATCGGGCTGCGCCCGCTCTTCGCCGGCCCCGCCGTGGATGCGGGGGCGGAGGCGGGGTTCGAGATCGTGGCGCTGGACGCCGAGGCCCGCCCCGTCGCCGCCACGCTGCGCGCCCGGCTGGTGCGGGAGCGGCCGGACTGGCGCCTCGTCACAAGCGGCAGCCTCGCCCGCTACGAGACGGTGTGGCGGGACGAGCCGGTGGACTCCGCCGAGATCGCCGTCTCGCCGGAGGCGCCGGCCCGCTTCGCCCGCTCCCTCCCCTTCGGCCGCTACCGGCTGGAGGTGAGCGAGCCGGGCGGCATGGCCGTCACCTCGCTCCGCTTCCGCAGCGGCTGGGCCGGGGCGGAGGGCCCCGAGGTGCCGGACCGGGTGGACGTCGCCGCCGACCGCCGCGCCTACGCCCCCGGCGAGGTGGCGCGGCTGCGCATCACCCCGCCCTTCTCCGGCCCCGCCTCGGTCGCGGTGCTGACCGACCGGCTGGTCTCGCTGCGCGAGATCGCGGCCGAGGAGGCGGGGACGGAGATCGAGGTGCCGGTGGACCCCGGATGGGGCGCCGGCGCCTACCTCGCCGTCACCGTGTTCCGCCCGGGCGAGGCGCGGGAGGGGCAGCCGGCCCGCGCCCTCGGCCTCGCCTGGCTGCAGCTCGACCCCGAAGCGCGCCGCATCGGCGTCGAGATCGGCGGGCCGGAGCGGGTCACGCCGCGCCGGCGCCTGGAGATCCCGCTGCGCCTGACCGGTGCCGGGGAGGGGGCGATGCTCACCCTCGCCGCGGTGGATGAGGGGATCCTGCGCCTCACCGGCTTCGCCAGCCCCGACCCGCTGGCGCACGCCACGGGCCAGCGCCGCCTCGGCGTGGACATCCGCGACGACTACGGCCGGCTGATCCCGCCGCAGGAGGGCGAGGCGGCGCTGCTGCGCCAGGGCGGCGACGGGCTGCTGGAGGCGGCGGCGCTCGACATCCCGCAGCGGACGGTGGCGCTGTTCTCCGGGCCCGTGCGCGTCGCCGCGGACGGTACCGCCACCGTCGCCCTCGACCTTCCCGACTTCGCCGGGGAGCTGCGGCTGATGGCGGTGGCCTGGGCGGGGGCGCGCAGCGGCGCGGCCAGCCGCGCGCTGACGGTGCGCGACCCGCTGGTGGCGGAGGCGCTGCTGCCGCGCTTCCTCGCCCCCGGCGACGAGGCCCGCCTGCCGGTGCTGCTGCACAACCTGGACCTGCCGGAGGGCGAGGCGGTGGCGACGCTCTCGGCCGGGGGCGCGATCGCGCTGGCGGGGCCGGAGCGGCTCTCCGCCGTCCTCGCCCCCGGCGCCCGCGCCCTGCCGGCCAGCGCGCTGCGCGCCGTGGCGGCGGGGGAGGGGGTGCTGCGCCTCGCCGTCACCGGCCCGGACGGCTTCGCGGCGGAGCGGGAGGCGCGGATCACCGTCCGCTCCGCCCGGCCCCCCGCCGCCGCCGTGACCGCCGGGGAGATCCCGCCCGGCGCCGAGTGGCCGCTGCCGCTCGACCCGGCGCGCTTCCTGCCCGGCACCTGGCGCGCCTCGGCGAGCTTCGGCGGGGCGGTGCGCTACGACGCCGCCGGGATGCGGCGCCTGCTGGAGGATCATGCCTTCGCCTGCCTGGAACAGGCGGCGAGCCGGCTGCTGGCCTTCGCCGCCACCGCCGGGGAGGGCGGGGCGGGGCCGCTGCAGCAGGCGGCGGAGCAGGTGCTGGACCGACAGCGCTTCGACGGCGGCTTCGGCCTGTGGTCGGCCCAGGACGCGCCGGACCCCTGGACCGGCGCCTACGCCGCCGAGGCGCTGCTGCGCGCCCGCATGGCCGGCGCCGCCATCCCCGAGGCGGCGCTGGAGGCGGCGCTCGGCGCCATCGCCGCGCAGGTGGAGGAGCCGACGCCGGACACGCCGGAGGGCCGCGCCGCCCAGGCCTACCGGCTGCACGTGCTCTCCCTCGCCGGCCGGCCGCGCCCCGGCGCCGCGCGGCGGCTGCTGGAGGGGCTGGAGGCGCTGCCGACGCCGCTGGCCAAGGCGCAGCTCGGCGCCGCCTTCGCCCGCGCCGGCGACGCGCCGCGCGCCGAGGCCGCCTTCGCCGCCGCCCTCGCCGACCCGGCGCGCCGGCCCTGGACCTACGATTACGGCAGCGCCGCGCGCGACGCGCTGGCGATCGCGGTGCTGCTGCGGGAAAGCGGGCTGCTGCCCGAGCGGCTCGCCGCGCTGCGGGCCAGGCTGCCCGGGCCGGAACTCACCCCCGAGGGCGCGAGCACCCAGGAGCGGGCCTGGGCCGTCGCCGCGGCGGCGGCGCTCGGGCGGGAGGGGCGGCCGGTGCAGGTGGCGGTGAACGGCGCGGCACAGCCGCCGGCGCCGCTGCTGGCGGTGGCGCTCTCCGCGCCGGGGGTGGCGCGCAACCTCTCCGACGCGCCGGTCTGGGCCAGCGTCTCGGTCACCGGCATCCCGGCCCGGCCGCCGCCGGCGGGGCGGGCGGGGATGCAGGTGCGGCGGCGCTTCCTCGACCTCGCCGGGCAGCCGCTGGCCCTCGATGCGCTGCGCCAGGGCACGGTGTTCGTGCTGCTGCTGGAGGGGCGGGCGGAGACGGGGGAGGCGCACCGCGCCCTGCTGCAGCAGGGGCTGCCGGCGGGGTGGGAGATCCTCGGCCGCCTGCCGGCGGGCGAGGTGGCGGGGATGCCCTGGCTCGGCACCCTATCCGGGGCGGCGGCCATCCCCGCGCTCGACGACCGCCTCGCCGCCGCGCTCGACCTGACGCCGGAGCGGCCGGAATTCCGCATCGCCGCGCGGCTGCGCGCGGTCACGGCGGGGCGGTTCGAGCTGCCTGGCGCGCTGCTCGAGGACATGTACCGCCCGGCGATCTTCGCCCGGCAGAACGCCGGGCGGATCAGCGTGCTGCCGGCGGAGGAGCCGGGGGGCGCGCGGTGAGGCCCGCGCGGGCGGGGAATGCCGCGGCGCGGCGGGGGTAGGGAGGTGCGGATACCCCCCTCCCGGCGGCGCGGGGCGGCCCTCGCCGCCCTGGCGCTGCTCGGCGCCGGGACGCTGGCGGTGGCGCTCGACCGCGCCTTCCCGCCCGACCTCTCCCGCCTGCACGCGGTGGGGACCGAGGTGCTGGACCGCGAGGGCCGCACCCTCTCCGTGCTGCCGGCGCCGGGCGGGGTGTGGCGGCTTCCCACCGCGGCGGCCGACGTGCCGCCGCACCTGCTGGCGCTGCTGGTCGCCGCCGAGGACCGGCGCTTCCACCGCCATCCGGGCGTGGACCCGCTCGCCCTGGCGCGCGCCGCCTGGCAGTGGGCGCGGGCCGGGCGGGTGGTCTCGGGCGGCTCCACCCTCTCCATGCAGGCGGCGCGGCTGCTGGAGCCGCGGCCGCGCGGCCTGCGCGGCAAGGCGGCCGAGATGCTGCGCGCCCTGCAGCTCGAGGCGCGGTTCGGCAAGCAGGGGGTGCTCCGCATCTGGCTGACCCTGGCGCCGATGGGCGGCAACCTGGAGGGGGTGCGGGCCGGCTCGCTCGCCTGGTTCGGCCGGCCCGCCGCCGCGCTCGACCCGGCCGAGGCGGCGCTGCTGGTCGCCCTCGCCCGCCGGCCGGAGGCGCTGCGCCCCGACCGCCATCCGGAGCGCGCCGCGGCGGCGCGCGATGCCGTGCTGCTGCGCCGCGCCGCCGGGGCGCCGGGCCTCTCGGCGGAGGACGTGGCCCTCGCCCTCGCCGCCCCGGTGCCGGCGGCGCGGCGGCCGATGCCGCGCCTCGCCCCGCACCTGGCGCGGGAGCTGGCGCGGGGGGCGGCGCCGCGCCTCGTCACCACCCTCGACCTTTCCCTGCAGCGCGCGGCGGAGGAGATCGCGGCCGAGGCGCTGCGCGCGCTGCCCGAGCGCGCCTCGCTGGCGCTGCTGGTGGCGGAGCTCGGCCCGCGCGAGGTGCGCGCCCTGGTCGGCGGCGATTTCGGCGCCGGGGCGCGGGCGGGGTCGCTCGACCTGACGCGGGCGGTCCGCTCGCCCGGCTCGGCGGCCAAGCCCTTCCTCTACGCCATGGCCTTCGAGGCCGGCATCGCCGCGCCCGGCACGCTGCTCGACGACCTGCCGCGGCGCTTCGGCGCCTACGCGCCGGAGAATTTCGACCGCGGCTTCGCCGGGCGCGTCACCCTGGCCGAGGCGCTGCGCCGGTCGCTGAACCTGCCGGCGGTGGCGCTGCTGGCCGAGGTCGGGCCGGCGCGCCTGGCCGCGGCGCTGAAGGCCGCCGGCGCGCCGCCGCGCCTGCCGCCGGGCGCCGACCCCTCCCTGCCGCTGGCGCTCGGCGGCTTCGGCGCCACGCTGCGCGAGATGGCCGCGCTCTACGCCGTGCTCGGCGACGGGGGGCGGGCGGGGCCGCTGCGCCTGCTCCCCGGCCCGGAGGCGCGGGGGGCGCCGGTGCTGGAGCCGCGCGCCGCCGCCCTTGCCGCGGCGATCCTGGTGCAGCCCTTTCCGGGCGGCGGGCCGTCGGGCATCGCCTGGAAGACCGGCACAAGCTGGGGCGGGCGGGATGCCTGGGCGCTCGGCTTCGACGGGCGGCACGTCGCCGCCGTCTGGGTCGGGCGGCCGGACGGCACGCCGCTGCCCGGCGCCGGCGGCGCGCGCACCGCCCTGCCGCTGCTCGCCCGCCTGTTCGAGCGCCTGCCGCCGGCGCCGCTCGCCCCCCTGACGGTGCGCCCCGGCACCCCGCCGCCGCTGGCCGCGGCGCCCGACCGGCTCAGGCTGCTCTTCCCCCCGCCCGGCGCCGTACTGGCCGAGGCGCCGGGGCCGGTGACGCTGCGTGCCGCCGGCGGGCGGCGGCCGCTGACCTTCCTGGTGGACGGCCGCCCCCTGCCCGCCGACCCGGCGCGGCGCGAGGCCGCCTGGACGCCGCCCGGCCCCGGCTTCTACCGGGTGACGGTGCTGGACGCCGAGGGCGCGGCAGCGGCGGCGGAGCTGCGGGTGCGGTAGAGGGATCGCGGACGGCGGAAAGGGCCGTTCGCGCGACGCCGCCGCGCGAAGGGCGGGAGCAGGCGGCACCGGCCGGAGCGCCGGCGCCGCCGCGCCTCACGCGGCGCCGGCCCGCCGCGCCGGCAGGGCGGCGATGGCGGCGGCGAAGGCCTCGAGGGTCTGCGCCACGTCGCGCTCCTCATGCGCGAGCGAGAGGTAGAATTTGCTTTCCCCCTTCAGGATGCCGCCCTGGCGCAGATGGGCGTTGACATGCGCCTGCACCTCCCTGTCGGCGCGCAGCGTGCCGCGGTAGTCGCGCACCTCGCCATCGGCGAACACCACGTCGAAGAGCGGCGGCTCGCCGACCACCTGCGCGGGCAGGCCGGCGCGGCGGAGCTGGTCCGCGATGCCCTCCATCAGCGCCCGGCCGGTGGCGAAGACCTTCTCGTAGGCGCCGGGGCGGCGGAGGATCTCCAGCGTCTTCAGCCCGGCCACCGAGGCGACCGGGTTGCCGGAGAGGGTGCCGATCTGCAGCAGGAAGCGGTCCTCGCCGACCTGCGCCTTGTCGAAATGCGCCATGATCCCGGCGCGGCCCGCCACCGCCGCCAGCGGGAAGCCGCCGCCGATGATCTTGCCGAGCGTGCAGAGGTCGGGCGTCACGCCGTAATAGGCCTGCGCGCCGCCATAGGCGAAGCGGAAGCCGGTGACGACCTCGTCGAAGATCAGCAGGATGCCGTGGCGGTCGCAGAGCGCGCGCAGCGCGGCGAGGAAGCCGGGCGCGGGCGGGATCAGGCGCTGGAAGGGCTCGACGATGATGGCGGCGATCTCCTCGTGCCGCGCCGCCACCAGCCGCTCCACCGCCTCGGCGTCGTTGAAGGGGGCGACCAGCACCTCGTCGCGCACCGATCGCGGGATGCCGGCGGAATCCGGCACGGGGAGGGGGAAGTTGCCCGGCTGGCGCGGCGCCAGGCTCATCAGCCCGTAGTCGCTCATGCCGTGGTAGCCGCCCTCGAATTTCAGGATCCTGTCGCGGCCGCGGAAGGCGCGGGCGAGGCGCATGGCGTAGAGGTCGGCCTCGGTGCCGGAGGAGAGGAAGCGCACCTGCTCGGCGCAGGGCACCGCCTCGACGATCGCCTCGGCGAGCGCGATGCCGTGCTCGTTGTTGGCGAAGAAGGTGGTGCCGCGCCCGACCTGCTCCCGCACCGCCTCCACCACCTCGGGGTGGCAGTGGCCGATGAACATGGGGCCGGAGCCGAGCAGGTAGTCCACGTACTCGTTGCCGCTGACATCCCACACCCGGCCGCCGCGCCCCTCGCGGATGACGATGTCGGCGGCGAAATTGCCGAAGCTGCCGGCGGGCAGCACGCGGCGGGCGCGCTCGATCAGCGCCGTCTCCTCCGCGCTCCTGGCGATGGCCATGCGGACGCTCCCTCCCTTGTCCGGTGTCCGGGCGGGAGTAGAGCGGTTTCCGGCCGCGGACGCTACCGCCCCGCCCCGCCGGGGAGCAGCTTCGGCGCCACCTCCTCCAGCACCCGGTCCACGAAGGCGCCGGCCATGCCGGTGTAGCCGCGCGGGTCGAGCAGGCGGTCGATCTCCCCGGCCGGCAGCGCGGCGACGATGCGCGGGTCGGCGAGCAGCGCCTCGCGCAGCGGCCGCCCAGACTCGAAGGCGGCCATGCACACCTCGTAGACCATCTCGTGCGCCTCCTGCTTGCCGAAGCGGTGGCCGAGGGCGAACATCACCCGCTCGCTCATCAGCAGCCCGTCCAGCGCCGAGAGGTTGCGCGCCATGGCCTCCGCGCGCACGGTCAGGCCGCGCATCACCCAGGCGGACTTCACCAGCGCCGCGTGGGTCAGGCAGCAGAGCCGCGCCGTCCATTCGCGCTCGGACTGCAGCACGATCTTGTCGCGCTCGTGCTCGGCCATCACCCCCTCGATCGCCTGGGGCGCGACGGCGCGCGCGGCGCGGGCCAGGGCGGCGATGGTCTCGCACACCGCCGGGTTGCGCTTGTGCGGCATGGTGGAGCTGCCGACCTTGCCGTGGGCGAAGGGCTCCTCCAGCTCGGCGGTCTCGGTCTTCTGCAGCGCATAGACCTCCTGCGCCATCTTTCCCGCCGTTCCGGCGACGATCGCCAGCACGCAGGCGCACTCCGCCATGCCGTCGCGCGCCGTGTGCCAGGCAATGAGCGGCACGCCGAGGCCGAGCTCCTCGAACAGCCCCCGCCGCACCGCCTCGCCCTCCGCCCCCAGCGCGGCCAGTGTGCCGACGGCGCCGCCGAACTGCCCGACCAGTACGCGCGGGCGCATCTCCGCGATCCGGTCGAGGTGGCGCGCCACCTCGGCGGCCCAGACCGCGGCCTTGAAACCGAAGGTGACGGGCAGCGCCTGCTGGCCATGGGTGCGCCCTGCCATCACCGTGTCGCGATGGGCGCGGGCGAGGGCGCAGAGCGCGCCGAGCAGATCGCGCAGTGCGGCCTCGATCTCCGCCAGCGCGTCGCGGAGCTGGAGCACCGTGCCGGTGTCCATGATGTCCTGGGTGGTGGCGCCCCAGTGGATCCATTCGGCGGCGTCGCCGGGGCAGATCGCCTGCACCGCGCGCAGCAGCGGCACGATCGGATGGCTGGTGCGGTCCATCTCCCGCTTCATGGCGTCGAGGTCGAGCAGCTCCACCCGCGCGTGCTCGCAGATGGCGCGCGCCGCCGCCTCGGGGATGATGCCGAGCCTGGCCTGCACCCGCGCCAGCGCCGCCTCGACGTCGAGCCACCGCTGCACCGTCGCCTCGTCGGAGAAGATCTCCCGCATGCGCGGCGTGCCGAACTGGTCGCCGAACAGCCGGCTGTCGGTGACATGGGTGCCCATCCGGCGCGTCCTCCCGCTGGTTTTCCCGCAGCCTGCCGCCCGCGGCGGGGCGGCGCAACGGGGCGGGGGATCAGTGGCCGGGCGGCGCCCCGGCGAGCAGGCTGGCGTGGATCCAGCCCCAGGGCTCGCCGTCGCCGACGCGGACCCAGCCGCCCGGCGCCTGGTCGAACACCTCGAGCGTCCGGCCGCGCGGCACCACGGAGAGCACCGAGGCGCCGCCGCCCGGCCCGGCGCGCAGATTGGCCGGGGAGTGGACCAGCACCCGCTCCCGCGCCCCGCCGCCGGCGGCCGGGGGCGGCGGCATGGCGGTCCCGGTCGCCGCGACCGGGGGCCGGGGCGGCGCCTGGGCGGAGACGGGCTCCGGCCGCGGCGCCTCGGCATCGCGGCAGAAGCGCTCCCGCGCCCAGGGGGTGGGGCGGATCACGCCGGGCCCCTCCTCCAGGATGGTCGTGGCGCCGCGCGGGCGGATGCGGGCATCGGCGGGCAGCGCCGCCCCGTCCTCGGGGAGCACGACGCGGAGGACGAAGCGAGCGGTGCCGCCGGGCAGTTCGGGGGAGGCGATGGTGCCGCAGACGGCGCGCTCATCCTCGGGGCCGTAGCGCCAGACGCCGAGCACGGCGAAGCGCGCTTGGTCGGGGTCGCGCAGCCGCGCGCGCAGGCTCTGCAGCGCCAGCGCCTCGGCCTGCGCGGCGGGGTCGGGCGGCGGGGGAAGGGCGGAGGCGGCCACCACCTCCTCCGTGCCGGCGCGCAGCAGCAGCACGGCGGCGAGGGCGGCGAGCAGCCCCGCGCCGATTACCGGTGGCCATGCCCTGCGAGTCACTGCCTCCTCCTCCGGCTCTGACAGCGGAACGAAAGCGCTTGGGTGGTGACGGGTTTCCGGCCCGCCACGAAAAAGCCATAAATTCGCATGGTCCGAAACAAAACAGGACGGGAGCCTCACGGCCCCCGCCCCCTCCTGGGCGGTGATGCGCCCGTTCCACCTGCCGGGGACGGGCGGCCCGTCCCCGCGCGGGATCTCAGGCCCTGAGCGCCCGCGGCAGCTCGGCCACCGCGCGGTCGATCAGCTTCGCGTCGGCGGCGGCGTCCATCCGCTCGGCGATGACGTTGCGGGCGGCGGCGGTGGCGATCTCGGCCGCGGCGGCGCGCACCTCGGCGAGCGCGCCGGCCTCGGCCGCGGCGATGCGGTCCATCGCCATGCGCTCGCGCCGCTTCGCCGCCGCCTCCGCCTCGGCCGCCGTCGCCTCGGCGACGCGCTGCGCCTCGGCGCGGGCGCGGGCCAGCAGCTCCTCGGCCTCCTTCAGCGCCGCGGCGCGGTCGGCCTCGGCCTGGCGGCGCATCGCCTCGGCCTCGGCGCGCAGGCGCGCGGCCTCGTCCAGCTCGGCGCGCACGCGCTCGGCGCGGGCGTCCAGCAGGGCGGCGATGCGCCGCCAGGCGAGGCGCCCGACCAGCACGACAAAGAGGATGGTGCTGGCGGCGACCCAGAATTTGGGATCGTGCCAGAAATAGGCGTAGCCGTTGGGCATGGTCAGGCCCTCCCCCGCGCGGCGAGCTCGCGCTCCACGGCGCGCTCCACCGCCTTGCGGTCCGCCCGGCCGATCAGCCGCGCGACCAGCGCGTCCGCGGTCTCCGCCGCCACCTGGCGGAGCGCGCCCATCGCGGCGTCGCGCGCCGCGGCGATGCGCTTCTCCGCCTCCTGGATCTGGGAGTCGAGGCGGGCGTTCAGCGCCTCGGTCCGCGCCGCCGCCTCGGCCTGGGCCTGCTGCAGCGCCGCGGCGATCGCCGCCTGCGCCTCGGCCCGCGCCCGGGCGGTGGCCGCCTCGTGCTCGGCCACGGCGCGGTCGGCGCTGTCCTTGGCGGCGCGGGCCGCCTCGAGGTCGGCCTCGATGCGCCGGCGCCGCTCCTCCAGCACGCTCCCCACCTGCGGCAGCGCGTAGCGCGCCATCACGTAGTAGAGCAGGCCGAAGATGATCAGCAGCCAGACGACATGGGAGATCAGCAGCCGCCCCTGGACGGGGTGACCGAAGGCGAGCTGCGGCATGCCCGGCACGGGCTCGCCCGGCGGCGGCGCCCCCAGCGCCACGCATGGCACCGCGGCCCCGATCAGGGCGGCGGCCAGAACCAACCGACGCATCGTGGATCTCCTCCTCGCCCGGATGGATACGCCGGCGCGCCCGCCCCGGCCAGGGGCGCGCGCCCGGCGCAGGCTCAGGCGAACAGGATGAGGAAGGCGATCAGCAGGGCGAACAGCGCCACCGCCTCGGTCAGCGCGAAGCCCAGGATGCCGATCGGGAAGACCGCGTCGCGGGCGCCCGGGTTGCGGGCCACGCTGTTGATCAGCGAGGAGAAGATGTTGCCGATGCCGAGGCCCACGCCGAACAGGGCGATCACGGCGATGCCGGCCCCGAGGGCCTTGTAGGCGGCGACGTAAGCGGCAGGATCCATCGTTCGTGTCCCTCTTGCTGGACCGGGTTGGAAGGCGTTCTGCGGGGGACGCTCAGTGCAGGTGCACCGCGTCGTGCAGGTAGATGCAGGTCAGGATGGCGAAGACGTAGGCCTGCAGGAAGGCCACCAGCACCTCGAACGCGACCAGGGCGACGTTCAGCGCCAGCGGCAGCAGCGCGACGAACGGGCCGATCACGGCGAGGCCGCCGAGCATCACGACGAAGCTGGCGAACACCTTCAGCATGACGTGGCCGGCCACCATGTTGGCGAAGAGGCGGATCGAGAGGCTGACCGGGCGCGACAGGTAGGAGACGATCTCGACCGGCACGATGATCGGCGCGAGCCACACCGGCGCGCCCTCGGGGAAGAAGTAGCCGAAGAACTTCCGCCCGTGGATCGCCAGCGCCACCACCGTGATCAGCACGAAGACGATCGCGGCCAGGGTGAAGGTGACGGCGATGTGGCTGGTGTAGGTGAAGGCGTAGGGGAACAGCCCCAGCATGTTGCCGAACAGGATGAACATGAACAGCGAGAACACGAAGGGGAAGAACCGCTTGCCCTTCTCCCCCACCTGCTCGGTCACCAGCCCGTGGACGAACTCGTAGGCGGATTCCGCGAGCGCCTGCATCCGTCCCGGGATGAGGGCGCGCTTCGCGGTGCCCCACATCATCAGCGCGGTGATCAGCCCGACGGCGATCAGCATGTGCAGGTTGGACTGGGTGAAGCCGACGGACTCGCCGACCCTGCCGAGGACGGGAACCAGGATGAACTGGCTCAGCGCGTCGATCGTGTTGCCTTCGGCGGCCACGGGCTGTGCTCCCCCAACGCTGCGGCTACGAACCGGTGCCGCGGCGCGGGTTGAACAGCCTGTACACGTTCAGCACCCCGGCGGCACCGCCCACCACGAAGAACAGCAGGAAGAGCCACGGCCAGGTCCCGAGCCATCGGTCCAGCAGCAGGCCGATGAGGATCCCGACCACAAGGGCCGAGAATACCTCGACGCCGGCGCGGAAGCCGATCCCCCAAGGACCGGCGGGAAGGCCGCCCCGGCCTGCTTCGCCCGGCCTGTCGAGGCCCCTTCGGGCCCGTGCCGCGCGCAGCCGATCCTCGAACCCGTCCCGATCGTTCACCGTGCTCCTCCGTCGGTTCCCCGCCGGAAGGCACCGGGCTGCTACGGCACCCCCCGCGGCATGTCAAGCAAGCGCCGGCGGGGGCAGACGGCCCGGCACGGTCCGGATGGCCCCGCCCGGCCCGAGTGTGTCACGCCGGCCACCGCGCCGGCCAGGGGCGCGCGCCGCGATCAGCCGCCGTCCATCGCCCGCATCCGCCGCGCCATCTCCTCGGGCGGCACCTCCTCGACATGGGAGGCGACGTGCCAGATGTGGCCGAAGGGATCCTGCACCGTGCCGGAGCGGTCGCCGTAGAACTGGTTCTCCACCGGCCGCTGCAGCGCCGCGCCGGCGGCGACGGCGCGCGCCACGGTGGCGTCCACCTCCGCGACGTAGAGGTGCAGCGTCACCGGCGAGCCGCCGAGCGCGCGGGGGTCGCGTATCCCGTGTTCCGGCACCGCGTCGGCCAGCATCACCACGCTGTCGCCGATCTCGATCTCGGCGTGGCCGATGCGGCCGTTCGGCATCGGCAGGCGCATCCGCTCGCGCGCCCCGAAGGCCTCGGCATACCAGGCGAGGGCGCGCGCGGCGTCCTCCAGGATCAGGTAGGGGGTGACGCTGCGGTAGCCGGGCGGGATCGGGGGCACGGGCATGGCTTGGGGTCCTCCTCCACGCGGCGCGTCGGCCGCGCGCCATGCTGGCCCGGGGCGCGGCGGGAATTCAAGAACAGAATAAGAACAAAAAAGAGATTGGGCGCACCCGCCCGCGCCCGTACGGGCATCCCCCTCCCGCTCCGGCGCGCGATCCGCCCCCCCTACAGCCGCCGCGCCAGCGCGGCGAGGCCGACCATCGCCGCGTCCGGACGCACGATCAGGGCGGCCGGCACCCGCGCCAGCCAGTCGCGGAACCGCCCCTTCGCCTCGAAGCGCGTGCGGAAGGCCGAGGCGGCGAGGAATTCCGGGAAGCGGGGCGCGATGCCGCCGGCGACGAACACCCCCCCGCGCGCCCCATAGGCCAGCGCCATGTCCCCCGCCACGCCGCCGAGGATGGCGCAGAACATCTCCAACGCCTCACGGCAGACCGGGCAGGTGCCGGCCAGCGCCGCGGCGGTGATCTCGGCGGCGCCGCGCGCGGGCACCGCCACGCCGCCGATCTCCGCCAGGGCGGCGTACAGGTTCTCGATCCCGCCGCCCGACAGCGCCCGCTCGGCCGAGACGTGGCCGCCGAAGCGCGGGCGCAGCGCTTCGATCACCGCCGCCTCCCGCGCGTCGTGCGCGGCGAGGCTGGTGTGGCCGGCCTCGGTCGGCAGCGCCCGGTCGGGGGGGAGGAAGCAGGCGACGCCGAGGCCGGTGCCGGGCCCGAGCACCGCCATCGGCGTGCCCGGCACCGGCGCCCCCCCGCCCAGCGCCAGCAGGTCCGGCCCGGAGAGGTGCGGCAGCGCCCAGGCCAGCGCCTCGAAATCGTTGATCACCCGCACCGCGGGAATGCCGAGCGCGGCGGCGATCGCCGCCCCGTCCACCCACCAGCCGCGGTTGGTCAGCCGCACCCGGTTCTCCTCCACCGGTCCGGCCACGGCGAGCAGCGCGGCGCAAGGCGGCCGAGCGGGCGCGGCCTCGGCCAGGAAGGCGGCGATCGCCGCCTCGATGTCTGCATAGGCGTCGAGCTTGACGCGGTGCAGCGCCCCCGGCCCGGCGGCGCCGAGCAGGGCGAAGCGGGCGTTGGTGCCGCCGATGTCGGCGATCAGCCGGGGCGCGTCGGTGTCTGGCATGGTGCTCCCGCGTCAGGTCGGCAGGTATGGTGGCCGGCGCGCGGCCGGCCCGGGAAGCTTCGCCGCAACGCCAGGGGGAAGGGAACGCCCATGAGGATCACGCATGTGTCGCTGACGCTGTTTGCCTGGGAGGGCATCCCGCCCACCTCCTACCATTCGGCGGCGACCCAGGCCGGCGGCGCCTCCGCCCTCGGCCTGCTGCGCATCGGCACCGATGCCGGGATCACCGGCCACGCCTTCCTCGGCTCGGCGACGCATACGGCGGAGAACGACGGGCCGGGGCTGATCCGCTTCCTGAAGCCGCTGCTGCTCGGCAAGGACCCGCTGGAGCGCGAGCGGATCAACGCCGCGCTCTGGCCCTTCTCCCGCCTGGTCTCGGTGCGCGCGATCGGCGCCGTGGACGTGGCGCTGTGGGACATCGCCGGCCAGGCGGCGGGGCTGCCGATCCACCGCCTGCTCGGCACCTGCCGCACCGCGATCGGCGCCTACGCCTCCTCCGCGCGGCTCGCCTCGGTCGAGGCCTACGCCGAGGAGGCGCAGCGGTTCAAGGCAGGCGGCTGGAAGGGCTACAAGATCCACCCGCCGCAGGACCCGGCCACCGACATCCGGGTGTGCGAGGCGGTGCGCCGCGCGGTCGGCGACGACTACACGCTGATGCTCGATTCCACCTGGGCCTACGACTTCCCCTCGGCGCTCCGGGTCGGGCGCGCGGCAGAGCGGCTCGGCTTCCTCTGGTACGAGGACCCGCTGCACGAGCAGGACATCACCGGCTACGTCAAGCTGCGCCAGAAGCTCGACATCCCGATCATGGCCACCGAGTATCCGGCGACCGGCCTCGAATCCTACGCGCCGTGGGTCATGCTGCAGGCCACCGACTACCTGCGCGGCGACGTCGCGGTGAAGGGCGGCATCACCACCATGGTCAAGACCGCGCACCTCGCCGAGGCCTTCCGCATGAACTACGAGGTGCACCACGGCGGCAACTCGCTGAACAACGTCGCCAACCTGCATGTCTGCATGGCGATCCGCAACACCACCTTCTTCGAGGTGCTGCTGCCCGACGGCGCGCACAAGTACGGCCTCGTCGAGGACATCGCGGTGGACCGCGACGGGCTGGTGCGCGCCCCCGAGGGGCCCGGCCTCGGCGCCGAGATCGATTTCGACCTGATCGGGCGGAAGCGGATCGCGGTGCTGGAATGACCCTCCGCCGGGTCAGGCGCCCAGCGTGTCTGCGGCGATGACGGGGCGGCGGATCTCCCCGCCCCATTCCTGCACCACCTCGCCGCCCGCCACCGTCTCCGGCGCGTGCTCGGGGTCCTGCACCAGCACGTCGGGGCGCAGCAGGCGGATCAGCTCCACCGGGCTGTCGCCCGTGAAGCGCGTGACCAGGTCCACCTCGGCGAGTTCGGCCAGCGCCTCGGCGCGGCCATCGGCCTCGTGCAGGGCCACCACCAGCCGGTCGCACCAGGCGCGGGCCTGGGCCAGCACGCCGGGCAGGTCGGCCATGGCGCTGCCGGCGATCAGGCCGATGCGCCAGCCGGCGCGGCGCCAGCGCTCCGCCCGCTCCATCGCCTGCGCCCGCGTCACCAGCTTGCGCCGCGCCAGCCAGCCGGGCTGCAGCACCTCCAGGAACTCGTCCTCGCGCACCACGGAGATGCCGGTCTTGCCCATGACGATGCCGGCGGCGAGCGCGCCGAGCCGGGCCGAGACGCGGAGCGGCAGCCCGGCCGAGAGCCCGGCCGCGGCCACCGCCACCACCGCGTCGTCGGCGCCCGCGGGGTCCACCACGTCGGCGACGTCGCAGGGCATGTGGCTCACCCGCTCCTCGCCGCCCGGCTCCTCGGGGGCCTCGACCAGGGTGAGACCGGTCTCGCCGCGCAGGACCAGCACCGCGCCGAAGCCGTGCGCGGCGCGCAGCGCCCGCGCCGCGGCCACCGCCTCGGCCCGGGTCGAGGCGGGCAGGCCGGTGCTCTCGGCCAGCTCGGCGCTGGTGGCGATGATGAGGTCGGCGCCGGCGAAGCGGGCATGCGCCCCGCCCTTCGGATCCACCACCACCTTCCGCCCGGCGGCGCGCGCCGCGGCGATGAGCTGCGCCGCGGTGTCGGCGGCCAGCACGCCCTTGCGGTAGTCGGACAGCACCATCACCGCCGTCGCCGCCACGGCGTCGGAGGCGATGCGCACCAGCCGCTCGGCGAGGCGGGGGTGGATCGGCGCGGTGTTCTCGTGGTCGGCGCGCAGCAATTGCTGCCCGGCGGCCATGAAGCGGGTCTTGGTGGTGGTGGCGCGCCCGCCCTGCACCAGCAGCCAGGGCTCGACCCCCGGCTGGCCGCCGATCAGCCCGGTGAGGTCGCTGCCCGCCTGGTCGTCCCCGACCACCGAGACGAAGGCGACGGCGACGCCGAGCGCGGTGAGGTTGCGCACCACGTTGCCGGCGCCGCCGGGCAGCGCCACCTCGCGCTCCACGCACAGCACCGGCACCGGCGCCTCGGGGCTGACGCGCTCGACCCGGCCGAAGACGTAGCGGTCCAGCATGGCGTCGCCGACCACGAGGGCGGTGCCGCGGCGAAGCTGGCGGACGGCGTCCGCGAGATCCGCCGTGGGCGGGGTCGCGGGGTCGGCGGAGACAGGCGCGGGGCCGTGCATGGGGCTGCGGTAGCCCAAGCCGTGGCCGGGGCGCAAGGCATGGCGCCGCGATTCGGGCCGGCGCGCCCGCCGCGCGCTCAGGCGACCAGGAAGCCCAGGCGCTGCTCCTCGAGCACGAGGCAGGTCAGGTCGCCGCCGTAGCAGGCGCCGGTGTCGATGCCGATGCGGTGCGGCCGCACCGCGGGCGACGGGCTCGGCGTGTGGCCGTGCACCACCACCATCGGCAGCTCCCCCTCCCAGGAGAGGAAGGGCTCGCGGATCCAGAGCAGGTCGAACGGGTCCTGGCGGTCGAGCGGCACGCCGGGGCGGATCCCGGCATGGACGAAGAGGTAGTCGCCCGCCGCCCAGCGCAGCGGGCAGCGGCGCAGCAGCGCCAGGTGCGCCGCCGGCAGCGCCTCGGCCAGGCGCGGATCGCCGGGGTCGACGCCGTAGCTCGCCAGGGTCTCCTGGCCGCCATTGTCCAGCCAGAAGGGCATGGCCCCGGGATGGGCGCGGGGGTCGCAGGCGTCGAGCATCATCGTCTCGTGGTTGCCGACCAGCGTCACCACCTCCGCCCCCGGCACCGGCGCGGGGCGCAGCAGCAGGTCGAGCACCCCGGCGCTGTCCGGGCCGCGGTCCACGTAGTCCCCGAGATAGACGAGCGCCACGCGCCGCGCCGGGCGCGCCCGCGCATGGGCGGCGATGCGGGCGTGCAGCGCCGCCAGCCGGCCGGCGCAGCCATGCACGTCGCCGACGGCGTAGACGCGCAGGCCCGGCGGCAGGGAGCCGGGCGCTAGCTGTTCGTTCAGCATGTCGGTGCGATTCTGGTCCCCGATCGCCGGATCCCGGCTCCTGTGCCGCTGCCCGCCCCGGCGGGCCCCCCGGACACTAGCCGGAACGTCGCCGCCTTGCACCGCGCCAGGACCGCGCATGACCGTGACCCTCCCTCCCGCCGCCCTCCCCCCCGCCGCCTGGCGGCGGGACGCGGCCGCCCCCTTCGCCGCCCGGCTGCGCCGGCTCCTGGCCGGGGGCGGGGCGGGGCAGGCGGCGCTGCGCCTCGCCCCGGCCGCGCCGCGCCGGCGCCGCGCCCTGCGCCTGCTGCTCGAGGAGGCGGCGCGGGAGGGAAGGGGAGAGGTGCTGGAGGCGCCGGGGGGCGCGCTGCTCCTGCTCGGGGAGGCGGGGGCGGCGGCGCGCGCCCGCGCCCTGCTCGACGAGGTGGGCCTCGACGCGGCGGGGGCGCTGTGGCGCCTGCCGGAGGAGGCCCCCGCGCTGCTGGCCTGGGCCGAGGCCGCTCCCCCGCCGGATCTTGCCGCCGCCCCCCTTGCCGGCCTCGACGCGGCGCTGCAGCGGCTGCCGCTGCCCCGCCTCCTCCGCCGGCGGGCGGTGCTCCGCCTCGGCCCCGGCCGGCCGCCCCGCGTCGCGCTGCGGCGCCTCGTCCTCTCCCGCGCCGCGCTCGCCGCCGCGCTCGGCTCGCCGGGCGAGGATCCGGACCTGCTCGACCACGCCGCCGACACCCTCGCCCGCCGCCTCGCCGCCGCGCCGTCCCTGCCGGCGGGGCCGGGCACGCTGCTGCCGCTGCCGCGCGGCGGAACGGTGCCGCCGGCGCCCGCCGAGGGGACGCTCGGCGCCCTGCCGCTGGAGGCGCTGGCCGCGCCGGACATGCCGGCGCGCCTCGCCGCCGCCGGCTGGACTCCGGCGATCGAGGGGCTGGACGCCGTGGCGCTGCGCCTGCTCTCCCCGGCGGCGCTGCCGGAGGGGGCGCCGCTGCTGCTGCTGCGCTGGTCCCCGGCCCTGGCCGACCGCGGGCCGGTGCAGGCGCTGCGCGCCCTCGACCCCGGGCGGCTCGTGCTGCTCGGCTGCGGCGGGGCGGAGGCGATCGCCTGGGGGCTCGCGCGCGGCATCGGGCTGTTCGCCGGCCCCGCCGTCGAGGCGCTGCTGCCGCCGGGCGAGGCGGAGGGCGCGGCGTGAGCGCGCTCGGCCCGGCGACGCCGGAGGCGGTCGGCCTGCCGCGCGCCGAGGACGCGGCCGCGCTGGCCGCCCTGGTGCGCGAGACCGTCGCCGCCGGGCTGGAGCGGGAGGCGCTGCACCTCCGGCTCGGCCCCCTCGCGCCCTGGCTGCGGCGCGCGCACCACCACCGGCTGCTGCGCGAGGCGCTGGCGCCGCTCGAGCGGCCGCACCGCGCACGGGTCTTCGCCCTGCCGAATGGCGACCTGGTGGCCCTGGCCCCGCCCGGGAACGCCCATCTCCGGGCGGCGGCGGAGACGCTCGGCGCCCTGCTGCCCGAGGCGCCCCCGGCGCTGCTGCGCCTGCCGCGGCAGGCGGCGGCGCTGCTCGCGGCGCTGGAGGCGGCGCTCGCCCCGGCCCCCGCGCCGGAGCCGCCGGCCGGGGGCGCGGGCGCCGGGGCGGCCGACCTCGCGGCGCTGGAGCGGACCCTCGGCACCGCCAGCCTCGCCGCCTTCCTGCGCTGCCGCCCGGTGCTGCACCTGCCGCCGGAGGGCGGGGTGAGCGAGCCGCGCTGGACCGAATGGCGCCTCGCCCTGCCGGAGCTGTGGGCGGCGCTGCTCCCCGGCCTCGACCCGGCGGCCTCGCCCGGCCTCGCGCGGCGGCTGCGCGGCGTGCTGGACCGCCGCCTGCTGGCCGAGCTGGCGCGGCCGGAGGAGGCGCGCCGCCTCGGCGCCGCCGGGCTCTCGCTCGGCCTCGCGGCGATCGCCTCGCCGGAGTTCCGGCGCCTCGACGCCGCGCTGGGGCGGGAGGGGCGGGCGGCGCTGCGCCTCGGCCTCCCGGCGGCCGAGGCGCTGGCCGACCCGGAGGGGTTCCTCGCCGCCGCCGCCCTCTGCCGCGGCCGCGGCTACCGCCTGGTGCTGGAGGCGGAGGGGCCGGCGGTGGCGGCGCTGCTGGCGCCGGAGCGGCTGGGGGTGGAGGCGGTGCGGCTGCCCTTCTCGCCGGCGCTGGCCGCGGCCGGCCTGCCCCCTTCCCTGCCGCCCGGCCGGGTGGTGCTGGCCGGGGTGGACCGCGCCGGGGGCATCGGCTGGGGTTGGGAGGCCGGCATCACCCTGTTCGAGGGGCGCCTGCTGCGGGGCTGAGCCGCGGCGCCCGCGGCTTGGCAGGCCGGCGGGCCGCCCGCATATGCCGCGCATCATGCACGCGCCCCTCGCCGCGCCGCCCGCCATCCTGGCCGAGCACCTCACCAAGCGTTACCGGAAGGACGCCCCGCCGGCGGTGGAGGACCTCTCCTTCGCCCTGCCGCGCGGCGAGACCTGGGGGCTGCTCGGGGGCAACGGCGCGGGCAAGACCACCACCATCGCCATGCTGCTCGGCCTGCTGCTGCCGACCTCGGGGCGGGTGCTCTGCCTCGGCCACGACATGGCGCGCGACCGCTTCACGGCGCTGGCGCGGATGAACTTCTCCTCCCCCTACATCGCGCTGCCGCACCGGCTCTCCGTCGCCGAGAACCTGCGGGTCTACGCCCACCTCTACGACGTGCCGCGGGCCGAGCGGCGGATCGCGGAGCTGGCCGAGCAGCTCCAGCTCACCGGGCTGCTCGACCGCCCGGGCGGCGAGCTCTCGGCAGGGCAGAAGACCCGCGTGGCGCTGGCCAAGGCGCTGATCAACCGCCCCGAGCTCCTGCTGCTCGACGAGCCGACGGCGAGCCTCGACCCCGACACCGGCGACTGGGTGCGCGGCTGGCTCGAGCGCTACCGGGAGGAAAGCGGCTGCGCCATCCTGCTCGCCAGCCACAACATGGGCGAGGTGGAGCGGCTCTGCTCCCACGTGCTGATGCTGCGCCAGGGCCGCATCGTGGACCAGGGCAGCCCGGAGGCGCTGATCGCCCGCTACGGCCGCGACGACCTGGAGCAGGTGTTCCTCGACATCGCCCGCGGCCGGCGCGCCGCGGCGGAGGCGCCGGCATGAGCGCCCCGGCGCGGGCCCTCGCGCCCGGGCGGACCGGCTCCCTGCGCGCCAGCGCGCGGCGCGTCTGGGGGCTGATGTACCGCCACCTCGCGCTCTACCGCCGCTCCTGGCCGCGGCTGGTCGAGCTGATGTACTGGCCGGTGCTGCAGATGGTGGTATGGGGCTTCGTCACCGCCTACCTGGCCGGGGTGCAGCACGGCGTCGGCAGCGTGGCGGCGGGCGTGCTGCTCGGCGGCGTGCTGCTGTGGGAGGTGGCGCTGCGCGGGCAGATGGGCTTCTCCATCTCCTTCCTCGAGGAGGTGTGGAGCCGCAACCTCGGCCACCTCTTCGTCAGCCCGCTGCGCCCGCAGGAGCTGGTGCTGGCGCTGATGGGCATGAGCGTGGTGCGCGTGCTGGTCGGCGTGGTGCCGGCGGTGCTGCTCGCCTGGGCGCTCTACGCCTTCGGGCTGTGGCGCATGGGGCCGGTGGTGGTGGCCTTCTTCGCGGCGCTGCTGCTGATGGGCTGGGCGGTGGCGCTCGGCGTCACCAGCCTGCTGCTGCGCTTCGGCGCGGGAGCGGAGGCGCTGGCCTGGTCGGTGCTGTTCGGCATCACCCCCTTCGCCGCGGTGTTCTACCCCGTCGCCGTGCTGCCGGAGTGGCTGCAGCCGGTGGCGCTGGCGCTGCCGGCGGCGCATGTGTTCGAGGGGATGCGCTCGGCGCTGCTCGAGGGCGTCGTCGCCTGGGGCCACCTGGCCTGGGCCTTCGGGCTGGACGCGCTGTGGCTCGGGCTGATGGGCCTCGTCTTCGCGCGCCAGCTTCGCGCGGCGCGGGAGAGGGGGGCGCTGCTCAACATCGGGGAGTGATGCCGGGCGCCTCGCGCCCGGAGCGGCGGCGGGGTAGAGGAGGGGCGTGACCGCCCCGACCCGCCTCTTCCTCGTCCGCCACGCCGTGGTCGAGCCCTCGGCCCGCGCCATCCTCTACGGCAGCATGGACGTCGCGCTCTGCGACATCGCGCTGCGCGAGGAGGCGGCGCTCTACCGCTGGCTCGCCTGGCGCCTGCCGCGCCCGGCCGCCTGGTACGTGACGACCCTCTCGCGCACCCGCGCCACCGCCGCCGCCATCTTCGCCGCCGGCTACCCCGCCCAGCCCCTCGCCGAAGAGCCGGACCTGCGCGAGCAGGACCTCGGCGAGTGGCAGGGCATCACCCATGAGGCGCTGGTGGAGCGGCTGCGCCATCCGCCCCACCCCTTCTGGCCGCACGGCGCCGAGGAGGAGCCGCCGGGCGGGGAGAGCTTCGCCCGGCTGCGCGAGCGCGTGGCGCCGACGCTGGAGCGCCTCGCCGAGCGCCACCGTGGCGAGGATGTGGTGATCGTCGCCCATGGCGGCTCGATTCGCGCCGCGCTCGCCCACGCGCTCGGCCTCTCCGCGCACCAGGCGCTGGTGTTCTCGATCCGCAACCTCGGGCTGACGCGGCTCGAGAAGCATGGGCCGGACTGGCGCGTCGCCGCGGTGAACGAGGAGCCCTGGACCGGCCCGCCGGCGGAGGATGCCAATTCGCAACAAGCCCCGGAAGCCTTGGACAGCGCGCCGCCGAGCCGTTAGCCTGCCGGCGATTCAGGGGGGTTGGGGAAAGCGCCTCATGCGCCGTCTCATGATGCGCCATCTCGTGGCGGCCCGCGCGCGGCCGGCACGCGGCACCGGGGGCCGGCCGCCGGGCATGGCGGCGGGCCGCCTCGCGCTCTTCGCGGCGCTGCTCGCGCTCGCGGCCTGCGCCCGCCCGCCGGCGCCGGGGGAGGAGCAGGCGCTGGTGGACCGCGCCACCCTCTCCGTGCAGGAGATCCTCGGCCACGGCAACGACCGGCTGAACGCGCAGAGCCTGCTGCGCCGCGCCCGCGCCGCCATGGTCTGCCCGCGCGTCTTCCGCGCCGGCTTCTTCTTCGGCGGCCAGGGCGGCGGCTGCGTGCTGCTCGCCCGCGACGCCGCCGGCTCCTGGTCCTCGCCCGCCTTCTACACCCTGGGCTCGGCGAGCTTCGGCCTGCAGGCCGGCATCCAGGACGCGCAGGTGCTGATAATGGTGATGAACGACCGGGCGCTGAACGCCCTGCTCGACAGCCAGTTCAAGTTCGGCGCCGACGCCTCCATCGCCTTCGCCACCCTCGGCGGCTCGGTGGAGGGGGCGACCACGGCCGCCGCCGGGGCGGACATCGTCGCCGTCGCCCGCGCCCGCGGCCTCTATGCGGGGCTGACGCTCGAGGGCTCGCTGCTCTCCGCCCGCAGCGACTGGAACCGCGCCTATTACGGGCGCGAGGTGGGGCCGCGGCAGATCGTCATCGGCATGGAGGTGCACAACCCGGGCGCCGACCCGCTGCGCGCCATGCTGCTGCGCTTCGGCGGCGCCGCGCCCGCGGCGGCGGCCCAGGCCCCGGCCGCGCAGCCGCAGCCGGCGATGCAGGCCGCCCCGGCGGGCGGGGTGCAGGCCACGCCGCTGCCGCCGCTGCGCTAGCGATGCCCGGCCGCGGACGGCCCGCCATGCGGAAGGCGCCGGGGAGGCCGCGCGGACTGCCGCGCCTCGCCGCGGCGCTGCTCGCCCTCGCCCTCCCGCTCGCCGCCCCCGCCGCGGCGCAGACGCGCGAGCAGGCGCTCGTGGACCAGGCCGCGCTGACGGTGCAGGAGCTGCTGACCACCGGCGAGCCGTCGGCGCGGCGCGACGCCGAGGGCCTGCTGCGGCGGGCGCGGGCGGTGCTGGTCTGCCCGCGCGTCTTCCGCGCCGGCTTCGTGCTCGGCGGAGAGGGCGGGAGCTGCGTGCTGCTCGCCCGCGACGCCGCCGGCTCCTGGTCCTCGCCCGCCTTCTACGGCCTCGCCTCGGGCTCCCTCGGCCTGCAGATCGGCGTGCAGGACATGCAGGTGATGATGCTGGTCATGACCGGGCGCGGCCTCGCGGCGCTGATGGACAGCCAGGTGAAGATCGGCGCCGACGTCGCCATCGCCGTCGCCACCCTGGGCGCCGGGCTCGAGGGCGCGACCACGGCGGCGGGCGGGGCGGACATCGTGGCGCTGGCGCGCAGCCGCGGCCTGTTCGCCGGCATCGCGCTCGAGGGTTCGCTGCTCTCCGCCCGCAGCGCCTCCAACCGCGCCTACTACGGGCGCGAGGTGGGGCCGCGGCAGATCGTCCTCGGCATGGAGGCGCACAACCCGGGCGCCGACCCGCTGCGCGCGGCGCTGCTGCGCCACGGCGCGGCGGCGCGCTGAGCCGGGAGGGAGGGGCGCGCCGCCCGTGACCGCCCCCGCCCCGCCCGGCGCGCTGCTCTGCCTTCTCGCCACCGGGCGCAGCGGCAGCACGCTGCTGCAGCGCCTGCTCAACCTGCACGACTCGGTGGTGATGTTCGGCGAGCACAACGGCCTCGCCGGCACGCTGCTCGGCCTGTGGCACCAGCTCTTCGGCCCCTGGGCGGGGGAGCGGATCGCGCGGGCCGCGCGCTTCGTGCCGGAGATGCTGGCCTCCCGCCCCATCGCCGCGCCGGAGGGCTGGTCCATCGAATGGGCCAATGCCTGCACCGAGGCCACGGCGCTGCCCGCCTTCCGGCGCTTCCTGGAAGACCTGCTGTTCCCGCCCGCGCTGCGCCGGCCGGGGATGCGCTACTGGGGCTTCAAGGAGATCCGCTACGGCCCGGCGGAGGCCGCCTTCCTGGCGCGGCTGTTCCCCGAGGGGCGGTTCCTGGTGCTGCTGCGCGACCCGGTGGCGATCCAGAGGAGCCGCGCCGCGACCGGCGCCTGGTATCCGGGCCTCGACGCGGCGCAGGCGGCGGCGGCGATGCACCGGGAGTTCCAGGCGCTCTGCGACGCCTGGGAGGTGCTGCGCGCGCTTCCCGGCGGGCGCGCCCGGCTGGTCTCCTGCGAGGCGTTGACCGAGGCGCCGCGGCGCGTGCTGGAGGGCATCGCCGCCTGGGCCGGCCTGCCGCCCTTCGACCCGGAGCGGGTGGCGGCGGTGATGGGGGCGCCGCACCGCCCCGGCGGCGGCGACCCGCACCGCGTCGCCGCCTTCCTCGACGCCTACCGCGCCGGGCCGGCCGAGGCGGACCGGGCGCGCTGGCGGGCGGCGCTGGCGGAGGCGGCGGGCGGCTGACACGGCCGGCGGCCTCGCCGGAGGTGCCCGCGCGCGGGCCCGCCGGCATGGGCGGCGGGCGGGACGGTTGCGCATCGCGCCCCGGGGCCTGATGTATGCGCCGCCCCGTCTGCCCGAGGATGGTCCCTTGCCGGAGCCCCTCCCCTTCTGGAAGGCCAAGCCGCTCGAGCGCATGAGCCGCGCCGAGTGGGAGAGCCTGTGCGACGGCTGCGGCCGCTGCTGCCTGCACAAGCTGCGCGACGAGGACACCGGCCGCCTCGCCTTCACCAACGTCGCCTGCCGGCTGCTCAACATCCCCTCCTGCCGCTGCGCCGACTACGAGAACCGCCGCAAATGGGTGCCGGACTGCGTCCGCCTCACCCCGGCGCGGGTGCGCCGGCTCGACTGGCTGCCGCCGACCTGCGCCTACCGCCTGCTGGCCGAGGGCAAGGACCTGCCCTGGTGGCACCCCCTCGTCTCCGGCGATCCGGAGACGGTGCACAGGGCCGGCGTCTCGGTGCGCGGCCGCGCGGTGCGCGAGCGCGACGCCGGCGCGCTCGGGGATCACGTCGTGCGCTGGCCCGGCCTGGTGCCGCCGCGCGCGCAGGCCCCCGCTCCCCCAGCGAAAGGACCCGGAACCGGATGAAGGACGCGCTGTTCGGCGGCATCAACGCCGCGGTGCTGACCGCGATGCGGCAGGACCTCTCCCCCGACCCCGACCGCATGGCGGCGCATTGCCGCTGGCTGCTGGCGCATGGCTGCAACGGCCTCGGCGTGCTCGGCACCACCGGCGAGGCCAACAGCTTCGGCCTCTCCGAGCGCAAGGAGATCCTGGAGGGGCTGATCGCGCGCGGCATCCCGGCCGCGCGCATGATGCCCGGCACCGGCTGCGCCAGCCTCTCCGACACGGTGGAGCTGACGCTGCACGCGAGGGCGCAGGGCTGCCGCGGCGTGCTGGTGCTGCCGCCCTTCTACTACAAGAATCCCTCCGACGACGGACTGTTCGCCTACTTCGCCGAGCTGGTGCAGCGCACGGGCGGCGGCATCGCGCTCTACCTCTACCACTTCCCGCAGCAATCGGCGGTGCCGTTCAGCCTCTCGCTGATCGAGCGGCTGCTGAAGGCCTTCCCCGGCGCCTTCCGCGGCGTGAAGGACAGTTCGGGCGACTACGCCAACATGAAGGCGATGATCGACGCCTTCGCGGCCGAGGGCTTCGAGGTCTATTCCGGCTCGGACGAGTTCGTGCAGCGCATCCTCGCCGATGGCGGCGCGGGCTGCATCACCGCCGCCTCCAACGCCAACTGCCCCTGGGGCGGCATCGTCTACGCGAAGCGCACCGGGCCGGAGGCCGACGCGGCGCAGGCGGTGCTGACCGCGACGCGCCGCGCCGCGACCTCGGTGCCGCTGATCCCGGGGCTGCGCGAGATCATCGCCCGCTCCACCGGCGACGATGGCTGGCGCACCATCCGCCCGCCGCACCTGCCGCTGACGCCGGCGCAGGCGGATGCCGTCTGGGCCGCCTGGGAGGCCGCCGGCGCGCTGCCCCTGCAGGGCCTCGCCGCGCCGAAGGCCGCCGAATGAGCGGCGCGAGCCCGCCCGCCGACGGCGGCGGGACGCTGCGCTGCCGCGCCCCGGCGGTGGCGACGGTGCAGCAGGACGATGCGCAGCTGCGCGTCACCCGCTGGGATTTCGCGCCGGGCGCCGAGACCGGCTGGCACCGCCATGGCTGGCACTACGTGGTGGTGCCGGTCACCGACGGGACGCTGCTGCTGGAGCTTCCCGGCGGCGAGAGGGTGACGGCGCGGCTGACGGCGGGCGTCTCCTACAGCCGCCCGGCCGGGGTCGAGCACAACGTGGTCAATGCCGGCGACCGCCCGCTCTCCTTCGTCGAGATCGAGCTGAAGGGGCTGCCGGGCTAGGGCGGTTTCCACCCGGCTGTGGGGCGGAAACCGCTCTAGTCGGGGCGGATGTTGCCGGCGCGGATCACCTCCGCCCATTTGCGGATCTCGTTGGCGTTGAACCGCGCCAGCTCCTCCGGCGTGCCGCCCCCCGCCACCGCGCCCTGCGCCTCCAGCGCCTCGCGGAAGCGGGGCGAGGCGATGAAGCGGCCGACCTCCTCGTTCAGGCGGCGGATCACCGGCTCGGGCGTGCCCGCCGGGGCGTAGAGCGCGGTCCAGGTGTAGGCGTCGTAGCCGGGCAGGCCGCTCTCCGCGATCGTCGGCACATCCGGCCAGGAGGGGATGCGCCGGGCGGTGCTGATCGCCAGCACCTTGAGCCGCCCCGCCCGCACCTGCGGGCCCGAGGAAAGGGCGCTGTCGAACAGCACGTCGCACTCCCCGGCCATGGCGGCGAGGATGGCGGGGCCGCTGCCGCGGTAGGGGATGTGCTGCATCTCGATGCCGGCCATCGCCTTGAACAGCTCGGCCGCGAGGTGCGAGGGCTGGCCGTTGCCGATCGAGCAGTAGTTCAGCCGCCCGGCCCGTTCGCGGGCATGGGCGACGAACTCCTGCACCGTGTTCGGCGCGCGGTCGGGCGGCGTCACCATCAGCAGGGGATAGGTCGCGGTCAGGATCACCGGCGCGAAGTGGTGCACCGGATCGTAGGGCAGGTTTGGGAACAGGCTGGGGTTGATGCTGTGGGTGCCGGAGGAGCCCATCAGCAGCGTGTGGCCGTCCGGCGCGGCGCGCGCCACCGCCTCGGCGCCGATCATGCCGGAGGCGCCGCCGCGGTTCTCGACGATCACCGGCTGGCGCAGCGGGCCGGTGATGCCCTCGGCGATCAGCCGCGTGACCACATCGGTGGAACCGCCCGGCGGGAAGGGCACGATGATGCGCACCGGCCGCTCCGGCCAGGCGGCCGGCGTCTGGGCAAAGGCGGGCGCGGTGGCGAGCGCCGCGCCGAGCGCGATCAGGCCGCGGCGGCGCATGGGCGTGTTCCTCCTCCTCTCGGGCCATGCCCGCGGGCCGGCCGTTGCGGCGGAGTGTAGCCGGGCCCGCCGGGCGCTGTCGCTGCCGGGGCGCGGGGGCGGCTTGCAATTCGCAAGCCAGCCTGCTTGCCTCCCCGCTGGCTTGCATCCTGCAAGCCATGCCCGCCAGGGAGCCGCCCATGGGCCGCACCGATTTCGCCCGGCACCGCTGCCCCGTCGCCCGCTCCATGGCGGTGCTGGGGGAACGCTGGGCCATCCTCGTGCTGCGCGAGGCCTTCTACGGCACCACTCGCTTCGACGACTTCCAGCGCCATCTCGGCATCGCCCCCAACATCCTGAGCGCGCGGCTGCGCAGCCTGGTGGCGCACGGGTTGCTGGAGCGGGGCGAAGGCCCCCGCGCCGAATACCGCCTGACCGAGAAGGGGCGGGACTTCTTCCCCGCCTACCTCGCCCTGAAGCGCTGGGCGGACCGCTGGATGGCCCCGCCGGAGGGGCCGGTGGTGGTGCTGCGCGAGCGCGTCACCGGCGAGGAGGTGACGGCGCCGCCGCCGCTCGGCCGCGACGGCAGGCCGCTCGGCCCCGAGGATGTGCGCGCGCTGCCCGGCCCCGGCGCCTCGCCCGCGCTGCGCGCCCGCCTCGGCGGCGCCGATGCCTGAAGGCGCCGCCTCGGCCGCGGCGCGCGCCACGCCCCCCGTCCCCACTTGGCGGCTGGTTCTCGCCCTCGCCGCCCCCACCACCGCGGTGGCGCTGCTGCAATCCGCCTGCCAGCTCGTCGAGCCGGTGCTGGCCGCCCGCCAGGGCACGGCGGCCCTGGCCGGCTGGGCGGTGGTGCTGCCCTTTGTCCTGCTGCTGCAGCAGATGTCCACCGGGGCGATGGGCGGCGGCGTGGTCTCGGCCATCGCCCGCGCCCTCGGCGCCGGGCGGCGGGAGGAGGCCTCGGCCCTGGTGGTGCATGCGCTGGTGATCGCCTGCGGCTTCGGCCTCGCCTTCGCGGTGCTGCTCGCGGGCTTCCCGCGCGCCGTGCTCGGCCCGATCGGCGGGGCGGAGGCGGCCGCGGCGGCGGCACCCTACGCCGCCTGGCTGTTCGGCGCCGGGGCGGTGCCGGCCTGGCTCGCCAACACCCTGGCCTCGGTGCTGCGCGGCGGCGGGCGGCATGCTCTGGCCTCGCGCGTGCTGAGCCTCGCCTGGCTGGCCTATCCGCCGCTCGCCTGGGCGCTGATGGAGCCGGCGGGGCTCGGCCTCGCCGGGGCGGGCATCGCCTTCGCCCTGGCCATGTGGGGGGCGACGCTCGGCATGGCGGCGGTGGTGCTGGCCGGCGGGGCGGGATTCCGGCCGAGCTTCGGGGTGCCGCTGCAGGCGGCGCTGTTCCGGCGCATCCTCTCGGTCGGGCTCGTCGCCTGCGGCACCGCGGTGCTCGCCAACCTGACGACGATCCTGGTCACCGCGCGCATCGCCCGCCACGGGGCGGCGGCGGTCGCCGCCTATGGGGTGGCGGCGCGGCTGGAGTTCCTGATGGTGCCGCTCGCCTTCGGCATCGGCTCGGCGCTGACGGCGCTGGTCGGGCGCGCGGCGGGCGCCGGGGATTGGGCGGCGGCGCGGCGCATCGCCTGGACCGGCGGGGCGATGGCGCTGGCGGCGACCGGCGCGGTCGGCCTCGCGGTCGCCCTCTTCCCCGGGGCCACGGTGCGGATCTTCACCCAGGACCCGGCGGTGGGGACGATCGCGGCCGAGGCGCTCTCCATCATCGGCCCCGCCCTGCCCGGCTTCGGCCTCGGCATGGCGCTCTACTTCGCCGCCATGGGCGCGGGGCGGATGGCCTGGCCGGTGGCGGCGGCGCTGGCGCGGATCGGCATCGCGGTGGGCGGCGGCTGGGTGCTCGCCGACCTGTTCGGCCTCGGCCTCACGGGACAGTTCCTGGCCGTCGCGCTCGGCATCACCGCCCTCGGCGCGGTCAATGCCGCGGCGGTGCGGCCGGGGGTCTGGCCGGGGCGGGGGTGACCCTGCCCACAGGCAGCAGGGAATCGCAAGACAGGCATTTCAACCCATACGTTCGGGCGGTAATCTGCCTTTCCGTATTCTCACGAAAGAATGACGTGAAGGACATGATTCCTCCCGTCCCGCATCCGCTGCCCGGCGACCCCGCCCCCTGGTTCCACGCCGAGACCGTCAACAATCCCCGTTACAATTTCGCCTCCGTCGCGGGGCGTTACGTGCTGGTGGCCTTCCCGGGCCCGTCGGCGCATCCGGCGGCGATCGCGGCGCACCGGGCGCTGCGCGAGGCGCGGGCCGAGGGGCTGCTCGACGATGCGCGCTGCGCCGGCTTCGCCGTCAGCGTGGACCCCGCCGACGACGCCGAGGGCGGGCCGCGGGACGCGGTGCCGGGGCTGCGCATCCTGCGCGACCGCGACGGGGCGGTGAGCCGGCTCTGGGGCGTGCTGCTGCCGCTGGAGGGCGGGGTGGCGCGCTACCTGCCGAGCGCCTTCCTGCTCGACCCCATGCTGCGCGTGCTGGCCTGCGGCGCCATCGCCGATCTGCCGGCCCTGCTCGACCTGCTGCGCCGCCTGCCGCCGCCGGCTTTGCATGGCGGGGCGGAAGCGCCGGCGCCGGTGCTGCTGCTGCCGCGGGTGTTCGAGCCGGAGCTGTGCCGCCGCCTCGTCGCGCTCTACGAGGCGGAGGGCGGCACCGAGAGCGGCTTCATGGTGGAGCGGGAGGGCCGCACCGTCGGCGTGCTCGACCCGCGCCACAAGCGCCGCCGCGACTGCGAGATCCGCGAGGAGGCGCTGCGCGCCGCCATCCGCGAGCGCGTCAGCCGGCGCATCGCGCCCGAGATGCGGAAGGCCTTCCACTTCGCGCCGACGCGCATCGAGCGCTACATCGTCGCCTGCTACGACGCGGCCGAGGGCGGGCATTTCCGCGCGCACCGCGACAACACCACGCCCGGCACCGCGCACCGGCGCTTCGCCGTCAGCATCAACCTGAACGACGACTATGAGGGCGGGGCGCTGTGGTTCCCCGAATTCGGCCCGCGCCGCTACCGCCCGCCGATGGGCGGGGCGGTGGTGTTCTCCTGCTCCCTCCTGCACGAGGCGACGCCGGTGACGCGCGGCACGCGCTACGCCTGCCTTCCCTTCCTCTACGACGAGGCGGCGGCGCGGCTGCGCGAGGCGAATCGCACCAGCCTCGCCGAGGCCGGGGCGGCGGAGGGCGGCTGAGCGCAGCCCGGCGGGCGGAACAGGCCGCCGGCGGCGGCGTTGCGCCGGAGCCGCGGGAGGACGCGGCGCATCCGCAGCCGGGGCGGATCGCGGACGGCCGGAACGGCCGGAAGGGCGAATCTGCTCCGTGCGCAACGAACCGGAGCCGCCCATGCCGCGCCCCCCGCTGCCCTACCGCCCCGACATCGAGCGGCCCGAGCCACGAGAGGCCGAGACCGCGGCGGCGCTGCGCCGGCGCATGCGCGGCATCCAGGAGACCACCTTCCGGCACTACGGCCACGCCATGCGCGGCATCCACACCAAGAGCCACGGCCTGCTCGAGGGCGAGATGGTGGTGCCGGAGGGCCTGCCGCCGGAGCTGGCGCAGGGGATGTTCGCCCGGCCGGGCCGCTACCCCGTGGTGATGCGCCTCTCCACCAACCGGGGCGACGTGATCGACGACGACATCTCCGTCCCCCGCGGCATGGCGATCAAGGTGATCGGGGTCGAGGGCGAGCGCCTTCCCGGCTCCGAGGGCGAGGTGACGCAGGACTTCGTCATGGTGAACCAGCCCGCCTTCACCGAGCCCGACCTGCGGGTCTTCCTGCGCAACATCACCGTCGTCGAGGCCACGACCGACACCGGCCAGGCGTGGAAGAAGGGCCTCGCCGCGCTGCTGCGGCCGGCGGTCAGCACCCTCCGGGCGCTCGGCTTTCGTCCCTGGACGCTGACCACCATGGGCGGGCACCCGGCGACCCACCCGCTGGGCGAGACCTTCCACACCCAGGTGCCGTTCCGCTACGGCGAGCATGTCGCCAAGCTTTCCCTTGCGCCCGCCTCCCCGGCGCTGCTGGCGCTGCGGGGCGCGCCGCTCGACCTGCGCGGCCGGCCGAACGGGCTGCGCGAGGCGGTGATCGCCTTCTTCCGCGAGCATGGCGCCGAGTGGGAGCTCCGCGTGCAGCTCCGCACCAACCCCGACACCATGCCGATCGAGAACGCATCCGTCGTCTGGCCGGAGGCGGAGAGCCCCCACCGGACGGTGGCGCGTCTCATCGTCCCGCCGCAGCCCGCCTGGAGCGAGGCGCGCGCCCGGCAGGTGGATGACGGCCTGGCCTTCAGCCCCTGGCACGGGCTCGCGGCGCACCGGCCGCTCGGCGCGATCAACCGCGCCCGGCGCGCCGCCTATGAGGAGGGGGCGCGGTTCCGCGCCGAGCGCAACCGCCGCCAGATCCGCGAGCCGCGGGCGCGGCTCGTCCTCGCGCCGGATCCGCCCGCGGTGTTCGGCGCCGCGCCCGGGCGTGAGGGACGGCGCCCCGGTACGCCCGACGCGCCGCCCGGCGCCTGGAGCCCGCCGATGCGCCCGACGGCGCGCGGCCTCGCCATCGGCGCGGCGGCCGGGCTCGCCCTCGTCCTCGGCGGCGCGCTGCTCCGCCACGCCCCTGGGGGCGCGGTGCGGCTCGCGCTGCTGGCGGCGCTGCTCGGCACGGCGGCGGCCGGGCGCCTCCTCCTCCGCCCCGGGCGGCGCGCCCTGGCAGGCCGGCGCGGCGCCTGATCCGCGGAGGCTCGACCCCGCCGCGCTTCCGCGCGATGGTGCGCCCCGCCGAGGGCTGCGGAGGGAGCGGGATGAGCGGTGCGGTGGGCAAGGCCGTGGTGGTGGGCTTCGGCCTGATGGGCTGCGACATCGCGGCCGTCTTCCTGGCCGGGGGCTGGCACGTGACGGCGGTGGAGCCCGACCGCGCCGCCTGGCCGGAGCGGCTGGATCGCGTGGCACTCTCCCTCGACCAGCTCGGCGCCCGCCCGGCGCGGGTGGAGCTGCTCGACCTCGTCACCACCCTCGCCGATGTCGGCTTCGCCGATGCCGGGGTGGTGGTGGAGGCGGTGCCGGAGCGGCTCGACCTCAAGCGCGAGGTGTTCGCGGCGCTGGACCGGCTGGTGCCGGAGGGGGTGCCGGTGGCCTCCAACGCCTCGGGCTTCCGCATCACCGACATCGCCGAGGGCTGCGCTACCCGCGCGCGGATGGCCAACCTGCACTTCTTCCTGCCCGCGCACCTGGTTCCCGGCGTCGAGGTGGTGCAGGGCGAGCACACCGATCCCGCGGTGTGCGACCGGCTGGCGGAGATCATGGCGAGCCTCGGCCGGGTGCCGATCCGCGTCGCGCGCGACGTGCCGGGCTTCCTGGCCAACCGCATCCAGCACGCCATGGTGCGCGAGTGCTTCCACGCCCTGGACCAGGGCCTGGCGAGCGCGGAGGATGTGGACAACGCCGTGCGCTTCACCTTCGGCATGCGGCTGATGGGCGCCGGGCCGATCCTGCAGAAGGAGCTGGCGGGGCTGGAGACGCAGCTCGCCGCGGCGCGCACCATCTACCCCACCCTCTGCAACAGCGCCGAGCCGAGCCCGACGCTGGCGCGGCTGGTGGCCGAGGGGCGCCTCGGCGCCAAGACCGGGCGCGGCGTCCGCGACTGGCCGCCGGAGGCGGTGGCGCGGGAGCGGGAGCGCTACGAGCGGATGCTGCGCGCGGCGCTGGCGCTGCTGCGCCAGGAAGGCTGATCCGTTGGGCGGCCTCCCGCGGACGCCCCCGCGCGCGGGGCGGCGGCCACGGACAGGCGAGCCGTGAAGGCGGCCGGTGGCATGGGCGGGGCGCGGTTTTGCTGCGCCTCGCCACCGTGCTAGAGCAGATCCCGTTCAGGTGGCCCCGCCTGAACGGATGAAGATGCCTGCGCATCAAGAGGCCGGGGCGTTTGCCGTGGGTTGGGGCGAACGGAAAATGCTCCAGGAGCCAAGCGGGCCGGGTTAGCACAGCGGTAGTGCAGCGGTTTTGTAAACCGAAGGTCGGGGGTTCGAATCCCTCACCCGGCATCGCCAGACTCCCCGGCGTCATCAGACGGATAAAGGCCGGAGGGCGGCGGTTTCCGCTACGGCCTGCCGGACCGGCCTCGCGCCCTGCTACGGGGTCCCGCATCGGTCCACAGCCGCGCGCCGTCAGCCCGGCGCCCGCCGCAGCCAGCGCACATAGCCCTCGGTGGTCTGCACGGTGGCATGGCTGAGGTGACGCGACACCTCGAAGATCGGCATGCCGCGCCGCAGCGCGCGGACACCTCAGGTGTGGCGGAGGTCGTGGCAGCGGAAGGGGTGGAAGCACGCCACCATCCGGCCGTAGGCGTAGGCGAACCCCCGCCGCCTCGGCGCGCGCGATAGCGGTCGCGGCACCCCAAATAGGGAGAGTCATCTCGCGCGTGAAGGTGCCGAGAGGCATAGGGGGGGGTGGCCGCCTCGCCCGGCGCCTGCCGAGCTGTAGCAATCGGCGTCCACCGACCGACGCTGGCGCTGCGTGTCAGCACGAAGCCGCCGCGCGTGTCCCGTCGAGCGCGCACCACCATTACCAGGTATTGCCGGCCGCGGCCCGCCAGGTCGGCCACCGCTCGCACCGACTCGGCCAGGTCCGCCACCGTCACTGGCTGGTCGCCGTAGGCCGACCACCAGGCGGTGAAGAGTTCCGCCACCCGCTGCCGGCGCGGGTCCTTTGCCTTGGCGTCCGCCACGCGAAGCACCGGGTCGCGGCAGCCGAGCGCCACCAGCGGGTCGCGGCACTACCGAGCCCAATCGGCGAAGCTGCCGAGAGACCATTCCGCCAGCAGCGCGTCGACCATCTGCCGGCCCCACCGCCAGACCGTCAGCGCATCCGTCAACAGCGCCCCGCGCGCGGCGAGCGTGTCGGCACCGAAGTTGCCGCGGAAGTCGCGCGCCGGAGGCCTCCGTCCCGGCGTCGAGTTCCACTGTCAGGAACTGCCGCGCCATGTCCTCCGACAACAGCAGCCCCTTGCCGGTGCCCGCGCCGGAATACTCGGGCGCCCGCACCAACAGCCCCGGTGCCAGCCAAAGGCAGGGGCGGCAAACCGCCGTCAGCAGCGCGCAGAGGAACGCGCTTTCGTCCGCGCCGGGCGGCTTCGCCATGTCCAGCACCGGCACCGGCGCGCTTGCCTCCGCCACGCGCTCGGCATCGGCAAAGGCGAAGGTGCGGAACCACCGCCGCAGCCGCAGCAGCGCCGCCGCGGCATCCTCGCGCGACGGCGCGGCCGGCACCGTCACCGCGGGCACGCGCTCGCACCACAGGCGCGTCTCGGGGTCGTATCCCTCGGCGGCGCGGATCGTCCCGTCGGGATGCAGCAACGGCGCCGATGTGATGCTGTCGAGCGGGCGCAGCTCCCACCCGTCATGATTGTCGAGGTAGAGCTTCGCCACGCGCTCAGGCAGCGTAATGTCCTGCCCACTTCATCTCGCCGCTGCCGCGGTTCCTCACCCATTGCCAGGGGCGGGCGATGCGGTGCGCCTCGTTCACCACCCCGTTGAGCGTCAGCGGCTCCACCACGAAGCCGTCGCGCGTCCAGTCGCGGGCGATGCGCGCCGGGCCGTCGCGGTCGAACAGATGCGGCACGGTGGCGAGCATCGCGGGCAGCTCGCCTGCCGTGTCGGGCAGGTCGGCGCCATTCACCAGCAGGTCGGCCCAGCCGCGCGGATCAACCGGCGGCTCGGGCGCCTCGCGCTCGGCTTCCTCGGCCTGCCGCTGTGTGCGCAGCGCCGCGGCCCGCAGCGCGTCGAGTTCGGCCACCGGCACGCGATGCTTGCGCGCCATGTCCAGTCGAGCGGCAAGCCAATCCTCGCGCGCCATCGCGGCAGCCCGCGCCACATCGGCGCGCAGCGCGTCGCCCGGCGTCTCCGCCCGTGGCGGCTCGGCCATCGCCTGCGCCAGCATGGCGCGCAGCGTGTCGGCGGTGGTGCCCTCCGGCAGCGGGTCCGCCACGTCCATCCCGCGGGCCAGTCGCGCGGCACCGGCACCACCACCGCGCGGGCAGCCCCGGCAGCGCTGGCGGCCTTCGCCACCTCGGCCGCGGCCTTGTGCCCCGGCGCGTCGTTGTCGGGCCACGTGGCCACCAGGCGCCCGCGCAGCGGGGTCCAATCCGCCCTGCTCACCGCCTGCGCGCCGCTGGGCGTGCGGCGAGCGTGTCGAGCCCATAGAACGGCGCGGCTCGGGCGGTGCCTTCCACCGCCAGCCCTCCGCCCCGCAGGACAGGGGCAGGATTTGCTTGCGCACGCTGGGCGGATCGAAGCGGCAGACCGCGAACAGCAGCGCGCCAGCCGCGTCGCGGTAGTGCCAGGTCGCGGCGGGCGTGCCGTGGCGGCGATGGGTTGACGTCGCGGTCAGGGGTACGGGCCGGAACTGCGCGGGCGGGTGCTGACGGCCTGCGATGGCGGGGTGAGGGTGCGCGCGGTGGCGGAGCGGCTGATGGTCAGCCCGTCCCATGTCGTGAA
>NZ_SJDM01000023.1 GCF_004761865.1 Crenalkalicoccus roseus | reverse complement strand
TCGACGATGCGGCTGGCGTAGGGGTCGTTGCGGACGGCGTCACGGGCGCGGCGCGCCACCGTCGCCGCGGCCATGCCGACCTCGGCCGTGGCGCTGCCGCCGGACGGCGCCCAGGCGGAGGCGCGGTGGTCCTGCGCGGCGGCGTAGCCGCGCAGCGCGTTCCACGCGTCTCGCAGCCGGCCCATCACGTGCTTCCCCCGCGGGAGAAGCTGGCCAGCGTCACGGATGGACGGCGCGCCGCCGTCATCTCCGCGCCGCGCAGCACGGCGAGCGCGCGGCCGAGCTCGTCGAGGCTACGATACTCCACGGTCCGCCCATCGAAGGTCACACGGGTCGTGCCGCCCGTGTAGGCGGACGCCAGGGCAGCGGCGCGGCTGCCGGTGGGCTGCGCCAGCGCCCAGGCGAGGACGGTCGGGTCCATGCGCGTCCTCCCTCTTCAGCGCAGCCAGCCGCTGCGCGGCGCGAGCCAGCCGCGCGGGCGGTGGTTTTCAGTCGCGACCTGCGGTGGCGGTGGCGGAGCGACATTCCCGCCAGTGGGAATCTCGCTCCTTTGCAGCGGAGCGTTGGCCACCTGCTCGCGCAGCTGCGCCCAGAAACGCTCGCCGTAGCGGTCGGCACCGAGCAGCCAGAGCGCCGCCCGCGCCAGCACCGCGCAGTCCAGCGCCTCGTTCCTCTCGCGCAGCTTCGCCCATTCCTGCCGCGCGAAGCCGCGGCGGTCCTTCACCGTGTGCAGCTGCTCGGCGACCAGCTGCTTCACCCACTCGGCCTCGATGCCCTGCGGCAGGTGCACCCAGCCGGATGGGAAGTCCTCCGCCTCACCGCGGCTGAGCCAGAGGCGGCGGTACAGATCGGCCTTCCAGGTCGAGACCGACACCGTCCAGAGCTTCAGGCCGCGCCGGAGCTTGCGGCCATCGACCAGCGCATCCACCGGCGTCGGGCCCTGGACCGGCTGCGCGCGGTTCCAGCCGTCCACGCCCTTGGTCGGCGCGATGCGCGGGTCGTGCAGCCGACGCAGGTGGCCGTAGACCGCCGCGGTGTCGCGCCCACCCGTGTCGACGCAGAGCCGCGCGATGCGTACCGCACCACCACCGTGCCGCGGCCAGTCGCGTGCCAGGATCCCGGCGAGCGCGTCCCACGGCTCCCGCTCGCGCGGGTTGCCGGCGATGACGACGTGATCAATCAGCCATGAGGTGTACCCCTCCGCCCAGCCCCAGACGTCGCACTCGAGGCGGTCGTCCTGCACGTCCACGCCCGCGGTCAGGCACAGCGCGCCGGCAGGCACGACGCCCATCCGGAAGTCCTCGCGCCGCTCGACCAGCCGCTCCCAATCCGGCGCCTCGCCCCGCTCCTGCCAGGTCTCGCCGAGCACGGTGTTCCGGAAGGTCTTCAGGTCCTCGGGCTAGCCCTGCGCCGCCTCCCAATCCCGCGCGACCTGCTCCCACGAGTACCAGCCGACCGGGGCATAAAGGGACGAGATGTGGAAGCCGACCGTGTGCGGGTCCTCGGCGGTGGCGGTCGCCCGCCATTCGCCGCCAGCCAGCATGGCCGTCTTGTGGTGCTCCTCGATCGGCTCGTCGCAGGCCTCGCAGTGGTACCGCGCTGAGCGCGGGTCGCCCTTCTCCCAACGCAGCCGCTCGAACCGCAGCCACTGCATCTCGCCGCAGTGCGGGCACGGCACAAAATAGCGCCGCTGGTCGGAGGCAGCGTATTCCCGCTCGATCCGGCTGCGGCCGGCGATGGTGGGCGTGCTGACCAGGAAGGCCTTGCGGCGCCAGCCGAAGGTGCGGGCGCGGGCCTCGGCCAGCGCGATCGGATCGCCCTCGCCCTCGACGTCGCCGGGATAGGCGTCGATCTCGTCGAGGAACAGGAACCGCGCCGTCATCGAGCGCAGCCCGACCGCGCTGTTGGCGCCGGTCAGCACGAGGATGCCGCCGGGGAATTCCTTCGACAGCAGCGTGTTGCCGCTGTCCCGTGCGCGGGCCGGCGCGACCCGCTCCCTCAGGGCCGGCGTCTCCTCCAGCAAGGGATCGACTCGCTGGCGCGAGAAGCGCTTCGCGAGCTCGACCGTGGGCTGCACCGCCAGCACCGGGGCGGGCACGTGGTGCAGGATGTAGCCGAGCCAGTTGTTCCCGGCCTCGGTGGCGCCGACCTGGGCGCCCTTCATGAACACCACGCGCCGGGCGGGGTGCACCGCGGAGAGCGCGTCCATCACCTCCCGCAGGTACGGGGTGCGGCTGGTCCGCCACGGCTCGGGTTCCGCGGAGGCGCGGCTGCCGAGGATTCGATGCCGCTCGGCCCATTCCGAGACCCGGAGCTGCGGCGGCGGGCGGAGCATGCTCCCCGCCCGGCGCCGGACATGGTCACGGGTCCGCGGCCCGATCTCCGCCGATGCCTGGGGGATCGAAGCGATCGGCCGCCTCCGAGAGCAGGTCGGTGATGTGGCCCTGCAGGACGGTCTGCAGCAGGTGCGGGTCGACGCCGAGCTCCGCGGCGATCAGGCCGGACACGCGGGCCGGCCAGTTCAGCAGTGCGTCGCGCATCGCGCCGGCGATCTCGTCGATCGTGGCGTTGGCCTCCGCGGCGTCGAGCAGCCGGCGCTTGTTCTCGTCGAGCGCCAGCCGCTGCGCCTCGACCTTCAGCGCGAGCTGCGCGACCTTCAGTCGGGCGTAGGGCGTTCCCTCCGCCCCTCCGCCCCCGCCACCATTGGCCAGCGGCGACCGGGCGGGATCCGCAGTCTCCACCAGGCGGCGGCGGGTCTTGTCGATATCCCACTGGCCGTCCGGCTCGCGGGCGATGCGGTTCGTCTGCTCGGCCTTGCGGAGCGCCGTCTCGGTGATGCCGATGCGGCGGGCGGCCTCGCGCGTGGAAGGGGTGAGTTCTGGCACGGCGGCATCTCTCCCGCCGCGCGCGGGGTGTGGGTCAGGCAGCGCGCCGCGCGCGCTGGCGGGCTTCCAGGAAGCCAGCGACCGCCGGGGGCCAATCCAACGTCGCGGCGGCGCCAATGGTCTGCACGGGCGCGAGCGTCACGCGCCCGCGACCCCAATAGTCGCCATCCAGCGTGGCGATCCAGCCGGTGAGGCCCTGCGACTCCATTGCCTTGCTCGCGGCGGCGATCTCCTCCGCAGAGGGCGACGTCGCGCGCCCCAGCGTGACGTGCCGGCCGTCCTGGCCGAGCACGATCCAGCGGCGTTCTCCGCGGGCGCTCATCGCGCCCGCTCCGCGTCGCGGATCTGCACCAGCGGCTCGCCGAGCCGGCGGCGCCAGATGCCGGCGCCCTCGATGCAGTAGGCGGGGCCATAGTTCCCGCCGCCACCCTGGCGCGCGCTGCGCAGCCAATGCGCGTGGCTCAGGCGAGCGTGCTCGGCAAGGCCCTTGAGGTGCCTGATGGTTACGGTCTGCTGCATCGTCCGTCTCCGTGCTGCGCGGCGGGTTGCCTGCGCGTGACGGACGCTTCGCGCTGTGGTTCGGCGCAGCCAACTTGAGAAAGCGCCGGAGATCTCGATGATCCCCGGCGCGCTCGATGATCCCGGCCGCTGTGGCTGGCGCGCGTCAGGCAGGCAGGTGGTAGACCGTGTAGGACCCGCGGGCGCCCTCCTTGTTCGGGCCGACCTGGCGCACCCGCTCCAGCACCTGCACCTCGATCCCCTGGCGCTTCTTCAGACCCGCGAAGAACCCGCGGACCGTGTGCTGCTGCCAGCCCGTCGCCTCGCAGATCTGCGCGATGGTCGCGCCCTCCTCGCGGCGGAGCAGGGCGAGCACCGCCTCCTGCTTCGTCCCCTCGCGCGGCTTCCGCGACGCGCCGGGCTCGCGCGCGGCGCGGGGCGGCTTGCCGGCCAAGGCGACGCGGAGCACCTGCATCGGGCCGTCGAGGGCGGTGATCATGTCCGTCTCGCGGTTGGCCTCGTCGTCCCAGGCGGCCAGCACCGCCGCGGCGGCGTCGCGCAGGCTGGCGCGCGGGGCGGGCGTGGGCGCGCCCTGGGTGGGCTCGGGCTCGTCCGCGGGGGCATACCCCTCCGCGGCGTCCTCCCCGCCCGTGGGTGCCGCGTCGGCCACCGTCGCGGCGGCCTCCTCGGCGGTGCGGCGCTCCGCGTTGCGGCGCGCGATGGCCTCGGCGCTCTGCTCGTCCTCCTCGCGCGCGTCGCCCGCGTTCGGATCGATGCCGATGGCGCGCAGACCGTCATCGGTGATGCGCGCCACGATCCAGGTCCCGTCCTCGTCCTGGCGCCAGCCGAGCCCGACATGCTCCCGCGGGGCGTTGATCTCGGTGAGCAGGTTGTTCTTGATCAGGCTGCGGAACACCGCGTTGCGCGCCGCGGCCGGCAGGGTCTTCGGCGCGCGGGCGAGGCCCATCTCGTGCTGCGCGGCGGCGCTCAGGATCACGCGCTGGGTGTCGGAAAGCTTCATCGTCGGGGTCTCCGGTTCGGCACCCGACCAGCCGGGTGCTACCACCCCGAGCCCCGCAGGCCTGGCCTGTCGGGGCGGTGGCGGCGCCGCGTCGCGGCGGGTGCCGCGCGCTACTCGGGGAATTCGCCGCGCTTGAAGTAGCAGTCCGTCACGCTCGCCAGCCGGCTGTTCCAGTGTTCCAGCGTCGCGGCCTTGCCCCAGAGAACCTCCTCGGGATCCGCGCCGAAGTGATCCGCGCTCATCTGCTGAAGCTCCGCGACCATCGCGTCGAAGCGGGCCTTCTGCTGCAGGAAGGCTTCGAGGCTCTTCTGCTGGTTGCGGGCGGCGCGGGCTTCGCGGTCGGTCATGGTCGTCTCCGTCGTGGTGCAGGGCATCCCCTGCGCGTGACGGACCATTCGCGCTGTGCCGCGCCCGAGCCAAGCAAGATGGAGCGGCGCGCGATTGCTATGATTCGGCGGTGTGGGTCACATCATGATCGCCGACGCCGCGTGCCGCGGCGATGTCCGCAAAGGCGCGATCCTCGCCGTCCAGGATGGCAGCCTGGCCAGTCGCCTCCTGCCAGCGCCGGACGATCACGTCCGCATAGGCCGGATCGAGCTCGAGGAGCACCGCGTGCCGCCCGGTACGCTCCGCCGCAATCATCGTCGTGCCGGAGCCACCGAACGGGTCCAGCACCGTGTCGCGCTGCTTGCTGCTGTTGCGGATCGCGCGTTCGACCAGCGCCATCGGCTTCATGGTCGGGTGGAGGTCGTTCCTGGCCGGCTTGTCGAAGTGCCAGACATTCCCCTGGTCGCGGGCACCGCACCAGTAGTGCTGCGCGCCGGCCTTCCAGCCGTAAAGCATCGCCTCGAACTGCTGATGGTAGTCGGCGCGGCCAAGGGCGAAGGTGTTCTTGGCCCAGATGATCGTGCTCGACCACTTCCCGCCGGCCTCCTGCCAGGCGCGATGCAGCGTCGGCCACTCGGACGAGGACATGCAGACGTAGCAGGCGCCCTTCGTCACCGAGAGCAGGTTCGCCAGCGCCGGGCGGAGAAAGTCGAGGAAGCCCTGGCCGAGCGCGTCGTTGGCGATCGTCATCCTCGCCGCGGTGCCGCCCTGGTAGGCGACGTTGTAGGGCGGGTCCGTGAAGGCCATGTCGGCGAGGCGGTCGGTGCCGAGGGCTCGCTACACGTCGTCGAGGCTCGTGGCGTCGCCGCAGAGCAGACGGTGGTCCCCGCAGCGCCAGAGGTCGCCGGCCCGGCTGACCGGTACAGCCGGCGGCTCGGGTGCATCGTCGGCATCCTCGTCGATGCCAGCATCCGCGGCGGCGAGCAGCCGGTCGAGCTCCATCCCTGAGAAGCCCAGGACGTCGAGGTCCACCACCGCCTCGTCGCGGATGCGAGCGATCTCGATGGCGAGCAGGGCCTCGTCCCAGCCGGAGCTCAATGCGATCTGGTTGTCGGCCAGGCGGAGCGCCCTGGCCTGCGCCTCGGTCAGGTGGGCGAGCCGGATCGCCGGCACCGCCACCATGCCGAGGCGCTTCGCCGCCATGACGCGGCCGTGACCGGCGACCAGCACGCCCGCGGCGTCCACCAGCACCGGGTTCACGAAGTCGAACTCGGCGATGGAGGCGGCGATCTGCGCCACCTGGTCGTCGGAGTGGGTGCGCGCGTTCTCGGCGTAGGGCACGAGCGCGGCGACGGGGATGGTGGTGACCGCGAGATCACGCAGCATCGGGCACCACCTCCGCGCGGGCTGCCGCCACCGCATCGTAGTCCCGGCCATCGTCGAGCATCACCGGCAGGTCGGGGTGCAGCATGCGCCAGCGTGCGATCGCGAGGTCCACATAGGCGGGGGCGAGCTCGATCGCGCGGACGCGCCGCCCGGTCCGCTGCCCCGCCAGGATGGTCGTACCGGAGCCCCCGAACGGCTCGAACACGGTGTCGCCCTCGTCCGTGTAGGCGCGCATCAGGAACTCTGGCAGCGCGACGGGGAACACTGCCGGGTGCTCGGTCTCGATGCCGCGACCCTTGTGGCGGGTGATGCGCAGCACGCTGTCGGGGATACGCATCTCCTGCACCGGCAGGCCGATGTGGGTGTAGGCCTTCACCTCCCCGTCGGCGGCGCGGAGCCCGCTGCCCTTGTTCGGCGTGCCAGCCCATTTGCACGGCACGATCTTGTTTGGCGCGCGGGCCTCACGGTTGAAGTGGAAGACCAGCTCGAAGGCCGGCGCGAGCCGCCCGTTCCAGTCCCCCGGCAGGCCGGGGCCCTGGTCCCAGGCATACAGCCCGAAGCGGCGCCATCCCTGGACACGCATCCAGTCGAGCCAGCCCTGCCAGTAGGGCTGCCACTCGCCCTCCCGGTGGATCAGGCCGAGGTTCACCAGCACCTGGCCGTCCCCGGTGAGGGTCGCCAGCAGGTGCTGGAACACGCCGCGCATCAGCGCGTCCCAATCGGAGACGCCGCCGGTAGTGTAGTCGCGCTGGTTCCCGTAGGGCGGGCTGGTGAAGAGCAGCGCAGCGCGGGCCTCGCCCAGGACCCGGCCAACCGACGCCGCGTCGGTGCTGTCGCCGCAGAGCAGCCTGTGCTCGCCGAGCAGCCAGAGGTCGCTTGGCCGGGTGACCGCCTGGCGCGGCGGGTCGGGTTTGGCATCGGCGGGATCATCCTCCGCCTGCGCTTCCGCCCCCGCCGCGCCGTCCCCGCCCCCCTGAACCGCGGGCGTCGACAGGGCCTCGGGCGCGTCGCCGTCGGACACGGCATCTCCAGCCGCCGCGAGGATGTCGTCGAGCTCCGCGGCCGAGAAGCCGAGCGCCGCAAGGTCGAGATCAGGCGCCGCCTGCGCGGCAGCCAGCGCGTCGCGCAGCAGCGCCTGATCCCACGTCGCATTCTCCGCGATGCGGTTGTCGGCGAGCCGGAGCGCCTCCTTCTGCGCCGCGGAGAGGTGCCGCAGCACGATCGTCGGCACCTTCTCGATGCCGAGCGCCATCGCGGCCTTGAGCCGGCCGTGACCGGCAATTAGCACGCCGGCCTCGTCCACCAGCAGCGGGTTGGTGAAGCCGAACGCCAGCATGCTGGCCTTGATCTGCTCGATCTGCGCGGCGCCATGCACGCGCCCATTGCCGGGATGCGCGCGCAGCTCCGCCACCGGGCGCAGCAGGATCTTCGCTGCCATCCAGGGGAGCGTCATCGGGCCATCCGAGATCAGGGTGGGTGCGAACCATGCGAACCGCGGCTGCGAACCGACGCGGCCATGGTTCGCAGCTAAGCAATTGAGATCAGAGCCGAAGGGTGCGAACTGCGAACCATGTTTCGGGCCAGGCGCTAGCGATGTTGTGCGCTTCCGCCCCCCGCATACGCCGGGCCCAGGAAGGACCCTGCGGCTCGCGAGCCACTGTCTCGATCGAGCGACGATGTGGCTGTTGAGCCGCAGCGCGGTCGCGCCTTTTCGAGGTGTCCTGATGATATGCCGTGTGGATTTCGCTTCGCAACGCGACAGTCTTTCGCTGCGCTACGCTTGTTTTCGCTCGCGCGATTTTTCTTCATGAGATCGCACGGCGTCACGCCGCCCTCGTCCGCGGCACGAGCCCGAAGTGCCCCGCCAGCACGTTGAGCGTCGCGACCAGCATGCCCTGCGCCTGCGGAGGCGCTACAGGGCGTCCTCCCCATCCCTGCCGCATCGCCCACTCGCGCACGGACATCTCGAGGCCGACGACGTACCAGGCGCAGGAGCCCGCTGCGCTGTCGTGTCCACCAAGTGCATCGAGCGCGTCGGCGATCTTGCGGCGCGCGTCGATGTTCCGCTCCGACAGCGCGTCGGCCGTCTTCCTAGGCAGCCGGATCAGCGGCGAGCGCGCCATGCCGTCCAGCGCGGCACGCCGGGACAGCGCGCGGAAGTAGCCACCAGCGTCGTGCATCTCCTGCGTGATGGTGCCGTTGGCCAGCATCATGCCCAGCGTGTCCACCGCCCGCCGATGCTGCACCGGGCTGCCTGTCTCGGGGTCCGCCTCGCGGATCGGCTCCGAGAAGCCGCCGTGCTGCAGCCGCCACTTCGACGGGCTGAGCGCCTCGTCCCGCTTCGGGGTCTTCGCCTTCCGCTTACCGGCCATGGGTGGTCTCCTGCTGCCGCGGGCCCCAGCGCCGCACGGCTTCGTTCTGGATCGCCTGGCGCAGCCAGGGGTCGGTGATGTCCTCAAGGCGCAGCGAGACGACGCCCTGCTGCTGCCAGACACGGCGGCGCAGCGCTTCCATCTCGGGCGTGGTGGTCGCGCTGCGCGTGCCGCGATCGAGGCTGGACCTCGGCGGCAGCGGACCGCCCGGCAGCCGCTGCGGGCACTGCGAGGACGGGAGGTCGTGCTTCGCGCGCGCGCGCACGTGCGAAGGGGGATCTATTGTGAGATTCATCAATATATCAATTCGTCAAAGGGTCTCTCTCTCCGCCCGCGCGCGACCCACAGGTACCCGTGTGCGCCCGCGTGACGGATTGACGTATTGACGTATGCGCGTGGAACCGGCCTCCCGCCGGGGTTTCGAGGCGGTCGCCGAGCTTGATGGATCGAATGCGTCAAGGAGCGGCCTCCTTGCCAGCAGTCGCCTCGGGCGCGCCGCGCGCGATGAACAGCATCGTCGGCTTCGTCCCGGTCGGCTTCATGCTGCGTGTGACCAGCTCGCCCTCGACCAGCGCGTCGAAGATCTCCTCGCGCTCGCGCTTCGACAGGAACTGCGTCTTCCGGACCAGCGCGTTCCGGCTGATCTCGCCGGCGCTGCGGATGATCTCCAGGACGCGCTTGTGCTTCGCCTCGGTGTCGTTGTCCGCGACGCGGCGGTCGGCCTCGCGCAGCAACGTGCCGATGCAGTGCTCGACCAGGGCCGCCGCCCAGGTGATGTCCTCCGCCTCTGTGACGGGCCTGGCCGGGTCACGGCTGATCGCGGCGATCATCGCCAGCTTCGCGGTGTTCTCTGCGTAGCGGCCGAACAGGGCGGTGGCGTAGGTCCCGCGGTGCGAGCGCAACAGGTCGGTGGCCTCGCGACGCACGCGCGCCATCGCGGCCTCGGCCCCAGGGCCAAGCGGCACCGTGTAGGCGTGGATCGGCGCCGAAGACTCCATGGCGTCGGCGATGTTCCCGCCATGGCTGTGGCCCGGCACGCCGCGTGCGATCGCCTGCAGCGCCGACACCAGCGCCGGCGGTGGGTCCATCGGCGCCGGGACCTCGTTGCGCTCGGGGTAGTCGTCGTCCGTCAGGAAGACCAGGAAGCGTGCGATGGAGCCGTCCGCCAGTGCGCCGCCCTCCAGCGCCGCCCAGAACGGGCCGGGCACCGTGACGCCCCAGATGCAGGCGCAGGGCTGCTCGATGGTGACCCGCGGCCGCGCCTTCTGGTCGGCGTACTCGGCGCCGATGTAGGGCTCGGCCGCCGAGGTGTAGAGCTTCGTCAGCTCGGACCAGATGGCCGCCTTGTGGGCAGGCGCGCGCTGGCTCAGCACCAGCTTCAGGAACTGACCGAACTCGTCGACCTGGAACAGGCGCGCAGGATGGCGCTGCAGGGAGGTCAGCAGCCCGGCCGACGACGCCAGATCTTCGCCGCCGAGATAGCGGTCGAGACCGGCCGCATAGATCGCGCGCTTCACGCAGCGTCGGGCATGGTCCTTCCCGCCGCCGCTGTCGGCGATCCCGATGGCGTAGACGTTGCTGCGCAGGTCGGTCGGCGTGCGATAGCGGCGCCCCGCGATGGTGCCCACGAGGCAGATGGCGGCACCGAGCGAGAGGAAGGGCTGCGGGCTGACGGCGCTGGCGGTGGCGTAGTCCAGGAACAGCTTCAGCGCGCCTTCCTGCAGCAGCTCGAGCGGGACGCGGTAGGGCTTCGGCGGCGGCGCGGCGGGGCGACGACCTTCGCCAGCAGCGCCGCGGCCGGGTGGGGCTGTGCCGCCTGCTCCGCCGCCGTGCCGTTCAGGGTCAGGGCGGGATCCGGCACCCAGCCGCGCTGCTCCGCCAGCCAATAGATCGTCCCGGCGCCGACGCTGTGCGGCCGCAGCGAGGCCCAGCGGCACTCCGGCGTGTCGATGCGGCCGGACTGGCCAGACTTCCGGGACTGGCGTGACCAGTCGAGCCAGAGGTCGCGCCCCTCCTCGCCGAGGGCGGCCTTGATCGCCGCGCCGACGGTGATCCATTCATTGCCCGGCAGGTCGTCGTTCGGCAGCCAGGCCAGGGCCGCGGCGATGGCGTCCCGCGTGCCCTTCGGGTCACTCGGGCCGCGCCAGGTGCTGGTCGGTGCGTCCGCCAGGATTGAGTTGACCCGGACCTCGTCGGGGACGAGCTGCCAGGCCGCGTCGAGGAAGGCGGCACATCCCGCTTCGTCCACCACCGGGAGTTGCGACAGCGGCAGCTCCACCAAGCTGTCCTCCGGCCAGTCATAGGGGCGACCGGTGTCCGGGTGCACAGCATAGGCGACGAACTGCTGGCCGCGCGCCAGCAGCTCAAGAGGATGGCGCTTGCGGCCGGCGAAGGGGGTGGCCGCGCGATAGACCAGCAGCCGCTTCGGGGCACGGCCAATGCGCAGGCAGGGCGTGTCGCCCAGCATGGAGGCCGCGAGGCCGGCGAGCTGGATGGCGAGCGCGCCGTCCAGGATATCGATGTCGATGCCCACCACGGCGCCGGTGGCGATCCCGACGCCGCAGCCGGGCCAGCGCCGCCAGATGTCCACCTCGAAGGACTTCGTCGGCCGGTCGCAATGCCGGGTCCAATCGGGATAGAGCGACCACTCACCCCCGCGGAACTGCCCCGGCACCTTGCTGCCCGGCATGATCGGGATGACGGAGTAGCCGTTGTCGACCAGCCGCTCGCCATAGTCGGCCATGAAGGAGGGCTGCGTCACGACTGCCCTCCCACCGCGAGCGGCGGCGCCGGATGCCGTCCCTGATCCAGCCGGCGCGCGAGCTCGTCCTGGTAGGCGGTGATGATCACCTCGAGCAGCGTCAGCCACTCGGCTTCGGTCAGCAACGCGAGGTCGGTCTTCCCGATGCTGTCCAGATACTCCCCGGCCATGGGGCTGGCCACCGCGATCGCGGCAATCTCGTGCTCGTCGGGATCAACCACGCCCCACCTCCGGCAGAGCGCGCTCATGCAGCGCATGGAACAGGCCGGCAGCGGCTCGGAGGTCCGAATGCGCGGATCGAACCAACCGAAGCCGCGGGCGGTGCGGAGGCGACAGGCAGCGCATCTCACACGAACCTCGCGGCGGCGATCTCGGTGTATTGGCCCGCGGGCCGGACCTGGATCGCGATCGGACGGCGGAGCTGGTCCACCTGCTGCAGGGCCTCATCCACCGTCGCCGGCGGCGGCAGATTGCCGGCGCGGCGGCGCCACCAGCCCACCGCCTTGTCGCGCGGAAAGCCGGTGTGCTCGAAGCAGACCCATTCGCTGTGCCGCACGAGGCCGCACTCATAGGTGACGCGCAGCGACGCCGGCTTGCCGGGCTTCTCGTGGCGCGCGTAGCTGATCCCGGTGACGTCGGACCAAGTCGCCTGGACCTGGGTCGAGAGCAGCGCGTTCGACGCTGCCTGCGGCGCCACCTTCACCACCGGCGGCGGGAACTCGTGGTCGCACTCGATGCAGCGCCGTACGCTGGCGTGGTTGATGGTCTGGCATTCCGGGCAGACCTTGATCGGCGCCTCACCCGGCTCCTCCGACTTCTCCTTCTTCCGGCCATCGACGGTGTCGATCGGGCCGTGACGCGCCGTGTTGCCGGCGAAGTCGAGCACCAGGCAGTCATCCTTGCCTTCGGCGAGGCGAGTACCGCGGCCCACCATCTGGACGTAGAGGCCGACGCTCTTCGTCGGGCGCAGCAGCGCGATCAGGTCCACCCCTGGCGCGTCGAAGCCGGTGGTGAGCACGTTCGCGTTGGTGACGCAGCGCAGCCGCCCCGCCTTGAAGGCCGCCAGGATGGCATCGCGCTCGGGGCCGGGCGTGTCGCCGGTGACGGTCTCGCAGCTGACGCCATGCTCGCGGATGGCGTCGCAGACGTGACGGGCATGAGCGACGCCTGAGCAGAAGACCAGCCAGGAGCCGCGGCCCTCGCCGTGCTGCACGATCTCGGCGACCCCGGCGCGGGTGACCTCGTCGCGGTCCACTGCCGCCTCGAGGTCTTTGGCGATGAATTCGCTGCCGCGGGTGCCGACGCCGCCGACGTCGAGCTGGGTTGTGGTCTGCTTGGGGACCACAGGGCAGAGATAGCCCTGCTGGATCATGTCCAGTACCGGCACCTGGAAGGCGATGTCCGTGAAGAGACGATCCTTGCCCTGGTGCAGCATGCCGCTGTCCAGGCGATACGGCGTCGCCGTGAAGCCGACGACCTTCAGCAAGCCCGCGTTGATCTCGTTCAGCTGCGCCAGGAAGGAGCGGTACATGCCGCTGTCGCCGCGTCCGAGCAGGTGCGCCTCGTCGATCAGCACGAGGTCGCAGCGCTGCACCTGCCGCGCGTGGCGGTGGATCGACTGGATGCCGGCGAAGAGGATCTGCGCGTGGATGTCGTGGCGGGATAGCCCGGCCGAGTAGATGCCGGCCGGCGCCTCGGGCCAGGCGCGGAGCAGCGCCATGAAGTTCTGCTGGATGAGCTCCTTCACGTGGGTGAGGACCAGTACGCGGGTGTCGCCAAAGGCGGCGATGGCCTCGCGCGTGAAGCCGGCGATGACCACGGACTTCCCGGTGCCGGTCGGCATCACGATCAGCGGGTTGCCCACGCTGGCGGCGAAATAGTCGTAGAGCGCCTCGATCGCGGCGCGCTGATAGGGGCGAAGGGAGAGGGTCATCGATCCTCTCCCGTCGCGGCATCCTCCAGGAGGGGTGCGCAACGCTGGCGGAGCTGGTGCCGCGGTGCGGCCAGCCGGCGCTGGGCGAGCTGCACGGTCTGGCGCACGCGCTCCTTGCTGACGTCAAAGGATCGCCCGATCTCCTCCAGGGTCCGGGGCGCCTCGCCATCCAGGCCGAAGTACATCCGCAGCATGCGCGCCTCGCGCGGCCGCAGGCCGGCCAGCGCGGTGTCCAGGGCGTCGAGCGCGGCATCGACGGCGACGCTCCGCTCGGGGTCGTAGGCGATGGAGGAGGACACGCCCCCCATGAGCGCCGGCAACTCATCCGCGCTGACCTCGCGCGTGACCTTGTTCGTCGTGAGCGCGCGGCGCAGGAACGCCGCGGGAAAGAGATCTTCGGGCAGCGTGCGCAGCGCCTTCGAGATGGCGAGGATGCAGGCGCGCCATTCCCCGTTCTCGCGGAGCGGTGCGAGGCGCAGGTTCAGGTAGTCATAGATGCGGTGGGCGGACACGCCGCCGGCGCGCGACAGCGCCGCCGCGCTCTCGTACCCCGCTTCGCGCATGGCGGTGAGCAGTGCGTTGTTCTTGACCGAGACGATGACGAGGAGGTCCTGGCTCACGGCGCCGCCCCCGCGCTGGAGGAGGTGGCGCTGTCGCGCCAGACGCTGTTGTCGGGCAGCCGGTAGCTGACCCAATCCTCGCCGGCGTCCAGCTGCTCGCCGTCGATGAGGTCCGGAATGTAGAGGTGCGCAGCGCAGCCCGCCTCCTGATTGCGCCGGTCGAGTGGGGCGTTGTGCCGGGCGCAATGCCAATCACCGCCCGGGACCGGCGAGGCATGCAGGCAGGAGCGGCAGTGCCGCTCCGGCGCGGCGCCGTCATGACAAACGGCATGGTGATCGCAGAAGCGGCACTGCCACCAGGTCGGATCCTGGCTGATGCGGGCCGGCGGCCGGGCCGCGCCGATGATGCGCGCTGCCCTCGCCAGGATGCGCAGCCCGGCCTCTGCGTCGTGCCGGATGCGCTCCTGGTAGAGCTTGTCCGTGTCCTTGCAGACCGCCAGGTAGAAGGCGCGATCGAGGCCGGCGAGCTGCATATAGGCCTGCATCTGCGACCAATGCAGCGGCTTGGAGGCGGCGACGCCCTCGGCCTTCAGCTTGGCGAAGGACTTGGCGCTGTGGGTCTTGAACTCGCAGACGTGCCAGGTCGCCGGCGCCTCGGGGAAGCCCTTGGCGACGGCGTCCATGCTGCCGCCGAAGTGGCCGCCGGCGTCGCGGAGGTTCCACTGCCGGCCGGCCGCCGGATTCACGTCCAGCACGGTGATGCCGATGCGGCGCAGGTCGGCGACGAAGCGGGCCTCGGCCAGGTGGCCCGTCTCGAAAAGCCGGAAGAGCCGGCCGGTGTGCCGGGCGCGCGTGGCCCAGCGGAAGGTGTACCAGATCGCGCGCTCGCACTCGGCGCCGATCAGCGAGGCGCCGAGATGCGCGCGGTAGCCGGCATCCGCGGCCGCCTCGTAGGCGGCGTAGATGGCGGTGACGGTGGGGCTCGACGGCGGTGGAAGGACGGCCATGGCTGGTCCCGCAGGGAGGAAGGAGGGGCCGGCGGATGTGTCCGCCGGCGGTGTCGTCAGCCGTTGCGGCGCCAGGGTGGCGTGGCGGCGGCACCGGGGCGGGTGCCCGCCGGGGGCGCCGCCGGGGTCGCGCGGGGCACCGCAGCGGCCGGGCGTGGCGCGACCCCGCCGGAGGCGCCCGCCGACGCCGCAGAGTAACCGGCCACCTCGTTCCGCGCCTCGCGGTAGATGCCGGACTTGTCGTTGCCGGCCGGCTTGACCTTCAGGGTCACGATCAGCGGCTTGAAGTGCAGCTGCTCGCTGTCGCTGACGTGGACCTGGCCCACCGCGTGGCAGATGGCGGAGAGCGTGCGCTGCGCGATCTCGACCGTCTGCTCGTTGCGGTTCACCAGGTTCAGCTGGTCGAAGATCTTCCGGCGGGCGGCAGGGCCCTCCAGCACCTCGAACACCAGCTTCAGGTACTGCCCGTCGCCGGCCTTGGTCGGCAGCATCTCGCTCTCGATCAGATGCGCGAGGTATTTGCCGGGCGGCAGCACCTCGAGCGGGACGGCGGGGGCGACCTCGGTCGCGTCAAAGGTTCCATTGAGGGATGCCATGGGTCAGCTCCGGGCTTCGGTGGTGGAGGCGGGGGCGGTGCTGGGTGGCGCCGCGTAGAAGGGGATGCCGGCGGCGAGGTCAGGCCAGGACAGCGGCAGCGTCTCGGCCAACCCGAAGCGGTTCTTCGCGAGGAAGGCCGGGCGCTCGGCGGTGTGCAGCAGGCGGTCGCCGCCGCTCACGCCGCGGACCACCTTCTTGTTGAAGCCGACGTCCGACTTCAGCGTGCTGACGCGATAGTTCGCGAAGAGCACGGCATCGACATGCTCCTGCACCAGCGCGGAGGCGCCGCGGTGCAGCTTCGGCTGGTAGCGGTCGTAGGGCTCGGTCTCGGGGCTGTCGAAGCGCCGGATTTCGGCATGCGCGATCAGGATCACGCCCATGCCGCGCTCGTCGCGCAGCGCGTTCACGCCGTCGAGGAAGCTGCGCCAGGTATCCAGCGCAGCGAGGTAGCCCTTGCCGTAGCCGAAGGACTCGATGTCCGGCTGGTTGTGCGCCTGCGCCGTGTGCTGCCAGACGAGGGGCTCCAGCCAGTCAAGGCTGTCGAGGACCACGGTCTGGTGGTCGTGCTCCTCGGTGTAGAGGCTGCCGAGCGCCTCCATCACCGCGTCGAAGCTGCGCAGCAGCCCGAAGGTCGCGGCGTCGATGCGGCCGAGCCCGTCCTCGGTCTGCAGGAACACCGGGTTCGGCGCATCGGCGGCGAGCTGGGTCTTGCCGACGCCGGCCACGCCGTAGACGAGGATCCGCGGCGGGCGCGTCTCGCCGCCCCGCCGGAGCGATGCAAGGGAGATCGCCATCAGTGCGGCTCCTTCGGCGTGCGCGGCTTCGCCTTGATGACGTCGACCTTGATGTCGCCGCCGGCGCGCGCCACCGCCTCGGCAAAGGCGTCGAGGGTCGGCTCGAAGGCGGCCACGTCCTTCGCGCGGGAGATCGCGTCGCCTTCGAGGGGGATGGCGACCTGGATGCGGAGTTCATGCGCCATCAGGCGACGTCCTTCGGTTCGAGGGTGTAGGAGGGACGGCCGGTGGCGACGGTGCGCGCCGGCTCGAACACCGCGCGGATGCGCGGCGGCCACGCCGTGAAGCGGCTCTCCGGCACGCGGATCTCGACGGTGACGTAGTCGGCGGGGTCCTCGCCCCAGCCGCGGATGGTAGCGACCGCCTCCGCCAGCTTCGGCTGGTTCCACTCCACGCGCTTCGCGAGGTCCGCGACGATCTCGAAGCCGTCCTGCTCCAGGCGGACGCGGCCGGTGTCCTTGCCGTCGGCGCGGCGGGCCGCGGCGGCCGCTTCGCCGTAGCGGGCGTGCAGGGCGTCGTGCAGCAGGTCGGCGAGGTGCTTGGCGTCGGCCTTCAGCGCCCCGACCTCTTCCAGCAGCAGCGCCAGATGATCGACGGGCAGGCGGGCGGCCTGCGCGGCGTCCATCTCGCGCAGCTGCGCCAGAGTGGTTCGGTTGGTCATGCTGGTCCTGTCGGTGGTGATGGCGCCCGGCTGAGTGAGCGACGCCGGCGGCCGGGCAGGCGCGGGCATCGGCATGGGAGAGACGCTCATCGGAAGGTCACCAGCTCGGCGACCCAGCAGAGCGCGATGAACCCGCCGGCCAGCAGCAGGCCGCCGGCCAGAGTGCGGAGCGCGTCGCCGATTTCGCGCAGCCTCTGGGTGGTGCGCGGGGTCACGGCGTCACCTCGGCGATAGCGTCGGGCGGCGGGAGCGGGCCTTCCTCTGCCTGGCGCGCGCGGCGGGCGCGCTCGCGATCGGCGTCGGGCTCTGCGCAGCGCGCGCTGCGCCGCGCGATCTCGATCCAGACATGCAGCGGCAGCACCACCATCGGCGTCGCGCGGTCGCGCCAGAGGAACAGCGCGTCGTTCCGGCCGAGCCAGCGCTCCAGCGTCTTGAAGCCGTCGCCCTCGCCGCGCGCCTTGACCTCCGCCTTCAGCGGCTCGGCGCCGCGGACGTAGAGGTCGACGTCGGCACCGTTGCCGCGGTACCGGACGGCGCCGGACAGCGGCACGCGCTCGGCGCGGAGTCCGCACTTCATGTGGATGTCGACGATGGCCCGCTCGCGGCGCAGGCCCTTGTCGCGGGAGGACTTGCCCATGGCCGACCTCACGCTGCCTTCCGGTGGGTCTGCATGATCCGGCTCAGCCGGCGCAGCAGGCCGCCGCGGCGAATGCAGTCGCCGCCATGGTCGATGACGTACTTCCCAGCCTCGTCGATCTCCTGCGGCTGCAGGTGACTCGGCAGCAGCGGGACGAAGGCATTGCGGCTCGGCACGAACACCTCGCCACGCCCGATCTGCTCCACCGTCGCGCGGGCATCCGGCGGGAACATCTCCATCTGCTCCGCCCGCAGGCCCTCGGCGTGGTCGGCGCTCTCGGCGCTGCGCTTGAGCTCGTCACGGATCAGCTTGTTCAGCGCCGTCGCCAGAACCACGCCGAACAGCTGGTCGTCCTTGCGGATCTCCTCCGCGGCATTCCGGACGACCTCGCCGACGATCGCCGGCACGCTGCCGCGGTGGCGGACGCTGAGGCGAGCTTCGCGGATCAGGGTCCGCATGCGGTCACGCGGTGTCGTCATGTTCGTTCTCCAATGCGTTGATCCAGAGCGGCAGCCGCCGCAGCGCCTCGCGTGCCTCGCCGCGCAGGTCGTCGAGCAGGGCACGCGGGGCCCGGCCCGCGAGCGAGGCGAAGTCGACGGGCAGGGTCGCGACGGTGAGGACGGCGGCGGTGAAATCGGCCCAGTCGGCGCCGATGGGCGCGACCTTCGGCCGCTCGGCGGGCGGGGCCGGGCGCTTCGGGCGGGTCGGCAGCGGCCCGAGCGTGGCCTCCAGCGCGCCGCGCACGGCGCCGCGCAGGCCGGCCATTGTCGGCGGCGCGCCTTCTGCGCGGGACTGCGCGAAGTAGGCCTCCATCGCGGCGCGGCCCGCGGCCTGGGCCTGTTCCTCGCGCCCGCCAGCGAGCTCCTCGTAGCGGTGGGCCGTGCTGGTCGAGATGCCGGCGTCGGCCAGCGCCTGGGCCTTCGAGGTTCCCACCGCTGGGAACTTCGAGCCGCCGCCCGCTCCGCCAGGCTCGGCACGTTCCAGCTCGCGGCTCAGCTCGCCGATGCGGACGCAGGCGCGCAGGTGAATTTCGCGCACCCAGACCTCGAGGTCCCGGTCGTCGCGCTGGCGGGCATAGGCGGCGAGCGCCGCGGCCTTGTCGCGGATCTCGGAGGCCTCATCGATACGGGCGCATTCTGCCAGCGCCGTGCGGGCCTGCTCGTAGCGGACCAGCGCGGCCATCACGCGGTCGCCCTTGCCGATGCGGCCGGATCGCGCGCCTGCGCCGCCTCGAAGGCCTCGACGTCCTCGAGGCGGTAGAGGATGCGGCCGCCCAATTTCAGGAAGGCGGGCCCCTGGTTCAGGTAACGCCAGCGCTCAAGGGTCCGGATCGACAGGCCCCAGCGGTTCGCGAGGGCGTGCTGGTCGAGATGGCGAACCAGCCCTCCGCTCCGCTGCGCTCCGGCATCATGGTGACTGCTCATGCCGGGCACCTACCGGCGGGCGTCGAAATCTGTCGGGGTCCGGCCAGGTAGATCCGCAGACCCGCCTGCTCGGCGCGCCTCCGGAGACGGCGCGCGTTCTCATAGAGGGACGAGCGATGGGACCCCGCCTGCGCCGCAGCCGAGCGGATGTTCGGCTCCGCCAGGATCGCGCAGCACCGCTGCAGGGCGGGCGACAGGCTCTCGATGAAGCGGCGGAGGTCGAGGGAGAGGCCGTGATCCAGCTCGTCCGGCGCAGCCGGATCCGGAAGGATGTCGGCCAAGGTGCTGCCGTCCGCACCCTCGACAGGATCGTCGATGCGGATTTCCCGCCGCTCGATCTGCGCCCGCTGCGTCTGGGCAGTCAGGCTGGCCGCGCGGTGCGCGATGATCCGGTCAGCAAAGGTTGGGAAGCTCGCCCGGCTCGGGTCGAAGGCCGGGCACCGACGCCAGAGATCGAGGAAGAGGTCCTGCGCGATGTCCTCGGCATCCATGCCGCGGATCCGACCACTGCGGGCCAGGCGCTTCGCCGTGCTGTGGATGTGCTTGAGTATGCGGGAGGCCAGCACCGCGTCCCGGGCAGTCTGCTCCATGGGTTCTCGCCGTCGATCGAGGACGGGCTCGCGGCCCGATCGATGGCGACCGGCGAAAATTCACCAGGGAGGCTGTGGAAGCGCGGGCAGGCATGAGGCTTCTGCGGAGAAGCCCAGGGGATTCATGGCGCCTTTAGCGGAGAAAAAGTGCAGATGGCGGAAGGCCCGTCGGTGAAAATTCACCGGCGGCCGGCAGACATCCTGACGGCCTTCGGTCGCTCGTCGCGGGGCACGAAGGCGGTCTGGTAGGTTCTGTCCCGCTTGCTCCAGCGGATCGGGTCATCGCTGATGCCGAAGGCACGAACGAGCTGCCTACTCAACGCCTGCTTCTTCTTTTTCTGTTCCTCGACAACATCGCGGCCGAGCGGCCCCAGGATGCCGCCACCTCGAGCGAGGACCTGGAGGAAGGCCCAGGCTTCGGTGGGCTTCCCGGTCCGCCCGTCTTTCATGCCGACCCGGTCCGGTTCGAGCCTCTGGGTCTGGCCGCGGCAGGTGACGTTCAGAACCTCGTCGGAGACCAGGACGAACGTCAGCTCGGCCCATCGCGCTCCAGCCGGCAGGGAAACGGTGGGTCCAGCCTGTGCAGTGTCAATCCGCGCCTGGAGCGCCGCCCGAATCTCGTGCAGCAGCAGCTCGAGCGGCTGAACCGGCATGAGGTTCCCCTTGCCGTCGGCCTCCGTCACATCGCTCAGGCTCAGAACGATGTGCCCGAGCGATGCAAGGCGCGTCCGCATCGACGATGGCAGCGACGCCGCGGTTGGCACCAGCAGGACCGCGCGCTCGCTAATCAGCCCGCCTTCGCGGAGTTCGTCGAACTGGATGGCATCCATGGGACCGGGCACGACGAGCATCACCGGGGCGGCGACGCCAGCGGCGATTGCGTGTTCACCCAGCAATGCGACGCGGTTAGAAGTCGGCGGGGCGGCCGCCGCCTGGACTTCGAACAGTGAGGCCAGCGCCTGCCGTAGGCGGAGTAAGTCCACCTGCAGGACATCGGTGTCCTCGGGCTGCAGGTCGAGCGGATTGCATCGCCCCGTCGCGGACCGGCATACGGCGCGCAGCGCGCCGTCGGCCGATCTGATAACCGCGCGCGGGCAGCCCTCACCGCCCGGGGAGGGACAGTCGATCGACGTGACCCGGCGCCCCGTCGCGCGCAGGAACCTCTGCGCTACGAGGAACTCCGCACCGAGCCGGGCCGTCCAGTCGCGCCGATCGGTCGCAGCGCCAGGCAGGGCATCAAGCGCGTTCCAGAACAGCGGTAGCGGCTTCATCGTCATCGACACCCTGGCCCGAAAGGATGAAGCCGCGCGCACGCAGCCAGCGCTCGATGAGCTCGCTGTCGTCGTTGCGCTCATAGCGCGCGATTCCTGGGGGTCTGATGGTGACGGACCGCTCCTTTTCCGAGTCCTCGAACGCCACCTTGAAGGTGGCGCTGTTCAGCCTCCCGCCCGCCAGGCCGCGGATATTTCGGGCGGCCAGGGCCGCGAAGACGTCCTCGGCCTTCCGGGTCTCCATCTCGCGATACACGCCGCCCCAATAGCGCCGATACTCGACAAGCCGCACGGCCTTGATGCCGTCGACATCCTCGACGTTCAGCGCCTCCGGGCCGTCCGCGATGAGGGGATCGAGGGTGAACCGCCCGGCGGTCTGGAAATGCTCCTCGCCGGAAAACAGGTGGTGGCCGAGGGTGCGCAGGTAGAGGTTCCGCTCGCCCTTCGTGTTGGCATGCACCCCGACATCGCCGCTGCGCTCATCGTAGATCAGCACGTCGTGGCGCTGCGGGCGGTAGAACTCGGTCCCGACGCCGCCATCATCCTTCTGGCTGGCTTCCCGGCGCATGGGCTGCCCATGCCGCACCAGGATCCAGGTCATCGGCGGATGCCTGATGACGAACATCCGGCAGCCGCGCCCGCGCCGGTGGCTCTCGAACCAGTCGTCGAGCTCGCTCTCGAGGCGCTGGCGTAGCTCGGTGTCGATGGCGGGGAACACGCCGCGGACCGGGTTCGTTGGCCCGAAATACTCGAAGTTCTGCTGGCGCATGGCAATCGCTTCAGCATGGTGGGCGCGGACCACCTCGGGCGCGGCGCTCCACACGTCGATGGCCAGGTCGATGGGCGTCGCCCCAGGGTCGTCAGCCACCGCCAAGCCGCGCGCACGGACGGCAGCGAGGAGCTGGTCCATGTCCTCCGCGCCGGCGGTCTCGTGCACATAGTAGAGGGCATCGACCATGTCGGCCGGCGTCGCCGCGTCCGGGCGCATCAGGATGTCGGCGAGCCCGGCGAAGTCGATCTCAACGAGCGGCGACGAGGGGAACTCGAAGCCGCGGCCGCGGAGGTAGTCGCACCAGGGCGCCATGAACGCCGCGAGTCGCGATGGCGCGCAGGCGGTCAGGGTCGGCGAATTTCTTCGGGTTGAATGACGCCATGAGGGTCTGCCGGGCTGGGGGGCGCTGAAGATGACGCAGGCGTAAGCATAGGAAATGTTCCTATTTCGTTCAAGACTGTGGTTGATGGACCCCGACAGATCTCGCGGTATCCGAGTAGGTGCGGAGGGTGCCTCGAAACCTGACCGAGATCCGGCCATTGCCCGCGACGCCGCCCGCCAATCAGCATCTCCCGCCCCACCTCCGCGAGGTCTGCGACCTGCTTGCCCGTGGCCTGCTGCGGCTCCGGAGCCGCGCTGCCCAGGAAGCCGCGCGCGACGCCGCTGACCACAGAGAGCGGCCGCTACACTTCCCGGCCACCCAGCGCCTGCATGCGAACCGGACCACCCGGAGAGACGCATGACGCGCACGACGAAGCCCAAGCCCACCGCCCCGCCGGCGTTCACCGCCCCCGCCATCCCGCCCGCCGACGTGCTCGGCCGACTCGCCGCCCTGAAGGCCGCCGCCACGCCCGCGCTGAAGCAGCAATGGCGGGAGCTCTTCGGCACCGAGCCGCCGCCCTACAACCGGCGCTTTCTGGAGAGCCGGCTCGCCTACCGCATCCAGGAACTGGCCCATGGCGGCCTGAAGCCCGAGACGCTCGCCCGCCTCGAGGCGCTCGGCGAGCAGCTCGACGGCGGCAGGATCACCGTCCGCCGCATGCGCGGCGACGACAAGCCAATAGCTGGCACGCAGCTGATCCGCGAGTACCAGGGTGTCGAGCACGTGGTGACCGTGACCCGCGCCGGGTACGAATACCAGGGCCAGCCCTACCAATCGCTCTCCGCCATCGCCCGCGCCATCACCGGCACGCGGTGGAATGGTCGCGTGTTCTTCGGGCTGCGCCCGAGCCGGGACGCAGTATGAAGCGCGACACAAAGCCGGCCAGCGCGATGCCGGCCACAGTGCGGAAGCTCCGCTGCGCGGTCTACACCCGGAAGTCGAGCGAGGAGGGCCTGGACATGGAGTTCAACTCCCTCGACGCGCAGCGTGAGGCCTGCGAGGCCTTCATCGCCAGCCAGCGCGCGGAGGGGTGGGTGCTAGTGCGCGACCGCTACGACGATGGCGGCATCTCCGGCGGCACCCTCGAACGTCCCGCGCTCAAGCGCCTCGTAGCCGACATCCAGGAGGGGCTGGTCGATGTGGTGGTCGTGTACAAGATCGACCGCCTCTCTCGCTCGCTGGTCGACTTCACCAAGCTGGTCGAGGTGTTCGACGCTAACAACGTGACCTTCGTCTCGGTCACGCAGTCCTTCAACACCACCACCAGCATGGGCCGGCTAACGCTGAACATCCTGCTCAGCTTTGCTCAATTCGAAAGAGAGGTCATTGGCGAGCGCATCCGCGACAAGGTGGCGGCGTCGCGCAAGCGCGGCATGTGGATGGGCGGATACGTACCGCTCGGCTACGACGTGCGGGAGCGGAAGCTGGTGGTGAACGACGCCGAGGCCGCGCTTGTGCGGCGAATCTTGCAGGGCTTCGTCGAGCTGGAGTCCTGCACCCGACTGGTGCAGGTGCTGCGCGCGGAGGGCGCCACCACGAAGCGGGGCCGCCCGCTCACGAAGAGCGACGTCTACCGGATCCTCAGCAACCGCGTGTATCTCGGCGAGGCGGTGCACAAGGGCACGGCCTATCCCGGCGAGCACGACGCCATCGTCACACAGGCGCAGTGGGACGCGGTGCACGCAATCCTGCAGGTCAGCCCGCGGGTGCGGATCAACCGGACGCGGAACACCACGGCGCCGCTGCTTCGCGGGCTGATCTTCGACAGCGAGGGGCGCGCCATGTCGCCGAGCCACAGCCGCGGGCGGGGCGGGCAAATCTACCGCTACTATGTCAGCCAGGCGGTGCTGAAGGGTGGCGGGACTGAGCGGCCGGCCATCGCGCGGCTGCCGGCCGGAGAGATCGAGGCGGCGGTCATCGCGCAGGTGCGCGCGCTGCTGCGGCAGCCCGAGATGGTAGTCGGCACCTGGCGGGCGGCACGCGCGACGGCGCCAGACGTGACGGAGCAGGAGGTGCTGCTGGCCCTGGAGCGGATCGAGCCGCTGTGGGACGAACTCTTCCCCGCCGAGCGGGCGCGCATCGTGCGGCTGCTGGTGGACCGGGTCGACGTCCGGGTCGAGGGCGCCGCGGTGCGGCTACGGCTCGACGGGCTCGGCAGCCTGGTCCGAGACCTCGCCGCCCGAGAGCCCGAGGCCGGGAGGGCGGCAGCATGAGCGACGCGGCGCAGACCCTTACGGTGGTCATCCCACTCCGGGTGAAGCCGAGCGGCGGGCGAAAGGCGATGGTGACGCCCGGCGTGCTGGTGCTGGAGCGCCGGCAGGACATCACGCTCATCAAGGCGGTCGCGCGGGCCTTCCGGTGGCGGCGGATGCTGGAGACCGGGCGCTTCAGCACGATCAACGAACTGGCCGCGGCCGAGAAGATCAACTCGTCCTACGTCTCGCGCGTGCTCCGGCTGACGCTGCTGGCGCCGGACATCGTGGAAGCGATCCTGAATGGGCGGCAGCCGGAGGGGATGACGCTGCCCGGGCTGATGGAGCCATTTCCCGTTTCCTGGGAAGAGCAGCGGCGAACCACGAACGAAGTCACTCCCCCGCGGTAGTCTTGAACGTCATCTTGCCGTAGCTGATCTTGCCAATCCGCTCGATCCGCGAAGCCGCCCGTACGATCACATCAAGATCGACGTCGTCCACCTTCACCTTCTCCAGGTACCCCTTCAGGTAGGCGGCAGAGCCAGTGACGAGCCCCGCGCGGGAAGCGATCAGGAATGCGACAGCTTCCGCTTCGACTTCACGCACGCCCTTTGAGACGTGGCGGCGGTCGCCCCAGCCTGCCTCGCTGTCATACTCGTCTCCTTCTGCGGCGCGAGACCGGCAAGGCCCGAGGTGACCGCAGAAGACATGGCCCAGCTCGTGTGCAAGGGTCACGAACCTTTCCTTCTCGTCGAGGCGATCATTCAGCGTGACACGATAAACGGGCACATCGCCGCCTGAAGATGCGGAGACCTCTGCATTCGCCGAAGCGAAATCCCCTATCTTACTCTGATCGACCGGCCCGAGGCTCCCGCCGGACAGTCCCGGTAGAATAGACTGCGCAGCGGCTGAGCCAGCGTAGCTAAAGCCTTGTCGACGCAGCTCCACCTTCACCTTGAACGTCTTCTGCTTGTCCAACTCCCGCACCAATCGGTTGAGCATTCCCGGCGCAAAGACCCCCGTGGCAGCGAAGGGATCCCCGATCGCCTCACGATCCACCGGCGGGCCGGTATCTGCGAGCTCGTACACGTACCTGATAGGTGAGAACGGCCAGAGGATAATGATCGGCACCGCGTCTGGAAGCACATGGCGGCCAACAGATTTCCATTCGACTTCCGTCGCAATCACCGAAGCGCCAGGACGTTGAATATACGCCATCCTGGTGTTCCAGACGCCCATGCGGCGGAAGTTCTTTGTGAACACTATGAAGTCGACGAACTGATCGGGTGTAGGCGCCTCGAGAGCCTGCTTGATGAGTTGACGGACCTGCTGCTGAGGCGTCTCGGTGGTCGACGCGATCTCTGGCAGTGTGGGCTTTTCTGCCTCACCCGCCTCTATGGCGGCCGGCGCAGTGGCCGATGCCACAGCGGAGACGGGCCCGGCATGAGCGACGACGGGTTCCTGCCTAACGATCCCGCGCTTCTGGTTTGCCGCGTGTCGAAAGAAGTTCGAGAGCCAGGTCAGGAACCGGGTCATGTCGGGAGTTAGCGCTGGAAAACCGGGCTTCTACTCCTCAAACCCCGTCGACTCAGGCCTGAACTTCAGCTGCTTGGCGTTGTCACGCACGACGCTGACCTCGCTTTCGTCGAACCCCTCCGGCGCCTCCCCTTCAATCTCCAGGGTGAGCTTCACCTTCGCGCCGTTCGTCCGCTGCAGCTCCATGACAACCGCGTTGAAGATGGCATCGAACGACTTCATTGGGCGGACCATGTCGATCTCGACCGATCCATAGAAGCGACGCGGCTTCTGCTGCGCCGAGGTCGGGGGCGTGGCTGTCGGCTCACGTCCTCCGTTCGCATTCCCTGACCCGGGATCCGGCCGCGGATCAGCGCTCGCTGGCAACCCATCTGGCTTTGCCGGCGCCGCTGCAAGCTGCGCTCGCGCTTCTGCGGCGCGCACGAGGATCGCGTTCGCGGAGGGGAGCTCGGTGAGGTTCTTCGCCCAGACGAGGTTGCGGTATCGCCCCGTCGCCTCGTCGTAGCCATCGGCATAGCCGAACTCGGGATCGAGCTTCGCAACCGAGTCGCGGATGGTGTTCTCTAGCACGACGCGATCCCGCAGCCGCGGGAGGTAGACGTAGGACGCAAACCAATCCGCCACTTCGGCGATCGGCAGATGGGCGCGGTCCTCCGGCCATATAGGCTTCAGCGCCAGCCAAAGCCGCTCCGTCCCGAGCTTCTCCAGCGCGATGCCGTCGCCCTTCGCCTTCTCGTACACAACAGCCGGGATCGCGGCACGGTCGCGCGACGAGATCAGCGTGTGCTCGAGGTCGAAAGGCTTGCCCGCCGTCTCGCTCTTCACCGGATAGAAGATGTGGCTCCAGGCGGATCGGACAGCACGGCGCGCACCGTCAGCGTGGGTCTTCGCCTTGTCCTTCGCGTCCGCCTCCTGCGCATTCGTCATCTGCTGCTGCAGGCGGCTGTCCTTCACGATGGAGTCCCAGGCCATCGCCTTGGCGATCACCTCGCGCGCCGTCGCCAGGTTCCCTTCGTCGGCCGCGACGAACAGAAGCGTATTACGGAACCGGCGCTGCGAAGCGCGGCACCGCATCAACGCCTCCGCGATCGCATCCGACGCTGCCGACCTCGTCGCACCCTTCCCGGCATGCGGCGTGCTCGGCCCCAGGATGACGAGCGATAGGGCCTGTGCCTCATCGATCGTCACGGGGTCATCGGGCGCGGCGAAGACGCGATGGAAGCCACCCTTCGTACCGGCATCCTCCGTCAGGAGCCGCACGATCTCGGCGTCCACCTCGTGCACCTGATCCAGGAAGGCCTTCGCCCGATCATCCGCCAGCCGGTTCAGGGTCGGCTGAGTGGAGAACCAGTAGCGCCCGGCCTCCTCGTAGAGGTAGGTCGCACGCTCACTGAGCTCGCGCAGAGCCTCGCCGAAGATGGCCAGCTGATCACCCGGCTCGGCGCAGGCCAAGCGCAAGCCCTGACCTGTCAGCCCCGCATTCGGCTGCCCCACGGACGGCGCTGAACACAGGAAGACCGCGCGCGCCGCTCGCGTCGCAGCCCGCAGCTGAGAGATCCGGCGCGACGGGTTGGCCTCCATACGCGCCGGCAACGCGCCGTCTCCGTCCACCTCCTTGTCGACCACGGACCCAAAGGCCGGATCGAGGGGATACAGCACGCCCGTGCGCACCTTCTCATGCGCGACCGGCACGCGGGCCGGCGTGATCAGCGGATCCCGCGTCTGCCCGTGCCACAGCACGCCGACCACGTTTGCCATAAAGCGGATGACGTCGCGCGTCCGCTGGAACTTCTGGAGGCTGGACCAGTCCTTCGCCAGCCGCTCGAACAGCTCCGGGTGGATCGGGTAGGAGAGCCGCAGCAGTTCGAGGTACCTCGGCTCCTTGGCCTCGGGTGGGAACTCGGCAGGGTTCTTCTTGTAGAGGTCGTGGAAGGCCTTGATCGTCTCCTCGCGGGCGCGCTCGCCATCCGCATCCAGCGGCTGGAACAGGCGGCGGCGGACGATCTCGTAGGTCTCATTGCCGGAGGCCGGCAGCCAGGCCGATTGAACCCGGCCGAAGACCTTCTCCAGCCGCAGCAGCGCCTCGACGCCGCGCGGTCCGCCGGCTTCCGCACGACTCTCGGGCAACGACCCGACAATGAGAATGCCCGGCACCATCTTTGCCGCTTCGGTCAGCGACTGGATGAAGGACAGGAAGGCCTCGAAGCGGTCGTCGTCGAGCTGCCGCGCGAACATCGTCAGCTCGTCGAGCAGGATGACGCTCGGCCCCGCTAGCTTGAACAGTGCGACCAGCAATTCGGAGCCCGGGTTGGTACGGGCAGCCTCGGCTTCCGCCACCAGCTTCAGCCCGGCCTCACCAGCCAGGCGCCAGGCGATGTAGCCCCACAGCGTGCGCACAGGTGGGCCGCCGCCCAAGGTCAGGGAGACATCCGCCCCCTTCGACGACCCGACGAAGACCGCGACGCGCGGCTTGGGCCAGGCGGTGGTGCCGAGCTTCTCGACCAGCGGCGCCATGCCGCCGAGCGCGGCGGGGTCGCCGCCTTCGCGCAGATGCTTAGCCAGGTGATAGATGGCGAGCATGGTGTGCGTCTTGCCGCCACCGAAGGCGGTCTGCAGGCCGATCACCGGATCACCGCCCGCGCCCGACAGGCGCTGCAGCGCCGAGGTTAGGACGCGCTTCAGCCCCTCCGTCAGGAAGGTGATGCCGAAGAAGTCCGCGGGCGTGGCGTAGCCATCCGTCGCGTGGCCCGCATCCACGGCGAAGAGGTCGGCGGCGAACTCTGCCTCCTTGAAGCGGTTCGCGATGACGTCGGGGTGGGGCAGCGCCACCTCGATCCAGGGCTTCAGCGCCTTCGCCGGCCCATCGGTTGCCTGCAGTTCCAGACGCTGCGGCGCAGGCGTGGGCTGTGGCGTGGCGGGCGCCGCTGCAACACCGACATGGCGCTGCGCCTCGTAGAGCTTCTTCGCCTCGGCCACCTCGGCTTCTGGCGCCTTCACCAGGCGCAGAAGCTGATGGATGGCGTCGAGGTAGCGGAGCGCCTCGTCATCGGCCATCGGGATAGCGAGGTGCGAGGCAGCGTTGCGCGCCTCGAGCGCCATGGAAGCGAAGTTGCGGGCCTTGTGCTTGTCGTTCCGGCTGAACGCCTCGTCGAAGGCATCCCGCCAGTTGTCGATCATGGTCTTGAGCAGGCCGTAGGCGTCGAGCGCCTCATCTGGCGAAGCGCCCGTCGCACGGCTGGCCAGGCGCAGCCAGTCGGGACCGCGCGCGCGCGACATCCGCGCGGCCACGAAGGGCGCCAGCCCCTTGCGCAGGTGGAACAGGGCGTCCTGCACCCGGCGGAGCGTTTCCTTTTCGGTGTTGGCCGACATCGTCCCCCCTTCGGCCGATCAGAACAGCGACGCTTGGGCCGCGGCCACCGGGCCGCGGGCGATGACCTCGGGCGCCATCTCCGCGAGCCGCGGCCATTCCTGGGCGAGGGCGTTGTAGACCAGCGCCTCGGCGGCCCAGCCCTTCTGGGTGGCGATCTCGAACAGGCGGTAGGCCAGCGCGCGGGCCTGCTCGGCGCGCGGGCCCATCTGCGCGACGAGCGCGGCGGCGGCCTCGGCCCCGCCATCCTCGGCGTTCAGCACGCGGATCGTGTGCTGCACGCATTCCCAGACGGTGGGCGCCTTGTCGGTGGCCAGCGACCAGCCGGCGGGCAGACTCTCCCGCGCGACGAGACCGGCCTTGCCGCGCAGGTCCTGGAACACACCGGAGGCGAACAAGCTGTCCAGCGGCAGGTTCTTGGCGTTGGCGAGGGTGATGAGCTCGCCCGAGGGGCGGGCGTCGAAGCCGTAGGTGGCGAACCAGGCGAGGGCCACCTGGGTCGGCGCGTCGAAGGCCTCGCTGAGCTCGTTCTCGATCTCGTCCCAGACGCGGTTGATGAGGGAGAGGGCGGTCTTCACCGGCATAGCGCTGTCGTCATCCTCCAGCACGCGGGCGAAGCGGGTGAAGACGCCCATGCCGGGGCCGATGACGGATTGCTGCATGTCCACCGGGCCGACGCCGGCCTTGCGGATGGCGGCGATGGCCTCCGGCAATTCGCGCCGCAGCGCGCGGATGAACTCGGCGCGGGTGGCGATGCCGGCCTCCGGCGCGCGCTTGCGGCAGACGAGCACGATGGAGGAGGCGAGGGCGTTGGCGCCCTTGCCGATTAGCCGGCCTGCGCTTTCGGTGCGGATGGGCCAGGTGCCGTCCACGGCGAGGCCCGCATCCACCACCGCCTGGAGGAAGGAGGCCCAGCCGGCCGAGGTGACGCCGTCCTCCCCCGCCTCGGACTGTTTGAAGGCATAGTAGATGGCGAGCGGCGCATCCTCCACCGCGGCCTCGCGCATGGCGCGCAGCGCCTGCGACATGCCCTGCATGAAGAAGGCCTCGGCCTCCGCCTTGCCGCCATGGCGGTAGGGGGTGGCGACGAGCTCGCGGTCCTTGGGCGTGGTCAGGCGGCGGAACAGCTCGGGCCAGATGCCGCCGAGGGAGCGGCGCAGCCAGACGTAGAAGAAATCCGAGAGGTCGGCATAGCCGATGTTGTCGTAGTAGGGTGGGTCGGTGGAGATGACGACGGGGCGGACAGGGAAGGAGTTCTTGGCTGCATCGATGTTGTTAAGGCCACCGATAGTCTGGCCGTTGAGTGCCTCGACGGCTTTCGACAGGTAGTCGATGGAGTTGCCGATGCTCCCCGATTGCGTGGAGAAGGCATTCACTTCGGCAAAATCCCAAGTCATGGGGATGGCTTGGCGCGCAAATGTGTTGCGAACCTTCGTGCCCCACGTCGGTCCACCCGAATCCCAAGTACAAATGCCAGAAACTCTGTCTGCCAAACTGCTGACCACGAACGCCAGATACGTCGCCACTGCATCGGCATAGGCGGTGGCGCCGGTGCCGCCTTGGGCGAGGGGGGTGGGGTCGTCGGGCAGGCCGGCGGCGCGGGCGTCGGCCAGGGCCCTCTCCCGCGCCTCCGCCACCAGATCGGAGAAGGTCGTCAGCGCCAGCAACTGGCGGGGGGTGAAGAGGGAGGCGAAGGTCTTGAGGCCGTAGGCGACGACCCAGATCGCTCGCGGGTCGTTTGGGAGTTCCCCTTCCGGCTCCCACGCTGGTTGGGCCCGTTGCGCCGCCGCCTCATGCTCGGCGGTAGGCGAGACGTAGACGCGGCTGCGCGGGCCTTCGGCGACGATCGCCATCAGCCGCGCACCCATCCGGCCAGCCGCGCCCTCCGCCTTCACGTGCTCGCCGGCGATAGCGGCGCCGCTGAGAACGCAGGCGAAGTTTGAGCCGCGCCCCGTCTTCGTCCCCCTCTTCAGCCGCTCCTCCTCCGCCTTGCTCAGCGCCCCCGTCCGCACCTCGAAGCGCCAGCCATCCGGCGCGGCCGGATCGATCACCGGCTCCACCCAGGCCTTCCGCCCCTCCTTCGTCGAAAGCAGGAAGGAGGAGACGAGCGGCACCATCGCCCCCTTGGCGGCCGGGTCGGGGCTGCGCACCGTCCGCGCCCAGAGCCAGGCGATCACCGTCGCCTCGCTCCCGTCCGGCAGCCGCGCCTTCGGGTAGAGATGGCCGATGCGCCGCGCCGCCTCCTCCCGCATCCAGGCGCCGTAATGCCGCACATCCTCGGCCAGCCCCTGCGCGCCGCGCCCCCGCCAGCGCCCGCCGCGGGCCGCCTGCGCGCGCGCCTCCGGGTTCACCGGCGGCAGGCCGGCGAACTTCGGCGGGATCTCCACCAGCGCCTTGCCGATCAGCACCGCCACCGGGTTGAGGTCGCTGCCATAGGCGCGCAGCCCGAGCCGCTGCGCCTCCAGCGGGATGGAGCCGCCGCCCGAGAAGGGGTCGTAGACCGGCGGCGCCTTGGCCTGGAGCCAGGCCAGGATGGCCGCGCCATCCTCCCTGGGCGGCGGCTCCTCGCCGAGGCCCCAGGCGACGCTGCGGGCGATCTCCCAGCGCGCCGCGTTCAGGATCTCCTCGTTGTTCGAGGCCTCCCACGGCACCAGGCGCTCGATCAGATGGTGCAGCCGGCGGCGTTCCGCCTCCACCGCCTCGGGCGTGGGGAAGCGGTCGGGCCAGGAGGAGGGATCGTCCACGAGCTGCGCGAACAGCACCGCCCGGCAGGCGGCGAGCGGTCGGCGCGCCCACCAGAGATGCAGCGTGGAGGGGTGGCCGTGGCGGATGGACTTCTCCCGCGCCGACGCGGCGTTGATCGCCTCGAGCGGGAGGGAGACCTCGATGAGCTTCTTGCGGGGCCCGGCGGGGGGAGAGTTCGGGGACATGCGATCTTTCGGGCGTTTGAAGAGGTCAGGCTTTGTATCGGGTTGCGGCGGCGCAGCCACCGGTCCGGGGCGCAGCTGTCGCGCGGTTGCCCCGTCCGCGCGAATCGGCTCGATGGGGCGGCCGAGGAGAAGGAATTCGGGCAGGTCGAGCGGCGCCAACTCCGCTGCCGGCCACCGCTCGCCGTCCCGCAGCTCCTCCCGCAGTTCCATCAGGAGGCGTCCGAGCACGTTCTGTCCGACCAGCACGTCCGGCTCGACCGGCTTCGCGCCCCAGAAATCGTCCTTGCGGGATTCCTCGACGATCGGGCGGTCGCGCGTGGCCAGCAACAGGCGGGAGAACTCGGCGAAATTCTGGATGAGCTTCACGCGCAAGCACCAGCGCATGATCTTCACCCGGACCGCGTCCCAATCCGGCCGTGAGTTGGAACGGTGGGGCTTGCCCTTCATCTTCGCTGTCATCGGGCTGGCCTCCGCGATGATCAGCTTCTGGACGTCTGGCAGGTGCGGGAAGCGGCAGGCCTGGTACAGCGCTTCGGACGTCAGGATGCGGACGCCGTTCACGCGAAGCGGGAAGCCGCCAGCCATGTTGGAGAGCCCGCCAAAGGCCTCCTTCGTCTTAAGGAAAACGACGGAGGTCGCGCGGTCATAGGTTCGGAGCCGACTCGGGGCCGTGGCCTCAGAAATCATAGCCGTTGTCATACGGTTTCCTCGGCACCAGGGGATACCACTTGCCGAGGGGGTGGGAGGAAGGCTTCGTCGGGTCGCCCCACCAGAAAGCGAGCGGGGCATTGTTGGGACAGTTGCGATGGGTGAGCAGAAGCGAACCGAAGCCGACACCGAAAGGTCCATAGCCCAACGGCCTGACCACGGGAGATGGATCGCGTGAGAAGCCAACAATTTTGAGGCCGGCCTTCAGCAGCGCCTGTTCCACCAAGTGTCGTCTCGGCTCGGACGGGAACAGCTTGGACACACGGCCGGGCGACCGTGGCACAAAGCCGGTTGCCCCGGCCGCGAATCGCTCTGCCCCCGCCGGCAGAGACACGGGCCAGAGAACGTCTGCGTCGTCCCGATGAGTGCGACGGTTCTCCAGCACATATTCCGGCTGCAGCGAGAAGGATATCGACTTTCCGGCGGCCTGACCCAGCTTCTTCAGCTTCTCTTCCAGCTGATAGCGCCCATAGGCGTGCGCCGCAAAGACGATGATGTCGACGTGAGCAACCGAAGGGGCCTTCGGAACCCACGCGCTGAGGTCCCTCTCGATCCGGTCGCCAGTGAACAGGATGTCGTCGAAGTAGATGAAGCGATCTCCGCCGCCGCACGCACCCAGGGACAGGCCCGTCGCGTGCTGTAGCAATGGTCGTAGGAGCTCCCGCATGGCGCACTGACTGCCGCCCCGAAGCTGGATGTCCAGGACCGTTGCTCGCGCCCAAAATTCCGCCGGATTGGCCCCGACAAGCGACGCGTCAGTGAGCTTTCGCTGAAGGAACTGCTCGACAACCTGTCTCTTCAGATAGAACGCGGGCCAGATGCGGAGGAGTTCATCGAGCACGGGCTCTCGTTCATCGGCATCGAACTGGCGGACCCAGCGTTCAACGTGATCGGCGTCCGGCTTTGCGACTTCACCCTCACGGTAGTCGGCGATGAGTGCCGCCAGCGCTTCCAGCTTCGCCTTCATCCGTCTTGCCCACCGATCATGATGGCTGGCTGCCGATTGTCAGCAGATCTGCGACGTTGAAGGCGACGGCGGTCTCCGCGAAGCCAAGCTCCCGCTGGAAGAATCGCCGCACGTAGACCGGCTCACGTGCGAACCCGGCCTCGACCTGCACGATCGCCAGGACGAACGCTTCCGGGCTGTTGAGCGAAGCCAGCAGTTCGTTCTTCGTCAGCATGATGACGTCGCCATCTACGTGCCGCCCCTTCACCTCCAAAAAGCGCAGGTGACCGGCTTTCACGTCACGGCTTTCGATGTCCCAGCCCTTCTTCTCGGCCGAGACGTCGCGCGGCACATGCCCGAGCGCCCGCTCCGCGGCCATCACAGCCTCCATGGCAAGGCGCTCCACCTCAGCGCGGGAGGTCGCGTCCTCCGCAAAGCCCGCCGGAACGGGCGTGCGTGTCGGCTGGCTCCGCGCAACAAGGAGGCCTTTCGGGATGATCAGCGCGGCGCCCTTCATGACCGGTGGCAAGGCAGTGATCTGCCGCTCGCGAGCCAGCTCCTCCTGGCGCTTGTGCAAGCGCTCGACGAGCCGCTGGGCCGTAGCCTCCGCGTTGCTGGCGTTGATGCGCTGTTCCTTCCCGGCGCGCTCCTCTTCACGCAGTCGAGCCGCGCGGGCATCCCAGTAGTTGATCTCGCGGGTCAGGCGCGACCTGACTTCGCGCTCCACCTTGTCGATTTCGGCCAGCCGGCGGCGCTTCACCTCGCCAAGGTGCTCTGGGACCAGCTTCGCGATGGCGTAGCCGAGTGCCTGCTGCTCGACGCTGCCTGAGAGCCAGGGCGCCGTGATCGCATCCGCGACCAGATCCCGTTCCTCGGCCGTTATGGGGCGGCAATCGAGATAGGGCGCCGGTCCACCGTCGGCGGCCGTCCCGTCTTCGCGGAGATGGATGAACTGCAGGCGCTGCGAAACGACGCGTGGCTCGCCCGATTTCGCCATACGGCCGTCGCGGATGGCGTGTTCGAGGTAGACGAGCAGGCGCGGGGAGAGGCCCTCATCGCCCTCATCCACCAGCACGGCGCCTTGCTGCAGCAGTGGCTGGAAGCGCTCCAGCACCACGTCCAGAACGGCGTCGAGCAGTGGATGGCCGGGCGCCATGAGTTCGGCCTGCGGCTTGCCGGGCACGAGACCCTTATCGAAGGTCACGCGCGCATAGCGGTCCAGCACAGGATCGCCGCGCCCGATCAGCCGATCCCGGTGCTTGAGCACCGGCGGCACGCGCAGGATTTCGAAGCGGCCCTTCTCGCGCTCGGCGATCCGCCCACCGAGAAGCTGGAATGCCTCCCGAAAGAAGGCGCCGATGAAGTGAGGCTGCAGGCGGCGGGCCTGGGCGCGCTCCATCTCCTCGCGAATGGCGGCGACCGCGTTGGGATCCATGCCCTCCGAGGTCAGCTTGCGTTCGGCGACGAGGCGCTCGATCGCATCCACGTCCACCGCGTCGTCCACCTTCTGGAAGAGGCGGCTCTTCGTCTCGGGCGCATCACCGTAGCGGATGGCGTCTACCAGGAGGTCGCGAAGGGCCTGGCCCTCGAACAGCTCGCCAAGGACGTCGTAGACCTTGCCACCCAGGGCCGCCCGGGCCTGCTCCAACTTCTCCAGGAGCCGCTGGTAGACCTCGCCCTCACGGGTGTTGGTCGCGCACAGGTTCCAGAGGTGGCAGACCTCGGTCTGACCGATGCGGTGGATGCGCCCGAAGCGCTGCTCCAGACGATTCGGGTTCCACGGCAGGTCGTAGTTGACCATGAGGTGGGCGCCGCGCTGGAGGTTCACGCCCTCGCCGGCGGCGTCGTTCGCGATCATCACCCGCACGACCGGGTCGGAGTTGAAGGCCGCGATCGCCGCGCGCCGAGCCTCGCGCGCGATGCCGCCGTGGATGACGACCACCGAGGCCGGATCGCCGACACGGGCGGCGATCTTCTGCTGCAGGTACTCCAGCGTGTCCTTGGGCTCAGTGAAGATCAGGATCTTCCGCCGCAGCCCGGTCGCCGGATCGAGCATGATGGGATCGTCGAGGATGGCCTCGAGCTCGCGCCACTTGGCGTCCTGGCCGGAGAGCTTGAGGCGCAGGGCCTGCGCTTCGAGATCCTTGAGGATGACGATCTCGGCGTCGAGTTCGGCGAGGGTGGCGGCGGCGGTGGCCTGGTCGGCGATCTGCTCCTCAATGGCCTCCGCTTCTTCGCCGGGCGCATCTTCGAGGTCGTCGGCGTCGAAGCTGGGCAGGACAGGCACGCGGCTGAGCGGCGCACCGCCATTCTGCCGCAGGAGCTTCTCCTCGCGCAGCCGCTCCTCCAGGCGCTTCCGGCGGCGTTCCAGGGAGCGGTGGATGGCAGCCGGGGAGGAAGCGAGGCGCCGCTGCAGGATCTGCAGGGCGAAGCCCACGCTGTTCTGCCGCTTGCCGTCGCCGGAGCGATCGGCGCGGTTCATCTCCTCCCGCACATACGTCGTGACGGCGTGATAGAGGGCCGACTCCGCGGGCGAGAGCTCGTAGCTGGCGGTGTAGGCACGCCGCTCGGGGAAGAGGGGCGTTCCGTCGAAGCGGTAGAGCTCCTCTTTCGTGAGGCGACGCATCATGTCGGAGACGTCCGCCTTGTGGACGCCTTCGCGGAACCGCCCCTCGAAACGATCGGCGTCGAGCAGCCCCATGAAGAGCTGAAAGTCCGCTTCCTTGCCGTTATGCGGCGTCGCAGACATCAGGAGGAAGTTGCGAGCCATGCCGCCGAGCATCCGGCCGAGCTTATGCCGCTGGGTCTCCTTGACCTCACCTCCGAAGTACGACGCGGCCATGCGATGCGCCTCGTCGCAAATCACCAGGTCCCATTCCGGGGCGGCGTTCAGCTTGGCCTTCAGCTCGTCCGACCGGGCCGCCATATCGAGGCGGAGGATCAGGCGGTTCCGCTCGGCGAAGGGGTTGCCGGTGACCGAGTTCTCGATCTGATCCCGCGACAGGAGATCGAAGGAGAGGCCGAACTTCTCGGCCATTTCCTCCTGCCACTGCTCGACGAGGCTTCCCGGTGCGACGATCAGGCAGCGTTCCAGGTCGCCACGGATCAGGAGTTCCTTGATGAGCAGCCCCGCCATCACAGTCTTGCCGGCGCCCGGGTCGTCTGCCAGCAGGAAGCGCAATGGCTGCCGCGGCAGCATCTCGCCGTAGACGGCCGTGATCTGATGGGGGAGCGCCTCGATCTGGGACGCGCTGACGGCCAGGTAGGGGTCGAAGAGGTGGGCCAACCGGAGGCGGTAGGCCTCGGAAGCGAGGCGCAGCAGGCTGCCGTCCGCGTCGAAGGCATAGGCTCGGCCTGCCTCCAGGAACTCGAAGGCAGCCTCCTCCCCGCGGTAGACCAGCCGCTCGCCCACGCGCCCATTCACGCGGAAGACCAGGTTCAGCGCATCCGGGCCGAACCTCGCCACCTGGACGATTTCGGCCACGCCTGCGGCGTCCAGACCGCGAAGTCGCGCCCCAGCTTTGATGTCGTCGAAGGTTGCCATGCCGGATGGATTATTGCGCGTTAATTGACGGAACACAACTAACCCGAGAGCAATCGCCCTCGTTGAACTATCCCGTCGCGCTTTATCTGATCGACTGCCGCAGCACCACGGCGCAATCCGCCGACCCGGCTTCGCTTCCGTACCGAGTGTTCGCTTGCGAAGTACGGATCTTTGGCAAGTGGAATGCGAACTCGGACCAGTGCCAGCCGGGTCGGAATCGGCCTTTGATCGGGGTTTTTCAGAAGCGTACTTGATCGGCTAAGTCAGGAGGTCCGGAGAGAATTGGTCTCCGGAGAGCGATTTTCGACCGTTTCCGCGCCAAGCCAGTCAACAGGCCTGCCCCGAAAACCCCAAGAAACCTGCCACTCAGCACGGTGGCCCGCCTGGCGGAGAGCACGGCTCGCACGGGAACTGGCGGAGAGGGTGGGATTCGAACCCACGGTACCCACGGGGGGTACATCGGTTTTCGAGACCGACCCGATCGACCGCTCCGGCACCTCTCCACGCGCCGCCGATCCTATAGGGCGCACCGCCGGGAAGGACAATGGAGCCCTGCTGCCCGGGCATCTGCCCGCCCCTTGTCCGCCGCCCTCCGCCTCAATACATCGCAGGGCGACACGGCCCGCCTGGCCGGGCGGAGCCGGATCCTACCAACCCATCCGTCGCAGGACGGGGGCGGGCACGGTGCCACAGAGGCGGGTCCCCCGCCGCCGCAGGGCGGTCGGCGCGGGCGCCCGCAGGGCCGGTCCCGCCTGCCATGAAGGAGCATTACGGATGAGCAAAGTCATCGGCATCGATCTTGGCACCACGAACTCCTGCGTTGCCGTCATGGAAGGCAAGGACGTTCGGGTGATCGAGAACGCCGAGGGGTCCCGCACCACCCCCTCCATGGTCGCCTTCGCCAAGAACGGGGAGCGTCTGGTGGGCCAAGCGGCGAAGCGCCAGGCGGTGACCAACCCCCAGAACACCCTCTACGCCGTCAAGCGCCTGATCGGCCGCCGCTTCGACGACCCGATGGTCCAGAAGGACATCGGCCTCGTCCCCTACAAGATCGTGCGCGCCGACAACGGCGACGCCTGGGTCGAGGTCGAGGGGCAGCGCTACGCGCCGCAGCAGATCTCGGCCATGGTGCTGACCAAGATGAAGGAGACGGCCGAGGCCTATCTCGGCGAGAAAGTGACACAGGCCGTCATCACCGTCCCCGCCTACTTCAACGACGCCCAGCGCCAGGCGACCAAGGAAGCCGGGCAGATCGCGGGCCTCGAGGTGCTGCGCATCATCAACGAGCCGACCGCGGCCGCGCTGGCCTACGGGCTCGACAAGAAGCAGTCCGGCACCATCGCGGTCTACGACCTCGGCGGCGGCACCTTCGACATCTCCATCCTCGAGATCGGCGACGGCGTCTTCGAGGTGAAGTCCACCAACGGCGACACCTTCCTGGGCGGCGAGGATTTCGACCAGCGCGTCATCGACTACCTGGCCGACGAGTTCCGCAAGGAGCAGGGCATCGACCTGCGCGGCGACAAGCTGGCCCTGCAGCGCCTGAAGGAGGCCGCGGAGAAGGCGAAGATCGAGCTCTCCTCCTCCAAGGAGACCGAGGTCAACCTGCCCTTCATCACCGCCGACGCCTCCGGGCCGAAGCACCTGGTGATGAAGCTGACCCGCGCCAAGCTCGAGGCGCTGGTCGACGACCTGATCCAGAAGACCCTCGGCCCCTGCCGCCAGGCGCTGAAGGATGCCGGCATCGCGGCCAACGAGGTGGACGAGGTGATCCTGGTCGGCGGCATGACCCGCATGCCCAAGGTCATCGAGACGGTGAAGCAGTTCTTCGGCAAGGAGCCGGCCCGCAACGTCAACCCGGACGAGGTGGTGGCGATCGGCGCGGCCATCCAGGGCGGCGTGCTGAAGGGCGAGGTGAAGGACGTCCTGCTGCTCGACGTGACGCCGCTCTCGCTCGGCATCGAGACGCTGGGCGGCGTGTTCACCCGGCTGATCGAGCGCAACACCACCATCCCGACCAAGAAGTCGCAGGTGTTCTCCACCGCCGACGACAACCAGACCGCGGTCACCATCAAGGTCTACCAGGGCGAGCGCGAGATGGCGGCGGACAACAAGCTGCTCGGCCAGTTCGACCTGGTGGGCATCCCGCCCGCGCCGCGCGGCGTGCCGCAGATCGAGGTCACCTTCGACATCGACGCCAACGGCATCGTCAGCGTCTCGGCCAAGGACAAGGCCACCGGCAAGGAGCAGAACATCCGCATCCAGGCCAAGTCCGGCCTGTCCGAGGCCGATATCGAGCGCATGGTGAAGGATGCCGAGGCCCACGCCGAGGAGGACCGCAAGCGCCGCGAGGCGGTGGAGGCGCGCAACCAGCTCGACGCGCTGGTGCACTCCACCGAGAAGACGCTGAAGGAGAACGGCGACAAGGTCCCCGCCGCCGAGAAGGCGGAGGTCGAGCAGGCCATCGCCGCCGCGCGCTCGGCCATGGAGGGGCAGGACGCCGCCGCCATCCGCGCCGCCGGGGAGCGCCTGTCGCAGGCCGCCATGCGGATGGGCGAGGCCCTCTACCGGGCGCAGCAGGCGGCCGGGCAGCCCTCCGGCCAGGGCGGCGAGGGGCCGGGGGCCGGCCCGGGCGGCGGCGCCGACAAGGTCGTGGACGCCGATTTCGAGGAAGTGGACCCGAACAAGAAGAAGCAGGGCTAAGCTTCCGCGGCCGTTGCGTTCCGTGAGACGGCCGGCCCCCTCCCCCATCGCCCCATGGCGAGAGGACGGGGCCGGCGCCGCGCCCGGTTCCCAGGCGGGGGCCGGGCGCGCGCATGCGGCCACGGGCACGGCTTGGGGACACGCCCGCTAGGGGAACAGGCGCGGCCATGGCCAAGCGAGACTACTACGAGGTGCTCGGCGTCGGGCGCGACGCGACCGAGGAGGACCTGAAGAGGGCCTACCGGCGCCTCGCCATGAAGTACCACCCCGACCGCAACCAGGGGGACAAGGAGGCCGAGACCCGCTTCAAGGAGGTGAACGAGGCCTATGACGTCCTGAAGGACCCCGAGAAGCGCGCCGCCTACGACCGCTACGGGCACGACGCCTTCGCACCCGGCGGCGGGCCGGGGGGCTTCGGCGCGGGTGGCTTCGGCGGCGGCCCCTTCGGCGCCGGCGGCTTCGAGGACATCTTCGAGGAGATGTTCGGCCGCTTCGGCGGCGGTGGGCGGCGGCGCCAGGCCTCGGGCCGGGGCGCCGACCTGCGCACCCATGTCGAGATCACGCTCGAGGAGGCCTTCGCCGGCACCAAGAAGACCGTGCGGGTGCCGAGCAGCGTCGTCTGCGAGGCCTGCAGCGGCACCGGCGCCGAAGGCGGGTCCACCGCCGCCCAGACCTGCCCGACCTGCCAGGGCATCGGCAAGGTGCGGGCGCAGCAGGGCTTCTTCCTGATCGAGCGCACCTGCCCCACCTGCGGCGGGCAGGGCCGCGTGATCAAGAACCCCTGCAAGGTCTGCCAGGCCACGGGCCGGGTGCAGCGCGAGCGCACGCTCAGCGTCAGCATTCCCGCCGGGGTCGAGGACGGCACGCGCATCCGCCTCGCCGGGGAGGGCGAGGCCGGGCTGCGCGGCGCGCCCGCCGGCGACCTCTACGTGGATGTCGGCATCAAGCCGCATCCGCTGTTCCAGCGCGACGGCGCCAACATCTTCGTCCGCGTGCCGCTGCGCATGACCCAGGCGGCGCTCGGCGGCTCGGTCGAGGTGCCGACGGTGGACGGCGGAAGGGCCAGGGTGACGATTCCCGCGGGCACCCAGTCGGGCGACCAGTTCCGGCTGCGCGGCAAGGGCTTCTCGGTGCTGCGCAGCGCCGCGCGCGGCGACATGTATGTGCAGGTCACGGTGGAGACGCCGCAGAACCTCACCCGCCGCCAGCGCGAGCTGCTCGAGGAGTTCGAGGCCGAGGCCACCAAGGCCGGCAAGACCAGCCCCGAGGCCGAGGGCTTTTTCGCCAAAGTCAAGGAGTTCTGGGACGGGCTGGGGCGGTAGGGGCGGACCCGTCCGGGCGGAGCCCATGGACGGCCGGGCCGGCAAGGCGCCGGCAGTGCCGCCCGTCGCGCCGGCGCCCCGCGATCCGGAAAGGTTTTCTCCACACCCCGCTGGATCCGGGCGGGTGCGGGAAAATCCTTTCCTTCTCCCCCGCCTGCTGGCAACACATCCCCATGGACGAGATGCCCGCCCTCGACGCCATGGACCGCGCCATCCTCCGCCTGCTGCAGCGGGATGCGGGGCTGTCCCTGGCCGAGATCGCCGCCGAGGTGGGCCTCACCCCCACCCCGTGCTGGAAGCGCATCCGGCGCATGGAACAGGCCGGCGTCATCCTCGGCCGCGTGGCGCTGGTGGATCCGGCGAAGGTCGGGCTGCCGCTGTCGGTGTTCGTGGAGATCGAGTCGGCCGACCATTCCGCCGCCTGGATCGAGCGCTTCAACGCCGCGCTCGACACCATGCCCGAGGTGGTGGAGTGCTGGCGGATGGGCGGCGACGTGGACTACCTGCTGCGCGTGGTGGTGCCCGACATCGCCTCCTACGACGCCTTCTACCGCCGCCTCGTCGCCGCCGTGCCGAGCCTGCGCAACGTCACCGGCCGCTTCGCCATGGAGCGGGTGAAGGGCACCACGGCGTTGCCCATCTGATCCGCCCGGCGGCATCGCCGGACGCCTCCGTGCGCGTCCCGCGAGGCGAGGCCGGGATCACCCGCCGGGCAGGCTGCGCACCTTGTCGAAGCCGACATCGAACCCGCCCAGCATCAGGCGCAGCTCGCCGCCGCGCCGCTCGACGCCGGTGACGCGGGCGAGCGCCGTGGCGTCCAGGGCCCGCGGGGCGCCGGCGGCATCCACCCCGGCGATGACGGCGAAGCCATAGGCTCCGTCCGGCAGGGGCTGGCCGGCGGCGTCGCGCCCGTCCCAGCGCCATTCGCGCGGATCCTTCCCGAGCGCCACGCGCTCCTCCCGCACCGTGCGGCCCTGGCCGTCCTGGATCAGCACCGTCGCCTCGGCGGCGGCGCCGGCGGCCGGCAGGCGCAGGGTGGCGGCGCCCCCCTGCAGCGCGAGGCGCCCGCCCTCCACCTCCACCTGGCGCCCGAGCAGCGGCGCCGCGGCGATGAGCTGCGAGCCCTGCTGCAGCCCGATCAGCTCGCGCAGGCTGGCGTTGGCGCGGATCTGCTGCTCGACCTGCGCGAATTGCACGAGCTGCGCGGTCATCTGCTCGGGGCTCATGGCCTTGGTCGGGTCCTGGTTGCGCAGCTGGGTCGTCAGCAGCGTGAGGAAGGTGTTGAAGTCCGAGCCCAGGCCGCTGCCGCGCGGCGCGGTGGCGGACGGGGCCGCCGAGGGCTGGATGATGGTGACGTCGGCCATGGCCGGCTCCTCCTTCGTCAGGCGGTGATGTCGAGCAATGCGGTCAGGCCGCCGCGCGGCGCCGGGGCGACCAGAGCCTCGGCCGAGGCGACGGGCGCCGCGGCATGCCGCCCCCCGCCGCCCTGCTGCCTCCTGTCCCGTGCATCCGCCGCATCCTGGCCGGCCAGGCCGAAGCTCAACCCGCCCGCCTCGGTCTGGACGCCGGCCTGGTCGAGGGCGCGGCCGAGTTCCCGCTGGTCCCGCTGCAGCAGCGCCAGGGTCTCCGGCCGTTCCGCCAGGATCCGCACGGCATCGCCCTCGCCGCCGCGCTCGATGCGGATCTCCACCCGGCCGAGTTCGGGCGGCTCCAGCGCGATCCGCAGCGCGGAGCGCTCCCCCGGCAGTTGCACGAGCGCGATGGCGACCGGCGCCACCTGCTGCGCCGGCGGCGGGGCGGGGCGGGGGGGCGGGGCGGCGGGCGCGGCCGCCTCCTCCGCCGCGGGCGGCGCCGGGCTGGCGGCGAAGGCGGGGCCTGGCGCCGCGTCCCGGGCCGCCGCCTCGGCGATGGCAGGCGGAGCCGGGGCGGCCGCCGGCGCCTCCGCCGGGCGCGCGGCGGGCGCGGGGGCCTCGGATGCGGCCGGCGCGCCATCCGCCAGCGGGACCTCGGACGCCGCGGGGCGAGGCGGAGCGGCGGCGCCTTCCTCGGCCGAGGCGGGCCGGGCCGCGGCGTCGCCGGCCGCCGGCCGTTCCGCCCCCCCTCCCTTCGCGGGCGGGACGGGGCCTGCGGGCCGCGCCTCCTCCCCGCCGACCGTCGGGGGGGTGCCCTGGACCGCGCCGGCGGCATGGCCGGCCGAGGGTCCGGGACCGCCGGCCGGCTCCGCCGGGGAGGGTCCCTCCTCCCTCCCCCCGGGCGGCGGCGGGCCGGCCTCCGGCACGGGGCCGGTCTCCGGCACGGGCCACCCGGCCATGCCGGGGTTTGGCGCGGCGTCCGTGCCGGGCTTGCGCGGCGCCCCTCCTTCGGCCGGGGGCGCCGGAGCGGCCGCGGCCGCCGCGGGCTGCCCATCGGGGAGCGGCACCGGCAGGGGAGCCGGAAGTGGCACGAGCAGGGGCGGGCCGGGCGCCGCGGCCTCTCCGGGCGCCGGCGCTTCGGGGGCGGTGCCGCCCTCCCCCGCCACCGGCACCGCGCCCTCGCCGGGAAGGGGCGGGGCGCCGGCGGCCCGGCCGAGCAGGGCGGCGAAGGCCTCGGAGGGCGGCACCGCCCCGCCGGCGGGCGGCGCGGCGTCACGGCAGGGGAAGGCGAGGGCGAAACCGGGCACGGGCTCCATGGCCCGGCCAGGGGCAAGAGGCGGGCCAGCCCTGGCGGGGCCACGGGCGGCAAGCCGCGCCCGCCCCGCCGGCAAGCCCTGCCGGGCAGGCGGCAGGGACGGCCGGGCGGGGCGCCCCCGCGCCTGGCACGGCGCCTGCACGCCCTCCGGCACCGGCCGCCCGCGCGGCCGCGCCCCACCGCCGGAGTCGCCCGCATGTCCCTGTTCGGCTCGCTCACCACCGCCATCAGCGGCCTCACCGCGCAGAGCCGCGCGCTCGGCCACGTCTCGGACAACGTGGCCAACAGCCAGACCATCGGCTTCAAGCGCACCGACACGAATTTCGTGAACTACCTCACCCACTCCTCCAACAGCGCGCACATGCCCGGCGCGGTGATCGCGCGGCCGGACTACACCAACGGCATCCAGGGCATCATCGAGCAGTCGGAGGAGCCGCTGGCCATGGCCATCGGCGGCCAGGGCTTCTTCAGCGTCGCCGCCGCGCGCGGCGTGGTGAACGGCCGCCCCGTCTTCGACGACCGCCAGTTCTTTACCCGCGCCGGCGACTTCCGCCTCGACAAGGACGGCTACATGGTGAACGGCTCGGGCTACTACCTGCAGGGCTGGCCCTCGGACCAGGCCGGCAACCCCGACCGCACCACGCTGGAGCCGATCCAGGTGACGCAGCAGGTGTTCAACCCGATCGCCACCAGCCGCATCGAGCTCGCCGCCAACCTGCCCGCCGATCCCACGGCGGGCCCGGTGCGGACGCAGGCGCAGGTCTATGATTCGCTCGGCCGGCGCTTCACCGTGGATCTCGACTTCACGCCGGTCACCGGCACGCCGAACGCCTGGGACCTGAACCTGCGGGTGCCCGGCAATGTCGGCGGCGCGGCCGCGGAGGACCGCGGCACGGTGCGGGTGGTGTTCAACAGCAACGCCGCGCCGCCCATCGGCGACGGCACGATCGCGGACATCTTCGACGCCGGCGCCGCCGGCACCATCACCCCGCCGGCCAGCAACGCGCCGCGCGACCCGGCGGAGCTCTCCTTCACCGCCGATTTCGGCCAGGGGCCGCAGACCATCCGGCTCAACCTCGGCGCCTTCGGCGTCGCCCAGGGCCTCACCCAGTACGCCGGCAGGGAGTTCGCCGTGCGCAACCTGGCGCAGGACGGCGTCCCCCTCGGCTCCTACGCCGGGCTGACGATGCGCGAGACCGGCGACGTGGTGGTGAACTACGACAACGGCCAGAGCCGCGTCATCGCCCGCGTGCCGCTGGTCGCCTTCAGCGACCCCGACAAGCTGCAGCGCCTCGACGGCCAGGCCTTCATGCGCACCGTGGAATCGGGGGAGGCACGGGTGACCGATCCCTCCTCCAACGGCGTCGGCAAGCTGATCACCGGCTCGGTCGAGCGCTCGAACGTGGACATCGCCAACGAATTCACCAAGCTGATCGTGGCCCAGCGCGCCTACACCGCGAACACGCGGATCGTCAGCGCCAGCGACGAGATGCTGCAGGACACCATCAACATGCGCCGCTGAGGCGCGGCCGCGGGGCGCGCGCCGCCGCCGCGTCAACCCCGCCTTAACCGCCGTCCCGCCAGGCTGGACACGCCATGAGCCTCGACCTCGCCCTCGGCATCGCCCGCAGCGGCCTCGCGGCCGTGCAGCGCGGGCTTGCGCAGTCCTCGCAGAACATCGGCAACGCCGAGACGCCGGGCTACACGCGCAAGACCGTGCCGCAGCACGCCGCCTCCGGCGCCGGCCTGCCCGCCGGCGTGCGCACGGGAGAGGCGCAGCGCGCCGTGGATTCCGCCCTGCTCGCCCGCCTGGAGGAGAGCCGCGCCGGAGAGGCCGCGGCGGCGCTGCGCGAGCGCCTGCTCTCCGGCGTCGAGCGGGCGCAGGGCGCGCCCGGCGACGGCACGGCGCTGACCGACGCGCTCGGCGCGCTGCGCGGCGGGCTGATCGGCCTGCGCGCGAGCCCCGCCGATGCCGGGCTGCAGCGCGGCGCGCTCGAGGCGGCGGAGACCCTGGCGCGGCGCCTGAACGAGACCAGCGACGCCATCCAGCGCGCCCGGCAGGAGGCGCAGGACACGATCGAGGGCGAGGTCGCCGCCATCAACGCCACGCTGCGCGAGATCGCCGCCCTCACCAACCGCCTGAAGAGCGGCCTGGAGGGCGACCCCGCCGCGATCGAGGACCGGCGCGACGCCGCCGTGGCGCGGCTCGCGGAAAGCCTCGAGGTGCGGGCGGTGCGCCAGGGCAGCGGCGACATCGTGCTGATCGCGCGCGGCGGGATGGTGCTGCCCCTCGACCCGGACAGCGACGTCTTCTCCGTCGCCCCCGCCACCCTCTCGCCGCAGGCCTTCCACGGGCCGGGCGGCACGCTGCCGGGGGTGATGCTGAACGGCCTCGACGTCACCGCCAGCCTGCTCGGCGGCCGGCTGGGCGAGGCGGTGGCGCTGCGCGACCGCACCCTGCCGCGCCTGCAGGCGGAGGCGGACCTCGCCGCCGCCCACATCGCCGCGCGGTTCGAGGCGCAGGGCCTGCGCCTGTTCACCGACACCGGCGGCGGCGTGCCGGCCACCGGCGCCTATGCCGGCAGCGCGCAGATCGGCTTCGCCGGGCGCATCGCCGTCAACCCGGCGGTCGCGGCCAACCCCGCCCTGCTGCGCGACGGCACCCACGCCGTCCCCGGCTTCGCGCCGAACCCGCCGGGCGGCCCCGCGGGCTTCGCCACCCTGCTCGACCGGGTGCTCGACTTCACCTTCGGCGCCGACGCCGCGCCCGGCACGCCCTGGCCGGCGGTCCCGGTCACGGGGCTCGGGCCGGATGGCAGCCTCGCCTCCCCCTTCGCCGCGCCGCCGACGATCGAGGGCTATGTCGCCCGCCTCGTCTCGGCGCAGGCCGCCGACCGCGCCGCGGCGACGGCGGCGCGGTCGGAGGCGGGCAGCCTGCGCACCTCGCTGGAGGCGCGGCTGCGCCGCGAGAGCGGCGTGGACGTGGATGCCGAGATGGCCGGGCTGGTGGCGCTGCAGAACGCCTACGCCGCCAATGCCCGCGTGGTCGGCACGGTGCAGGCGATGTGGGATTCGCTGCTCGCGGCGATGCGATGAGCAGGGCGCGGAGGAGAGGAGGCCATGGGCGGCATTGATCTTCTGGGCCGTCTCGACCAGGACACGGCGCGGATGCGGCTGCAGCTCCAGACGCTGACGCGCCAGCTCGGCACCGGGCAGCGCGCCGAATCGCTCGGCGAGCTGGCGCCGCAGCTGCCGCGGGCGACGACGCTCAAGGCGGAGATCGCGCGGCGCGACGCCTACGGCGCCGCCATCGGCCTCGCGCAGGACCGCAGCGCCGCGGCGCAGCTCGTGCTGTCGCGCCTGATCGCCATCGGCCGCGAATTCGCCGAGGAGGTGGCGATGAAGATCGACCCGCGCGATCCGCAGGCGCTCGGCCCGGTGGCCGAACGGGCGCGGGCGGCGCTGGTCGAGGTCGGGCACCTCCTGAACACGCGCCATGCCGGGGAGTATCTGTTCGGCGGCTCCGACTTCGCCAACCCGCCGGTTCCCGACCCGGAGGGCCTGCCCTCCGGGGGCATGGCGACGCAGATCGCGGCCGCCGTCGCCGGCCTAGGGGGCGGCAACGCCGCCGCCGTCGCGGCCGCCACCCGCCTCGCGGCGCAGACCGACGACACCCCCTTCTCCACCTTCCTCACCACCACCGGCCTCGCCGAGCCGCGCCGGAGCGTGCCGGCGGAGGACGGAAGGCTGGTTCCCTACGGCCTGTTCGCCAACCGCAACGCCGCCGCGGCGTCGGAGGGGGAGACGGCGGGCGGCTGGGCGCGCGACCTGATGCGTGGGCTGATGAGCCTCGCCGCGCTCACACCCGCCCATGCCGCCTCCCCTGCCGACCTGCAGGAATTCGCCGCCACGGTGCGCGAGGGGCTGCGCAGCGCCACGCGCGCGCTCGGCGAGGAGGCGGGGGCCCTCGGCCAGACCGAGGCGCAGCTCGCCGCGACACGCCAGCGGCACGAGGCGGTGCAGACCGTCCTGCGCGGCGAGCTGGCCGGGATCGAGGAGGTGGACCTCGCCGAGACGCTCTCGCGCCTGCAGCAGACGCGGCTGGCGCTGGAGGCGAGCTACAGCGCCATCGGCCGCCTCGGCGGCCTGACCCTTGCGAGTTTTCTGCGCTGAAGGGGCCTGATTTCAGGGGCCGTTAAGCGGCGCCGGCCAGGATGGAGCCAGCACCGCGGCGCCCGCCGCGGCGGCGCGGATCGAAAGGAAAAGCCAATGTCCACGCTGGTTCTCGAATTGCGCCCGGGCGACATGATGGTCGTCAACGGCGCCCCGATCCGCTTCCGCAACCGCGCGCGGATCGAACTCGCCGCCAAGGCCCGCTTCCTTTTCGGCAAGCAGATCATGCCGCCCGAGGCGGCCACCACCCCGGCGCGCCGCATCTACTTCGCCCTGCAGACCGCCTATATCGGCACCGAGCAGGAGCGCGCGGCGGGCCTCGCCGCGGCGCGTGGCCTGGTGGCGGAGTTCCAGGCCGCCACCACCTCGGCCCAGGCGCGCGCCCTGCTGAGGGAGGCGCTGTCCCTGGCCGAGGCCGATGACTGCTACGCGGCGCTGAAGCGCGTGCGGCGGGTGATGCTGCACGAGGCCGAGGTGCTCGGCCTGCCGCCGCCCGCCGCCGCGCGGCAGGAGGCGCCGCGGCGGCCGCCGCCGCCGGGCTGGGCCGGGGCATGATGGACCTCGCCACGGCCATTCCGGCGCTGCGCCGGGCCATGACCCCGGCGGCGGAGGCGCAGGCCATGGCCCGCTTCGCCCGCGACCCCTCGCTGAACCGCCAGATGCAGGCCTTCGCGCGCGCGGTGGAGCGCGCGCCGGACCTCAACGCCGCGCTGCGCGACCCGCGGGTGCTCGGCGTGCTGCTGCCGGCGCTCGGCCTGCCGGAGGGGGTGAACCAGGCGGGGCTCGCGGCCCGGGCACTGGTCGCCGACCCGAAGGATCCGCAAGGGCTGCTGGCGCGGCTGCCCGACAGGCGCTGGAAGAGCGTTGCCGAGACGCTGAACCTCGCCGAGCGCGGCCTCGAGGGGCTGCGCGATCCGAAGCTGCACGCCACCCTGGCCGACGGGCTGCGCCGCATGGCTTGGCGGCAGGAGCTGGACCAGCGCCACCCCGGCATTGCCGACGCCATGGCCTTCCAGGAGCGCGCCGGGACGGTGCGGGGCCCCTACGACGTGCTCGGCGACCCGGTGCTGCGCCGCGTCGTCACCGGCGCCCTCGGCCTGCCGCCGCAGCTTGCCCTGCAGTCGGTGGAGGCGCAGGCGCGCACCCTGAACGGCCGCTTCGACGTGGCGAAGCTGCAGGATCCGCGCCAGGCGGCGCGGATGGCGGAACGCTACCTGCTCGCCGCCGGCGCCTCCGCCTCCCCCTGGGGCGGCGGGGCGGCCGTGCTGCCCGGCTTCCCGGCGGGCGGGCTGCTGGCCTGATCGGGGGCGGGCGTGCTGGCACGCGCGGCCGTGCGATAGGCCTCGAGCTCCCGCTCGCTCGGGATGGTGCGGGCCTCGCCCCGGGCGTCGCGGAACTCCAGCACCACCAGGCCGAGCGAGGGTTCCAGCCGCAGCGTCGGGTTGGGCAGCGCCGCCGCGGACGCCGCCGTCTCCGCCATCTCCGTGGTGGCGGGGGCGGGCGATGCCGTGCCGGCGCTGCGCGGCGAGGGCGGGCCTTGCGGTGGCAGGGCGGGCGGGATGGGCATGTCTGTTCGCTCCCCGCGTCCAGGAATCCGGCAGAAGGATTGCCAAAGGGTTGACGCGCCGGCCGGGTTTGACGGGCCGCCGCCACGGGGCGAAGCTGGCGGGCCTTGCGCAGCGCCCGTGCCCTCCTCCCCGATCGCACGCAGATCCTGACCGCCCTCGCCGCCACCGCGGGCGGCGCGGTGCTGTCGCTGCTGCAGGTGCCGCTGGCCTGGATGATCGGCGCGCTGGTGGCCACCGCCGCCCTCGGCTGGAGGCGCCCGGTCGCGATGCCGGAATGGGCCCGGCCGGCGGGGCTCGTCCTCCTCGGCCTCGGACTCGGCGCCACCTTCTCCGGCCCGGTGCTGGCGGCGGTCACGGCGGCGCTGCCGGCGCTGCTGGCGGCGGGCCTCATCAGCATCGCCGCCGGCATCGCGGTGGTGCCGGTGTTCACGCGCCTTGCCGGGACGGATGCGCGCACCGGCTGGTTCTGCTCGGTGCCGGGCGGGATCATCGTCATGGCCATGCTGGCCCAGGAGGCGAAGGTCTCGGTCGCCACGGTGACGCTGGCGCAGACCATGCGTGTCCTGGTGGTGGTACTGAGCTTCCCGCCGCTGCTCGGCTGGCTGGCGCCGCCCGGCGATTACGGCGCCTTCCTGGCGCCGCGCCAGCCCTTCCACCTGCCGGGCCTGCTGGCGATGGCGGCGGCGGGGCTGCTGCTCGCCTTGCCGCTGCGGCGGCTCGGCTTCGCCAACCCCTGGATGCTCGGGCCCTGCGCGGTGGCGATCGGCCTCGCCGCCGCCGGGGCGCTGCCCTCCGGCGTGCCGGGGCCGCTCCTGGACGCCGCGCAGGTGGCGATGGGCGCGACGCTCGGCCTGCGGCTGAACCGCGGCTTCCTGCTCGGCTCGCGGCGGCTGGTGCGGGCGGCGATCCTCGCCGCGGCGGCGCTCAGCCTGCTGCTGGCGGCGATCGCCGTGCCCTTCGCCCTGCTGGCCGGACTGCCGGTGACGGCGGCGATCCTCGGCTTCGCGCCGGGCGGGATGCCGGAAATGGCGCTGACGGCCAAGGCGCTGGACCTTGCCGTGCCGCTGGTGCTCGGCTTCCACCTGACGCGCACGGTGCTGAGCAACCTGCTGGTCGGGCCGATGCACCGCCTCGCGGCGCGGCTGCGGCTGCTCTAGGCCGCGTGGACAAACCGGTAG
>NZ_SJDM01000022.1 GCF_004761865.1 Crenalkalicoccus roseus | reverse complement strand
CTGCTGCTGACCGAGGGCGGCGGCTACCGGCTCGATCCCACGGCGGGCCAGGCCGTCGCGGCCTGACCGCGCGGCCGCGGGATGGAGGCGCGGAGCGTCCTGACGGCGCGGCTGCGCCTGCGGCCCTTCCGCCCGGAAGACGCCCCCGCCTATGCGGCGATCCGCGCCAGGCCCGAGGTGGTGCGCTTCCTCCCGGGCGGCGAGGCGCTGGCCGCCCGCGCGGCGGAGGATGCGCCGCGCCTCGTCGCCCGCTTTGCCGCACAGTGGGAGGCGGTGGGCTACGGCCCCTGGGCGGTGGAGGAGCGGGAGACGGGCCGGCTGCTCGGCCATTGCGGGCTGCGGCTGCTGCCCGAACTCGGCGGCGAGACCGAGATCCTCTACCTGCTGGACAGCACTGTCTGGGGCCGCGGCCTGGCGAGCGAGGGCGCGGCGGCGGCCCGCGACTACGGCCTCGGCCGGCTCGGCCTGACGCGCCTTGTCGCCTACGCGCTGCCCGAGAACGCGGCCTCGGTCCGCGTCCTGCGGCGCATCGGCATGCGCGAGGAGGGCCCGGCGCGGGCCTTCGGGCTCAACGCCCTGCGCTACGCCATCCCCTGAGCGCCAAAACGCGCGGCCCGGCTCCGGGGCGCGCGCCTTCACGGCGGCCGGCCGCCGGCCCAGTCCGCGACGATCCTCAGCATCGCGGGGGCGCGCGCGGCATCCCCGGCGTGGTCCGCGAGCTCCGACAGCCGGAGCACGCCGCTGAGCAGCGCGATGCGCGCGCCATCGAGGGCGCGGCCGGTCAGCGCCTCGTACTCGGCGACGATCCGCGCGGTGAGGTCCCGCGCGATCCAGTTCGGGTAGACGAACTCCCGATGCAGGGGGCCGAAGCCGGAACCGCCGAAATCGTAGAGGCCGTTGAGGCGCCCGGCCGTATGGTCGAACGCCATGTTCCAGCCATGCCCGTCGAAGAAGCCGTAGGTCGTCCCGTGCGGGTCCGGCGGCAGGTCCTGCCAGGCCGTGATGGTCCGCTCGGCGTAGGAGCGGAGCCGGGGCGGCAGGACCGGCCAGACCCGCCGCAGGATGGCCTCCGGCGGCAGCCAGGGGGTGACCGGCCCGGCCCCCGCGCGCTCCATCACCCGCGCGTCGAGCGCGTGAAGCTCGGCGAAGAAGAGCGCCATGTCGGCGGCCAGGCGCTGCCGGGACGCGGCCGGCAGCGCCTGGTACTGCGCGCCCAGCAGGTGCTCGCCCGCGATCTTGGCGTGGCGGGCGAACAGCGGCGGGCCGGGATGGAGGATCGGCTCCGGGACCCGCATGGTCACCGCCGGGCGGATGGCGGCGAGCAGCCCGGCCTCCTTCGCCAGCCGCCGCTCCGCCGCCTGGTGGCGCGGGAACCTGAAGATCAGCCGGTCATCGACATCGACGGCGACGCAGTCCCACCCCTCCGTGAGGAGGGCGAAGCTCGAGAACGCAAGCTCCGGGAACGCCCCGAGGATGACGGACCGCAGCGCCTCCAGGGTCGGGCACGGAGCGGCGCCGCCCGCGAGCGGCGGGCCGGAGGCCGGGCGATCCGCGCCGCCCTCCCTCATTCCAGCCGGCACGCCTCGTCGAAGGGCAGCCGCGGGCTGCGCGGGAACAGGCCGGAGGGGTCGCCATAGCCGAGGTTGACCAGGAAGTTCGACTTCCATCCGGTGTCGGCGAAGAAGGCCTGGTCCACCTTGTCGTTGTCGAAGCCGCTCATCGGCCCGGCGTCGAGGCCCACCGCGCGCGCCGCCATGATCAGGTAGGCGCCCTGCAGCGTGCCGTTGCGGAAGGCGGTGGTGTGGGCCAGCGCCTCGTTGCCGGCGAACCAGGAGCGCGCGTCGGTGTGCGGGAACAGGCGTGGCAGCAGGTCGTAGAATTTCGGGTCGTGGGCGACGATGACGGTGACCGGCGCGGCCATCGTCTTCTCCGTGTTGCCCTCCGACAGGGCGGGGCGGAGCTTCTCCTTCCCCTCGCGGGTGCGGATGAAGACGAAGCGGGCGGGGGAGGAGTTGGCGCTGGTCGGGCCCCATTTCAGCAGGTCGTAGAGTTCCTGCAGCTTGGTGTCCGGCACCGGCCGGTCCTGCCAGCGGTTGTGGGTGCGCGCGGCACGGAAGATCTGGTCGAGCGCACGGTCGTCGAGGATCGAGGGGTCGGTCAGCATCGGGTGCGGATCCCTGTCTCTGGTGCCGTCGCCGCCCGCGCCCGGTCCGCGGAGGCGGAGGGACGGAGCGGCGCCTCGGCGGCTTGATAGGCGCGGCGCGGCGGCCGGCGCCAATCGCGGCCGCGCATCGGCCCCATCACCGCGGCGAATGGCGGGGCTCGCACGGCGGCCGCCGGCCGGGTTCCGCGACCCCCTCGGAGAGGCGCGGCATCCCCGATGGGCGCCCGTCGCGGCCTCGGCGCGGCTGTCAGGCCTCCACCTGCTCCACCGCCACCACCTCGGGCACGTAGTGGCGCAGCATGTTCTCGACCCCGTGCTTCAGCGTGGCGCGGGAGGAGGGGCAGCCGGAACAGGCGCCCTGCAGGTGCAGGCGCACGATGCCGTCGCGGAAGCCGCGGAACACGATGTCCCCGCCATCGCCCGCCACCGCCGGGCGCACGCGGGTGTCGAGCAGTTCCTTGATCTGCTCGACGATCTCGGCATCGGCGGGGTCGTAGTCCTCGGCCCCGTCCTCGTCCTCGCCCTCGAGCACCGGCAGGCCTGCCAGGAAGTGCTCCATGATGGCGCCGAGCACCTGCGGGCGCAGGCTCTGCCAGTCGGCCTCGCCGCTCTGGGTCACGGTGATGAAGTCGGCGCCGAGGAACACCCGGGCGACGCCGGGCAGGGCGAAGAGGCGGGCGGCGAGGGGACTGCGCGCCGCCGCCTCGGGGCCGGCGAAGTCGGCGGTGCCGCGCGCGCCCATCACCTCACGGCCGGGGAGGAATTTCAGGGTGGCGGGGTTGGGGGTGCCTTCGGTCTCGATGAACATGCGGTCCTGTCCACGCGGGTTTCCCGACTGATCTGGTCTGCTTTGGCCCGCCGCGCAACCGCCGGCGGGCCCGGTCCGGGGCCGGATCAGGTGACCCGGTCCAGCTCCGCGTCGTCCAGCCCGCCGGGCACGATGGTCATCGGCACGGTCAGGCGCGCGGCGTAGCGGCCGGTGAGGGCGGTGATGAGGGGTCCCGGCCCCCCGCCCCCGGTGGCGGAGGCCAGCACCAGGATGGAGATGCGCGGATCCTCCTCGAGCAGCGCCAGCAGCTCGTCGCGGGGGTCGCCCTCGCGGATGATCAGGATCGGCAGGGTGCCGGTCATCTCGTTCACCTGGGCGGCGAGGCCGGAGAGCAGCTTCTCCGCCTCCTCCCGGCGCTCCTCCTGCATCATGGCGCCGACCCCGGCCCATTCGACCAGCTCGGCGGGCTCGAGCACGCGCAGCAGCGCCACCCGCCCCCCGCCCTTGCGGGCGCGCAGGCAGGCGTATTTCAGCGCCACCTCGCGCTCCGGGCTGTCGTCCACCACCACCAGGAAGACGCGGTCGCGCCTCGCGGGAGCGGCGGCTTCCTCCTCGGTCTGCGGCATCAGCTCCTCCGGAACAGGACGCTGCCCAGCCAGCCGGCCAGCGCCGCCAGCAGGACGCAGGCCAGACCGTAGACCAGCGGCTGCACCTCGGCGACGGTCGCGATGCGGTCGGCGGCCCCGACGCGGTTCACCCAGAAGCCGAGCTCCTCCCGCGCCGCCACCTGGCGGGCGCGCACCAGCAGCACCTCCACCCGGTACTCGCCGGTCGGCACCGTGGCGGGCAGCGCGATGGTGGCGTGGAACAGGCGGTTGCCCCGGATCTCGACCGGCGTCGCGTCCTCGGACCACAGGCCGCGCTCGGTCTCGAGCGCGAGCAGCGCGGCGCGGAAGGCGGGGCCGCGCGCGCCGCGGCTTTCGAGCGGCAGGGCATCGAGGCCCACGCCGTGCCGCATCCGCTCCTGCTCGGGCAGGATCTGCCAGGCCGGACGGGTGGCGGCCAGGGCGTAGAAGCCCGGCACGTGTTCGAACCGCGCCGACGGCCCGTTGACCCAGAGCAGCCCCGCGACCTGCACCTTGCGCCGCACCACGATCGGGCGGGTGGGGCCGCGGACCAGGATCACCACCTCGTCCCCCCCGGGGCCGATCGGCTCCCCGGTGCTGCCGAAGACGGTGAGGGTGGCGCCGGTGAAGCCGGTGGTGACCTCGACCACGCCCTGCGACAGGGCGGCAACCAGCGGCGGCTCCGCCGCCGCCGCGCGCGCCGGAGCGAGGGCGAGCGCGAGCAGCAGCCACCACCACGGCGCCGTCACAGCGCCGGCCCGATGCTGAAGGGCCGCTCCGGCGGCCGCACCAGGTCCCAGAGCAGGCTCGCCGCCACGGCGAGCACGAGCAGGCCGAGCAGGGCCCGCGTCTCTTCCCCGCGCAGCCGCGCGCCCATGGCGGCGCCGAACTGCGCCCCGGCGACCGCGCCCAGCAGCAGCAGCATGGTCAGCACGATGTCCACCGTGCCGAGCTGCACCGCCTGCAGCAGCGTGACGTTGGCGGTGACGAACACCACCTGGAACAGCGAGGTGCCGATCACCACCGCCGTCGGCATGCCGAGGAAGTAGATCATCGCCGGCACCAGCATGAAGCCGCCGCCCACGCCCATCACCGCCGACAGCACGCCGACCGCGAACCCCACCAGCAGCGGCGGGATCACCGAGATGTAGAGGCGCGACTTGCGGAAGCGCATCTTGAAGGGCAGGCCGTGCGCCCAGAGGTGCTCGTGCAGCCGCCGCCGCACCGCCTGGCGCCGCCGCAGGATGGCCCGCACGCTCTCCATCACCATCAGCGTGCCGACGGTGCCGAGCACCACCACGTAGAACAGCGCCACCGCCAGATCCACCTGGCCGATCCGGCGCAGCAGGCCGAAGAGCTGCACCCCGGCGGCGGAGCCGAGGAGGCCGCCCACCAGCAGCACCGTGCCCATCTTCGCGTCCACATTGCCGCGCCGCCACTGCGCGATCAGGCCGGAGACGCTCGCGCCGAGCGTCTGGTTGGCGCCCGAGGCGACGGCGACCGGGGAAGGGATGCCGATCAGGATCAGCAGCGGCGTCAGCAGGAAGCCGCCGCCCACGCCGAACAGGCCGGACAGCCAGCCGACGGCGAAGCCGATGCTCACCAGCAGCAGGGCATCCACCGACATCTCGGCGATCGGCAGGTAGACCTGCATCGCGGCATCCGGCTAGGGCGGGCGGGGGGCAGACGCCGGTTTGGACCCGGAGCGGATCGGACGCAACCCCCAATCCGCGGCCCGGCGCCTCAGCGCGACGGCGGCGCCTCCTCCCCCGGGTCGTCCAGCACGTCGAGGCCCACACCCTCGGGCGTGGCGAGGCCAAGCTCCGCCGCCCGGCGCTGCCGCGCGACGCTGCGCAGCCTGGCGTAGAAGTCGAGCGACTCGGCCCGCAGCGCGTCCAGCGCCTCGACGGTCTGCTCGCGCGCGTCGATGCCCCAGACCACGTCGCGCGCCGCGATGCCCCAGATCGGGATCAGCCAGTTCAGCGGGTTGAGGAATCCGTCCGTCACCATGCCGACCGTGTCGCGGGGGTTGGAGGGGCCGGCGATCGGCAGCATCAGGTAGGGCCCGCCGGGCAGGCCCCAGGCGTGCAGGGTCTGGCCGAAATCCCGCGGCTTGCGCTCCGGCCCGCCGAACTGGGCCATGTCGAACATCCCGCCCAGCCCCATGGTCGAGTTGATGAAGAAGCGCATCAGGCTCTCGCCCGCCGCCAGCGGCCGGCCCTGCAGCAGGTTGTTGGCGACGAAGCGCGGCTCGTCCATGTTGTTGATCACGTTGCGCACCCGGGTGCGGACCCAGGAGGGCACCGCGTCGCGGTAGCCGAGGGCCACGGGGCGGATGCAGCAGTCGTCCACCGCGAGGTTGAAGTCGAGGATCCGCCGGTTGGTGTTCTCCCAGGGGTCGCCGGTGTCCACCGGGGGGGCGCCGGTCGCGGCCTGCCGTCCGGCGGGGGACTGGGCGCAGGCGCCGAGCAGCAGGGCGAGCAGCAGGGCGAGGAGGGGGATGCGGGTCATGGCGCGGGGGAAGGTAGCCGAAGCGCGTCGCGGAATCAGAACAAGGATCGCGGCGCGGCATGGCTGAGGCGGCGCTCCTCGCCGCCGGGCTCGCGGCGGCGGCGCTGGCCCTGGCCGGAGCGGCCTCGGCGCTGCTCGCGGCGCGGGCGGTGCGCCGCCTCGCCGCCGCGGCGCCGGCGGCGGGGCCGGCGCTGCCCGCCTCGGTGCTGAAGCCGCTGCACGGGCGGGCGCCGGGGCTTGAGGGAACGCTGCGCACCACCCTCGCCCAGCGCCACGCCGCGCCCTTCGAGCTGCTCTGCGCCGTGCGCGACCCGGCCGACCCGGCCGTGCCGGTGGCCGAGGCGGCGCTGGCCGCGGGGGGCGGGGCGCTGATCCGCGACCCGGCGCTGCACGGACCGAACCGCAAGGCCTCGCAGCTCGAGAACCTGGCGCGGCGGGCGCGCCACCCGGTGCTGGTGGCGGTGGACGACGACATCGCCGTGCCGCCGCACTGGCTGACCGCGGTGACGGCGCCGCTCGCCGACCCCGCCATCGGGCTGGTCACCTGCCTCTACCGCGGGGAACCGGCGGACGCCTCGCCCTGGTCGCGCCTCGCCGCGCTCGGCATCGACTGGCACTTCCTGCCCAGCGCCGCGCTGGGGGAGGCGATGGGCCGCGCCCAGGGCTGCTACGGCGCCACCATGGCGCTGCGCGCGGAGACGCTCCGCCGCATCGGCGGCTTCCGCGCCCTGGCCGGGCTGCTCGCGGACGACCACGCGCTCGGCGCCGCGGTGCGGCGGCTGGGCCTCCGGGTGGTGGTGGCGCCCGTGATCCCGGGGCATGTGATGGCCGAGCCCTCGCTGCGGGCGCTGCTGGCGCACGAGCTGCGCTGGGCGCGCACGGTGCGCCAGCTCGACCCGCGCGGCTATGCCGGGATGGCGCTGACCCATCCGCTGCCCTTCGGGCTGCTGGCGGCGGCGCTGCTGCCCGGCGGGTGGGGCCTGGCCACGCTCGGCACCGCGCTCGGGGCACGGCTGGCGCTCGCCGTGCTGGTGGACCGCGCGCTCGGCCGCCGCCCCGCGCCGGGGCGGCTGGCGCTGCTGCCGGCGCGCGACCTGCTCTCCTTCGCCGTCTGGCTCGCGGGGCTGGCCCGCGGCAGCGTGACATGGCAGGGTCGGCGCTACCGCATGCGCCGGGACGGGACGATGATCGAGCCGGGGCAGGCCCCCGGCGGCAGGGCAGGGTGAGCGCCATGGCCCGCGCGCGGCCGGAGCGCCGCGTCATCCTCACTGCCGACGATCTCGGCCTCGCCCCGGAGGTGAACGAGGCGGTGGAGCGCGCCCACCGCGAGGGCGTGCTGACCGCCGCCAGCCTGATGGTGGGCGAGCGGGCGGCGGCGGGGGCGGTGGCGATCGCCCGCCGCAACCCGCGCCTCGCCATCGGCCTGCACCTGACGCTGACCAACGGCACGCCCGTGCTGCCGCCCGCGCGCATCCCGGCGCTGGTCGGCCCCGACGGGCGCTTGCGCGACGACATGGCCGCGCTCGGCCTCGCCCTCGCCGCCAGCCGCGCGGCGCGGCGGCAGCTCCGCGACGAGATCGCGGCGCAGTTCGCCGCCTTCCGCGCCACCGGCCTTCCCTGCGACCACCTGAACGCCCACCGGCACTTCCACCTGCACCCGGTGATCGCCGCCCTCGCCTTCCGCGCGGCGCGCGAGCACGGCGTGCGCGCCGTGCGCATCCCCTGGGAGCCGCCGGCTCTGGTCCGCGCCGCCGACCCCGCCACACCGCGTACCCAGAGCCGCGCCCTGGTCCCCTTCGCCGCGCTGCTGCGCCGCCTCGCCGCGCGCTTCGGCCTTGCCGCGCCCGACCGGGTGGTGGGGCTCGCCTGGTCCGGCGCCTTCACCGCCGGGCGGCTCGCGGCCGTGCTGCCCCTGCTGCCCGCCGGCACCACCGAGATCTATCTCCACCCCGCGACCGCGGGCGGCTTCCCCGGCGGGGCCCCCGGCTACCGCCACGCCGAGGAGCTGGCGGCGCTGACCGATGCGCGGGTGCGCGAGGCGGCGGCGGGGCTCGCCAGCGGCGGCTACGCGGCAATGCTTGGCGCATGAGCGGCTGGACCCTGGCGATCCATGGCGGCGCCGGCACGCCACCCGCGGCCGAGCTGACGCCGGCGCGCGAGGCCGCCTACCGGGAGGGGCTGCTCGCCGCCCTCGCCGCCGGACGGGCGGTGCTGGAGGGGGGCGGCACCGCGCTCGACGCGGTGGCGGAGGCGGTGCGGTCGCTCGAGGACTGTCCGCTGTTCAACGCCGGCCGCGGCAGCGCGCTGACCGCCGCCGGCCGGGTGGAGATGGACGCGGCGGTGATGGACGGCGCCGCCGGCCGGGCCGGGGCGGTGGCGGCGGTGACACGCATCCGCAACCCCGTTGCTGCGGCCCGGCGCGTGATGGAGCGCACGCCGCACGTGCTGCTGGTGGGCCCCGCCGCCGACGCCTTCGCCGCGGCCGAGGGGCTGGCGACCGAGGAGCCCGCCTGGTTCGTCACCGCGCACCGCCGCGCGCAGCTCGCCGCGGCGGCAGGGCGGGTGGCGCTCGACCACGACCTCCCCGGAAGCATGGGCACGGTCGGCGCGGTGGCGCGCGACGCGGCCGGCCGGCTCGCTGCCGCCACCTCCACGGGCGGGATGACCGGCAAGCGCGACGGGCGGGTCGGCGACAGCCCGCTGATCGGCGCCGGCACCTGGGCGGACGGGACGGTCGCCGTCTCCTGCACCGGCACCGGCGAGGCCTTCATCCGCTGCGCCGCGGCGCACGAAGTCTCGGCGCTGATGCGCCTCGGCGGCCTTGGCCTGCGCGCGGCGGCGGAGCGCGTGGTGCTCGGCCGCGTGCCGGAGAGCGGCGGCCAGGGCGGGCTGGTCGCGGTGGACGCGGCCGGCGCGGCGGCGCTGGTCTTCGGCACCGCGGGGATGCATCGCGGCCTGCTGCGCGCGGGCGGAGCGCCGGAGGTGGCGATCCTGCGCGGGCCCGGGGAACCCTGACGCCGCCCGGGCCTTGCATCGCCGCCGCGGCCCGGCAGACTGCGCGCCGCCCGCGCCCCGGGCGCGGCCGAGAGCAGGGAGACCACCATGGACGCCAATGCCGCCCGGGCCGGGCGCAGCACCGTCGGCGACGCGCTGCGGCGCGCGGCGCGGCGGAACCGCGACCGCACCGCGCTGCGCTTCGCCGACCGCCGCTGGAGCTTCGCCGACCTCGACCGCGCCGCGGACCGGGTGGCGCGGGCGCTGCTCGCGGCGGGGCTCGCGCCCGGGGAGCGGGTGGTGGCCTATGGCCGCAACTCGGACGGCTACCTGCTGCTCTGGCTTGGCTGCGCGCGGGCGGGGCTGGTGCACGTGCCGGCGAACTATGCGCTGACGCCGGGGGAGCTCGCCTACATCCTCCGCCAGTCGGGGGCGCGGGCGCTGTTCCACCAGCCCGCCCTGGCCGCCGCGGCGGACCAGGCGGCGGCGCAGGCGGGGGTGACGCTGCGCGGCACCATAGACGGGGGCGGGGGCGCGGCCGATGCGCTCGCCGCCGCGCTGGATCCGGCCTGGGACCGGGGGCCGCCGCCGGACGAGGCGCTCTCCGACACCGACCTGGTGCAGATCATCTACACCTCGGGCACCACCGGGGCGCCCAAGGGGGCGATGATGACGCACCGCGCCTACATCGCCGAATACGCCGCCGCCGCCATGGCGCTCGACTTCTCGGAAGAGGACCGGGCGCTGGCGGCGCTGCCGCTCTACCACACGGCGCAGATGCACGCCTTCACCATGCCCCAGCTCCTGGTCGGCGCCGAGACGCTGCTGATCGAGGCGCCGGAGCCGGCGCGGGTGCTGGCGCTGATCGAGCGGGAGCGGATCACCAGCTTCTTCGCGCCCCCCACCGCCTGGATCAGCCTGCTGCGGCACGAGGAGTTCGGGAGGCGCGACCTCTCCTCGCTGCGCCGCCTCTACTACGGCGCCGCCATCATGCCGGTGCCGGTGCTGCAGGAGCTGCAGAGCCGCCTGCCCAACGCGCTGCCCTACAATTGCTACGGCCAGAGCGAGATCGCCCCGCTCGCCACGGTGCTGCGGCCGGAGGAGCACGCGGCGCGCCCCGCCTCGGTCGGCCGCCCGATCCTGACCGTGGAGACCCGCATCGTGGACGCCGAGATGCGCGACGTGCCGCCGGGCGAGCGCGGCGAGATCGTGCACCGCTCGCCGCAGCTGCTGACCGGCTACTGGGGCATGGAGAAGGAGACGGAGGAGGCCTTCCGCGGCGGCTGGTTCCACTCCGGCGACGTCGGCACCATGGACGCGGAGGGCTACATCACCATCGTGGATCGCGTGAAGGACGTGATCAACACCGGCGGCGTGCTGGTGGCGAGCCGGGAGGTCGAGGACGCGATCCTGACCCACCCCGCGGTCTCGGAATGCGCCGTCGTCGGCCTGCCCGACCCGCGCTGGATCGAGGCGGTGACGGCGGTGGTGGTGCTGCGCCCCGGCCAGCAGGCGAGCGAGGAGGCGCTGATCGCCCATGCGCGGCAGACGCTCGCGCCCTACAAGCTGCCGAAGCGGGTGATCTTCGCCGACCACCTGCCGCGCAACACCGCGGGCAAGCTGCTGAAGCGGGAGCTGCGCGCGCGCCACGGCGGCAGCGCGGAGGCGCTGCCGGGGGTGGGCTGAGGGGAAGCCTCAGCCCGCCGCCCGCTCCCCGGTGAAGCCGAGGCGGCGCAGGGCGGCGATGGTGTCCTCCGCCGAGCGGTGGTGGACGAAGACGCCGCCCTTCCGCTCCCACCCCTCGCGGGCCGAGGCGCGGTCGTCCACCAGCACGTGGCCGGGGCCGGACCAGCGCGGCTTTTCCCGGCTCATGCAGGTGATCACCGGCACATGCGCGCCCAGCATCCGCGCCACCCAGCGGCGCTTCTGCTCCGGCGCCCAGGCGCCGAGCGGCAGGCCGGTGAGGATGGTCGGGCGATGCGGCTCGCAGAAGCGCCACAGCGCCTCGGCGTCGTGCAGGAAGGCCAGGGTCTCGAAGAAGCGCGGCGCGCGGGCGAGCGCGGCCCACATGGTCTTCAACGGCAGCTCCTCCGGCCGCTTCCCGGTCACCTCCCGCACGCCGCGGTCGAAATCGGCCAGCACCCCGTCGAGGTCGAGGAACAGCCGCATCAGCGCCGCCTCCTCCCGGCCGCGGCCATGGCGACAGCCCCATCGCTCCGGCCGCGGGGGCGGCGTGGCCCGCCCGGCCGGTTCCGGCCCCCGAGCGGGCGGGGTCCTACCCCTCGTGGCGGCCGCGCGGCGGCCCCGCGGTGGGGAGGGGCGCGAAGAGGCCGAGGCGGCGCCGCAGCGGCTCCAGCCGGCGCAGCGGCTGGCGCACCGCCCGCACGCAGTGCATGGCGCTCTCCCCGCTCGTCCCCGCGCTGGCGCGCCACAGCAGCGCGAGCCGCGACCATGCGCGCGAATCGGCGCGCAGCCGGCGGAGCCGCCGGCCGAGTTCGTCGCCGTCCATCGTTTCCTCCTTCCGACACGGAAGCTGAACGCGCGGGCGCGGCGCCGGTGGCGCGGGCCTTGAACGCGACCGGCCCTTCCACCATCTGCGCATTGACGGGCGGGGTCGTGGTGCTTAGGGTTGCGGCGCGTCTCCCCCGCGGTGGACGAAGCGGCCTGTCCGCCTCGCCATCAATCTCCCCTTCTTCTTTCGGGACAGCGCCGGCCGGCGGCGGAGGGCCACTCAGGGCCCGCGGCTTCCGGCACAGGCGACGGGCCGAGGCCCAGGCGCGGCGCCCCCGCGCCGGCGCCGGCCAACGGGAAGGGTCCCGGCCTCCCTTCGCATCCGGACGCGTTGCGCCATGCATCTCTCAGAACTCAAGTCCAAGAGCCCAGCCGACCTCCTCTCCTTCGCCGAGAGCCTGCAAATCGAGAACGCGTCCAACCTGCGCAAGCAGGACATGATGTTCGCGATCCTGAAGCAGCTCGCGGAGAACGACCAGGCGATCTACGGCGAGGGCACCCTCGAGATCCTGCCCGACGGCTTCGGCTTCCTGCGCAGCCCGCAGGCCAACTACCTGCCCGGGCCGGACGACATCTACGTCTCCCCCGCCCAGGTGCGCCGCTTCGGCCTGCGCACCGGCGACACGGTGGAGGGGCAGATCCGCGCCCCCAAGGACGGGGAACGCTACTTCGCGCTGCTCAAGGTCAACGCCATCAATTTCGAGCCGCCCGAGGCGCTCCGCCACCGCATCAATTTCGACAACCTGACGCCGCTCTACCCGAACCGGCGGCTGAAGATGGAGAACCCCGAGCTCGAATCGGTGGCGAAGGGGCCGACCAAGGACTACACGCACCGCGTCATCGACCTGATCGCGCCGATCGGCATGGGCCAGCGGGCGCTGATCGTGGCGCCGCCGCGCACCGGCAAGACGGTGATGCTGCAGAACATCGCCCGCAGCATCACCGCCAACCACCCCGACGTCTACCTCATCGTGCTGCTGATCGACGAGCGGCCGGAGGAAGTGACGGACATGGCCCGCACCGTGCGCGGGGAGGTGATCGCCTCCACCTTCGACGAGCCGGCGACGCGCCACGTGCAGGTGACCGAGATGGTGCTCGAGAAGGCGAAGCGCCTGGTCGAGCACAAGCGCGACGTGGTGATCCTGCTCGATTCGATCACCCGCCTCGGGCGCGCCTACAACTCCGTCGTGCCCTCCTCGGGCAAGGTGCTGACGGGCGGCGTGGACGCCAACGCGCTGCAGCGCCCGAAGCGCTTCTTCGGCGCCGCGCGCAACATCGAGGAGGGCGGCAGCCTCACCATCATCGCCACCGCGCTGATCGACACCGGCAGCCGCATGGACGAGGTGATCTTCGAGGAGTTCAAGGGCACCGGCAACTGCGAGATCGTGCTCGACCGCAAGCTCTCCGACAAGCGCACCTTCCCCGCCATCGACATCACCAAGTCCGGCACGCGGAAGGAGGAGCTGCTGGTGGACCGCGCGACGCTGGCCAAGATGTGGGTGCTGCGCCGCATCCTGAACCCGATGGGCACCCAGGACGCGATGGAGTTCCTGCTGGACAAGCTGAAGTACAGCAAGACCAACCAGGACTTCTTCGACGCGATGAACACCTGAGGGCGGGCCGGGGCGCCTGCCCCGGCCCCGTCACACTCCGTTACGCGCCGGCGGCGGAATTCGCCCCCGGGTTGTGCTAGGCAGGGCCCATGCCGCCCGCCGCCGGCCATGTCGCCGCCATCCGCTTCGGCCTCGGCCCGAGGCCCGGAGAGGTGCCGCCCGCCGATCCCCTCGCCTGGCTTGAGGCCCAGCTCGGCCCCGAGGCGCCGCTCCCCCCCGGCCCCAGCGCCGCCGACGGGCTGCGCGCCCGCCAGGCCGACGAGGAGGATCGCGCGGCGAATGGCGGCATGCCCCCCGGCCGCGGCCGCGTCCCCGCCCTGGCGCGGGAGGAGGCGCTGGCCTGGGCGCGCCGCCGCCTCGCCACCCCCCAGCCCTTCCGCGAGCGGCTGGTGGACTTCTGGATGAACCACTTCACCATCAGCCGCCGCGGGCCGCTGGTGAACGCGGTGGCCGGCGCCTACGAGCGCGAGGCGATCCGCCCCCACGTCACCGGCCGCTTCGCCGACATGCTGCTGGCCGTGGCGCGGCACCCGGCGATGCTGCTCTACCTCGACAATGCCGGCTCGGTCGGCCCTGCGAGCCCGGCCGGCCGGCGCGGCGGGCGCGGCCTGAACGAGAACCTGGCGCGCGAGATCCTGGAACTGCACACCCTCTCCCCGGCCGGCGGCTATACCCAGGCCGACGTGCAGGCGCTGGCGCGCCTCCTCACCGGCTGGAGCGTGGCGCTGCGCGCCGAGCCCTTCGGCTTCGTCTTCCGCGCCGCGGCGCACGAGCCGGGGGAGAAGCGCCTGCTCGGCCGCGTCTTCGGCCCCGGCGAGGCGGAGGGCGAGGCGGCGCTGCGCTTCCTCGCCACCCACCCCGCCACCTTCCGCCACCTCGCCACCCGCCTGGTGCGCCACTTCGTCGCCGACACCCCGCCCGAGGCGGCGGTGCGCGCGGTGGAGGGGCGGCTGCGCGACACCGGGGGCGACCTCGGCGAGGCGGCGCGGGCGCTGATCCGCCTGCCCGGCGCCTGGGAGCCGCCGCTCACCAAGCTGCGCGCGCCGGTGGACCACGTGCTCGCCGCCTGCCGCGCCCTCGGCCTGCCGGAGGAGCGGGCGGAGGCGGTGCCGGCCGGGCTCGCCGCGCTCGGCCAGCCGCTCTGGCGCGCGCCGCAGCCCAATGGCTGGCCCGACACCGCCGCCGAATGGGCGGCGCCCGAGGCGCTGATGCGCCGGGTGGACTGGGCCTACACCCTCGCCGGCCGCTTCGGCGCCGGGGCCGACCCGGCGGCGGTGGCCGAGCTGGCGCTCGGCCCCCTCATCCGGCCCGGGACGCTCGCCGCCATGGCCCGCGCCGGGGCGGTGCGCGACGCGCTGACGCTGCTCCTCGCCAGCCCGGAGTTCATGGCCCGATGAGCCTCCGCCCCACCCGCCGCGGCTTCCTGCTCGGCCTCGCCGCCACCGTCGCGGTCGGCCGCACCCGCATGGCCTTCGCCCGCCTGCCGGGGGAGCGGCGGCTGGTGGTGGTGATCCTGCGCGGGGCGCTGGATGGGCTCTACGCCGTGCAGCCCTACGGCGACCCGGCGCTGGCCGGGCTGCGCGGGCCGCTCGCCCTGCCCGAGCCGGGGCGGGAGGGGGGGCTGCTCGACATGGGCGGCTTCTTCGGCCTGCACCCGGCGCTGTCCGCCCTGCACGGCATGTACGCAGCGGGGGAGGCGCTGGTGCTGCACGCCGTCGCCGCCCCGCACCGCAGCCGCAGCCATTTCGAGGCGCAGGACCTGCTGGAGGGCGGGGCGCCCGAGCGCCTCTCCAGCGGCTGGCTGAACCGGGCGCTGGCCGCGGTGCCGAACCCGCCCGAGGCGCGGGCGGGGCTCGCCGTCGGCACCGGCGTGCCGCTGCTGCTGCGCGGTCCGACCCCGGTCGGCGCCTACGCCCCGCCCGGCTTGGCGCGGCCCTCCCCCGAACTGCTCGACCGGCTGGCGGCGCTGCACGCCGCCGACCCGCGGCTCGGCCCCGCCTTCGCGGAGGGGCTGCGCGCGCGCGGCTTCGCCGAGCAGGCGATGGGCGGCACGGCGGCCGGGCCCGAGCAGCGCGGCAGCTTCCCCGACCTCGCCGCCGCCGCGGCGAGGCTGCTCGCGGAGCCGCAGGGGCCGCGCGTGGCGGCGCTCGAACTCGGGGGCTGGGACACCCATACGGGGCAGGCGGCGCGGCTGCAGGGGCCGCTGCGGGCGCTGGATGCCGGGCTCGCCGCGATGAGGGAGGGCCTCGGCCCGCACTGGGCGCGCACCGCCGTGCTGGTGGTGACGGAGTTCGGCCGCACCGCCCGCGTCAACGGCAACAACGGCACCGACCACGGCACGGGCGGCGCCGCCTTCCTGCTTGGCGGCGCGGTGGCCGGCGGGCGGGTGCTGGCGGACTGGCCGGGCCTCGACGAGGCGGCGCTGTTCGAGGGGCGCGACCTCGCCCCGACGCTCGACCTCCGGCGCCTCGCCAAGGGGGTGCTGCGGGATCACCTGCTGCTGCCGCCCGCCGCGGTGGCGCAGGCCTTCCCCGGCAGCGACGCCGCCCCGCCGCTCGGCGGCCTGCTGCGGGGCTGAGGCGCGGCCCGCGCCGCCGGGCCGGGTCAGAACGGCTTCACGATCACCATGACGACGATGAGGATGAGCAGCACCGTCGGCAGCTCGTTCATCGCCCGCCAGTAGCGCTCCGAGCGCGGGCGCGCCTCCGCCGCGAAGCCGCGGCGGGCGGCGGCGAGGTGCATGTGGAACCAGGTCATGCCGAGGAAGCCGGCCATCTTCCCGTGCCACCACCCCGCCCGCCAGTCCACCACGCCGGGCGTCAGCACCAGGGCGAGGCCGAGGATCCAGGCCGCCGCCATGGCCGGGTTCATGATGCCGCGCAGCAGGCGCCGCTCCATGGTCTTGAACAGCTCGGAGGTCGCCGAGCCGGGCGCGACCCCGCTGTGGTACACGTAGAGCCGCGGCAGGTAGAACAGCCCCGCCATCCAGGCGAAGACGGCGAGCAGGTGCAGCGCCTTGGTCCAGGGGTAGAGGGGCGCCAGCGCCTCCACGCTCATGCCGCCGCCCCCCTCGCGCCGGCGAGGCCGAGGCGCGCCGGCAGCTCCGCCATGGCGGCGAGCGGCTCGGCGCCGATCGCCCGGAACACCGCCGCGTCGGTGCCGCGCGTGAGGCCGAGCACGCGGCAGCCGGCGGCGATGCCGGCCTTGGCGCCGAGCAGGCTGTCCTCCACCACCACGCAGCGCGCCGGGTCGGCGCCGCAGGCGCGCGCCGCGGCGAGGTAGAGGTCGGGCGCCGGCTTCGGCCGCGCCACCTCCTCGAAGCTGAAGGCCCGCCCGGCGAACAGGGGGGCGAGGCCGAGACGGGCGAGCTTCGCCGCCAGCTCCTCCCGTCCCGAATTGGAGGCGACCGCCACCGGCAGCCCCGCTGCCACCACCGCCCGGACCGCTTCCGGCGCCCCCGGCACCGGCTCCAGCTCCGCGGCGAGGCGGGCGGCGATGCGCCGCGCCAGCGCCGGCACCCAGCCCGGCGGCAGCCTGCCGACCCGCGCCTCGATCACCGGCAGCATGTCCGGCACCGCCATGCCGAGGAAGGTCTCCCGCGCCTGCTCGCCGGAAAGGCGCCAGCCGCGCATGGTGAGGTCCTCGGCCACCAGGCGGTTCACCAGCCCCTCGCTGTCGGCCAGCACGCCGTCGCAGTCGAACAGCACCGCGGCGGGCCGCGGCGGCGGACCGTCGTGAGGGCTCACGACGCGGCGTGCGCGGCGGCGCGCCCGGTCTCGCGCGCGCGGGCGTGCGGGCAGTCGCCGAAGGCGCGCGGGCACTGCCTGGCGCCGGCGAAGCTGCACAGGGCGCGGCCGGAGGCGCGGGCGCGCAGCACGAGGTCGCGCAGCGCGGCGATGAAGCCCGGGTCGCTGTTCTGCGCCGGCACGCGGAAATAGCCGGGCACGCCGAGCTTCTCCGCCTCGTGACGGTACTCGACGTCGAGCTCGACCAGGGTCTCGGAATGCTCGGAGACGAAGGCGATCGGGCAGACCAGCACCGCCACCTTGTCCTGCGCGGCGCGGGCGATCTCCTCCTCGGTCGAGGGGCCGATCCATTTCTGCGGCGTGACGCGGGACTGGTAGCAGATGGCATGGTCGAGCCCCGCGATGCCGAGGCGCTCCACCACGCGCTCCACCGTCCGCTCCACCTGCCACTGGTAGGGATCGCCCCGCTTCACGATGCTCTCGGGGAGGCCATGGGCCGAGAACAGCAGGCGCAGCCCCACCCCCGCGGGCAGGGCGGCGCGCGCCTCCTCGAGGGCGCGGCGGATCAGGGCGGTGGTGGCGGCGACGAAGCCGCCGTCGGAGTGCCAGCAGCAGAGGGTGGTGGTGGGCGCCGAGAGGCCGACGCGCGCGCAGGCCTCCTTCCAGGCGGCGATGCTGCTGCCGGTGGTGGTGGTGGAGAATTGCGGGTAGAGCGGCAGCAGCAGCACCTCGTCCGGCGCCCATTCCTTCACCGCCCGCGCCGCCGCCTCGCTCATCGGGTGCCAGTAGCGCATGGCGACGAAGCAGCGCGCCTCGACATCCTCCGCGGCCAGCGCCGCCTCCAGCGCCCGGCCCTGCGCCTCGGTCAGTTCGAGGAGGGGGGAGCGGCCGCCGAGCACGGCGTAGTTCTCGAGCGCCGGCCTGGTGCGCCGCCAGGCGATCAGCCGGCCGAGCAGCGGCCGCAGCGGCCCCGGCACGCGCAGGATGGCGGGGTCGGTGAACAGGTTCACCAGGAAGGGCCGCACCGCCTCCGGCCGGTCGGGCCCGCCGAGGTTGAACAGCACGATGGCGAGCCTGGGGCGGGCGGGGGCGGGGCGGGGGCTCGGGGCGGAATGGTTCATGCGGCCGGACATGACGTGCAACCGGCCGCGGTCAAGTGCGCCTACCCCGCCCGCACCAGCCGCACCAGCGCGGCGACGTGCTCGGGCGGCGTGGTCTTCTCGATGCCGTGGCCGAGGTTGAACACGAAGGGCCGGCCGCGCATCGCCTCGAGGATGGAGCGCGCCTCCGCCTCCAGCGCCGCGCCGCCGGCGATCAGCGCCAGCGGGTCGAGATTGCCCTGCAGCGCCTGGTCCGGCGCCACCGCGCCGGCGGCCCAGCGCGGATCCATGGCGGTGTCCATCCCGAGTGCCTGCACCCCGGTCCGCGCCGCGTACTCCGCCAGCATCGGCCCGGCCAGGCGCGGGAAGCCGATCAGCGGGATGCCGGGGGCGCGGCGGCGCACCGCCCGCGCCACCGCCTCGGTCGGCGCGATCACCCAGCGGCGGAACTGGGCGGGGGGCAGCAGCCCCGCCCAGGAGTCGAACAGCATCAGCGCCTCCGCCCCCGCCTCGGCCTGCGCCACGAGGTAGTCGGCGGTCGCCTCGGCCAGCAGGGCGATCAGGCGGCCGAACAGGTCCGGATCGGCATGGGCGAGGCGGCGGGTCTCGTGGAAGGCGCCGCCGCCGCGCCCGTCCACCATGTAGCAGGCGACGGTGAAGGGGCTGCCGGCGAAGCCGATCAGCGCCGTTCCCGGCGCCTCGGCCGCGAGCCCCGCGCGCACGCGCCGCACCGTCTCGAGGATCGGCGCCGCCCGCGCCAGCGCCTCTTGCGGGCGCAGCGCGGCGAGCCCCGCGGCATCCCGCACCGGGTCGAGCAGCGGTCCCTCGCCCTCGGCAAAGCGCAGCCCCTGCCCCATCGCCCAGGGGAGCATCAGGATGTCGGAGAACAGGATCGCCCCGTCGAAGCCGTAGCGGCGGATCGGCTGCAGCGTCACCTCGGCGGCGAGGTCGGGCGTGGTGCAGAGGGTGACGAAATCCCCCGCCCTCGCCCGCACGGCGCGGTATTCCGGCAGGTAGCGCCCGGCCTGGCGCATCAGCCAGACGGGCGGTGGCCACACCGCCTCCCCCCGCAGGCTGCGCGGCAGGGGCTTGTCGGGCGCCTGGGGATGGCGGGGATCGCTCGGCATCGCGCCCTCTCATCGCAGGAAAGAAGAAAGTCTGGAAGGTCGGGGTGGCGGTTGGGCCTGTGGATGACGGGGATGCATTCCCAGCCGGTTCCGTCCACAGCCCTGTCCACCGCGGGCGCGCCCGCCAGGGCGCTGATTCCGCGTCCGGAATCGCCGCCGTCCCGGACTCGCGCAGGGCGCCGCGCGGACCCGTCCCCGGCGGCGGCCGGCCCCGGCCTCTCCCCGGGATGCGATGCATCCCTGGGGGCGGGGCGGGGTTTTCCCCGCGATCCCCAGCCGCGCACGCTATTCTCCACCGCATGGCCCACCGCACCATCAACCTGCACCTGGTCTCCGACAGCACGGGCGAGACGCTGAACTCCATCGCCCGCGCCACCCTCGCGCGCTTCGACGGCCACCACGTCATCCCGCACCGCTGGAGCCTGATCCGCTCCCGCCTGCAGCTCGACCGGGTGCTGGAGGGGCTGCGGCACGAGCCGGGGCCGGTGCTGTTCACCCTGGTGGACCGCAGCCTGCGCCACGCGCTGGAGGAGGCGTGCGAGCGGCTCGGCGTGCCCTGCCTGTCCGTGCTCGATCAGGTGATGGAGCTGCTGCAGAGCCAGATCGGCGAGAAGGCGCGGGAGAAGCGGGCGGCGCAGCACGTGCTGGACGCCGACTACTTCCGCCGCATCGACGCCATGCACTTCGTGCTGGCGCACGACGACGGGCAGGGCGTGGCGGGCATAGCGGAGGCGGATGTGTGCCTGGTCGGCGTCTCCCGCTCCTCCAAGACGCCGACCTGCTTCTATCTCGCCAACCGCGGCATCAAGGCGGCCAACGTGCCGATCGTGCCGGGCGTGCCGCTGCCGCCCGAACTCGACGACCCGCCCTGCCCGGTGGTAGGGCTGACCATCGAGACCCACGCGCTGATCGAGATCCGCCGCCACCGGCTGCGGCTGATCGGCGCCGGCGGGGTGCGGCAGGACACGAGCCAGTACGTGGACCCGGAATCGGTGAAGGCGGAGATCCTGGCGGCGCGACGGATCTGCGCGCAGCGCGGCTGGCCGGTGATCGACGTGACGCGGCGCAGCATCGAGGAGACGGCGGCGACGGTGCTGCAGCTCATGGAGGCCTGGCACGCCCGGCGCGGCCGCGCCGCGGCGCCGATGCCGCACGACCCCGCCGCCGCGGTGCTGGGCGGGGGGGCGCCGTGATGCTGCAGCGGCCGGAACCGCGCCTCGTCCTCGCCTCCGCCTCCACCGCCCGCCGCGCGGTGCTGGAGGCGGCGGGGCTCGCCGTGGAGGTACGGGCGGCGGCGGTGGACGAGGCGGCGATCAAGGAGAGCGCCCGCGCCGAGGGCCTGCCCGCCGCCGAGACGGCACTGCTGCTGGCCGAGGCCAAGGCGCGCCGCATCGCGGCGCGGGAGCCGGAGGCGCTGGTGATCGGCGCCGACCAGATGCTGGTCTGCGACACCGGCGAGGGCCCGCGCTGGTTCGACAAGCCCGCGGACATGGCAGATGCGCGCGCGCAGCTTCTTGCGCTGCGCGGGCGGTGGCACGAACTGGTCACCGCCGTGGTGTGCTGGCGGCATGGCGGGCGGGTGTGGCAGCACGTGGCGCGGCCGCGCCTCGCCATGCGCGACTTCTCCGAGGCCTTCCTCGACGCCTATCTGGCGGTGGAGGGGGAGCGGGTGCTGGCCTCGGTCGGCGCCTGCCGGCTGGAGGGGCCGGGCGCGCAGCTCCTGCGCGCGGTCGAGGGGGAGTATGCGGCGATCCTCGGCCTGCCGCTGCTGCCGCTGCTCGACTTCCTGCGCGGGCATGGGGTGCTGCTGCGCTAGAGCGGATCGCGGAGCGCCGGAACCGGCCGGGAGCGCGGCTGGCGGAGCGGCCCTGGTGCCCGATCCGCGCCGCGGAATGCCGGGACGACGGCGGGCGTCGATGGCGTGGAGGGGCGCCGAGCCCTAAACACGATAGAAAAGATTACGATATACAATCTTAGGTTGACGATCCGTCCAGGAATCACAAGATCGTGCGCAAGCCGGCGGCACCGACCCCCGGCGACAGGGGAGCAGTCATGGGGATCGAGCAGCGGCCCGGCGGCCTCGCCGGCCAGGGGGGGGAGCGCGCCGAGGCCGGCCGGCGCGCCCGGGCGGCGGTGCCGGCGGCGCTGCTGGCCGGGCGGGTACCGGGGCTGCGCGGCCACCTCCAACTCGCCGCCGAGAACGAGGGCTGCACCGCCTGGTGCGGGCCGGCGGCGCTGGCCCTCGCCACCGGGCGCAGCTACGCCGGGGCCTGCGACCTGCTGCGCGCCATCGCGCCCGACTGGTACCCCCCGGCGGCGCCGATCGTCACCGCCTACTGGCGGGACCTGCTGGCGGCGCTGGACGCCGCCGGGGTGCCGCACGCGCCGCTCCCCCTGCCGGAGCGGCGCCCGACGCTGCTCGGCCTCGTGCGCGGCGGCCTGCCCGCGGGCTGGTACCTGCTGCGGGTGACCGACCACTTCCTGCTGCTGCGCAGCCTGGGCTTCGGCCTCGCCGCGCTGCACGACAATCGCCACACCGCCGCGCTGGTCACCGGCCGCACGCACGGGCGGCGGAAGGTGACGCACGGCGTGCGGCTGCTGCGCGGGCCGAGCCTGCTACCGCCCTGACGGCGGCTGCCGCTGGCCGTCCTTGCCTTCGCGCGGCTGCGTCCGGCTGCCGCCGGCCGCGTCACACCTTGATGTAGGCGAAGCCCTGGTGCTGCAGCCGGGCAAGCTGGGCGACGCCGCTCTCGACCAGGTCGTCCTCCGCGGCGTCGTACAGCTCCTCGAGCCTTATGTCGTCGAGGCGCAGCGTGATGCGGCAGATCTCGAAGCGCACGCCGGCGAGCTTCAGCTCGTCCACGCTGGCCGCGATCTGCGGGTCCTGCCGCGCCGCCTCGCGCAGCAGGCCGAGGCCGGCGCCGTGCATCACCACGCGCAGATCGTGGCCCTCGGGCGGCAGCACGCTCAGGTGGTTGCGCAGGTTGCGCAGGAGCTGGCGGTAGTAGCGGAAGCCCTCCCCGCCCGGCTGGTTGAGGTGATAGACGATCCGCTCCTTGGCCGGTGCCGCCTGCGCCGCCGCGGTGGCGGCGGCCGTGCCCGCCGCGGCCAGCGCCGTGAGACCGGCCGCCCTGCGTCCGATGGTCCTGCGCATTGTCCTGTCTCCTCCCTCCGCCCGGTCACTGCGGCTCCGAGAAGCCGGAGCCGGAGCCGGGCTCCACGAAGCGGCGGCTGTCCATCGTCACCGTCACCGGCCGGCCCTGCCGGCAGCCCTGCATGCAGGCCTCGTCGGGCGTGTCCGGCCGCTCCTCCAGCACGAAGCCGTCGCGGTTCGGCATGCGCAGCGCGCGCAGCCCCTCGGCGTCGAGCTCGGCCTCCTCGGGCAGCAGCTCGTTCAGGTGCAGCACATAGGCGGTGATGGCATAGTACTCGTCGTTGGAGAGGCTCATCGGCGCCTGGTAGGGCATGGCGCGGCGGATGTAGTCGAACACCACCGGCGCGTGCGGCCAGTAGCTGCCGACGGTGCGCCGCGGCTGGTCGGTGTTCAGGCTGCCGCGGCCGCCGATCAGCGCCGGCCAGCGCTCCAGCCCCTCGCCGAAATCGCCGTGGCAGGCGGCGCAGTGCTGCACGTAGAGCTCCTCGCCGTCGCGCACCGTGCCGCGGCCGGGCGGCAGGCCCTCGCCGTCGCCGCGCACGTCGATGTCCCAGCCCGCGATCTCCTCCGGGCTCGCCGGCCTGCCGATGCCGGGGATGGGCGGGGGCAGCGCGCCGGCGATGCCGGGCGGCGCCGGCCAGGGCGCGAAGGGGCCCGCGGCGGCGCCGCTCTCCGGCAGCGGGAAGGGGCGGTAGAGCGCGTCCCACCTGTCCGCGCCGCTGGGCGGCTGCGCCATGGCGAGGCCCGCCGCCGCGGCGAGCAGCAGGGCACCGAGCAGCGGTGCCGCCCTAGTCATCGATCTGCACATTCACCACCGTCCCGTCGGGCTCGACCAGCCAGGTGTGGATCGCGTTCCTGTGGTAGATGCTCTCCACCCCACGCGCGCGGCGCAGCGCGGTGATGGTCGGCTGCACGCGTCCCGTCTCGTCCATGGCGCGGGACTGCAGGAAGGCGCGCTCGCCCTCCCGCCACTCCCAGGGGATGCGGAAGCGCGTCAGCGCCTTGTCCAGCACCGGCTCCTGAAGCTGCGCCGTGCGCCAGGTGTCGCCGCCATCCACCGAGACGTCCACGCGCGCGATGCGCCCCGCCCCGCTCCAGGCGAGGCCGGCGATCTCGACGAAGCCGGGGCGGCCGTTCAGCGGCTTCTCCGGGCAGGGGAAGGTGATGACGCTGTTCACCTCGTTGACGAAGGTGAATTTCCGCGCCCGCCCGTCCGGCATCAGGTCGGTGTAGTGGCGCGTCTCCTCGCGGTGATACCAGGGGCGGTCGCCCACCTCGATGCGGCGCAGCCACTTGACCCAGACATTGCCCTCCCACCCGGGCACCACGAGCCGCACCGGATAGCCCTGCTGCGGCCGCACCGCCTCGCCGTTCTGGCCATAGGCGACGATGATGTCGTCGAGCGCCTTGGCGATGGGGAGGGAGCGCGTCATCAGGCTGGCGTCGCCGCCCTCGGCCAGCAGCCAGGAAGCGTTGGGCCGGAGCCCGGTCTGCGCCAGCAGGAGCTTGAGCGGCACGCCCGTCCATTCCGAGCAGGAGAGCATGCCGTGCGTGTACTGCACGCCCGACATCTGCGCGCCGCGCCACTCCATGCCGCCATTCGCCGGGCACTCGATGAAGTGGATGCGCGAGACCGAGGGCAGGCGCTTCAGGTCCTCGAGGGTGAACAGCAGCGGCCGCTCCACGAGGCCGTGGATCATCAGCCGCCAGTCCGCCGGGTCCACCTCCGGCACGCCGCCGTGGTGGCGCTCGAAATGCAGGCCGGAGGGGGTGATGATGCCGTGCATCTCGGCCAGCGGCGTGAAGGAGACGGAGGACTGCCGGTCCTGCGTCAGCCAGGGCACGTAGCGGCGCAGCACATGCGCCTCGTGCCGGCTCGGCGTGCCGTAGGCCTCCTCGATCACGCCGGGGCCGAGGCTGCGCGACCACTCGGGCGGGTTGGGCGGCAGGTTGTCCGGATTGCCCGCCGCCGCGCCGCGGGCGAGGGAGGCGGCGCCGAGCGTGCCCGCCGCCGCCTTCAGCATCCCGCGCCGCGACGCGGCGCCTGGTGATGGCTGCCGATGCGCCATGCCTTCCTTGTCTCCTCCGCGCCATCCGGGGCGGACGCCGCCGCCGCGGCATGTCCTCCCCGAGGCGTGTGCTTTACATCTCCAGCCGTTGCGCCATCCTGGCGGTGTCGGTCGTCCAGGCCCTGGCGCGTGTCAGACGCGCGAAGGCGCGGTTTCATTCCCCCGCTTCCCGCGGGCCAAGGAGGACCCAGGTTCATGGCTTTCCGATCCACCCTCGCCGTCACGCTCGCCCTGGCGCTGGCCGCCCCCGCGGCGGCGCTGGCCCAGGACCCGGCGGCGGGGCAGCGCGTGTTCAACCAGTGCCGCGCCTGCCACACCGTCGAGCAGGGCGGGCGCAACGGCGTCGGCCCCAACCTGCACGGCGTGTTCGACCGCAAGGCCGCGGCGGTCGAGGGCTTCCGCTATTCCCGCCCGATGCAGCAGAAGGCCGAGGAAGGCCTGACCTGGACCGAGGACAACCTGCGCGCCTACATCGCCAACCCGCGCGCCGTCGTGCCCGGCGGCACCATGGCCTACGCGGGGCTGCGCAACGAGCAGCAGATGAACGACCTGATCGCCTATCTCCGCCAGGCCACCGGCGCGGCCAACTGAGCGGGCCGGCGATGCGGCGGCGCCTCCTCCTCCTTCTCCCCGTCCTCGCGTTCCGCCCGGCGCGGGCGGCGGAGCGGGAGGGCGCTGCCCTGGTCATGCTCGAACGCCACGACTGCCCCTGGTGCCGCCGCTGGCTGCGTGAGGTGGGGGAGGAGGGGTGGAACGCCTCCGACCTCGGCCGCCGCGCGCCGCTGCGGCGCGTGGACGTGGCGCGCGGCCTGCCGCCCGATCTCGGCTTCATCGCCCACTGGCGCTTCACGCCCACCTTCGTGCTGGTCCGGGAGGGGCGCGAGGTCGGGCGCATCATCGGCTACCAGGGCGCGCTGTTCTTCTGGCAGCAGGCGGAGGCGCTGCTGGCCAGGCTGCCGCCCGACACCCCGGAGGAGGAGGAACGGAAATGAGGAAGCCGCTGCCGATCGCGGCCGCCGCGCTGCTGGCCCTGGCGCCGGCCGCCGGGGCGCGCGGGGAGGATTTCACCACCTTCCGCGTCATGTCGCCGCCGCTCGCGCTCGCGCTGGCGCAGGCGGCGCTGAAGGCCTGCCACGACCGCGGCTACCAGGTGGCGGTCGCGGTGGTGGACCGCTTCGGCGTGCCGCAGGTGATGCTGCGCGACGCGCTGGCCGGCCCGCACACGCCGGACACCGCCATCGCCAAGGCGCGCACCGCGGTGAGCTTCCGCGCCGCGACCGAGGAGCTCTCCGCCGCCACCCAGGCGGGGCAGATCAACTCCGCCATCCGCCACATCCCGGGCTACGTCTTCCTCGGCGGCGGCGTGCCGGTGGAGGGGGGCGGGGCGATCGTCGGCGGCGTCGGCGTCTCCGGCGCGCCGGGCGGGCCGGAGGACGACGCCTGCGCCCGCGCGGGCATCGAGGCGGTGGAGGAGCGGCTGCTGATGTGACGGCAGGCGCCCGGACGGCGCGCATGCCTGGCGACCTGAGGCGTTGCCGGCTGTCGCGGACCCGGAGGTCGCCGGTCGACACAAGCCCGGATGGTGGCGCCGTTCATCGGGTGGTCGAGGACCAGCCGACCCGCGACCAGCATTCGGGTCTTCCGGTGCCCGCGCGGCGCGGCGGCCACGAACCCTGGCGCGCGGGCTGTGCCCCTGTCGCCAGCCATGGTCGTGCCGAAGCCGGTCTCGTCGAGAAGGACCAGGCGGGCGGCGGCCGCGTCCGCGCGCTCCTGCTCCGTCGCGGCACGCCATCGTCGCCCTGGCTCCAGCATCGGAGGGGGATCCGGAAGCCATATCCGCGGCCTTGCCAAGAAATTCGAAGCTATTGGGGCTTATCGAACCGACCTATCCATTGATCCATTTTATGCCAGATTCCATATCCCAGGTGTTGATGGGGATCACCCTTCCCTGTAAAGCGACGGCCGCGAGTCCCCTTCGTCTAGAGGCCTAGGACACCGCCCTCTCACGGCGGCAACACGGGTTCGAATCCCGTAGGGGACGCCATTTCTCCAAACAAACTCGCTCTCCGGTTGGCAAGCAGCCACGCTGAACCGCAGGTTTGGCCTGAGGAGGGGCGGTAGCCTTGGGAATGCCGGGGCCACGGACGGCCGGAAATCTCTCTCCAGACCTAGGAGTTTGGTCAGTATACTCCCAAGGTGATATTCCAGACAAATCAAAAGCTTGAAAAGCCGACTAAGGCTGAGGGTCTGAATCCCGTCTGAGACGCCAGTTCGCCTGCGAGATTTGCTCTCTAATGGGCAGCCAAATGCCTGGAGTCGCAGGTATCCTGAGCCTCTCGGCGAAAACCCCAGCACTCCGCGTGTCTCGTAGGGGCGGCAGTTCGGTCTCCCGCCGGCCTTAATTAGTCGCCCGTGAAGAACGTGGGTTCAGGCGGCCGCCGGTCGCGGTAGGCGGACTGTGCCGGTCCAGTGCGGTGCCGAGAGCAGGCCGAGCAGGAGCGCCAGAAGCCGGGCCAGCCACCACCGAAGCAGGCGGAGGTTGTGCCCTGCGGCGGCGAGGACGACGTTGACGGCGTCGCCCTCGACACCGCGCAGGAAGTTGCGGCCGAGGTGGCCGTCCTCCTTCATGTGGCCGATCACAGGCTCGGAGCCGTTGCGGCGGCGCAGCTCGCGGCGAATGGTCGGTGTGACGCCGCGCCTCTGGCGGGAGATGAAGACCCGCCCCTTGTCGGCGTCGTGGCCGCGGTAGCCGCGGTCGACGTAGGCGCGCTCGATGCCGACGCCGGCGACGCGCTCGGTCTGGGCGATCTGGGCCGCTAGGGTGTGCCCGTCATACGGGTTGCCGGGCAGCGCGCGCGTGCCGACGACGAACTGCCCGCCCGGCGCGACGGCGTTGGTGGTGGCGACCGAGACTTTGCAGCCGAACTCGAAGCGCGCATGCGCTTTGCCCTTGCCGATTCACTCCACCTCCGGCGCGTGCAGCGAGTAGAGCTTCTCGCGGCCGCGATCCTCGCGCCGCTGCCGCAGCAGCCGGGCGACGAGGCCGAGCGGCCCGGCGAAGGCGGCCTCCGCGGCGGCGCTGCCGGCGATCTTGCGGCCGATGTCGCGGAACAGGCGGCCGAGCCAGGTGCGCAGCTGCCGGACGTGCCGCTCGGCCTGGCGGGGGCGGCCCGAGTGGATCAGCTTCGCGGCTTCGCGCCGGGCGCGCTTCGCCACGCGCAGGTAGGACTGCCGCAGCCAGATCCCCTGCCGCCGTGCCAGGCGGCCGAGGATCTCGATGCCGCGGTGGAGCAGCTTTCTGTCCGTCGGATGCGTCACCGCCTTCGGCTGGACGGTGGTGTCGATGGTGACGCGCCGGAGGTGTTTCTCCTCCACCGCGCCACCGCGCTGTGCCGCGGCCAGGCTCTCGGCCCGCAGCACCTCCAGCCGCTCGGGCCCGATGCGTCGGCGCCAGCGCGTCATCGAGGAGCGGTCGAGCGGCAGGGCGTGCCGGAAGTAAGTCTCGCCGCAGAAGAGCTGCCCGTAGGGGCTGTCGAGGTAGCGCGCGCAGACCGCCTCGTCGGAGAGCCCGTCCATGTGCTTCAGCAGGTGCAAGCCGACCATCAGCCGTGTCGGCAGGCCGGGACGACCGATCGCATCGGTGTAGAGCGCCCCGAACTCCGCTTCGAACCGGCCCCACTCGATCAGCCCGGCCAAGCGCACCAGCGGGTGTCGCGGATCCACCAGGTTCTCCAGCCGTGCCTGGAAGAGGTCCTCCTGCGGCTCGGCCTGGGGCTGCTTGGGGCGCATCGACGGGCTCCCGTTCAGGGTGCCGCCGACCGAATCACGCCTCGTCCGGTCCCGCAACGCACAGCTGGGTTTGCAAGGTTCTGCCCCTCGCTCCGGGCCGAACCTGCAAAACCGGATACTTCCCGACCGCCAAAATCGCAGAAAGCCAGCACTTTCAGCCTATTTCACGGATGACGAGCTTCGTCGCGGAGGTGGAGATCGATCTGCCGAACCTCGCCCCCGGGGCCGAGCACCTGTTCGATACTGGGGGTTCCCTCGGTTGCGATGAACCTTTATCTCTAAACGGAACTATAGGCTGCGATCTCTGCCGCACCTGACACCATTCTCGACAGCCTTCGTGACCGTGAGCGGTGCACATGCCAAGCCGTAAGCTTCCCCCGCTGAACGCCGTGCGGGCCTTCGAGGCGGCAGGGCGGCATGTGAGCTTTACCAAGGCGGCGGCCGAGCTGCACGTCACGCATGGGGCCATCAGCCGCCAAGTGGCGCAGCTCGAGGCCTGGCTTGGCACCGCGCTCTTCCTGCGGCGGCCCTCGCAGCTCTCGCTGACGCCGGCAGGCCGCCGCTATCTCGCGGAGGTGACAGCAGCGCTGGACCGGCTTGCGGTCGCCTCTCTGCATCTGCGCGAGGAGGCACCACGGAGCACGTTGCACGTGAGCGCACCGCCTACCTTCACCATGCGCTGGATGATCCCGCGTCTCTCGGGCTTCCAGCGCGAGCGCCCGGGGGTGGAGGTTCGCATGACCACCGGCATCGACGCCGTGCGCTTCGAGGCAGGGGGCTATGATGTCGCCATCCGCGGGGGGCAGGCGCCGCTGCCGGGCTGCATCTCAATACCCTTTATGACCGAACTGATCCTGCCCGTCTGCGACGCCGCGCTGGCCGAGCGAGGCCGGTTACGCACGCCGGAGGACCTCGCCGCGCATACCCTGATCAGCTACACGACCGAGCCCTATGGCTGGGCTGACTGGCTGACGGCCGTCGGGCTCGAAGGGCTGCGCCCCGCCGGCACGCTGCGATTCGAGCAGATGTTCTTCGCCCTGCAGGCGGCGGCCGAGGGGCTGGGCGTGGTGCTGGTGCCGGTGTTCCTGGCAATCGACGACATCCTCGCTGGCCGGCTCTGCGCTCCCTTCGGTCCGCTGGCTGCGCGGCGCCGGCGCTACTACGCGCACGCCGCCCGCCGGAGCCCGGCGGTAGACACCCTGATCAAGTGGCTTCTTCGGGAGGGGCGCGCCACGGAGGAGGCCATGGATGCCTGGGCGAAGAGCGCGCCGCTCCCGCAGACCTAATCGAGCGTCACTCCGCTGCGGCGCACCACCTCGCCCCAGCGGACGAACTCCTCGCGCATGTAGGCAGCCGCCTCGTCGGGGCTCGCACTGTAGCGCGGGATGGCGCCGATGGTCAGCAGCCGGTGCTCGATCTCGGGCACGCGCATGGTTCGCTCGATCGCCGTGTGGGTCTGTTGCAACAGCTCGCGCGGCACGCCCGCCGGATAGATCACCATCAGCCAAGTGACGGCGTTGAAGCCCGCGAAGCCTTGCTCCTGGAAGGTAGGCACATCGGGCAGCATCTCCAAGCGGCGGCTGGTGCCCGCGGCCAGCGCGCGCAGTCGGCCGGCCTGGATGTGCGGGAGGGTGGAAGCCACCGTCTCAAGCGCCAGCTGCACCGTGCCGGTCATTACGTCCGTCACGCCCAGCGCGCTACCGCGATATGGCACGTGGGTGATGGCGAGCCCGCCTGCGAGGCGCTTGAACTCCTCCATTGCGAGGTGGGAGACGGTGCCATTGCCGGAGGAGGCGTTGCTCAGCCTGTCGGGGTTGGCGCGGGCGTAGCGGACCAACTCCTCCAGGTTGCGCACTGGAAGCCGCGGATTGCAGACGAGCACGAAAGGCAAATCCGCCATCAGCCCCACCGCGTCGAAGTCGCGCAGCGTATCGTAAGCGACGTTGCGGTAGAGGTGCGGGTTGGTCGCCAGCGCTGACATGTGCGCGAGCATCATGGTCGTGCCGTCTGGCGCGGCGCGCGCCACCTGGCCGAGCGCTATGCTGCCGCCCTGGCCGGGGCGGTTGTCAACGATGAACACGTCGCGCGAGCCCTCGGCCATGCGCTCGGCCCAGAGGCGCGCGACAATGTCCGTCGCCTGTCCGGCAGGGAAGCCGACCACGATGCGGATGGTGCGGCCGCCGGCCCCCTGCGCCCGCGCGGGCGATGGCGCGAACAGCGCGGCCGTGCCCCCAAGGAGCAGGCCGCGGCGGGGAAGAGTGGATCCAGACATGTTCCTCTCCTGTCTCGTTGTGGTGGGGTCGCCTGCGATCAATGCGCAGGGCGCTTCATCGCGGCCGCGGTGTTGACAAGCGAGTGCAGGCTGCGCGCGTAGTCGGTGGCGCCCTGCTCGTCCATGCGCGGAGCGACGCGCAGATACTCCTTCAGGCCAAAGATCGCAGGGCGCGGGCGGGCGAGCACCGTGGCGCAGAAGCGCTCCACCTCCGCCACAAGCGTCGTCTCGGGCACCACTTGGCTGACGATGCCGTACTCAAGCGCACGCTTGGCGCCGATGAATTCCGCTCCGTAGGCCATCCAGAGGATGGCGTTGCGGTTCACACGATCACACAGCGCGGACATCACCATGGTCGGCATCACGTTGTGCGTGATCTCGGGGATGTTGAAGCGCGCTGTGTCAGCGGCGAAGGAGACGTCGCACAGCGCGGCGACCGCCGTACCGTAACCCATGGCGCGGCCGGCGATTCTCGCGATCACCGGCACCTGCGCGTTGCGAATGGCGCGATAGCTGTTGAACACGCCATCGTATTCCGGTCGGCGCGCATAGGCCTCGGGCGCGGGCGGGCCGGGGAAGTCACGCACGCGCCCGGTGCAGAAATCAGGCCCTGCGCTGGTCAGCAGCACCGCCTCGGAGGTCTCGTGTGCCTTCGCAAGCGTCTTGGCCAGCGTGGCGGCCATGCTGTCGGTGACGCCGCCATCCTCGCGCGCGAAGGTGATGCGTAGCAGGCGGCCGTCCTGCACGATGTGGAGGGCTTCGCTCATTCCTCGTATCTCCTGTCTGTCAGGTCGGCTCGCGCGTGGACTCGGTCGCGGCGCGCGCCATCTGGGCGGCGCGCAGGGTGCGCCAGATCGCGGCGGGGGTCATGGGCAGCGCATCCAGCGCAGCGCCGAGCGGGGCGAGTGCGTCGTTGATCGCGCTTGCGATCGCCGCAGGACCACCAAGATAGCCCGCCTCGCCCGAGCCCTTTTGGCCGAACTCGGTCAGCGGAGATGGCGTGCAGTGATCCACAATGGTGATCGGCGGCACTTCCTGTGCGGAGGGCAGCAGGTAGTCCATCAAGGAGCCCGAGAGGAGTTGGCCCTCGGGCGAATAGGCGAACTTCTCCATCAGTGCCGCGCCCAGCCCATGCGCGACGCCGCCATAGGTCATGCCGTGCACCACATCGGGGCTGATCATCACTCCGCAGTCGTGCCCTACCACGTAGCGGTGCAGCGCAACCTTGCCCGTCTCCGGGTCCACGCTCGCCAGCACCACATGGGCCTCGAAGGAGTGGCAAGGATACATCTGGATGCGGCCATCGGGGGTGGGCAGCCCACCGCCGCCGGGCACCTCCCACACGAAGCTCTCCTGGAGCCCCGGCTCCATCCCGGGCGGAAGGTTGTGGAACTCACGGTGTGCGATCTCCACGAGCCGAGCCCAGGAAAGGGCGCGCGTCGGGTCCGCGCGCAGCACGGCCGCGCCTTCGCGCCACTCCAGCGCCTCCTCCGCCACGCCAAGGTTGTGCGCGGCGATGCGCAGCATCTTCGCGCGGATGCGCTTCGCCGCTCCCGCCGCGGCGCCGCCCAGCATGATCGCCATGCGGCTGCCGACAGGGCTGTTGGAAGGCAGGGCGGAGAGTGAGTCCGCATGGATCACGCGGATGGAATCGGGTTCGCGCTGCAGCACCTCGCCCACCACGGTGGAGACCAGAGTCTCGTGCGCCTGGCCGGAGCTGGAGGTGGCCATCACCGCCGTCACCGCCCCGTTCAGGTCCACGCGGATCAGGCAGGAATCCATCCAGGTGGTGGTGGTGTTCTTCGGGTTGAACAGCGGCTCGAAGGAGGAGTTGCCGCCCGAGGGCTCGAGGCAAGTGGAGACGCCAATGCCCGCGAGCCTCCCCTGCGCGCGCAGCGCCTCGCGCTGGCGCAGCAGCTCGGCGTAGGGCGCGGCGGCGAGCGCCTTGTCCAGCACCCGTGCATAGTCCCCGGAATCGTAGAGCGTCCCGGAGGGGATCAGGTAGGGGAAGCGCTCGGGCGGGATTAAGTTGCGCCGGCGCAGTTCGATGCGATCAAGGCCCAGGAAGCGCGCGACCTTGTCCAGCCCCGTCTCGATCGCATAGTTGGTCGGAGCCTGGCCGAATCCGCGCACCGCCTCCTGCGGCGTCTTGTTCGTCAGCACCGAGATCGCCTCGTAGGCGACGCTGTGGATCGTGTATGGCCCGACGATGGCCCCCACCGGCTTGCCGAGCTGGAAGGGCGAGCGGCCGGCATAGGCGCCCACATCGTCCAGCGCGCGCATGCGCATGGAGCGGATGACGCCCTTGTCGTCGAAGGCAAGGGTCACGTCGAAGAGGCGGTCCGGCCCCTGCATGTCGCCGCCGCGCATGTTCTCCAGCCGGTCCTCCAGAAAGCGCACGGGCCGGCCGAGCTGGCGCGCGAGGAAGCCCACTAGGATGGCGTGCTTAAGGCCCCGCTTCACGCCGTATGAGCCACCTACATCCACGTCGAAATGCACGCGCACTGCGTTGCCCGGCAGGCGCAGGCAGCGCGCCAGCAAGTCCGGGAACTTCGGCATCTGGATGGAGGCCCAGACATCGAGCAGGTTGGTCGCGTCGTTCCAGGCGGCGGTGCAGACGAAGGTCTCGATGGGCACCGTGGCAGAGCGGCCCCAGCGCACGCGGTAGGAGAGGCGATGCGCAGCGGCGGCGAAATCCTCCTCCACCGGGCCCCAGACGAACTCTCGCCTGAAGATCACGTTGGAGCCACGCATCGGATGCACCAGAGGCGCGCCGGGCGCGATCGCGGCTTCGGGGTCCACCACATGCGGCGAGGGCGCATAGTCCACCTCGACGAGCTCGGCTGCGTCCTCGGCGATGGCGCGGCTGTCCGCCACCACAGCCGCCACCCACTCGCCGGCGTAGCGCACGACATCGCGCGCGAGCGGGAAGCGCCGCACCTCCGGCGCGTCCACGCCCGGCAGCATGGGCTCGATCTCCGGCTGGAGGTCCTCGCCGGTCAGCACCGCGTGAACGCCGGGCAGGGCGAGCGCGGCGGAGGCGTCCACGCTCAGGATGCGTGCGCTCGCATGCGGGCTCGCGACGATGGCGACGTGCAGCAGGCCGGGCAGGGCGATATCGGCCGCGTAGCGCCCCTGGCCGGTGACGAAGCGGCGATGCTCGACCGCCCGACGGTGTTGGCCGATGTAGCGGAAGCGCGGGGGCTCAGCCATGCGCCGCCTCCTGGCCCGAGGCGAGCTTCACCGCGTCCACGATCTGCTGGTAGCCGGTGCAGCGGCAGAGGTTGCCGCCGATCGCCTCGCGGATCTCCTCCTCGCTGGGACGCGGATTGCGCGCCAGGAGGTCATGGCAGGCGATGAGCATGCCGGGCGTGCAGTAGCCGCACTGCAGCGCATGCGCTTCACAGAAGGCGTTCTGCAGGCGCGAGAGTTCGCCTCGCGCGGGCGCGAGCCCCTCCACCGTGGTGACCGACAGGCCCTCCACCTGCAAGGCGAAGAGGCAGCAGGCGCGCACCGGTTCGCCCTCCAGCAGCACGGAGCAGGCGCCGCAGATGCCGTGCTCGCAGCCGATATGAGTGCCGGTGAGGCCGAGATGCTCGCGCAGGAAGTCCACCAGCGTGGTGCGCGGCTCCACGCAGGCGCGGCGCGGCGTTCCGTTGACGATGATCTCGACAGTGACGGGGGACGGCGGGGCCAACATGGGGGGTGGTCCTTCCTCTCAGATCGGGGCACGGGCCGGCGCGCCCGCCGCGCGCAGCAGGACGCGGCGCAGCAGCACGGCGGCGAGGTGGCGGCGGTATTCGGCGTCAGCGTGGGTGTCGGAGCCGGGCTCGCTGCGCGCCGCCGCGGCTTCCGCGACCTCTTGGGCGAGGCGCTCGTGGATGCGCCGGCCCTCAAGCTGCGCGGCGAGGTCGGGGAAGGCGAGCGGCGTGCCCGCCACCCCGCCGAGCCCGAGCGCCGCGCGGCGGCACACCCCGTCCGCGTCAAGCTGGATCTGGCAGGCAGCGGCGGCCATGGCGAAGTCGCCGTGGCGGATCGCCACCTCCTCGAAGGCGCAGGCGACGCCGGGCCCCTCCCACACCGGCCATTCGATGGCGGTGAGGCATTCAGCCTCCTCCGCCGCAGTGACCATGGGGGCGAGGAAGAAGTCGGCTGCGGAGAGGCGGCGCTCGCCGCCAGCGCGGCTCTGTAGCACCAACGTCGCGTCTAGCACGCAGGCGGCAAGCGGCAGTTCGGCCGAGGGATCGGCATGCGCGAGGCTACCGCCCACCGTGCCGCGGTTGCGCGTCTGCACATGGCCGACCCAGGCCAGCGCGGCGCGCAGCAGCGGCACGGCGCGGTGCAGCGCCGCATCTTCCTCCACCGCGCGCTGACGAGTCGTGGCGCCCATGACAGCGCACCGCGGGCCAACCGCCACTCCCTTCAGCGCCGGCAAGCGGTTGATGTCCACGAGCAGGGCGGGGCGGGCGAGGCGCATGGCCATCATCGGCACGAGGCTCTGCCCGCCAGCGATGGGCTTCGCCTCGCCGCCATACGCGGCGAGGAGGTCGAGGGCGTGGTCCAGGCTCTCGGCCCGGACATAGGCGAAAGGGGCGGCCTTCATGCCGGCCGCTCTTTCAGTGACGGGTATGGCATGGACGGCGCCCTTCCCACTGGGATGCAAGATGGCTAGGCGCCAAACCCGAGAGCAACAAACCAGAATTGCTCACATGTCGTGAGAAAATCTCACGATCCATGCGCTCGCGGCCGCTTGTCGGGAAAGGCGGCGGTCTGGCCGTTGCGGCCAAATGCCGAACCGCCGGTCAGCAGGATCGCGTGCGGGCGGCCTTGCTCGTCGCAGAGCGCGTGGATCCTGGTGGTGCGCCCGCCGCGCGAACGGCCAGATCGCCTGGCGGCAGGATCACCACCGCCCCTTTTTCGCGCCAGCCGCCGAGCGGTGCGCCTTCACCGCGGAACGGTCGATCAGCGTGACCTGCGGCGGGTCGGCGCAGGCGACGAGGGCGGCGAAGAGGCGCGGCCAGAGGCCGCGCTGGCTCGAGCGGTTCCAGCGGTTGAACACCGTCGTGTACGGCCCGTATTCCGGCGGCAGGGCGCGCCAGCGGCAGCCTTCGCGGAAGCGGTGCACGATGCCGCTGATCACCCGCCGGTCGTCCACGCGCCGCGGCCCGGTATGGACCATCGGCAGATGCGGCTCCATTGCCGCCCACGGCACGTCGCTCAGCCAGAACAGGCGCGCCGCGGTCCATCCCCCGCCGGTTGGCGGGGTGACTCCCCGCAACCCTCTCACGTCAATTGGGTACAGACCCTAGTTCGATCATCTGGCTGCTGTCGAGCACGGCTTCCTGGAACTTCGGCTTCGGGGCAGGCGCGGGCTACTGATCCTCGTCGAACTCCTTTGGTTTCGGTCCGTCCTTCGCCTTCGACGCCTCCGGAAGGGCGAACTCGACGGCGGCCTCGGGCGGGAGGGTCGCGGCCGCCAGGGTGGCTCTCGGGGTGCTGCGGGCGCACCGCAAGCCGGCGGAAGTCGAGCCGGCGCGGCAGCTTGCCGACGCTGCGCTCATGCAGCGCGACGCCGAACTCGCGCGCGGTCAGGTCGCGCGGATCAACCCGCCGCCAGCGCACCAGGCCGCCAGGCACTGCCGGGTCAGGCCCGCCTTCGACCCAGGCCTGCACCTCCGCCTCCTGCTCGGGCGTCAGCCGCGGCTTGGCGCCCACCGCGCCGCGACGATCGAGCGGCCCGGCCAAGCCCTCGGCGTTGCAGCGATGCACCCGGTCGCGCAGCGTCTGACGGTCCCTCCCGCGGCTCTCCGCCGCCTTCGCCCGCGACCTGCCCTCCAGCACCAGCGCGATCGCCAGCATCCGCCGCGCCGCCCGCGCATCCCCGCTTGCCGCCGCGGCTCGCCGTGGCTCCGAAGGCGGCCGATCCAACCGCGTCACCACAGCCGCCAACGTCCCGCCCTCCCGCGAACCGGCCGCAGGAGCCAGCCAAGCGCAACGCGCAGGGAAGCCGCCACGAGCAGTGCTCGGGGCCGTTGGTATGATCCGGCGGGCCGCCTTCACCGGCCCGGGGCGGCGGTGGCCCGGCCGCCTCATGCCCAGCGCGCCTGATCGGGGCGGTCCGTGGCGGTGAGCAGCGTGGTCGTATACACCACAGTCCAGGTGCAGAGGTCGTAGCGGCGGCTGAGGGCCTCGCGCACCGCGGCCTCGGCCGGGCCCTGCGGCAGCTTGGAACGCTCCCACATGGCGAGGTCCGGCCGGCGCGTCAGCAGCAGGCTCAGGATCCCCTCCCCGGCGCCGGGCATCTCGGTGGCGCCGGTCACCTCTCCCGAGCAGCGCCAGAGGCCGATCACCTGGGAGTCATAGGCGGCCTCGAAGCCGGGCCAGCCCTGGGTGCAGAGAGCAAGGAATTCCGCCCAGTCCCGCTCCGGGGTGAGGAACCAGCGGAAGGCGTAGTTGCCCTGCCGCTGCGGCGGCGCCGGCGTGGTGGGGCGGAGCGTGGGCGCCATCGCCCGGCTGGAGGCGCCGCGCACATCCGCCGTGCCGCCGATCAGCGCCGCCTCGGCCCGGGTGGCGTCCGCCAGCGCGGACCAGGCGGTGATGGCCGTCACCTCGTCCCGCGGGCGGCCGATCTGGCTGCGCCACAGGCCGTAGAGCGCGCCGCCCGCTTCCGCCAGCGCGGCCCGGCGGCGCGCCAGCGCCTCGGCCACCTCCCGCCAGCGCCGCGGCGCGGCGGTGATGCGGTGGTGCACATAGCCCGGCGCGCTCATCGCCTCCTCCGCCGCTGGACGCGCCCCGGCGCGGGCTGGCAGGCTTCGTCCCGGGGCCGGCACGGGGCGGGCCTCTTTGTGGGAAGGCGGCGCAGCATGGGACCGGTCGGCAGTTTCCTGGAACGCAATATCCTCGCCGTGCTCCTCGGCCTCGCGGTGCTCGGCGCGCTGGCGGCCGCGCTGGGCGCCGGGCAGAGCGCAGCGGTCATCGCCATGCTCTGGGGTGGGATCGTGATGTGGTGGACCGGCGCCGGCAATCCTACCGCCAGCACCGGCGGGGAGTGACCCCTCACGGCGGGGCGAACTTCCTTGACCGGACGCGCCTGCCGCCTGCGGTGGCGAGGCGGCGGAGGGTTCCGGGGGGCGGCCTCTGCTCGGGCAGGCGGTCGAGCAGGGCGGTGGTGGGGGTGGCGAGGCGGTGGGACACATCGCGGTTGGTCAGCATCCGGGGCAGCATGGGCCGGGCGCTGAGCAGGCCGAGACGCTGGGCGAGGTCGAGGCCCTTCATGCCGAGCAGGCGCATGGCGCGGCGGGCGGCGCGGCGGAGCCGGTACTCGAGGGCGCGCAGCGCGGGCGGTGCCTTGGGGTGGGCGAGGGCCTCGAGCAGTCGGGTCCAGAGGCCGGCCTGGGCGAGGCGGTGGAAGTGGCGGGCGATGGTGGTGCTGCGGCCGTAGTGTTCGGGCCGGGCGCGCCAGGGCAGGCCGGTGGTGGCGGCGCGCAGCCTGGCGTCGAGGCGGGGGCGCGGATCGGTGCCGAGGGGGCGGCCCGGGCGGCGCTCGTGGCGGCGGAAGGGGCGGAGCGCCTGCCACTCGGCGTTGGAGAGCGGGGCCCCCTTGCGGTCCTGCCACGGAACATGACACAAACAGAACGGCAGGGGCAAAGGGAAAGGGCGGGGCGCCCCGCCTCAGCCCAGGCGGCCGGGACGCGGCGCCCCCCTCAGGGCAGCAGCACCGTGCTGCCCGTCGTCCTGCGGCCTTCCAGCGCGCGGTGCGCCTCGGCGGCGTCCTTCAGCGGGAAGGTCTGGTTGACGCGGATCTTCACCGCGCCGGAGCGCACCACCTCGAACAGGTCCTGCGCGGTGGCGAGCAGGTCCTCGCGCTTCGCCGTGTAGGTGTTCAGCGTCGGCCGCGTGACGTAGAGCGAGCCCTTGGCGGCGAGGATGCCGAGGTCGGGCACCGAGACCGGGCCGGAGGCGTTGCCGAAGCTCACCATCAGCCCGAGCGGCCGCAGGCAGTCGAGCGAGGCGAGGAAGGTGTCGCGCCCGACGCTGTCGTACACCACGGGCACCATGGCGCCGCCGGTGATCTCCTGCACCCGCGCCGGGATGTCCTCGCCGGACAGCAGCGCGTGGTCGGCGCCGTGGGCCTTGATCAGCTCCGCCTTCTCCGGCGTCGAGACCACGCCGATGACGGTGGCGCCGAGGTGCTTCGCCCACTGCACCATGATGAGGCCGACGCCGCCGGCGGCGGCGTGCAGCAGGATGGTGTCACCCGGCTGCACCCTGTAGGTGCGCCGCAGCAGGTACTGCGCCGTCATGCCCTGCAGCATCATCGCCGCGGCCTGTTCGGTGCTGATGCCCTCGGGCAGCTTCACCAGCCGGTCGGCGGGAACGCAGCGCGCCTCGGCATAGGCACCGAGCGCGCCGGCATAGGCGACGCGGTCGCCGGGCTTGAGGTCGGTGACGCCCTCGCCCACCGCCTCCACCACACCGGCGCCCTCCATCCCGATGGTGACGGGAAGCGAGGGGGCCTTGTAGAGGCCGGTGCGGAAATAGACGTCTATGTAGTTCAGCCCCACCGCCTCGTGCCGCACCAGCGCCTCGCCGGGCTTCGGGTCCGGCCGGGGCACCTCCTCCCAGACCAGCTTCTCGGGGCCGCCGGGCTCGTGGACGCGGATGGCGTGGTTCATGTGGGGGCTCCTTGCCGGCGCGCGCGGCGTTCGAGGTCGAGCAGGTAGCGTTTCGTAGCCAGCCCCTCGCCGCCGGAATAGCCGCCGAGCGCGCCGCCAGTGGCCACGACCCGGTGACAGGGGATCAGGATCGGGATCGGGTTGGCGCCGTTGGCCCGCCCGATGGCGCGGGCGGCGCGGCAGCCGACCTCGCGCGCGATGTCGCTGTAGGTGCGGGTCTCGCCGGGCGGGATGCGGCGCAGCGCCTCCCAGACGCGGCGCTGGAAGGCGGTGCCGCGCGGGGCGAGGGGCAGGTCGAAGGCGACGGCGCGGCCGTCGAAATAGTCCTGCAGCCGCACGGCGGCCTCGCGCAGCAGCGGCGTCGGCGCCGCCGCCCCGCCCTCCGGGTGCAGGCCGCGGCCCCAGTCCAGGGCGACGATCGCCCCCTCCTCCTCGAACAGGGTCAGGTCGCCGAGCGGGGTGTGCAGGCTGAGCTGAGGCATGGTCGCGGGTCCGGCAGGGGGCGGATGCCACACCCGCCCGCCCCCGCCGTCAAGCCGCCGCTCGGGGGCGGGCCAGGGCGTCGCGCAGCGCGGCGGGCTCCGCCACCGGCAGGCCGCAGGCGCCGGCGCGGCAGACATAGGCCGCCGGGGCGCCGCCGACCGGCCCCTTGCCGTGGGCGGGGTGGCCCGGCGGCAGCGCCCCGGGTGCCGCGACGCGCAGCAGGGCGAGGGCGGGGTCGGGGTGGGCCAGGGCCGCCTGCGCCAGCGCCGCCGCGCGCGGATCGGCGGGGTCGCCGGCGATGACGACGCCCGCGCCCTCGGTCAGCAGGTCGGCGGCGGCGAGCAGGGTGGGCATGGCGGCGAGGCCGCGCTCGAGGCCGGTGAAGGCGCCGATCGTGGCCTCCGCGGCGGCGCGCCAGCGCGCCTCGCCGGTGAGGTGGAAGAGGCGCGCCTGCACCTCCGCCATCAGCCCGTTGCCGGAGGGGGTGGCGTTGTCGCCGGCGGTGCGGCCGCGCACCAGCACGTCGGCGGCGTCGTCGGCGGAGGTGAAGTAGCCGCCGTCGGGGGCGGCGAAGTGGCGTTCCGCCGCCTCCATCCAGCCGAGGGCGCGGCGCAGGCACGCCGCCTCGCCGGTGGCCTCGAACAGGGCGAGGGCGGCGCGGGCCATGGCGGCGTGGTCCTCGAGCAGCCCGGCCGCCGAGGCCTGGCCGGCGCGGAAGGCGTGGTGCAGGCGGCCATCGGGCGCGGCCATGCGCGTGGCGACGACATCGAAGGCGGCGCGGGCGGCGCCGAGCCAGTCGGGGCGGCCGAAGACCGTGGCGGCGCGGGCCAGGGCGGCGATCATCAGCCCGTTCCAGTCGGCCAGCACCTTGTCGTCGCGCCCGGGCGGCACGCGCCGCCACCGCGCCGCGAACAGGGTGGCGCGGCAGCGGGCGAGGGTGGCCTCCGCCGCCTCCGAGAGCGGCTCGGGGTGGCGGCGGCGGTTGAGGATGGTCCTGTGCTCCCAATTGCCCTCGGGGGTGACGTCGTAGGTGGCCTTGAACAGGGCGGCCTCCTCCGGGGGAAGCAGGGCGTCGATCTCGGCCTCGGTCCAGACGTAGAATTTCCCCTCCTCGCCCTCGCTGTCGGCGTCCTGGGTGGCGGCGAAGGCGCCGCCCTCGACGGTCATCTCGCGCAGCAGCCAGCCGACCGTCTCCTCGGCGCGGGCGGCGTAGAGCGGATCCGGGCGGGCGGCATGGGCCAGCGCCAGCAGGTCCAGGATCTGCGCGTTGTCGTAGAGCATCTTCTCGAAATGCGGCACCAGCCAGATGGCGTCGGTGCTGTAGCGGGCGTAGCCGCCGCCGAGATGGTCGTAGATGCCGCCCTGGCTCATGCGGCGCAGCAGGATCTCCACCACCTCGGCGCAGGCGGGCTGGCCGAGGCGGAAGCGCATCTGCCACAGGAAGCGGAACACCGGCGGGTTGGGGAATTTCGGCGTGCCGGAGAGGCCGCCCTCCTCGCGGTCGGTGCCGCGCACCAGGGCGAGCGCCACCTGGCCGAGCAGCGCGGTGCCGGGCAGCGGGCCGGGGTTCGCCGCGGCCATGCGGGAGAGGGCCTCGCGGATCGCGGCGACGTTCTGCGCCACCTTGTCGCCCTCGCGGCGGTAGGCCTCGGCCACGCCCTGCAGCACCTGGCGGAAGGAGGGGCGGCCCCAGCGCGGCTCGGGCGGGAAGTAGGTGCCGCCCCAGAAGGGCTCGCCCCGCGGGGTGAGGAACATGGTCAGCGGCCAGCCGCCATGCTCGCCCATCAGGTGGAGCGCGTTCATGTAGAGGGCGTCGATGTCCGGCCGCTCCTCCCGGTCCACCTTGATGTTGACGAAGAGGCGGTTCATCAGCGCCGCCGTCTCGGCATCCTCGAAGCTCTCATGGGCCATGACGTGGCACCAGTGGCAGGCGGCGTAGCCGATGGAGAGCAGGATGGGCCGGTCGAGCGCCCGTGCCTCGGCCAGCGCCTCCGGGCCCCAGGGGCGCCAGTGGACGGGGTTGTCGGCGTGCTGCAGCAGGTAGGGGCTGCTGGCATGGCGCAGCAGGTTCTCGGGCGGGGGAAGGGAGGGGGCGTCGGACATGGTGCGCGGGCCCTGGCCGCTGGGGGATGAGGCCGCTAGATGGGGCGTGCGTGGCGGGCTTCCCAGCCGCCCCCCGCCCGGAGAGAGTCGACGTGACCGATGGCCAGCCCCTGCCCGGCAGGGCAAAGGACGACCCGCCCCTGTTCTACCGGGCCCATGTGTTCGTCTGCTGCAACCGGCGGCCGGAGGGGCATCCGCGCGGCTGCTGCGCCGGCAGGGGCGGCGAGCGGCTGCGGGACTACATGAAGGCCCGCGCCAAGGAGCTCGGCCTCCGGGATGTGCGGGTGAACATGGCGGGCTGCCTCGACCGCTGCGAGTTCGGGCCGACGATGGTGATCTACCCCGAGGGGGTGTGGTATCGGCCGCGCACCACCGAGGATGTGGACGAGATCCTCGCCGTGCATCTCCAGGGCGGGGGGCGGGTGCGGCGGCTGATGCTGACCGAGCGGGACGTGCCGCCGCCCAAATCCACCGGGGGTTGAGCTCGGCCGCCGGGGCGGGGCCGGTGGTTGCATGAATGGCGATACGATCTTCGCCCTCGCCTCCGGCGCCGGGCGGGCGGCAGTGGCGGTGATGCGCCTCTCCGGCCCCGAAGCCGCCAGGGTGCTGGCGGCGCTCGCCGGCCGCCTGCCGCGCCCGCGGGAGGCGACGCTGCGCCGGCTGCGCCACCCCGCCACCGGCGAGGCGCTGGACCGGGCGCTGGTGCTGTGGTTCCCCGGCCCGCGCAGCTACACCGGGGAGGATGCGGCGGAGCTTCACCTGCATGGCGGCCCGGCGGTGATCGCCGGGGTGGCGGAGGCGCTGGCCGCCGCCGGCGCCCGTCCGGCCGAGCCCGGGGAGTTCACCCGCCGCGCCTTCCTGCACGGCAAGCTGGACCTGACGGCGGCGGAGGGCATCGCCGACCTGATCGCCGCCGAGACCGCGGCGCAGCGGCGCCAGGCGCTGCGCCAGGCGGAGGGGGCGCTGGCCGCGCTCTATGGCGGCTGGGCGGCGCGGCTCTCCCGCCTGCTGGCGCGGCAGGAGGCCTTCATCGAGTTCGAGGAGGAGGACCTGCCCTCCGGCCTCGACGCCGCGGTGGCGGCCGAGGCGGCGGCGCTGCGCGCCGAGATCGCGGCGCATCTCGACGACGAGGGGCGGGGGGAGCGGCTGCGCGAGGGGCTGCTGGTGGCGATCCTCGGCGCGCCGAACGCGGGCAAATCCTCGCTGATGAACGCGCTGGCGGGGCGGGAGGTGGCGATCGTCTCCACCCGCGCCGGCACGACGCGAGACGTGGTGGAGGCGCGGCTCGACCTCGGCGGCGTGCCGGTGACCCTGGCCGACACGGCCGGGCTGCGCGAGGCGGCGGACGAGATCGAGGCGGAGGGGGTGCGCCGCGCCCGCCTGCGGGCGGGGGAAGCCGACCTGATCCTCGCCGTCTTCGCCGCCGACGCCCCCCCGGATGCGGAGACGCTGGCGCTGGTGCGCCCTGGCGTGGTGGTGGTGGCGAACAAGACCGACCTCGCCCCGGCGCCGGCGCAGATCGGGGGCGAGGCGCCGATCCCCGTCTCCGCCCGCACCGGGGCGGGGCTGGCCGCGTTGCAGGCACGTCTGGCCGAGGCGGCGGCTTCCCGGGCCGGGCTCGCGGCGGAGGCGCCACTCACCCGCCCCCGCCATCGCGCGGCGCTGCGCGAGGCGGCGGGGTGGCTGGCAGCGCTGGAGGCCGCCCCCCTGCCGGAGCTGCGGGCGGAGGCGCTGCGCGCGGCGCTGCGCAGCCTCGGCCGCCTCACCGGCCAGGTCGGGGTGGAGGCGGTGCTTGATCTGGTCTTCGGCGAGTTCTGCATCGGGAAATAGGGCGATGGGCGAGGTCTTGGAGTTCTACCGCCGCTGCGCCGCGCTGCGGCAGCGCTTCCAGGACGCGGCGCTGCGCACGGTGCCGATGCCGAAGCTCTTGGAGCAGGCGCGGCGGCTCGGCCTGCCGGTGACGGAGGCGCTGGCGCAGATTCCGGATGCGGACCTCGCCTTCGCCTTCGACCTCGCCGTGCACACCGCCCTGCCCGGCCGCTCCCGCGCCATCGAGCGCGTCGCGCGCCAGCATCGCGGAGCCGGGGAGGAGGAGGCGCTGGTGCTGCGCGGGCTGGAGCGGGCCTGGTTCTCGGTGTTTCGCGTGCTCGGCCCGCATCCGGAGGCGGGGCTGCTGCTGGAGGACGCGCTGCTCGGCGGCGAGGCCTGGGTGATGGACGAGGCGCTGGCGGAGAGTGCGCCAGCGGGCACGGTGCTGGCGACGCGCCTCGCGCGGGTGCGGGGCTTCGCCATCACCTGCGGCGCGGTGGCGCCGCTGGATGAGGCGATCCTGGCGGGCTTCCGCCGCGCCCTCGCCGGGGCCGGCACGCCGCCCGCGGAGATGGCGGCCGATCCGCGCTTCGCGCTGCTGATCTACCAGCGGGCGCTCGGCTTCCATCTGAGCGATCCCGACGCCGAGGGCTGATGCCGGTCGGGGCGCTCCGCTATATGCGCCCCCATGGTGGATGAGAGCTGGGATGTGGTGGTGGTCGGCGGCGGCCACGCCGGCGCGGAGGCGGCGGCGGCGGCGGCCCGCTGCGGCGCGCGCACGCTGCTGCTGACGCACCGGATCGAGACCATAGGGGAGATGTCCTGCAACCCCGCGGTGGGCGGCATCGGCAAGGGGCATCTGGTGCGGGAGGTGGACGCGCTGGACGGCATCATTGCCCGCGCCGCCGACGCCGCAGGGATCCATTTCAAGCTGCTCAACCGCAGCAAAGGGCCGGCGGTGCGCGGCCCGCGCGCGCAGGCCGACCGGGCGTTGTTCCGCCGCGCGGTGCAGGCACTGCTGCTCGCCACGCCGAACCTGACGCTGCGGGCGGGGGCGGTGGAGGATCTGGCGCTGGACGCCGCCGGCCGGGTCGCGGGCGTGGTGACGGCGGAGGGCGTGCACATCGGCGCGGGGGCGGTGGTGATCACCACCGGCACCTTCCTGCGCGGCGAGATCCATATCGGCGAGCGGCGCATCCCTGCCGGCCGGGCGGGGGAGGCGCCCGCCCTCGGCCTTTCCCGCACCCTCGCCAGGCTCGGCCTACCGCTGGGGCGGCTGAAGACCGGCACGCCGCCGCGCCTCGACCGGCGGAGCATCGCCTGGGCGGCGCTGGAGGCGCAGCCGGGGGACGACCCGCCCGAGCCGCTCTCCTGGATGACGGAGCGGATCGTCAACCCGCAGCTCTCCTGCGCCATCACCTATACCACCGAGGCCACCCATGCGCTGATCCGCGCCAACCTGCACCGCAGCGCCGTCTATGGCGGGCGGATCGAGGGGGTGGGGCCGCGCTACTGCCCCTCGATCGAGGACAAGGTGGTGCGCTTCGCGGAGAAGCCGCGGCACCAGATCTTCCTGGAGCCGGAGGGGCTGGAGGACGACACGATCTACCCCAACGGCATCTCCACCAGCCTGCCGGAGGAGGTGCAGGCGGCGGTGATCGCCTCTATCCTCGGGCTGGAGCGGGCGCGCATCCTCCGCCCCGGCTACGCCATCGAGTACGACCATGTGGACCCGCGGGCGCTGCGCCCGACGCTGGAGCTGCGCGCTGTGCCCGGCCTGTTCCTCGCCGGGCAGATCAACGGCACCACCGGTTATGAGGAGGCGGCGGCCCAGGGCGTGATGGCAGGGATCAACGCCGCCTGCCGCGCCGGCGGGGCGGAGCCCGACCGGGTTCTGGGGCGGGGCGAGGCCTATATCGGCGTGATGCTGGATGACTTGGTGCTGCAGGGCGTCACCGAGCCCTATCGGATGCTGACCGCGCGGTCGGAGTTCCGCCTCGCCCTGCGTGCCGACAATGCCGGGCTGCGGCTGACGGAGAAGGGCATCGCCTGGGGCTGTGTCGGCGCGGAGCGCGCGGCGTCGCACCGACGCTTCGCCCGTGCCGTGGACGAGGCGCTGGCCCGCGCCCGGCAGGAGGGCGCGACCCCGGCGCAGTATCAGGCGGCCGGCATCGCGGTGAACCAGGACGGGCGCTGGCGCAGCGCGCTGGAGGCGCTGGCGCTTCCCGGCCTTTCCGGCGAGGCGGTGGAGCGGCTCTTTCCCTGGCTACGCGGGCTGGCGCCGCGGGTGCGGGCGGAGCTGGAGGCGCGGGCCCTCTACGCCCCCTATCTGGAACGCCAGGCGGCGGAGCTGCGCCTGCTGGAACGGGAGGAGCGGCTGACGATCCCGGCGGGGCTGGATTTCGGGGCGGTGCCCGGTCTCTCCCTGGAGATGCGCCAGCGCCTGTCCCGGGCGCGGCCGGCGACGCTCGGCAGCGCGGGGCGGGTTCCGGGCGTCACCCCGGCGGCGCTGGCGGCGCTGGCCGTGCATCTGCGGCGGCTGGAGGGACGTTCCACGTGAAACAGGCGGCAGACCCCGCCCTGACGGTTTCACGTGAAACGGAGGCGCGACTGCGAGAGTTCCTGGCGCTGCTGCGGCGCTGGAACCTGCGCATCAATCTGGTGGCAGACCGCGACGAGACCGCGCTGTGGCGGCGCCACGTTCTCGATTCGCTGCAATTGGTGCCGCTTCTGCCTGAGGGCGCGGGGCCGATCGTGGACCTCGGCTCCGGCGCCGGCTTCCCGGGACTGGTGCTGGCGATGGTGACTGGCCGGCCGACCCACCTGATCGAGTCCGACCGTCGCAAGGCCGCCTTCCTCGGCGAGGCGGCGCGCAGCCTGGGGCTTGGCGTCGTGACGGTGCATCCGCACCGCATCGAGGCAGCCGCCCCGCCGCCTGCCGCGGTGGTGACCGCCCGTGCCCTGGCGCCGCTGCCGGAGTTGCTGCGCTATGCCCACCCCCTGCTCGCGCCGGGCGGCGTTGCCCTGTTCCCGAAGGGGCGCCGTGTGCAGGAAGAATTGACCGCCGCTGTCCGGGGCTGGACAATGCACGTCGAACGCTTTCCAAGCCGGACCGACCCGGTCGCTACCATCCTCCGTCTCAGCGAGATCCACCCTGCCGCCGGCGCCCATGCCTGACCGCGCTTCCCCGCGCATCGTCGCGCTTGCCAACCAGAAGGGTGGCGTCGGCAAGACGACCACCGCCATCAACCTGGCGACCGCGCTCGCCTCCGAGCACCGTGTCCTGCTGGTGGATCTCGATCCGCAGGGCAATGCTTCCACCGGCCTCGGCCTGGACCGCGGCGCGCGTGGCCTCGGCACCTATGCGCTGCTGGTGGGGGCGCAGCCGCTCGCGGCCGTGATCCGCCCTACCGCTGTGCCCCAGCTTTCCATCGTCCCCGCCGATCCCGATCTGGCCGGCGCCGAGGTGGAGCTGGTGGAGCTGGAGGACCGGGAACGGCGGCTGCGCCACGCGCTGCGGGCGGCACCCGAGGCGTTGCGCGGCTACGACTACGTGTTCCTGGACTGCCCCCCTTCCCTGGGGCTGCTGACGCTTAACGCCCTGGTGGCGGCGGAGGCGGTGCTGGTGCCGCTGCAATGCGAGTTCTTCGCGCTCGAAGGTGTCAGCCAGATCACCCAGACCATCGAACGCGTGCGGCGCGGTCTCAATCCGGCGCTCGGCCTGGAGGGCATCGTGCTGACCATGTTTGATCGCCGTAACAACCTGTCCGAGGCGGTGGCCCAGGACGTGCGCGGCTTCTTCAAGGACAAGGTGTTCGAGACCGTGATTCCGCGGAACATCCGGATCAGCGAGGCGCCCTCCCATGGGCTGCCGGTGACCCTCTACGATTTCCGCTCCCCGGGGGCGCAGGCCTATGTGCGCCTCGCCGCGGAATTCCGCCGCCGCGACCGGGCCCGGGCGAGGAGCGCCGCATGAGCGTCGTGCCGACCAAGCGCCCGCCCCGCCTCGGCCGCGGCCTCTCCGCCCTGCTCGGCGACCTGCCCGCTTCGCCCGACCCCATCGAGGCCGCCCCGCCCGGCGGGGAGGGTCTGCGCACCGTCGCCATCGAACTCCTGGAACCGAGCCCCTTCCAGCCGCGCGCCGCGGCGGAGCCCGGAGCGCTGCAGGAGCTCGCGGACTCCATCCGCGAGCATGGCCTGCTGCAGCCCATCCTGGTCCGCCCCAAGCCCGGCGCGCCGGGCCATTACCAGATCATCGGCGGGGAGCGTCGCTGGCGCGCGGCGCAGCAGGTGCCGCTGCACGAGGTGCCGGTCGTCATCCGCGAACTCGGCGACCGCGAGGCCATGGCGGCGGCCCTGGTCGAGAACCTGCAGCGCCAGGACCTCAATGCGCTGGAGGAGGCGGAGGGCTATCGCCGCCTGCTCGACGAGTTCGGCATGACGCAGGAGGCGCTCGGCCAGGCGGTGGGCAAGAGCCGCAGCCACGTCGCCAACACGCTGCGCCTGCTCGGCCTGCCGGAGCGGGTGCGGGACCTGCTGCGCGACGGCGCTCTGACGGCTGGCCACGCCCGCGCGCTGCTGACCGCGCCGGATCCTGTCGGCCTCGCCCTGCAGGTGGTGGATCGGGGCCTGAACGTGCGCCAGACCGAGGCGCTGGCCGCCGCCAAGCCGCGCTCCGAGCCGGCCTCGCCCGCTGTCCGCGACCCGGAAACCGCGGCGCTGGAGCGCGACCTTTCGGACCGGCTGGGGCTGAAGGTGTCCATCCGTCACGCCGGCCGCGGCGGCCAGGTGACGATCCGCTACCGCGATCTCGACCAGCTCGACGGGTTGGTCCGCCTGCTCGGCGGCGGCTGAAGGCGGCAGGGCCGCACACGCCGGGTGCAGAATGATACCGCCATATAGTTGGTGACGGCGGGACAGAAACCCTATATCTAGTGTCCGGGGTCGCTCCCGAAGGATGCGGAGGGCACAGGATGGATGGGTTCCTGCCGGCGTGGTGCGCGGCCGCTCCCGGTGCCAGCTTCGGGGAGGCGCCGCTTCCCCCCCGCGCGCTGGAGGCGGGCATGGGCCTGGCGGTGGCCCGCCGCACCGTCTTCCGCCCTGGCGATGCGGAGGATTGGGGCCGGGTCGCCGACCGCGTCGCCGCCGGCAACATGGCGCTGCTCGGCCCGGCCGCCGATCCGGTGGAGCAGGCGCGGCTGCGCAACGCCATCGCCACCGGGGCGCTGATCACCTCGGGGCGGCACCTGCAGCATGGCGATGCCAACCAGCCCCGGCGCAACATGGAGGTGTTCACCAACTGCGCCACCGCCATCGCCTCCTTCACCCTGTTCTACCTGCTGCTGAACGGCAGCGGCGTCGGGCGGGCCTATGACGACGCGCTGGTGGCGGTGGACTGGGCCGGGGCGCCGCGCCTGCTGCTGCACCTCTCGCCCGCGCATCCGGATTTCCCGCACCGGCGCGAGGATCTGCACCGCTTCGGCGTCGAGTTCGGCCTGCTGCCCTGGGGCACCGGGCTCGAAGCCTTCACCGCGGCACAGGAGGCCGAGATCCGCGCCTGGATCGCGCGCGAATTCCTCGCCGACCCGGCCGAGGCGCCGCCCGGTGCCCTCCGCCACGCCGTCGCCGACAGCCGCGAGGGCTGGGCCAAGGCGGTGGAGCTGCTGGAGAGCCTGGCCTTCGCCGGCGCGCGGGACGCCACGCTGCTGCTTGACTTCTCCGTCATCCGCCCGCGCGGCGCGCCGATCGGCGGGATGCAGGGGCGCCCGGCCTCCGGCCCCCTCTCGCTGATGCGCGCCTTCGTCAACCTGCGCCACCACGTCATCGAGCCCGCCCGCCACCGCGCGCCGGGAGACGAGGCGATGGCGCCTTGGGAGCAGGCGCTGCTGGTGGACCACTACCTCTCCGTCGAGGTGCAGGTCGGCGGCGCCCGCCGCGCCGCGCGCATGGCCACCAAATCCTGGCGCGATCCCGGCATCTTCCGCTTCATTCGCGCCAAGGCCGAGGGCGGGCTGTGGACGGCGAACAACTCGGTGATGGTGGACGCCGGGTTCTGGGAGGGCGTGCGCGCCGCCCGCGCCGGCAGCACGGCGCCGCTCGACCGCCACGCTCTGGCGGTGTTCGAGGAGGCGACGCGCTGCGCCTTCATCAACGGCGAGCCCGGCTTCATCAACGGCGACCGGCTGGAGGATTGCCGCGCCGGCACCGCGCGGGAGAAGCCGGTGCACGAGGACGGGCGCGACGTGCGCTCCGCCCGCTACCGCGCCGACCATGCGGTGGCGCTGCTGGCGGAGCTCGCGCGGCGGGCGCGGACGGCGCGCTTCCCCGTCACCACCAACCCCTGCGGCGAGATCGTGCTGCACGTCACCGGCGGCTATTGCGTGATCGCCGATTTCGCGCCGCTGCTCGCCTGCCCGGTGCCGTTCGAGCAGGTGGCGCCCGGCGCCGTGCCGCCCGGCATCGCCGCCGAATGGGATGCGCGGGTGGAGGACAGCGTGCGCCTCGGCGTGCGCTTCCTAATGCGCGCCAACCTGATGGACGCGCTCTACGCCGAGGAGGTGCGGCGCACCAACCGCATGGGCATCGGCCCGACCGGCCTGCACGAATGGGCGTGGATGCGCTTCGGCCTCGCCTTCGACGACCTGCTGGACGAGGCGCGCGCCGCCCCGTTCTGGGCGATGCTGGCGCGGCTCTCCGCGGCGGCGAAGGCGGAGGCCGATGCCTATGCCGCGGCGCTCGGCCTGCGGCGCCCCTTCACCGTCACCACCGTGAAGCCCGCCGGCACCACCTCCAAGCTGTTCGGCCTGACCGAGGGCGCGCACCTGCCGGCGCGGCGGCAATATCTGCGCTGGGTGCAGTTCAAGGGCACGCGCGACGCCACCGGCGCCTGGGCCGCCGACAGCGATCCGCTGCTCGCCGAGTACGAGGCGCGCGGCTACCCGGTGCGGCCGCTGCGCAGCTTCCCCGGCATGAGCATCGTCGGCTTCCCGACCCTGCCGCTGATCCAGCGCCTCGGCTTGGGGGAGCGGCTGGTGACCGCGCCCGAGGCCTCGCCCGAGGCGCAGTATCGCTGGCTCGAATTGCTGGAGAAGCACTGGATCGGCGCCGCGCGGGGCAACCAGGTCTCCTACACGCTGAAGGTCTACACCGACCGCCATGGCCTCGATGCCTTCCGCGACATGCTGCTGGCGCACCAGCCGCGGATCCGCTGCTGCGCCATCCTGCCGAGCCGGCCGGACCATGCGCTCGGCTACGAGTACCTGCCGGAGGAGGAGGTGCCGATGGACCGCTTCGTCGCGCTGGTCGAGGCGATCCGCGACCCCGCGCTGCACGAGGCGGTGGATCTCGCGCATCTGCACTGCGCGGCCGGGGTCTGCCCGCTCTAAAGTCTGTTAGACAATCTTTGCCTAGGCCGCGTGGACAAACCGGTAGGCT
>NZ_SJDM01000021.1 GCF_004761865.1 Crenalkalicoccus roseus | reverse complement strand
ACGGATTCTAAATATCAGAAATCGGTTCTAGCGCCTGATCCGCCAAGGCGAACCGCCGGAGCGGTGAATCAGCCGCCCCACGAAGGGCGAAGGCGCGAGCCGCCACGGCCGCAGATCCCTCATGCCGCCCGGGCGACGTCCCGACCCATGGGCGGCAGGCGCGCAGCCGCCACGCCGACCCTGCGCGCCCCGATGCCCGGCCACGCAAGACGTTCTGCGCCCGGCATCAGCCGTCCGCGGTCCGCTCCAGCGCTGCGGAAAGGCGCCGCGCCGCGCCGACCCATGCCTCGTACTCCGCCGCATCGGCGGTGGCGGCGCGTGCCGCGGTCGCCACCGCCGCCGGCAGCAGCCGCAGCAGCGCGCAGAGCAGGCGGCGGTCCCGCTCGCTCGGAAGGCGGAGGGCGCCGGCATCGGCCTCGGTGAGCAGGAAGAAGGGGCCGTGCGCATCGGCCGCCTCGCCGGGCCAGCGCTCGAACATCGTCGGCCAGTCGGGGCGGGCGCGGAATTCGAGCCGCGGCGCGCCGCCGTCGAGAGCGAGCTTGAAGCGCACGCGCGGCCAGGCCAGCCCGCCGAGGCGCAGCCCCTCCACCCCGATGTCGAGATGGCGGTAGCCGCCGCCCTCCATCGCGTAGTGCTCGTGCAGCCGCGCCGCGGCGAGGCCCGGCGCCGCCTCCGGCGCCGCCACGGCGGCGGGGGGCGCCGCGGCCGGGTGGCCCGGCGCGGCGGGCGGCAGCGGCGGGGCGAGGCGCCGCCCGGCCAGGTCGCGCCACTCCACCCGCGCCGGCGTCGGGCCGCGGTTGCGGAGCGCCAGCGTCACGCAGGCCGTCTCCGGCGCCGCCGCCGGCAGGCGCAGCGCCAGGGAGAGCCCGCCGCGCACCCCCTCCGCCCCGCGCCAGGCGGAGCAGCGCGCGCCCGGCGCGGCAGGGGCGGGCTCCGCCGCGGGCTGCAGCCACAGCGCCGCCTCCACCCCGGCGGCGTCGCCGAGCGGCACCGCGACCTCCGCCTCCAGCAGGTCGAGCCCGGCCAGCGGCACCGCGGGCAGGCGCAGCAGCGCCTCCTCCCCGGCCTCCAGCGCCGCCCAGGGCCGCGCCGGCCCCTCGCCCAGCGCGGCGAGGCCGCCCCGCCCCCGCGCCACCTGGGCGGCGGCCCAGACCGGCTCCGGCAGCCGCGCCGGCACGCCGAGCGGCAGGTCCACCGCCTCCCAGTCCCAGTGCGGCACCAGCAGGAGGCGCCGGCCGAAGGGCGCGGTCCAGAGCCGGAGCGCCAGCGCCCGCCCCGGCCCCTCGCCCTCCTCCACCGCCACGGCGCGGTCGGGCGGCGCCCGGCGGTCCTCGAGGGAAAGGGCCAGCCGGTCCCCGGCGCCGGTTTCGGCCAGGAGGTCGAGACAGGCGCTCTCGCGCAGCGGGCCGAGCGGCGCCGGCAGGTCGAGCATGAGCCAGCCCGGCGCCAGCGCCGCCGCCGGCAGCCTCCAGGCGGCGCGCACCCGTCCGCTCTCCGCGCCCCACAGCCGCACCCGCAGCGCCGCGCCGGGGGAGAGCGCGGCCTCCGCCAGGTGGAGGGCGAGCGCCGTCACCCCCTCCAGCGTCACGCCGAGGCGCTGGCCGAGGGCGAGCCGCCCGCCCGCGGCGGCGATGGCGGCGGCCTCGTCCGGGACCGTCTCCAGCACCGGCACGGGCGGGGAAGGCGGGGCATGGCCGGCGGCCTGCGCCAGCGCGGCCATGGCGGCGCGCGTCTCCTCCGCCTCCTCGCGCAGCGCCGCCAGGGCGCGGTGCAGCCCCGCCGCCTCGGCCATCCGCCCGGCGAGTTCCGCCGCCAGCAGCCGCGCCAGGGCCGGNCCGCCTCCTCGCGCAGCGCCGCCAGGGCGCGGTGCAGCCCCGCCGCCTCGGCCATCCGCCCGGCGAGTTCCGCCGCCAGCAGCCGCGCCAGGGCCGGCAGGGCGGCGGCGGCATCGGGGGCCGTGACCAGCGGCGGCGGCGCCTCCCACAGCGCCAGCAGCGGCGCCGCCTGCTCCGCGCCGGGCGCCACCACCGCCAGCACCCCCGCCGGGAGGGCCGGCAGCGGCAGGGCGGCGGCCACCGGGTCCTCACCCGGGCGGTGCAGCCGCAGCACGCCCTCCGCCGCCGCCACCCGCCACAGCGCGAGGCCGGGCAGGGCGAGGGCGGGGGCGTCGGCCACCCCCTCCAGCACCAGCAGCGCCGGCGCACCGGTGGCGGCGGCGGCGAGCGCGGCGGCGGGGATCGTCGGGGTCATCGGCGGGGCTCCGGCGGCACGGTGCGGTCGAGGTGGTCGAGGAAGCCGCGCATCGCCTCCTCCCAGGACAGGGCGGCGGCGCGCGCGGCGGCGCGGCGGCCGAGGTCCAGCAGCGGCGCGCGGTCGGCGGCGAGCGCGCGAAGCCGCGCGGCGAAATCGGCGACGAGCGCGGCCTCCGGCCGGTCCTGGCGGAGCAGGATGCCGTCCGCGCCGTCGGCCAGGATCTCCTCCACCGCCCCGGCATCGGTGGCGAGCACGGCGCAGCCCATGCGCTGCGCCTCCAGCACCACCAGCGGCACGCCCTCGAAGCGGGAGGGCAGCACCACCGCATCCGCCCAGGCGTAGAGCGCGTCCAGCGCGGCCGGCTCGGCGACCGGCGGCTCGGGGTCGAGGCCGAGTTCCGGCACCGCCTCGCCCAGCACCGGGCGGCCGACCACGCGCCACTCCACCACGTCGCGCGTGGCGGCGATGATCGCGGCCAGCCGGTCCACCCCCTTCTGCGGGTCGAGGCGGCCGAGGAACAGGGCACGCAACCGCCCCCGCCGCGCCGCGCGGGCGGCGAGCGCCGCGGCCACCGCCGCCGGCGGCGTCGCATGGCCCGGGGCGTTGCGGACCAGGTGCAGCTTGGCCGGCGGCATGCCCTGGGCGAGGCACCAGTCGCGCAGCCGCTCCGAGATCACCAGCACGCCGTCATAGGCGTGCTCGTAGGCGAGCGCGGTGTGCGGATTGCCGATCGGCTGGCCCCAGCCCTGGCGCTCCACCAGGTGCAGCGCGACATGGGTGCGCACGCCGAGCCGCCGCAGCCGCCCCATCAGCGCGTGGGCGCCGAGGCAGTGGGTGTTCACCACGGCGTCGAGGCCGGCGAGCAGCCCGAGCGCGTCCGCCGCCTCCGCCCTCTCCCCGAAGGCGGCGGTGTCGGCGCCGAAATAGGGCCGGCGCCAGTCCGGCTCGGCCTCGCCGAGGCCGGCGACCAGGGTGACGCTCTCGAAGGCCGCGCGCGCCGCGCGCGGCAGGCTGGCCTGCGCGGCGCCGAGCACCACGAGATGCGTGCGCCAGCCGCGGCGGGCCAGCACCGCCGCCTGGTTCTGCACCACCCGTTCCACCCCGCCATGGGCGAAGAGGGGCAGCACGAAGCCGATGCTCCGCGCCCCCGGGCGCGGCCGGCAGGGCAGCACGGTGCCGAGGCCGGAGGCGGCGTAGGCGCGCGCCGCCGCCGCCGCGCGCGGGGCGCGCCACTCCTCGCGCCATCCGGCGCGGATCGCGGTGCGGCCCTCGCGCGCCACCCGCAGCGCCGCCGCCTCCTGCAGCAGCCGCCGGAACGGCAACGGGGAGCGCAGCGGCCCCGCCCGGCCGCCCGGCAGCGTCACCGAGAGGCGCCGCAGCCCCGGCAGGTCCTCCAGCCGCTCCAGCGGGTGGAGCAGCGGGTCCGCCGCCGCCTCGGCGAGCAGGCGGCGGGTGACGAAGAGCAGCGGCGCCTCGGCGAGGGGCGCGCCCGCCGGCCGGTCGAGGAGGGCAAGCTCCTCCCCCCCGGCGCGGGCGATCTCCACCGCCACGGCCGGCGCCGCGCGCAGCGCCCGCTCGGCGTGCCAGAACAGGCCGCGGGTCGCCCGCGCCGCGCCGAGCAGGGCGAGCGCGGCGGGGTCGGCGAAGCAGAGGATGGCGGGGAAGAAGCAGGCGCCCGGCGCCTCCTCGGCGGCCAGCAGCGCCTCCCGCGCCGCCGCCGGGTCCGGCGCCTCCGCCACCCCCCCCTCCGGATCGAGCAACAGGCGGGGCGCGGGGGAATCGGCCTCGAACAGGGCGTAGCGCGGCGCCTCCTCCGCCTCCAGCGCCAGCAGGCGGCGCGGCGCGAACAGGGCGGCGTGGCGGCGGCGCAGGGCGTCGAGCAGCACGGCGCGCTGGCGCTCCGCCCCGGCCAGCATGCTCTCGGGGCGGCGGCGGTAGCGGAAGCCGGCATGCGGCAGGTGGCGGCCGCGGAAGCCCCGCGCGGCGGCCCGCAGCCAGAAGTCCCAGTCCTCGAAGCCCTCCCGCAGCGTCTCGTCGAAGCGCAGCCCGGCCGCGAACACCTCCCGCCGCACCAGGCTGCCGGCCTCGCAGAGATTGTCGGAGAGGTGCGCGAGCAGCGACCACGCCCCGCCCCCGGAGCCGCTGGCCGGCGTGCCGAACATGTCGAAATCCGGATAGATCCAGCCGACCTCCGGCGGCGCCGCGCGCAGCGCCGCGGCGGCGCGGGCCAGGAAGGGCGGGTGCAGGCGGTTGTCGGCGTCCAGCAGGTAGATGGCGGACAGCGCCGGGAAGGCGGCAAGGGCGAATTCGATGCCGGTGTTGCGCGCCGCCGAGAGGCCGCCGTTGCGCCGCCGCAGCGCGAAGACCCGCCCCGGCGCCGCGGCGGCGAAGGCGGCGGCGGTGCGGGCGGTCTCCGGCCAGGGGCAGCCATCGTCCACCACCACCGCGGCGGCGGGCGGCGCGCCCCGCTGGTCGAGCACCGAGGCGAGGGCCTCGGGCAGCAGACCGGGCTGGCGGTGGGCGGGGATGACGACGGCAATCTCCACCAGGGCGGGATCGGCCGGCGGCGGCATGCGCGCGGAAGCCGGGGCGGGCGCGCGGGCAGCCCCCTCCTCCGGCGGCATCCATGGCAGCATGCGGCCCCCCTTTCCCTCCGGGCGCGACTCTCAGTCGAGAATCGCGCGCAGCAGGCTGCGATACTGCCCGAGCATCGCCTGCTCGTCCCAGGCCATGGCGTGGCGCCACGCCGCCTCCGCGCGCCGCCGCGCCGCCTCGGGCGCGGCCAGGATGGCGGCGGCCTGGTCGGCCAGGGCAGAGACCGCGCCCTCGGCGGCGATGGCGGCGAGGTCCCAGGCGGCCTCGCCGAAGGCTTCCAGCGCTGCCGCGCTCGCCACCACCGGGCATCGCCGCGCCGCCGCCTCCAGGAACACGAGCGGGCAGCCCTCGAGGCGGGAGGGCAGCAGCAGCGCGTCGGCGGCGAACAGCCACTCCCCCACATCCGCCACCCGGCCGGGCAGGCGGAGCGCCGCGCCGGCCTGCCGCTCCAGCGCCGGGCGCAACGGCCCCTCGCCGAGGGCGGCAAGGGTGGCGCCGCAGCGTTCCGCCAGCGCCGCGGCGAGGCCGGGCAGCAGGTCGGCGCCCTTCTTCGGCTCCAGCCGCCCGGCGAAGAGGAAGAGCGGCGCCTCCACCGGCAGGCCGAGCAGCGCCCGCTTGGCCCGCCGCGCCGCCGCCCGCGCGCCGGGCGCCGGGGGCGGCGCCGCCACGCCGTTCGGCACCACCCGCACCACCCCGGGCGGCAGGCCGAGGCAGGCGGCGAGGCGCTCCGCCACCGGGGCGGAGACGGCGGCCCAGGCGAGGCGCCCGCGCGGGGCGGCGCGCGCCAGCGCCGCCGCCTCCGGCTCCGGCTCGCGCGGTGCCAGATGGGCGATGGCGAGCGCCGGCACGCCGGCCGCGGCAAGCGGGGCGAGGAAGCCGAGCCCATGAGTCGGCCAGGGCAGCGGGACCAGCACGGCGTCGGGGCGCGCGGCGCGCAGGCGGGCGGCGGCGAACAGCGCCTGGCGCTCCAGGTTCCGCTCCGGCGCCTCCGCCTCCCGCCAGCCGATGGGGGCGGCGGCCACCGCGGCGGCGAGGCCGGGGCCGAGCATGGCGGCGAAGCCCTCCCGCCACGCGGACTCGATGGCGATGTGCAGCGCCACCCCCTCGGCGGCGAGGGCGCGGAGGAGGGTGGCCGTCACCGCCTCCGCCCCGCCGAGCCCGGCGGAGGGCAGCAGCGCCAGGAGGCGGCGCAGGCGGCGGGGAGCGGCCTGCGGCCCGCTCACGGCGCGCGCAGGATCACGAGCCGCGCTGCGCCATGCGCGCGCTCGGCGAGCGGAGCAAAGCCGGGCAGCGCCACCGCCTCGCCGGCGCCGCACTCGGCCGAGACCAGCGCGCCCGGGGCGATCCAGCCGGCGGCGGCGAGCGCCGGCAGGGCGCGGGCGAGCAGCCCCTTTCCGTAGGGCGGGTCGAGGAACACCAGGGCGCAGGGCGCGGGAGCGGGGGGCGGGCGGGTGGCGTCGGCGGCGAGCACGGTGCTGCGCGCCGACTCGCCGCAGACGGCGATGTTGGCGCGCAGCGCGGCGAGGGCGGCGCGGTGGGTCTCGAGGAAGGTGGCGTGGGCGGCGCCGCGCGACAGCGCCTCCAGCCCCAGCGCGCCGGTACCGGCGAAGGCGTCGAGCACCCGCGCCCCCTCGATCGCCTCGCGCCCGCCCCAGGGGGCGTGCCAGAGCATGTCGAACAGCGCCTGGCGCACGCGGTCGGCGGTGGGGCGGGTGGCCTCGCCGGGCGGGGCGGCCAGGCGGCGGCCGCGGTGGCGGCCGGCGATGATCCTCATGGCGCCGCCCCGGCGCCCCGGCCGGGGGCCGATGCCCGGGACATGCGGCGGCGCCTCATCCCGCCGCCGGGCGGCGGCGCGGCCGCGGCGGGGCGTCGAGGCCGAGCTGCTCGCGCAGCACCTTGGCCGGCACCTCCTCGACCGCGCCGCGCGGCAGATGGCCGAGCTGGAAGGGGCCGTAGGCGACGCGGATCAGCCGCGTCACGCCGAGGCCGAGATGCGCCATCACCCTGCGGATCTCGCGGTTCTTCCCCTCCTGCAGGCTCACCGTCAGCCAGGCGTTGCTGCCCTGGCGGGAGTCGAGCCCGGCCTCGATCGGGCCGTAGCGCACCCCTTCCACCGTCGCGCCGCGGGCGAGGGCGGCGAGCGCCCGCTCGTCCACCGCGCCGTGCACGCGCACGCGGTAGCGGCGGATCCAGCCATTGGCCGGCAGCTCCAGCCGCCGCGCCAGCCCGCCATCGTTGGTGAGCAGCAGCAGCCCCTCGGAGGTGAGGTCGAGCCGCCCGACCGAGACGAGGCGCGGCAGGCCGGGCGGCAGGCGCTCGAAGACGGTGGGGCGGCCCTCCGGGTCGCGGTGAGTGGTCACGAGGCCGGCGGGCTTGTGGTAGCGGAACAGGCGCGTGCGCTCGGGCGGCGCGACCGGCGTGCCGTCCACCGTCACCAGGTCGCCGGGGCGGACGAAGCTCGCGGGCGTCTCCACCACGCGGTTGTCGAGCCGGACGCGGCCCTCGGCGATCAGCCGCTCCGCGTCGCGGCGGCTGGCCACTCCGGCGCGGGCGAGCCATTTGGCGATGCGCTCGCCGCGCTCGGCCGGCGCCTCCCCGCCCATGGTCAGGCTCCGCCGTCCCGGCCCCGGGCGGCGCGCACGAAGGCCTCGAGGATCCGCATGTCGGCGGAGTCCACCGCGTATTCTGGGTGCCACTGCACGCCGAGGGCGAAGCGATAGGCGGGGTGCTCCACGCCCTCTACCACCCCGTCGGGGGCGGTGGCGTTCACCACCGCCCCCGCGCCGGGGGCGGCGACGGCCTGGTGATGGGCGCTGTTCACCGCCATGCGCGGCTTGCCGACGATGCGGGCGAGCAGCGTGCCGGGGGCGATCGCCACCTCGTGGCCCGGCTCGGTGCGCGGGTTGGGCTGCTCGTGCGCCAGGGCGCCCGGCACCGCGTCCGGGATGTGCTGGATCAGCGTGCCGCCGAAGGCGACGGCGAGGAGCTGCTGCCCGCCGCAGATGCCGAGCACGGGCATGTCGCGCCGCAGCGCGCCGCGCGTCACCGCCAACTCGAAATCGGTGCGGCCGGGCTTCAGCCGCACCGTGGGGTGGGGGGGTTCCTCGCCCCATAGGGCGGGGTCCACGTCGAAGGCGCCGCCGGCGACGAGCAGGCCGTCCACCGCGTCGAGATAGGCCTCGGCCAGCTCCGGATGGTGCGGCAGCGCCACCGGCAGCGCCCCGGCGGCGACCAGGCTGTCGAAGTAGTTCCGGCGGAGGGCGTACCAGGGCAGCTTCGAGTAGCCGCCCGGCTCCTCCGAATCGAGGGTGACGCCGATGACGGGGCGGGTGCGCATGGGCGCTTGCTAGACCCCGGCGCGGGGCGGCGGCAAGCTCGGGCCGCATGAGCCCGATGGAGATGGCGCTGGAGGAGGCGCGCGCCGCCGCCCGGCGCGGGGAGGTGCCGGTCGGCGCCGTGGTGACGGACGCCGCCGGCCGCGTGCTGGCGCGGGACGGCAACCGGGTGGAGGAGCGGCGCGACCCCTCGGCGCATGCGGAGATGCTGGCGCTGCGCGCCGCCGCGGCGGCGCTCGGGGAGAAGTGGCTCCCCGGCTGCACCCTGACGGTGACGCTGGAGCCCTGCCCGATGTGCGCCCAGGCGGCCTCCCTGTTCCGGGTGCGCCGGGTGGTGTTCGGCGCCTACGACCCCAAGGGCGGCGGGGTGGAGCATGGCGCGCGCGTCCTCGCCGCCGCCTCCTGCCACCACGTGCCGGAGGTGGTGGGGGGCGTGCGCGAGGGCGAGTGCGCGGCGCTGCTGCGCGGCTTCTTTGCGGCGCTGCGCCAGAACGGATCCCGTTCAGATGGCCTCCCCTGAATGGGGAAAATGCTCGCATGCCAAGAAGGCATCTGCCGCAGCCGGGGCGAACGGAGATGCTCCAGGTCCTGACCCGCGGGGACGGAAGCGCCGGAACGGCTTCGCGCTTTGCGGCCGCCCCCGGCCCCGCGCGCTCCGCCGGGGAGCGGCACTCAGCCGATCTGCAGCTCCTGCAGCGCCTTCTCGAGCTCCTGGAAGCTCGGCATGCAGTCGCTCGGCGCCATCTTGCGGCCGGTCTCGACCGCCACCTGCGGCGCGTTGCCGTGCAGGTGCGCGACCAGCACGGCGCGGATCACCTCGTAGTACTGCGCTTCCTCCTCCACCACGCCCTTGAGCCGCGCCGCGCAGGGTCCGACCATGCCGTAGGCCAGCAGCACGCCGAGGAAGGTGCCGACCAGCGCGCCGCCGATCATGCCGCCGAGCACCGCCGGCGGCTGGTCGATCGAGGCCATGGTCTTGATCACGCCGAGCACCGCGGCGACGATGCCGAGCGCGGGCAGCGCGTCGGCCACCGACTGCAGGGCGTGCGAGGGGTGCAGCTCCTCCTCGCGCAGCTTCTTCAGCTCCCGCGCCATCACGTCCTCGATCTGGTGCGGGTCGTCGGCGTTCATGCCGACCATGCGGAGATAGTCGCAGATCAGCGCCACCGCATGGTGGTCCTTGCCGATCTTCGGGAATTTGGCGAAGGCGGCGCTCTCCTCCGGGCGCTCTATGTGCGGCTCCAGCGCCATCGCGCCCTTGGTCTGCGCCAGGCGCACGAGCCAGTAGAGCAGGCTCAGCATGTCCACGTAGTCGGTCTTGCCGAAGCGCGATCCCTTCAGGATCTTGCCGAAGCCGGCCAGCGTGTGCTTCACCCCGCCGATGCTGTTGGCCATCAGGAAGGTGCCGATGGCGGCGCCGCCGATGATCAGCATCTCGAAGGGCAGGGCGTAGAGGATGATGCCGAACTTGCCGCCCGCCAGCACGTAGCCGCCGAAGACGCAGGCGAAGACGACGCCGAGGCCGAGCAGCGTGGTCATCGCGCCGCCGCCTCCTCGGGCACGCGCAGCAGGGTGATGGCGACCCGGCGGTTGGCCGCGGCGAAGGGCTGGTCGGGCAGCAGGGGCGCGCGCTCCGCGTAGCCGGCGACGGTGCGGATGCGCGCCTCGGCGATGCCGGTCTCGACCAGCAGGCGGCGCACCGCGTTGGCGCGGTCGGCCGAGAGCTCCCAGTTGCTCCGCTCGCCGCCGCGGAAGGGGGTGGCGTCGGTGTGTCCGGCGATGGCGAGGTCGTTGGGCAGCGCCGCCGCGATCTGCGCCACCTTCTGCAGCAGGGCCCGCGCGCGCTCGTTCGGCACGGCGCTGCCGGTGGCGAACATCGGCTGGCGCTCGGCGTCGAGAAGCTGGATGCGCAGGCCCTCGGGCACCACCTCGACCAGGAGCTGGCGCGCCAGCTCGGCCAGGGCGGGGTCGTCGCGCACCGCGGCACGGAGCTGCTCGGCCGCCTGCTCGAGGGCCAGGCGTTCCCGCCGCTCGAGCTCGTCGCGCAGCTCCGCCTCGGGCAGCGCCTCGGGGCGCGGCAGCGCCTCGCCGCCGGGGCCGGCGGCGTCGGCCTCCGGCGCCGCCTCCCGCGCATGCGCGGCGGGCTGGCCCGGGCCCGGGATCTGGCCCTGGCCCTGCCCCGGATTCGGCGCCTCCCCCTCCGCCTCCTCCTCGATGTCGAGGGCGACGGGCATCGGCCCGCGCTCCAGCCGGACGGCGCCGGCATCGGAGGCGAGCCCGCCCTGCGAGTTCAGCGTCCGCCCCCCGAAGGGCAGGCCGGAGCCGGTGCTGCGCTGGCCGAGCATGTTCGCCGGCGCGAAGAAGTCGGCGATGCCCCGCCGCTGGTCCTCCGTGGTCGCGTTCAGGAGCCACATCAGGAGGAAGAAGGCCATCATGGCCGTCACGAAATCGGCGTAGGCGACCTTCCAGGCGCCGCCGTGATGGCCGTGCCCGCCGCCCTCCTGCCGCTTCAGGACGATCGTCGTCCCGCCCTGCCTGCTTTTGCCTGCCATCGGCTCCGGTTCCCGTCGGGCGGGAGGATGCCTCGGCACCCCTTAAGCCTCGGCTAAGCGCGGGCGCCGCCGGAGCGGTCAGGCTGCCGCCGGCTTGGGCAGCGGGAAGGGTCGCCGGCGCGGCGACCAGCCCCCGTTCCGGCGGCGCGCCGGCGTGCTAGCCTGTCCCGCAATCCGGCCGGGCCGGCGCCGCCCACGTGGCACGCCGCTTGCTTTGAAGGACCCCGTGCGTGCCGGCACGACGGGGCGCGGGTGATTCGGGAGACGTCAGCGATGAGAGTGAGGCGACTGTTCCTCGCGGCCGGGCTTGCCGCCCTGCCCCTGCTCGCCGCCGGCACCGCGCCGGCCGCGGCGCAGGGGACGATCCGCATCGGCATGACCGCGGCCGACATCCCGCTCACCCACGGCCAGCCCGACCAGGGCTTCGAGGGCAACCGCTTCACCGGCATCCCGCTCTACGACAGCCTGACCGCCTGGGACCTCTCCTCGGCCGACAGGCCCTCGACGGTGATCCCCTCCCTCGCCACCGAATGGGCGGTGGACGAGGCCGACAAGACGCGCTGGATCTTCCGCCTGCGCCGCGACGTGCGGTTCCACGACGGCAGCCCGTTCAACGCCGATGCCGTGGTGTGGAACGTGCGCAAGGTGCTCGATCGCGAGGCGCCGCACTACGACCCGCGCCAGGTCGGCCTGACCACCAGCCGCATGCCGACGCTGCGCGGCGCCGAGAAGGTGGACGAGCACACGGTGGCGCTGATCACCAGCGAGCCGGACAGCCTGCTGCCGATCAACCTGACCAACCTGTTCATGGCGAGCCCGGCGCACTGGGAGCGCCTGCGCGCCCAGCACCCGACCGCGGAGGCGGCCTGGAACGCCTTCGCCGCCAACCCCTCCGGCACCGGGCCGTTCCGCCTCACCCGCTTCGTGCCGCGCGAGCGCGTCGAGTACGCGCGCAACGAGGCGTACTGGGGGGAGAAGGCGAAGGCGGAGCGCATCGTCCTGGTGCCGATCCCGGAGGCGAACGCGCGCACCGCCGCCCTGCTCTCCGGCCAGGTGGACTGGATCGAGGCGCCGGCGCCGGACGCCGTCCCGCAGCTCCGGGCGCGGGGCTTCGCCATCACCCACAACCTGCAGCCGCATGTCTGGCCCTGGCAGCCCTGCTTCGCCGAGGGCTCGCCGCTGCGCGACGTGCGGGTGCGCCGGGCGCTGAACCTCGCCATCGACCGCGAGGGGCTGAAGCAGCTCCTCGGCGGGATGATGGTGGCGCCGGTCGGCACCTACCAGCCCGGCCACCCCTGGTGGGGCAACCCCTCCTTCCAGATCCGCACCGACAAGGCGGAGGCGCGGCGCCTGCTGGCCGAGGCCGGCTACGGCCCGAACCGGCCGCTGAACCTGAAGGTGCAGATCTCCGCCTCCGGCTCCGGCCAGATGCAGCCCCTGCCGATGAACGAGTTCCTGCAGCAGGACCTGCGCGGCGTCGGCGTCAACGTCGAGTTCGACGTGGTGGACTGGAACACCCTGTTCACCAACTGGCGCCGCGGCTGCCAGGACCCTTCCGCGCGCGGCGCGAACATGATCAACGTCTCCTTCTCGGCCATGGACCCGTTCTTCGCGCTGATCCGCTTCTGGGACAGCAGGATGGCCCCGCCGGTCTCCAACAATTGGGGCCATTTCAGCGACCCCCGCTTCGACGAGATGATCCGCGAGGCGCGCAACACCTTCGACCCGGCGGCGCGCGACGCGGCGCTGGCGCGGCTGCACGCGGCGGGCGTGGACGAGGCGCTGTTCGTCTGGATCGCGCATGACGTGGCGCCGCGCGCGATGAGCCCGCGCATCCGCGGCTACGTGCAGCCGCAGTCCTGGTTCGTGGACCTGCGCCTGCCCTACATCCAGTGATCCCGGGGGGGCGGGCCTCGCCCCGCCCCTCCCCATGCCGGAGCGTTGAATGGCCTTCTACCTGCTGCGCCGCGTCCTCTACGCCATCCCCATCGCGCTCGCGGTGGGCTTCGTCTGCTTCATGCTGGTGCAGATCGCGCCCGGCGACCCGATCAACGCCATCGTGCCGCCGGACGCGCCGGCCGACGTGGTGGAGCAGGTGCGGCGCGACTACGGGCTCGACCAGCCGCTGCCGGTGCAGTTCGGCCTGTGGCTGTGGAAGGTGGCGCAGGGCGATCTCGGCCGCTCGCTCGCCACCGGGCGGCCGGTCTGGGCCGACCTCTCCTCGGCGATCGGCAACACGCTGCTGCTCGCCGCCGTCGCCTCCGCCATCGGCTTCACTCTCGGCTGCGTGCTGGGCGGGCTGGCCGGCACCTTCCGCGGCTCGGTCCTCGACCGCATCGCGGTCGGCGCGGCGGTGGCCGGCGTCTCGGTGCCGCACTACTGGCTCGGCATGGTGCTGGTGGTGATCTTCTCGGTGCAGCTCAACTGGCTGCCGGCCATGGGCGCGGGCCCGGGCGGCTCCGCCGACTGGGCGTGGGACTGGGCGCACATGCAGTACCTGGTCCTGCCGGCGGTGACCCTTTCCGTGATCCCGATGGGCATCGTCACCCGCACCGTGCGCGGCATCGTCGCCGAGATCATGAACCAGGAATTCGTGGTGGCGCTGCGCGGCAAGGGGCTGACGCGGCGCGGCGTGTTCCTGCACGTGGTCAAGAACGCGGCGCCGAACACGCTGGCGGTGATGGGGCTGCAGCTCGGCTACCTGATGGGCGGCTCGATCCTGGTGGAGACGGTGTTCTCCTGGCCGGGGACGGGCCTGTTGCTGAACAACGCCATCTTCCAGCGCGACCTGCCGGTGCTGCAGGGCACGATCCTGGTGCTCGCCATGTTCTTCGTGGCGCTGAACCTGATCGTGGACCTGATGCAGACCGCGCTCGACCCGCGCATCAAGCGGGCCTGAGGAGGCGAGGGCATGAGCACCACCACCGATCCCGCCGCCCGCCTTCCCGCCGCGACCGCCGCCGAGGCGGAGCTCGCGGTGCAGGCGCGCCAGGCGCCGGTCCGCTCCGAGGGCTACTGGGCGGGGGTGTGGAAGCGCCTGCGGCGCGACCCCGTCACCATCGTCTGCGCCTCGATCCTGCTGCTGATGCTGCTGGCGATCGTGTTCGCCCCGCTGCTCGCCCCCCACGATCCCTACCAGGGCAGCATGCTGCGGCGGCTGCGCCCGATCGGCACCGAGGGCCATCCCCTCGGCACCGACGAGCTCGGGCGGGACATCCTGACCCGCCTGCTCTACGGCGGGCGGCTCTCCTGGTACATGGGCATCACGCCGGTGGTGCTCGCCTTCTTCATCGGCACCTTCCTCGGCGTGATCGCCGGCTATGCCGGGGGGCGGGTGAACATGGCGATCATGCGCGTCACCGACGTGTTCTACGCCTTCCCCTCGGTGCTGCTCGCGGTGGCGATCTCCGGCGCGCTCGGGGCGGGCATCGGCAACGCGATCCTGGCGCTGACCCTGGTGTTCATCCCGCCCATCATCCGCGTCGCCGAAAGCGTGACGCAGGGCGTGCGCAACCTCGACTTCGTGGACGCGGCCCGGGCCTCCGGGGCGGGCGCCATCACCGTGGTCAGGGTGCACGTGCTCGGCAACGTGCTGGGGCCGATCTTCGTCTACGCCACCAGCCTGATCTCGGTCTCGATGATCATCGCCTCCGGCCTTTCCTTCCTCGGCCTCGGCACCCGGCCGCCGGAGCCGGAATGGGGGCTGATGCTCAACACGCTGCGCACCGCGATCTACGTGCAGCCCTGGGTGGCGGTGCTGCCGGGGGTGTGCATCTTCATCACCTCCCTCTGCTTCAACCTCCTCGCCGACGGGCTGCGCCAGGCGATGGACGTGAAGGGGTGAGGCGCGGCGCCGGGCGGCTCAGGGCGCGCCCGGCGCCCGCTCCGGCACGTCGAGGAAGCGCACCACCAGGTCGCGCAGGGTGACGATGCCGATCAGCCGGCGGTGCTCCATCACCAGCGCGTGCGTCAGCCCCAGCCGGTGCAGCAGGCGGATCGCGTAGCGCACATGCATCTCGGCGTCGAGGCTCGGCGCCGGCTTCGCCATCACCTCGTAGAGGTGGGTGCGCGCCGGCACGCGGTTCTGGTTGATCACCTCCCGCGCGATGTCGGAGACGAGCACGATGCCGTACTCGTCGCGCTCGTTGCGCCGCTCCACCACCAGGGAGCTGATGTTGCGCTCCCGCATCATGGCCAGCGCGTCCTTCACCGAGGTGAGGCCGTCCACCACCACCGGCGGCGCCGTCATCGCCTCGCGCACCGGTAGGTGGTACTGCGCGCCGCTCACAGCCGGTCCTCCACCTGCTTGGAGAGGAAGCGGATCTGCGATTCCAGCCCGACCGCGTCCTCGATCGGAAGCTGGAGGGCGATGCCCGAGCCCGGCTCGGTGTCGAAGCAGCCCGCCTTGGCGACCGCCTCCAGGATGCTGCGGCTGAGGTGCTCCTCGACCACCAGCAGCACGATGTCGCGCTGGCTGGCGAGATCGAGGCCGAAGAAGGTCTTCTGCGGCACCAGCCCCTCGCCGCGGGCGCTGGTGATCGTGGTCGCCCCGGTCGCGCCGGCATGGCGCGCCGCCTTCAGCACGGCGTCCAGCCGCTCGTCCTCGACCAGCACCAGCAGCAGCTTAAACCGCATGGGGTCCTCCCGTGCCCCGGCTCCGCGGGGTCCTGGACAGCAGGGCCGCATAGGCCAGCACGCTGGCCACCGGGGAGAGCAGGGCAAACAGAATAACGCCGAACCCGTCGGTCAAGGGGTCCCGCCCCGGAATCGCCGCCGCCACCCCGACGGCGAAGGCGGCGACCATCGGCACCGTGACCACCGAGGTGGCGAAGCCGCCGCAGTCGAAGGCGAGCGGCACCGCCTGGCGCGGCGCCAGCGCCACCAGGGCGGCGATCACTCCGACCAGCCCGGCCAGGCTCCAGGCCAGCGGGAAGCCGGTGACGATGCGCAGCGTGCCGAGCAGCAGGCCGAGTGCGACCCCACCCGCCACCACCAGGCGGAGCGGCCAGGGCCGCACCGCGCCGCCGGTCATCTCCCGCACCCGCTCGGCGATCGCGATCAGCGCCGGCTCGACCAGGGTGGTGGCGAAGCCGAGCGTGGCGACGAAGGCGTAGAGCCAGCCGAAGCGGTGCCAGGCCGCCGCCCCCTCTCCCGCGCCCCCGAGCGCCGCCAGCCGGTCGGAGAGGTGGCTGCCGATCGGCAGCAGCGACCATTCGAGGCCGAGGCGGAACAGCGCCAGGCCGAGGAGCAGGTAGGCGGCCCCGGTCAGCACCTCGCGCAGATGCGCCGGCCAGCGGCGCAGCACCGCGCCCTGGAAGACGAGGATCACGAGTGCGATCGGCGCCGCGTCGAGCAGCGTCGCCCAGGCGGTGTCGAGCAGGATGCCCATGCCGCCCTCAGCCCGCCAGCAGCGCGCCGAGCAGCACGGCGAGCATGGTCATCAGGCTGGCCAGCGCCACCAGCCCGAAGCCGTCCACCAGCGGCCGCCGGCCCCGGATGACGGAGGCGAGGCCGATGCCGAGGGCGGCGATCAGCGGGATGTTGATGGCGGAGGTGGCGGCGGCGCCGGCGTCGAAGGCGACGCCGAGCAACGGCGTCTCCGCGGCCAGGGCCAGCGCCGTGACCAGGGCGTAGCCGCCGAGCAGCAGCCATACCGCCGGCCAGCCGAGCACGATGCGCAGGCAGCCGAGCACCACCGCCAGCCCCACCGCCACCGAGGCGGCATAGCGCAGCACCAGGGCGTAGCGCGCCACGCCCTCCTCCCCGCCCGCGACCAGCCCGGCCGCCGCCGCCGCCTCTCCCGCCTGCAGGGTGACGGCGTGGAGCGCCGGCTCGGCCACCGTGCTGCCGAAGCCGATGGCGAAGGCGAAGGCCAGCAGCAGCAGCAGGTTGCCGCGGCGGGCGAAGGTGTCGGCCAGCCCCTCGCCGAGCGGGAACAGGCTCATCGAGAGCCCGCGCACGAAGAAGGTGAGGCCGAGCACGACCAGCACCGCGCCGCCGAGCTTCTGGGCAAGCTCGGGCGGCGCCTCCCGCAGCACCGCGCCCTGGAAGAACGCCACCACCGCCAGCAGCGGCGCGAGGTCGCGCGCATTCTCGAGCAGCACGCGGAGGAAGGCGGGAAGACGCTCCATCACGCTTCGTCCGATCGTCCCGCCCCGTTCCCTTGCCGCCCGCGACTCTTCTCTCTCTACTAGCGGGATGACGGGCTGGTAACCCCCGGTGGAGCGATAGTGATGCGGCTCTTGTGCGCGACGGACCTCTCCTCCCGCTCCGACCGCGCGGTGCGGCGCGCGGCGGCGCTGGCGCGGCAGCGCGGCGCGGAGCTCGTGCTGCTCTCGGCGGTGGACGACGACCAGCCCGAGGCGCTGGTCGAGAGCGAGCGGCGCCAGGTCGCGGCGCTGCTCGCCGAGCAGGCGCGCGCCATGCCGGAGATGCAAGGCCTCGCGCCGCGCATCCTGGTCGAGACCGGCGCAGCCTTCGCGGCCATCCTCCGCGCGGCGGAGGCCGAGGCGGCGGATCTCGTGGTGATGGGCGAGCACCGGCGGCGGCTGCTCGCGGACATCTTCACCGGCACCACCGTCGAGCGGGTGATGCGCCTCGGCCGGTGGCCGGTGCTGATGGTCAACCGTCCCGGCGAGCTGCCCTGGCGCCGCGCCCTCGCCGCGGTGGACCTCTCCGAACCCTCGGCCCACGCGCTGCGCACGGCGCGGGCGCTCGGCCTGCTGGAGGGGGTGGAGCTCACCGTGTTCCACGCCTTCCTGCAGCCCGGCCGCAACGACATGATCCTCGCCGACATTCCGGCCGAGCAGGTGAAGAGCCACCTCGCCGCCACGGCGGCCGAGGCGCGGGCCGAGGTGGCGCGCTTCCTGCGCGGCCTCGACCCCGGCTTCGCGCACCGCCTGCCGCCGATCGCGCTGGAGGAGGGCGCGCCGACCGAGGCGCTGCGGCGCGCCGCCGACCGCCTCTCGCCCGATCTCGTGGTGCTCGGCACGCGCGGGCGCGGCGCCGTGGGGCGGCTGCTGCTCGGCAGCGTCGCCGAGGCGGCGCTGCGCGGCCTCGCCTGCGACGTGCTGGCCGTGCCGCCGCCCTGAGGCGGGCGCGCCGCCCCGTTCAGTGGGACATCAGCACCGGCAGGGTCATGTGGCGCAGGATGGTGCGGGTGACGCCGCCCAGCACCAGTTCGCGCACCCGCGAATGGCCGTAGGCACCCATCACCAGCAGGTCGGCGCCGCTTTCGGAGGCGTGGTTGAGGATCGCGTCGCCGACGCCGGTGCCCGGCGGCTCGGTCTGCACCGCCGTGGCCGGGACGCCGTGATGGACGAGATGCGCCGCGATCTCCGCCCCCGAGGGGACGTCGCGCGCCGCCCCGCCGGGGCGCGGGCCGATCGTCAGCACCGTGACCGACTGCGCCTGCTCGATCAGCGGCATGGCGTCGTGCAGGGCGCGGGCCGATTCGCGGGTGGATTTCCAGGCCACCAGCACGTTCCGGATCCCGCTCGCGAACCGGCCCGCCCAGGGGGCGAGCAGCACCGGCCGGCCGGAGGCGAAGAGCACCCGCTCCACCACCGCATCGCCCCCCTCCGCCTCGGGATCCGACGGGTCGGGCTGGCTGACCACCACGATGTCGGCCGAGCGCGCCTGCACCGCCACCGTCTCGGCAAGGTCGCCCTCGACCACGCGCCAGGCGGCGGCGACGCCCTCGCGCCTGGCGTGCTCCAGGAAGGCCTGCTCGTGGCGCGCCGCCTGCTCGCGCATCTCCTCGCGGGCGCGCCGCACCAGCAGATCGAGCGTCCCGGCGTCGGCGAAGCGCGCCTGGCCGCTGCGCAGCGCCAAGGGATAGGAGGGGTCGGTGACGCAGAGGCCCGTCAGGTGGCTGCCATGCTGCCGCGCCACGGCGGCGGCGAGGGCGAGCCGCGCCTCCGCCTGCGCGGAGCCGTCGAGATAGACCAGCAGGTCCTTGAGGGCCATCCGTTCCTCCTGTTCTTGCCGCGCCGACGGCGGGGGACGCCGCGGCCGCGCCGGGCCCAGCCTACAGCGTGATCCGCCTTGGCGGATCCCGCTTCCGATCTCCATTGGGCGGCCAGCTCACCGCTCCGGCGTGCCCGCCTTCGCGGATCAGGCGCTGAAGCGGTCTCGCCACGCAGGGGCATGGCGAAGCGCGCCGCGTCCGGCGCCGGCCGTGGCGGGAAAGGCGGCTCAGGCGCGGGCGGCCGCGGGGGGTGGATGCGCTCCGTCCTGCGGCCCGGGCGAGGGGGTGCCGGCCTCCGCCGGCGGCTCGGGCGCTTCGGGCGGGGGGTCGGCGGCGGCGGTGGCGGACCCCGCGAGGGAGACCGTCAGCATCAGGCGGCGCAGGAAATCGGACCAGAGCGTCATGGCACCCTCCTGCCGAAAGGGGCAACCGTGCCGTCGTTTCGCAGCTTGTTCATCGCTGCTCTCCCTGCCTTGTAGCAGAAGGTGCCAAACCTTTGTGTCTTAAAGAGGGCCACTATGCTGCCTTGTGTAACAAGGCCGTGTGACACCCCTGGGTTGCGGGGGTGGCTGGACCGCCGTGCCGGGATGGTTCATCCCACCTCGGGCCGGCCGGACAGGCCGGCTGCCACCCCAGGGGAGGACCCGCCCGGATGATCGCCCGCCGCTCGCTTCTCGCCGCGCCATGGCTCGCTCCTCTCGCCGCCCGGGCGCAGGGCGAGGCCTGGCCCGCCCGCCCGGTGCGGATCGTCATCGCCTACCCGCCCGGCGGCAGCACCGATGTGCTCGCGCGCACACTGGCCGAGAAACTGGCCGCCGCGATCCCCGGCGCCACCTTCGTGGTGGAGAACCGGCCAGGCGGCGCGGCGGTGGTGGGCACGCTGGCGGTGGCGCAGGCGGCGCCGGACGGGCACACTCTCGCCCTCGGCAACAACCAGACCCACGCCGCCAACGCGGCCATGGTGCGCGACCTGCCCTATCGCCCGGTCGAGGATTTCGCCCCGATCGGCCGGCTGGCCGAGGTGCACCACGCGCTGGTGGTGCCCGCCGCCTCGCCGGCGCGGAGCCTGGCCGAACTCGCCGCGCGCGGCCGGGAGGGCGGCGGGCTGAGCTACGCCTCCTCCGGCATCGGCTCGGCCAGCCATGTGATCGCGGAGAGCTTCGTGCGGCGCGAGGGGCTGACCGCCACCCACATCCCCTATCGCGGCGGCGCGGCGGCGGTGACGGACACAGTGGCGGGGCGGGTGGACTTCTTCGTCTCCACTTGGCCGCAGGTGGTGGCGCTGGTGCAGGACGGGCGGCTGCGCGCGCTCGGCATCGGCGCGCCGCAGCGGCTGCCGGAGTTCCCCGACCTGCCGACCTTCGCCGAGGCCGGCGCCCCCTACATGGCGGTGGATGCCTGGTTCGGCCTGTGGGCGCCGGCACGCACGCCCGCGCCGGTGATCGAGCGCCTCTCCGCCGCCCTGCCGCCGATCCTGACCTCGCCGGAGATGCAGGAGCGGCTGCGGCGCCTCGGCTTCAGCGCCGCGCCGCTGCCGGCGCCGGAGTTCGCGGCGTTTCAGCGCGCCGAGGTCGCCCGCTGGGAGGAGCTGGTGGCGCTGACCGGCGTGCGGATCGAGAACTGAGCGCGGAAGGGGGGCCGCGCCCGCCTCGCGCCAAATTGGAGATTTTCTTTGACCTTATACTACCATAAGGTGCATCTGATTGGCGCATTCTCGCCCGAATCGCGGCCTCGGCCGGGAATGCGCGGCAAGGAAGGGCCAGCGGCCCCCGGGCCCTGACGGGTAGGATGCCCGCCGGTCCGGGGCGAGGGGGTGCAGGACGATGCGGGATCTCGGCATTCTCGAAGCGGATGCGGCGCACGCCTCCCGCATGGCAGGCTATTTCGAGGCCCAGGGCTTCGCGGTGGCGCTGTTCCGCGAGGCGGAGCCGCTCCTCGCCGCCCTGTCCGGCGACACGCTGCAGATGGTCCTGCTCGGCGCCGCCGGCGAGCCGGCCTCCGCCCTGTCGCTGCTGCGCCGGATCCGCGAGCGCTCCCGCGTTCCGGTCATCCTGCTCGGCCCTGCCGACGACACCAGCCAAGCGGCGATCCTGGAGGCGGGGGCGGACGACGTGGCGGCGCGCACCCTGCCGCTCCGCGCCCTGCACGCCCGCATCCGGGCCATCCTGCGCCGCGCCGAATGGGGCATCCCGGCCGCGGGTGCCCCGGCGCGGGCGCTGAACGGCTGGCGCCTGCGGCCGGAGCGTCGCCAGCTCCTCCGCCCCGACGGCACCGAATGCCCCCTGACCACGGCCGAATTCGACCTGCTGCGCCTGCTCGTCGAGTTCGCCGGCCAGCCGGTCAGCCGCGACGACATCGCCGCGGCGGTGTTCCGCCGCACCTTGCGGGCGGAGGACCGCACCGTGGACAACCTGGTGCTGCGGCTGCGCCGCAAGCTCGGCCCCGGCCAGCAGGACGCGGTCAAGACGGTGCGCAGCGCCGGCTACATGTTCGCGGGCTTCAACGACGAGGCGCGGCGCGTCGCCTAGGGCCGTTTCCACGCAGATCCGCGCCCCGGCCTTCGCGCGGCGTCCGGGCCGGTTCCGCCGCGGCGCGGATCAGGCCCCGCCGGCAAGGCGCCGGATCGCCGCCAGCATCTCCGGCGTGTCCCACTCCGCCGCGCCTTCGAGGCGCGCCCGCTCCCGCCCCTCGCGGTCCACGATCACGGTGGTGGGCAGGCCGCGCACGCCGGCCTCCCGCTGCGCCGCGCCGCGCGGGTCGAGCCAGATGCCGAGATGGCGGAGGCCGAGCCGCTGGTAGAAGGGCTCCACCTGCGCCCTGCCGCCCCGGTCCGAGGAGAGCGCCAGCACCACCACCCCCTCCCCGGCCAGCGCCGCCTGGGCGCGGTCGAGCGCCGGCATCTCCGCCACGCAGGGCGGGCACCAGGTGGCCCAGAAATTGATCACCAGCCCCTTGCCCGCGAAATCCGCGAGGCGGTGCGGCTTCCCCTCCGCATCGGTGAAGGCGAGGTCGGGCAGGGCCCGCGGCGCCGTCTCCACCAGCCGGCCCGTGCCCGACCCCCGGCCTTGCCGGCCGGGAAGCGCCGCGAGTAGGGTCCCGCCCGCCGCGGCCAGCAGGGCCCGGCGCCAGATCGGCTTCTGCAAGGAAAGCGCCTCCTTCGTGTCCTCAACCACCGAGACCAAACGCGCCAACCTCTCCTGGGGCGGCCGCTTCGCGGAGGGGCCCTCCGCCATCATGCAGGCGATCAACGCCTCGATCGGCTTCGACCGCAAGCTGTGGCGGCAGGACATCCGGGGCAGCCTGGCCCATGCCGCCATGCTGCGCCATGTGGGGATCCTCTCCGCGGAGGAGGAGGGTGCGATCCGAGAGGGGCTTGCCGCCATCGCCGCGCGCATCGAGGCGGGCGACTTCCCCTGGGAGGAAGCGCTCGAGGACATCCACATGAACGTGGAGGCGCGGCTGACCGAGGCGATCGGCGAGGCCGGCAAGCGCCTGCACACCGCGCGCAGCCGCAACGACCAGGTGGCGACCGATCTGCGCCTCTGGGTGCGCGACGCCATAGACGGCCTTGCCGCGCAGGTGGAGGACTGCATGCGCGCCCTGGTGGCGCGCGCCGAGGAGCACGCGGCGACGGTGATGCCGGGCTTCACGCATCTGCAGCCGGCGCAGCCCACCACCCTCGGCCACCACCTGCTCGCCTATGTGGAGATGCTGTCGCGGGACCGCGGCCGCCTGCTCGACTGCCGGGCGCGGCTGAACGAGAGCCCGCTCGGCGCCGCGGCGATGTGCGGCACCGGCTTCCCGATCGACCGCCACATGACGGCGCGGGCGCTCGGCTTCGAGCGGCCGATGCGCAACAGCCTCGACGCCGTCGCCTCGCGGGACTTCGCCATGGAGTTCCTGGCAGCCTGCGCGATCTGCGCCACGCACCTCTCCCGCTTCGCCGAGGAGGTCGTGCTGTGGACCAACCCCTATTTCGGCTTCGTGCGCCTTTCCGACGCCTTCACCACCGGCTCCTCGATCATGCCGCAGAAGCGCAACCCGGACGCGGCGGAGCTGGTGCGCGCCAAGACCGGGCGCATCAACGGCGCCCTCCTCGGCCTGCTGACGGTGATGAAGGGCCTCGCCCTGACCTATGCGAAGGACATGCAGGAGGACAAGGAGGGGATCTTCGACGCCGCCGAGAGCCTGGCGCTCTGCCTCGCCGCCACCGCCGGCATGGTGCGGGACATGCGCCCCGACGCGGCGCGGATGCGCGCGGCCGCCGGCGCCGGCTTCTCCACCGCCACCGACCTCGCCGACTGGCTGGTGCGCGAGCTGCGCCTGCCGTTCCGCGACGCCCACCATGTCACCGGGCGGCTGGTGGCGCGGGCCGAGGCGAAGGGCTGCGACCTCGCGGGCCTCTCGCTCGAGGAGATGCGCGCGGAGGACCCCCGCATCCACGAGGGCGTGTTCTCGGTGCTGACGGTCGAGGCCTCGGTCGCCTCGCGCACCTCCTATGGCGGCACGGCGCCGGAGAATGTCCGCCGCATGGCCGCCGAGTGGCGGGAGCGCCTGGCATGAGCCGCGCCCTCCTCGCGCTGCTGGCGCTCGCGCTGCTCGCCGCCTGCGGCCGCGCCGGCCCGCCCCGCCCGCCCGGCCCGCCGGAGGCGGTGACCTACCCCCGCGCCTATCCGGCGCCCGACCCGCCGCGCGGGCTCCACAGGTAGGGTGCGGATCCCGCTTCCGCTCTTCCCTGGGCGGCCGATCCATCGCTCCGGCGCTCCCGCCCTCACGGATCGGGCGCCGGAGCAGAGCCCTTTCGGATGGTCTCGCCTGAGCGGGTGAAGAGGCTCGCACACCCAATGGGCTGGAGCATGTGCCGTGCGCCGGGGCGAACGGAAACTGCTCCACTGCCGGGGTGAGGGGAACGAACCGCGCCATGCGCGCCGGCCCCACCCATTCCAGACCGGGCAGGACGCCGACAGGATGCTGCGCCGCGCTCCCGGCCCTCCCCAGCCCTGCGCGATCCGCCCTACGCCCCCAGCGCGTGCAGCAGCACCGCCGCGGCGGCGGAAACGTTCAGGCTCTCCACCCGCCCGCTGCCAGCGAGCGTCACCCGCGCCTCGCAGGCCTCCAGCGTCCGCGGCGCCACCCCCGCCTCCTCGTTGCCGAGGACGAGCGCGATCGGGCGGTCGCGCGGCACCGCCGCCGGCGGCACGCCCCCCGTGGCCACCGCGGCGAGCGTCAGGAAGCGCGGCCGCAGGCCCTTGAGCAGCACCGGCAGGCTGCGCGCGCGCAGCACGCGCAGATGCTCGAGCCCGCCCTCGGCGGTGCGGAAGGCCGCGTCCGAGAGGTCGGCCTGGCGCGGATCGTCCGAGAGCAGCAGGGCCCGGCATCCGAAGAAGGCGGCCGAGCGGGCGATGGCGCCGAGATTGTGCGGATTGCCGATGCCGTCCAGCACCGGCAGCACCGGCGCCGCCGGCATGTCGGCGGGCAGGGCATGGCCCGGCAGGGGCTCGGCGAGGCGCGGCCGGGCGATGGCGACGATCCCGCCATGGTGCAGCGTGCCGGCGATGCGGGCGAGTTCCTCCGGCGGCACCTCGCGGAAGGGGCGGCGGGTGCGGGCGAGGTGGGCGCAGAGCGGCCCGGCCATGGCCCGCCGCTCGGGGGTGTGGAACAGCCGCAGCACCGCCTCCGGCCGGCGCAGGAACAGGGCCCGCACCGGGGCGGGGCCGCAGATCCGGTTCGGCTCCGGCGGGCGGGGAGGACGCTCCCGGCCGGGCGGCGGCGGGCGGGGCGGCGCGCCTCCGGCCCGGCGGTCCGCGGCGCCGGGCGGGTCAGCCGGCGGCAAGGGCGAGCAGCCTCGCGTGCAGCGCGTCCGGCACCGCGATGCCCTCCCGCGCCGCCGCCTCGGCCAGGGCGGCGCGGCGGCTGCCGGGCAGGCGCACCCCCTCCTCCGCCAGCATGGCGGCGACCAGCGCCTCCATCCGGTCGAGGAACGCCTCCCGCCCCGCCAGCGCGCCAGGATCCACGGCCAGGATCGCCTGACCGAGCCGCGGGCGGTTGCCCTCGTCCACGAAGAAGCTGTCCGCCTCGAAGCCGAAGGCGGCGCCGGTCAGCGCTGAGCAGAGCAGCTCCACCACCAGCGCCAGGGCCGCGCCCTTGGCGCCGCCCGCGGCCAGCATGGCGCCGGACAGCGCCGCCTCGGGGTCGGTGGTCGGCCGGCCCTCCGCGTCGATGGCCCAGCCGAGGGGGATCGGCCGCCCCTCCTTCGCCGCCACCATGATCCTGCCGCGCGCCACCTCGGACAGCGCCAGGTCCACCACCAGGGGCGGCGCCGCGCGGCGGGGGAAGGCGGCGGCGATCGGGTTGGTGCCGAGCAGCGGCCGCCGCCCGCCCGGCACCGGCATCGCGGAAGGGGAGTTGGTGAAGGCGAGCGCCACCAGCCCCCGCTCCGCCAGCGCGGCGACGGGCAGGCCCATGGCGCCGGAATGGTGGCTGTTGGTGATGCCGAGGAACGCCACCCCATGCTCCCGCGCCCGCCGCTCCGCCTCCGCCACCGCGAGGTCGAGGGCGAGGTAGGCGAGGCCGTGCCGTGCATCCACCAGCGCCGCGCCGCCGCGCCCGGCGACCACCGCGGGCATGGCGGCGCCCTCGGCGCGGCCGTTGCGCAGGAAGGCGGCGTATTGCGGCACGCGGGAGAGGCCGTGCCCCGCCTGGCCCAGCGCCTCGGCGGCGACGAGGGCGCGGGCGGTGGCGGCCGCCATGGCGGGGGCGGCGCCGGCCGCCGCCAGGGCGCGGCGGGCGAGGTCTTCGGCCTCGGCGAGGGAAAGGCGGGGCATGTGGTCTCCGGGAAGCGGGGACGGCCGGGTCAGGCCATCGCCAGCGCCATCAGCACGCGCTCGGCGATGAGGGTGGAGACACGGGTGTTGCTCTCCACCGTCAGCCCGGCGATGTGCGGCGTCAGCAGCAGGTTGGGAACCCCGGCGAGCGGCGTGCCCGCCGGCAGCGGCTCGGTCTCGAACACGTCGAGCGCGGCGCCGCCGAGGCGGCCCTCGCGCAGCGACGCGGCCAGCGCCGCCTCGTCCACCACCCCGCCGCGCGAGGTGTTCACCAGGACCGCCCCCGGCTTCATCCGCGCCAGCCGGGCAGCGGAGACGAGCCCCTCCGTCGCCGGGGTGAGGGGGACGTGCAGCGTCACCGCGTCGGCGCGGGCGAAGAGCGCCTCCAGCTCCACCCGCTCGACCGGCGTCTCGGTCCAGCCGGAATGGTCGGTCGGCAGTACCGGGTCGTGGGCGATCGGCGCCATGCCGAAGGCGCGGGCGAGCTTCGCCACGCGGCGGCCGATGTCGCCGAAGCCGACGATGCCGATGGTCTTGCCCGCCATCTCCCGCCCCTGCGCCAGGCGCTCCCGCGGCCAGGCGCCGGCGGCGACCTCGGCGGTGGCGCCGAAGGTCCCGCGCAGCAGCAGGCCGGTGGCGAGGATGACGTATTCGGCCACCGAATCGGCGTTGGCGCCGGTGGCCGGGATCACCTCCACCCGGCGGGCGCGGCAGGCGGCGAGGTCTATGTTGTCGAGCCCGACGCCGAGCCGCCCCACCACGGCAAGCTCCGGCCCGTGCGCGAGCAGCGCCCCATCCACCCGCGTGCGGTTGCGCACGATCAGCGCCCGCGCCCCGGCGAGCGCCGCCGCCAGGCGTTCCGGCGCCTCCGCCAGCGACGGGTCGTAGAGTGTGGGATGGGCGGCGCGGAGCGTCTCCACCGCCGCCTCGTCCATGAACTCGCTGATGACGATGCTGTGGGTCATTGGTCCACTTTGATGCCGGCCTCCGCCACCAGGCGGCCCCAGCGCTCCACCTCCTCTTCCAGGAACGCCCGGGAGCGGGCGGCGTCCCAGCCCAGCATGTCGAAACCGGCCTCCTCCCCGCGCCGCACCACCTCCGGGTCGCGCGCGGCGGCGAGGGTGTCGCGCTCGATCTTCGCCAGGATGGGCCGCGGGACGGCGGCGTTGGTCAGCATGCCGGTCCAGTTGGTGATGACCAGGTTCGGGGCCCCGGCCTCCCGCGCCGTCGGCACCTCGGGCAGCAGCTTGTGCCGCTGCTCGGAGGTGACGGCGAGTGCGCGCAGCCGCCCCGCGCGCACCTGGCCGATGCATTCGGGCAGGTTGGAGACCAGGATGTCTATGTTGCCGGCGACGAGGTCGGTCACGCTCGGCGCGCCGCCGCGGTAGGGCACGTGCTGCAGGGTGGGCCCGGCGCCGGCGGCGCGGCGGAACAGTTCGAGCCCGAGATGCGGCGGCGAGCCGTTGCCGGAGGAGCCGCCGTTCATCGGCCGGGTCCGCGCCATCTCCATCAGCTCGCCCAGCGTCCGCGCCGGGCTCGCCGCATTCACGCAGACCACCAGCGGCAGCGAGCCGAGGATGGAGATGGCGGCGAAGTCCCGCCTGAGGTCGTAGGGCGCGCTGGGGAAGAGGCTGACGTTGACGGCATGGGTGAGGGTGATGGCGAGCAGGGTGTGCCCGTCGGGCGGGGATTTCGCCGCGGCGTCAGCGCCGATCAGCGCGTTGCCGCCGGGGCGGTTCTCCACCAGCACCGGCCGCCCCCAGCCCTCGGAGAGCTTCTGCGCGACGAGGCGCGCCATCATGTCGGTGATGCCGGCAGGCGGGAAGGGCACGATGTAGCGCACCGGCCGTTCCGGGAAGCCGTCGGCGCCCTGGGCGGCGGCTTGCCGGAGCGGCGGCGCTCCGGCGACGGCGGCAAGGGCGAGCAGGGTGCGTCGTTTCATGCGGCGTTCCTCCATGATCCGGTTCCGGGCCGGCGGAGGGAAGCCTACAGCAGGATTCACTTTGGTGAATCATGCTTCCGCCGCTCCGCGGCGCGCGGCTACGCCGCCGGCAGCCGCACCCCTTCCGGGCGCGCGGCTACGCCGCCGGCAGCCGCACCCCTTTCCGAGCGCGCGGCTACGCCGCCGGCAGCCGCACCCCCTTCCGGGCGCGCGGCTACGCCGCCGGCAGCCGCACGACGAACCGGGCGCCGAGCACCCTCCCCTCGGCGTCGCGGCGGTTCTCGGCGGCGATGCGCCCGCGCAGGCCCTCGACGATCTGCTTGCTGATCGAAAGGCCGAGGCCGGAATGCTGGCCGAAGCGCTCGCCCCGCGGCCGCTCGGAGTAGAACCGCTCGAAGATGCTCTCGAGCTTGGCCTCGGGGATGCCTGGCCCCTCGTCCTCCACCGTCACCTCCACCATCGTCCCGGCGGGGCGGGCGCGGACCCAGACCCGGCCTTCCTTCGGGCTGAAGGAGACGGCGTTGCCGAGCAGGTTGCGGAACACCTGCACCAGCCGCCCCTCGACGCCGCGCACCACCAGCCCCCCAGCCGGCGCCTCCAGCACCACCCGCGGATCGTCCTCGGCCTGGCGCGTCGCGTTGTGCAGCTCGGTCAGGGTCGAGAGGATGGGGGCGATGTCCACCGGCACCGAGGCGGTGCGCGACAGCTCCGCATCCACGCGCGAGGAGTCGCTGATGTCGGCGATCAGCCGGTCCATGCGCACCGCGTCCTCGGCGATGATCGCCAGGAGGCGCCGCTGCTGCTCCGGGTTCTCGATGCGGCGCAGCGTCTCGATGGCGCTGCGGATGGAGGTGAGCGGGTTGCGCAGCTCGTGCGCCACGTCCGCGGCGAAGCGCTCATTGGCGTCGATGCGGGCCCAGAGCGCGGTCGCCGCCGCCTGCAGGTCGCGCGCCAGGATGCCGATCTCGTCCTCGCGCGCGAGCAGGGAGGGCGGCACGCTGCCGCTCCGCCCCTCGCCCTGGCGCATGCGCGCGGCGCTGCCGGCAAGCTGCATGATCGGGTTGGCGAGCGTCCACGCCAGGTAGAAGGAGAGCGCCACCGTCAGCACCAGCGCGATGGCGAAGATGCCGAGCACGCTGGCGCGGATCTCGAACAGCCGCCGGTCCACCTCCCGCGCCTCGCGCGTCAGCAGCACGATGCCGACCGGCTGGTTGCCGCGCCGCGCCGGTTCGGCCACCGAAACCAGCAGGCGCCCGTCGGCAGTGCGGCGGATATAGGGGTGCACGCCACCCTCCAGCGCCAGGCGCAGCTCCTCGCGCCGGTCCGGCCCCCCCTGCGGGTCGAAGGCCGGCTGCCAGTCGAAGGAGGGGGCGCCCGGGGTCACGTCCACCACCACGCCGGGCGGGCCGCTGCGGTGCAGCAGCGTCGGCAGCCGGTCGTAGAGGGAGGCGATGGCGGCGGAGAAGGTGCCGCGCGGCTCCGGCGGGGGCAGCGGCTCGGTCACCACCGCCCCGCCCGCGCCCTCGCGCACCCGGCTGTCGGCGACGACGACGCCGGCATTGTCGAACAGGCGCGCCTGGGTATTGGGCGAGGGCTCGACCAGCCGGCGCAGCAGCGGCCGAGCCGCGTCCGGCACCAGCACCGCGCGCTCGTCCTGCATCCGGGTCGCCGCCTCGGCGATGCCGCCGGCGTAGATGCGCGCCTGGGTGCGCAGCGCCTCCACCTCCGCCGCGAGCAGCCCGTTCTGGTACTGGTCGAGGTAGAGCATGGCCGCGGCCAGCAGCGCCGGGGGCAGCACGTTCAGCAGCAGGATGCGCCGCAGCAGGGGCGAGACCCAGCGCCGCCGGCGGGGGGCGGCGCGGGCGGTGTGCTGCTGCTCCGGCGCGAGGCCGATGTCGGGCATGGGGCGTCCTGTGCGGCCTCGTCCAATCTAGGCGCGCCGCGCGGCGGGGGCCATGGCGCCCCGCCGGGCCGGCCGCGCGGCCCCGCCTCAGCCCTCCTTGTAGCGGTAGCCGATGCCGTAGAGGGTCTCGATCTGCGCGAAGTCCGGATCAGCCTGGCGGAACTTCTTGCGCACCCGCTTCACGTGCGAATCGATGGTGCGGTCGTCCACGTAGATGTTCTCGCCATAGGCCGCGTCGATGAGCTGGTCGCGGTTCTTCACCATGCCCGGGCGCAGCGCCAGGGCCTTCACCAGCAGGAACTCGGTGACGGTGAGCTGGATCGGCTGGCCCTTCCAGGTGCAGGTGTGCTTGGTTTCGTCCAGCACCAGCTCGCCGCGCACCAGCACCCCGCCCGGGGGCGTGCCGCTGCCCTCGGCGCGCGAGACCTCGTTGCGGCGCAGCAGGGCGCGGATGCGCTCGAGCAGCAGGCGCTGGCTGAAGGGCTTGGTGATGTAGTCGTCGGCGCCGAGCCTGAGCCCCATCAGCTCGTCCACCTCCTCGTCCTTGGAGGTGAGGAAGATCACCGGGATGGCGCTGCGCTGGCGCAGCCGCTGCAGGAGCTCCATTCCGTCCATGCGCGGCATCTTGATGTCGAGCACGGCGAGGTCCACGGGGCGGGACAGCAGCCCCTGCAGGGCGCTCTCCCCATCGGTGTAGGTGCGGACCTGGAAACCCTCCTGCTCCAGCGTCATGGAGACGGAGGTGAGGATGTTCCTGTCATCATCAACCAGGGCTATGGTGTGCGGCATGGTCCGGTCCGGAATCTGGCGGCAGGGCCTTCCGGCGCCCTGTGGCACCGGATTGTGGCGCAAGGCGGGCCGCTTCCGATATGGTGCCGCCCGCCCCGTCCGACGAGCCCGAGGGTCGCGCCCCATGACCGCACCCGCCCCCCGCTTCGTCGCCGCCTTCACGGTTGCGGTCGGCCCGCCGCTCGGCCTCGGCGCGGTGCCGGGCGGGGAGCGGCGGGTGGTGCCGATCCTCGGCGGACGGGTGGAGGGGCCCCGCCTCGCGGGCGAGGTCCTGCCCGGCGGGGCGGATTTCCAGCTCATCCGTCCCGACGGTGTCGCCGAGATCGAGGCACGCTACGCGCTCCGCCTCACCGGTGGGGCGCTGGTGCGGGTGATCAACCGCGGATTGCGGCACGCCGCCCCGGAGGACATGGCCCGCCTGCTGCGCGGCGAGCCCGTGCCGCCCGAGCGCGTCTATTTCCGCACCGCCCCGGTCTTCGAGACCGACGACCCCGCCCATGCTTGGCTGTGCCGGAGCCTGTTCCTCGGCCTCGGCGAGCGGCAGCCGGAGCGGGTGCTGCTGCGGGTCTTCGAGGTCTAGGGCCGTTTCCGACCCTCCGCGACCCGCCCTCTAGATCGCATCGAGTGCGTGCGCCCTGAGGTCCTCCAGGCGGCATACCTGCAGCGCCGCGACATGCGTCGCCTCCAGCAGCACGCGCGGCGCCACGCCGGCGCGGCGCGCCTCCTCCCAGCGCGCGGCGCAGAGGCACCAGCGGTCGCCGGGTGCGAGGCCGGGGAAGCCGAGGGCGGGAATGGGGGTGGAGAGGTCGTTGCCCCGCGCCTTCGAGAAGGCGAGGAACGCCTCCGTCATCTCGGCGCAGACAGTGTGCAGCCCGGCATCCTCCGGCCCGGTGTTGCAGCAGCCGTCGCGGTAGAAGCCGGTGAGCGGCGCCACCGAGCAGGGCAGCAGGGGGCCGCCGAGCACGTTGCGCGCGGCCGGCCGCTCGGGCCGGCCGCGCCGCGGGTCGCGCAGGTCGTCCGGCATCAGGCCGCGGCGCGGATGGCGGCGGCCTTCACCTCCTCGTCCACGGTGCCGGCGAAGGTCTCGAAATTCTTCTCGAAGCGGCCGACCAGCTCGCGCGCCGTGCGGTCATAGGCTTCCTTGTCGGCCCAGGTGGCGCGCGGGTTCAGCACCTCCGCCGGCACGCCCGGCACCGCCTTCGGGATCATCAGGCCGAAGAAGGGGTCGCGCACGAACTCCGCCCGGGCGAGCGAGCCGTCCAGCGCCGCGCGCAGCAGGGCGCGGGTGTGCTGGATGGACATGCGCCGCCCGGTGCCGAAGGCGCCGCCGGTCCAGCCGGTGTTGACCAGCCAGCAGTCGGCGCCGTCGCGCGAGATGCGCTCGGCCAGCATCTTCCCGTACACTTCCGGGTGGCGGGGCAGGAAGGGCGCGCCGAAGCAGGTGGAGAAGGTGGCCTGCGGCTCCCGGCCGAGGCCCTTCTCGGTGCCGGCGACCCGCGCCGTGTAGCCGGAGAGGAAATGGTACATCGCCTGCGCCGGCGAGAGCCTCGCGATCGGCGGCAGCACGCCGAAGGCGTCGGCGGTCAGCATCACCACGTTGCGCGGCGTGCCCGCCTGGCCGCCCGGCACGGTGTTGGGGATGAAGTCGAGCGGGTAGCAGGCGCGGGTGTTCTCGGTCAGCGAGGCGTCCTCGAGGTCGAGATGGCCGAACTCGTCCGCCACCACGTTCTCGAGCACCGCGCCGAAGCGGTGGGAGGCGTCCCAGATCTGCGGCTCCGCCTCGCGCGAGAGGCGGATCACCTTGGCGTAGCAGCCGCCCTCGAAGTTGAAGACGCCGCCATCGGACCAGCCGTGCTCGTCATCGCCGATCAGGCTGCGCTCGGGGTCGGAGGAGAGGGTGGTCTTGCCGGTGCCCGACAGGCCGAAGAACAGCGCCACGTCGCCGGCGCGGCCGAGATTGGCGCTGCAGTGCATCGGCAGCACGCCGCGCTCCGGCAGCAGCCAGTTCATGACGGTGAAGATGCTCTTCTTGATCTCGCCGGCATAGGAGGTGCCGCAGATCAGGATGGTCCGCGCCGCGAAGGAGAGGGCGATGCAGGTGCCGGTGCGGCAGCCATCCTCGGCCGGGTCGGCCTCGTATTCCGGGGCATGGAGGATGGTGTAGTCCGGCCTGAAGCCTTCCAGCTCCTCCCGCGGCGGGCGGATGAACATGTTGCGCGCGAACAGCGCGTGCCAGGCGTTGGTGGTGACCAGGCGCACGCGGATGCGGTGCGCGGGGTCGGCGCCGGCGTAGAGGTCCTGGGTGAACAGCACCGGCCGCCGGCCGAGCCAGCCCCTGACCTTGGCGGCGAGGCCGCGGAATTTCTCCGGCGCCAGGGGGCGGTTGACCGGCCCCCACCACACCTTGTCGCGCACCTCGGGGTCGTCCACCACGAACTTGTCCTGCACCGAGCGGCCGGTGTGCACGCCGGTGACCGCCATGAAGGCCCCGTCGGCCGAAAGCCGCCCCTCGCCGCGCCGGATCGCGTGTTCGTAGAGCCCCGCGGCCGTCAGGTTGGCGTGCACGGTGCCGGCGCTGGAGACACCGGTACCGGCGAGGGCGGGGGCAGGCGAGGGCATTCGGACGTCCTCCGGAGACGGGTGGCCGCGTCGGCGCCCGGTGCCGGGGTCGGCGTGGCACGGCGACGCAACGGGGGCGTTTCGATCAGCAGGGAGGCCAAATTACGGCGGCGCCGAAGCCAGGGTCAACGCGGCCGGGCCAGAGGCCGAACAACCCTGGGTTATCGCAGCCGCGCCCGCCCCTGGCGCGCCGCCTCGACCAGCGCAGCGCGCACCTCCTCCACCCGCCCGACCGGGCGGCCGAAGGGCAGCCGCAGCACCGCCTCGCCCGCCGCCAGGTCGGCCCCGTCCACATCCACCGCGACCAGGCGCCACGCCCCCTCCCCGCCGCCGAGCAGGCCGCGCGCGATCGCCGCCACCGCCTCCGCGTGGTCCTCGTTCACATGGGCGATGATCGCCGCCTCCGCCGCGGCGATCGCGGCCACCGCCTCGGGCTCCGGGGCCAGTTCGCCGGCGCGAAGGCGCACTGCGCGGGCGAAGCCGCCGACCAGCAGCGCCCCGCCCGGCCGCACCCGCCACAGCGCGAAGTCGGCGAAGTCGGCGTAGGGGACGGCGTAGGGGTGGCGGGCCAGCCAGCGCGCCTTGAGCGCCGGCACCTCCGCCTCCGGCACCCGCTCGGCCAGGCCGGTCAGGGTGAGGCGGGGCGCGGTCTGCGGGTTCGGCCCCTCGGGCGCCCCCTGGACCAGCAGCGCGCAGCGCGGCTCGGTCTGCAGATGGCGCGTGTGCTCCGACAGGGAGGAGAGCCAGAGCAGGGGCGAGAGGTCGGGCGCCGTCGCCGGCGTGACCAGGCTGGCAAAGGGCTGGCCGTCCCGCTGGGTGGCCAGGGTGGCCACGCGCGCCGCGCGCAGCAGCCGCCGGGCCTCGACAATCGCCGCCTCCGCCATGATCGTCCTCCGCCGGGGCGCCGCCGTTGCGCAGGTGGCGCGCCCGCAAGGGAGATGGTGCCGATGACCCGCCTCGTGAACACGCCGCGCCTCGGGCGGCGCGCCCTGCTCGGTGGCCTCGCCGTCCTGCCCGGCGCGGCGCTGGCCTTCCCCGAGCGGCCCGTGCGCCTCGTGCTCGGCTTCCCGCCCGGCACCGGGCCCGACCTCGTCGCGCGGCTGCTCGCCGAGGGGATGCGGGAGGGCCTGCCGGCCGGCCTCGTGGTGGAGAACCGGCCCGGCGCCGCCGGACACATCGCCGCGCAGGAGGTGGCACGCGCCGTCCCCGACGGCCACACCCTGCTCCTCGGCGAAGTGGGCCAGCTCGCCATGGCCCCCTCCACCTATGCGCGGCTGCCCTACGACCCCGCGCGGGACTTCGCCCCCGTCGCCGAGATCGCGGCGATCGACTTCGCCTTCGTCGTGCCCGCCTCGGTGCCGGCGGAGGACCTCGCCGGCTTCGCCGCGTGGGCGCGCGGCCGGGGGCAGGTGTTCCTCGCCACCTTCGGCGCCGGCACGCCCGGCCATTTCGGCGCCAGCCTGCTCGCCGCCGGGGCCGGGGTCCAGGCGGAGCCGGTGCATTTCCGCTCGACCGGCGAGGCGATGACGGCGGTGCTCAACGGCGAGGTGCAGGGCCTGTTCGGCACCGTCGCCCTCGTCGCCCCGCATGTGCAGGCGGGCCGCGTGCGGGCGCTTGCGACGACGGGGACGGCGCGGTCCGCGCTCCTGCCGGCGGTGCCGACGGTGGCCGAGGCCGGGCGCCCCGACCTTGCCCTGGAGGCCTGGTTCGGCCTGGTCGCCCCGGCCGGCACGCCCGAGGCCGCGCTGGCGGCGCTCGAGGCGGCGGCGCTGCGCGCCCTCGGCGCGGCGGCGCTGCGCCAGCGTCTGCAGGAGGCGGGCTTCCGCGTCTCCGCCCGCGACCGCGCCGGCTTCGCCGCGCATATCCGCGCCGAGACGGCGCGCTGGGCCGAGGTGGTGCGGCGCACCGGCTTCCGCGCCCTCGAGTAGGGGCGGAGCGCGGGAGGCCGGGAGCGCGGCTCCGCTCCGCCAACAGGGGTCCAGCACCGTTTCCGCGCGCGGCCGAGGGGTCACGGCCCCGGGCCGAAGGCGCGGGGCGGCCCCTCAGAAGCTGAGCGCGACGCGCAGCCCGACGGTCAGCGCGTTGCGCGCCTCCGCCTCGGCGCCGGGATTCACCACGAACTGCGCGGTGGGCTGCACCAGCCAGCCCGGCCGTACCTGCGCAGCGTAGGTGAGTTCCACCAGCGCCTCCTGGCGCCGCAGCCCGCCAGCGAGGTCGTCGAGCAGCCGCGCCTCGCGGTCGCGGCGCCGCGCCGGGCCGGAAAGCTGCGCATAGGCGAAGCCGAGGCCGAGCACGTCGTCGGGCCGGCCTGGCAGGAGGCCGGTCCAGGTCAGGCCGCCATCGAGGTAGAAGTCGATGGGGTTGCGCCCGCTGGGCGCCGCGGCCACGCGCAGGAAGGCGCCGAGCCCGCCGCTCTCCTGCCCGCCCGGCCGCCAGAGCAGCGCGTCGGCCACCGCATAGGCGCCGAAATTGCCGCGCCGCGTCACCGCATCCTCCGCCGTGGCGCGCAGATCCTCGAAATGGCCGGTATGGTACCAGGCGCCGAGCTTGAATGTGGCGGGCAGCCCCGCGGCCCCCCGCCGCGCGGCATGTGCCAGCTCCGCGATGAGGAAGGCGTCGTCGCCCAGCGGGAAGAGCAGCCCATGGCGGTTGGCCCGCTGCGGATCGCCGGCGCGGCCGCCCGCGGGATCGCCGTTGAAGGCGGCGACCGCGAAGGATGTCCCCTGCGGCGCGCCGAGCCGGAGGCGGACACCCGGCGTGGCCAGCGGATAGGCGGGTCCGCCGCCCGGCAGGTTGACCGCGGTGATGCCCGGCCAGCCGAAGGTGGCATTGACGAAGATGCCCGCGCTCTCGCTGACCAGGAATTCCTCGTCGGCCAGGATCTGGCCGAGGCGCAGCGCGGCGAAGCCGCCGAACATCTCCTGCTCGAACCAGGCCTCGTAAAGCCGGGTGGAGGGCACGGCCTCGATGCCGCTCGTGGTCAGCAGGTTGCCGAGATAGTGTTCCGACAGGCCGCGGCCGTGGATCTGCAGCGCGCTGACATGGAGCCGCCCCCCCTGCCAGCCCGCCATGCGCTGGAGGTCGAGCGTGACGCCAAGGCCGAGGAGCCCGTGATAGGCGGTGCCCCGCCGCGCGCCGCCGCGCAGATTGCCGAGCACCTCGGCGGTGTAGTCCAGCCCGATGTCGACGCCGCGTGCCGCGAGGGCGCTGCGCCGGCCGCCCCAGTCGCCGGTCAGCGTCTCCCCGGCGAAGTCCGGCAGTCCCGAAGACGCCTCGGCGCGCGCCATGGCAGGCGGGGCGGCGCCGGCCATCAGCAGGGCCAGCGCGGACAGCCAGGGCTTGCACCTGCGCAGCGGCGGGGATGGCGCGGCGTCCGCCGCGGGGGGGATCGGGGCGCTGCCCGCCGCGAGGTCCTGCGCCGCCGGCCGATCGTCGGACGGAAGGCCGAGGGCGGGTCCGGGCGCCGGGCGGTCCTCGGCCCGCGCGGCGTGCGCGATCCTGCTGTCCATGGTCATGTCTCCTTGCTCCTCCGGCCGGCAGAACGGTCCGCCCCGCCCGCGGGGCGGCGCGATCGGGTGCTGTCCTGGAGCGTCCCGCCCGCGGGCGGGGCGCCCCTCTTCCCGCCCGCGGCCGGGGATGGCCGCGGCGGGACCCTCTCGGTCGGAAGCCGAGGCGAGGGGCGTCATTCGGCCGCGAAGCCGAAGACGTAGAAGGCGAGGCCGAAATAGATCAGCACGCCCGCCGCGTCGGCGATCGAGGTGATCAGCGGCGCGCTGGCGGTCGCCGGGTCCCGCCCGAAGCGCGAGAGCAGGAAGGGCAGCGACATGCCGATGGTGCTGCCGACGATCACGATCAGCACCATGGAGGCGGCCACGACCGCCGCCACCTCCGGCCCCGCCCGCACCACGCCGATGACCGAGACGGCGAGCGCCATGGTCAGGCCGAGCAGCCCGGCCACCACCGCCTCCCGGCCGATCAGCTTTCCGTAGTCGCGCATCCGGACGTCGCCGGTGGCGAGGGCGCGCACCATCAGCGTCGCCGCCTGGCTGCCGGCATTGCCGCCGGAATCGATCAGCAGCGGCAGGAAGAACACCAGCGCGACATTGGCCGCGATCATGTCCTCGAAGGCGGCGATGCCGGCGCCGGAGAAGATGTTGCCGAACACCAGGATCACCAGCCACAGCACGCGCGCGCGATAGAGCATCCAGAGCGGCGCCCGCAGCACGTTGACCGCGATGGGGCCGACCGAGGCCTGCTTGCGGAAGTCGAGCGTCGCCTCCTCCGCCTGGATGTCCATCGCGTCGTCGGCGGTGACGATGCCGACCATGCGTCCCTGCGCGTCGGTGACCGGCAGCGCGCCGAGATCGTACCGGGCGACGAGCCGCGCCGCCTCCTCCCGCGGCGCATCGGCCTCCACCCGCACGACGTCGGGCACCATCATGTCCACGACGCGGACCTGCGGCTCCACCAGCATCAGGTCGCGCAGCGACACCACGCCGATCAGCCGCCGTTCCGCATCCACGACATAGGCGTCGTAGATCGATTCCCTGCTCGGCGCCTCGCGCCGCATCACCTCGATCGCCTCGCGCGCCGCGATGTCGGGGGGAAGGGCGACGTAGTCCGAGGTCATCGCCGCGCCCACCGTGCCCTCCGGATAGGCGGCGAGCCGCCGCACGTCCTCGCGCTCGGCATGGGCGAGGCCGGGCAGCAGCGCCTCGCGCTCGGCCGGGGGGAGGCGCTTGAACAGGTCGGCGCGCTCGTCCGGATGCATGGCGGCGAAGATGCCGCCCATCTCCCTGCGATCGAGGGCGCGCGCCAGGGCGAGCTGGGTCGTGGGCTCCAGATAGCCGAAGACCTCCGCCTGGCGCCGTTCCGGCAGCAGGCGCAGGAGGTGCGCCGCCTCCGCTGCCGGCAGCGGGGCGAGCAGGCTCGCGATGTCGGTGGGATGCTGCGGCCGAAGCATCGTGGCGATGGCGGCCGCGTCGCCGCGGTCGAGCAGCAGGCGCAGGGTCTCGGCCTCGACTCTCCTGACCATGGGGGAACTCCGTCGGCAGGGCATGGCCGGCCGACGGCTTCCGCCCTACCTCGCGCGAGGTCGGCCGGTGCCGGGGACGGCCTTCGGTTGGCGTGCTGGGGCGCTATCCGGCCGCGGCGCACGGGGCGCCGCGGCCGGCCGACTACTTCCGTCGTCCATGCGTCGCCTCCTCGCGGCGAAAGCCGAGCGGGTCCGGCCCGGCCATGATGGCCCGCCAGGCGCAGACGGGGCGGCGCGTGCCGTGGTCGAGATGCCAGGACGCGACGAGCGCCGGTCGCGGCGGCCGCCCATCCGCTGGCGTGCCGGGGAAGTCCCGGCGCGGCAGCGGGATCCAGGTGATGTGGCTCATCCTCGCCTCCATCGGCCGCCCGGCGGCGGTGGAGGCGATGGGGTCAGCGCCCCGTCGCCTCGGGCCCGCGGCCCGGGAAGCCCTGCTGTGTGGAGGGCACCGCGGCTCCCGCCGCGGCTGCGACGAGGGCAGCGGTGCCACGACTAGGGTGGCAATCCATCGTGCTCTCTGTTCCAAGGGTCGGACACGCCGGGGCGCGCCGACACAAACCAATTCTTACGGCGAAGACAGGATGTCAAGCCCGGTTTTTCCGTCCCGGGCCATCAAGGGGCGATTCCTTCCGGCGATGCGGTTCAGACGGCCCTCGCCCCGATGTCCCGCCGGCAGAACCCCTCCGGCCACTCGATCGCGTCCACCGCCCGGTACGCCGCCTCCCGCGCCTCACGCAGCGTCGCCCCGGTCGCGGTGACGCCGAGCACCCGCCCGCCATTCGCCACCAGCGCCCCGTCCGCCCGCCGCGCGGTGCCGGCGTGGAACACCTGCACCCCCGGCACCGCCTGCGCCCGCTCCAGCCCGCGGATCACGCCGCCCTTCGCATAGGCGCCGGGGTAGCCGCGCGCGGCCAGCACCACCACCAGGCTGTGCGCCTCCGACCAGCGCAGATCGAAATCCGCCAGCTCCCCGTCGCAGGCGGCCAGCATCGCCGTCAGCAGGTCGGAGCGCAGGCGCACCATCAGCGCCTGGCATTCCGGATCGCCGAAGCGGACGTTGAACTCCAAGAGCCTCGGCCCCGCCGCCGTCAGCATCAGCCCGGCGAACAGCACGCCGCGGAAGGGCGCGCCGCGCCGCGCCATCTCCGCCAGTACGGGGCGGACGATGCGCGCCATCACCTCCTCGCGCAGCGCCTCGGTGACCATCGGCGGGGGCGAGTAGGCGCCCATGCCGCCGGTGTTGGGGCCGGTGTCGCCCTCCCCCACCCGCTTGTGGTCCTGCGCGGCGGCGAGCGGCAGCGCCACCTCCCCGTCGCAGAGGGCGAAGAAGGAGACCTCCGGCCCCTCCAGGCATTCCTCGATCACCACCGTCGCGCCGGCCGCGCCGTGGACGCGGCGCTCCATCATCTCCGCGACCGCGTCCTCGGCCTCCGCGACCGTCTGCGCCACCACCACGCCCTTGCCGGCGGCCAGCCCGTCCGCCTTCACCACGATGGGCGCGCCCGCGGCGCGGAGATGGGCGCGCGCCGCCGCCGGGTCGTCGAAGCGGGCCCAGCGCGCGGTCGGCACGCCGGCGGCCTCCGCCACCTCCTTCATGAAGGCCTTGCTGCCCTCGAGCCGCGCCGCCGCCGCGGTCGGGCCGAAGCAGCGGATGCCGGCCGCGGCGCAGGCATCGGCCAGGCCCAGGGTCAGCGGCGCCTCCGGCCCCGCCACCACCAGGCCCACGCCCTCCCGCGTCGCGAAGTCCACCAGCGCGGGCACCTCCTCGGCGCCGATCGGCACGCACTCCGCCACCGCGGCGATGCCGGCGTTGCCCGGGGCGCAGAACAGCCGCGTCAGCACCGGAGAGGCGGAGAGCGCCCAGCACAGCGCGTGCTCCCGCCCGCCGCCGCCGACCACCAGCACCTTCATGGGACCACTCCCGCTGAGAAACGTATGGGGAACGGGTTCCCCGGCGCCGGCCGCTTAGCATAGGATGGGGCGATGGACACGCAGCCGCCGCCCCGCGATTCCGTCAGCAACATCCCCGAATACACGGTGGGCGACCTCTCCGGCGCCGTGAAGCGCACGCTGGAAGGCGCCTTCGGCCGCCTGCGCGTGCGCGGCGAGGTGGTGGAGTGCAAGGCCTACGGCCCGACGCGCTTCTACTTCTCGCTGAAGGACCCCGACCCGGAGAGCAAGGCGAAGCTCAACTGCGTCGTCTGGTCCTGGAGCCCCGGCCGCTCCGGCGTGCGGCCGGAGAACGGCGCCGAGGTCGTCGCCACCGGCCGCCTCACCACCTATGGCGACCGCTCCAGCTACCAGCTCACGGTGGAGCGGCTGGATTACGCCGGGGAGGGCGCCCTCCTCGCCCGCATCGAGCGGCTGCGGCGGAAGCTGCTGGCCGAGGGGCTGTTCGAGGAGGGGCGCAAGCGCCCGCTGCCGCGGCTGCCGCTGGTGGTGGGCGTCGTCACCTCCGAGCGCGGGGCGGTGATCCAGGACATCCGCACCACCATCGCCCGCCGCCTGCCGCGGCGCATCCTGCTCTGGCCGGTGGCGGTGCAGGGGCCGGGGGCGGCGGAGCAGATCGCGGCCGCGATCAGCGGCTTCGGCGCCCTGCCGCCCGATGGGCCCGTGCCGCGGCCCGACGTGCTGATCGTGGCGCGCGGCGGCGGCAGCCTCGAGGACCTGATGGCCTTCAACGAGGAGGTGGTGGTGCGCGCCGCCGCCGCCTGCCCCATCCCGCTGATCTCGGCGGTGGGGCACGAGACCGACACCACCCTGATCGACTTCGCCGCCGACCGCCGCGCCCCCACCCCGACCGCGGCGGCGGAGATGGCCGTGCCGGCGCGGGCCGAGCTGCTGGACGACCTGCGGCAGAAGGCGCTGCGCCTCGGCCAGTGCCTGCGCGCCAGGCTGCGCGAATCCCGCCTTTCCCTGGCGCGGGCCGAGCGGGGCCTGCCCGACCTGCCGGCGCTGCTCGGCCGCATGCGCCAGCGCCTCGACGACTGGTCGGAGCGGCTGGAGCGCGCGCCGGCGGACTGCCTGCGCCGCCGCCGCGCCCAGCTCGACCACGCCACGGCGCGGCTGCGCCACCCGCGGGAGGTGATCGCGGCGCGGCGCGGCGCGCTGCATCTGCGCATGACCCAGGCGACCGCCGCCTATCGCCGCGTGCTGGCGCGCCGCCAGGCGGCGCTGGCCGGGGCCTGCCTCACCCCCGGCCCGCTCGCGGCGCTGCTCCGCCAGGACCGGCTGCGCCTGGAGTCGCTCGCGGCGCGGCTCGAGGGCGTCTCCTACCAGTCGGTGCTGGCGCGCGGCTTCGTCCTGGTGACGCGGGAGGACGGCACGGTGCTGGCCCGCGCCGCCGAGGTCGCGCCCGGCGCGCGCCTCAGCCTCGGCTTCGCCGACGGCGTGGTGGGCGCCACCGCCGATGGCCCGCGCCCGCTGCGGCGCCGCCCGGCCGGGGAGGAGGAGGCGCCGGCGCAGGGGGCGCTGCTGTGAGGGCGAAGCGACGCGCCCTGCTGGCGCTGCCCGCCCTCGCCCTGCTGCCGCGCCGGGCGGGGGCGCAGCTCGCGCTCGGGCCGAAGGGGCTGGCGCAGGGGGGCTTCGTCACCGGCGGCGCCGCGCCGGGCACGCGCCTTGCGCTCGACGGCCGCGCGGTGCGGGTGGGCCCGGGCGGGGAGTTCGCCTTCGGCTTCGGCCGCGACCACGGGCCGGAGGCGGTGCTCACCGTCACCCCGCCGGGCGGGCGGGCACAGGCGCAGCGCCTCGCCATCGCGAAGCGGGAGTGGGACGTGCAGCACATCACCGGCCTGCCGCCCGCGCAGGTGACGCCGGACGAGGCGGCGCTGCGCCGCATCCGCGCCGAGCGCGAGCGCCTGGCGGCAGTGCGGGCGGTGGACAGCGCGCGGGTGGATTTCGCGCAGGGCTTCGTCTGGCCGGCGCGCGGGCGCATCAGCGGCGTCTTCGGCAGCCAGCGGGTGCTGAACGGCCAGCCGCGCCAGCCGCATTACGGGCTGGACATCGCCGGCCCCACCGGCACGCCGGTGATGGCCTCGGCCACGGGTCAGGTGACGCTGGCGGCGGAGTTCTTCTTCTTCGGCCGGCTGGTGGTGCTGGACCACGGGCACGGGGTGCACACCCTCTACGCCCACCTCTCCGAGATCGCGGTGGCGGAGGGCGAGGTGGTGGAGGCGGGGCGCCGCATCGGCGCCATCGGCGCCACCGGCCGCGTTACCGGCCCGCACCTGCATTTCAGCCTGGCCTGGTACGCCACCTGGCTCGATCCGCAGCCGGTGCTGCCGCCCGTCCAGGGGTGAGCGCCGGAAGGCGCCCCCTCAGCGGGCGGCGCCGGATTCGACCAGGGCCGGGCCGGGCGCGGCCAGGCGCTGGGTGGGCAGGCCCTCCTCCTGCGCCCAGAGCGTGACGCCGGCGCTGGCGGCGGTGCAGAGGAAGGCAAGGAGCAGCAACAGGCGCAGGCTCACGGCGAGGGCTCCAGAAGCCGCTCGAGGGCGGTGCGGATGGCGCGCCGCTCCGCCTCCTCGAGCGCGTACATGCCGAACAGGGAGGCCATGAACAGCCCGTCGCAGGCGGCCATCACCGCCTGCGCCACGCCGGTGGGAAGGCCGTCCTCGCGCTGCCGGGCGCGGATGCGGCCGATGACTTCCCGGACCGGGTCGAGCAGGGCCGGATCGTGGTGGAAGGCGGCGAGGAAGACGGCCGCGGCGCGCTCGTGCTGCTGGCAGACCGCCTCCGGATGGTCGAAGGTCCAGGCGAGGATGGCACGGGTCGTGCGCCCCCGCCCCTCCGGCTGGGCCTCCAGCACCTGCCGGAACGCCTCCTCGACATGGCCGGCCATGCGGTTCAGCAGGCCGGCGAGCAGCGCTTCCTTGGAGGCGAAGTGGTAGAGCAGCCCGCCCTTGGAGACGCCGGCCTCCCGCGCCGCCGCCTCCAGCGTCAGCCCGGCGACGCCGCGGGCGCGGATGATCGCCTCGGCCGCGTCGAGGATGCGGGTGCGGGCATCCGGCAGGGGGGCGGCGGGCGAATCGCTCATGCCGCCTTAGCTATACCGGCCGGACGGTTTGTCAAACGGCCCGCGCCGAAATTTCCAGGACCCTCAGGCCGCCACCGGCACCCCCGCGGCCAGCGGGTCGAGCAGCGCCTCGATCGCCGCCGGTTCCTCCCATTCCAGCCGCACCGTCACCACCGTCACCCGGGCGCGGAAGGCGGGGGGGATGCGCACGAAGTCCTTGCGCGTGGTCACCGGCACGGCGCGCAGCCGGTCGGCCTCGGCCAGCAGCGCGCGCAGGTCGCCCTCGTCGAAGGGGTAGTGGTCGGCATAGGCCTCGCGCCCGGCCAGCACCATGCCGGCCTGCTGCAGCGTGGCGAAGAATTTGCGCGGGTTGGCGATGCCGCAGAAGGCGAAGACCGGCTGGCCGGCGAGCAGCGCCGCCTCCGGACCCGGCGCGAGGTTGGCACGCAGCACCGGCAGCCGCGGCGGCAGCTTCGCCACCGCGCCGGTCTCGTCCTCGCCGACCAGCACCGCGGCGCGGCAGCGCGCGGCGGCAGCCTCCACCGGCTCGCGCAGCGGCCCGGCGGGGATGATCCGGCCGTTGCCGAAGCCGAAATTGCCGTCGATCACCAGCAGCGACAGGTCCTTCTCCAGCGTCGGGTTCTGCAGCCCGTCATCCATGACGATGGCCTGCGCCCCGGCGGCGATGGCGGCGCGCGCGCCGGCGGCGCGGTCGGCGGAGATCCAGGTCGGCCGCTCGGCGGCGAGCAGCAGCGCCTCGTCGCCGACATCGGTGCTGTCATGCGTGGCGGGGTCCACGCGCAGCGGCCCTTTCAGCCGCCCGCCATAGCCGCGCAGCAGGAAGTGCACCGCGATGCCCCGCCTCGCCAGGCGCTGGCCGAGGTCGAGGGCGAGGGTGGTCTTGCCCGCCCCGCCGGCGGTGGCGTTGCCGCAGCAGATCACCGGCACCGGCGCCTTCCAGCCGGGCCGGGCGACGCGCCGCGCCGTCGCCGCGGCGTAGAGGGCGGAGAAGGGGGAGAGCAGCAGGGGTGCCAGGCTTGCGCTTTCCCCGCTCCAGAAGCCGGGGGCGCGCATCAGGCGTGAACCTTGGCGTGCATCGGATGTCTCGTTCCCTGGCCGGCCCCGGATCCCGGCGCCGGCCTTGATGGCGGAGCAAACCGCGCAAGGTCGGCTCCGCGCAAGTGGTTGCATTCCCTCGGGGGCGTGCCCGGCCCGGGGCAGGCGCCGCCCTCGGGCACCGTTTCCGCTCTCCCCAGGCCCGCTACGCCGGCGCCACCCCCGGGGAAGGATCGCGACCTCCGGCCGGGCCGCCTCCGATCCGCCCACCAATCTGCGGAGCGGATTCACGCTCCCGGCCAGGGCCATCCGCGATCCGCCCACCAATCTACGGAGCGGAGTCACGCTCCCGGCCAGGGCCGTCCGCGATCCGCTCCGGGGCCGATGGCAGGGCACGCGCCCTCCCATCCGGGATCGTGCCCCCGGCCGCGTCCGGCCCCAGCAGGGCGAGCAGCGCCTCCGCCACCCGGGCCGGCAGCCCGGCCTCGGTCGCGGCGGCGGCAGCGGCGGCGGCGGCCATCGCCCGCGCCCGCGCCGGGTCGGATAGCACGGTGAAGGCCGCCTCGGCCAGCGCCCCGGCCGGATCCTCCCCCTCGATGCGCAGCGCCCCGCCCGCGCCCAGCAGCCGCGCGACCGGCTCGGCGAAGTTCCAGCAATGCGGGCCGACCAGCACCGGGCAGCCGAGGCGCGCCGGCTCCAGCGGGTTCTGCCCGCCATGCGGCACCAGCGAGCCGCCGACGAAGGCGACGCCGGCCAGGCGGTAGAACAGGCCAAGCTCGCCCAGCGTGTCGGCGACATAGACCGCCACCTCCGGCCCCGGCATCGCCCCGGCGGCGCGGCGCGCCACCGCCAGCCCCGCCGCCGCCGCCGCCACCTCCGCCCCACGCTCCGGGTGGCGCGGCACCAGCACGGTCAGCAGCCCCGGCAGGCGCGGGGCGAGCAGGCGGTGTGCCGCGATCGCCAGCGCCTCCTCCCCGGGATGGGTGCTGGCGGCGAGCAGCACCGGCCGCGCCCCCACCGCCGCGCGCAGTGCCGCCATCGCCTCCGGCGCGGCCGGCAGCGGCGGCGCCGCGTCCTTCAGGTTGCCGAGGCAGCGCGGCGCCGGGGCGCCGAGGGCGGCGAGCCGCGCCGCATCCGCCTCGGACTGCGCCAGCACCAGGGCGAAGCTGCCCAGCACCGTCCGCGCCAGCCCCGGCGCGCGGGCCCAGCGGCGGGCCGAACGGGCGGAGAGGCGGGCATTCACCAGCGCCAGCGGAATCCCCCGCGCCCGCGCCGCCAGCACCAGGTTCGGCCACAGCTCCGATTCCACGAAGGCCGCCGCGTCCGGCCGCCACCCGGCGAGGAAGCGCCCGACCCAGGCCGGCACGTCGAGCGGCGCGAAGCGGTGGAGCACCCGCCCCCGCAGCGCCGGGGGAAGGCGCTGCTCCAGCAGCCGCGCCGCGGTGACGGTGCCGGTGGTGAGCAGCACGGACAGCTGCGGGGCGCGCGCCGCCAGCGCCTCCAGCACCGGCAGCACCGAGGCGGTCTCCCCCACGCTCGCCGCGTGCAGCCAGAGCAGCCGGCCAGGCGGGCGGGCCGCGCCCTCCCCGAAGCGTTCGGAAAGGCGCGCCGCCACCTCCTTGCCCCGCGCAGCGCGGCGGCGGAGCAGCAGCGGCAGCACCGGCGCCGCCGCGGCGGCGCCGAGGCGCCAGAGCAGGACGGGCAGGCTCATCGCCCCGGCCCCCAGGAATCGGCGCGGTCGCAGGCGGCGGTGAGGGCGGCCTCGATCGCGGGCAGCGCCGCCTCCGGCGCCTCGCGTGGCACGGCGAGCGGGGGCTCGGCCACGATCACGCCGCGGCCGAAGGGCAGCGGCAGCAGCATCCGGTCCCAGCTCCCGAGCCGGCGGTGGCGCGTGGTGGCGGCGGCGCAGGCCAGCACCGGCCGGCCGGAGAGGGCGGCGAGCTGCGCCACCCCGGGCGCCGCGCGACGCGCCGGGCCGCGCGGTCCATCGGGCGTGATCACCACGCACTCCCCGGCGGCGAGCAGGCGCAGCATGGCGCGCAGCCCCGCCGCCCCGCCGCGGGAGGAGGAGGCGTGCACCATGCAGAGGGCGAAGCGCCCGCCCACCGCGCCGATCAGCCGCCCGTCGCGGTGGCGGGAGACCAGCACATGCGCCCGCCGCCCGCGCAGCGGGGGCTCGGTCTCCCGCGCCACCTGCCAGGCCGGCGCCATCAGCGCCAGCCGCTCGTGCCAGAAGGCGAGGATGGCGCCCTGGCCGGGGGGCGAGAGGGCGGCGCGCAGATGCTCCTGGCCGAGCAGCGTCCAGCGCGTGGTGCGCAGCACCGTCGCCAGGTAGAGGCCGAGCAGCCGGGCCAGGGCGGCCTGCGCCCGCGGATGGCGGATCAGGCGCCGGAGCATGGGTGTCTGCGCATGGCGGGAGGGCGGCGCGTAGCACGCCCGCGCCGCAGCCGGAATAGCCCACCGGCGGCCGGGCACGCGCAGACAGAGGGAGAGGGCGCCCCCGCCGCGGGCGAGCGCCCTATACCGGCACCAGCGTCACCAGCTCCCGGAAGGCGGCGGCGCAGGCGGGCCAGGCGAAGCCCTCGGCATGGGCGCGGCAGCGCGCCCTGTCGCAGCCGAGCGCGGCGAGCGCGGCGCGGCCAAGGTCCTCGTCCAGCACGCCCGTCCCCGGCGCCACCACGTCGCGCGGCCCGGGCACCGGGAAGGCGGCGACCGGGGTGCCGCAGGCCATCGCCTCCAGCATCACCATGCCGAAGGTGTCGGTGCGGGAAGGGAAGACCAGCACGTCCGCCCCCGCATAGGCCCGCGCGAGGTCCGCCCCGCGCTTCCAGCCCGTGAAATGCGCCGCCGGGAAGCGGCGCTGCAGCGCCGCGCGCTGCGGCCCGTCCCCCACCACCACCTTCGAGCCGGGCAGGTCGAGGGCGAGGAAGGCCTCGATGGACTTCTCCACCGCCAGCCGCCCGGCATAGAGGAAGACCGGCCGGGGCAGGCCCGGCCAGGCCTCGCCCGGCATCGGGCGGAACAGGTCGAGATCCACCCCGCGCGACCACAGCCGCACCCGCGCGAAGCCGCGCGCGGCGAGTTCCTCGCACAGCGAGGGCGTGGCGGCGAAGGTGCCCTCCCCCGCCGCGTGGAAGCGGCGCAGCAGTGCCCAGGAGAGGCGCGGCGGCAGACCGGTGCGGGCGTGCAGGTAGTCGGGGAAGCGGGTGTGCAGGGTGGTGGTGAAGCGCCAGCCGCGCCGGCGGCACAGCGCGCGCATCGCCCAGCCGAGCGGCCCCTCGGTCGCGATGTGCACCGCCTGCGGGGCGAAGGCGTCCACCAGCCGCGCCAGCCGCGCCGCCGGGAACGGGGCCAAGCGGATCTCCGGATATCCGGGCAGCGGGATGGTGCGGAAGCGGTCGGGGCCGATCACCTCCACCACATCCCCGGCGGCGCGGAGATGCGCGGCCACGGTTTCGAGCGTGCGCACCACCCCGTTCACCTGCGGGTGCCAGGCGTCGGAGACGATCAGCAGGCGCAGCGGCGCGCCGGTGGCGGGCCGCGCGCCGCGTGCCGCGCGGGCTTCGGCGTCGAGGGGCATCAGCCCCATGTGCGGGCGCGGTCAGGCCGTGGCAATGGCCCCCGGCGCGGGCGGGAAGGAGAGCCGGTTCTCCCGCGCCCAGTCCACCAGCTCGAAGCGGCCGTCGGCATGCTCGACGAGGGCGGTGCAGCTCTCCACCCAGTCGCCGTCGTTCATGTAGAGCACGCCCTGCACCACGCGCATCTCGGCATGGTGGATGTGGCCGCAGATCACGCCGTCCAGGCCGCGGCGCCGCGCCTCGGTGGCGAGCGCGGCCTCGAAGCGGTCGATCGCCTTCACCGCGCCCTTCACCTGCCGCTTCATCCACTGGCTGAGCGACCAGTAGGGGTAGCCGAGGCGCCGCCGCGCCTCGTTGAACCAGCGGTTGGCGACCAGCGCCTGGTCATAGGCCCAGTCGCCGAGCAGGGCGAGGAACCTGGCGTAGCGGATCACGCCGTCGAACTCGTCGCCGTGGATCACCAGCAGCCGCCGGCCGTCGGCGGTGACGTGCACCGCCTCCCGCACCAGGCGGATGCCGGCGACCTCGAGGCCGAGCCAGGCGCGGAACATCTCGTCGTGGTTGCCGGGGATGTAGGTGACCTGGACGCCGGAGCGGGCGAGGCGCAGCACATGGCGCACCACCTCGTCGAATTCCTCGGTCCAGTACCAGGATTTGCGCAGCCGCCAGCCATCCACCACGTCGCCCACCAGGAACAGCCGCTCGCATTCGGTGCGGCGCAGGAAGTCGAGGAGAAAGTCGGCGCGGCAGCCGCGGGTGCCGAGATGGATGTCGGAGAGGAACACCGTGCGGTAGCGGCGCGTCACCTCGGTCGTCTGCATCACCCCTCGCCTCGCTCGCCGGACGGCCCTCCGCGTCCTGGCGGCGCCGGCTCAGGTCTCCCGTGCCGAGGAGGCGACGACGCCTCGCGGCCCGGCCGCCCCCACGGGCGCGCGGGTCCTCCTGCGGGGGCGGCGTGCCCCGGCAGTGGTCGCGCCGCGCCGCTGTAACGCGCCGCTCGCGCTTGGGGCGTGAAGCTTGGGTGATTCCTTTTCCAGACGTGATCGCTCCCCTGCGGGGGTCAGCCGTGGCGGCGCAGCGCGATCACGGCCGCGGCGAGGCCGCTCGCCAGCGAGAGGGTGCCGAGGGCGGGCGCGGCCAGCAGGGCCGTCGCCGCGCTTCCGGTCAGCGGGCCGAGGGCGAGCCCAACGGCGGCGAGCCCGCCGAGCGCCGCGGCAACGGCCAGGAAGCACAGGAAGAGCATCGGGGCGGCCTCCGAGTCGTGGCGGGATCGTGGCACGGCCCGCCCGATCCCGCCATCAGAATGCCACAATCCGGCCCCGGTTCGCCACAATTGCGCCACCGCCGCCCTCACCTCCCGGTGAGGGCGGCGGCCCCGCCACAGGCCGGCGCGCCGCGCCGCCGGAGCGCCTCAGCCCGTCGCCTGGATGGCGGAGAGCAGCCAGTTGCCGCCCGGGGCGCGGACGAAGGTCCAGATCTCGGTGGCCTCGGTGCGCCGCGCCGGGTCGCCCTCCACCACCGCGCCGTCCTCGGCGCGGCGCGTCACCTCGACGAAGGAGTAGCGCATGGCGACGGTGGCGTATTCGCGCCCGTCCTCGCGCCAAGCCTCGGCCAGGTCGCCCTGCTCCAGCACCGTGTCGCGGGTCTCGTTGCGCAGGCCGCGGCTGGCGAGGTCGGCGAGGTCCTCGGAGAAGTACTGCACCATCTCCGGCGTCGCGAGGCGCTGCAGCGCCGGCAGATCCTGGCGCGACCAGGCCTCGTTCACCTCCTTCAGGATGCGCTCGAAGGTCTCGAAATCCGCCGGCTGCAGCGCGAGGGGGGCAAGGCCCGTGGCGGGCACCGTGCCCCGGCCGGCGGCCGGACGCGCGCCGGCCGGAGCGGAGCCGGCCGGGCCGTGCAGGTCGCGCGCCATCGCCCCCGCCGGCGCGCCGGCCAGGGCCGGCTGCTGCTGGCGGCCGCGGATCAGGCGCAGCACCAGCCACACCAGCCCGGCGATCAGCGCGATCTGCAGCAGCAGGCCGAGGACGCCGGCGAAGCCGGAGAGGCCGCCGAAGAAGCCGTGGCCGAACAGCAGCCCACCGAGGCCGACGCCGATCAGCCCGCCCATCAGCCCGGCCATGAAGGGGCTGCGGCCGAACATGCCCCCCGCCGCCGGCGCCGCCGCGCCGGCCGGGGTGCGCGCCGCCGGCGCCCCCGGCTGGGCGGCACGGCCAGGCTCGGTCATGCTGCGCTCCATCGGCCGCGCCTGGTTCTGGGCCGGGGCGGTGCGGGTCGGGGGCGGGGCGGAGTAGGTCTGGCTGCCGCGGCTGCCCATGGAGCGGGCGCCGCCGCGCTGCGCCTCGGCCAGGGCGGGGGCGAGGGCCAGGGCGACGACCGCGATGGCGGCCAGGAAGGTGGCGGGACGGCGCATGGGCGGGGCTCTCTCCGGGAACGCGGTTCCGATTACAACAAATATAGGAAAGCCGCGGCGCGATGCGAACGCAACCGCGGCGCCTTCCTTCCAACCGCCCCCGCCCGGCCGCGTTCCCCACCCCATGACCGGGACGCCACCGTGGAACCCGCCCGAGGGCGGGGCCGTTGGCCGCCGCGCCCTGCTGCCGGCGCTCGCCCTCGCCGCCTGCGCGGGCGCCGGGCGGGAGCCGGTTCCGGCCCCGCCGCCGGGCGTGCCCGCGGCCTGGCTGGTGCAGATCTCCTGGCACACCGAGGTAGCGCTGCCGCTGCGCCGGGAGGAGGCGCTGGCGCGGCTGCTCGCCCCCTTCCTGCCGGAGGCGCCGCTGGTCGCCTTCGGCTTCGGCGCCCGCGGGTTCTTCACCGCGCGCGAGCCGGGGCTGGCGGAGCTTTCCGGCGCGCTCCTGCCCGGGCCGGGGGCGCTGCTCGCCGTGCCGATGGCGGCCCCGCCCACGCCCGACACGGTGGAGGACGCGGTGCCGCTGCCGCTGGCCGGGGCGGCGCATGAGGCCGTCGCGGCCTTCCTGCTCGGCGAGTTCGAGCGCGACGCGGCGGGCCGGCCGCGCCCGATCCGCCCCGGCTTCCGCCCCGGCGCCTGGTTCTTCGAGGCGCGCCGCCGCTACGCCCTGCCCTACACCTCCAACACCTGGGCAGTGGAGGCGCTGGCGGCGGGCGGGCTGCCGCTCGACCCCTCCGGCGTGATGACCGCCGGCGCCGCGATGCGCGAGGCGCGCCGGGCGGCGCGGCGGCTGATGGCGTGAGGGGAGCGCGCGGTCACGCCCCGGCCAGCGTCATCCCCTCCACCCTGACGGTCGGCGCGTCGGTACCGCGGCGGAATTGCAGGTCGTCGGCCGGGGTGAGGTGGGCGAGCATCTCGCGCAGGTTGCCGGCGATGGTGATCTCGCTCACCGGCTCGGCCAGGGCACCGTCGCGGATCATGAAGCCGGCGGCGCCGCGGCTGTAGTCGCCGGTCACGGCGTTCACGCCCATGCCGATCAGCTCGGTGACGTAGAGCCCCTCGCGGATGTCGGCCATCAGCGCCGCCGGCGTCACCTTCCCGGCCGCCAGCCAGAGGTTGGTCGGTGCCGGCCCGGGTGGGCCGCCGGTGCTGCGGCTGGCATGGCCGGTGCTGGCGAGGCCGAGCTGGCGGGCGCTGCGCCAGTCGAGGATCCAGGTGGTCAGCACCCCGTCCTCGACGATGGCGCGCCGCTCCCCCTTCATCCCCTCCCCGTCGAAGGGGCGGGAGCGGAGCCCCCGCCGCCGCGTCGGGTCGTCGAGCACCGTCACGCCCTCGGGCATGATGCGCTGGCCCATGCGGTCCTTGAGGAAGGAGGTGCCGCGCGCCACCGCCGCGCCATTGATCGCCCCCGCCAGGTGGCCGAGCAGCGAGGCGGCGACGCGCGGGTCATAGACCACCGGCAGCTTCGCCGTCCGCGGTCGGCGCGGGTTGAGGCGTGCCACCGCCCGCTCCCCGGCGCGGCGGCCGATGGTGGCGGCGTCCTCGAGATCCGCCAGGTGGACGGCGGTGGCGTAGTCGTAATCCCGCTCCATCGCCGTGCCCTGGCCGGCGAGCGCGGTGGCGGAGACGGAGTGGCTGGTGCGGAGATAGGCGCCGGCGAAGCCGTTGCTGGCGGCAAGCGCGATCTCGGCGCGCGACCAGCCGGCCTCCGCGCCCTCGGAGTTGGTGACGCCCGCGACCGCCAGTGCCGCCTCCTCCGCCTCGGCGGCGCGGGCGATGAGCTGCTCGGCCGTGGGCTCGGCCGTGTCGGCGAGGTCGAGATCGGCGGCGACCAGCCCGTCCGGGGCCTCCGGCAGGCCCGCATGGGGGTCCTCCGGCACCACCCTCGCCATCGCCACCGCGCGCTCGGCGAGCGCGGCGAAGCCGGCGGGGGAGGCGTCGGTGGAGGAGACGATCGCCTGCCGGCGGCCGACGAAGACCCGCAGCCCGAGGCCGAACTCCTCCGAGCGCTCGAGCTGCTCGATCTTGCCGAGGCGGCGCTGCACGGAGAGCGAGGCGGCGGCGACCAGCATCGCGTCCGCGGCGTCGGCCCCCGCCCTGCGGGCGGCCTCGACCAGGGCGGCGAGGGTGTCGAGCCGGCCGCTCATGCCGCAAGCCTCGCGGCGATCTCGGGCAGGGCGGGCACTCTGGTGGCGGGGCCGAGCACGGCGAGCGTCGGCTTGGCGCGGAAGGCGCGGGCGGCCGCCTCCTGCACCTGCCCGACGGTGACGGCGGCGATCCTCGCCTTGGTCTCCTCCACCGGGATGACGCGGCCATGCACCTGGAGCTGGCGGGCGAGCTGCTCGACACGGCTGCCGGTGCTCTCGAGCGACATCAGCAGCGAGGCGCGGAGCTGCGCCTTGGCGCGGTCCAGCTCCTCCTGCGTCACGTCGCGCTGCACCTTGCGCAGCTCCTCAAGCGTGACCGGGACCAGCTCCTCCGCCTCCTTCTCCCCGGTGCCGGCGTAGATGCCGAAGATGCCGCCATCCACGAAGGGGTGGGCGTAGGAGTAGATGGAATAGACGAGGCCGCGCCTCTCCCGGATCTCCTGGAACAGGCGGGAGGACATGCCGCCGCCGAGCAGGGTCGAGAGCAGCAGCATCGGGTAGTGCAGCGGATCCCGGTAGGCGACGCCGGGGAAGCCGAGGACGATGTGCACTTGGTCGAGGTCGCGCATCTCCCGGAACTCCCCGCCCACATAGCGGGCGGGCTCGGGCGGCGGCGGGCTCACCTGGGGCAGGTCGGCGAAGTGGCGGCGCACCAGCTCGAGCAGCGCCTCGTGCTCCACGGCGCCGGCGGCGGCGACCACCATGCGCTCCGGCCCGTAGTGGCGGCGCATGTAGCCGGTGAGCGCGCCGCGCTCCATCCGCCGGATCACCTCCTCGGTGCCCAGCGTCGGGCGGCCCATCGGCTGGTTGAGGAAGGCGGTGGCCTGGAAATGGTCGAAGATGACGTCGTCAGGCGTGTCGTTGGCCTGGCCGATCTCCTGCAGGATCACCCCCCGCTCGCGCTCCAGCTCCTCGGGCACGAAGGTGGAATGCGTCAGGATGTCGCCGATGATGTCGGCGGCCAGCGGCAGGTCCTCCTTCAGCACCTTGCAGTAGTAGGCGGTGTTCTCGCGCGCCGTGTAGGCGTTGAGGTGCCCGCCCACGTTCTCGATCTCGCGGGCGATGGCGGCAGCGTCGCGCCGCTCCGTGCCCTTGAAGGCCATGTGCTCGAGGAAGTGGGACACGCCGTTCTCGGCCGCGTCCTCGTGGCGCGTGCCGGCGGCGACGTAGGCGCCGAAGGAGACGGTCTCCACGCGCGGCATGGTCTCGGAGACCACGGTCAGGCCGTTGGGCAGGCGCGTGAGGCGGACGGCGTCGGACATGCGGTGCTCGGATTCCCGGGTTTCAGGCCGCGCGGTTGCGGCGGGCATGGGAACGGACGGCGGTTTCGATCCGGCCGAGATCCGGCGGCAGGACCTCGAACCGCTCCTCGCGCTCATATAGGTCGGCGAGGCGCGGCGGCAGAGGGGGGCGGCGGCCCGTGGCCCGCTCCACCGCCTCGGGGAACTTGGCCGGGTGGGCGGTGGCGGCGGCCACCACGGGGATGGCGGGGTCCTCGGGCGCCAGGGCGCGGGCGGCGGCGGTGCCGATGGCGGTGTGCGGGTCGGCGAGGTAGCCGGCGCGCTCCCACAGGCGGCGGATCTCGGCGAGCGTCCCCTCGTCGTCCAGGGTGAAGCCGCGGAACAGGGCGGTGGCCTCGCGCCAGGCGGCGTCCGGCACCGGCATCCGTCCCTCCGCGCGGAAGCGGCGCATCGCCGCGGCGGTGGCGGCGCCGTCGCGGCCGAGCAGCTCGAACAGCAGGCGCTCGAAATTCGAGCTGACCTGGATGTCCATGCTCGGCGAGAGGGAAGGCTCGACCGGCCGCGCGCTCATGTCGTTGGCGGCGAGAAAGCGGGCCAGGATGTCGTTGCGGTTGGACCCGACGATCAGCCGCGCGACGGGCAGCCCCATCCGCCGCACCGCCCAGGCGGCCAGCACGTTGCCGAAATTTCCCGTCGGCACGCTGAAGGCGACCGGCCGGTCCGGCGCGCCGAGCGCCAGCGCCGCGGCGGCGTAGTAGGGGATCTGCGCCGCGATCCGCGCCCAGTTGATGGAGTTGACGGCGGCGAGGCGCATCTCGGCGCGGAAGGGCGCGTCGTTGAACATCGCCTTCACCAGGTCCTGGCAGGTGTCGAAGTCGCCCTCGATGGCGATGTTGCGCACGTTGGGCGAGAGCACCGTGGTCATCTGCCGCCGCTGCACCTCCGAGGTGCGCCCGAGCGGGTGGAGGATGACGATGTCCACCGCCGCCCGGTCGCGGCAGGCCTCGATGGCGGCCGAGCCGGTATCGCCCGAGGTGGCGCCGACGATGGTGATGCGCTCGCCGCGCCTTTCCAGCACCTGGTCGAACAGGCGGCCGAGAAGCTGCAGCGCCATGTCCTTGAAGGCGAGGGTGGGGCCGTGGAACAGCTCCAGGACGAAGCGGCGATGGTCGAGCTGGACCAGCGGCGCCACGGCGGGGTGGCCGAAGCCCCCGTAGGCGCCCTCCGCCATGGCGCGCAGCGCCTCGAGGGAGAGCGTGTTCCCCGTGAAACGATGGATGAGCCGCGCCGCCAGCTCCGCATAGGGCAGGCCGCGCAGCGCCCGCCACTCCCCGGCGGAGAGTTCGGGCCAGGCCTCCGGCACGAACAGGCCGCCATCCTCGGCGAGGCCGGCGAGCAGGACGCCTTCGAAGTCGCGGGGCGGGGCCTGGCCCCGGGTGGAGAGGTAGCGCATGGCGCCGCACGCTAGCCGCTGGCGGCCCCGGGGGCGAGGGGCGGGGCGTGCCCCGGCGGTCAGGCCTCCTGCTCGCGCTTCGCCATCATGCCGCGGAAGGCGAGCCGGGCGTGGCAGGCAGCCAGCCACCGCCGCACGTTCGGCACCGCCTCGAACAGCTCCGGCGCCGGCAGGGCGAAGCGGAGCACCTCCGCAACGTTGATGTCGGCCACGGTGAAGCGTCCGCCGACAAGGTGGTCCTTTCCCGCCAGCGCCCGGTCCAGCACCGCGAAGGGCGCGCGCAGCGCCGCGACCGCCGCCGCCGCCGCCGCCGGGTCCCGCTCCGCAGGCGGCCTCGCGGCGCGGTGGGTGAGCACTTCCAGCGCGTGCGGCTCGGCCTCCGTCGCCGCCCAGAACGACCACATGGTCATCAGCCCGTCCTCCGCGACATCGGCCGGCCCGAGCGCGCCGCCATAGCGCTTCGCCAGGTAGAGGTTGATGGCCAGGGATTCGTGCAGCACCAGCTCGCCATCCACCATGGCCGGCACGTGGCCGTTGGGGTTGATCCGCAGGAACTCGGCGGAGCGGGTGTGCAGCGGGGCGTCCGGCGCGTCCGGATCGGGCAGGCGATAGGCTTGGATCACCGGCACCAGGCGGTAGGGCAGGCCGATCTCCTCGGCCAGCCAGATGTTGCGCGAGGCGCGGGAGCGGTAGACGCCGTAGATCGTCAGCATGCGGTGGTCCTGGGGGCCCGGGTCGCGCACCCTGCCCGCGATGGCGGCTGCGGGGAAGCCTCGGCGCCAGGCCTCAGTAGGTCCGCCCCGCCGCCATCCGCTCCACCGCCCCCCGCCGCGCCTCCTCGACCGCTGCGCGCAAATCGGCGAGGTAGTCCGCCTCCACCCCCCGGTGCACCGGGTTGAGATGCAGATGCATCCCGTCCGGCTCCTGCTGCCGCCCCGGCAGCCAGCCGCGCCGGTCCAGCGCCGCCGCCACCCGCGCGATGTCGAGCGCCGGGTCGGTCGCGCGGTAGACGAAGAGGGAGAGTTCGGAGGGCCGCAGCACCTCGAGCCCCGGGATCGCCTCGATCCCCGCCACCAGCGCCGCCTTCGCCTCCATGATGCGGCGGGCGCAGTCGAGGTAGCCCGCCTCGCCGAGGTAGTGCATCACCGCCCAGGCGGCCGCGACCGCGCCCCCCGGCCGCGTGCCCTGGGTGGTGTAGGCGGCGTAGGGCCCGCGCTGCCAGGCGCGGCTCTCGAAGCGGTGGAAGCGCCGCAGCCCCTCCTCCCGCACCAGCAGCAGCGAGGCGCCCTTCGGCGCCATGCCGTGCTTGTGGATGTCGGCCGAGATCGCCGTCACCCCCGGCACGCGGAAGTCCCACTCCGGGATCTCGTGGCCGAGCTTGGCCGCGAAGGGAGAGAGGAAGCCGCCGACGCAGGCGTCCACGTGCAGCCACAGCCCGCGCGCCCGCGCGATGCGGCCGAGATCGGCGATGGGGTCGAAGACGCCGAAGGGGTAGCAGGGGGCGGAGCCGACGAGGGCGATGGTGCGCCCGTCCATCGCCGCCTCCATCGCCGCCGGGTCGGCGCGGAACGCCGCCCCGACCGGGACGCGCCGCGGCTCCAGGCCGAGATACCAGCAGGCCCGGTCGAAGGTGAGGTGGGCGCTGTTCGGCATCACCACGTTGCCGCCGGCGATGCCGCGCTCCTCCCGCGCCCGCTCCCTGGCCGCGAGCAGGCTGAGGAAGATGCTCTCCGAGCCGCCGGAGGTGAAGGTGCCCCCCGCCCCCTCCGGCGCGGCCATCAGCGAGAGGCCCATGCCGACCACCTCCTCCTCCAGCCGCTTCAGGCTGGGGAAGGCGCGCTGGCCGAGGTTGTTCTCGGTCCAGTAGGCGGCGTAGGCCTCCTGCTGCACCCGGCTCAGCGCCTCGTCCAGGTAGTAGACGTAGACGGCGAGGCGGCCGCGGCGCCAGGCGTAGTCGCCGGCCTTGGCGGCCTCCAATTCCTGCTTCAGCGCCTCCCAGGGCCTGCCCTGCGCGGGGATGCGGTGCATCCGGCTCTCCTCCCGTGTCCTGCGGCCCCATGCTGGCATGGCGGGGCGGGGCGGGGCAGCCGCTTCGGCGCCCCTCTGTCGGGCGGGCCCGCGGCTCCCCATCTCCGGCGCCCCGGCCACGGCGCCTCCCCGGGCCGGGGCGGCAGCGGGGACGCGCCATGGTCGAGGACGTGATCGTGTTCGCCGCCGTCGGCTTCGCGGCGCAGATGATCGACGGCGCCATCGGCATGGCCTACGGCCTCTCGGCGGCCAGCGTGCTGCTCACCCTCGGGGTCGCGCCCGCGGCGGCGAGCGCCAGCATCCACGCGGCGGAGGTGTTCACCACCGGCGCCTCCGGCCTCGCCCACTGGTGCGTCGGCAATGTCCGGCGCGACCTGGTGCTGCGCTTGGCGCTGCCGGGGATGCTGGGCGGGGTGCTCGGCGCCTTCCTGCTGGTGGGGGCGCCGATCGGTCCGGTGCGGGTCTTCGTCAGCCTCTACCTGCTGGTGCTCGGCGGGGTGATCCTGGCCAAGGCGCTGCGGCCGCGGGCGCCGGCGGTGCCGCGCCCCTGGCGGGTGGCGCTGCTCGGCTTCTGCGGTGGGGCGCTGGACGCGGCCGGGGGCGGCGGCTGGGGGGCGATCGTCACCTCCACCCTGATCGGCCAGGGCAGCGTGCCGCGGGAGGCGATCGGCTCGGCCAACCTCGCCGAGTTCTTCGTCACGGTGGCGATCTCGGCCGCCTTCGTCGCCACCATCGGTCTCTCCCTCTGGCCGATCATCGCCGGGCTGGTGCTGGGGGGCGTGCTGGCCGCACCCTTCGCGGCGCTGGTGGCGAAGCGCGTGCCCGACCGGCCGCTGATGGTGATCGTGGCGGTGGTGGTCTCGCTGCTGGCGCTGCGCAACCTGCTGCTGGCGCTGCGCGCCCTGGCGGGCGGGGGGTGAGCCTGCCCCCCTCCCGACGATCGCGCGAGAAGCCCCGCCGGCCGCGCAACCGCAGCTCTTGTGGTGGCGTTTCGCAGCTGCGTAGTCTAAGGATGGTGGGTGCCCGGCACCGATTCACCCAAGACTTCGGCGCCGGGTTCCCTTCGGCCCCGAACGGGAAGAGGAGGTGCCGCGATGTCCGGCTATCTGGCCACCGACCGCGAGCGTTCGACGAACCCCCTCGACGTCCTCGAACAGATCGTCACCGCCAACGAGTGGGCCTTCGAGCGCCGCTCGGAGAGCGAGATGGCGGCCGAGGCGCCGGGCAAGTGGTGCGACTACGGCCTCTTCTTCTCCTGGTCGCCGGAGGTCAGCGCCATGCACTTCTCCTGCGCCTTCGACCTGAAGGTGCCGGCGGAGCGGCGCGAGCGGCTGTACGAGCTGCTGGCGCTCGCCAACGAGAAGCTCTGGATCGGCCATTTCGGCCTGGAAAGCGAGGATGGGGTGCCGGTGTTCCGCCACTCCGTCCTGCTGCGGGGCGCGCCCGGCGCCTCCGCGGAATCGCTCGAGGACATGGTGGACATCGCGATCGCCGAGTGCGAGCGCTTCTTCCCCGCCTTCCAATTCGTCCTCTGGGGCGGCAAGACCCCCGCGGACGCCCTGGCCGCGGCCATGCTCGACTGCCTCGGCGAGGCCTGAGGGGCGGGCGCCGCGTCCGGGCACGGGAGGAGGAGCGCGATGGCCGAGGGGTCCTTGCCCCCGCTGCTGCTGGTCGGCTGCGGGAAGATGGGGGGTGCGATGCTCACCGGCTGGCTGGAGCAGGGCCTGCGCCGCGCCGTGGTGGTGGAGCCGAACCCGGAAGCCGCCGCGCGCTTCGCCGGCCGCGCCACCGTGGTGGCGGAGGCCGCGCAGGTCCCGGCCGACCTTCGCCCCGCGGCGGTGATTCTCGCCATCAAGCCACAGGAGGCGGGCGCCGCCCTTCCGGCCTATGCCCGCCTCGCCGGGCCGGAGACGGTGTTCCTCTCGATCATGGCCGGCCGCACCATCGCCGGGATGCGCGCCCTGCTCGGCGCCGGGGCGGCGGTGGTGCGGGCGATGCCGAACACCCCGGCGGCGGTGCGCCAGGGCTTCACCGTCGCCTTCGCCGGCCCCGGCGTGACGGCGGCGCAGCGCGACCTCGCCGACCGGCTGCTCGCCGCTGTGGGAGAGGTCGCCTGGGTGGAGCAGGAGGGGATGCTCGATCCGGTCACCGCCGTCTCCGGCGGTGGCCCGGCCTATGTCTTCCTGCTCGCCGAGGTGCTGGAGCAGGCGGCGGTCGAGCAGGGCCTGCCGCCCGACCTCGCCCGCCGCATGGCGCGCGCCACCGTCGCCGGCTCGGGCGCGCTGCTCGCGGCGAGCGCGGAGGACGCGGCGAGCCTCCGCCGCGCCGTCACCAGCCCCAAGGGCACGACCGAGCGGGCGCTCGCCGTGCTCATGGCGCCGGAGGCCTGGCCGGCGCTGATGTCGCGCGCCATCGCCGCGGCGACGGAGCGCTCGCGCGAACTGGCGGGGTAGGGCCGGCCGGAAGCGCGCCTTCCCCCTTGGCGGACAAGGCGCCGGGGCCGCTGCCATGCGCAGAGGCGGGGCGGAAGCCGCTCCAGCCCATCCCCCTGGGGCCAGGGTCGCGCGCCCCGCCGCTTCCGGCCCTCCGCGCGCCGCCCCGCAGCAGGGGCCTGAACGGGATCCGCCCTGGAGCAGATCGCGGGCGGCCGGAAACGGCCGGGAGCGTGACTCTGCTCCAAAAACAATGGACTAGAGCCGCTTCCGCATTTGCAGCCGAGTGGAAACGGCTCTAAGCCGCGTGGACAAACC
>NZ_SJDM01000020.1:14028-62882 GCF_004761865.1 Crenalkalicoccus roseus | reverse complement strand
GTCGATCTGGTCATAGGCGGTGAAGGTCGCACCGCCCGTCTTCGCCAGGACCTTGGTGATCGCCGCCGTCAGCGACGTCTTGCCATGATCCACATGCCCGATCGTGCCAATGTTGCAGTGCGGCTTCGTCCGCTCAAACTTCGCCTTCGCCATCGTTGTCGTTCCTCGATCGGGTCGGATTACCAGCGGTAGTGGCTGAAAGCCTTGTTGGCTTCCGCCATCCTGTGAGTGTCCTCGCGCTTCTTGACGGCGGCACCGCGGTTGTTGGCCGCATCCATCAGCTCAGCCGAGAGGCGCTCCTCCATCGTGTTCTCGCCGCGCTTCCGGGCCGCATCGATCAGCCAGCGGATCGCCAGCGCCTGCCGCCGTTCGGGCCGCACCTCGACCGGAACCTGATAGGTGGCACCGCCCACGCGTCGGGAACGCACCTCGACGGCCGGCTTCACGTTGTCCATCGCCTCATGGAAGAGGCGCAGCGGATCGCCATTCGGACCCATGCGGCGCTTCAGCGCATCCATCGCGGCATAGACGATGCGCTCCGCCACGCTCTTCTTGCCGTCATACATGAGCACATTCATGAAGCGGCTGAGCACGACATCGCCGAATTTCGGGTCGGGCAGCACTTCGCGCTTCTCCGCGCGGTGACGGCGCGACATCCTTCGCCTCCTTACTTGGGCCGCTTGGCGCCGTAGAGGGAGCGGCGCTGGCGGCGCTTGGCGATACCCTGCGTATCGAGGACACCGCGCAGGATGTGATAGCGGACACCAGGCAGGTCCTTCACGCGCCCGCCGCGGATCAGCACCACGGAGTGTTCCTGCAGGTTATGACCCTCGCCCGGAATGTAGCTCACCACCTCGTAGCCGTTGGTAAGCCGAACCTTGGCCACCTTCCGCAATGCCGAGTTCGGCTTCTTCGGCGTGGTCGTGTAGACACGCGTGCAGACGCCGCGCTTCTGCGGGCACCCCTGCAGCGCAGGAACCTTGTTCCGCTTTGCGTTCGGCTCCCGCCCCTTGGCGATGAGCTGGTTGATCGTCGGCATGACGCCCCTTCGTGAACCGTCCGTCGGCCCCATCGCCGCAAAAGCCCCGCGGCCCGCACAGACGCCAAGGCGCCGTGCAGGCTCGCTGACTTGCCCCGACCTTTGCCACCCCGGGACTGGGGAGGCAGCGCCGATGGCGGCGTTGTGGACCAAGCACCCGGCGGGCCCGGCGATAGGACGCCGCCCCTGCCAAGGGCGGGGTTACTACGCGCCAAGGAAAGGCAAGTCAAGCGAGCCCGCCGCCCCGGGCAGGAAAAAGGCCGGGTCCATGCGGACCCGGCCAGTCAAGGAGAAACTACTCCGCGGCCTGCCTGCGGCCGCCAGAGGGCTCGGCAAGGGCCGGCTGCGCCCCGGGTAGGCGGGAGCGGTCGCGCTGCGCCGCGAGCGCCCTCAGGCGGTTCATCACCGACCCCGTGCCCGCGGGGATGAGCCGCCCGACGATGACGTTCTCCTTCAGGCCCGCCAGAGTATCCACCTTGCCCGCGACCGCCGCTTCGGTCAGCACACGGGTCGTCTCCTGGAAGGAGGCAGCCGAGATGAAGGAAGTGGTCTGTAGCGAAGCCTTGGTGATGCCCTGCAGAACCGGCTCTGCCCGAGCAGGACGCTCTTTCGCGGCGATCCGCTTCTCGTTCTCCATATCGAACTCAATGCGGTCCACCTGTTCCCCTACCAGAAAGGTCGTGTCGCCCGGATCCACGATCTCCACCTTCTGCAGCATCTGGCGGACGATCACCTCGATATGCTTGTCGTTGATCTTCACGCCCTGCAGCCGGTACACGTCCTGAATTTCATTGACCAGGTAGTTCGCTAGTGCCTCGACCCCGAGCACGCGCAGGATATCGTGCGGCACGCGAGGGCCGTCCACCAGCGGATCGCCGGCCTTGACGTAGTCGCCTTCCTGTACCGAAACGTGCTTGCCCTTCGGAACGAGGTACTCGCGCGGGGCCGGCGGCTCGTCTCCCACCTGCTCCGGCACGACGATGATGCGGCGCTTTGCCTTGTAGTCCTTGCCGAACTCCACGCGACCATCGATCTCGCTAATGATCGCATGGTCCTTCGGCCGGCGTGCCTCGAACAGCTCGGCGACGCGGGGCAGGCCGCCCGTGATATCGCGGGTCTTGGAGCTTTCGCGCGGCAGGCGCGCAAGCACGTCGCCCGCATTAACCTTCGCGCCGTTCTCCACCGAAAGGATCGAGTCGGGGGCAAGGAAGTAGCGCGCTTCGGCGCCGTTCAGCAGGCGGACGATGTTGCCTACTTCATCCTTCAGGATCAGCCGGGGACGGAGGTCGGCGCCCTTCGCCCCCTGCTTGTAGTCCACAACCACCTTCGAAGAGAGGCCGGTCACCTCGTCCATGCGTTCGACGAGAGTGACGCCATCGATCAGGTCGGCGTACTCGACCGTGCCGGAACGCTCGGTGATGATGGGCAGCGTGAACGGATCCCACTCGGCGAGCTTCTGCCCACGCGTGGCCGAAGCCCCCTCATCCGTGAGAAGCCGCGCACCATAGGGGACGCGATAGCGCGCCCGCTCGCGCCCGGCCGCGTCATGCAGGGTGATCTCGCAATTGCGGCTCATCACGATGGGCACGCCCTGGCTGTTCGCCACGACGTTGCGGTTCGAGATCCGCACCGTACCGTCCGTCGTCGCCTCCACCGCCGACTGCTCGGCGCCGCGCTGCGCCGCACCGCCGATGTGGAAGGTGCGCATGGTGAGCTGCGTGCCCGGTTCACCGATGGACTGCGCGGCGATCACGCCGACCGCCTCGCCCACGTTCACCGGCGTCCCGCGCGCCAGATCGCGGCCATAGCATAGCGCGCAGACCCCGGACCTGGAATCGCAGGTGAGCACGGAGCGGATCTTCACCGTCTCGACGCCGGCACGCTCGATCCTCTCGGCATCCGCCTCCTCGATCAGCGAATTGCGCGGCACCAGCACCTCGCCGCTGGTTGGATCGGTCACATCCTCCTGCGTGGTGCGCCCCAGGATACGCTCGGAAAGCGAGGAGACCACCTCCCCACCGTCGAGTACGGCTCGCACCGTGATCCCACGCTCGGTGCCGCAATCGTTCTCGACGATGATGCAGTCCTGCGCCACATCCACCAGGCGGCGGGTCAGGTAGCCCGAATTCGCCGTCTTCAGAGCCGTGTCGGCCAGCCCCTTGCGCGCCCCGTGCGTGGAGTTGAAGTACTCCAGGACGGTTAGCCCCTCCTTGAAGTTCGAGATGATGGGCTGCTCGATGATCTCGCCGGATGGCTTGGCCATCAGCCCCCGCATGCCGGCGAGCTGGCGCATCTGGGCAGGGCTGCCACGCGCGCCCGAATGCGACATCATCCAGACGCTGTTCACAGGCTTGCCGATCTCCTGCTTGGAGATCTCCTTCATCATGGCCTGCGCCACCTCCTCGGTGCAGCGCGACCACGCGTCGACCACCTTGTTGTAGCGCTCGCCCGCGGTGATAAGGCCGTCGAGATACTGCTGCTCGAACTCCTTCACCTCGTTCTTGGTACGTTCGATCAGCGCCTGCTTCTCGGCCGGGATGACCATATCGTCCTTGCCGAAGGAGATTCCGGCCTTCGCCGCGTGGCGGAAGCCCAATCCCATCAGGCGATCGGCGAAGATCACGCTCTCCTTCTGGCCACAGTGGCGGTACACCGCGTCGATGACGTCGGAGATGCTCTTCTTGGTGAGCTGGCGGTTGACCAGGGAGAAGGGCGTGCGCGGATGCTGCGGCAGCAGCGCCGCGATCATCATGCGCCCCGCCGTGGTCAGCACCACCTCCTGCCGCCCCGGCTCATCCTCCCTCGGCGCGGGCACCCGAGCCAGGATTGCGGAGTGAAAGGTGATGATCCCCGCCGCAAGCGCCTGCTCCACCTCACCAAGCCCGCCGAACACGCGCGGCCGGAAGGCCAGGGCCTGACGTTCCTCCTCGGTCAGATCCTCCGGACGTTTACCGGCCGCCTCGGCGACCAGCGTCTTCGCCCTCTCCATCCGCCTCTGTTCCTCACGGAACTCGGGCGTCTCCAAAGAAAGGTAGTAGAGGCCGAGCACGATGTCCTGGCTCGGCACAATAATCGGCTTGCCATTGGCGGGGCTAAGGATGTTGTTCGTGGACATCATCAGCACCCGCGCCTCGAGCTGGGCCTCGAGGCTGAGCGGCACGTGCACGGCCATCTGGTCGCCATCGAAGTCGGCATTGAAGGCGGTGCAGACCAGGGGGTGAAGCTGTATCGCCTTGCCTTCGATCAGAACCGGCTCGAAGGCCTGGATCCCGAGGCGGTGCAGCGTCGGCGCCCGGTTCAGCAGCACCGGATGCTCGCGGATCACCTCCTCGAGGATGTCCCACACCTCCGGCCGCTCCTTCTCGACCATCCGCTTCGCGGCCTTGATGGTCGTGGCGTGCCCGTACTTCTCGAGCTTCGAGTAGATAAAGGGCTTGAACAGCTCAAGCGCCATCTTCTTCGGCAGGCCGCACTGGTGGAGCTTCAGCTCCGGCCCGACGACGATGACGGAGCGGCCCGAATAGTCCACGCGCTTGCCGAGCAGGTTCTGCCGGAACCGGCCCTGCTTGCCCTTCAGCATGTCGGAAAGCGACTTCAGCGGCCGCTTGTTGGCGCCGGTGATGGCACGGCCGCGCCGACCGTTGTCGAACAGCGCGTCCACCGCCTCCTGCAGCATGCGCTTCTCGTTGCGCACGATGATGTCGGGGGCCCGCAGCTCGATGAGGCGCTTCAGCCGGTTGTTGCGATTGATCACGCGCCGGTAGAGGTCGTTGAGGTCGGAGGTCGCGAAGCGGCCACCGTCAAGCGGAACCAGGGGCCGCAGCTCCGGCGGAATGACGGGAATGACCGACATGATCATCCACTCGGGGCGCGCGCCGCTCTCGCTGAAGGCCTCGATCAGCTTCAGGCGCTTGACGAGCTTCTTGCGCTTCGCCTCGGAGGTCGTCTCCTTGAGTTCCGCGCGCAGGCGCACGGCCTCCTTCTGCAGGTCGATGCCGGCCAGCATCTGCCTGACCGCCTCGGCGCCGATGCCGACCGTGAAGGCATCCTCGCCGAACTCGTCCATCTTCGCCTGGTACTGCTCCTCGCTCAGGAGCTGGTGCAGCTTGAGATCGGTCAGCCCCGGCTCGAGCACGACATAGGATTCGAAGTAGAGGACCTTCTCCAGCTCCTTCAGGCTCATGTCCACCATGAGCCCTACGCGGCTGGGGAGCGACTTCATGAACCAGATGTGCGCCACCGGCGAGGCAAGCTCGATGTGCCCCATGCGCTCGCGCCGCACCTTGGCGAGCGTCACCTCCACGCCGCACTTCTCGCAGATGATGCCACGGAACTTCATCCGCTTGTACTTGCCGCAGAGGCACTCGTAGTCCTTGATCGGGCCGAAGATGCGGGCGCAGAACAGCCCGTCCCGCTCCGGCTTGAAGGTCCGGTAGTTGATGGTCTCCGGCTTCTTGATCTCGCCATAGGACCAGGAGCGGATCTGCTCCGGCGAGGCGATGGAGATCCTGATCTGGTCAAAGGAGAGAGCCTGGCCCGTCTGGCCCAGGATCTTCATAAGCTCGTTCATGCGGCCTTCCTTGTGGTCCAGCCTGCCGACCGGCCAGGGTCGGCGGTCCATTGCGTCGTGCGCCCCCGGGGCGCCGTCCCGGGGGCAGGTCGCGATCAGCTTCCGCGCGTCTCGAGATCCACGTTGAGGCCGAGCGACTTCAGCTCCTTCACGAGCACGTTGAAGCTCTCGGGAATGCCGGCCTCGAAGGTGTCCTGGTCGCGCACGATGGCCTCGTAGACCTTGGTGCGGCCGGAGACGTCGTCGGATTTCACGGTGAGCATCTCCTGCAACGTGTAGGCCGCGCCATACGCCTCCAGCGCCCAGACCTCCATCTCGCCGAAGCGCTGGCCGCCGAACTGCGCCTTGCCGCCCAGCGGCTGCTGCGTCACCAGCGAATAGGGCCCGATGGAGCGGGCGTGGATCTTGTCGTCCACCAGGTGGTGCAGCTTCAGCATGTAGATGTAGCCGACCGTGACCTTCCGCTCGAACGGCTCTCCGGTCCGCCCGTCTATCAGCGTGACCTGACCGGAGGCGTCGAGGCCCGCGCGCTCCAGCATGCGCTCGATGTCGCTCATGCGCGCGCCGTCGAACACCGGAGTGGCCACGGGCACACCCTTGCGCAGGTTCTCGCAGAGCTCGATGAGCTGCTCTTCGCCCATCGGCGCGATCTCGCGCTCGAACACCTCATCGCCGTAGATCTCGCGCAGCCGGGCGAGCAGCTCCTCGCGCACCGCGCCGCTACGGCGGTATTCCTCCACCAGCTCGCCGATCTGCCGGCCGAGATTGGCGCAGGCCCATCCCAGATGCGTTTCCAGGATCTGGCCGACATTCATGCGCGAGGGCACGCCGAGCGGGTTCAGCACGATGTCCACCGGCGTACCGTCCTCGAGGAACGGCATGTCCTCGATGGGCACCACCCGCGAGACGACGCCCTTGTTGCCGTGCCGGCCGGCCATCTTGTCGCCGGGCTGCAGCTTGCGCTTCACCGCGACGAAGACCTTGACCATCTTCATCACGCCCGGCGGCAGCTCGTCGCCGCGCTGCAGCTTGTCCACCTTGCTTTCGAAGCGCTTCTGCAGGCGCTCCACGGCGGCGTCGAACTCGCGCTTCAGCGCCTCGATCTCGGCCATGGCGGCATCGTCCTGCACGCCGATCTGGCGCCAGGTCGCCTTGGCGAACTGGTCGAGCACCTCGTCGGTGAGCACCGTGCCGGCCTTGATGCCGCGGAAGCCGCCCGAGGCCTTGCGGTTCAGGAGCCGCTCGCGCAGCCGGGAGTAGAAGGACCGCTCCTGGATCGCCTTCTCGTCGTCGCGGTCCTTGGCCAGCCGCTCGATCTCGGCGCGCTCGATCGCCATGGCGCGCTCGTCCTTGTCCACGCCGCGGCGGGAGAAGACGCGCACGTCCACGATCGTGCCGGAGACGCCCGGCGGCAGGCGCAGCGAGGTGTCGCGCACGTCCGACGCCTTCTCGCCGAAGATGGCGCGCAGCAGCTTCTCCTCCGGCGTCATCGGGCTCTCGCCCTTGGGCGTCACCTTGCCGACCAGGATATCGCCCGGATTCACCTCGGCGCCGATGTAGACGATACCCGCCTCGTCGAGGTTGCGCAGCGCCTCCTCGCCCACGTTGGGAATGTCGCGGGTGATCTCCTCCTGGCCCAGCTTGGTGTCGCGGGCCATGACCTCGAACTCCTCGATGTGGATCGAGGTGAAGACGTCGTCCCGCGCGATCCGTTCGCTGATCAGGATCGAGTCCTCGAAGTTGTAGCCGTTCCAGGGCATGAAGGCGCAGAGCACGTTCCGCCCGAGCGCCAGCTCGCCCAGCTCCGTGCTCGGCCCGTCGGCGATGATGTCGCCGGCGCGCACCAGGTCGCCCACGCGCACCAGCGGGCGCTGGTTGATGCAGGTGCTCTGGTTGGAGCGCTGGAACTTGCGCAGGCGGTAGATGTCCACGCCCCGCGTCGTGCCGTCCTCTCCGGTCGCGCGCACCACGATGCGCGCCCCGTCGATGGAATCGACGATGCCGTCGCGCCGCGCCACGATGGTGGCACCCGAATCGCGCGCCACCGCCGCCTCCATGCCGGTGCCCACCAGCGGCGCATCCGCCTGCACCAGCGGCACCGCCTGGCGCTGCATGTTCGAGCCCATCAGCGCCCGGTTGGCGTCATCGTTCTCGAGGAACGGGATCAGCGCCGCGGCGACGGAGACGAGCTGCTTCGGCGAGACGTCGATCGCCGTCACCTCCTCCGGCTTCACCAGCCGGAAGTCGCCGCCCTGGCGCACCGAGACGAGGTCGCCCGCCAGCCGCTCCACGCCGTCCACCTTCACGGTCTCGGCGTCGGCCTGCGCCACCACCAGCCGCTCTTCCTCCATGGCGGAGAGGTAGCGCGGCTCGCCGACGATCTGCCCGTCCTTCACCAGGCGGTAGGGCGTCTCGATGAAGCCGTACTTGTTCACCTTGGCGAAGGTGGCGAGGCTGTTGATCAGGCCGATGTTCGGGCCTTCCGGCGTCTCGATCGGGCAGATGCGCCCGTAATGCGTCGGGTGGACGTCACGCACCTCGAAGCCCGCCCGCTCGCGCGTCAGGCCGCCGGGACCGAGCGCCGAGAGGCGGCGCTTGTGCGTCACCTCGGACAGCGGATTGGTCTGGTCCATGAACTGGCTGAGCTGCGACGAGCCGAAGAACTCCCTGACTGCCGCCGCCGCCGGCTTCGCGTTGATCAGGTCGTGCGGCATGACGGTGTCGATATCCACCGACCCCATGCGCTCCTTGATCGCGCGCTCCATGCGCAGCAGGCCGACGCGGTACTGGTTCTCCATCAGCTCGCCGACCGAGCGCACCCGGCGGTTGCCGAGGTTGTCGATGTCGTCCACCTGGCCGCGCCCGTCCTTCAGCTCCATCAGGACGCGCAGCGTGGCGATGATGTCCTGCTTGCGCAGCGTGCGGACGGTGTCCGGCACCTCCTCAGCGGAGAAGCCGAGGCGCATGTTCATCTTCACCCGTCCGACCGCGGAGAGGTCGTAGCGCTCGGGGTCGAAGAACAGGCTGCGGAACAGCGCTTCCGCGGTCTCGGGCGTCGGCGGCTCGCCGGGGCGCATCACCCGGTAGATGTCCATCAGCGCCTCGTCGCGGTTGGTGTTCTTGTCCACCGCGAGGGTGTTGCGCATCCAGGGGCCGACCGTCTGGTCGATGGCCAGCGTCGGCAGCCGCTCCAGCCCCACCTGTTCGATCAGGGAGAGCTTCGCCTCCGTCAGCTCCTCGCCGGCCTCAGCCCAGATCTCGCCGGTCTGCATGTCCACCAGATCCTCGGCGACATAGCGGCCGAGGATGTCGGCGCGGCCGACCAGCACCTCGGTGGTGCCGGCCTCGGCGATCCTGCGGGCGGCGCGCGGCGTCAGCTTGGTGTCCTTCTCGGCCACCACCTGCCCGGTGCGGGCGTCCACCAGGCTCTCCTGCAGCTTGACGCCGCGGAAGGACTCCGGATCGAAGGGCCGGCTCCAGCCCTTGGCGCCGCGGGTGAACACCACCTGGCCGTAGAAGCCGTTCAGGATCTCCTCGGCATCCATGCCGCGGATCTCGGCCGGATCCATCTCCTGGCCCGCCGCCGCGCGCTCCGCGCGGCGCTGTTCGGTCCAGGCGGAGTCGAGCGCCATCAGCAGGGTGGTGGCCGGCAGCTTCCGCTTGCGGTCGATGCGGACGTAGCAGATGTCCTTGGCGTCGAACTCGAAGTCGAGCCAGGAGCCGCGGTAGGGGATCACGCGTGCGGCGAAGAGATACTTGCCGCTCGAATGCGTCTTGCCCTTGTCGTGGTCGAAGAACACGCCCGGGCTGCGGTGCATCTGGCTGACGATGACCCGCTCGGTGCCGTTGATGATGAAGGTGCCGTTGTCCGTCATGAGCGGCATGTCGCCCATGTAGACATCCTGCTCCTTGATGTCGCGGACGGAACGGCTGCCCGTGTCCTCGTCCACGTCCCACACGATCAGGCGCAGGCGCACCTTGAGCGGCGCGGCGTAGGTCATGCCGCGCTGCATGCACTCCTCGACGTCGTACTTCGGCTCCTCGAACTCGTACTGCACGAATTCGAGGCGGCCACGCCCGGCAAAGTCGTCGATCGGGAAGACGCTCTTGAACACCTCCTGCAGGCCGGTATTGGTCCGGGCGTCGGGGTGCGTCTCCATCTGCAGGAACGCCTCGTAGGAGGCGCGCTGCACGTCGATCAGGTTCGGCATGGGCGCAACCTCGGGCAGGCGCCCGAAGCTCTTGCGGATCCGCTTGCGCCCGGTGAACGACTTCGCGATAGCGTTCATGCCTGTCCCGTGTCCCTCTCGCCGCGGCACCTGGCCGGGCGCAACGATGTTCGCAACCAAATCGTCTTCCCGTCCGCGGCCGGACCGGCGGCCGGCACGCGGGAATGGCAGCACGGGCGGCGACCCAGGGGGTCCCCGCCCGCACCCTCCTTCTAGCTGTCGTCCGCCCGGGGCAGCGCCACGGGCGGCGGAGCGGCCTTACTTGATCTCGACAGTGGCCCCGTTCTCCTCGAGGACCTTGCGGATCTTCTCCGCCTCGTCCTTGCTCACCCCCTCCTTCACGGTCTTGGGGGCGCCCTCCACCAGGTCCTTCGCCTCCTTCAGGCCAAGGCCGGTGATGGTGCGGATCTCCTTGATGACGTTGATCTTCTTGTCGCCCGCCTTGGCGAGGACGACGGTGAACTCCGTCTTCTCCTCGGCAGGGGCGGCTGCGGCGGCGGCACCGCCCGCGGCAGGCGCAGCCGCCATCGCGACCGGAGCCGCGGCGGAGACGCCCCACTTCTCCTCCAGCATCTTGGAGAGCTCGGCAGCCTCCAGAACCGTCAGGCTGGAGAGCTCTTCCACCAGCTTTGCGAGATCAGCCATATCTGCGTGTCCTTCGATCTAATGGCTTGGCCAGCCGTTTGCAACACCCCTAAGGGGCCGGGAAGAGGCCCCGGCCCGGACCCTCACGCCGCGTCCTTGCGCGCATAGGCCCCGAACACGCGCGCGAGCTGCGCGCCCGGCGCCTGGAGCACCCCGGCGATGCGGGTCGCCGGCGTCTGGATCAGCCCGATGAGCTGCGCCCGCAGCGTCTCCAGGCTCGGCAGCTCGGCCAGGGCCTTGACCCCGTCCGCACCCAGCGTCTGGGTCCCGAGCGCCCCTCCCAGGACGACGAATTTCTCGTTCGTCCTGGCGAACTCCACCGCCGTCTTCGCCACCGCCACCGGGTCCTTCGACCAGGCAAGCGCCGTTGGCCCCCTGAGCAGCGGCCCGATGCCCTGGAAGGGCGTGCCCTCCAGGGCGCGAAGCGCCAGGCGGTTCTTGGCGACCTTGTAGGTCGCCCCCGCCGCCCGCATGCGGCGCCGCAGCTCGCTCACATCGGCAACCGTCAGGCCGTTGTTGCGGCCGACAAGCACGAAGGAGGTATCGGCGAACACCGCGCTGAGGGAGGCGACGAACTCCCGCTTCTCCGTGCGGTCCAAGTCTCGTCTCCTTCTCTGGCCGGCACCCGGAGGGGCACCGGCCGGTTCGAGCGGGGGTGTGCGGCCCTACGCACGCGACCGCCGCGGCCGCCGGCGCCGGGTCAATCTCCCGCCGCCGGCCGCCGCCACCCCGGTTCGCCTGCCTGAGTCCGGAACGCCAAGCCATGCGCGCCGACCGGGGCCTTGCCCGGCCGGGCGGATCTCTCGGCACCCGTCTGTCGCGGGCGGGGCGGTCGCCGCCCCATCAAGGCCCCCGGGGCCACCTGCGGTCTCGGACAGGTTCGGGAAGGGCCGGAGCCCCTCCCTGCCCGCCTGCCCCGGTCGGGGCAGGCGTATCTCGCATCAGGCGGAGGCGCTCAGCGAGCCCACATCCACCCGCACGCCCGGCCCCATGGAGGAGCTGAGCGCGACCTTCTTCACATAGGTGCCCTTGGCGCCCGAGGGCTTGGCACGCTGGATCGCCTCGATGAAGGCGCGGGCATTCTCCAGCAGCTTCTCCTCCTCGAAGGAGGCCTTGCCGATGCCGGCATGGACGATGCCCGCCTTCTCGGCGCGGAACTCCACTTGGCCGGCCTTGGCCGCCTGCACGGCGCCCCGCACGTCCATGGTGACGGTGCCGAGGCGCGGGTTCGGCATCAGGCCGCGCGGGCCCAGGATCTTACCGAGGCGCCCGACCAGCGCCATCATGTCCGGGGTAGCGATGCAGCGGTCGAAATTGATCTCGCCGGCCTGCACCTTCTCGGCCAGGTCCTCCGCCCCCACCACGTCGGCCCCGGCGGCCAGCGCCTCCTCGGCCTTGGGGCCGCGGGCGAAGACGCCGACGCGTACCGTCTTGCCGGTGCCGTTCGGCAGCCCGACCACGCCGCGCACCATCTGGTCGGCATGGCGCGGGTCGATGCCGAGGTTCATCGAGATCTCGACCGTCTCGTCGAACTTCGCCCTGGCATTGGCCTTGACGAGGCGGATCGCCTCCTGCAGCGGGAAGGCCTTGTTGCGGTCGAAGCCCTGGTAGATGGCGCGCAGCCGCTTGCCCTGCCTGGCCATGGCTCAGCCCTCCACCACCGTAAGGCCCATCGAGCGGGCGGAGCCGGCGAGCATGCGCACCGCCCCCTCGATGTCGTTGCAGTTCATGTCCTTCATCTTGATCTCCGCGATCTCGCGGAGCTGGGACTTCGTCACGCGCCCGATCGGCCCGGCCTTGCCGGGGGTCTGGCTGCCCTTTTCCAGCTTCGCCGCCTTGAGCAGGAAGTAGGTGTTGGGGGGCGTCTTGGTGACGAAGGAGAAGGTGCGGTCCGAGTAGGCGGTGATGACCACCGGCGTCGGCGTCCCGGGCTCCATGCCCTGGGTCGCGGCGTTGAACTCCTTCACGAACTGCATGATGTTCAGCCCGCGCTGGCCGAGCGCCGGGCCGACCGGCGGCGAGGGGTTCGCCTTGCCGGCCGGGATCTGCAGCTTGATGTAGCCGACGATCTTCTTCGCCATGTCCTGTCCCTGCTGTCAGGGAGGCGCGGTGCACGCGGCGCGCGCCCGGTCATGGCCGGCCGGCGCCTCCCGCGTCCCGGAGTGAGGGCGGGGCGTATGGCGGCGGGCGGCGCCGGAGTCAAGCCGCATCCGCGACACTTTCTGCGTGCCATGACGTTGACGTGGAGACACCATGATCCCGCCGTCATCCGGGCGTTGCATCCTGGGCCAGAAGAGGAGGATCGGCCGTGACGCCGAGGATTCCGCCCATCCCTGTTTTCGCCGTCCTGGCGGCGCTGACCCTGGGCGGCTGCGCCGGCACGGCGGATGGGTGGGGTGGCGGCTACTATCACCCCGGCTACCATCATGGTGGGTACTACCCGTGGGGCGGTGGTGGCTACTACGTCGCGCCGCGCCCGCCACCCTCATCCTACTGGGCGCAGCGCCGCTGGGCCGAGGAGCGGGCTTGGCGGCATCACCAGCGCCGCGCCTGGGAGCGCCACGCCTGGGAGCGGGAGCGCCGGCACCATGCCTGGCACCCGCCCCCGCCCCCGGTGCCGAGGCGGGAGCACTGGTCGCAGGACCGGCTGCGCCGGCACTGGGAAGGCATGCTCCGCAACCAGTGACGCCCTCACGGAAGGCAGTTACGGCGCTTTCCCATTTGCACGCCTGACTTTTTGCGTGCGCGAAGGTACCGACGGCCTATCACGGGTTGTAGCTTGCTTTGACTTCATCCACAGCTTGCAATATCTCCTTCCGGACAGCGGAAGGAGCGAAGGCCGGTGACCCTGCGTGTCCTTGTCGCCGAGGACGAGGTGCTGGTCGCGCATTCCCTGGCCGACCTTCTCGAGGGCGAGGGTCACGCGGTGCACCTCGCCTTCGACGGCGAGGCGGCCCTCATGGCGGCGCGGTCGCTGGGGGGGGCGATGGACGTGCTGCTGACCGACCTCAACATGCCTGGCTTGCCCGGCGAGGAGCTGATCCGCCTCCTGCGCGCCGAGCGCCCCGGACTGCCGGTGGTGGTGATCACCGGCTCGCCGCCGCTTGGCGGTGTCGAGGAATTGCGCCGCCACGCCGGAGGGAATGGCCTCCTGGTCCTGTTGCACAAGCCGATCGACGATGCGGAACTGTTCGCCGCGCTGCACGAGGCCGCCGCCCGGACGTCGTGAGCGGCGCCGCCGGCCTTCCAGGCTCAGCCCGGCGCCGTGCCTTCCTGTCTCGCGGCCCGGTCCAGCAGCGCGATCACCTCGGCATCGGTGAGCTGCCCGAAATCCTCGTAGTGGCTGCCGACGGCGCCGAACTCCTCTGGGGTCGCTAGGAACACCGCCTCCTCGCAGGCGGAGCGCAACGCGCGGGCGACATCGGCCGGCGCCACAGGCACCGCCAGGATCCGCCTGCCGGCGCCGAGCCGCGCCAGCGCCTGCAGCGCCACCCGCACCGTTCCGCCGGTGGCGATGCCGTCATCCACGAGCACAACGCTGCGCCCCCGCAGCGGCACCGGGCTGCGCCCGCGGAGGTAGAGGGCGCGGCGGCGCGCGATCTCCCGCAGCGCCGCTTCCACCTCGCGCTCGATGTGCCCGCGCGACACGCCGAGCACGCGGACGATGTCCTCGTTCAGCACCGTCTCGGGCGGGGTTCCCTCGACGACGGCGCCGATCCCGAGCTCCGGCTGGCCCGGCGCCCCGATCTTGCGCACCAGCATCAGGTCAAGGGGGGCGCCGAGCGCCCGCGCCACCGGCAGGGCCACTGGCACGCCGCCGCGGGGCAGGGCCAGAACCACCACCCCCTCCCCCTTCAGATGCGCGAGGCGCCCCGCCAGCAGGCGACCCGCCTCCTCCCGGTTCCGGAACATCATCGCCGCCGGCCCTTCCACCTCCTCGCGGTGCGGTTCAGCGCCCGGTCCCGCAGGGCCGGGAGACGCCGCGCAGCGCCTCGCCGGCCGGCCCGGCCTCTCCGCCCGTCGCCAGATCACCAAGCGAGAGGATGCCGACGAGGCGATGGTCGCGGGTCATCACCGGCATCCGCCGCACCTGCTGCTCCGCCATCCGCCGGGCCACTTGGTCGAGCTCCTCGTCCTCGAAGCAGCAGGCCACGCCGACGCTCATCACCTCCCGCACCAGGGTGTCGGGCCCCTTGCCCAGGGCCACGGCGCGCAGGGCGATGTCGCGGTCCGTCACCATGCCGACAATGCGCCCGCCACTTCCCACGGGCAGGGCGCCCGTGTCGCAGGCGGCCATGGCATGGGCCGCCTGGGCGATGGTCTCGTCCGGCGCCGCGAGGTGGACGTTGCGCGTCATCCTGTCAGCGACCTTCATGGCCTCCTCCCGCTGGAAGGGCGCCCCTGGTCCCGGCGGCCGTCAGGCCTCTTCCCCGATGCGGGAACGCCACCTGCCCGCTGACGGTTCGGCCGCGGCGCCGGCTCAGACGGCGGGCCGGGCAACCGGCTGCGGAGGCTGCGGTCCCGGTGGCGAGAGGGGGGGCACCTCGGCGGGCCGGTCCGGGGAGGGCAGCTCGGGTCCCGGTGCCGGTGGGGCGGGCGTGGAGGGAGGCAGGCCGGGCAGTTCCGGCCCGGGCCCGGGCGGCGGGGCGGGAGGCGGCGTCTCGGCCGGTCCCGTCGGGGGGAGGCCGGGCAGTTCGGGGGGTGGCGTCTCGCCTGGATCGGACAGGAGGGCGCTGGAGCGCGGCGTGAGGGGCGGTCTGGACATAGCGCATGGAACGCATGGCATGGCGTTCTGTTCGCCACTCAGGTACCGGCGGCGGGCGCGCCGGGAAGTGCGCGCATTACGTGTAGTCAGGTGTATTCGGATCGGCTATGTTTCGTTCGTGCTGAGACAGCCCCCGAGGCCGCAACCATGGCGTGTGGACGGATGCGGCGGTCCGGCTTTGCGAAAGGCCAGACGAGATGGCGTCACCACCTCCCTCCACCGACCAGGCCGCGCCCGGGCCTGCCTTGGCCTCCGCGCAAGATTATAACGGAAACCCCCATCAATCCAATAACGATATAGAAACTTTTTGCGAATTCACCTTCGAGGCGGCTCACAAGACGCCTCCCTATTCAGATCTGCACGGCCATTCCTTTCTTGTACAGGTCTTTATGAGGGGTCCTTCTGATCCGACCTTTGGTTGGTCTCACAATCTATTCGAAATCGAGCCGATCATTCAGGAATTGCGCGCCATGCTGGACCATCGCTGCCTGAACGACGTGGAAGGACTGTCCGTGCCGACGCTGGAGAACGTGGCCCGCTGGCTGTGGCACCGGCTTGCCCCGCGAATCACCGGGCTCGACCGGATCACCGTCTGCCGCGGCCGGGAAGGCCAGCGCGAAGGCACGACCTACAGGGGAGGCGTGTCATGAACGCGCCTCCCGGAGGGCCGGAAGCGCCCCCCACACCCACGCGGCGGCGGCTCCTCCTGGCAACGCTCCTCCCGCCGCTCGTTGCGACGGCCCCCGCGGGGGCAGAAGGCCTGCCCCCCGTCAACGGTCCGGTGATCCTCACCGTCTCCGGCGCGATCCGGAACACCAACCGGGGCGATTCCGCCGTCTTCGACAGGGAGGGGCTCGAATCCCTCGGGTTAGCCGGCTTCACCACCAGCACGCCCTGGTTCGACGGGCCGCAGCGCTTCGACGGGGTGCCCATGACCCGCCTGATGGAGGCGGTGGGCGCGGCCGGCACCACGGTAACCGCCATCGCGCTCAACGACTACACCACCGAGATCCCCACCGCGGATTTCGCCCGCTACAACGTCCTGCTCGCCCTCAGACGCAACGGCGCCTACATGCCGGTCCGCGACAAGGGCCCCCTCTTCATCGTCTATCCCTACGATTCCGCGCCCGAATTGCGGGGCCAGCCCTATTACGGGCGCTCCGCCTGGCAGCTTGCCCGGCTGATCGTGGCATGAGCCCCTGATCATGCAGGCCTCGCCGGAGGTTCCCGCTCCCGGGCGGCAGCGGCACGCGGTGCCGGAACTCGGGCGCAGCCTCCGCACGGTGGAGCGGGCCCTGATCGCGATCGCCCTGATCCTGGCGATCGCCTCGCTCGGCACCACTGCGCTGCTGTTCGGCCACCGGGACGGTCTCCGGGCCGCCACGCGCTACAACGATATCTGGGCGGTGAGCCAGGCCGCGCAGGAGGTGGCACGGCTGCAGATAGCGCTCGGCGGCTACGCCATCGGCCGCGGCGCCGCGGAGCGCGACGCGGTGGAACTCTGGCTCGACATCGTAGAGAACCGCAGCCGGGTGCTCAATCGGGGCGAACTCGCCCTCTACGTCTCGGGCCTCCCGGAGCTGGCCGCGGCTGTCGAGAGGCTGCAGGCCGCCATCGCCGAGGCGCGGACGCTCACCGATCGGCTGGAGGAGCCCGGCGTCGCCGAGGCGCTGATGCGGCGCTTCGGCCAGCTCGCACCGGAGCTCGCGCGCCTCGCCGCCGCGGCCTATGTGCAGGGCACCGCTGCCGTGGCCGCGGACATCCGCCACCTCGCCGCCCTGCACTGGGTGCTCTCGGCGGCGCTGTTCGCCCTCATCCTGTGCTGCCTCGCCATGGTCGTGCTGCTGCGGCGCCGCCACGCGCTGCTGCGGGAGGCCTATGGCGGGATGCAGGCCCTGGTGCGCGACCTGGAGCGGGCGGGCACCCAGCTCGAGGAGGCGAATGCCCGCGTGCGCGCCGCCATGGAGGAGGTGCAGCAGCAGAACCTGGCGCTGCAGGCGCGCGATGCCGAGCTGCACATCCAGAACGCCCGCTTCGACGCCGCGCTCAACAACATGTCCCAGGGCCTCTGCATGGTGGATGCGGAGGAGCGGCTGATTGTCTGCAACCAGAGATTCCGCGAACTCTTCGGGCTCCAGGCCGAGCGCACCCTGCCCGGCACGCCCGCGCTCGAGGCCTTCAGCGCCGCCTCCCCGGGCGGTCAGGTGAGCCCGAAGCTCGCCCACGCCATCTGGGCCGACCAGGCGCTGCTGGCGGCGGGCGGCAGGCCGGCGACCTTCGTGCGGGAGGACGAGAACGGCCGTACGCTGATGGTCCTGCACCAGCCCATGGCCAGCGGTGGCTGGGTCGCGACCTACGAGGACATCACGGAGCGCCGGCAGGCCGAGCGGCGCATCACCTATATGGCGCACCACGACGCGCTGACGGGCCTGCCGAACCGCGTCATGTTCCAGCAGCGCGCCGAGGACACGCTCCGCCGCCTGCACCCGGACACGGGCGGCCTCGCCCTGCTCTGCCTCGACATAGACGGCTTCAAGGACGTGAACGACTCTCTCGGCCATCCGGCCGGGGATGCCCTGCTGCAGGCGGTGGCGGGGCGGCTGCGTGGCCTCGTGAACGAGGGCGACCTCGTGGCGCGGCTCGGCGGCGACGAATTCGCGGTGCTGCAGGTGGCGCGCAGCCAGCCGGCCGAGGCGGAGGCGCTGGCGCAGTTCCTGATCGCCCGCCTGTCCGAACCCTATGCGCTGGATGCCGGCCGCATCAGCATCGGCGTCAGCGTCGGCCTCTCCGTCGCCGGCGAGGCTGCCTCCTCGGTCCACCACCTGCTCAGGAACGCCGACCTCGCCCTGCACCGGGCGAAGGCGGAAGGGCGGCGGAGCTGGTGCCGCTTCATGCCCGGGATGGAGGAGGCGCTCCGCGCCCGCCTCGACACCGAGGCCGACCTGCGCAGCGCCCTGTCGGGCAACGAATTCGAGATCCTCTACCAGCCGGTGTTCGACCTGCGCGCCGGTCGCCCCGCCGGCTTCGAAGCCCTGCTGCGCTGGCACCATGGCAGGCGCGGCCTGGTGCCGCCTTCCGAATTCGTGCCGGTCGCCGAGCAGTCGGGCCTGATCATCCCGATCGGGCGCTGGGTGCTCCAGCAGGCCTGCCTGGAGGCGGCCGGCTGGCCGGCGCCGCTCAAGGTGGCGGTCAACCTCTCGCCCGTGCAATTCCGCAGCGGCGATCTGGTCCGCACCGTGCGGGAGGCGCTCGCCCTCTCCGGCCTCGCCCCCGGCCGGCTCGAACTCGAGATCACCGAGACGACGCTGCTGCAGGACAACGAGGCGGTGCTCGGCATGCTGCAGGAGCTGCGCGCGCTCGGCATCCGCGTTGCGCTCGACGATTTCGGCACGCGCTACTCCTCGCTCAGCTACCTGCGCGCCTTTCCCTTCGACAAGATCAAGATCGACCAGTCCTTCGTGCGCGACATGTCGAACCGCGCCGATTGCCTGACCATCGTCCGCTCGGTCGCGCGCCTTGCTGCCCAGCTCGGCATGACCGCCACGGCCGAGGGGGTGGAGACGGCGGAGCAGCGCGCACAGGTCGAGGCCGCCGGCTGCACCGAGGCGCAGGGCTACCTGTTTGGCCGGCCCGAGCCGGCCGGCACGCTCGAGCGCTGGTTCCGCGACCTCCGCCATCCAAGGCCAGCCCTGGTCGATCTCGGCGGCCGCCGCTGACGCCGCCTCCAGGGCCGCCCCCGCCCCCCCCAGAGCGGGGCCGCCGAGAAATTGATATTGATAATCACTCTCATATAGGGCAGGAAGAACCCGCACCCCAGGAGAACGCCATGGGCCGAATCCTTCCCTTCACCCCGCGCATCCTCCACACCTACCCGGTAGCGGCCGAAGCCCTGGACCATGCCGAGGGCGTGGTCCTGACCGGGATGCGGGAATGGGTGGCCGAGCTGAAGCGGGGGGCCGATCCCATGCTCCGCCTGCGGCAGGACATGGCCGGGCTGGGCGCCCCGGACGCGGCGCTCTCCCTCGACCAGTTCCTGCGCATCGTCGCAAGGACCGCGCGACGCCCAGTGGACATGCGCTGCCCGCGCTGCCCGCGGCTTTCCGAGGATGAGCAGCGCCTGCTCCACGCCGTCGCGCTTGCCCAGGCCGGAGAAAGCGGGCGGGCCGAAAGGACGCTGCGCTGCGGGCTACTCTCTCCCCCCGGCGCCGAATTCGCGCTCGGTCCCCTGGAAGGCCTGGGCGAGCTTCTGCTCGGCATCGGCCTGGCCCTGCCGCGCCGCGTCTTCGCCGAGGAGCAGGAGCTGCCTGGCGGCGGCACGGTCTGGGCCTCCCCCCTCCCTGCCGCGCTGCACTGATACGGTTCTGCGGAACGGTGCCCGCGCGACCGCCCTCCGGTGTTCTGGCCGCGCTGCCGGCTTCAGGTCGCGCCCGGCGGCAACCGGCGCGGGGCAGCTTCCGTCCAACTTCGGGCCGGGGGATGTGAAGGGCTTCCCTACAACAGAATATGTTATATTATATCATTATGGTCTCCGACGCTCCCCGCCAGGACCGATCGCCGCGCGCCATGCTGCCGCCCTGGCGCGGCGGGGCACCGTCGAATGACGGGACCATCCGCGAGGCGATCTGGCGCCGCTTCCCGGGCGACGAGTGGGCCGCCTATGAGGCGCTGCCCCCGGCGGTGCGCAGGCGCATGCAGGAGCACGCCTACGACCCCTGGGCGGTCAACGCGCTCCTTCTCTGGCGCGCCTTCCGCCGCCAGACCGGGTGTGGCAGCCGCGCCGAACGCCGCCTGCTGCACTACCTCGACCTGTGCGAGGCGCTGGAGCGCGCGGCTTTCGCGGCTGCCTTCGTGCAGGCGCACGGCACGGCCCTGCCGCATGTTGCCGCGAAGGTCGAGGTGCTGCGCCGCGCTCGGCGCGTGCCCGGCCCTGCCTTCAGGACACCGCGTTGCGCGGCACCTCGCGGAACGGGCGGTCGGCGTCCGGGTTGGGTTCCTTCGGCATCCGCAGCACGCGCTCGGCGATGATGTTGCGCTGGATCTCGTCGGTGCCGCCGGCGATCGAGGTTGCGGGCACGGAGAGCAGGATCTCGGCGATCAGCCCGCCCATCGGACCGTCCTCGCCGCTCAGCAGCGCGTCAGCGCCGGCGATCTGGGTGTGCACCCGTGCCGCGGCGCGCGCCACGTGGCTCGCCACCAGCTTGCCGAGCGATCCTTCGGGCCCCTGCGGCCGCCCCTGCTCCTGCGCCGTGCGCGCGCGCCGCGCCAGCCACTCCGCCGCCCTGGACAGGGTCAGCAGCTTTGCGATCTCCTGCCGCAGCACCGGATCCCCGAGGCGGCCGGCGGCCCGCGCGCGCTCCATCACCAGGTCCACGCGGCCCGCGCGCTGCGGATACCACCGGTAGGGCTCCATGACGGTGGCGATCTCGGCCCGCTCCTCCTCGTAGATCCGCCCCGGGCGGTCGGAGCCGAGGGCCCAGCTCCGCAGGGCGTCGGCGCCGCGCCGCTCGTGCATCAGCGTGGTGGTCGCCACCGCCCATCCCTCCCCGACCTCGCCCACCAGGAATTCCGGCGGCACCTCGGCATCGGTCAGGAACACCTGGTTGAAGGAGGCATAACCGTTCATCTGGCGGAGCGGCCGCGCCTCCACGCCCGGCTGGCGCATGTCGATGATGAAGAAGGAGAGGCCCTTGTGCTTGGGCCGGTCCCAGTCGGTGCGCGCCAGCAGCAGCCCCCAATCGGCGTGGTGCGCGCTGGTGGTCCAGACCTTCTGGCCGTTGATGACCCACCGGTTGCCGCGGAACTCCGCCCGCGTCACCGCCGCGGCGACGTCGGAACCGCTGCCGGGCTCGCTGAAGAGCTGGCACCAGGTGTCCTCGCCGGTGAGGATGCGGCGCAGGAACCTCTCCTTGTGCAGCCGCGTGCCGTGGGCGAGGATCGTCGCCGCGGCCAGCATGCGGATGCCGGCCTTGGCGACGCCGACGGCGCCGATGCGCCGGAACTCCTCCTCCACCACCGGCACCAGGCCGACCGGCAGGTCGCGGCCGTACCACTCGCGCGGCCAGTGCGGCACGCCCCAGCCGGATTCGGCCAGCATGTGCCGCCACGCCACCAGCCCGCGCTCCGGGTCCCAATGCGCCTCCAGCCAGGCGCGGACCTCGGCCCGCACCGCCGCCTCGTCCATCGTCCTGCCCTCCCCGCTCACGCCGCCCAGTGGCGCATCATCAGCTCCCGGTGATGGTGCGCGTCGCCGAACAGCACCTCCGAGCCCTTGGCGCGCCGGAACCAGAGATGCGTGTCGTTGTCCCAGGTGAAGCCGATCCCGCCGTGGATCTGGATGGCGTGGATCGCGGTCTGCATGTAGGCGTCGGCGGCGCAGGCCTTGGCCAGCGAGGCGATGGCCGGCAGCTCCGCATCGTCCTCGTCGAGCGCCGCGGCGGCGTAGTAGGCGGCGGCCTTGGCCAGCTCCACATCCACCAGCATGTCGGCCGCCTTGTGCTTCATGGACTGGAAGGAGGCCACCGGCCGCCCGAACTGCACGCGCATCTTCGCGTAGGCGAGCGCGTCCTCGCGCAGCCGCTCGGCGCCGCCGACCATCTCGTTCGCCAGGCACACGGCGGCCTCCAGCATGGTCCGCGCGAAGGGCGCCGCCGCCCCGCCCGGCGCGCCGAGCGGCGCCGCCTCCACCCCGCGGAAGGTCAGGCGCGCCAGCTTGCGCGTCATGTCGATGGTGCGGAGCGGCCGCCGCTCCAGCCCCGGCGCGTCGCCGGGCACGGTGAACAGGGACAGCCCCTCCTCGCCCGCCGAGCCGGGGCCGCGCGCCAGCACCACGATCAGGTCGGCGGTGTGGCCGTCGAGCACGAAGCTCTTGTGCCCGTCGAGGCGCCAGCGCCCGCCTCCCGCCGGCGTCGCGGCCAGGGTGGTGGCGGCCGCGTCCCACCGCCCCGCATCCTCGGCGAAGGCGAGGGTCGCCACCGTCTCGCCGGAGGCGATGCCGGGCAGCAGCGCGCGCTTCTGCTCCTCCGTGCCGGCGTTTAGGATGGCGCCGGTCGCCAGCACCGCGGTGGCGAAGTAGGGGGCGCAGAGCAGCACCCGCCCCATCTCCTCGAGCACGATGCAGAGTTCGCCGAAGCCGAAGCCCTGCCCGCCATGGGCTTCCGGGATGCGCAGCGCGGTCAGGCCGAGCGCCGCGTTGGCGCGCCGCCAGCCCTCGCGCTCCCAGCCCGCCTCGGTTTCCATCAGCCGCCGCACCTCGGAGGGCGGCGACCGCTCCGCCAGGAAGCGCCGCAGGTTCGACCTGAACTCCTCCTGCTCGCGCGAGAACCCGAATTTCATCGGCGTTTCCTCCCGCGCCGACCATAGGCCCCCCACCCCAGGGCGTGAAGCCGCCGGCTCAGCGCTCGGTCGGGTCCGGCGGCGCCTGCCCGGCCCCGCCCTCGCCGAGCGCGAACAGCCCGCGCAGGAAGCCCGGCGTCAGCGCCGCCAGGGGGTTCACTGTCACCACCGGCTCGGCGAAGGGGCCCTGCACGCGGTAGGTGGCGGCGAAGACGCCGCCGCCGGCCTCGGGGCTGAACAGCCGTCCGAGGATCGGGATGTTGCCGAGAAGCTGGTTGAAGAACCAGGCGGGCACCAGCGTGCCCTCGATGTCGATGTGGCTGCGCTCGCGCCAGATGCGCCCCTTCGCCGTCAGCCCGAGCGAGGCGGAGAAGGCGCGCGCGTCGCGCAGCGTCAGCGCCTCCGGGGTCAGGGTGAAGGGCGCGACGAGGCGGGCGAAGGCGAGGCCGCTGCCGCCCTGCAGCGCCTCCAGCACGCCGTAGAGCGTCATCGCCTGCAGGAGCTTGCCGAGGGCGGGGGCGTTGCGCACCACGAACTGGTCGAGCTCGGCCGTGCCGATCAGCGGCGCGCCCGGCCGCGCCTCGGGGTAGACCGCGGTCACGCTCAGCCGCCCGCCCTCGATCGGGTCGGCGAGGTCGAGGGCGCGCAGCAGCGCCCCGCCATTCTCCGCCGTGAGGCGCAGGTGCCGCTCCTGCCCGCGCGGCGTGAGGGTGAAGGCGAAGGCCCCGCCCTGCGCCGCGGTGCGCCCCTCCGCCCGCGCCTCCCGCAGCACGCCGAGGGCGTCGGTGCGCGCGACCAGCGCCACGTCGAGCATGTCGCGCCCCGCCCCCATCGTCACCCGCCCGAAGCGGAGATCGAGCAGGAGCGGCGGGTCGGCCTCGCCGCCGCGCCCGCCCGGCGCGCCGCCGCGCGGCGCGAGGATCGGCCGCAGGTCGAGCAGCGGGCCGCGCAGCAGGACCGTCCAGGCCCCGCCCTCCTGCGCCGGCCGGCGCACCTCGCCGCCGAAGCGCGAGGCGCCGAGCGCGCCCTCGGTGATGTGCACCCGCTCCAGCCGCCCGGCGGGGCCGAAGCGGGCGGCGCCGCGCAGCGCGAGGCCGGCCGCGTCGAGCTGCATTGCCTCGGCGGCGAGCAGCGCCTCGCCCTGCAGCCGCAGCAGCGCCTGCGCCTGCCCCGCGGCGCCCGGCGGCTTCACCCAGCCGAGCCCTTCGGCGGCAAGGCGCGCCTCGCGCAGGTCGCCGCGCAGGGAGACCTGGCCCTGGCCGTTGCGGCGGCGCTCGAAGCGCGCCTCCACCGCCACCGGGCCGGCCAGCACGCCATGCGTCTCGAAGCCGAGCGCGGCGAGCTGCCGCGCCTCCATCCGGCCGGTGGCGGTGGCCCGCTCCACCACGCCCGCGGCCGGGCCGGGGCGGAAATCGGTCTCGTAGGAAAGGCGCAGCGGCGCGCCGACCAGCATGCCCTGGCCGGAGAGGCGCAGCCCCTCCGTGTCCACCGCCACCTCGAGAGCCGCGCGTTCGAGGTCCTGGCCGAGCAGCGCGTCGGTCAGCCGCGCCTCCGTCACCCGCCCGGCGGCGCGGATGCGCATCTGCTCGAGCGGCACCTCGCGCCAGAGCGGGAAGGCGATCGTCACCTGCGCCTCCGCCTGCCCCGCCGCGGCGCCGACCTCCAGCCGGCGCCGGTCGAACAGGTGCAGCCGCGGATGGCGGATCAGCGCGAACACCTCGGGCAGCGGGCCGGCCGTCTGCAGCGCGATCTCGATCTGTCCCGGAATGCCGGTGAGGTCGTGCAGGCGGATCCGCCCCTCGCGCAGCTCCAGCCCACCCCGGCCGCCCTCGCCGGCGAGCTGCCGTCCGCCGCGCAGGCGGAGCGCGATCTCGTCGAGGGAGAACTCGGCGGTCGCGTCCACGCCCTGCACAGGCGGCACCGGGCGCAGCCAGTGCACCGTCGCCCCGCGCGCCTCCGCCCTGCCCGACAGCGCGGTGAGGCGGAGCGAATCCGCGCCCTCCGGCATCGCCGCCTCGAAGCGCCACCGCCCGCCGACGACCTCGCCCGCGGTGATGTTGCCGGTGATCCATTCCCGCACGTCGCGCCGCAGGCCCTCGGGCCAGTAGGCGGCCAGATCGGCGAAGCGCACCCGGTCGAGCGAGAGGTCGAGCGCCCCCCGCCACCCCCCCGCGCCGCGCGCCGCCTCCCCCGCCGCCTCCAGCACCGGACCCGGCAGCGTGCCCCCCGGCGGCGCCGGCAGGCGGAGCGTGGCCCGTTCGAGCCGCACCGCCTCCGGCGTCAGCGTCGCGGCGAGCGCCGCCTCCCGCGCCGGAACCCGGCCGAGGGGTCCGAGATCGAGCAGCGGCGTCTCCAGCGCCAGGGCGAGGCGCGCCTCGCGCAGTGCCGCCTCCTCCAGCGCCTCGGAGGCACGGAAGGACAGGCGCAGCGAGGCGGCGCGGAGCCAGCCCGCCGGCAGCGCGCCGAGCACGGCCGCGCGCGCTTCCGGCGCCAGCCCCTCCGGCCAGTGCCGGCCGAGATGCGCCACCGAGAGCGGGGCGAGGGCGAGGTCGAGCGCCGCCTCCCAGGCCCCGCCCCGCAGCCGCGCCACCCCCTCCGCGGTCAGCACCGCCTCGGGGGGGCCGGGCAGGCGCAGCCGTGCCGCCCGCAGCCGCGCCGTCGCGCCCTCCGCCTCCAGCGCCGCCTCGAGCGCGGCGAAGCGGAGCGGCGCGCCGCCGAGCGCGAGCGCGCCCGCCCCCGCCTCCAGCCGGGCCTGCACCCGCTCCGGCTGCCCGTCCGGGCCGAGCTCCGCCGTGGCGACCAGGGCCACCGGCGCGTCGAGCACCCGGAGCGGGGCGAGGTCCGGCCAGATCGCGGCGAGTTCCGCCGGGCGCAGCGCCGGCAGGGCGAGCCCGGCCGAGGCGCGCATCGGCGCCCCGGCGGCGGCGCCGAACAGGCGCACCGGCACGGCGAGGCCGCCGCTGCGGATGGTGGCGGCGCCCTCGGCGGCGAGCCCGCCCTCGGCGCCGCGGCGGATGTCGAGCTCGGTGCCGGAGAGCGTCCAGCGGCGCCCGAGCCGCCGGTCCACCACCAGCACCTCGGCCTCGGTGACGCGCACGCGCCGCAGCGCCGCGTGCGCGGCGTGGTCGGCGGCCGGCCGCATCAGGTCGGAGAGCAGCACCTCGAAGGGCAGCGCGTCCGGGGCGGGCGGCGCCTCCTCCGGCGCCGGGGCGGGCGAGGAATCGAGGCTGACGCGCCCCTCCGCGTCGCGGTGCACGAGCAGCGCCGGGGCGCGCAGCAGGATGGTGGCCGGCGCGAGCCGCCCGCGCAGCAGCGCCGGCACGGAGAGCGTCACCGCCGCGTCGGGCAGGTCGGCCCCGAGCGCGCCCTCGCGCCCGATCAGGCGCACATCGGTCAGGCGGATCTCGAGCGGGGCCGCCGCCCCGCCGTGCCAGCCGCCCCACGCGATGGCGGCGCCGCCCACCTCGATCCGCATCCCCTCGCGCCCGGCATTCGCCGCCCGCTCGATCTGCCGCGCCAGGGGATCGAGGGCGAGCGGCCCCTCGGCCAGCCGCCAGGCCAGCGCGCCGAGGCCGACCGCGAGCAGCATGGCCAGCGCCAGCACCACCCGGATGAGCCGCTGCAGCCAACGCAGCGCTTGACCGAGGCCCGCCCTCAAGCGCCTCCTCCCCCGCCATGCCCGATGCCGTCATCGCCCCCGAGCGCCTGCCCCGCCCCTTCGACGCCGCGGCGGCCGACCGCCTGATCGAGCGCTTCGCCGAGCGCGACGCCGCCTGCCGCGCCTTCGCCGCGAGCGCCGAGGGCGCGGCGCTGCTCGCCGCCCTCGGCGGGCACAGCCCCTACCTCGCCGATCTCGCGCTGCGCGAGGCGCCGACCCTGCTGCGCCTGGCCGAGCGCGGCCCGGAGGAGGCGCAGGCGCTCGCCCTCGATCCGCTGACCCGCGCCGACCCGGCGGCGGGACGGGAGCAGGTGGCGGCGCTGCTGCGCCAGGCGAAGCGGCAATCGGCGCTGGTGGTGGCGGCGGCCGATCTCGCCGGGCTGTGGCCGCTCGACCGCGTCACCGGCGCGCTGTCGGACCTCGCGGAGCGGACGCTCGACTTCGCCTGCGCGCACCTGCTGCTCGCCGCCGCCGGGCGGGGCGAGCTGCGCCTTCCGCGCGGCGGCAACGGGCGGGCCGATCCGCGCGCCATCGGCCGCGGCAGCGGCCTTGTGGTGCTCGGCATGGGCAAGCTCGGCGCGCGGGAGCTCAACTACTCCTCGGATGTGGACCTCATGCTGCTCTACGACCCCGCGGCAGCCTACCATGCCGACCGGGCGGGGGCGCTGTTCGTGCGGCTCGCGCGCGATCTCGTGCGGCTGATGGAGGAGCGCACGGCGGAAGGCTACGTGTTCCGCACCGACCTCCGCCTGCGCCCCGACCCGGCGGCGACGCCGCTCGCCGTCTCCCTGCCCGCCGCCATCACCTACTACGAGTCCATGGGGCAGAACTGGGAGCGGGCGGCGATGATCAAGGCACGGCCGGTGGCCGCCGACCGCGCGCTCGGCGAGCAGTTCCTGCGCGAGATCCGCCCCTTCCTGTGGCGCCGCTCGCTCGACTTCGCCGCCGTCTCCGACATCCATTCGATCAAGCGGCAGATCCACGCCCACAAGGGCGCCAGGGGGGCGGGCGCGACCGTGGCGCTCGTCGGGCACGACGTCAAGCTCGGCCGGGGCGGGATCCGCGAGATCGAGTTCACCGTGCAGGTGCTGCAGCTCATCTGGGGCGGGCGCGACCCCGCGCTGCGCGACCCGACCACGCTCGGTGCGCTGGCCGCGCTGGTGGCGGCGGGGCGGCTCGAACGCCGCGCCGCAGTCGATCTCGCCGACGCCTACGTGTTCCTGCGCACGCTCGAGCACCGGCTGCAGATGGTGGCGGATCGCCAGACCCACCGCCTGCCGGAAGACGCGGAGGGCCTCGCGCGCATCGCCTCCTTCATGGGCTTCGCCTCCGCCGAGGCCTTCGCCGCGGAATTCCTGGCCCATCTCGGCCGCGTCGAGCGCCACTACGCCGGGCTGTTCGAGGCCGCCCCCGCCCTCTCCCGCGCCGGGGAGGCGGGGGGCAGCCTGGTCTTCACCGGGGTCGAGGACGACCCGGACACCATGGCGACGCTGCGCGCCATGGGCTTCGACGATCCCTCCTCGGTCGCCGCCATGGTGCGCGGCTGGCATCACGGCCGTCCGCGCGCGACGCGCAGCGAGCGGGCGCGCGAGCTGCTGACCGAGCTGATGCCCGCCCTCCTCGCCGCCTTCGGCCGCCAGCACCATCCGGGCCAGGCGCTGGCGCGCTTCGACTCGCTGCTGATGCGCCTGCCCGCAGGGGTGCAGGTGCTGAGCCTGCTCCACCGCAACCCGGCGCTGCTCGACCGCATCGCCGGGGTGCTCGGCGCGGCGCCGCAGCTCGCCGACCACCTGGCGCGCAACGTCTCGGCGCTGGACGGGCTGCTCGCCGGCGGCGTCGGGGCGAACGGACGCGACGGGCCGGAGCTCGGCCCCGACCCCGCCGCCGCCCTGCCCGCCCTGGTGAAGGATGCGCGCCACCTCGAGGAGGCGCTGGAGGTGGCGCGGCGCATCGCCACCGAGCGCAAATTCGACATCGATGTGGCGGCGCTGGAGGGGCGGCTCGACGCCGACACCGCCGGCGCGCTGCGCAGCGACCTGGCCGAGACCGCGATCGCCGCGCTGCTGCCGCGCATCGCCGCCGACTTCGCCGAGCGCTACGGCCGCGTGCCGGGCGGCGCCCTGGCGGTGGTGGCGCTCGGCAAGCTCGGCGGGCGGGAGATGCTGCCCGGCTCCGACCTCGACCTGGTGCTGATCTACGACCATGACCCGGAGGCGACCGGCAGCGAGGGCGGGCGCCGGTCCCTCGCGCCTTCGGAGTACTTCATCCGCCTCGCGCCGCAGGTGGTGGCCGCCATCACCGCGCCGGGCGCGGAGGGGCGGCTGTGGGAGGTGGACATGCGGCTCCGCCCCTCCGGCAGCAAGGGGCCGGTCGCCACCAGCCTCGCCTCCTTCGCGCGCTACCACCGCGCCGAGGCCTGGACCTGGGAGCGCATGGCGCTGACCCGGGCGCGGGTGATCGCCGGGCCGCCGGCGCTGAAGCGGCGGGTGACGGAGGCGGTGCGCGCGGCGCTGCTGCGCGCCGACGCGGCGGAGGCGGCGCCGGCCGATGCCGGGGCGATGCGCGCGCGCATGCTGCGCGACCTGCCGCCCGAGGGGCCGTGGGACTGGAAGCTGATGCCGGGCGGTCTGGTCGAGGTCGAGTTCGTCGCCCAGGCGCTGCAGCTCCGCCACGCCCCCTCGCGGCCCGAGGTGCTGGCGACGACGACACGAGTGGCCCTCGACCGCCTGGCGCGGGCGGGGGTGCTGCCGGAGGCGGAGGCGGCGGCGCTGATCCGCGCCGACCGGCTCTACCGCACCGTGCTCGGGCTGATCCGCCTGACCCAGGGCCGGACGCGGGAGGAGGCGCTGCCCGCCCCCGCCGAGGCGGCGCTGCTGCGCGCCGCCGCGCCGCTGCTCGAGGCGCCGGCGGTTGACCTCCCCGGGCTGCGCGCCGAGATGGAACGGCACGCGCGGCGCGTGCGCGCGGCGTTCAACCGCCACCTCGCCGATCTCGGCGGGATCTGACTGAGGGGGAGTTTCCGCCATGGCCAGCAGCAGCACCTCCACCGCCCAGGCGGGACCGGCCGAGGGCGACCCGGCGCCGGACTTCTCCATGCCGGCCTCCGGCGGGCGGAGGGTGAGCCTGGAGGCGCTGAAGGGGCAGCCCTTCCTGCTCTACTTCTACCCGAAGGCGGACACGCCGGGCTGCACGCGGCAGGCCTGCGGCCTCCAGGAGGCGCTGCCGCAACTCGGCCGCCTCGGACTGACCGTGATCGGCGTCAGCCCCGATCGGCTGCCGGCGATCGAGAAATTCGCCGCGAAATACGGGCTGGAATTCCCCCTCGCCTCGGACGAGGACCACAGGGTGGCCGAGGCCTACGGCGTGTGGGTGCGGAAATCCATGTACGGCAAGACCTACATGGGCATGGAGCGGTCGAGCTTCCTCATCGGCGCCGATGGCCGGGTGGCCAGGGTCTGGCGCAAGGTGAAGCCCGAGGCCCATGCCGCCCAGGTGATGGAGGCGGCGAAGGCGCTGGGGTGAGGCGGCGCGGGCTGTGGCCCCCCGCACGCCGCCGCCCCGGCGGCGACGGCGTGCGGGGCGCGCGGCTCAGGCCGCCTGGCGCCGCCGCAGCACGGCAAGGCCGGCGAGGCCGAGGCCGAACAGCGCCAGCGTGCCGGGCTCCGGCACCGGGGTGATCGGCACGCCGCCGACCGTCACGCCGGCGATGGCCATGCCGGAGTCGAAGGCGGTGTCGCCCCAGTTGGTGACGCCGAATTGCAGGTAGTAGGTGCCGCCGGCTCCGATCGTGTAGGAGGACTGGATCCAGCCGGTATAGCCGCACCCCGCAGCCCAGCACCCCCCTGAATCGGGCCCCAGCGCGGACCAGGCGGGCCCGCCGGGAATGATCGGCGTGCTGGGCGGGGTCAGCGTCGCCTCCGGCGCGGGCATGGCGAAGCCCGGCACGGTGTCGCCGCCCGGCGTGGTGCGGGCGGTGAACAGCAGCGCCACCTGGGTCAGGCTGTCATCCAGCAGCCGCGCCCAGGCATAGTCGGCGAAGCCGGCGCCGTCCGAGGTGACGTAGTTGAAGTAGAATGCCAGGGTGTCGCCGGCATCCGCGGAGAAGGCGGTGGTGGTCAGCCGGGACCCGTTGGTCGGGGTGCCGGTGCCGCCGACGCCGGTGAGCGCGCCGGCGTTCGTGACGCCCTGATTAGGTCGAGACGTACTGGTAGCTGCCATCGCCGACCGGAGCGGCCGCGACCACCCCGTCAGGCCCGAGGGTGCCGCAATTGCCAACGCAGCTCCAGCCGGCGGGGATCGGCGCCGCCTCTGCCTGGCCCGCGCTGAGCGCCAGGGCGGCGCCGGCGGCGACCGAGACGGAGAGGCTCCATCCCAGCAGCGTCCTGGATAATTTCGGGGTCATGATCCGGTGTCCTTGCCCGGGTTGCGCAGGTGTCGGCGCTCAGCCCCCTGGAGGCCAAGGCCGACACCAGCGGGGTAGCAAACCCCGTGCCGCGCAAGATTTCGTGTTCCGCCAAGGGCTTGGCATAGGGATGCACCGGCATGGACACGGAATGTAAGAATTTCCGACACATCCGGCCGGCGGACGGGGCGGCGCTCAGCCCACGGGCAGGGCGCAGCCTGGGCCGCTGCGGCGGAAGCCGGTGATCCGCCCCTCGCGGGATTCCAGCACCAGCACGCAGGGGGCCCCCGCGGCCTGCCCACCGAGACCGATGCCGATCCCGGTGCCCACCCCCCAGCCGCTGCCCCAGCCCCCGGTGCCGAAGCCGAGCCCGATGCCGGGGCGAAGCACGGGGCCCGGCGCGGGGCCGGCGAATTCGTAGTGCAGCAGCCGCCGGCCATCGCCCTCATAGCTCCGCTGCGGCACGCCAAGGGCGGCCACTGCCTCCGCCTCAGGCTGGCCGATCAGGGCGGCGATGCGGCGGTCGAAGGCCTCGGGGCTGGCGGTGGTGCAGCCGCCAAGGACCAGCAGGGACAGCAGGGCGGGAAGGCCATGGCGGCGGTTGCGCATCCGTGCGGGCTCCGGCGGGAGGTGACGCCCGGGACAACACCCGGCGCGCCTTGCGGATGCCGCGCCTCCTGCCGGCGGCCACGTCAGAACCGGCAGTACCGGTCGAAGAAGGCAAGCTCCGGCTCGGCGGGCACCGCGCCGGCGCGGAGCCGGGCGAGGATCTCGCGGCATTCGGGCGGAGGGTGGGGGCGCCGCGGCGCCGCAGCCGCTCCGGGCCAGTGCGGCGGCGGCGCGGCGATCGGCGGCAGGCCGTAAGGCGGCGACGGTGCCGGCTCCGGATGGGGCGGGGGCGAGGCTGGTCCCCCGGTGCGGGGTGGCGCGGCGATCGGCGGCAGGACCGCCGCCGGCGGTGGGGGCCGAGGCACTGGTTCCGCACGCGGCGGCGGCCCGGCGCGGGGCGGTGCGGCGATGGGTGGCAGGCTGGCCGGAGGCGGTGGCGGGGTTGCGGCCGAGGGTGGCGGCGACGCGGCAACCGGAGGCGAGGTCGCAGCCGAGGGTGGGGGTGGCGCGGCAGCAGGCGGTGGGCTGGCCGGAAGCGGCTGCGCGCCGGGTGGCGCGGTCGGCGCTGCCGCCGCGGAGTCCGAGGCGCCGGGCGTCACGGCGCCACCCGTCCGGGCAGCCTCCGGTGCCGCCCCGCCGCCCCCGGCCGGCGGCGGGGGGCGCTCCCGCCAGGGGGGCACCGCCGCCAGGGCGAGGCCGAGCCCCGCCGCCAGCGCCAGCAGGGCGGGCCAGCGCCAAGCCGCGCCGCGTCGCGCCGGCAGGGCGGCGGGCGGCGGGGCGGCGGTCAGCGCCCGCTCCACCGCCGCCATCCAGGCATCGCCGCCCGGCAGCGCGGGCGGCCGGTGCCGCGCGAAGGCGGCCTCAAGCGCCCCCGGCGTTCCGCCCGGCGCCTCGCGCAGCAGGACGACCGGCAGATGGCCCGGAAAGACGGCACCGAAGCGCGCGGCCGCGAGCCGGGCCCGCAGCCGCGTCGCGGCATCCTCGCCGGGCGGGCGCGGCGGCTCGACGAGCGCGACGCCGAAGGCCGGGTGCAGCAGCGCCAGCGGCACGGGCGGGCCGCCGCCGAGCGGGCAGTCGCGCAGCACCCGCCAGCCGCCCGCGGGCAGGCGCGGCGGGGCGGGCCGTGGCGGCGCGGCGCCGCGCGGGCGCGGCCGCGGCAGGGTGGCTCCGGTGGTCATGGCGGATGATCCGCCGCCTCAAATGGGACTTTCCCGCGGCGGACGGCTTCAAAGCCCGGCGAGGCTCCCGGGGCATGGTCCCGCCGGCGGGCGGCAGCAGTGCCGCGGCGCGATCCGCCCTGGTGGATCGCGCCGCCATGGCTCCGTGCTGAGCGACCGCCTCACCGCTCCGGCGGTTCCGCCTCCGCGGATCGGGCGATGGGCTGGAGCCGTTTCGGATTCACGCCCGAGTGGAGCGGCTCTAGCGCCGCCGGTCGAGGAAGGCGCGCATCATCCCCCGCGGCTCCTCGCTCTCCCAGGCGCGGGCGAAGGCCGGCACGCCCGCCGCCACCGCCTGGGAGAGCGGCACGTCCTCCCACTGGCGGATCAGCGCCTTCTGGTTGCGGATGGCCCGGGGGCCGGCGGCGCAGAGATGCGCCAGCCACTCCTCCACCGCCGCGTCCAGCGCCTCGGGCGCCACCACCCGCTCCACCAGCCCCCAGCCCTCCGCCTCCCCGGCCGTGATGGTCTCGCCGAGCAGCAGCAGCCGCCGCGTCCGCCCCCAGCCGATCAGCCCGGGCAGCAGCGCCGCCTCGACCACCGAGGGGATGCCGACGCGCACCTCGGGCATCCCGAAGCGGGCGGTGTCGGCGGCGAGGCGGAGGTCACAGGCCGCCGCCAGCTCCAGCCCCGCGCCGAGGGTCCAGCCGTTGATGCGGGCGATCACCGGCACCGGGCAGTCGCGCATCGCGGCGCAGCAGGCATGGACCTGCTCGATGAAGCCGGTGGCGGCGGCGCCGTCCGGGATCGCCGCCATCTCGCGGATGTCGGCACCGCCGACGAAGGCCTTCGGCCCGGCGCCGGTCAGCACCACCGCGCGCAGCGAGTCGAGCGCCGACAGCTCGGCCATGGCGGCGACGAGGCGCCGCATCAGCGGCGTGTTCAGCGTGTTCAGCTTCGCCTCGTGGGCGATGGTGACCCGCGCCACCTCCCCGCCCTCGGGCCGCGCCAGCCGCTCCACACGCACCTCGCCATGCTCCTGCGCCATCCGTCCGTTCCTCCGCTGGGCGGGCACTCTGCCCGGCGGCGCCGGAGGGCGGAAGGCAGGGCCAGGCATGGCACGCGTCGCGAAGCTGTGACGCCGGTTTCGCGCGCAAGCGGGCGGCGAGCATGGTCTGATCATGCAACCGACACCGCTTTTCAGTCCGCATTTCCAACATCCCACTGCCATGACCCTCCAGGCTCCGTCCCTCCTTCCGCCGCATGGCGGCGCCCGCGGGGAGGCGGGCGCGCCCGGTGGCTTGGCGGGCGTGGGCGACGGCTGGACGGTCCTGCCGGGAGGACGCATCGCGGATGGGGAGGAGCCGCCGCTCCACATCGATCTCCTGCTGCTTCACCCCACGCGCGGCGTCGTGCTGCTGGAGCGGGCGCCGCGCTGGACGCCGCTCGCGCCAAGCCGCTTCTTCCACGCCCTCGACCGGCTGGGCTTCCGCCGCGCCTGCCCCGGCTACCTGCCGCTGGTCCACCTGCCGCTCCGCCCCGAGGCGGCGGAGGCGCTGCCGCGCCTGATGGCGGAGCGCCTGCGCGGCCAGCCGCCCCTGTCGCTGCGCTGCCCGCCGGAGCGGTGGATGGCCCTGGTGCGCCAAGCCGTGGTGGCGCCGCGGACGGGAGCGCGCCGGCGCCGCCTGGCACTCGGGGGCGTGGCGGCGGCGGCGCTGGCGGCGCTCGCCGCCCTCTGGCACGGCCCCGGGCAGCGCCCCCCGCCCGCCGAGCCGCCGCTCCGCCTGGCGGCGCGGGCGGGGGCGGAGCCGCCGATCCTGATGACCGCCGCCGCCCGCCTCGCCGCCATGCCGGAGGCGGAGGCGCCCCCCCTTCCGGCGCCCGGCGCCCTGCCCGGCATCGCCGCGGCGGGGGCGGCGCTCTCCGAGGGCCCGCAGCGGGCCGGGGAGACCCCGCCGCCCCCGGGGGTGGATCCGGCGGTGACCGAGGCGCTGCTGCGCCGCGGCGAGGCGCTGCTCGCCCTCGGCGACATCTCCGCCGCCCGCCGTTTCTTCGAGCGCGCCGCCGCCGTGGGCAGCGCCGAGGCGGCGCTGGCCGCCGGGGGCACCTACGACCCCGCCATCCTGAGGGGGCTGGACGCGCGGGGCATTCTGCCCGATCCCGCCCTCGCCGCCGCCTGGTACCGCCGCGCCGCCGCCCTCGGCGCGGCGGAGGCCGAGGCGCGGCTCGCCGCCCTCGCCGCCGGGAACCCGCCATGATCCCCCGCCTTGCCCGCCGCGCCCTGCTTCAGGGCCTCGCCCTCGCCGCCGCCCCGGCGGCGCTCGCCCAGACGCCGCCGCGCCAGGGCGCCGCCGCCTCGCTCAGCGCCCTCGCGGCGCGGGCCAATGCCGGCACGGTCGGCATCATCTCTGGCGGTGTGGACGGCACCTACATCCGCATCGCCGCCGACCTCGCCGCGGTGCTCGACGACGGCGACACCCTCCGCGTGCTGCCGATCCTCGGCAAGGGCTCGCTGCAGAACCTCTCGGACATCCTGGTGCTGCGCGGCGTGGACATCGGCATCGTGCAGTCCGACGTGCTGGCCTTCGCGCGGCGCGAGCGGCTGCTGCCTGGCCTGGACGGCCTGGTGCAGTACATCACCAAGCTCTACGACGAGGAGGTGCACGTCCTCGCCCGCCCCGGCATCGCGCGGATCGCGGACCTCGACGGGGAGGTGGTGAACGTGGACCTGCGCGGCAGCGGCACGGCGATGACCGCCTCGCTGCTGTTCGAGGGGCTCGGCGTGCGCATCCGCCCCGCGCACGAGACGCAGGACCTCGCGCTGGCGCGCCTCGGGCGGGGCGAGATCGCGGCGCTGGTCTTCGTCGCCGGCAAGCCGGCGCGGCTGTTCGCCGCCATCCCCCCCGGCTCCGGCCTGCATTTCCTGCCGGTGCCGATGACCCCGGCGCTGATGGAAACCTACCTGCCCTCCACCCTCACCCATGCCGACTACCCGGCGCTGGTGGCGGAGGGCGAGACGGTGGAGACCATCGGCGTCGGCGCGGTGATGGCGGTCTATGCCTGGCAGCCGGGTACGGAGCGGCACCGCAAGGTGGCGCGCTTCGTCGAGGCGCTGCACGCGCGCTTTCCCGAATTCCTCCGCCCCCCGCGGCACCCGAAGTGGCGCGAGGTGAACCTCGCCGCGCAGGTGCCGGGCTGGGTGCGCTTCGACCACCGCGCCCAGGCGCCGCGCGGACGAGGCGGCCCGGCCGCCCCTTGAACGCCGCCGCGGCGGGCCGACCTCCGGGGCGGAGCGCCGAGGGCCCGACGCGGCCGGAAGCGTGCCCCGCCCCACGGACAGGCGGCCGGAACCCCTGCCCCAGGCCCGGGCGGACGGAAGCGGCTCCGGCCGAGCCACGCCATGGAGGTCTGCGTCATGTCCCGACGCCTCGCTCTCGCCCTGCCCCTCCTCGTCCTCGCCACCGGGGCTGCGGCGCATCACGGCTGGGGCGCCTACGACGCCGACGCCCCCCTCACCCTCGCCGGCCGTATCGAGCGGGTGGAGCAGGGGCCGCACGCCACGCTCTGGCTGCGCGCGGGGGACAGGACCTGGGAGGTGGTGCTGGCGCCGCCGACCCGCATGGCCAATCGTGGCCTGCCCGTGAGCAGCCTGCAGCCGGGGCAGGAGGTGGAGGTGCTGGGCTACGTGCATCGCCAGCGCGAGGACGAGCTGCGTGCGGAGTGGATCCGCCCCGCCGGCGCTCCCCGGCCGGTGCAGCTCCGCTAGGGCGGATCGCGGACGGCTGGAAACGGCCGGGAGCGTGACCCTGCTCCCCGAGCAGCGGGCCGGAGCCGTTGCCGCGGGCACGGCCCCACCCGAAGCGCAGTTCCGGCGGAGCCCGCATGCACGGTGAGGACGCGCCCGCCTGGGCCCACTGGCTGGAAGCCTCGGCGCTCGGCGTGCTGGCCCGCTCCGAGGGCTGGACCTACGCCGCGGCCAACACGCTGCACGTGCTCGGCCTCGCCGCCCTGTTCGGCGCCATCCTCGCCTTCGACCTGCGCGTGCTCGGCGCGGCGCGGGCGGTGCCGCTGCCGGCGGCGGCCGGGCTTCTGCTGCCGCTCGCGCGCCTCGGCTTCGCCCTCGCCCTGCTCTCGGGCCTGGTGCTGCTGGCGGCGGACGCCACCCATGTCGCGGTCAACCCGGCTTTCCGGGCGAAGCTGGCCTTCCTCGCCCTCGCGCTGCTGAACGTGCTCGCCTTCCATGCCATGGAGCGGCGCGGCGCGCCGGAGCCGGCGCGGCGCCTCTCCGCCGCCGCCTCGCTGCTGCTCTGGGTGGCGGTGATCGCCTCCGGCCGCCTCATCGCCTATCTCTGATCCCATGCGCGAGGACGACGAGGACGACGAGGAGGGCGGCCCCCCCGGCCTGCCGCCCGGCACGCCCTTCTACATGACCCCGGCCGGGCACGCCGCCCTGGTGGCGGAGCTGCGCCGCCTCTGGATCGAGGAGCGGCCGAAGGTGGTGGAGGTGGTCGCCTGGGCCGCCTCCCTCGGCGACCGCTCGGAGAATGCCGACTACCAGTACGGCAAGCGGCGCCTGCGGGAGATAGACCGCCGGGTCCGCTTCCTGCGCCGGCGGCTCGACCGCGCGCAGGTGGTGGACCCGGCGGCGCAAACCCGCCGCGACCAGGTGTTCTTCGGCGCCACCGTCACCTATGCCCGTGCCGACGACAGCGAGGTCACCGTCACCATCGTCGGCATGGACGAGGCGGATGCCGCGGCGGGGCGCGTCTCCTGGACCGCGCCGGTGGCGCGGGCGCTGATGCGCGCGCGCGTCGGCGACCTCGTGCGGCTGCGCACGCCTCAGGGGGTGGAGGAGATCGAGGTGCTGGCGATCCGCTACCCGGAGCCGTGAGCGCGGGGGCGGAAACGGACCGGAAGGCGGAGCGTTCCCGCCCGCGCCCCCATCGGACCCCCCACCCATGCCGACCCGCGCCGAACGCCCCGCCGCCCAGATGCCCATCCCCGCGCATGGCGCCGCGGCGCTGCCCGCCGTCATCGTGGACGAGTACAGCACCGAACTGCGCAGCCAGGACGGGTTCCTCGGCGACCAGGCCAGCAACACCGCCTTCAAGGCCATGCTGGAATGGTGGCGCAAGCGGCTGCGCAAGCTCGACAGCGACCCGCTGGGCGACACGCCGCTCGAGGCGATCAGCCGCCGCCAGCTCGACGATGTGCTGCGCGAGGGCGATCCGGAAGCGGCCGGGCTGGTGCACGGCGTGGTCGAGGAATTCGCCCAGAACCTCGCCAGGGTGCTGCGCCGGCTGCTGCACACCAAGGCCTGGAAGGGCGTGGAGCGCATCGCCGTCGGCGGCGGCATGCGCGGCAGCCGCGTCGGCGAGATCGCCATCGGCCGCGCCGCGCTGCTGCTGAAGGACGAGGGCGAGACGGCGGAACTCGCGCCGATCCGCCACGATCCGGACGAGGCCGGGCTGATCGGCGGGCTGCACCTCGCCCCGCCCTGGATCTTCGCCGGCCATGACGGCGCGCTGGCGGTGGACATCGGCGGCTCCAACATCCGCACCGGCATCGTCTGCGCCCGGCTGAAGAAGGCGCCTGACCTCTCCGCGGCGGAGGTGCGCGATTCCGAGCTGTGGCGCCACGCCGACGACAGCCCGAAGCGCGACGAGGCGATCGAGCGCCTGGTCGACATGCTGCGCGACCTCGCGCGCAAGGCGGAGAAGCGGGACTTCAACCTCGCCCCCTTCGTCGCCGTCGGGTGCCCCGGGCGCATCCGCGAGGATGGCGGCATCGAGCGCGGCGCGCAGAACCTTCCCGGCAATTGGGAAACCAGCCGCTTCAACCTGCCCGGGCGCATCCGCGAGGGGCTGCCCGAGATCGGCGGGCACGAGACAGTGGTGGTGCTGCACAACGACGCCGTGGTGCAGGGGCTGAGCCAAGCGCCCTTCATGCAGGACGTGCGGCGCTGGGGCGTGGTCACCATCGGCACCGGCCTCGGCAACGCCGTCTTCACCAACCGCCGCCCCGAGGACTGACGCCGCGTCTGGACAGGCCCGGCGCCCTGGCGCATGGGAGTCCCCGCCGGGAACGGGAGCGGGACGATCGGCATGGAGGACGGGACGGGCACGGCCGGGGAGGCGCCGGAGGCGCGGCTCGCGCGCATCGAGGCCGCGGCCCGGCGCGCCGAGACCCCCTGTGGCGAGGGCGCCCTGCTCTGGCGCCTGTGGGGCGAGGACCGTCCGGAGCGGCCGCCCCTCGTGCTGTTCCACGGCGGCAGCGGTTCCTGGCGGCACTGGGTGCGCAACGTGCTCCCCCTCTCGCGCGAGCGCCTCGTGGTCTGCCCCGACCTGCCCGGCCTCGGCGGCAGCGCCATGCCCCCCTCGGCGGAGGATCCGGCGCCGATCGCGGCGGTGATGCGCGCCGGCCTCGCGCGCGTGCTGGGCGAGGGGCGGCGCTACGACCTCGCCGGCTTCTCCTTCGGCGCCCTGATCGCCGGCCACCTCGCCGCCCAGGCTGGGCCGGAGCTGCGCACGGTGACGCTGGTCGGCGCCGCCGCGCTCGGCCTGCCGCGCCCGCGCACCGAGCTGCTCAAGGTGCGCGACAAGAGCGGGGAGGCGCGCATCGCCGCGCACCGCCACAACCTGGCGGTGCTGATGTTCGCCGACCCGGCGCGGATCGACCCGCTGGCCCTCGCCATCCAGGAGGCGAACACGCGGGAGGCCCGGTTCCGCAGCCGCGGCTTCGCCCACACCACCTCGCTGCGCGACGCCATCGCCCGGGCGCGCGCGCCGGTGGCGCTGCTCTACGGCGAGCGCGACGCCATCGCCTGGCCGGAGGTGGAGCGGCGCTTCGCGGCGCTGCGGGCGGTGCGGCCCGACGCCTGGACCGGGGTGATCCCCGGCGCCGGCCACTGGGTCGCCTACGAGGCGGCGGGGGCGTTCAACGCCATGCTGCTCGACATGCTGGAGCGCCGGGCGGGCGCCTGAGGCCGGCTCCGGCGCCCGGACCCCGCGGATCGCGGCCGCTCCGCGGGGCCCGGCACGGGCCGCGGCGTTGCGGCCGGCGCGCGGTTGCGCTTCCCTCTCCCGAGGCGCCGCCGGGCGCGGCGCTGGGAGGAAGCGCATGAGCCAGACCCTGGCCCTTACCGTCAACGGGCAGGCCGTCCGCCTGACCGTGGACGATCCCGACATGCCGCTGCTCTACGCGCTGCGGAACGATCTCGGCCTCATCGGCCCGCATTACGGCTGCGGCCTCGCCCAGTGCGGGGCCTGCACCGTGCATCTCGACGGCGCTGCGGCGAGGAGCTGCGTGCTGCCGGTGCGCGAGGCGGCGGGCCGGCACGTCACCACCCTCGAGGGGCTCGGCACGCCGGAGCGGCCGCACCCGGTGCAGGCCGCCTTCATCGCCGAGCAGGCGGTGCAGTGCGGCTACTGCACCAACGGCATGATCATGCAGGCCGCCGCCCTGCTCGCCCGCACCCCGCAGCCGACCGAGGCGCAGGTGAAGGAGGAGCTTGCGGGCAACATCTGCCGCTGCGGCACCCAGCCGCGCGTCGTCGCCGCGGTGCTGCGCGCCGCGCGCGGCGGCTGAGGAGGGAGGCGTGCGATGAACGCGATCACGCTCCACCGGCGTGCGCTGCTCAGGGCCGGCGGCGCCGTGGTGGTGGCCTTCGGCCTCGGGCTGCGCCCGCGCGGCGCCGCGGCCTGGACGGAGAAGCCGGTGGCGACCGACCAGGTCGCCGCCTTCCTCGCGATCGGCGCCGATGGCGAGGTCACCGTCTATGTCGGCAAGGTGGACCTCGGCACCGGGGTGCGCACCGGCTTCATGCAGATCGTGGCGGAGGAGCTGGACGTGCCCCTCGCCCGCATCCGCGTGATCGAGGGCGACACCGCGCTGACACCGGATCAGGGTCCGACCTACGGCTCGCTCTCCATCCAGAACGGCGGCGTGCAGCTCCGCGCGGCGGCGGCCACGGCGCGGCGCGCGCTGCTCCGCCTCGCCGCCGAGCGCCTCGGCGCCGACGCCGCCGCGCTGCGGGTGGAGGAGGGCGTCGTCATCGCCCCGGACGGGCGGCGCGCGAGCTACGCCGACCTCGTCGGCGGACGCGCCCTCGACCTCGCGGTGGACGCGAACGCGCCGATCAAGCCGCCGGAGGCGCGGCGCGTGGTCGGCCGCGCCGTGCCGCGCGTGGACATCCCGGACAAGGTGTTCGGCCGCTTCGCCTACGTGCACGACCTCCGCCTGCCCGGGATGCTGCACGGGCGGCCGGTGCGCCCGCCGGCCCTCGGCGCGACGGCGGAGGCGGTGGAGCCGGACTCGGTGCGCCACATCCCGGGCGTGCGCCAGGTGGTGCACCGCGGCGGCTTCGTCGGCGTCGTCGCCGAGACCGAATGGGCCGCGATCCGCGCCGCGCGCGAGCTCCGCGTGCGCTGGTCGGACTGGGCCGGGCTGCCGGACCAAGCCAAGCTGTGGGAGCATGTGCGCGCGACGCCGGTGGCGCAGGTGCAGGTCACGAGCGAGCGCGGCGACGCCGCCGCCGCCATCGGCGGCGCGCCGAGGCGGCTCGCGGCCAGCTACGACTTCCCGATCCACACCCACGGCTCGATGGGCCCCTCCTGCGCGGTCGCGGCCTTCGAGGGGGGGCGCCTCACCGTCTGGTCGGCCAGCCAAGCGACGCACAACCTGCGCAAGCAGCTCGCCCTGATGCTGGGGATGCCGGCGGAGGCGATCCGCTGCATCTACATGGAGGGCGCGGGCTGCTACGGCCGCAACGGCCACGAGGACGCCGCGGCCGACGCGGCGCTGCTGGCGCGCGAGGCGGGGCGGCCGGTGCGCGTGCAGTGGATGCGCGCCGACGAGCACGGCTGGGACCCGAAGGGCCCGCCGCATCTCGTGGACCTGCGCGCGGGCCTCGACGCCCGGGGCGACATCCTCGGCTGGGAGAGCGAGGCCTTCATCCCAAAGGGCGCAGGGGGCAACGTCGACCTGGTGGCGGCCGAGCTCGCCGGGCTGCCGCGCGAGGGCCAGATCCACCCCGGCAACATCATCCACAACCTGGCGCTGCCCTACGCGGTGCCGGCGGTGAAGACCACCTGCCACCGGCTGGAGAGCACGCCCTTCCGGCCGAGCTGGATCCGCACCCCGGGGCGGATGCAGAACACCTACGCCAACGAGGCCTTCCTCGACGAATGTGCGGCGGAGGCGGGCGCCGACCCGGTGGAATACCGCCTGCGCCTTCTGCCGCGCGACGACCCGCGCAGGCGGGAGGTGCTGGAGCGCGCGGCGCGGCTCGCCGGGTGGGAGACGCGCCCCTCGCCGCGCCCCGACCGCGAGGGCGAGGTGCTGCGCGGCCGCGGCGTCAGCTACTGCAAGTACGAGCTGGTGCGCACCTACGTGGCCGGCGTCGCCGAGGTGGAGGTGAACCGCCGCACCGGCGCGTTCCGTGTGACGCGCTTCTTCTGCGCGCATGACTGCGGGCAGATCGTCAACCCGGACGGGGTGAAGGCGCAGGTGGAAGGCAACATCATCCACACGCTGAGCCGCACCCTGCACGAGGAGCTGAGCTTCGACCGCCGCGCCGTCACCAGCCTCGACTGGGCGAGCTACCGCAGCATCAGCTTCGCGGAGGTGCCGGAGATCGTAATCGAGCTCATCGACCGCCCCACCGAGCGGCCCTGGGGCGCTGGGGAGCCGGCGGCGGCGATCGTGCCTTCGGCCGTGTCGAACGCGATCTTCGACGCCACGGGGGTGCGGCTGCGCAGCGTGCCCTTCACCGCGGCGAGGCTGCGGGCGGCGCTGCAGGGGGCGTGAGCGCGGCGGGCGCGGCCTCGCCCTCTTCCGTCGCGACGGGCCGCGGCGGAAGAGGGCACGGCATCAGGCCACCACGGCTCGCGTGCCGCGCCGCGCGCCGATGACGGCGGCGCCCGCCCCGAGCAGCAGGACGAAGAAGCCCGTGAAGGCCGCGATCGAGGCCGCGCGCGCCGAGGCGTCGGCCGCCTGCCGTGCGCGCTCCTCGGTCTCGCGCAGCGTCTGCTGGATCTGCCGCTCGGCCTGCTGGATGCGAGCCTCGGCCTCCTGAGGGGGCAGTTCGAACTCGATGGCGGCAAGCTGCACAAGGCGGTCACGCTCGGCCGGAGAGAGCGGATTGCCCGTTGTCCACCGCCCCACCAGCCGGCCGATCTCGGCCCGACGCTGATCCGGCGTCATTCGCGCCGGATCGCCGCCCGTGGCCAGCGCGTCCTGGGCGCGCTGCGCCAGGGTCTGCGCCGCCGATTGCAGCGTGTTGGGATCAGTGCGGCTGGCGGTCTCGCGAGTGGCAACCGAGGCGATGGAACCGACGCCGCTCGCCAGCCCGCCGAGCGCGTTCGAGGCGCCCTGCACGGCGGAGGAGGCGAGGCCGACCACCGCATTGCCCAGCAGCGCGACGGAGAGCAGGGCACAGGCGCCCCAGACCACCAGGCCATGCAGCGTGCCATCAGTGGCATCGGCCGTGCCCGAGAGCCGCGCGGCGACGTAGCCGCCGATCGCGAGGCCGATCAGGTTTGCGACCAGGATCCAGAGCGCGGCGCCAATGCCGAGACTCGAAGCTGCAGGCGTGTCGCGCGCCGTAGCGTCGATCGTGGTGGCGCCGACACCGAGGCCCAGCAGATTGAGCGTAATGCCGATGGCCAGCGCGACCACAACACCAGCGAACACAGCACCCCAGGAGATGCGGCGAAGCAGAGTCGGCGCGCCTTCGATGCGGGCCGGATAGGCACCCGGGCCGGAGGTGGTTGTCGACATTTGTGGTGATCCTAACAGGTGTAGCCGCCGTCCTGTCGGGGCGGTTCCCGCAAAAGAAGGGAGGAATGCAGATGCATTTTGCGCCTGCATTCCTGCCGAGATCGCCGTCAGCGCTCGGTTACGTCGCGGACGGCGTCCTTCGCCTTGCCCAGGCTGCTCTGCGCCTTGCCCGCGGCCTTCTCGGCGGCGCCCTCGACCTGGGTTTTGGTGTCGCCCGTCGCCTTGCCGACCGCTTCCTTGACCGCGCCCTTCACCTGCTTCGCCGCGCCAGCGATGCGATCTTTGTCCATGTCTCTTCTCCTGATGTGCCTTAAGGCAACCTGTCCATTCCGTAATGGAAAGGTCCGCCCGGGCCGCGCCTAAACCTGCCTGGGCTGGCACAGTTCCATCCGGATCCGAAAAGGGCACGCCACTGCCTGCCGGTTTTTCTTGCGCGCGGCTAATGTTCGGTGTATGTTCGCGTCGCACCACCGCGCAGGGAGCCCCGCCGATGCGCCGCTTCACCCCCGCCGGCCCTAGGCCCCCCTCTCCGCGCCGAGTGGCAGGCGCTCCGCCCCTTCCGCCGCCACGAGCACCGCCCGGGCCGCCCCCCTCGGCACCGATCCGCGCCCCCGCCTCGACGCCAGGCTGCGCGCCGCCACCACCGGCCCGCCCTGGCGCGCCCGGCCCGAACACTACGGCCGCAGCACCACCATCGCCCGCCACTTCCGCCGCCTCGGCCGCCGCAGGCAGCAGGCGCGTCCGGTCAAGGAAGTTCGCCCCGCCGTGAGACAGAGCGGGCTTGACAGCGGCGACGGCGTCCCTGACCAGCGCCACAGGCATAACACCGGCGGCGACGCCGCCCACAAGGAGGACTCCATGCCCATCCGGCCTTCCCGGCGCGCGCTCCTCGCTCTCGCCGCCGCCTTCGGCCTCGCCGCCGCGCCTGCCATGGCGCAGCAATACCCCACCCGCCCAGTTTCGATGGTGGTCCCCTTCGCCGCCGGCGGCCCGACCGACACGGTGGCGCGGCTGCTGGCCGAGGCGATGGGACGTGAGCTCGGCCAGACCGTGGTGGTGGAGAATGTCGGCGGCGCAGGCGGCACCATCGGCGCCCAGCGCGTCGCCCAGGCGCGGCCGGACGGCTACACCATTCTGCTGCACCACATCGGCATGGCCACCATCCCCACCCTCTACCGCCGCCTCGGCTACGACCCGGTGAACGGGTTCGAGACCATCGGTCTGGTCACCGAGGTGCCGATGACCCTGGTGGCGCGGAAGGACTTCCCCGCCGACACGCTGCAGGATGCGGTGGCGCTGATCCGGCGCGAGGGCGAGAAGCTGAACTACGCCAATGCCGGCATCGGCGCGGCGAGCCATCTCTGCGGCATCCTGCTGATGAAGGCGGTGGACAAGGCGATGACCACCGTGCCCTTCCGCGGCACCGGCCCGGCGATGCAGGAGCTGATGGCCGGCCGCGTGGACCTGATGTGCGACCAGACCACCAACACCACGCAGCAGATCGCCGCAGGCTCCATCAAGGTGCTCGCCGTCACCACGCCGGAGCGGGTGCCGGCGCTGCCCAACGTGCCGACCACGGCCGAGGCCGGGCTGCCCGACCTGCAGGTGACGATCTGGCACGGCCTCTACGCCCCGCGCGGCACGCCCGCGCCGGTGATCGAGCGCCTCTCGCGCGCGCTGCAGGTGGCGCTGCGCGACGAGAAGGTGGTCAGCCGCTTCGCCGATCTCGGCACCGCCCCAGTGGCGCAGGAGCAGGCGACGCCCGAGGCGCATCGCCGCTTCTGGCAGGCCGACATCGCCAAGTGGCGGCCGGTGATCCAGGCCGCCGGGCAGTACGCCGACTGATGGCGGCGGCCCGGATGCGCCCCCGTGTCCGGGCCCGCCCCCCCGCCGGGGTGGCGCCCTCCGGAGCACCGCAGGAGGCTGCCGCTCCTCTTGCCGGCCCCGGCGCCGTTCCCGCCCGCTCAGCTCCGCATCAGCGCCCGCACATGCGCGGCGGTGCTGGCGGCCAGCGCCTGCAGGTCGTAGCCGCCCTCGAGCAGGCTCACCACCCGGCCGCGGCAATGCGTCTCCGCCAGCGCGCAGAGCGCCTCGGTCAGCCAGGCGAAATCCGCCTCGCGCACGCGAAGCTGCGCCAGCGGGTCGCGCGCATGGGCGTCGAAGCCGGCGGAGACCACCACCAGCCCGGGCGCGAAGCGGTCCACTGCGGGCAGCAGCACCGCCTCCCAGGCCTCGCGGAAGGCCGCACCGTCGGCCCCTGGCGGCAGCGGCAGGTTGAACACGTTGCCGACGCCGCGCTCCATTGCATCCCCGGTGCCGGGGTAGAGCGGGTGCTGATGGCTCGAGGCGTAGAGGATGGAGGCGTCGCGCTCCACGCAGGCCTGGCTGCCGTTGCCGTGGTGCACGTCGAAATCCACGATCGCCACCCGCTCCACGCCATGCGCCGCCTGGGCGTGGCGGGCGGCGACCACGGCATTGGAGAAGAAGCAGAAGCCCATGGGGCGCGCCGGCTCGGCATGGTGGCCGGGCGGTCGGGTGGCGCAGAAGGCGCGGCGCACCTCGCCGCCGCATACCGCGTCCACCGCCGCCACCGCCGCGCCGGCGGCGCGCAGCGCGGCCTCGGCGCTGCCGTGGCTCATCGCCGTGTCGGCGTCGATCTGCACCGTCTCGCCGGGCTCCGGCCGCACCGAGAGGATGGCCTCGACATAGGGGCGCGGATGCACGCGGCAGAGCTGCTCGGTCGTCGCCTCCGGCGCCTCGCCGCGGATCAGCGGCGTGAATTCCTGCCGGTCCAGCGCCTTCAGCACGGCGCGCAGCCGGTCCGGGCATTCCGGGTGGAAGTCGCCGGGGTCGTGCGCCAGGCAGGCGCGGTGGGTCAGCAGCAGGGTGGCCATGACCGCCTCCTCGGCTCAGCCTTCGGCGCGGCGGCGCAGCACGAAGCGGTAGACGCCGCCGCTCTCGCCGAAGGACACCAGCTCGTGCCCGGTTTCCTGGCAGAAGGCGGAGAAGTCCTTCACGCTCGCCGGATCGGTGGCGAGCACGGTCAGCCGGGCGCCGGGCGGCAGGCCGCGCAGCGCCTTGTTGGCCTTGAGCACCGGCAGCGGGCAGCTGAGCCCCTGCACGTCGAGCACTGTCTCGGACATGCGCCGAGTGCAGCACCCGCCGCGGGGCGCCGCAAGGCTTGCGAGGCGGCCGGCCCGGCCGCACCCCGCCGGCGATGACGATCCGCATCGGCATCGACCTCGGCGGCACCAAGACCGAGATCGTGGCGCTCGGTGCCGACGGCCGGCCGCTGCTGCGCCGCCGCGCCCCGACACCGCCCGACTATGCGGGCGTGATCGCCCTGATCGGCGCGCTGGTCGAGGCGGCGGAGCGGGAGCTCGGGGCGCGGGGCACGGTCGGCGTCGGCATCCCGGGCAGCCTCTCCCCCGCCGCCGGCCTAGTGCGCGGGGCCAACTCCACCTGGCTGAACGGCAGGCCGCTGGACCGCGACCTCGCCGCGCGGCTCGGGCGGCCGGTGCGGCTCTCCAACGACGCCAACTGCCTCGCCATGAGCGAGGCGGCGGACGGCGCGGCGGCGGGGTTCGGGACGGTGTTCGCGGTGATCCTCGGCACCGGCGTCGGCGCCGGCATCGTGACGGCGGGGCGGATCCTGGAGGGGCGGAACCGCATCGCCGGGGAGTGGGGCCACAACCCCCTGCCGTGGATGGAGGCGGGGGAGCATCCCGGCCCCGCCTGCTGGTGCGGCCGCCGCGGCTGCATCGAGACCTTCCTGAGCGGCCCGGCGCTGGCCGCCGAGGCGGACGGGCCGGGCGCGACCGACGCTGCCTCCCTCCCTGCCCGCGCCGCGGCGGGGGAGGCGCGGGCGGCGGCGGCGCTCGCGCGCCATGCGGGGCGGCTGGCGCGGGCGCTCGCGCATGTGATCAACATCCTCGACCCCGACTGCATCGTGCTCGGCGGCGGGCTGTCGAACATGGCGCATCTCTACGAGCGGGTGCCGGCAATATGGGAACGCTGGGTGTTCAGCGACACGGTGACGACGCCGCTGCTGCGGGCACGGCACGGCGACAGCTCCGGCGTGCTGGGGGCGGCGCGGCTGTGGGACTGAGGCCGCATCCCGCGGATCTCGGCCTGCGGCCGGCCATGGCCGCGGATCGGTCGCGCTCCGCGGGACCTGGCATGAGGCGCGCCGCCCGGACCTCCGGCGCCTTCCCGTGGCGCCGCTGATGCCCTGGCTCTGCCGCGACTGCCTGCGCATGGGCGAGGAGTCGCCCGGCCCCGCCGCCTGCGCCTGCCTCTCCCGCCGCGTCCTGCGCCATGCGGAGCTGTTCGCGCTCACCGTCGCGCATGTGGACTGCGACGCCTTCTTCGCCAGCGTCGAGAAGCGCGACCGCCCGGAGCTGCTGACCCGCCCCGTGGTGGTCGGCGGCGGCCGGCGCGGCGTGGTCGCCGCCGCCTGCTACGTCGCGCGCACCCGCGGCGTGCGCAGCGCCATGCCGATGTTCAAGGCGTTGCGGCTCTGCCCCGACGCGGTGGTGATCCGGCCGGACATGGCGAAATACGCCGCGGCGGCGCGCCAGGTGCGGGGGCTGATGGAGCGCCTCACGCCGCTGGTGCAGCCGCTCTCGATCGACGAGGCGTTACTGGACCTCGGCGGGACCGCGGCGCTGCACCGCGCCCCGCCTGCGGCCGTGCTGGCCCGCTTCGCACAGGAGGTGGAGCGGGAGGTAGGCGTCACCGTCTCCATCGGCCTTGCCCCGAACCGCCTGCTGGCGAAGATCGCGGCGGAGCGCGACAAGCCGCGCGGCTTCGCGGTGATCGGGCGGGCGGAGGCGGCCTCGCTGCTGGCCGGGGAGCCGGTGACCCTGCTGCCCGGCGTCGGGCCGGCGCTGGCGCGGAAGCTGGAGGCGGCGGGGTTCACGCGCCTCGGCCAGCTCGCCGCCCTCGACGCGCGCGAGGCGGCGCGGCGCTTCGGCGAGGACGGGCCCGTGCTCGCCGCCCGCGCGCGGGGCGAGGACGACCGCCCCGTGACGCCGGCGCGCGAGACCAGGAGCATCAGCGCCGAGACCACCTTCGAGGCCGATCTCTCCGACATGGCTGCGTTGGAGGCACCGCTGTGGCGGATGTGCGAGAAGCTGTCGCGGCGCCTGGCCGAGAAGGGCTTCGCCGCCGCCGGCGTGGTGCTGAAGCTGAAGACGGCGGGCTTCGCGCTGCGCACGCGCCACGTCCGCCTCCCCTCGCCCACCCTGCTGCCGGAGACGCTGTTCGAGGCGGCGCGGCCGCTGCTGGCGAAGGAGGCGGACGGCACGCGGTTCCGGCTGATCGGCATCGGCGCCCAGCCGCTGGCCCCGGCGGCGGAGGCCGACCGCGGCGACCTTGCCGACTCCGAGGCGCCGCGTCGCGCCGCACGCTGGCGGGCAATGGAGGCGCTGCGCGCCCGCTTCGGCGAGGGCGTGGTGATGCGCGGGCGGGGGCTCAGGGAATGATAGCGCATCCAGAGAGCGGGAGGTGGCATCCGACAAGGCCATTAGCCTGCGGCGGGATCACGCCCGCAGGACAACGCGCTTCCAGGGATGGCGAGCCGCGCGGGCACGACATCCGCGCCGGAGGCGCCACAGCCGAGGGGCAGGCCAGTCCTGCCGCTTCCGGGCCATCGAGCGAGGTGGCGT
>NZ_SJDM01000020.1:1742-14018 GCF_004761865.1 Crenalkalicoccus roseus | reverse complement strand
GTGGCGTAGCGGTGGGAACTGGATTCCAACCTTCTCTGCGCCTTTCGGCGCGGCGACCATCGGCATCCAGCGCGTGCGGGTCCGCCAGTTCCCATACGAGCCGTGCTCTCCGCGAGACCGGCCGTCGCGCTGAGTGGCAGGTTTTCTGGGGTTTTCCGAGCAGACCTGTTGTAGCTGCTGCGTGAATTCTCCCCGGAAGTGCTGGCTGAAAATTCTCCAGTCCAGCGCGACTGCCCGTGCCCGGGGGCGAGCCCCCGGGCATCCTCGGAGACGACCGCCGCCAGGCAGGCCTCGATCTTGGCCTTCATCAGCAGGGCGGCCTCGTAGTCNCGGCGCGAGCCAGGAGACGTCGCGCAGCTGGCCCGGCCGGCGCTTGCGATAGATGTGCAGCACGTCGCGTGCGGGGACCCGCTGGCTGCTCAACCAGGTGGCGCCGCCCGGCAGCACCCAGGACGCGCCGGGATGGACGCGGTGCAGCCAGTAGCCGACCGGCTGGCCAAGACCGATCTCGCGCGCGCCACCTGCGGCACCATCCGCCTCCGGCTGCTCAAGATCGGCGCGCTGGTGCGCATCAGCGTGCGGCGGGTGAAGGTGGCGATGAGTTCGGCTTGGCCATACCAGAACCAATACCGCGACGCCTACGCGGCGCTCGCCCGCTGACGACCCAGACAGCGCAAGCCCAAATCCCTCCCGACAACGCCGCCAACCCGCGGTGATCCAGATGCTTGACCAAAATCAGGCCGCAAACGCCAAAACAAGCAGCCCAACCCAACATGCCGAAAAGCCGCAGCACCGACGAACGATCAGGCCCTCACCCCAGCAGCGTGTGAGAAATACGGGTTAGCCGCGCGGCGGATCACCGCACCGCAGGCCAGGCCGCTCTGCAATCATTTGTCATGAAGCGGTTGTCCTATGTCAAAAATAGGCGGGCATACGTGTCCCACGGGGTGCTTCCTGCCCCGCCACCCTCCAGGACATGGAGATGCCCGTGACCGTTCGAAACCGCCGCGTGCTCATGCTCGGCCTCGCCTCCGCTTTAGTGGCTGCCAGCTCCGCCCTGTTCGCCAATCCGGCAAGAGCCGCCATCGGCGAGCAATACGAGCCCGGTTCCGGTGTGGGGACCAGCACATGGTTCGCCCTTCGATCGGAATCCGCCCAACGGATCGACCGAGAGTATGTAACGGCCATGCGTCCGCATCACGTGGGCGCCCTGACGATGAGTGCTGAATACCTGCGCGATCCGGGCCGGTCGTCGCCGCTCCTTCAGGCGCTCTCGCGTGCGATCGTCGCGAATCAGACCTTCGAGATCGGGGTGCTGGACGAGATCGCCCGAAATCTCGACGCGCCACCTGTCCGGATGTTCGGGCTGACGCTGCAGCCGGTCGCGACCGTCGGCATGGCGCAGGCCGAGCGGTTCCTCAAGACCCCGATTCCGTCCGGGCTGACCCATGCGATCGGGCCGGTCTCGGAGACGGATGTGCGCTTCGCCAAGGCGATGATCATCCATCACCAGGGTGCAGTGGACATGGCGCGGGACTACCTGGCGAATTCCGGTGCACGGAACGGCTTTCTCGGGTGGATGAACGTTTACATCCAGACGGACCAGATGCAGGAGATCGCCCTCCTGCGTCGGATCATCGCGGCCTATCCCGGGAACCCCGACCTGATCGAGGTGCCGCCTTCCATGGTCCACGGCATGGAAGGCATGCAGCACGGTCCCGGCGGTCACGGGGCGCACGCGGCTCCAACTCCTGCAAGCGCGACGCAGCTCGGCGGCAATCCGCACGCCGGCCACCACGCCCACGGACTCGGTGCTGGCGCGGCAGCTGACCGGGCCGGCGACAACACGGGGACTGTACGGCGCGGGCCGCACCAGGGCCACCATTGATCGGCGGCGCTCCGGCCAGCTGGCCGGGGCGCGTCTTCTTGTTGGAGATCGAAAATGAAGCTGTTTTTCGTTGCGCTTTTCGGCGCCCTTATGCTGGCCACCCTGGCGTCTGCGCCTGATGCGCGCGCGCATTCGGAGGTCATCGCGTCAGCACCTGCCGATGGAGCTGTATTGGCGAGTTCGCCAGAGCGCATTTCGCTGCGCTTCACGGCACCAATGCAAATCACTTCGCTCCGCATACTCGACTTCGCGGGACGAGAACAATCCTTGCAACGCCAGGGCTCGCGCACCGCATTCGTCACCGAAGCGCAGGCCACTTTGGCGTCGCCGCTCCCGCCGGGAGCCTTCCGGATTGAGTTCCGCGGCATTTCCGCCGATGGCCATGTCGGCGGAGGCGCCGTGAACTTCCTGATTGATCCCAGCCGGCGCTGACCGACGGCTGCAGGAACAGGCTCCGTGTCGATCGCCGAACTGCTTCGCGCCACCTGGTATGTCGCCGTGCTCGGCGGCGCTGGCCTCGGGTTCTTCTTTGCGTTCTTCGCACGGGACTTGGCCGCCGGCGATACGGCGCGGCTCCGCCGCTGGCGAGCGCTGGCCTTCGCGCTCGGGTCGGCCGCAGCCGTCGCCCTGCTCACGTCCAATGTTTCGGACCTCGCGGGCGGCTCCACGATCCTTGACGCCGAGCTCTGGGAAATAATCCTTGGATCGCCGGCCGGCATGTCTTACGGGCTGGGGCTGGTCGGGCTTGTGATTGCCATGGCCGCGGTGCGCGGAGTTGCCTTCGCCGGGGGCTTCCTGGCCTGTGCCAGCTTCACCCTGCTCGGGCACACGCCGGGGGCCGACGTCTGGCCCCTACCCTCGGCGCTGCTGATTGTGCATCTGCTTGTCGGAGCCTTCTGGATCGGCAGCCTGCCGCCGCTCGCCTGGGCCGCACGCCGCGGGGGGGGGCGCGACATTGCGCTGATCCGCACTTGGTCGCGCGCCGCGGCCTGGGCCGTTCCGTTGATGCTCGCAGCGGGTATCGTCCTCGCTTGGCTGCTGGCCGGAAGCGTCGCCAACCTGTTGGGGACGCGCTATGGCGTTGTGCTGCTTGCCAAAGCGGCGTTGACATCGGGCATGCTGGCACTTGCGGCTTGGCATCTCTGGCGCCTAACCCCTGCCCTAGAGGCGGGGGAGCAGGGGGCGGGGCCACGGCTTGCGCGCTCCATCACCATCGAAGCATTCATCGCGTTGGCCGTTCTCTATGCTGCGGCTCTGCTCGTCTCGATGCCGCCCCGGTCTGTCGGTGCCTGATTTCGAAGATGCGGAACCGGCTCATGGCGAATGCCATGGGCGGGATCGTCCGTCCTTCGTCACGCGAAGGCGCACTAGCCCGCATTATTCATGAGAACGGGACCGGATGGCCCAAGATTTTGATTTTCCTGGAGAATACGCAAATGGAGGGTTTCGTGGAGTTTTTTGCAACGAACTCTCCAGTCCAACCCCTGCCGGCCTTTCAGTCGCCTTGCGACGAACCGCCGCATAATCCGGGCTAACCCGGATTATGCGGCGGTTCGTTGGAACCCGGGCGGATTCAACATCCGTAGCGAACACCACTGATTTCCTGGAAGGGCTACGGTGGTGCGATGGCAGTTCAGAGACGTCGGCTGACGGTGGTTGACCGTACAATGATCGAGTTGCGGCGGCGTGACGGCTGGAGCAAGGAGATCCTGCACCCGGTCGCCATCACCATCCTGGGCGGCCTGGTCAGCGCCACGTTGCTCGACACGCTGGTGACGCCGATCCTGTTCCACCGTTTCGGCCGCCCGGCACTGGAACGCCTGCGCGCCGAAGCCGCGGAACGCCGCGCTGGCGGGGCGCTCGCGCCTGAGACATTCTGAACCCAGGAGAGTTCGATGCCGACCAAACGCAGCCTGATCGCCGCCGCACTGCTGAGCCTGCCGTCCGTGGCGCTGGCGCATGGCCCGTCGCGCGGCCCGAATGGCGGGCAGATGCAGGATATCGGCGGCTACCACGGCGAGCTGCTGGCGCAGGATGGGCGGCTGACCTTCTTCCTGTACGATGCGAATGACCGGCCGCTCGCGGCGAATGGCGCCGCCGCGACAGCCATCGTGCTCGCCGGCGGCCGCCAGCAGACCTTGACCTTCGCGCCGCGGCCGGATGGTGCGGCGCTGGTCGCCAGCGGCGATTTCCGCGCCGATCCCAGCCTGCGCGTCGTCGTGCAACTCGTCCCCGCCGCCGGGCAGCCCCGCATCCAGGCGCGCTATGCGCCCATCGACGCACCCAGATGAGCGACACCGCGGAACGCCGCCTGCTCGACCCCGAGGCGCATATCCTCATCGTTGAGGATGATGGCGAGATGCGCAACCTCGTCGCGCGCCTGCTGCGGGAGGCGACCTTCCGCGTCTCCGCCGCACGCGACGGGCGCGAGATGTGGGATATTCTCGACAGCCCGGCCGGCCAACCGGACCTGATCCTGCTCGACGTGATGCTGCCGGGCGCCTCCGGCCTCGACCTCCTGCGGCGTCTCAGGGAGCGTTCGCGCGTGCCGGTGCTCATGCTGACCGCGCGGGGGGAGGAGATGGACCGCGTGCTCGGCCTCGAGCTTGGCGCCGACGACTATGTGGCGAAGCCCTTCGCCCCGCGCGAGCTGGTCGCGCGCGTCCGCGCGCTTCTGCGCCGCGCCGCGCCCGCGGATGCGCAGCCCGATCCGCGATCGCGGCGGCTGGCCTTCGCGGGCTGGGTGCTGGACACGGCGCGGCGGGAACTCACTTCGCCGGAAGGCGTCGCGGTCGATCTCTCGGGCGCCGAATACGACCTGCTGATGGCCTTCCTGGAGCATCCGCAGCGGATCCTGTCGCGGGACCAGCTTCTCGAGGTCGCGAAGCGGCGCGTCGGCACCGATCCCTTCGACCGGACGGTGGACGTGCAGGTCAGCCGCCTGCGCCGGAAGATCGAGCCGGACGACGACAGCCCCTCGCTCATCAAGACCGTGCGCGGCGCGGGCTACGTGCTGGTGGCGGATGTGACGCGCGCATGAGGTCCCTTTGGCCCGCCAGCCTGGCCGGGCGCATCACGCTGCTGCTGCTGGGCGGGCTGATGCTGCTGCATATCGGCAGCATGTGGGTGCATGAGCGCGCGCTGCGCGGCTCCGAGCAGGGAGCGAGGCTGGAGCGGATGGCGGACCAGCTCGCGGCGGCGCGCCTGGCGGTCGCGCCGCTGCCCGAGGCGGCGCGCGACGCGGCGGCACACGCCATCTCACGCCCGGGCATCGAGATCCATTGGGATCGCGTGGCCCCGCTGCCGGCGAGGGCACCGCCCGATGCCTTGGCGGAAGCGGCGGCGCGGCTCGGCCCCGATGCGCGCCTCAGCTGGGATCCGAAGGCGGAGCCCGGGCACCGCGTGCTGGGCGCGGTGCCGGCCGAGGGTGGCTGGATCGTCTTCTCGGCGCCATGGGTCACCGTCGGCAGGGGGCCGCTCGACCACGGCGCGATCTCGTCCATGGTGGCGATGGCGCTCGGGATCGCGCTGGTCTCGATCCTGGTGGTGCGCTGGATCACCGGGCCGCTGCGGCGCCTGGCCACCGCGGCGGACCTGATCGGCCGCGACCCGAGCCCCCGGCCCGTGCCGATGGAAGGGCCGGAGGAGGTGCGCCACGCGGCGGCGGCCTTCAACGCCATGCAGGACCGCATCGGGCGGCTGCTGGAGGATCGGACGGAAGCCCTGGCGGCGGTGAGCCACGACCTGCGCACGCCGCTCTCCCGGTTGCAGCTGCGCGTGGGCTTCCTGCCGGAGGGCGAGGATCGCGCGCGGATGGAGGCTGACATTGTCGAGATGGAATCGATGATCGCGCGCACCCTCGACTACATCCGCGAGGGCCGCGACGCGGAACCCGTCCGTCCGGCCGACCTGGCGGCGATCCTGCAGACGCTGGCGTCCGACGCCGCCGACCAGGGGCATGACGTGGCTTATGAGGGGCCGGGGCGCGTGGTCCTGCCGCTGCGCCGGATCGCCGCCAAGCGCGCGCTCTCGAACCTGGTGGACAACGCCCTGCGCCATGGCCGGCCCCCGGTGCGCCTGCGCATCCGCGAGGAGGGGCCGATGCTCGCTGTCGAGGTGTCGGATTCCGGCGCCGGGATTGCCGAGGCCGACCGTGCCCGGGCGATGGCGCCCTTCGTCCAGCTCGACCCGGCGCGCAGCGGCTCGGGGGTCGGGCTGGGGTTGGCCATCGCGCAGCGGTTCGCGCAAGCCAGCAACGGCAGCCTGGAGCTTCGCGAGTCCCGCGAAGGTGGGCTGCTGGCCAGGCTGCTTCTCCCGCGGCAGGCCGGCTGAACGCCGTCCCGCGGTGACATATTTTGTCATGCCGCAGAGAGGATTCGCAGCGCCCGCGGTCGCATGGTAATGGCATCGAAGCTCCGGAGACGACCCCATGCGCCGCACGTTTCTCGCCACAACCGCCGTCATCGCCCTGGCGGGCGCCGGGGCCTTCGTGCTGGCCCAGGCCCAGCCGCAGCACGGTCCCGGGCATGGGATGCCGATGATGCCGGGCCATGGTTCCGCAGCGCATGGCGCGACGCCCGTGCCGGCGAACGCAACCCCCGCCACGCGCGCCTTCATCGCCGCCAACGAGAAAATGCACCGCGACATGGCGATCACCTTTTCCGGCAACGCCGACCGCGACTTCGCCGCGGGCATGATCCCGCATCACCAGGGCGCCATCGACATGGCGCGGATCGTGCTGGAGCACGGCCGCGATCCGGAGGTGAGGCTGCTGGCGGAATCCATCATCCGCGACCAGGAGCGCGAGATCGCCCAGATGCGGGCGATCCTCGGGCGTCTGCCCGCCCGGTGAGACGCCGCGCCCTCCTGCTGCTCGTCCCGCTCGCCACCGCGGCCCCGCCCGCCGCGGCGCATTCCGAACTGCGCCGCTCGGTCCCCGCCGCCGGTGCCGTGCTCGACCGTTCCCCGGAACGGATCGAACTGCACTTCACCGAACGGGTGCGGCTCACCGCGCTGCGCCTGCACCGCGTCGGCGGCGACGAGATCGCGCTGCCCCGCCGGACCATCCGCGAGGCGACCAGCGAGACGATCGACCTGCCGCCGCTGGCGCCCGGCGACTACCGCGCCGAGTGGCGCATCATCTCCGCCGACGGCCACCCGGTCGGCGGCGTCATCCCCTTCCGCGTGGAGCCGCGCCGGCCATGATCCTCGAATATCTTCAGCCGAATCCGTCCCTGCTCGACGGCCTGACCGTGGTCCTGCGGGCGCTCTACTACGCCGCGACCCTCGGCGCCGCGGGCCTGGCGCTGTTCGCCATCGGCTTCGGCCATCGGCTCGATGCGGAGGAGGCCGCGCGGCTGCGCCGCACCCTTCTCGGCGCGATCCTCGCCGGCCTGGTGTTCTCGGTGCTGGCGCTGGCGCTGCGCGTGCTGGTGCTGACGGCGGGCGCGGGCGTGACCGACGCGGATGTCTGGGCGGCGGTGATGCGCTCGCGCATCGGCGACGCCTTCTGGCTGCGGGCCGGCGGCCTCGTGCTGCTGGCGGCGGCGGCCATGCCGTGGCGGGCCGGGCCGGCCGTAGCGGCGGTCGGTGCCGCGCTGGTCATCGGATCCTACGCGGCGATGGGCCATTCCATGCTGTATCGCCCGCGGCAGGAGATCGCGGTGCTCGTGGTGCTGCATCTCGCGGTGGTGGCGTTCTGGGTCGGCTCCCTGCCGCCGCTGCTGTGGATCGCGCGGCGGCGCGACGGCGCTGCCGCCGCGGCGCTGATCCGCGACTGGAGCCGCGCCGCCACCATCGCCGTCGCCGCGATGATCGTCACCGGCCTGCTGCTGACCTGGTACCTGACGGTCCGGCTCGACCGCATCCTCGAGGCCTGGCACGGCTGGGCGCTCGGCTGGAAGGTGCTGGCGGTGCTGGCGGCGCTCGGCCTCGCCTCGTGGAACCGGCTGCGCCACACGCCGGCATTGGCGCGCGGCGAGGCCGGTGCGGGGGCGCGCCTGGCGGGCTCGATCCGGATCGAGATGGTCGTGATCGCGCTGGCCTTCTACGCCGCGGCCGAGCTGGTGTCGGTCCATCCGGTCGATTTCGGCCACCGGGTCCCGAGCTGAGGAGGCGCCAGCCATGACCTCCCGCAGGGCGGTGCTGATCGTCGCGGCCGCGCTGCCGGTGCCGCCCGCGCTGGGCCAGCGCCGCACGCGGGCCGAGGCGTGGCGCGATCCCCATTGCGGCTGCTGCCTGGCCTGGGTCGAGCATCTCCGCGCCGAGGGCTTCGCGGTCGAGGACCGCGTGGTGCCCTCGGTCGCGCCGTTCCGGCGGATGCTGGGAACGCCGGCGGATCTGCTCTCCTGCCATGCGGGCCGGGTCGAGGGCATGGGCCTCGAGGGCCATGTGCCGGCGCTGGCGATCCGCCGCCTGCTCGCGGCGCGGCCCGCCGGCGTCGTCGGCCTCGCGGTGCCGGCGATGCCGATCGGCTCGCCCGGCATGGAAGTCCCGGGCCAGCCGCCCGACACCTACGACGTCATCGCCTGGCGCGCCGATGGCAGCCACCAGCCCTCATGCGATTTGTTGGCGACCAGCCTGCCTGACAACCAAAAGGAGAAGGTCATGAGGAAGCTCAGCATGTTCACGGCGGTCGGGATATTTGCGGTCGGACTCGCCGGAACCGCGTTCGCGCAGGCGCCGGCCCCGGCAGGTGCCGTGCCACATTCCCACCATCCCGAGGCGCCCGCTGGCGCGCCGCAGCCCGCGCCGCCAGCCGCGCAGCGGGGCACGCCAGCGCCTGGCATGATGGGGCCGGGAGGCGGGATGATGGGCGGCGACATGGGACGCATGATGCAGCCCATGATGCAGCAGATGATGCAGGGCCGGATGGCCGCGGCAGCGATGCAGCCCTTCCGCCGGATCGAGGGGCAGCTCGCCTATTTCCGCGCCGAACTGCGGATCACCGACGCCCAGGCGCAGCCGTGGAACGCCTTTGCCGATGCCGTCCGTGCCCAGGCCGAAAGGCTTCGCCAGGCCACGCAGCAGGCGATGAGCGGCGCCGCCGAGCCCGGCCCGGCGCCGCAGCAGATGGAGCGCCGCATCGCCCTTCTCGCCGCCCATCTGGAAGCGATGCGCGCGGTCGCGGCAGCCGCGACGCCGCTCTACGCGGCCCTGTCGGAGGAGCAGCGGCGCAGCGCCGACGAACTGATGGCCGAACACCTCCGCGGCATGCAGCGGGGCATGAGGATGGGAATGCAGTGAGATGGCAGGGACCCACCCCGCCCGCCCGGAGGGCGCCGGTGTGCCATCCTGGTGGCGGACACGCGTCGGAATCGCCGCCATCGGCTTCGCCCTGGTCGGCGCGTTCTATGTCCTGCGGGAGCACTGGGGCCACATGCTCGGCGCGCTGCCCTATCTGCTGATCCTCGCCTGTCCGCTGATGCACCTCCTCATGCACCGCGGGCACCATGACCATGGCGGCGGCTCGGGTGCAGCGGCCGAAAAGGAACCTCGGGGTTGAGCCGTCGTGAAGGAATGCCCCCGGCCCCGGGCAGGGCGGCGGAAGGCTCGGCGATCTCAAGCGGCCTTCCTGCGCAGGTTCGATTGCTTGACAAGCTCTGAGCCATGGTCGTCATGGATCATTGCGGCACCGCCGCGATGCCGCGCATGCTGCCGCTGGGGGCAGGGCTCGCTCCCGTGCTTCAACGGCTTGTGCTGCCGATCCTTTCTCTCCTTGCCGCGCGCCGTCTGGCGCCGGCGCGCTGACGAGCCCCTCGGAGGCTGGCCATGAACGAACGTCACGAACGTCACGGCGACGCCTCCACCGGCCAGGCCAAAACCGGCGCGACGGTGAAGGACCCGGTCTGCGGCATGACGGTGGACCCGGCGACGACGCCGCACCACGCCGACCACGCCGGGACCGCCTACCACTTCTGCTCGGCCGGCTGCCGGACGAAGTTCATCGCCGACCCGGCGAAATACGTCCATCCGAAGCCCACGCTGCGCGCCGAGCCGGTCGCCGTGGGCACCATCTACACCTGCCCGATGCACCCGCAGATCCGCCAGATCGGGCCGGGGAGCTGCCCGATCTGCGGCATGGCGCTGGAGCCGGAGACGCCCTCCGCCGAAGCCGGCCCGAATCCGGAGCTGGTGGATTTCACGCGCCGCTTCTGGATCGGGCTTGTGCTCACCTTGCCGGTCGTCGTCCTGGAGATGGGCGGGCACCTCACCGGCATGATCCATCTGGTCGGCGGACCGGCCGTCGGCAACTGGCTGCAACTCCTGCTCGCCACGCCGGTCGTGCTCTGGGCTGGCTGGCCCTTCTTCGTGCGCGGCTGGCAATCGGTCGTGAACCGCAGCCTCAACATGTTCACCCTGATCGCGCTCGGCACCGGCGCCGCCTGGATCTTCAGCGTGGCGGCGACGGTGACGCCCGGGATCTTCCCGCCGGCCTTCCGCGGCACGGACGGGTCGGTCGCGGTGTATTTCGAGGCCGCGGCGGTGATCGTCGTGCTGGTCCTGCTCGGCCAGGTGCTGGAGCTGCGCGCGCGCGAGCGCACCGGCGGCGCGATCCGCGCCCTGCTCGACTTGGCCCCGGCGATGGCGCGGCGGATCCGGCCGGACGGCACGGAGGAGGAGGTGCCGCTGGCGGCGGTGCAGGTGGGTGACCGGCTGCGGGTGCGCCCCGGCGACAAGGTGCCGCTGGACGGCGAGGTGCTGGAGGGCCGCAGCAATGTGGACGAGAGCATGATCACCGGCGAGCCGGTGCCGGTCGCCAAGGCCCCCGGCGCACGGGTGATCGGCGGCACGCTGAACCAGCAGGGGGCCTTCGTGATGCGCGCCGACCGCGTCGGCCAGGACACGGTGCTGGCGCAGATCGTGCGCATGGTCGCACAGGCGCAACGGAGCCGGGCGCCGATCCAGCGCCTAGCCGACGAGGTCTCCGCCTGGTTCGTGCCGGCGGTGGTGGCGATCGCCCTTCTCGCCGCCCTTGCCTGGTCCCTCTGGGGGCCGGAGCCACGGGCGGCCTATGCCATCGTCGCGGCGGTGACGGTGCTGATCATCGCCTGCCCCTGCGCGCTCGGCCTGGCGACGCCGATGTCGATCATGGTCGGCGTCGGGCGCGGCGCGCAGGCCGGGGTGCTGATCAGGAATGCCGAGGCGCTGGAGCGGCTGGAGCGCATCGACACCCTGGTCGTGGACAAGACCGGCACGCTGACCCGCGGCCGGCCCGAGGTGGTCGCCGTCGTCCCCGCCGCGGGCTTCGCGGAAGCGGAGTTGCTCCGCCTCGCCGCCAGCCTGGAGCGCCCGAGCCAGCACCCGCTGGCCGAGGCGGTGGTGCGCGCGGCGGAGGCGCGCGGCCTGGCCCTCGCCCCGGTGGAGGAATTCGACGCCCCGACCGGCCGCGGCGTCACCGGCGCGGTGGAAGGTCGCCGCGTCGCCATCGGCAACGTCCGGCTGATGGAGGAGCTGGGGGTGGACGTGGCCGCGGTCTCGGCCGAGGCGGAGCGGCTGCGCGGCGACGGCGCGACCGCCTTCTTCGTCGCGGTGGACGGCCGCCCGGCGGGGATCGTCGCCGTCGCCGACCCGGTGAAGGAGACCACCCCCGAGGCCGTCCGGGCGCTGCAGGCCGAAGGCGTGCACGTCGTGATGCTGACCGGCGACAACCGGACCACGGCGGAGGCGGTGGCGAAGAGGCTTGGCATCGATGAGGTGATCGCCGAGGTGCTGCCCGAGGACAAGCAGAAGGTCGTCGAGCGGCTGGAGGCCGAGGGCCGGCACGTCGCGATGGCGGGCGACGGCGTGAACGACGCGCCGGCGCTGGCGGCGGCCGAGATCGGCATCGCCATGGGCACCGGCACCGACGTGGCGATCGAGAGCGCGGGCGTGACGTTGCTCGGCGGCGACCTGATGGGCNCACGTCGCGATGGCGGGCGACGGCGTGAACGACGCGCCGGCGCTGGCGGCGGCCGAGATCGGCATCGCCATGGGCACCGGCACCGACGTGGCGATCGAGAGCGCGGGCGTGACGCTGCTCGGCGGCGACCTGATGGGCATCGTGCGGGCGCGGCGGCTGTCGCGCGCGGTGATGCGCAACATCCGCCAGAACCTGTTCTTCGCCTTCGCCTACAACGCCGCGGGCGTGCCGATCGCGGCGGGGGTGCTCTACCCGTTCCTCGGCATCCTGCTCTCGCCGGTGATCGCCGCCGCCGCGATGGCGCTGTCCTCGGTCAGCGTGGTCGGGAACGCCCTCCGGCTGAGGGCCGCGCGCATCGGGTGACGTGAGCGCGACGCGGGCGAGTCGCCGGCGCATACGCCTCCGGTCCTGCGGGGCCTGGGACGGGCGCCGACCGCCCGGCGGGTGAGGACGGCTCGCCGATCGCAAGATAGGCTTCGGCCAGGGG
>NZ_SJDM01000020.1:0-1736 GCF_004761865.1 Crenalkalicoccus roseus | reverse complement strand
GATCCCGGGGCCAAGCTGGGCGCGAGGGCCTCGAGGGCCCGCAGCAGATGATCGGCGACGTCCAGGCGGCCGTCGACCAGAGCACTCCCGAGAGCGGTCAGGATCTGATCCTCCAGCCGACCGCCGTGGCGGCGTGACATGCTTCCGACCTTCGACCGCACCAGCAGCGCCAGCCTGCCCCCTTCCCGTGTGGGAACGTCAAGCGCACCATGATTGGTCTGCTACGGAAGTCGCCGCTTCGTCACCGCGACGGAGAGCGTGGCCGGGCCGAGGTCGAAGGTGGCGGAGGGCGAGATGTTCCTGGCCATCACCCGGACCGTGTTGGTGGTCCAGGCCGTGGCGTCGAGCTCGACGAAGCGCGTGGAGGAGGCGAGCGCCGCCTGTGCCAGGTCGCCCTGCCGGCAGCCGGTGATCGTGACGTCGAGCAGGCTGGTTGCACCCGGCGCGAGCGAGGGCAGGTCCCAGCTGGTCTCCGCGACGAACTCCCGCTGGCCCACCGGCAGGGCGGGCGTGCCGCAGAGGAGCGCCGGGGCGTGCTCCGGCAGGCCATACAGGCGCAGCGCCTCGAGTTCGATCTGCCCATCGAAGCCGACGATGCCGATCTGGGCAAAGGCGACCGCGGGCCCGAGCCGCACCGTCATGCGCCGGTTCAGGGAGGCGTCGGCCATCACCGCGCCGCCGGTCCAGGCCTTGGCGGGGGCGTTCCACTGCATCGTGGTGAGCGAGGCGAGGACGTCGCCGGCGAGGTCCTCGCGCACGGCCATCGCCGCGTCGAAGCAGCGCACGAAGAGCCGCCCGCCGTCGGCGCCGGCGACCAGCCAGTGGGCGAGTGCGAACTCCTTCGCCTGGGAGCAGTCCACCACGAAGGCGAGCCCACGCTGCGCCTCCAGCAGCAGCCCGCGGCCGGTCGGCGTGATGCCGTCCAGGCCGTTGAAGGACAGGCCGGCCAGGGTGGTGGCGGCGGTGGTCGAGGTGGCGACCGTCGCCAGGCCCTCGACGCCGATCTCGGCGGCGCTGTGCCGGAAGGCGGCGGCGCGCAGGTTCGGCACATTGCCGAGCAGGCGGAGGTGGCGCGAGGCCGGGGCGCGGTGGCGGTTGTAGACCGCGTTGCCGCAGCGGGTGGCGGTCGGGGTGTACTCGATGCCGACCTGGTAGGTGTTGGCCCAGGCCACCTCGTACTCGCAGTCCTGCGCCGCCCCGGTGTGGCGGGCGACGATGGGCGAGCAGGCCTCCATGCGCAGCGCCCGGCCGATGATGGCGCTGCCATTGGTCTCGTTCAGGAAGGGGATGGCGACGTTCGGGTCGAGCTGGCGCAGCTCGAAGTTCGGCGCGTCGAAGACGTGCCGGTTGTGGTTGTTGTAGGCGTCCGGAGCGCCGCGGGAGAAGCGGATCCCGAAGCGGTCGATCGTCGGGTTGATCCCGGTCGCACAGGCGAAGTGGCCACCGTAGTAGCGGATCGAGGTGTTCCAGGCCGTGGCGGTGGCGCAGTGCGCGTCGAGGCCGTAGCGGTTGTTGAGGATCCGCCCGAGGATCAGCGTGGTGTCCTCGAAGCCCCGCCTGTCGCCCAGCGTGCGCAACCCGATCGTGAAGCCCGAGACCAGGCGGAGGTCGAGGGTCGAGGAGTCGAGGTTGCGGGCGAGGATGCCGATGTCGGCCTCGTTCAGCCAGTCGGACTGGATCTGCCGCGTGACCTGGAGGTTGAGGTAGAGCTTCTCGCCGTTGCGGGTGGTGCCGCC
>NZ_SJDM01000002.1 GCF_004761865.1 Crenalkalicoccus roseus | reverse complement strand
CTAGGCCCGAGTAGCTCTGGCTGGAATCGGCTTGTGATTAGCTGCGGCGCGGCGTGGTGTGATTCGTAGGTGTCCAGCTTGGGCTGGAGGCTGCGATGGCGTGGCGTCGGGGGCAGGCCTACGGGCAGGACCTGCGGGATCGGGTTCTGGCGGCAGACGGCGAGCCGATCCGCGAGGTGGCCGAGCGGCTCTCGGTCAGTCCGTCCTATGTCGTGAAGGTGCGGGTGCGGCTGCGCGAGACGGGTGAACGCGAGGCACGGCCCCAGTGCAACCAGGTGCCGCTTCGGCTGGCACCGATGCTTTCGGCACTCCGCATGAGGGCCACGTCAGATGCGACGGTGGCCGAGTTGCGGGCCTGGGCCGAGACCGAGCATGGGGCGCGGGTCAGCCATCAGGTGATGTGGAAGGTGCTCACCCGGCTCGGGCTGACGCTCAAAAAAAGCGGCTCCGCGCGGCCGAGCAGGACCGCCCCGACATAGCCGAGGCCCGCCGCGCCTGGACTAAGGCTGCTCCCCGTCTGGACCCGGCCCGCCTGGTGTTCCTCGACGAGACCTGGGCGACGACGAACATGGCCCGCACCCATGGCCGGGCGCTCCGCGGGCAACGCCTGCTCGCCGCCGTGCCGCACGGCCATTGGCACACGACCACCTTCCTCTGTGGCCTGCGCACCAGCGGACCCGTCGCGCCGCTCGTTCTGGAAGGTGCCATCAACGGTCGCGCCTTCCGCGCCTATGTCGAGCAGATGCTCGCGCCGACGCTCGGCACGGGCGATATCGTCATCATGGACAACCTCGGCAGCCACAAGGTCGAGGGCGTGCGCGAGGCCATCCAGGCGCAGGGCGCGCGGCTGCTCTACCTGCCGCCCTACAGTCCCGACCTGAACCCGATCGAACTCGCTTTCAGCAAGCTCAAGCGCCTTCTGCGCTCCGCCGCCGCCAGGACTGTCGCCACCCTCTGGGATACCATCGGCAGCCTCCTCGACCGCTCCAGTCCCAGCAAATGCGCCGCCTACTTCCAACACTGCGGCTATGCACAGTCAGGGCAATAGAGGTCTAGAGCATCCTCCGTCTGCCCTGGCTCAGGGCAAACGCTCCGGCTCGTTGATCGTGCGAGCATCTTCGCCCGTCCGGGCAAGCCCACCCGAATGGGATCTGCCCTCGCCGGGGTCGAGGACGCGCAGCCGCGGCGCCTCCTGCGGCATCGCGTTGCCTTCCTCGCGCTCGAAGCGGACGGCGTTCGGGTGCAGCACGCAGCAGCGGGCCGCCTCCTCCACGCTGCGCGCGCCGGCCTGGGCGAAGGTGGTGCGCAGCTCTTCCATGAAGGCCGCGGTGGCGTGCGCGCCCCCCTCCCTGCCCAGCGCCGCGACGGCGAGCAGGAAGGCGCGACCGGCGAAGGCGAAGTCGGCGCCGACAGCCAGGGCGCGGAACACGTCCAGGCCGGAGCGGACGGAGCCGTCGTAGAGCACCTTCGCCCGGCCGCCGAGGGCCGCGGCGATGGCCGGCACGGTGTCTATGGAGGCGGGCGCCGCGTCGAACTGCCGCCCGCCATGGTTGGAGACCCATACGCCGTCCACCCCCAGGGCCGCCGCGCGCTCCGCGTCCTCCGGATGCTGCAGCCCCTTCAGCACCAGCGCGCGCGGCCAGAGGTCGCGGAACCGGGCGATGTCGTCCCAGGTGACCCCGGTGGTCATGTGTCGGTGCACGAAGCCGGCCAGTTCGCCCACGCCGGCCTCCTCGCCCACGTATTTCCGCATGTTCTCGAAGCGCGGCTGGCCGCGGCGCAGCATCTCCAGCGCCCAGAACGGCGCGAGCGCGATGTCGCGCAGCGTGCGCGGGCGGTAGCGGAAGGGCACCACCAGGCCGTTGCGGATGTCGTGCACGCGCTTCTGGCGCATCGGCACGTCGAGGGTGAGCACCAGCGCATGCGCCCCGACCGCCTCGGCCCGCCGGATCAGGTCCACCGAGATGGCGTGGGCGTCCGCCGGCAGCCCGTAGAGCTGGAACCAGAACACGTCGGGCGCGATCGCCGCCAGCCGCTCCATGCCCACATTGGCCACGGTGGAGCTGACATAGGGGATGCGGGCCTGCTGCGCCGCGGCGGCGAGGATGGCATCCGCCTCCGGCCAGACCATGCCGACATTGCCCATCGGCGCGACGCCGAGCGGCATGGCGTAGTCCCGCCCGAACAGCCGCGTCGCAGTGGATACTGCGGACACGTCGCGCGCGTAGCGCGGCACGATCCGCACCGCGTCCATGGCGGCGCGGTTGTGCGCCACGTTGGGCGCGCCGTCTCCCACGCCGCCCGCGACGAAGTCATAGGCGAAGCGGGCGATGCGCCGCCGTGCCCGGCGGTCGAGATCGCCATAGGTCGGAAAGCGCCTGCGCAACCGGCCGGCCGGCGTCTCGGCCGCCCCCATCGCACCCCAACTGCCCTCGCCGCGCTTGGCCCCCATGCTCCGCCCCTCATTCTCGCCCGTGCCGCAGGATGCGGGGAACAGGGGGACATGCCCCGCCTCCTTCCTTCCGCACCCTCAGGCCTCGCCGCCGAGGGGATGATGCATCGCCGAGGGCAGGAGGCAAACCCGCCGGCGCGCGGAGCGCGCCATGGCCTTTCCCGCGCCGCGCCTGGCATGCTAGCGCCCGATGCGCGGCGGCGGAGTCGCCGGAGCGGTGACTCCGCCGCGCGACGAGGGGCCGGCCTCCGGCCCCGCCGGGCTTCCGGGGTGCCGCCACTCGTGCAACCATCCCGGATCGCCCGCGTCCCTCCGTGATCCGACCCAAGGCAGGAGCAGACCGGATGAACATGACGATGCGTGCGGAGCGCCGCCTTCTCTCGCAGGCGGAGCTTGAGGCGGTGGAGCCGACCCACTATCCCGCGATCTGCGCCCTCTCCCGCCAGGATCTCCTCGCCGCGGCGCGGCGCCTGCGCGAACTCCGCGACCGCGCGCGCGACATCTCGCGGCAGCAGCGGCGGGAGATGCGCGGCAAGGCGGAGGCGCGGGGCGCCTCTCCGGCCCGCGACAACACCGGGACCAGCCTCAAGAAGCAGGTGCTGGCCAAGGCGCTGAAGCGTGTGAACCGCGAGTTGCAGCGGCGCGAAGAGATCGAGGATGGCGCGCCGCCGGAGGCGCTGCACGCCGACCGCATGCGCCGCCACCCTTCGGGGCGCCGCAACGAGCCCCGGCCGGCCGCAGTCTGAGGCACCGCGCAACCCTCGGCGCAGCGGCACGTTGCGGCAGGGTCATCCCCCCGCAAGGATCGCCGAGGGTGCGGCAGGCCACAGGCAGGATCACCGTGGTGCAGGAGGGCCGGTTCCGGCTGCAGGCCGAGAATGGGCGCGGCCTGCTCTTCCTGCTGCACCATGGCGCGGCGCTCGAGCCGCAGGACCTGCCTGCGCTCAAGCATCGACGAGTCCGGATCCGCTACGAGGAGGGCAAGGACCTGATCGCGGGCATCGCCCGCGACGTGGTCCTGCTGGAGGAACCAGGGAGAGGCGCATGAGCCGTCAACCGCCCCGCCGCGGCCTCGCCGAGCGCGCCGCCGAATTCGCCCGGGAATGGTCGGTGCCACGGCAGTTGCGCGGCGCCGACCACCGGCGCGAGGCGGCGGAGGCGGCGATCTCGCGCACCCTGCGGCCGCGGCTGGAGGAGGCGGACCGCGTCGGCACCTCCATCTGCCCCTACTGCGCGGTGGGCTGCGCGCAGCTCATCTACGCCAGGGACGGCAGGCCGATCCATGTCGAGGGCGACCCGCGCAGCCCGGTGAACCAGGGCACGCTCTGCCCCAAGGGCGCCGCGACCTTCGGGCTGATGACGAGCCCGATGCGCCTCGACCGCTGCCTGCACCGCGTCCCCGGCGCGACCGCATGGCGCGAGGTGACGCTCGACTGGGCGATGGACCGCATCGCCCATCTCGTGAGGCGCACGCGCGACGAGACCTTCGTGAAGGACCTGCCGGACGGGACGCCGCTGAACCATACGCTCGGCATCGCTTCCATGGGCGGGGCGACGCTCGACAACGAGGAGAACTACCTGATCAAGAAGCTGTTCTCCGGCGGCCTCGGCATGGTGTTCGTCGAGAACCAGGCAAGGGTCTGACACAACAATTCGGTGCCCAGTCTGGGCGCCACCTTCGGCCGGGGCGCGGCGACCATGCCGCAGTGGGACCTCGCCAACTCGGACTGCGTCCTGGTGATGGGGTCCAACATGGCGGAGAACCACCCGATCGCCTTCCGCTTCGTCCTGCAGGCGAAGGCGCGCGGCGCCACCATCATCCACGCAGACCCGCGCTTCACCCGCACCAGCGCCATGGCGGACATCTACGCGCCGATCCGCGCGGGCACGGACGTGGCCTTCCTCGGCGGTATCATCCGGCACGTGCTCGAGCACGACCTCTGGTTCCGCGAATGGGCGATCCCCTACACCAACATCGCCACCATCCTCGGCGAGGACTACCGGGACGCGGAGGATGGCGACGGGCTGTTCTCGGGTTGGCAGGAGGAGTCGCGGAAGTACAGCCCGGAGAGCTGGCAGTACGAGGGGGTGACGATGCCCTCCGCCCTCGCCGAATCCTATGTGGACACCGAAGGCTTCTGCGAGGCGACGAAGCGGCTGCACGAGGGGCCGCCGCCCAGGGACCCGACCCTGCAGCACCCGCGCTGCGTCTACCAGGTGATGAAGCGCCACTTCGCCCGCTACACGCCGGAGATGGTGGAGCGCGTCACCGGCTGCCCGCGCGAGGTGTTCCTCAAGGTCTGCGAGGCGCTCGCGCGCAATTCGGGCCGCGAGCGCACCACCGCCATCTGCTACGCGGTGGGATGGAACCACCACAGCACCGGCGTGCAGATCATCCGCTCCGGCGCCATCCTGCAGGCGCTGCTCGGCAATGTCGGGCGGCCGGGCGGGGGCATGCTGGCGCTGCGCGGCCACACCAGCATCCAGGGCAGCACGGACATCCCGACGCTCTACGACATGCTGCCCGGCTACCTGCCGCAGCCCCACGCCTTCAAGCCGCACAGCACGCTGGAGAGCTACCTCGACGCCGAGACCAGCCCTACCGGCTGGTGGCGCAATTTCCCGAAATACGCCGTCAGCCTGCTCCGCGCCTGGTACGGGGAGGCGGCGGCGCCGGAGAATGGCTGGGGCTTCGACTGGGTGCCGCGCATCGTCGGCGACCATTCGCAGCTGCCGCTGACGGTCGCGATGCGCAACCGCATCATCCGCGGCCTGTTCGTGATGGGGCAGAACCCGGTGGTCGGCAGCAGCAATTCGCTGCTGGTGCAGCGTGGCCTCGCCGACCTCGACTGGATGGTGGTGCGCGACTTCGCCGAGACCGACACGGCGAGCTTCTGGCGCGACGGCCACCTGGTGCGCTCGGGCGGAATGCGGCCGGAGGACATCCGCACCGAGGTGTTCCTGATGCCCGCCGCCCTCTCCGGCGAGAAGGCGGGCAGCTTCACCAACACGCACCGCCTGCTGCAGTGGCACGACAAGGTGGTGCCGCCGCCTGGCGACAGCCGCTCCGAGCACTGGTTCGTCTATCACCTGGGGCGCCGCCTGAAGGACCTCTACGCCGCCAGCGAGCGCGAGGAGGACCGTGCCATCCGTGCCCTGACCTGGGAGTATCCGGTGGACGACGAGGGCGAGCCGGATGCCGAGGCGATCCTGCAGGAGATCAACGGCTACACCTGGCCCGACCGCACGCTCCTCCCCGACTTCGAGGCGCTGAAGGAGGACGGCTCCACCGCCTGCGGCTGCTGGATCTACAGCGGCGTCTTCCCGAAGCCCGGGGAGAACCGCTCGCGCGCCCGCAGGCCCGACGGGCCGGAAGGGCCGGGGACGCATCTCGGCTGGGGCTTCGCCTGGCCCTCCAACCGCCGCACCCTGAACAACCGCGCCTCCGCCGACCCGGAGGGCAGGCCGTGGTCGGAGCGCAAGAGGCTGGTCTGGTGGGACGAGGCGAAGCAGGAATGGGCAAGCCCGGACCAGATCGACTTCCCCAAGGACAAGCGCCCGGACTACGAGCCCGACTGGTCGCGGAAGCCCGCGGGCATGGACGCCATCTCCGGCCGCCAGCCCTTCATCATGATCCCGGACGGCGTCGCCGGCCTGTTCGTTCCCTCCGGCCTCAAGGACGGGCCGCTGCCAGCGCATTACGAACCGGTGGAGAGCCCGGTCGCCAACCCGCTCTATGGCCAGTCCATCAGCCCCGCCGCCAAGCGGTGGGAGCACGCCGACAACCCGGTGCACGGCACCGGGGATCCGCGGTGGCCGCATGTGCTGACCACCTTCCGCCTGACCGAGCACCATTCGGGCGGCACGCCGACCCGCCTCGTCCCCACCACGGCCGAGCTGCAGCCGGAGGGCTTCGCCGAGATCCCGACCGAGCTCGCGCGCGCGCTCGGCATCCGCAGCACGGACTGGGTGGTGATCTCCACCCCCCGCGGCGCGATCGAGACCCGCGCCCTGGTGACCGACCGGCTGCGCCCCTGGCGGCTGGACGGGCGCATGGTGCACCAGATCGCCCTGCCCTGGCATTTCGGCTGGGTCGGCTATGCCACCGGCGATGTCGCCAACGTGCTCACCGCCGTGGTGGGCGACCCGAACACGGGCATGCACGAGAACAAGGCGCTGACCTGCGCCCTCCGCCCCGGCAGGCTGCGCCGGGCGGGCGGCGCCGGCGTGGCGAGGGAGGCGCGGTGATGGAAGGCGGCCTGGCGCACAGGCGGGCACTCGATTACGCGGATCGCGACCCTCGGGGCCCGATCCCGCAGGAGGCCGAGATCACCACCGGCCGGCGCGTCGAGCCTGGCCGCGCCTACGGCTTCTTCACCGACACCACGCTCTGCATCGGCTGCAAGGCCTGCGAGGTGGCATGCAAGGAGTGGAACCAGCTCCCCGCCGACCATCTGGGCCTGACCGGCCACAGCTACGACAACACCGGCCATCTCGGCGCCCACACTTGGCGCCACGTCACCTTCAACGAGAAGATCGGCAAGGATGGCAGGCGCGCCACCACCATGCCGCCCTACCAGTCCCACTGGCTGATGATGTCGGATGTGTGCAAGCACTGCGATCCGGCGCCCTGCCTGGAGGCCTGCCCCACCGGCGCGCTCTTCCGCACCGAGTTCGAGAGCGTGGTCGTGCAGCAGGACATCTGCAACGGCTGCGGCTACTGCGTGCCCGCCTGCCCCTTCGGGGTGGTGGAACTCTCGGTCGAGGACGGCAAGGCGCACAAATGCACCCTCTGCTACGACCGGCTGAAGGGCGGGCTGGAACCGGCCTGCGCCAAATCCTGCCCCACCGACTCCATCCGGTTCGGCCCGGTGGAGGAGCTGCTCGAGGGGGCGAAGGCCCGCGTGGCGCGGTTGCACGCGCAGGGCCAGCCCGCGGCCTACCTCTACGGCGCCCCGGGCACGCCCCGCGCGACCGGCGGCATCGGGCGCCTCAACGCCTTCTTCCTGCTGATCGAGCGGCCGGAGGCCTACAACCTGCCGCCGGCGCCCTCGCGCCCGGCCCCTCGCGCGCTGCCCTCAATCCTGTCCGGGCTCGCCGCCGTGGCCGGCCTCGCCGCGGCAGCGCTGCTGATCGGGGTGGGGCGGCGATGAACGAGGCGACGCGCCCGGAGGGCTGGAGCGGCGAGACCTATCACGGCCGGCCCGTCACCAAGGCCAGCAGCTTCGACTGGAAGGTTTCCGCCTACATCGCCCTGCTCGGCATGGCCGGCTCGGCGCAGGTGATCGCGGCCGTCGCCCGTCGCGCCGGCGGGCGGCGGGCGCGGGGCCTGGTGCGCCGCGCGCGGCTGGTCGCGCTCGCCGGCAGCGTCGTCGGACCGCTGGTGCTGATCCAGCACCTGAAGACGCCGTCGCGCTGGTACAACATGCTGCGCATCGTGCGGCCGACCTCGCCGATGTCGCTCGGCTCCTGGCTGCTCACCGCCTTCGGGGGGCTGAGCGCGCTGACCGCGCTCGGCGCGCTGTTCGGCCACCGCTCGCGCCTCGCGCGGCGCGTCGCGGATGCGGCGCAGCTGCCGGCCGCGGCGGCGGGGGCGGGGATGAGCGTCTACACCGCCTCGCTGCTCTCCGCGACCAGCACGCCGCTCTGGGCCGCGGCGCCGGGGCCGCTGGCGGCGCAGTTCGGCGCCGCCTCCATGGCCGGCGCCGCCTCCGCCCTCGCCCTGGCGCAGCGCCGCGCCGGCGAGGTGGGCAGCGCGCGGCGGCTGGAGCGGCTGGCCGCCCTCGCCGCCGCGGGCGAGCTCGCCGCCTCGCTGCTCGCCGAGCGGCGCTGGCGCGAGGCGGGCGTCGGGCACGCGGCGCAGCGCGGCCGGGCGGCGCCGCTGCTGCAGGGCGCCAAGGCCGGCGGGATGGCGCTGCCCCTGCTCGCGCACGCCGTCTCGGGCCGCCGTTCCGGCCTGCTGCCGGAGCTCGCCTCCCTCGCCCTGATCCTCGGCGGCGCGGCGCTGCGCCACGGCGTGCTGCAGGCGGGCAACGAGAGTGCCTGCCGGCCGGAGGATGCGTTCCGCCACGCCGATCCGCGGCGGCGGCGATGAGCGGCAGCCTGCACGCCGAGGAGGCGGCGCTGCGCGCGGCGGCGCTCGCCGCGCTCGACCGGCTGATCGCCGAGGCGCCGCCCTGCACGGTGGACGAGGCGATGGAGGCGATGCGCCGCGCCGTGGCGCTGCGCGACTACCTGGTGGCGCGGCACCGCGAGGGGGCGGAGGATCCCGGCCTCGCCTCCCGCCTCGCCTGCGTGAACGCGACGCTCAGCCTGACCTGGTCGGGTGCGGTCCCGACCGAGGGCTTCCGCAAGGACCTGCTGAAGCGCGCCCGCGCCGCCCTCGCCGCCTGCGGCGATGCGGCATGAGCGACACCGGCACCCAGGCGCGCGCGGCCGGCCGGCCGGATCCGAGCCCCGACGTCCACGCGCCGCCCGAGATCGCCGAGAAGACGGCGAGGAAGGGCGAGAGCAAGGCCGGGCTCGACCTTCCGGTGCTGCTGGTGCTCGCCACGCTGGCCGGCGCCTACATCGCCTTCGGGGGGCTGTTCGCCACCGTGGCCCTGGCCGGCGCGGAGCAGGCGCTGCCCTTCGGCGTGGCGCAGGTGCTGGCCGGACTCGTCTTCTCGCTGGGGCTGATCCTGGTTCTGGTAGGCGGGGCCGAGCTGTTCACCGGCAACACGCTGCTGGTGGTCGCCTGGGCGGAGGAACGCGCGGGCTTTTCCCCGGTGCTGCACGCGCTCGGCATCGCCTGGGTGATGAACTTCGCCGGTTCGCTCGCGGTCGTCGCCCTCGCCTTCCTCGCCGGCGTGCACGAGGCGGGGGAGGGCGCGGTCGGCGCCGCGGCACTGCGCATGGCGGAGGAGAAGGCGTCCCTCGGCTTCGGCACGGCGCTGGCGAGCGGGGTGCTGGCGAACATGCTGGTCTGCCTCGCGGTCTGGCTCGCCTTCGGGGCGCGTAGCGCGGCCGACAAGGTGCTGGTGATCGTGCCGCCGATCGCCGCCTTCGTCGCGCTCGGCCTCGAGCATTCGGTGGCCAACATGTCGCTGATCCCGATGGGGCTGGCAGTGAAGGCGCTGGCCGCGCCCGGCTTCTGGGCCGAGGCGGGGCTGGCGCCGGCGGACTTTCCCGCGCTCACCCTGGCGGGCTTCGCGAACAACCTCGCCGCGGCGACGATCGGCAATGTGATCGGCGGGTTCCTGGTCGGTGCGGGATACTGGTTCGCCTATCTGCGGCCGCGCGACGCGGGGCCGGGATAGGGCGGCGCGGAACCGCTGCGCAGCCGCGCCGTTGGCGCCTCAACCTCACGCCTGCAGGGGGAAGTCCGCCGGGGATGCCCTCGATTCCATCTCTCGCCTACTGCGGTCCGCCTCCCCTGCCGGCGGAGCTGTGGAGCCGCTGGACCTTCGATCCGCTTCTGCTGCTTGGCATCGCCCTGGCAGGCGCGGCGGGGCTGTGGGCGGGGCGCCGCCTGCCCGCGTCGCGGCGCGCCGCCTTCGGCGCCGGCTGGCTGGTTGTCGCGCTCGCCTTCGCCTCGCCGCTTTGCGCGCTGGCCGTCGCGCTGTTCGGCGCGCGCGCGGGCCAGCACATGCTGCTGGCGCTGGTCGCGGCGCCGCTGCTCGCGCTCGGCCTGCCGCGGGGCGGCTGGCAGGTGCCGGGCAGCCTCGCCGCGGCAGGCTTCACCGCACTGTTCTGGCTGTGGCACCTGCCTGGCCCCTATGACGCGGCGCTGCGCGACGGGCTGATCTACTGGCTGTCGCACCTCTCCCTGCTCGGCGCCGCGCTGGCGCTGTGGCGGGCGCTGCTGCGGGAGGGCGCCGGGCCGGGCGCCTGGGCGCTCGGCGCCATGGCCTCGGCGCAGATGGGGCTGCTCGGCGCGGTGCTGGTCTTCGCGCCGGTGCCGCTCTACGCCAGCCACCTCGCCACCACCCTGCCCTTCGGGCTGACGCCCCTGCAGGACCAGCAGCTCGGCGGGCTGCTGATGTGGGTGCCGGGCAGCCTGGCCTTCCTGCTGGCCGGCCTGGGCGGCCTGCTGCGCCTTCTCGCTCCCGCCTCGGGCAGGGCATGAGGGGCGCATGGCTCGCCGCCCCGGCGGCGCTGGCGCTCGCCGGCTGCGAGGGGGCGCAATCCTGGCTCGACCCGCGCGGCGTGAACGCGCGGGAGACGCTGGACCTCTGGCTGCTGACGGTCTGGGTCTCGGCCGGCGTGATGGTGCTGGTGACGGCAACGATGCTGCACGCGCTGTTCGCCGCGCGCTGGCGCGGCGGCCGCCGCTGGCGGCTGCTCCTCATCGGCGGCTGCGGCGTGGCGCTGCCGGCAGTGGTGCTGCCGGTGTTCCTGGTCTCCAGCCTGCGCATCGAATGGCCCTATGCGCACCACCGGCCGGGCGATTTCGTGATCGATGTCGTCGCCTGGCAATTCTGGTGGGAGGTGCGCTACCCGCACCCGGAGGGCGGCCCGCCGGTGGTCGCCGCCAACGAGATCCGCATCCCGGTGGGCCGCCCGGTCCGCTTCAACCTCGCCACCGAGGACGTCATCCACAGCTTCTGGATCCCGGCGCTGGCGGGCAAGGTGGACATGATCCCGGGCCGCATCAACTCCGCCCGCGTCCTCGCCGAGCGGCCGGGCGAGTTCCGCGGCGCCTGTTTCGAGTTCTGCGGCCTGCAGCACGCCAACATGGCCTTCACCGTCCACGCCATGCCGGCGGAGGAGTTCGAGGCGTGGCTGCGGCGCGAGGCCGGCCCCGCCCCGCCTCCGGCGACCGAGGAGGCGCGGCGCGGCCATGCGCTGTTCCTCCAGCACGGCTGCGGCTCCTGCCACGCCGTGCGCGGCCACGGGGCGGAGGGCCGGGTGGCGCCGGACCTGACCCGCCTCGCCTCCCGCCCCACGATCGGGGCGGGGATGCTGCCCAACACGCGCGGATCGCTCGCGGGCTGGATCGCGGCGACGCAGCAGATCAAGCCGGGGGCCAACATGCCGTCCTTCAACCAGCTCTCGGGGCCGGAGCTGCACGACCTCGTCTCCTATCTGGAGGGGCTGCGGTGACGGCGGCGCGCCCTCCCTCGGGGCAGCGCGGCGAGGAGGAGGAGCTCGCCCGGGCCTGGTCCTCGCCGCCCGGCTGGCGCTCGCTCTCGGCGGTGAACCACCGGCCGATGGGGCGGCGCTTCGTCGGCACGGCGATGCTGTTCTTCCTGATCGCGGGCCTCCTTGCCCTGCTGATCCGCGCCCAGCTCGCCGTGCCGGAGAACGACCTGATCGGGCCGGACGCCTACAACCAGATCTTCACCATGCACGGCACGATGATGATGTTCCTGTTCGCCGTGCCGGTGCTGCAGGGCGCGGCGACCTGGCTGATACCGCTGATGCAGGGCACGCGCGACCTGCCCTTCCCGCGCCTCGGCGCCTTCTCCTACTGGTGCTTCCTGTTCGGCGCCACCATCCTGGTCTCCTCCCTGCTGCTCGGCATGGCGCCGGACGGAGGCTGGTTCATCTACCCGCCCTTCTCCAGCCGCCACTACTCGCCCGGGCCGAACATAGACTTCTGGCTGATCGGCATCACCTTCGCCGAGATCGCCGGCGTCGCCTTCGCGGTCGAGATCATCACCGCCATCCTGCGCACCCGCGCGCCGGGCATGTCGCTCGCGCGCATGCCGCTGTTCTCCTGGTTCGTCCTGGCGACGGCGGGGATGATCCTGCTCGGCTTCCCGCCGCTGATCCTGGGCTCGATCCTGTTCGAGCTGGAGCGCGCCTTCAACTGGCCGTTCTTCGACGCGACGCGCGGCGGCGATCCGGTGCTGTGGCAGCACCTGTTCTGGCTGTTCGGCCATCCGGAGGTGTACATCATCCAGCTCCCGGCGCTCGGGCTTTTGGCGATGTACCTCTCCGTGCACTGCCGCGTGCCGACCTTCGGCTACGCCTGGGTAGTGGCGGCCGCGCTCGGCACCGCCTTCCTCTCCATGGGGCTCTGGGTGCACCACATGTACGCGGTGGGCATCCCCCAGCTCTCGCTCGCCTTCTTCGCCGCGGCGAGCACGCTGGTCGCGATCCCCTCCGGCATTCAGGTGTTCTCGGCGATCGCCACCATCGGCTCGGGCCGGCCGGTGTTCCGCACCCCGCTGCTCTTCGCCTGCGGCGGCTTCCTGTTCATCTTCACCCTCGGCGGCCTGACCGGCGTGATGGTGGCGCTGGTGCCCTTCAACCTGATCGCGCACGACACCCAGTTCGTGGTGGCGCACCTGCATTACGTGCTGGTCGGCGCCGCGGTGTTCCCCCTCCTCGGCGCGCTGCACCACTGGTGGCCGGCGGCGGTCGGGCGACAGCCGAGCGAACGCGCCGGCAAGTGGTCCTTCTGGCTGCTCTTCATCGGCTTCAACCTCACCTTCTTCCCGCTCCACCACACCGGCCTCGCCGGCATGCCGCGGCGCGTCTACACCTACCCGGCCGGGCTCGGCTGGGAGTGGACCAACCTGCTCGCCTCGATCGGCGCGGCGATGTTCGCGCTCGGCGCCCTTCTCTTCCTCGGAAGCCTGCTCGCCACGCTGCGCCGCGGCGCGGCGCGGCCGCCCGACGACCCCTGGCAGGCCGGCACGCTGGAATGGTGGCGCACCCCGCCGCCGGTGTACAATTTCCGCGCCATCCCGCAGGTGACGGAGCGCTACCCGCTGTGGCAGCAGCCGGGGCTCGCCGCCGCCATCGGGCGGGGCGAGGGCTACCTCGCCGATCCGCAGGGCGGCCAGCGCCTGATCGCCATCACCTCCGAGGTGGAGGCGCGGCCGGAAATGGCGTCCGCCCTGCCCGGACCCACCTGGATCCCGATCATCACCGCCGCCTGCTTCGCGGTGCTGTTCCTCGGCGTGCTGACGCAGGTCTATCCGCTGGCGGTGCTGGGCGGCATCGCCGCCTGGATCGCCGTGGTGATCTGGATGTGGCCGGATCCGGACGCGGCCCACCCGCCGACGGTGCGCGCCACCGCCGAGCTGCGCCTGCCGCTCGACCGCGGCCATCACCAGGCGCCGGGATGGACCGCGCTGTGGCTGACGCTGGCCGCCGATGCGGCGCTCTACGCCTCCCTGGTCTTCGCCTTCTTCTTCCTCTGGGGCTATGCGGCGCAGTGGCCGCCCGCCGTCGCGGCGCCGCCCTCCCTGCTGCTGCCGGCGCTCGCCTGGGCGCCGCTGCTTGCCGCCCTCGCCGCCGTGTGGTGGGGCGAGGCGGCGATCCGCCGGGGCGACCGCGGGCGCCTCGCCCGCGCCTGCTGGATCGCGGTCGGCGCCGGCGCCGTCTTCCTGGCGATGCAGGCCTCGGTCGCCGCAGGCCTCGGCCCGCCCGAGCGGCACGCGCGCGACGCGCTGTCGCACTTCACCGTGCTCTACCAGGGCTTCCACGTCGCGGTCGGCATGACCATGGCCGGCATGGTGGCGCTCCGGGCGCGGCGGGGCGACTTCGCGCCGCAGCGCCACCTCGCCGTGCGCATCGCCACCCGCTTCTGGTCCTACGCGGTCCTGCTGTGGATCGTCGGCTTCCCGCTGGTGCACCTCGCGCCCTGGCTGTTCGCGCGATGAGCGCCGCCCTCGCCCTCCTTGGCCCGGCCGTGCTCTGGGCCATCCACTTCCTGGCGGTCTACATCTTCGTCTCGCTCGCCTGCCTGTGGCGCTGGCAGGACGCGACCCTTCTCGGCCTGCCGCTGATCGAGGCCGTGGTGGCGCTGCTGACCCTGGCCTTCATCGGCGCCATCGCGGCCTGCGGCTGGATCTGGGGATGGAGCGACGGGTTCCGCGGCCGCGTCGGCATCGGCATGACCGCGCTCTTCGCCGTCGCCACGGCCATGGTCGGGCTGCCGACGCTGCTCACCGCCGCCTGCGTCGGGCTGCCGGTGCAGATCGGCGGCGGCTGAGGGAGGTGCCGATGCGGCCGCTGCTGCGCCTGCTTCCGCTGCTGTTGCTCGGCGGCTGCCTCGGTGAGGGCGAGCCCCCGTCCCATCTCGCGGTGCCCGGTGCCGACCCGGCGCGCGGCCAGGCGCTGATGCGCGAGCACGGCTGCGGCGCCTGCCACCGCATCCCCGGCGTGCGCCAGGCGCGGGCGATGGTGGGGCCGCCGCTCGACGACTATGCGCTGCGCGGCTACGTCGCCGGTGTGCTGCCGAACCGGCCGGCCAACCTGATCGCCTGGCTGCGCGATCCGCCGGCCATCACCCCGGCCACCGCCATGCCGAATCTCGGCCTCACCGAGCAGGAGGCGCGCGATATGGCGGCCTATCTCTACACGCTCGGCGCGCGCAGGGCGACGGTCTATCCCCCCGGCGTGCAGCCGCACCGTGCCGCCGGGCCGGGCCGCATCGCCGGGCCGCCGCCGGCGCCGCCCTGAGCGGACCGCGCCCGGCCGGGGCAACCGCCGGGGCGGCGGGGCACGATCCCGCCGGGCGCGGGCTGCGCGCGGCAGGTGGCCGCCGCTCCGGCACGATTCCGCCAGGATGGGCCGTGCCGCGGCCTCACGCCGGGCGCAGCCGCCCCGCCAGCCGGGCGCGACGCAGCGCCGGCAGCCACCACATCGTCCAGGCCACGCCGATCACTGGCAGCACCAGCGCGTCCAGCCAAGGTGGCGGCGGAATGCCCGGCGCGTCCGGCCGCAGCAGCCACAGCATGTGCCCGACCTGCGCCGCGAGCACCAGCGCCGAGACCACCGCGACGCGCCAGGGCCGCCATTCCGGCGGGCCGCCGAACACGATGGCCAGCACCAGCGCCGGCACGACGAAGCCGAGCTTGAACCAGCCCCAGCCATCCATGCGGCGCAGATACCAATGCGCCTCCTCCGGCAGGTCGGCGGCGTAGGCGACGACGAACTGCACGAACCACAGCCACAGCGTGGCGACGGCCAGCGTCAGCAGCGTTCGCTCCAGCCCCCGCGCGCGCTCCTCCTCCGGCAGGCCGCGGCGCGCCACCATCAGCAGCAGCGCCAGCGCCATCGCCGCCGCGCCCTGCTGCACGATGAAGGCAACGCCCTGCAGGCTGCCGTACCAGGTGGGGTCGCGCGACATCACCCAGTCCTGCGCCGCCAGCGCGCTGCTCGGCACCAGCAGGATCAGCCCGATGGCGGCCCTCCAGGGGTGGATGCCCGGCCGCGCCATCCACCAGGCGAGCACGGCCCAGAGCGCCAGCGCGAGCAGCGTGCGGAGGCGGAACAGCCCCGGCTGGAACCAAGCCTCCCGCCAGGGCGGCACCGCGAGCCAGCCCGCACCGTCTCCCGCCCAGGGGTAGAGGTGCTCCACGCCGAGCAGCACCGGCAGCGCCAGCAGCGCCGCCACCGGCACCGCGCCGGCCAGCGCCTCGAGCGTCGGCCGCACCGCCGGCAGCCCCTTGCTGTGCAGCAGATGGCCGAGCATCAGCATCCCAAGCGCCCCGGCCGAGATGCCCGCCACCAGCACGAAGCCGAGCAGCCACGCCTCCAGCAGCGCCGGGCTGCCGAGCAGCGCCACCAGCGCGCCGAGGCCGAACGTGGCCAGCGCGGCGGCGAGGCGGCTCACCGCCCGCCCTCCCCTCGCAGCGCCTCGACATGGCGGGCGATGGCCCAGCGCTCGCGCGGCGGGATGCGGTCGTCGAAGGGGTGGCTGCCGGCGAGGTTGCCGGCGATCGCCGCCATGCTGCGCTCCGCCTCCGCCGGCAGCGGCGCCGGGCGCGGGAAGCCGCGCGCCACCACGGGGCCGTCCCCCATCCCCGAGGGGCCGTGGCAGGGGGCGCAGAAGATGGCGTAGCGCTCGGCGCCGAGGCGGAGCAGCGCCGCGTCCACCTCGGGCCCCGGCGGGGCCAGCGCGGCGAGCCGCGCCCCCTCCCCGCGCGCCACCGCCCCGGGCGGCAGGGGCTGCGGCGGTGGTGGCGGCAGCGTCTCCCACCAGTCGCAGGCGGCGAGCAGCAGCAGCAGCGGCAGCACGGCGCGGCGGGCGGTCATGCGCGCGGCACCTCGGCGATGCGCAGCGGCCGATGGTCGCGCAGCAGCGCCGCCGCCGCCTCCGGCCCGAATCCCGGCCGGCCGGTGAACAGGCAGACGAAGAAGCGGTCCTGGCTGGCGCGCTCGAAGCCGGGGGCGGCGAAGACCGGGTGGTGCAGGCGCGGCAGGCGGTTCAGCGCCAGCATCCCGACCAGCGCCGCCACCGCGCCCCACAGGATGCCGACGATCATCGCCGAGGGCAGGAAGAGCGGCCAGGCGAAGAGCGGGCGCCCGCCGACGTTCAGAGGATAGTCGAACACGTTGAGCCAGACCTGCACGCCGAATTGCAGCGCCGCGCCGAACAGCCCGACCCCGACCGCGATCCAGCCCACCGGCGCGCCGTGCGCGCCCAGGATCTTGGCGGCGTCGGGCACCGGATAGGGGCTGTAGGCGTCGAGATCGGGCCAGCCCGCCGCGCGCGCCGCGCGCAGCGCCCCGATCATCGGCTCCGCGCGGTCGAACTCGGCGATGACGCCGCAGATCGGGGGCGCCGCGCTCATGGCGCCTCCCGCTCGCTTTCCTCGTGCCGCGTCTCGAACATGGAGATCACCGGCACGAAGCGGGCGAACAGCAGCAGCGCCAGGACGAACAGGCCGAGGGTGCCGATCAGCAGGATCCATTCCGCCGCGGTCGGCGCGTAAAGCGGGCCGATGCGCGGCAGGTGGTCGCGCACCAGCCCGCCCGCGACCAGGGAGAAGCGGTCGAGCCACACCCCGGCGGCGGCGCCGAGGCCGAGCGGCACCGTCACCAGCGGGATGTGGCGCAGCCTCCGCCACCAGAGAAGCTGCGGCAGCAGCGTGGTGAGCACCGCCGCGCCCCAGTAGAGCGGCGCGTAGTCGCCGAAGGCGCGGGAGAGGAAGGCCTCGCGCGTGCGCGGGTTCTCGAGCAGCGCGGTGACGATCTCGCCGGCGTAGATCAGCGCGCAGGCCAGGGCCGAGGCGGCGAAGAGCCGGCCCAGCAGGTCCATGTCGGCATCGTCTATGTAGCGCTCGAGGCCGAGCGTGGCGCGCAGCAGCACCGCCAGCACCAGCACCACGCCGAGGCCGGAGGGGATGCCGGTGCCGACCACATGCACCGGCAGCCGCGCCTGGTGCCAGTCCGGCACCAGGGTGACGGCGAACTCCAGCGCCACGATGGTCTGCGCCGCCAGCAGCAGCGGCAGCACCAGCGCCGCCACCAGCCGGTAGGCCGCCTGGTGCCGCGCCCAGTGCTGCACCGAGCCGCGCCAGCCCAGCGCGAACAGGCCGTAGACCCGCCGCTGCCACTCCCGCCGCGCCCGGTCGCGCAGCGTGGCGAGGTCGGGGATCAGCCCGACATACCAGAACAGCGAGGTGACGACGACATGGGACATGATGCCCCAGAAGTCCCAGATCAGCGCGCTGCGGAATTGCGGCCAGACCTCGTAGGTGGCGGGATAGGGGAAGACCCACCAGAACAGCCAGGGCCGCCCGAGATGCAGGATCGGGTAGAGCGCCGCGGCGAGCACCGCGGCCAGCGCCGCCGCCTCGGCGAAGCGGTTGACCGCGGTGCGCAGCCCGTGGCGGCGGATCACCAGCACGGCGGCGAACAGGCTCGCCGCGTTGGCGATGCCGATCCACCAGACGTAGTTGATCAGGTCGAAGCCCCAGACGAAGGGCACGTTGGTGCCCCACACCCCGAGGCCGACCACGAGCAGCACCACCACCGCGTAGCACAGCAGCAGCACGCCGAGCGCGGCGGCGGCCAGCGCGGCCAGGAAGCCCCGTCCGAAGCGCGGCGCCAGCGCGACGTCGGCGATGCGCCGGGTGTCGATGCCGCCCTGCGCGCCGCTCATGCCGCGGGCCCCTCCGGCGCCTGGGCGACGCGGGCGAGGTAGGTGGTGCGCGGCCGGACGTCGAGCTCGCCGAGCAGCGCGTAGTTCCGCCCCTCCCGCTTCGCCCGCGCCACCGCGCTCTCCGGGTCGTTGATGTCGCCGAACAGGATGGCCTGGGTCGGGCAGGCCTGGGCGCAGGCGGTCACCACCTCGCCGTCGCGCAGCCGCTCCCGCCCCTCCGCCCGCGCCTGGGCGCGCGCCGCGCCGATGCGCTGGACGCAGTAGGTGCACTTCTCGATCACGCCGCGGATGCGCAGCGGCACCTCCGGGTTCGCCACCCGCACCCCGTCCCCGCCGCGGGCGTAGTCGAACCAGTTGAAGCGGCGCACCTTGTAGGGGCAGTTGTTGGAGCAGGTGCGGGTGCCGATGCAGCGGGGGTAGATCATGGTGTTCAGCCCCTCCGCGTCGTGCACCGTGGCGTTGACCGGGCAGACCACCTCGCAGGGCGCCTTCTCGCAATGCATGCAGGGCACGGGCTGGAAGGCGGTGTCCGGGTTCTCCGGCGCGCCGATGAAGTAGCGCTCCACGCGCAGCCAGTGCATTTCCCGCCCGCGCGCCACCTCCTCGGGGCCGACCACGGGGATGTTGTTCTCCGCCTGGCAGGCGACGACGCAGGCGTTGCAGCCGATGCAGGAATCGAGGTCGATCGCCATGCCCCAGGCATGGCCGGGATAGGGCCAGGGCGGGTAGAAGGAGGGGCCGGGCCTGTGCGGCGGCAATTCCTCGCCCGGGGCGACGGTGCGGATGATCTCCTCGCCGCGGATCTCGTGGTGGTGGTCGGTGGCGATCGGCATGCGCCGCCCGCCAGTGCGCCGCAGCACGAGGCCATGCGCCGTCCAGGGCGCGTCGGCGGGGCGCAGGCGATAGGCGTCGAAGCCACCGCCCCCTTCCAGCCCGGCGGTCGGGCGCCCGTGGCCGAGCGGCAGCGTCACCGTGTCCGGCGCGTGGCCGGGCATGGGCCAGGCCGGCAGGGCGAGGCGGCGGCCGCGCAGCTCCAGCTCCACCTCGTCGCCCGGGGCGAGGCCGAGCGCCTCGGCGGTCGAGGGGGCGAGCAGCGCGGCATTCCCCCAGGCGAGCCTGGTCAGAGGCCTGGGCAGTTCCTGGAGCCAGGCATTCTCCGCCATGGCGCCGTCCCACAGCCCGGGATCGGGGGCGAAGAGCGCAGCCAGCGTTCCGGCCGGCGGCGCGGGGGCAGGGCCGGGGTCCCAGCCCTCGCGCAGCCGCGCCGGGCGGTCGCGCAGGGCGGTGCCCTCCACCACGCCCTCTTCCAGCGCAGCTCGCCACCGCGCCTCGAACTCCGCCTCCTGCCAGGCGGCGCGCCAGGTCTCGCGCACCAGCGCCTCGCCCAGGCCCGTCGCCCCCTCCTGGCGGCGCCCGAGCAGCGCGGCGAGGATCTCCTCGGCGCCGCGTGCCGCCTCTACCAGCGGCACGGTGGCGGGCTGGCGGATCGTCGCCGTGCCGTCGAAGGCGCGGCTGTCGCCCCAGGCCTCGAAGGGATGGCGCAGCGGCAGGTGCCAGCGGCAGGCAAGGCCGGTCTCGTCGAGATAGAGGCCGGCATGCAGCGAGAAGGGCAGGCGGCGGATCAGCCCCGGCAGGCCGAGCTCCGGTGGGGCGGTGTGGACGGGGTTGGCGTCCAGCACCAGGAGATGCGTCACCTCCCCCGCCGCCATCGCCTCGGCCAGGGCGCGGAGCGAGGCGCCGGCCTCCTCCGGCCGCGCATAGGGAGAGTCCGCGTAGCGCAGCGTGGTGCCCGGCGCATCGAGCGCGACGTTCATCGCATGCGCCAGCGCGTGCACCGCCGCCGGCTGGCCGCGCCCGGCGAGCACCACCGCCTCCGGCCCGGCGCGGCGCAGCGCGGCGGCGATGCGCGGGGCGTCCGGATGCGCCGCCGCGGCCGGGGCGGCAAGCGGCACCCCGAGGGCGGCCGCCACGGCGCGGGCGAAGGGCTCGATCTCCTGCGGCCGCAGCACCAGGCGGCGGTCGGCCTTGGCGCCGGTGAGGCTCGGCGTCGCCTCCGCCACCAGCAGGCTCGGCAGATGGCCGGCCCGCCGCCCCGCCTCCCGCGCCGCCGCCCAGTCCCGCGCCAGGCGGAGCTGGGCCGGCCCCTCTTCCAGCACCCCGCCGCCGAGGGAGAGGATGGCGCGCGCGCGGGAGAGGTCCGGCAGCACGGCCACCGGCGCGCCGAAGGCCAGCCGCGCCCCGGCGAGGGCGCCGTCGTCGGCGAGCGGGCCGTACTGGTGCCAGGCCGCGCCGGGGAAGGCGTCCAGCACCTCGCCGATCAGCCGCGCCAGGGTGGGGGAGGCGACGAGGCCGGTGAGGATGCGCAGCCCCGCCCCACCCCTTGCCGCCAGCGCCTCCCGCGCCTCGGCCAGCGCCGCCTCCGCCGCCAGGGGCGGGCGCGGCCGGCCGCCCTCCCGCGCATGGCGGGAGCGATAGGGGTCGTGCAGCGAGAGGATGGCGGCCTGCATGTAGGTGTCGGTGGCGCCGAGGCTCGCCGGATGCGCCGGGTTGCCCTCCACCTTCACCGCGTGCCCCGCCTGGTTGCGCACCAGCACGCCGCGCCCCAGCCCCTCCAGCTCCAGCGCGGTGGCGAACCAGGACACTTCCCGCGCCACGCCGCGCGGGCGCGAGTAGAGCGGCTGGCCGAAATTGTCCGGCGCGTCGCACCCCGCCGCCGCGGCCAGCGCGAGGGAGGCGGCGGCGCCGCGCAGCACGGCGCGGCGGTCCGGGGCGGGGATGGCGCTCGGCTGCGGCGGCTCGGGCAGGGCGTGCAGCGCGCGCCAGGGGCGGGGCGGGTCCTCGCGCATGTCAGCGGTGGCAGGTGTAGCAGTCGGTGATGCTGCCGGCGGTGAGGCCGACATGCTCGGCAAGGCCGCCGGGCGCGGCGCCCGCCCAGCCGCGGTCGAACACCGCCTCGCGCGGGCGCAGCGCGGGTTCGGGGTTGCGGTGGCAGTCGAGGCACCAGCCCATGGACATCGGCTCCACCTTCACCGTCTGCGGCATCGCCCAGACCGCGCCGTGGCAGGTCTCGCAGCCGACGCCGTTCTGCACGTGCACCGCGTGATGGAAGCGCGCATGGTCCGGCAGGCGGTGCAGCGAGCGCCAGGCGATCGGGATGTCGAGCTCGATCGCACTGCGCAGCGGCGCCAGCACCGCGGCGCCGGCCCAGACCTGCTCGTGGCAGCCGAGGCAGAGCTCGGCCGTCGGCATCCCCGCGCCGGCGGCGCGCTCCACCGTGGAGTGGCAGTAGCGGCAATCCATGCCGAGGCCGCCGGCGTGCAGCGCGTGGCTGAAGGGGATCGGCTGCGCGAGCGGCTGGCGCACCCCCCAGGCACGGTCCGAGCGCGCGAGGCTCCACGCCAGCACCAGGGCGGCGACCAGCGCCAGCAGGCCGAGCGCCACGGCAAGCCTCAGGGTGCTGTCGGCCTGGGGGGAGAAGATCTGCGGCATGGGCGTCCCGGCAGGCGAGGCGAGGTCCGGCCGATGCAAGCCGGAACGGGCAGCCATGTGAAGCCGCGGATGCGGCAAAGGTTCCCGCCGCGCGGGCGGCTCCCGTGCCGGACGCTTCAGGCGCCGCCGCGCTCCCCCCGCCCGGGGCGGCGCCGGCCGCCATCGCGCCAGGCCAGCAGGGCCGGCGTGAGGAGCAGCGTGATCGGGGTCGCCACCGCCAGGCCGCCGGCGATCGCCGTCGCAAGCTGGACCCAGTACTGCGTCGAGGGCGCGCCGACATGGATGTCCCGGCCGACGAAGTCCACCGTGAGCCCGAGCACCATCGGCATCAGGCCGACGATGGTGGTCACCGCCGTCAGCAGGACGGGCCGGAAGCGCTGGGTGCCCGCCAGCACCGCGGCCTCACGGGGCGGCAGGCCGCGCCCCCGGTACTCGTTGTAGGCGTCGATCAGCACAATGTTGTTGTTCACCACGATGCCGGCGAGCGCCACCGCGCCGATGCCGCTCATGACGACGCCGAAGGGCTCCTGGCGGATCATCAGGCCGAGCAGGATGCCCGCCGTCGAGAAGACGATCGCGCTCAGCACCAGCAGCGCCTGGAAGAGGCTGTTGAACTGCGTCACCAGGATGAGGAACATCAGGGCGACCGCGGTGGCGAAGGCCGCCACCAGGAAGCTGCCGGCCTCCGCCTGGTCCTCGGCCTGGCCCCGGAACACCACCTCCACCCCGGGATCCAGGCCGGCCTCCGCGATGGCGGAGCGCAGGGCCTCGATCTGCGCGCTCACCAGATGCCCGGGCGCCGCGTCGGCCGAGATGGTGTGCACCCTCCGCCCGTTGACGCGGCGTATGACGCCGGTGCCGGGCGCCGGCTCGAAGGAGACGAAATTGGCAATCGGCACCAGCCCGCGCGCCGTGGAGACGCGAAGGTTGCCGAGCTGGCCGAGGGTGCGCGCCGCGGGCGGGAAGCGCAGCCGGATCTCCACCTCCTCGTCGGTGAAGTCGGGCCGGTAGCGGCCGAGCAGCACGCCCTCGGTCAGGAGCAGCACGGCGGAGCCGAGGGTGGCGATGTCCGCCCCGTACCGCGCCGCCTCCTCGCGGTCTATGCCGAGGCGCAGCTCGATCCCCGGCAGGGGGCGGTCGTCGGAGACGTCGGCGAAGCCGCCGATCCCGTCCATCAGGGCGCGGATCCGCTCGACCGCCGGCGCGATGCGCGCCGTCTCGCGCGAGGCCACCTCGATCTCGATCGGCCGCCCGGCCGAGGGGCCGCGCTCCTGCTCGCGGAACTGGACGAGCAGGCCGGGGAGATCCGCGACCCGCTCGCGCAGCCGCTCCACCAGGCGCGAGGCGGGCTCGCGCAGGCGCCAGTCCACGAGATCGAGGCGGATGGTGCCGATGGCGTCCTCGGGCAGGTTGGCCTGCAGCCGCGCCTGGACGGAGCCGATGGTGCGCGCATAGGCCGAGGCCACCTCCGGCACGCCGAGCAGCCTCTCCTCCACCAGCCGCATCAGCGCGTCCGCCTCCCGCACCGAGAGGTTGCCGCGGGTCTGCACCTGGACCTGCAGGAAGTCCGGCTCCACCGCCGGGAAGAAGTCCACGCCGCGCCCGAGCGCGGCATAGGCCGCGACGCCCCCGAGCAGCAGCCCCGCCGCGCCGGCGAGGGTCCATCCCGGCCGCGCGACGAGGCGGCGCAGGACCCGGCGGTAGCGCCGCGCGAGGCGGCCCGGCGGCTCCTCCGCCGCCTCTCCCGCCGCCGCGGCGGGGCCCTGCCGCCCGCCGGCCAGGGCGGCGCCCAGCACGGGCACGAAGACGAGCGCCATCAGCAGCGATGCGGTGAGGGTGACCAGCACCGTCACCGGCAGATAGAGCATGAACTGCCCCGCCGTGCCCGGCCAGAACAGCAGCGGGACGAACACCGCGAGCGTGGTGGCGGTCGAGGCGGTGACAGGCCAGGCCATGCGCGTCGCGGCACGCAGGAAGGCCTCCCGCCGCCCCATGCCGGCGCCGATGTGGCGGAAGGCCTGCTCCACCACCACGATCGCCCCGTCCACCAGCATGCCGATCACCAGGATCAGGGCGAACAGGACCACGATGTTCAGCGTCAGGCCGGCCGCGTGGATGGTCAGGATCCCGGCCAGGAAGGCGCCCGGAATCGCCACCGCGACCAGGAACGACGCGCGCACCCCGAGCGCCAGCACCACCGTCAGCATCACCAGCACGACCGCGGCGATGACGTTGTTCTCGAGGTCGCCGAGCAGCGAGGCGATGTCCTGTGCCTGGTCCTGCAGGAAGCGGACCGAGATCTCCGGCGGCCAGCCGGCCCGCTCCTCCTCCACCGCCGCGCGGACGGCGGCGACGGTGGCGATGACATTGGCGCCGCTCGCACGCCGCACCTCGAGCGCCAGGGCCGGCTCGCCGTCCACGCGGGCAAAGCCCTGGGGATCGCGGAAGGCCTGGCGGACGGTGGCGACATCGCCGAGGCGCACGACCGTGCCGTTCGTCACCCGCACGGGCATGTTCAGCACGTCCTCCGGCCCCTCGATCACGCCGGGGATGGAGACGGGTATGCGCCCGGCGCCGGTGTCGAAGGCGCCGGCGGCGATCAGGCGGTTGTTGCGCTCCACCGCCTGCATCACCTCCTCGTAGGAGATGCGGTAGGATTCGACCGCGACGGGATCCACCAGGATCTCCATCAGGTCCTCGCGCTCCCCCGCGATGTCCACCTCGAGCACGCCGGGCAGCGCCTCCAGCCGGTCGCGCAGGGCGCGGGCGGTGCCCAGCAGGGCCCGCTCGGAGACGGGGCCGGAGAGGGTGACGGTGACGATCGGGAACAGCGCCAGATCCACCTCGGTCACCAGCGGCGGGTCGGCGCCCGGCGGCAGCTCGGCCCGGCCGATGTCCACCCGGTCGCGCACGTCGGTCAGGGCGCGCTGGTGGTCGGCGCCGGGGGCGAATTCCAGGGTCAGGGTGGCGAAGCCCTCGCCCGCCCGCGCCGTCATCAGGCGCAGCCCCTGCATGCCCTGGAGCTGGCGCTCCAGGGGCCGCACCAGCAGCCGGGCGCTGTCCTCGGCGGAGATGCCGGGATAGAGCACGCTGACATTGAAGATCGGGATGTCGATCTCCGGCGCCGCCTCCTTCGGAATGCGGATGTAGGAGAGGGCGCCGGCGGTGAGGATCAGGACCAGCAGGAGGAGCACGGTGCGCGGCCGGGAGAAGGCGGCCCCGATCAGCGTCCTCACCGCGAAGGCTCCCCGGCGGGGACGAAGTAGCCGGGCGGGGTCTCGCGCACCTCCACGCGCTGCCCGGGCGTGACGAAGCCCTGGCGCGCCGTGATCACCCGCATCCGCTCCGGCATCCCGGCCACCCAGATCGCGTCCGCCTCGGCGCGGACGAGCTGCAGCGGGTGGAAGACCACGATGCCCTCCTCGTCCACGGCATGGACGCCCGGCACGCCCCGCGCGTCGAGGCTGACCAGGGCGGGGGAGAGGCGGTGCGCCGGCACCGTCTCGGTCGGGATCACCACCTCGGCGCTGACGCCCGAGGGCAGCGTCCGGTCCGGGTTCGGCACCTCCACCTCGACGCGGAAGGTGCGCGTGGCGGCGTCGGCGAGCGGCGCGACGAAGCGGACCGTGCCGGGGACGGGCTCGCGGCCGATCAGGCTCACCCGGGCGGGGCCGCCCGCCCGGACGCGGCCGATGGCGTGCTGGGGCACCTGCACCACCGCGCGGAGCGGGTGGTTGTCCACGATCTCCGCCACCTCGCCGCCGACGCCGACATAGTCCCCCGCCTCGGCGAGCAGGCGGTTGACCACGCCGAGGATCGGCGCGCGCACGGTCGTGTTGTCGATCTCGTGGCGGATGGAGGCGAGCTGGGAGCGCGCGGCCTCGAACTCGGCCAGCGTGGCCTCCTCCCGGGCGCGGGTTCCGACCCCCTGCTCGGCGAGCTGGCGCGCCGCGCGCCAGTCCCGCTCGGCGGTCGCGACCCGCGCCTCGGCCTGGCGCAGCCGCGCCTCGCGGTCGCCGAGGGCGATCTGCGCCAGCACCTCGCCCGGCGCCACCTCCGCCCCGAGCCGGGTGGCCACCGCCTCGATCTGGCCGGCGGTCTGCGCGCGGACCACCACCACCTGGTTCGGCACCACATCCCCGTAGAGGGTGAGGATCCGCTCGACCGGCACCGCCTCGCTCCAGCTCGCGGCGACCGTCATCGGCCGGCGCTCGTGCGGGACCGGCGGTGCGGGCGGCGGGCGCGAGAGGACCCCGCTGCCGATCCAGAGCGTGGCCGCCAGGAGAATGCCCAGAAAGACCAGAAGCCTGGTGTTGATCCGCCCCATCCCGCCCTGCCGATCCTCAACGGGCGACGACGCCGCGGAAGGGGCCGCCGCCCGCCGCCGGTGCGCATGCGGCGCCGGGCGGCCGCGTCACTCCTACCATACCGTCCGGACGGTGCAATTCGCCGCGCAGCTCCGCGCGCCCCCCCTCGACGCAACGGGGCGGGGGCCGCTCCCGGCCGCCCCCGCCCCGCCGATGCGCTCGGCTCAGTCCTCGAGGATGAAGGTAACCTCCATGGTCACGCGGTATTCGGCGATCTTGCCGTTCTGCACGCTCGCCTTCTGCTCGATGACGTGCAGGCCGGTGATGCCGCGCAGCGTCCGGCTCGCGCGCTCAAGCCCCTCGCGGACCGCGGCATCGAAGCCCTGCGTGGACGCCGCGGTGATTTTCGACACGCTGGCAACGGCCATGGGTTCCTCCCATTGCTGCCGGCCCGGCCCGATCCCGGGCGGCAGGGGCACGATAGCCCTCTCCGATCACGCGCCGTGAGCGCGTGATCAGGATCTCACGGAACCGTATGGCGGCGGCGGGGCCGCCCCCGCGGGTCAGTCGATCCGCAGGTTCAGACGCTCCGCCATTTCCTTCTCGTAGGCGGCGCGGCGGCGGATGTAGTCCTGATAGTCCTCGGTGTTGTAATATTCCAGCGGCATGTCGAATTGCGCCCGCACCGCGGCATTGGCCGGGTCGAACAGCGCGTCGCGCAGCGCGTCGTGCAGGATCCGCACCACGCCGGGGTCCATCCCGCGCGGCCCCGACAGGCCGTAGGGAGAGGTCACCACCATGTCGATGCCGAGCTCGCGCAGCGTCGGCGCCTCGGCGAAGCGCGGGGAGCGCTCGGCGGACCAGACGCAGAGCACGCGCAGCCGCCCGCCATCCACCAGCGGCGCCCAGGCGGAGCTGTCGGCGGTGCTCATCACCTCGCCCTGCGCGACGGCGAGCGCCGCCTCGTTGGAGGAGCGGTAGGGCACGTGGGTCAGTTCCACCCCCTTCTGCCGCGCCAGATCCTCCATGGTGATGTGCGGCGTCGTCGCGATGCCGCTGGTGGTGTAGGTGAGGCGCCCGGGGTTCTTCCGCGCGTAGTCCCAATAGTCGTCCATGGTGCGGATCGGGCTGTCGGCCTTCACCACGATGCCGAACAGCCAGCCGGCGAGACCGATGATGTGGGTGAAGTCGTTCACCGGATCCCAGGGCGGGTTCCGCACGATGAAGGGCCGGCGCACGATGGAGAGGTGCATCTGGCTGATCGTGTAGCCGTCCGGCCGCGCCTGGTGGACGAGGTGCATCGCCCCCATGGTGCCGGAGGCGCCGGAGCGGTTCTCGACGATGATGTTCTGGCCGAGGCTGCGCCCGGCGATCTCCGCCAGGGAGCGGATCTGGGCGTCGGCGGAGCCGCCGGGGGGCCAGGGCACGATGATGCGGATCGGCCGCTCCGGGAAGCGGCCCTGGGCGCGGCCGATGGCCGGGGCGGCGAGGGCACCGGCGGCGAGGCCGAGGGCGGTGCGGCGGGCGATGCGGGTCATTGCTCTGGCTTTCTCTCCCAAGGTCGGGCCGGTTCGCGGACCGGCCGGCGCGGCGCCCCGCCCGGGGCGTGGCGCGGCCTCTCCGAGGTGTCGCGGCCCGGGGCCGGCGTGTCAAACCGCCCGCCGCCCGCCCCTACCGGCCGTCCGGGGCCGGCAGCAGCCGCCCGCCGGGCAGCGGCCGCGGCGCCCCGGTGGTGCCCGGGAAGGTCAGCGGCAGGCCCCGCGCCACCCGGGCGGCGAGCAGGCCGAAGGCCTGCGCCTCCAGCGCGTCGCCGTCCCATCCCACCGCCTCCACCGGCCGCACCGGCCCCTCCAGGGCGCCGGCGAGGGCGCGCATCATCGCCGGGTTGCGCCGCCCGCCCCCGGTGACGAGCCATTCCCGCGGCGGCCGCGGCAGGTGGCGCGCGGCGGCGGCGACGCAGCCGGCGGCGAAGGCCACGAGGGTGGCGGCGCCGTCCGCGGCCGGCAGCGCCTCCAGCCCCGCCGCCGCGAGCGCGCGGCCGAACTCCAGCCGGTCCAGCGACTTGGGCGGGGGGGCGGAGAGGTAGGGGTGGGCGAGCAGCCGTGCCAGCACGGCCGCCTCCGCCCGCCCCGCCAGGGCCAGCGCGCCGTCCTCGTCGCAGGCGGCGCCGGTGTGGCGGCGGGCCCAGTCGTCGAGCGGGCCGTTGGCCGGGCCGGTGTCGAAGGCGAGCAGCTCCCCATCCTCCCCGATCCAGGTGACGTTGCCGACCCCGCCCAGATTCAGCACGGCGAGCGGCTTCGGCAGGTCCCGCGCCAGGGCGGCGTGCAGCGCCGGCGCGAGGGGTGCCCCCTGCCCGCCCGCCGCCACGTCGGCACCGCGGAAATCGTGCGCGACCGCGAGGCCGGTGAGGCGGGCGAGCAGCGCCGCGTCGCCCACCTGCCAGGTCCGGCCCTCCCGCGGGCGGTGCAGGATGGTCTGGCCATGGAAGCCGAGCAGGTCGGGCCGCTCTCCCGCCACCCGGCACAGCCGCTCCACCGCCTCGGCATGGCGCTCGGTCAGGCGGCGCACGCAGTCGGCGAGGAAGGGGTCGTCCAGGGCGAGACCGGGCGCGAGATCGAGGAGCCGCCGCAGGTCGCGGCGCAGCCCGGGCTCGTAGGGCAGGGTCAGGGCCGGGCCGGCGCGGGCGATCGCCTCCCCGTCCGTCTCCACCCAGGCGGCGTCCACGCCGTCGAGGGAGGTGCCGCTCATCAGCCCGATGGTTCTAAGCATCCCGCCCCTGTGCTAGGGGTCCGCCCCCCGGTCCGGCAAGAGCCCAGAGACGCGCGATGAGCGGCCCCAAGAGCGACTTCCTCCACGCGGCGCAGGAGCGCGGCTACATCCACCAGGTCACCGACGCCGAGGCGCTGGACGCCCGGCTGCGGCAGGGGCGCGTCACCGCCTATGTCGGCTTCGACTGCACGGCGGACAGCCTGCATGTCGGCCACCTGCTGTCGATCATGCTGCTGCGCCTGTTCCAGCGGACCGGGCACCGCCCGGTGGCGCTGATCGGCGGCGGCACGACCAAGGTGGGCGACCCCTCGGGGCGGGACGAGGCGCGCCAGCTCCTGAGCGACGAGGCGATCGAGGCGAACAAGCGCGGCATCCGCCGCACCTTCGACGCCTTCCTCGACTTCGGCCCCGGCCGGGCGCTGATGCTCGACAACGCCGAGTGGCTGGACGGGCTGCGCTACATCCCCTTCCTGCGCGACATCGGGCGGCACTTCTCGGTCAACCGCATGCTGACCATGGACAGCGTGCGCCTCCGGCTGGAGCGAGACCAGCCGCTCTCCTTCCTCGAGTTCAACTACATGCTGCTCCAGTCCTACGACTTCCTGGAGCTGTACCGCCGCCACGGGGTGATCCTGCAGATGGGCGGCTCCGACCAGTGGGGCAACATCGTCATGGGCGCCGACCTGGTGCGCCGCATGGAGGGGGCGGAGGCCTTCGGCCTGACCACGCCGCTGCTCACCACCGCCTCCGGCGCCAAGATGGGCAAGACCGCGGCGGGCGCGGTGTGGCTGAACCCGGACCGGCTCTCCCCCTGGGACTACTGGCAGTTCTGGCGCAACGCCGACGACGCCGATGTCGGCCGCTTCCTCGCCCTCTTCACCGAGCTGCCGATGGACGAGGTGCGCCGCCTCGCCGCGCTGCGCGGCGCCGAGATCAACGAGGCGAAGAAGGTGCTGGCCACCGAGGCGACGGCGCTGCGCCACGGGCGCGAGGCGGCCGAGGCGGCCGCCGAGACCGCGCGCCGCACCTTCGAGGAGGGCGGGGCGGCGGAGACCCTGCCCACCATCACCGCCGCCCTGCCCGCGGCGGTGGTGGACCTGCTGGCGGCGGCGCGGCTGGTGGCCAGCAAGGGCGAGGCGCGGCGCCTGGTGGCGCAGAGCGGCGTGCGCCTGAACGACGCGCCGGTGACCGACCCGCTGCGGCAGGTGACGGCGGCGGACCTGCGCGACGGCGCGGCCAAGCTCTCGCTCGGGCGCAAGCGGCACGTGCTGGTGCGCGCCGGATAGGGCGCCCCGCTACACGCCGCCCGTGTCCATCGCCAGCAGCGAGGCGTTGCCGCCCGCGGCCGCGGTGTTGACGCTGACCGAAAGCTCGGTGGCGAAGCGGATCAGCGTCACCGGCCCGCCGGCCTTCGGCCCGGTGCCGGACAGGCCGTGGCCGCCGAAGGGCTGCACCCCCACCACGGCGCCGATCTGGTTGCGGTTGACATAGGCGTTGCCGACGCGCAGCCGCTCCACGACGTGGCGCTGCACCGCCTCGATGCGGCTGTGCACGCCGAGCGTCAGGGCGAAGCCGTGGGCGGCGATGTCGTCGAGCAGCGCGTCGAGCCCGCCGCCCGGCCAGCGCACCACGTGCAGCACCGGCCCGAACACCTCCCGCGTCAGCGCCCGCGCGGAGGGCAGCGCATAGGCGCGCGGGGCGAAGAAGCAGCCGCGCTCGAGGCCGGGCGGCAGCGGCACCTGGAACAGCGGCGCCGTGCCGAGGCCGCGGCACCACGCCTCCAGCCCCTCCCGCGCCGCCTCCTCGATCACCGGGCCGATGTCGGTCGCGGGGTCGAGCGGGTCGCCGAGGCGGAGCTCCGCCGCCGCGCCGGCCAGCATCTCCAGCACGCGGTCCGCGATCTCCTCCTGCAGGCAGAGCAGGCGCAGCGCCGAGCAGCGCTGCCCGGCCGAGCCGAAGGCGGAGGTCAGCGCGTCCTGCACCACCTGCTCGGGCAGCGCGCTGCTGTCCACCACCATGGCGTTGATGCCGCCGGTCTCGGCGATCAGCGGCACCAGCGGGCCGGGGCGCGCGGCGAGGCTGCGCGCGATCGCCTGCGCCGTCTCCGTCCCGCCGGTGAAGGCGACGCCGGCGACGCGCGGATCGGCAACGAGCCGCGCCCCGACCGAAGGGCCGTCCCCGGGCAGCAGGTGCAGCACCTCGCGCGGCACCCCGGCCTCGTGCAGCAGCCGCGCCGCGAGGGCGGCGACGAGCGGCGTCTGCTCCGCCGGCTTGGCGGCCACCGCGTTGCCTGCGGCGAGCGCGGCGGCGACCTGGCCGACGAAGATCGCCAGGGGAAAGTTCCACGGGCTGATGCAGGCGAAGACGCCGCGCCCGCCGAGCGCCCAGGTGTTGCGCTCCCCCGTCGGGCCCGGCAGCTCGCGCGGGGCGCCGAACCACTCCCGCGCGCGGGCGGCGTACCAGCGGCAGAAATCCGCCGCCTCGCGCACCTCGGCCACGCCGTCGGCCAGGGTCTTGCCGGCCTCGCGCGCCAGCAGGGCGAGGAAGTCGTCGCGGTGCGACTCGATCAGCCCGGCCGCGCGCTCCAGCACCTCGGCCCGCGCCGCGCCGCCGCGTGCGTCCCAGCCGCGCCAGGCGGCGGAGGCGGCGTCGAGCGCGGCCACGACATCGGCGTCGCCCGCCTCCCACACCGTGCCGACCAGCAGCGCCCGGTCCGCCGGGCTGCGCACCTCGCGCAGCGCACCCCCGCGCAGCGCGGGATCGCCCGAGGCCTGCCCCGCCGCCGCGCGCACCGCGCGCAGCGTCGCCTCCCGCACCACCGGATCGGCGAGGTCGAGGCCCGCCGAATTGCGCCGGTCGGGGAACAGGTCGCGCGGCAGCGGGATGCGCGGGTGGCGCGGCGGGCCGTGCCGCGCGGCCTCCACCGGGTCGGCGACGATCGCCTCCTCCGACACGGCGGGATCGAGCAGGCGGTGGACGAAGGAGGTGTTGGCGCCGTTCTCCAGCAGGCGGCGCACCAGGTAGGCCAGCAGGTCCTCGTGCGAGCCGACCGGGGCATAGACCCGGACTGGCGCCTCCCGCCCCACCACCTGCTCGTAGAGCGCCTCGCCCATGCCGTGCAGACGCTGCGCCTCGAACCCCTCCCCGCCGGCGAGTTCCAGCACGTAGGCGAGGCTGTGCGCGTTGTGGGTGGCGAAGGCGGGGCGCAGCAGGCCGCGCAGCGCCAGCATCCGCCGCGCGCAGGCGAGCCAGGAGACGTCGGTCGCCGCCTTGCGCGTGAAGACGGGGTAGTCCGGCAGGCCCTGCAGCTGGGCCTGCTTGATCTCGGCGTCCCAGTAGGCGCCCTTCACCAGCCGCGCCGGGATGGCGTGGCCGGTGCGGCGGGCGAGGTCCGCCACCCACTCCACCACCGCCGGCGCCCGCTTCTGGTAGGCCTGGATGGCGAGGCCGAGCCCCTCCCAGCCGGCGAGTGCGGGGTCGGCGCGGAGCGCGGCGAAGATGTCGAGCGTGATCTCCAGCCGCTCCGCCTCCTCGGCGTCCACGGTCAGGCCGATGTCCTGCTCCTTCGCCGCGCGCGCCAGCGCACCGAGCGCGGCGATCAGCGCCGGCACGCAGCGCTCCGCCTGCAGCGCCTCGAAGCGCGGGTGCAGGGCGGAGAGCTTCACCGAGACGCCCGGCCCCTCCACCGGCCCGCGCCCGGCCGCGGCGCGGCCCACGGCACCGATGGCGTGGCGGTAGGCGGCGAGGTAGCGGGCGGCGTCGGCGGCGGTGCGCGCCGCCTCGCCCAGCATGTCGAAGGAGTGGCGCCAGCGCCGCCCCTCGTTGGTCGCGGCGCGCTCCAGCGCCTCCTCGATGGTGCGGCCCATGACGAACTGCCGCGCCAGCACGCGCATGCCGCGGCGCAGCGCGGCGCGGATCACCGGCTCGCCGAGGCGGCGGATGGTGCGGGCGATGGCCGCGGGCACGCCGCGCCGCTCCTCGAGGTTCAGCACCCGCCCGCTCAGCATGAAGGCGAAGGCGGAAGCGTTGACCGCCAGGCTGTCGGCATGGCCGAGATGCGCCCGCCAGTCGGCCTCGCCGAGCGTCGCGTCGATCAGCGCGTCCTGGGTGGCGGAGTCGGGAATGCGCAGCAGCGCCTCGGCCAGGCAGAGCAGCGCCACGCCCTCCCTGGTATCGAGGCCGAACTCGGCGAGGAAGGCGGAGACGTCGGCGCCCGGCCGCCCCGCCGCGCGGGCATGGCGGACCAGCGCCAGCGCCCGCTTATGCACCCGCTGCCCGGCCTCGGGCGGCAGGGCGGCGGCGGCGAGCAGCGGCGCCAGCGCCTCGGCCTCATCCAGCCGGTGCAGGCGGCGCAGCGCGGCGCGGTCGTCCTCCGAAGCGGCGAGGGTCTCGGGCAAGGCATCCTCCGGCGCCGGTGCCTCCCCCAGATGGGCCCGCGCCCCGGCCCGGTCATCCCTTCCGGGTGGAGAGCAGCAGGCTGGTCTCGGTGGCGGCGACGCCCTCCAGCATGCGGATGCGGTTCAGCACCCGGTCGAACGCCTCGAGACTCCCGGCCTCGAGTTCCGCGATCACGTCCCAGCGGCCGTTGGTGGTGTGCAGCGTCCGCACCTCGGGGAAGCCGCGCAGCGCCCGCAGCACCGCCTCGGTGGCGCGGCCGCGGATCTCGATCGCCATGATGGCGCGCACCCCGTCGCGGCCGGCGCCCGGGCCGAGGCGGATGGTGAAGCCCTGGATCACGCCCTCGCGCAGCAGCCGCGCGATGCGGTTCTGCACCGTGCCGCGCGAGACCCCGAGCGCGGCGGCGAGGCTCGAGGCGGGGCGGCGCGCGTCGTCGCGCAGCAGGGCGATCAGGCGCCGGTCGGTCTCGTCAAGCTCCATGGCCGCCCTCCTGGCGATCCGCCAGCCTTCCCTGGCGATCCGCGCGGAAGATGGGCGCGCGCTGACGCTTTTCCCGCGCCGCCCTGGCGTGCCCCTCGCCCATCTTCGGGTCCGGAGGAGCCCCGCATCCGGCACGCCGGGAGACGCCATGACGCCACGCTTCCTGATGACCGACCCCGCCCATTTCGAGGTCGCCTACGTCATCAACCCCTGGATGCGTCCCGACGCCTGGCGGCGCGACCCCGAGGGCAACCGCCGCGCCGCCCGCGCCGCCTGGGAGGCGCTCGCCGCCGCGTTGCGCGGAGCTGGGGCGGCGGTGGAGGTGCTGCCGGGCGCGCCGGGCCTGCCGGACATGGTGTTCCCCGCCAACGCCGCGGTGGTGCTCGACGGGCGGGCGCTGCTCTCCCGCTTCCGCTGCCCGGAACGGCGGCCGGAGGAGCCGCGCTTTTGGGCCGCCTTCCAGGCGCTGCGGGCACGGGGGCTGCTCGACGCGGTGGCGGCGCTGCCGGAAGGCGTGTTCCAGGAGGGCGCCGGGGACTGCCTCTGGGACGCCGCGCGCGGGCATTTCTGGGCCGGCCACGGCCAGCGCAGCCTGCGCGAGGCGATCCCCTATGTGGAGGCGTTTTTCGGGCGGGAGGCGGTGCCGCTGGAACTCGCCGCGCCGCGCTTCTACCACCTCGACGTCTGCTTCTGCCCCCTGCCGGGGGGCGAGGTGCTGTTCCACCCCGGCGCCTTCACCCCCTCCGCCCTCGGCGCCATCCGCGCGCGCGTGCCCGCGGCGCTGCGCATCGAGGCGACGGCGGAGGAGGCCGGGCTGCTCTGCCTGAACGCGGTGGCGATCGGCCGCACGGTGGTGATGGCCCGCGCCTCGGCGCGGCTGCGCGCCCTCCTCGCCGAGCGGGGCTACCGCTGCGTGGAGCTCGACCTCTCGCCCTTCCTCCTCGCGGGCGGGGGCGCCTTCTGCATGACGCTGCGCCTCGACCTCCGCGCGGCGGCCCCGCCGCGGGCGGCGCCGCGCGCCGCCCCCGTGCCCCTCGGCGCCTGACCACGACCGCAGCCGGAGCCACACCATGCCGGACACCGCCATCACCCCCGACCCCCGCGCTCCCTACGACCACATCGGCGTCGAGGAGCGCCTCGGCGCCCACAATTACCGCCCCCTCGACGTGGTGCTGGCCCGCGGCCAGGGGGTGTGGGTGTGGGACGTGGAGGGCAACCGCTACCTTGACTGCCTGGCCGGATACTCGGCGGTGAACCAGGGCCACTGCCATCCCCGCATCCGCGCCGCGCTGATCGAGCAGTCGGGCCGGCTGACCCTGACCTCCCGCGCCTTTCGCAACGACCAGCTCGCGCCCTATTTCGAGGAGCTCTGCGCGCTCACCCGCTCGCACAAGGTGCTGCCGATGAACACCGGCGCCGAGGCGGTGGAGACGGCGATCAAGGCGGTGCGCAAATGGGGCTACGAGGTGCGGGGCGTGCCGGAGGGGGAGGCGGAGATCATCGTCTGCGCCGGCAATTTCCACGGCCGTACCATCACCGTGATCGGCTTCAGCAGCGATCCCGAGACGCGCGGCGGCTTCGGCCCCTTCACGCCCGGCTTCGTCACCGTGCCCTTCGGCGACGCTGCGGCGCTTGCGGCCGCGATCACGCCCCGCACCGTCGGCGTGCTGCTGGAGCCGATCCAGGGCGAGGCGGGGGTGATCATCCCGCCGCCGGGCTACCTGCGCGCGGCGCGGGAGCTGTGCACCCGGCACGGCATCACGCTGATCCTCGACGAGATCCAGACCGGGCTCGGCCGCACGGGCAAGCTCCTGGCCGAGGAGCATGAGGGGATCGAGGCCGACGTGACGCTGGTGGGCAAGGCGCTGTCGGGCGGCTTCTACCCGGTCTCGGCGGTGCTCTCGAACACCGAGGTGCTCGGCGTGCTGCGGCCGGGCCAGCACGGCAGCACCTTCGGCGGCAACCCGCTGGCCTGCGCGGTGGCGCGCGCGGCGCTGCGGGTGCTGGTGGAGGAGGGGATGATCGGGAACGCGGCGCGCATCGGCGCGCGGATGCTCGCCGCGCTGCGGGGCCTCGGCGCGCCGCGGGTGCGGGAGGTGCGCGGGCGCGGGCTGATGCTGGCCGTCGAGCTGCACCCCGACGCCGGCGGGGCGCGCCGCTTCTGCGAGGCGCTGCGGCGCGAGGGCCTGCTGTGCAAGGACACGCACGGCCACACCATCCGCCTCTCGCCCCCGCTGGTCATCACCGAGGCGGAGGCGGACTGGGCGCTGGAGCGGCTGGCGCGGGTGCTCGCCGGCCCGACGCCGGAGGCGCCGCCGCCGGGCCGCTGAGCCCCCCGGCGAGGAGGGGCGCGCTACTCCGGCTCGATCCCGGCGGCGCGGGCGAGGTTGCCCCATTTCTCGATCTCGGCGCGGATGAAGGCGGCGAACTCCTCCGCGGTCGAGGTCCTGGCTTCGAAGCCGATCCCGGCCAGGCGCCGCACCGTCTCCGGCCGCTCCCAGACGCGGCGGAAGGTGGCGTTGATGGCGGAGACGGTCTCCGCCGGCAGCCGCGCCGGCCCGACCAGCCCCGCCCAGGCCACGATGTCGAAGCCCTCGAGGCCGAGCTCGTGCAGCGTCGGCACCTCGGGCACGAGCGCGCTGCGCTCCCGGCCGGTGGTGCCGAGCGCCCGCAGCCGCCCTGCCTGCACATGACCGAGGGAGGCGGAGACGTCCACCACCATCGCGGTGACCCGCCCCGCGATCACGTCCGTCATCGCCGGCGGCGTGCTGCGGTAGGGCACATGCGTCATGTCCACCCCGGCCATGCGGGCGATGGTGGCGCCGGCGACGATGCCGGTGGAGTTGCCCGAGGCGTAGCTGAGCTGCCCGGGCCGCGCCCGCGCCTGCTCCAGCAGCTCCTGCAGCGAGCGGATGGGCGAATCGCCCCCCACCACCAGCCAGAAAGTGTAGTTCCCGGCCCGGCCGATGGCGGTGAAGTCGCCGACCGGGTCGTAGTCCAGCCGCCGCATCAGCGCCGGGTTGGAGCCGTGCGGCGTGTTGGTGGTCATCATCAGCGTGTGCCCGTCCGGCGCGGCGCGGGCCGCGTGCGCGGCGGCGAGCGCCCCGTTCGCGCCGGCCCGGTTCTCGACCACGATGGGCTGCCCCCATTCCGGCTCGAGCAGCGTGGCCAGGATGCGGGTGATGGCATCGGTCCCCGATCCGGCGGCGAAGGGGACGAGGATGGTCACCGGACGCGAGGGCCGCCAGGCGGCGGGGGCCTGGGCCAGGGCTGGCGCGGCGGCAAGGCCGGCGGCGGCGGCGAGCAGCGTGCGGCGCGTGGGCGCCGGCAGGGTGGGCATGGACGGCCTCCTCGGTCGGGTATCGCTGCCGCGCGGCGGATCCGCGGCGGCGCCGAGGGTAGGCCGCCGCGCCTTCCGCGCAAGCCCCGCCCGCTCCGGCATCCGCCTCCGCGGATCGGGCGACCTTCGGGCGACCGATTCACCGCTCCGGCGTCCGCCTCCGCGGATCAGGCGACCTTCGGGCGACCGATTCACCGCTCCGGCGTCCGCCTCCGCGGATCAGGCGACCTTCGGGCGACCGATTCACCGCTCCGGCGTCCGCCTCCGCGGATCAGGCGACCTTCGGGCGACCGATTCACCGCTCCGGCGTCCGCCTCCGCGGATCAGGCGACCTTCGGGCGACCGATTCACCGCTCCGGCGTCCGCCTCCGCGGATCAGGCGACCTTCGGGCGACCGATTCACCGCTCCGGCGTCCGCCTCCGCGGATCAGGCGACCTTCGGGCGACCGATTCACCGCTCCGGCGTCCGCCTCCGCGGATCAGGCGACCTTCGGGCGACCGATTCACCGCTCCGGCGTCCGCCTCCGCGGATCAGGCGACCTTCGGGCGACCGATTCACCGCTCCGGCGTCCGCCTCCGCGGATCAGGCGACCTTCGGGCGACCGATTCACCGCTCCGGCGTCCGCCTCCGCGGATCAGGCGACCTTCGGGCGACCGATTCACCGCTCCGGCGTCCGCCTCCGCGGATCGGGCGCTGGCCCTCCGCCCGCCGCCGCCCTACTCTCCCCCTGCACCGGGAGGAATGTGCATGCCAGAAAGCCCCGTGGACCCGCAGATCATGCAGGAGAGCCGGCTGCCGCTCGCGGGCCTGCGCGTGCTCGACCTCACCCTCGCCCGCGCCGGCCCGACCTGCGTCCGCCACCTCGCGGATTGGGGCGCGGAGATCATCCGGGTGGAGCCGCCGGGGCAGGGCGACGGGCTCAGCGGGGCGCGGGACGGCTTCGACTTCGTCAACCTGCACCGCAACAAGCGCTCCATCGCCCTCGACCTCAAGAACCCGGCGGGGCACGCGGCCTTCCTGAAGCTCGCCGCCACCGCCGACGTGCTGGTCGAGAACATGCGCGTGCAGGTGAAGCACCGGCTGAGGATCGCCTATGAGGACCTGAAGGGGATCAACCCGCGGCTGGTCTACGCCTCGATCTCCGGCTTCGGCCAGACCGGCCCCTACGCCGCACGCGGCGGGGTGGACCAGATCGCACAGGGGATGGGCGGGCTGATGACCATCACCGGCGAGCCGGGCCGCGGCCCGATGCGCGTCGGCATCCCGATCAACGACCTCACGGCGGGCAACCTGCTCGCGCTCGGCATCATGATGAAGCTCTACGACCGCGAGCGCACGGGCGAAGGCGGCTACGTCCACACCTCGCTGCTCGAGGCGCAGGTCTTCATGCTCGACTTCCAGGCCACGCGCTGGCTGATGGATGGCGAGGTGGCGGGGCAGGCCGGCAACGACCACCCGGTGAACATCCCGATGGGCGTGTTCCCGACCGCCGACAAGCCGATCAACATCGCCGCCTCCTCGGCCAGGCTCTGGGAGAGCTTCTGCAAGGCGGCCGGCCACGAGGAATGGCTGGAGGTGCCGGAGTGGCAGACTCCCAAGGGCCGCAGCCAGGACCGCGCCCGGGTCAACGCCACCATCGCCGAGGTGACGCGCACCAGGCCCTCCGAGTGGTGGATCGCGCGGCTGGAGGAGGCGGGCATCCCCTGCGGCCCGGTGAACACGATCGACGAGGTCTTCGCCGACCCGCAGGTGCGGCACCTGGAGATGGCGCTGCCGATGCGCCACCGCCGCCGCGGCGATATCCGGGTGGTCGCCAGCCCGCTGAACATCGAGGGAATGGAGACGGGGGTCTACCGCGACGTCCCCGAACTCGGCGAGCACGGCGCGGAGATCCTGGCCGAGGCCGGGCTCTCCGAGGCGGAGATCCGATCGCTGCGGGAGAAGGGAGCGCTGGGCGGGTAATGGGCCGGATGGAATTCGCGAACGGGAAGATCCTCGCCAGCATCGAGGACGGGGTCGGCCGGGTGGTGTTCAACCAGCCGGAGAAGCGCAACGCCATGTCGGTGGACATGTGGGGCGGCCTCGCCGACGCGCTCGACCTGTTCTCCGAGGACCCGCAGGTGCGCTGCGTGGTGCTGCGGGGCGCGGGCGACAAGGCCTTCGTCTCGGGGGCCGACATCAGCCAGTTCGAGAAGACTCGCGCCGACGCCTCGGCGCAGCAGGAATACGACCGGCTGACCAGTGCCGGGCGCGCCAGGCTCGCCGCCTTCCGCAAGCCGGTGATCGCGGAGATCCGCGGCTTCTGCATGGGGGGCGGGCTCGGCATCGCCATGTCGGCCGACATCCGCATCGCCTCGGAGGACAGCCAGTTCGGCATCCCGGCGGCGAAGCTCGGCATCGCCTACGGCTTCGACATGGTGCGGGCGCTGGTGGACCTGGTCGGGCCCGCCCACGCCCACATGATCCTGATGACCGGAGAGCGGTTCGGCGCCGCGGAGGCGGAGCGGATCGGGCTGGTGAACAGGGTGGTGCCGGCGGCCGAGCTGGAGGCGACGGTGGCGCGGCTTGCCGCCACCATGGCCGCCAACGCCCCCCTCTCCCTGCTGGCCAACAAGCTCACGGTCAAGACGGTGCTGAAGGACCCGGCCGAGCGGGACATGGCCGCGCTGCGCGCCGCCATGGCCGCCTGCTTCGACAGCGCCGACTACCGGGAGGGGCGGCGCGCCTTCATGGAGAAGCGCAAGCCGGCCTTCACCGGACGCTGAGGCGTGCCCATCTCCCGGTCCCGGACGGGATCCGTCGTTCTTTCCGGTCGGCGCGCAGAATTGCTGTGCGTCCGCCGGGCGTTTCGACTAAATGAGAAGGCGACAAGAAATCCGTCCCGGACCGGAGGAGGCCCGGCGGAGGCGGCGCGGGGGATGAAAGGCTCGCAATGGACGGCAACATAGAGGCGCATCTCACCACGGTGCGGGCGCCGGGCAGCACTCCCGTGCAGGCGCCGGGCGTCGTGGACGAGGCAAGCGCCCCCATCTCCCGCATCGTGGCAGAGGTGGCCGCCCGCTGCCCGGGCGAGCGCATCACCCTGGGCGAGATGGCGGAAGCCTTCGGCGACCGGGCCTTCGGCCTGCTGATCCTGCTGCTGCTGCTGCCGGCCCTGCTGCCCGGCATGGCCACCGTCTTCGGGCTGCCGCTGCTGATCCTCGGCATCCAGATGGGCATCGGCCGGCAGGTGCCGAAGCTGCCGCAGGTGGTCGCCCGGCAGTCCATCCGGCGGGAGGACCTGCTGCGCCTGGCCAGCCTCTCCTCCTCCTGGCTGCGCAAGGTGGAGCGCTACATCCGCCCGCGCCCCGGCTTCTTCACCTCCCCCGCCGGCGACCGCCTGGTCGGCTGGCTGACCGCCTACGTGGCGCTGATGCTGATCCTGCCCGGACCCGGCACCAACGGCCCGCCCGCCTTCGGCAACATCGTCATGGCGCTCGGCCTCGTGGAGCACGACAGCCGCGTCACCGCCTGGGGCGCGGGGCTCACCGTCGCCGGATGCGCCTTCGCCACCGGCGTGCTGGTCGCCATCGCCTGGCTCGGCGTGAAGGCCCTGGGCTGGCTGTTCTGAAGCTGCTATCAGCCGGCCATGCGCCGGTGGCCCGCAAGGGCTGAAACGGGAACGCGGTGCGCGGCGGCCATGGCCGCCGCCAGTCCGCGGCTGCCCCCGCAACTGTAGGCGGCGAGCCCGGTCCCCGAATGCCATTGCGCCCCGCGGGGCGCGAGAAGGCGGGACCGGGCAGGGACGAGCGCGGCGGCCATCGCCGCGCCGGCCGCAGCCGCGAGCCAGGAGACCGGCCGGCGCAGAGCCGTCTCGCGCGTGCCGGGCGGGGTGCACCGGCGCAACGGCCCGAGGCCGCCCCGCCATCCGGCGGGGGCGGCGCCGCATGCGAGCACGACGCCCACCTGTCCCGCGCCGGCCGCCCGGCGCGGGGCGTGCCGCCTCGTTCGCGCGGAGAGACGCCCGATGCGAATTCCCCTGGCAGCCCTCGCCGGAGCGCTGCTCGCCCTCCCCTCCCCCGCCCCGGCCCAGCAGGCCATCCCGGAGACCATCGTCACCGCCACCCGCGTGCCGACGCCGGAGGAGCGCGTGCCGGCCGCCATCACCGTCATCACCCGCCGCGAGATCGAGGAGCGCGGCTACCAGACCCTGGCCGAGGCGCTGCGGGAGGTGCCAGGGCTGCGCCTGGCGGCGACCGGCGGGCCCGGCGCCCAGGCCAGCGCCTTCCTGCGCGGCGCGGGCAGCCGCAACGTCCTCGTCCTGCTCGACGGGGTGCCGGTGAACGACCCCTCGGAGCCGAACGGCGCCTTCAATTTCGGTCAGGACCTGCTGTTCGACGTGGAGCGGATCGAGGTGGTGCGCGGCCCCGCCTCCGTCCTCTACGGCTCGGCCGCGATCGGGGGCGTGGTGAACCTCGTCACCCGCCGCGCGCCGCGCGACCGCGCCTTCGCCCCCTATGGGGAGATCGCCGGCGGCACGCAGCGCACCCTGCGCGGCGGGCTCGGCGCCACCGGCACGGTGGGCGCGGTGGACTACCTGCTCTCCGCCAACAGCCTCTCGACGCGCGGCTTCAACGCCCTCGCCCCGCGCCTGCCGAACATCGGGGAGCGCGACGGCTTCCGCGGCGCCGCCACCACCGCCCGCCTCGGCTGGACCCCGGCGGAGGGCACCCGGCTGGAGGCGCTGCTGCGCTGGCGGCAGAACAATTTCGGCCTGGACGACATCCCGCGCGACGACCCCAACTACTCCGGCGAGGATCGGCGCTGGTACGGCCAGCTCCGAGGCGAGACGCGGCTGCTCGGCGGCGCCTGGACCACGGGGCTGCGCCTCTCCGCCACCGAGGACCGGCGCCGCTACGTGAACCTGCCCGACCCCTTCAGCCCCGCCACCGCCGACGATCTCTACCGCGGCAGCCGCATCCTGCTCGACTGGGGCAACGCGCTGCGCCTGCCCGCCTTCGGCGCGCTGTCGGACGGCGCGCTGGCCTTCGGCATCACCCACGGCGTGGAGGAGGTGCGGAGCACCAGCGGAGCCCCCTTCTTCCGCACCACCGTGGACGCGGCGCAGCACGCCACCGCCGGCTATCTGACGCTGCAGTACCGCGCCTTCGGGCGGCTGGACCTGACCGCGGGGCTGCGCCACGACGCGACCACGGGCTTCACCGACGAGACCACCTGGCGGCTCGGCGCCGTGCTGGCGCTGCCCGAGCTGCACAGCCGGCTGCATGTCGCCGCCGGCACCGCCTTCGCCGCCCCGTCGCTGTTCCAGCGCTTCGGCGTGATCGGCAGCATCTTCCGCGGCAACCCCGACCTCAGGCCGGAACGCAGCTTCGGCTGGGAGGCGGGGATGGAGACCGACCTTACCGCCTTCGGGCAGCGCCGCTTCGCCACCCTGGGCTGGACCTTCTTCCACAGCCGGGTCCGCGACCTGATCAATTTCGCCCCGCAATTCGACACGCTGGTCAACGTGGACCGGGCGACCATCCACGGGGCGGAGCTTGGCCTGACGCTGCGCCCGGCGCCCTGGATCGAGGCCACCGCCGCCTGGACCATCACCCAGGCCTTCGACCCCCGCACCGGCACGCGCCTGCCGCGGCGCCCGGAGCATGTGGTGAGCCTCACCGCCGCGATGCGCCCGGCGCCGCGCCTGGTGATCGCGCCCACCCTGCTGTTCACCGGCCGCAGCCCGGAGGGCCCCTTCGCCCGCTACGACGACACCGGCGCCGTCATCGCCGCGGCCGGCACCAACCCGGCCGGGGTGGTGGTGAACCTCGCCGCCACCTGGCAGGCGCGGGAGCAGGTGGCGCTGTTCCTGGAGGCGCGCAACCTCACCGACAGCCGGTGGGAGCCGGTGAACGGCTTCGCAACGCCCGGCCGCAGCGTGCTGGTCGGCACGCGCTTCGCGCTGTGACGGCGGCCCGTGCTCAGCGCGTGGCGCCGGGCACCCAGGTGACGTCGCGCGTGCCGTTGTCGTTCAGCCGCCGCGCCAGCACGAAGAGGTGGTCGGAGAGGCGGTTCAGGTAGCGCACCGCCTCCGGGTTCACCGCCTCCGCGGCGGCGAGGGCGACCACGCGCCGCTCCGCCCGCCGCGCCACGGTGCGGGCCAGATGCGCCGCCGCCGCGCCCGGGGAGCCGCCGGGCAGCACGAAGCTCGCGAGCGGCGGCAGCCCGGCGTTCAGGGCGCGGATCTCCGCCTCCAGCCGCGCGCACTGGGCGGGGGCGACGCGCAGCCGGTCCTCCCCCGTGCCGGGGACGCAGAGATCGGCGCCGAGGTCGAACAGGTCGGACTGGATGCGCCCGAGCATCGCATCCTCCTCTCGCCCCGCCGTGTGCAGGCGGAGGAGGCCGATCGCGGCGTTCGCCTCGTCCACGGCGCCGATCGCCTCGATGCGCAGCGCGTCCTTGCGCAAGCGGGTGCCGTCGCCGAGCGAGGTCTCCCCCCCATCGCCGCCACGGGTGGTGATGATGTCGAGCTTCACCATGGGCCTCGTCCTCAATCCACCAGCCGCCAGGTCAGGGCGGCGGTCACGCTGTCCGCCACCGGCAGCCCATCGGCGCGGCGCGCCGGGCGGAAGCGCCAGCGCGCGAAGTAGTCCTGGGCGGCACGGTCCAGCTCGGCATGGCCGGAACTGCCGAGGAGGTCCACGCGGGCGACCCGGCCGCGCTCGTCCACGTGCAGCCGCACGCGCACGGTGCCGGTCTCGCCCCGTCGGCGCGCACCCTCGGGGTAGCGGGGCTCCTCCGGGCGGTATTCGGGGGTGGGCTGCGAGACCGCGCCGAGCACCAGCGCCCCGCCGCCCAGCATCGGCGGCCGCGGCCCCTCCCCCGGCAAGGGCGGCGCGGCGGGGGGCAGGGCGGGCGCCGGCCGGGCCGGGGCGGAGGGCGGAGGCGGCGGCATGGGCGGGGGTGGCAAGGGCAGGGGCGCTTCCGCCGCGACGATGGCCGCCGGCGCATCCCCCCTCCCGGGCGGCACGGGCTCCAGCGGCGGCGTCCCGGCCTGCGGGGCGTGCTCCGGCGGCCCATGCCCCGCCTCGGCCGGCAGCGCCTCGGGTGGCGGAGACTGGGGTGGCGCCTCGGCGGAGGGTGGGTCCGGCGCCGCCTCCCCCGCCGCCGAATCCCGCGCCACCTCGCGGTGCCAGAGGATTTCCACCCCCCGCTCGGCGCCCGGCGCCGGCGGCGCGTCGCGGTCCGCCAGCAGCATCCCTGCCACCGCCCCGCCATGCAGCAGCAGCGACAGGGCCACGGCGCGGAGCGGCGGCGCGGCGGAGCGGAGCGCCGCCGGACGGCTCACAGCACCACCACCCCATGGTGCTTGGCCTTGCCCTCCGGCTCCACATGGATGGTGATGACGGCGCCCTCGATCTCCGCCTTCAGCGCCGCCTCGATCCGGTCGCAGATGTCGTGCGCCTCCACCACGCGCATGTCCCCGGGCACCACCAGGTGGAATTCGATGAAGGTGAGGCGCCCGGCATGGCGGCTGCGCAGGTCGTGCGCCTCGATCGCCCCGGCGGCGTGCACCGACACGACGCGGCGGATGCGCTGGAGCAGCTCGGGCGGGACCGCCTCGTCCATCAGCCCGCCGACCGAGGCGCGCACCAGCCGCCAGCCCGACCACAGGATGTTCGCCGCGGTCAGCGCCGCCACCAGCGGGTCGAGCCAGAGGAGGCCGGTCAGCGTCACCAGCGCGACGCCGAGGATCACGCCGAGGGAGGTGACGATGTCCGCCGTGAGGTGCCGCGCATCGGCGAGCAGCGCCGGGGAGCGGACCTCTCGCCCGCGACGGAACAGCACCCGCGCCCAGGCGATGTTGATTGCGGTGGCGAGCGCGGAGACCGCGAGGCCCTGCGCCGGCATGTCCGGCGGCCGCGGCGCCAGGAAGGCGCCCCAGGCCTCGTGCAGGATCACCGCCGCCGCGACGACGATCAGCACCCCCTCGAGCACGGCGGAGAAGTACTCCACCTTGGTATGGCCATAGGGGTGGTTGGAATCCGGCGGCAGGGCGGAGAAGCGGATGGCGGCCAGCGCCGCGAGGGCGGCGGCGACGTTGACCACGCTCTCCAGCGCGTCGGCGAGCAGCGCCACGCTGCCCGTCAGCCACCAGGCGACGAGCTTCAGGGCGAGCACGAGGCAGGCGACGGCGACGCTCCCCGCCGCGGTGCGGACGGCCCGGCTCATGGCGCCTCAGCCCGGCGCGAGGCCCCGTCGGGGACGGAGGCGGTAGAGAGGGTCAGGGACCAAGCGGCGCGGCTCCCGTTCGGCGGGTGGGTTCATGCCCCTTCGGGCACCGCCCCCGCAACCCCCCGCGTCGCGTCAGACCGAGAAGTACTTGGCCCGCGGGTGGTGCAGCACGATCGCGCTGGTGGACTGCTCCGGGTGGAGCTGCCACTCCTCGCTGAGGGTCACGCCGATCCGCTCCGCGCCGAGCAGGCGCAGCAGCGGCGCCTGGTCCTCGAGCCGCGGGCAGGCCGGGTAGCCGAAGGAGTAGCGCCCGCCGCGATAGCCCTGGGCCAGCATCCGGTCCATGTCGCGGTCGTCCTCGGCGGCGAAGCCCCATTCGGCGCGGATGCGCTTGTGCACGTACTCCGCCATCGCCTCGGCCATCTCCACCGACAGGCCGTGGAGGTAGAGGTAGTCCTGGTAGCGGTTCGCCTCGAACCACTGGCGGGCCACCTCGCTCGCCCGCTCGCCCATGGTGACCACCTGCAGGCCGATGACGTCGCGCGCGTTCGGCCCGTCCTCCACGTCGCGCACGAAGTCGGCGATGCACTCGCCGTCCTGCTTCGGCTGGCGCGGCAGGGTGAAGCGCGCGGCCTCGGTCACGCCGTCGGGCTCGAACAGGATCAGGTCGTTGCCCTGCCCGGCGCATTTCCAGTAGCCGTAGATCGCCCGCGGCGTCAGGATGCCCTCGGCCTCGGCCAGGGCCAGCATGCGCCGGAGCACGGGGCGGAGCTCCTGCTTCGCCCAGCCGAGGAAACCCTCCAGGCTGCGTCCCTGCTTGCGGAAGCCCCACTGGAATTGGAACAGGCTGCGCTCGTTGATGAAGGGCACGACCGCCTTCGGCGCCGCCTCGATCAGGCGCGGCCCCCAGAAGGGCGGATCGGGCACCGGCACGCCCGCGGTCAGGCGGCGACGGCGCGACTGGGCGTAGCCCAGGTCCACCGGGGCGAAGCCGCGCGGATCGGCCTGGCCGAGCACGCGGCTCTCGTTGCGCGTCTTGCCCCTGCGCTTCGCCTGCACGGCGGCGAGGTAGTCGTCGAAGCCGTTGCCCGTCACCTTGTCCATCAGGTGCAGGCCGTCGAAGGCGTCCCTGGCGTAGGCGACGCGGCCGCAGGCATAGGCGCGGACGCAGTCCTCCTCCACGTAGGTGCGCGTCAGCGCCGCGCCGCCGAGCAGCACCGGGATGTCGAGGCCGATGCGCGACATCTCCTCAAGGTTCTCGCGCATCACCACGGTGGACTTGACCAGCAGGCCGGACATGCCGATGGCGTGCGCCCGGTGCTCCCTCGCCGCGGCGACCATCTCCGCGAGCGGGACCTTGATGCCGAGGTTCACCACGCGGTAGCCGTTGTTGGTGAGGATGATGTCCACCAGGTTCTTGCCGATGTCGTGCACGTCGCCCTTCACCGTGGCGAGGACGATGGTGCCCTTCTCCTGCCCCTCCACCCGTTCCATGTGGGGTTCGAGGTAGGCCACCGCCGCCTTCATCGTCTCGGCCGACTGCAGCACGAAGGGAAGCTGCATCTTGCCCGCGCCGAACAGCTCGCCCACCACCTTCATGCCGTCGAGCAGGATGGTGTTGATGATGTCGAGCGGGGCGTGGCCCCTGGCCATGGCCTCGGCGAGGTCGTCCTCCAGCCCCTTGCGGTCGCCGTCCACGATGCGGTCGCGCAGGCGCTCCTCCACCGTCTCGGCGCGCTTCCGCGCGGCGGCGTCGGCGGCCTTGCGGCCGGCGAAGATCTCCAGCATGCGCTGCAGCGGGTCGTAGCCCTCCCGCCGCCGGTCGAAGATCAGGTCCTCGGCGACCTGCACCTCCTCGGGCGCGATCTGGTGCAGCGGCCGGATCTTGCTGGCGTGCACGATGGCGCCGGTCATGCCCGCCCGCACCGCGTGGTCGAGGAACACGCTGTTCAGCACGTGCCGCGCCGCCGGGTTGAGGCCGAAGGAGATGTTGGACAGGCCGAGGATGATCTGGATGTCCGGGAACTCCTCCCGGATCATGCGGATCCCCTCGAGCGTCCACAGGCCGAGCTTCCGGTCGTCCTCGTTGCCGGTGGCGATGGTGAAGGTCAGCGGGTCGATCAGCAGGTCGCTCTGCGGCAGGCCGTGGCGGCCACAGGCGAAGTCCACGAGGCGCCGCGCGATGCGCAGCTTGTCCTCGGCGGTCTTGGCCATGCCCTGCTCGTCTATGGTGAGCGCGATGACGGCGGCGCCGAACTTCCGCGCCAGCGCCATGCGGTCATGGGCGTGCTTCTCGCCGTCCTCGAAATTGATTGAGTTGATGATCGGCTTGCCGCCGTGCAGCTTGAGCGCCGCCTCGATCACCGACGTCTCGGTGCTGTCGATCACCAGCGGCGCGTTGACGGAGGAGGTGAAGCGGCGCACCACCTCGGCCATCTCGGCGAGCTCGTCGCGGCCGACGAAGGCGGTGCAGAGGTCGAGCGCGTGCGAGCCTTCGGCCACCTGCTCGCGCCCCATGGCGACGCAGCCGTCCCAGTCATGCGCCGCCTGCCGCTCCCGCCAGGCCTTGGAGCCGTTGGCGTTGCAGCGCTCGCCGATGGAGAAGTAGGCGTTCTCCTGCCGGAGCGGCACCGCCGAGTAGAGGCTTGCCACGGAGGGCACCCAGGCCACGCTGCGCCGCGCCGGCGCCGGGCGGAAGCGCCCGCCGTCGAGCCGGCGCAGCATCGCGTCCAGCGCCTCGATGTGCGGCGTCGAGGTGCCGCAGCAGCCGCCGATCAGGTTCAGCCCATCCTCGGTGACGAAGCGCTCCATCCAGGCGGCGAGCTCGGCGGCGCCGAGCGGGTAGTGCGTCTTCCCGTCCACCAGCTCGGGCAGGCCGGCATTGGGCTGGCAGGAGAGGAGGCCGGGCCAGTTCCGCGAGAGCCAGCGGAGGTGCTCGGCCATCTCCTGCGGCCCGGTCGCGCAGTTGAGGCCGATCAGCGGCACGTCGAGGGCGTGCGCCACCGTCGCGGCGGCGGCGATGTCGGGGCCGACCAGCAGCGTGCCGGTGGTCTCCACCGTCACCTGCACGAGGATCGGGATGTCGGAGCCGGCCTCGGCGCGGGCGCGCTTCGCGGCGTTGACCGCGGCCTTGATGTAGAGCGTGTCCTGGTTGGTCTCGGTCAGCAGCGCGTCGACGCCGCCGGCGATCAGGCCGCGACACTGCTCGGCGAGCGCGGTCTCCAGCGCGTCGTAGCCGATGTTGCCGAGGGAGGGCAGCTTGGTGCCCGGTCCGATGTCGCCCACCACCCAGCGGTGGCGCCCGTCGGCGAAGCCTTCCGCCGCTTCGCGCGCCAGCTCGGCGGCGACGCGGTTGATCTCGAAGGCGCGGTCCTCGAGGCCGAATTCACCGAGCGTGACCGGGCTGCCGCCGAAGGAATTGGTCAGCACCATGTCGGCGCCGGCCTCGAAATAGCCGCGGTGGATGTCGCGCACGATGTCGGGGCGGGAGAGGTTCAGCACCTCGGTGCAGTTCTCCCTGCCCCAGAAGTCGCGCTCCACGTCGAGCGCCATGGCCTGCACGCGGCTGCCCATGCCGCCGTCGCAGAGCAGCACGCGGTCGCGGAGCGCGTCGAGGAGGTGCGGTCGGGCCATGCGGTGCGGCCTCTCAGAAGGCGAGGACGGAGACGGGGCCGCGCACGCGCCGCCGCGCCGGCCAGAGGCGGACGGGAAGCGGGCCGTCCACGGTGATGGCGTCGGCGAGCGCGCAGCCGGCCTCGCCGAGCCATCCAGCGAGTTCGGCGTCGTCGAAGCCGGGCCAGCGGTGCCGGTGGCGCTCCATCACCTCGGCGCGGTCGTGCGGGGCGAGGTCCACCACCAGCAGCGCGCCGCCCGGCTTGAGCACCCGCGCCGCTTCGGCCAGCGCCGCCGCCGGATCCTCGGCGTAGTGCAGCACCATCTGCAGCGTCACGGCGTCGAAGGCGGCGTCGGGCAGGGGCAGGCGGTACATGTCGGCCTGGCGCACCGCGCAGCGGCCGGCGAGGCCGCGCTCGGCGAGGCGGGCGCGGGCGAGCGCCAGCATCTCGCGGCTGGCGTCCACGCCGAGGGCGCTCTCGACACGGGGTGCCACCAGTTCGAGCAGCCGGCCGGTGCCGGTGCCGATGTCGAGCAGGCGGCCCATGCGCGGCGGCAGGGCGGCGAGCAGCGCCGCCTCGATCGCCGCGGCGGGCAGGCCGAGGGCGCGCATCTCGTCCCAGTCGGCGCCGTCGCGGCGGAAGGCGGCGGAGGCCTCGCGGGCCCGCTCGGCGGCGAGGCGCACGGCCTGGCGCCGGTCGGCGGCGAGCAGCGGGTCGTCCTCCGGCAGGCGGGCCAGGATGACGCGGGCGAGGTCGGCGCCGGGGGGGACCTGGAAATAGGCGTTGGCGCCTTCCGGCACCCGCTCCAGCAGCCCGGCCTCGACCAGCAGCTTCAGGTGGCGGGAGAGGCGCGGCTGGGACTGGCCGAGCACCTCGCAGAGGTCGCTCACGCAGAAGGCGCCGCGCGCGCAGAGGGCGAGCAGGCGGAGCCGTGTCGGCTCGGCGGCGGCGCGGAGCTGGGCCAGGAGGTCCTCCATGCACTTGCCAATAACATAAACATATCCTTATGTCCAGCGCATGGCTTGGTCCCTGGATGCCCGTATCCCTGTCACCGTCATCACCGATCCTGACGACCTGCCCGCCGCCCTCGCCGGCCGGCCCGCCGCCCTGCTCGCCGAGGCGCCCGGCCCGCCCTCGCCCCTTGCCGCCGCCGCGGCGGCCTTCGCACCGGGGGAGAGCCACCCCGCCGGCTGCGCCTGCTGTGCGGGGCGGCCACCCGCGGCGGCGGCGCTCGATGCGCTGTTCCAAGCACGGGTGCGGGGGCGCTGCCCCTGGTTCGAGCGGGTGGTGGCCCTGGTGCCGAGCGCCGCCGGCCGAGCGGCGCTCGCCGCGGCGCTGCGGACGGATGCGGTGACGGCGGCGCGCTTCCGGCCGGGCTAGAGCATTCTCCGTTCGCCTCGGCTCGCGGAAAATGCTCCAGATCTTGTGCGTGTCAGCCTCTTCACCCGTTCAGGTGGGTCCATCTGAACGGGATCCGCCCTAACGCGGCTCGCGGGCCGGCATGGGCGCCAGCGCCTCCACCGGGGAGGCCGCCGCGCGGCGCGCCGCCGCCTCGCGGTCCGCATCGTCGGCCGCCGCCTCGGCCCCCATCCAGCGGTGCAGCGCGCCGGCAGCAACCGCGCCCAGGATCGGTGCCACCCAGAACAGCCAGAGCTGCGCCAGCGCCGTGCCTCCCGCCACCAGCGCCGGCCCGGTGCTGCGGGCGGGGTTCACCGAGGTGTTGGTCACGGGAATGCTGACCAGGTGGATCAGCGTCAGCCCGAGGCCGATGGCCACCGGGGCAAGCGCCGCCGGGGCGCGTGCCGCGGTGGCGCCCAGGATGATGAGCAGGAAGAAGAAGGTCATCACCCCTTCGGTGACGAAGCCGGCGGCCATGCTGAACCGCCCGGGCGAGGCCTCGCCGTAGCCGTTGGTGGCGAGCCCGGCGGCGAGCGTCCAGCCGGGCTGGCCGGAGGCGATGGCGTAGAGCAGCAGGGCCCCGAGCAGGGCACCGGCGAGCTGCGCGGCGATGTAGGGCCCCGCCTCGCCGCCGCGGAACCGCCCGGCGGCGACGAGGCCGAGCGTCACGGCCGGGTTCAGGTGGCAGCCCGAGATGTGGCCGATCGCATAGGCCATGGTCAGGACGGTCAGCCCGAAGGCAAGCGACACGCCGACCAGCCCGATGCCGACCTCCGGGAATTTCGCGGCCAGCACGGCGCTGCCGCAGCCGCCCAGAACGAGCCACAGCGTGCCGAGGCACTCGGCCAGCAGCTTGCGGGACATCCTTTCGTCCTCCTCCCCGGCACCCTGGAACTGGCCCCGGCTCGAGAGAACGACAGAGGTTACCAACTGGCTTGAAACACGGTTCCGCCCATCGTGATCGGGGAGCGCGTCCCGCCGGCGGGGGCACCCTACATGCCAAGGGCGCGGCGATAGAGGTCGAGCAGCGTCTCCTGCTCCTCGACCTCCGCCGGCTCGCGCCGACGCAGCGAGATGACCTGGCGCAGCACTTTCACGTCGAAGCCGGCGCTCTTGGCCTCGGCGTAGATGTCCTTGATGTCGTTGCCGAGCGCCTTGCGCTCCTCCTCCAGCCGCTCGATCCGCTCGACGATGGAGCGCAGCCGCTCGGCGGCGATGCCGCCGACCTCCGTATCCGCCTCCGCCTCCGGCATGGTTGCCGCCTCGCTCATGCCCTTTCCCCCACGCGAAAGGGCCGCGGTCTTAGCCGGGAGGGGACGGGCGCATCAATGCCCCGGATTGGAGGCGGCGAATTTCGCCTTCTGCTCCGGCGTCGCCTCCTTCTGGTACTTCGCCTGCCACTCCTTGTAGGGCATGCCGTAGATGATCTCCCGCGCCTCCGGCTCGGAGAGGGCCAGGCCGCGCGACTCGGCCGCCTCCCGGTACCAGCGGGAGAGGCAGTTGCGGCAGAAGCCGGCGAGGTTCATCAGGTCTATGTTCTGCACGTCGGTGCGCCCGCGCAGATGCTCGACCAGCCGGCGGAAGGCGGCGGCCTCGAGCTCGGTGCGGGTCTTCGGGTCGATCTCCGGTGCGGCCATCGGGTCCTCCTCCTTGCCGGGGGTGATCTGGGGGGCGCCGGCGCGCCGCGCCAGGGGAGCGTCGCGCACCGCCGCCCTGCGGGTGTACCCTCGCCGGGTCCGCGCGGCCCCGCCGCGCGGCCAAGGGAGGATGCCATGCGCGCCACCGCGCCGCGCCGGGCCTTCGACTTCGCCCGGCTGAAGGAGGCCCTCGAACGCAGCGATGCCGACACTCTCGCCGGCCTCTACGCCGAGGATGCCGAGATGACCGTCGTGGACCGGAACCGCCCGCCCAGCGCGCCGATGCGCCTCAGGGGCCGCGATTCCATCGCGGCCTTCTGGCGCGAGGTCTGCGCGCGGGAGATGACCCATGCGGTGACGCAGGAGGTGATCGGGCCGGACCGCCTTTCCTTCGTCGAGCGCTGCGCCTATCCGGATGGCTGCCATGTGGTCTCGGCCATGACCCTCGACCTCGCCGGCGGCCGCATCCTGCGTCACCTGACCGTGCAGGCCTGGGACGAGACGAGCTGCGCCACGGGCTGAACCGCGCGCGGACGCTTGATGATCCGTCCGGCACGGTGATGATGGGCCGGCGGCAAGGGGGTGCGCGGCATGGGGTGGGACGACGGACGGGCGCGGGCGGCGCTGCAGCGGCTATTCGGGGCGGCGCTCGAGGCGGCCGACCCCCTCGCCGTGCTGGCGCCGCACCTGCCCGAGCCGCCGCGCGGGCGGATCGTGGTGGTCGGCGCCGGCAAGGCCGCGGCCAAGATGGCCGCCGCGGTCGAGGCCGCCTGGCCCGGCCTGCCGCTCTCCGGGCTGGTCGTCGCCCCGCATGGCGCCGACCTCCCTTCCCCCCCGCTGCGGCGGCGGATCGCGCTCCGATTCGCCAGCCACCCGGTGCCGGATGCCGGCGGCGCCGAGGCGGCGGCGGAGATGCTGCGCCTGGTGCGCGGCCTGGGGCCGGACGACCTGGTGCTGGTCCTGGTCTCGGGCGGCGGCTCGGCGCTCACCACCCTGCCCGCGCCGGGCCTGACGCTCGAGGACCTGGTGGCGGTGAACCGGGAGCTGCTGCGTTCCGGCGCGCCGATCCAGGAGATGAACTGCATCCGCAAGCACCTCTCCGCCTTCTCCGGCGGGCGGCTGGCCGCGGCGGCGCATCCGGCGCGGGTGGTGACGCTGGCGATCTCGGACGTGCCGGGCGACGATCCGGCGGTGATCGCCTCCGGCCCCACCGTGCCGGACCCGACCACCTTCGCCGAGGCGCGCGCCCTGGTCGCCCACTACCGCATGGCCCTGCCCGATCCGGTGCTGCGCCACCTGGACCGGGCGGAGGAGGAGACGCCGAAGCCGGGCGACCCGCGCCTCGGCCGGCCCGACCTGCGCCTGATCGCCACCCCGCTGATGGCGCTGCGCGCCATGGCGGCGGAGGCGGAGCGGCAGGGCCTCGCCCCCCTCATCCTCGGCGACGCGCTGGAGGGCGAGGCGCGGGAGCTCGGCCGCGCGCTCGCCGGCATCGCCCGTAGCACCGCCGCGCACGGGCTGCCCCTGCCCCGCCCGGCGGTGCTGCTCTCGGGCGGCGAGACCACCGTGACGCTGCCCCCCGGCGCGGCGGGGCGAGGCGGGCGCAACACCGAGTGCCTGCTCGGCCTCGCCCTGACCCTGGAGGGGCATCCCGGCATCTGGGCGCTCTGCGCCGATACGGACGGCATAGACGGCCGCTCCGAGGCCGCCGGCGCCATCGCCACGCCCGACAGCCTGGCGCGCGCCCGCGCGCGGGGCCTCGACCCGCGGGCCATGCTCGCCGCCCATGACAGCCACGGGCTGTTCGAGGCCCTCGGCGACCTGATCGTGACCGGCCCGACCCTGACCAATGTGAACGACGTCCGCGCCGTTCTCGTCGCCTGAGGGCGGAGCGGACCGAGGAGTGCCCACCCCGCATGGCCATCCGCATCCCGCTCCGCCGCCGGCGGCGCACCAAGATCGTCGCGACGCTCGGTCCCGCCAGTTCGACGCCGGAGATGATCGAGCGCCTGCACCGCACCGGTGCCGACGTGTTCCGCCTGAACTTTAGCCACGGCACGCATGAGGACCACGCCGCGCGCATCGCCGCGATCCGCGCGGTGGAGCGGCGGGTCGGGCGGCCGATCGGCATCCTCGCCGACGTGCAGGGGCCGAAGCTGCGGGTCGGGCGGTTCATGGGCGGGCGGGTGCAGCTCCAGGCCGGCCAGACCTTCCGCCTCGACCTCAACCCGACGCCGGGCGACGTGCGCCGGGTGAACCTGCCGCATCCCGAGATCATCCAGGCGGCGCAGATCGGCACCACCCTGCTGCTCGACGACGGCAAGCTCCGCCTGCGCGTCACCCATCGCCGCGACGACCACCTCGAGACGGAGGTTCTGGTCGGCGGCGCGCTCTCCGACCGCAAGGGGGTGAACGTGCCGGACGTGGTGCTGCCGATCCCGGCGCTGACCGAGAAGGACCGGCAGGACCTCGCCTTCGTGCTCGGCCACGGCATCGAGTATGTCGGCCTCTCCTTCGTGCAACGGCCCGAGGACGTGGCCGAGGCGCGGGAGATCACGGCCGGCCGCGCCTGGATCATGGTGAAGCTCGAGAAGCCGCAGGCGCTCGACAATCTCGACGCCATCATGGCGCTGACCGACTGCGTGATGGTGGCGCGCGGCGACCTCGGCGTGGAGCTGCCGCCCGAGGAGGTGCCGCTGGCGCAGAAGCGCATCGTCGGCGCCGCGCGTGCCGCCGGCAAGCCGGTGGTGGTGGCGACGCAGATGCTGGAAAGCATGATCGGCAGCCCCTACCCGACCCGCGCCGAGGCCTCAGACGTCGCCACCGCGGTCTTCGACGGTGCCGACGCGGTGATGCTCTCGGCCGAGACGGCGGCCGGGCAGTATCCGGTCGAGGCGGTGAACATGATGGACCGCATCGTGGCGCGGGTGGAGCAGGATCCGGGCTGGCGCACGATCACCGACGCCGCCCGCCCGCCGCCGGAGCCGACCAGCGCCGGGGCCATCGCCGCCGCGGCGAGCCAAGTGGCGCACACCATCGGCGCCGAGGCGATCGCCACCTACAGCTCCACCGGCTCGACCACGCTGCGCGTGGCGCGGGAGCGCCCGCACAGCCCGATCATCGGTCTCGCCGCCAATGCGCAGGTGGCGCGCCGCCTCGCCGTGGTGTGGGGCGTGCACCCGCTGGTCACGCCGGAGCCGCACTCGATGTCGGACATGGTGGCGAAGGCGCTGCGTGCGGCGCAGCAGGAAGGCTTCGCCAGCCGCGACGACGAGGTGGTGGTGACCGCCGGCGTTCCCTTCGGCACACCGGGCACCACCAATTCCCTGCGTGTCGCCACGGTGAAGTGAGCCGGCCGCCCCCGGCCCCACGCCGGCGTGAGGCGAAGCACCAGGGTGGCCGCGGCTAGGGTAGGTCCCATGCCGGAGATTGTTTCACGACCCGCGGCGATCCCCCCTGTCGCCCCCGCATCCGACCAAGCGCGCGCGCGCCTCGGCTGGATAGACACCGCGCGGGGCCTCACCATGCTGATGGTCGTGCTGCTGCACGCCGACATCGTGGCGCAGGCGATGGAGCAGCAGGAACTCGCCGTCACGCTGTTCAACTACCTGCTGTTCCCGCTGCGCATGCCGATGTTCTTCCTGGTCTCGGGCCTGCTCGCGGCGGGGCTGATGCGGCGCCCGGCGGGGGAGGTGATGCGCCGGCGGGTGCTGCACTACGCCTGGCTCTACGCGCTGTGGTCGCTGCTCTACGCCGGGATCCACGCCTGGGCGCTGCGCGACCTCGGGCCGCCGGGAATGCAGGAATACTACAACACCATCGAGGGGCCGGTGGAGGCGCTGCTCGTCACCTGGAACAACACCTGGTTCCTCTACGCGCTGATGCTGTTCTTCGCCGTGGCGCTGCTGCTGCGGCCGCTGCCCCCGGCGGCGCAGATGGCGATCGCCCTGGCGCTGGCCGTGCCGGGCGTGCTGGAGTGGGGCGAGGCGATCGGCCTGCCGGTGCTCGACCGCTTCTACCACTTCCCCTACTTCCTGCTCGGCATCCTGGGCTCGGAGCGGCTGCGCGCCGCGGCGCCGCGGCTCGGGCAACTCCGCGTGCTGCTGCCGCTCCTGCTCTGCTGGCTGGCGCTGGGCGCGCTCGCGCACATGGTGCGCATCCTGCGGGATCCGGCAGTGGTGGCGTCGCTCTCCCTGCTCGCGGTACCGGCCGGCCTCGGCCTCGCCATCTGGCTGAGCCGCCACCTTCCGCCGCTTGCCGCGCCCCTGCAGGTGGTCGGGCGCAACACCCTGGCGATCTACGTGCTGCACACCATCACCCTGCGGGTGCTGATGGCGCTGGTGCCGCAGCCGGAATGGCTGCCGGGCCTGATCCTGCTGCCGGTGCTGACGCTGCTCGCCGTGGCGGTCGCGCTCGCGCTCGGCCGGGTGCTGGAGCGGGTGCCCTTCCTGTTCGGCCTGCCGGGCGCCACCCGACGGACGGCGGGGCTGGCCCGGGCCTGACTGTCGGGTCAGGTCGGGTCGCCCTCCGCCTTGCGGCGCAGGACGCGCAGGCGCTCCGCCCCGCCCGGCATCCTGGGGTTGATCGCCAGCGCCGCCTCCAGACTGCGCAGGGCCCCCGCGGCGTCGCCGCTCTGCTCCTGCAGCGCCGAGAGGCCGGCCAGGGCCGGCCAGTGCCGCGGCTCGAGCCGCAGCGCCTCCTGCAGGTCGCGCGCGGCGGCGGTGCCGTCGCCGATCCGGGCATGGGCCTGGGCGCGCATGTACCACGCCTCGGGGAAGCGGGGGTCGAGGGTCAGCGCGGCATCGAAATCCTCGAGCGCCTCGTCGGGCAGCCCGGCCTCCATGTTGCGCAGGCCGCGGCGGAGCAGGAGGGTCACGGCCGGGCTCGCCGCCTGGGCCCAGAGCGCGCGGATGCGCGCCTCGACCAGCGCCGCCCCGCCCTCGTCCGGTGCCGCGCGCAGCGCCTCGAAGGCGCGGTCGAGTTCGGCTCGGCGTGCCTCCGCCCCGCTCCGGGGCGGGGCCTGCGGCGCGGTCTCGGCCACCGCCGGGGCGGGCAGGAGCGGCAGGATCAGGACGGGCAGCCAGCGCATGGCGGGAGAAGTCGGGCAGGCCGCCTCCTGGCGCAAGGGCATGGCCGGCGGAGACGGAGCGTGAACCGCGGGCGCTGCGGCGCGTCAAGCAGCAGGCGCCGCAGCAGCTTTCCGCCCGGAAGCCGGCGCCCCGAAAGGTGGAGCCACCCATGCCAGCGGACCGCAAGCCCAACCCCTTTGTCGCCGCGGCCGTGACTGCGGCTGGTCTGCTGGCCGCTGCAACCCGTCGCCCCCAGCCCCGTGCGCGGGCCGCCTTGCGGGGGCAGCCGCCCGGCGAGGGCGGCCGTCCGCCCGCCGCCGCCCGCCGGGGCGGCGCGGACCCGCACGGGCGGGACGCGGAGCGGCCGAGCGAGATCCCCGCCCGCGGCTGGTGGGCGATCCTCAAGCGCACCGCCCAGCAGGTCTCCGAGGACCGCGTCATGACCGAGGCGGCGGGCGTCACCTTCTACACCCTGCTCGCCTTCGTCCCGGCGCTGGCCGCGCTGGTCTCGATCTACGGCCTGTTCGCCGACCCGGCCGAGGTGGAGCGGCACCTGCAGGGGCTCGAGGGCGTGATCCCGGGCGGCGGCATGGAGATCCTGAACGACCAGGTGACGCGCATCGCCGGCCAGACCGGCGGCACGCTCGGCCTCAGCCTGGTCATCAGCCTCGGCATCTCGCTCTGGAGCGCCAACCAGGCCATGAAGGCGCTCGTGGACGCGCTGAACGTCGTCTACGAGGAGAAGGAGACGCGCAGCTTCTTCCGGCGCACCCTGCTCACCCTCGCCCTCACCCTGGGGGGGATCGTCTTTATTCTGTTCGCCATGGCCGGCGTGGTGGCGGTGCCCGTGATCCTCGGCTTCATCGGCCTCGGCGACACCGCCGACCTGCTGCTGCGCTGGGCTCGCTGGCCGCTGCTGCTGGTCGGCGTCACCGTCTTCCTCGCCGTGGTCTATCGTTACGGGCCGGACCGGAAGGAGGCGCGCTGGCGCTGGGTGAGCTGGGGCAGCGCCTTCGCGGCCGTGGTCTGGGTCGTCGGCTCCGCCCTGTTCTCCTGGTACGTGGCGAATTTCGGCAGCTACAACGAGACCTACGGCTCGCTCGGCGCCGTGGTCGGCTTCATGACCTGGATCTGGATCTCCGCCATCGTGGTGCTGGTGGGCGCGGAGCTCAACGCCGAGATGGAGCACCAGACGGCCCGCGACACGACGAAGCAGCCGGAGAAGCCGATGGGCCGGCGTGGCGCGAAGATGGCCGACACCGTGGCGAGCTGAACGGCCGCCCCGCCCGGCGGCGCGGTCAGGCCGCGGCGGCGGGCGGGCGGGGGGCGATGCCCGCCACCGCCGGGGGCGCCGGGCCGCCCGCCATCCAGTCGAGCAGCTCGACCGTGTGCACCACCGGCAGCCCGCCGCCGGCGAGCTGGGTCAGGCAGCCGATATTGCCGGAGGCGACGAGATCGGCGCCGAGCGCCCCCAGATGGGCGAGCTTGCGGTCCCTGAGCCGCCCGGCGATCTCCGGCTGCAGCAGGTTGTAGGTGCCGGCGGAGCCACAGCAGAGATGCGCCTCCCGCGGCTCCTTCACCGCGAAGCCTGCCCGCTGCAGAAGCTGCTTCGGCAGGGTGGTGATGCGCTGGCCGTGCTGCAGGCTGCAGGCGGCGTGGTAGGCCACCGTCAGCCCGGGCGGCTCGCGCCGGGGCGCGTAGCCGAATTTCGCCAGCACCTCGGAGACGTCCATGGCGATGGCGGCGACGCGTTCGGCCCGTTCCTTCCAGGGCGGAGGCTCCTCGCGGAACATGAAGCCGTAATCCTTCACCGTGGTGCCGCAGCCCGAGGCGTTGATCACCACCGCGTCCAGCCCCTCCCCCTCCAGCTCCGCGCTCCAGGCGGCGATGTTGGCGCGGGCGAGGCGCATGGCGGGGTCGTGCTGGCCCATGTGGTGGTTGAGCGCGCCGCAGCAGCCCTGGCCCTTCGCGATCACCACCTCGACGCCCATCCGCGTCAGCAGGCGGATCGTCGCCTCGTTGATGGAGGGGGCGAGCACCTGCTGCGCGCAGCCGGTGAGCAGCGCCACCCGGCCGCGCCGTGCCCCCTCGGCGCGGTGCACCTGCGGGCGCTGCATCGGGCTCGGCGGCGGCAGGCGCGCCGGGGCGAGGCGCAGCATGGCGCGCAGCCGCCGCGCCGTCTGCCCCGTGCCCGGGATCAGCCCTCCCGCCAGCCGGCCGAGGCGCGCCCCCGCCAGCGCGGCGCGGAAGCGCGCCGGATGGGGCAGCAGCCATCCCAGCGCCCGGCGCAGCGCCCGCTCCGCCGGCGGGCGGCGATAGGTCTCCTCGATGTGGCGCCGGGCGTGGTCCACCAGGTGCATGTAGTGCACGCCGGAGGGGCAGGTGGTCATGCAGGAGAGGCAGGAGAGGCAGCGGTCCACGTGGCGCGCCACCTCTTCGGTGGCGGGGCGCCCGCTCTCCAGCATGTCCTTGATCAGGTAGATGCGCCCCCGCGGACTGTCGAGCTCGTCGCCGAGCAGCACGAAGGTCGGGCAGGTGGCGGTGCAGAAGCCGCAATGCACGCAGGTGCGCAGGATCCGGTTGGACTCGCGGATGTCCGGGTCGCGGAGCTGCTCGGCGGTGAAGCTGGTCTGCATGGCGCCTCGGGGGGTCAGGCCCAGGCATATAGGCGGCGGCGCGAGGGGCGGGAATATCGCCGGCCCGCCTCCCGATGCGCGATAGGCAGGCGGCGAAACCCGGCCTAGGCTCGTTGCAGGAAGCGACACGCCGCCCCGGGGCGGCCGGGGGAGGAAGAGGGATGAGACGGATCATGGCGGCGGCCTGCCTGGCCGCCCTGCTCGGCGCGCCGGCCCTGGCGCAGCAGCCGCAGGCCCCGGGCCCGACGCTCGCCGCGGTGAAGCAGCGGGACGCGCTGGTCTGCGGCGCCCATCCCGGCGCGCCGGGCTTCGGCGTGATGGACAGCCAGGGGATCTACCGCGGCCTCGACGCCGACACCTGCCGGGCGATCGCCGCCGCCGTGCTCGGCGATCCGAACAAGGTGCGCTGGGTCGTGCTCTCCTCCCAGGCGCGGCTGCCGGCGCTGCAATCGGGCCAGGTGGACGTGCTGGCCCGCACCACCACCTGGACGCAGACGCGCGACACGGCGAACGGGCTGAACTTCACCGCCGTCACCTTCTACGACGGCCAGGGCTTCCTGCTGCGCCGCAGCCTCAACGTGCAGCGGGCGCGGGAGCTGGAGGGGGCGACCATCTGCGTCACCACCGGCACCACCAATGAGCTCAACCTGGCCGACTGGGCGCGCACCAACCGCATCCGCATCCAGCCCGTGGTATTCGAGCAGAACGACGAGACGCGCCACGCCTACCTGGCCGGGCGCTGCGACGCCTTCAGCACGGATGCGAGTCAGCTCGCGGGGGTGCGCAGCGCGCTGCCGAACCCGCAGGATCACGTGATCCTGCCCGACATCATCAGCAAGGAGCCGCTGGCGCCGGCGGTGCGCCACGGCGACGACCAGTGGTTCGACATCGTCCGCTGGACCGTCTTCGCCCTGATCCTGGCCGAGGAACTCGGCATCACCCGCGCCAACGTGGACGAGGCGCTGCGCAGCGAGAACCCGGAGGTGCGGCGCCTGCTCGGCGTCTCCGGCGACCACGGGCCGCTGATGGGCCTCGACCGCCGCTGGGCCTACAACGCGATCAGGGCGGTCGGCAATTACGGCGAGATCTTCGAGCGCAACCTCGGCCAGGGATCGCCGATCGGCCTGCCGCGCGGGCTGAACGACCTGTGGAGCCGCGGCGGGCTGATGTACGGCATGCCGATTCGCTGAACCGCCGCCGCGGGGCGGGCGGCGCTCATCCCCCGCCCCCCTCCGGCTCGAAGCGCAGCGCCACCCCGTTCATGCAGTAGCGGAGGCCGGTCGGCGGCGGCCCGTCGGAGAAGACATGGCCGAGATGGCCGCCGCAGCCGGCGCAGTGCACCTCGGTGCGCACCATGAAGAAGCTGCGGTCGGTGCTGGTGCCGACCGCGCCCTCCAGCGGCTGCCAGAAGCTCGGCCAGCCGGTGCCGCTCTCGAATTTGGCGGCGGCGTCGAACAGCGGCCGGCCGCAGCCGGCGCAGCGGTAGAGGCCGGGCCGCTTCTCCGCGTTCAGCGGGCTGCTGCCCGCGCGCTCCGTGCCGTGCTGGCGGAGGACGCGGAACTGCTCCGGGGTCAGCTCCCGGCGCCACTCGGCCTCGGGCTTCCGCACCGGGTAGTCGGCGGGCGCCGCCTCGCCGCGCTTGCCGAACAGGCCCATTCCTTGCCTCCCTCTCCTTAGGCCGCCGGGCGGCGCAGGCGGTCGGCGAAGGCGTGGCGGAATTTCCGCACCTTCGGGGCGATCACCACCTGGCAGTAGGGGTTCCAGGGCGTGCGGGCGAAGTAGTCCTGGTGCTCGGGCTCGGCCGGCCAGAACGTCTCCAGCGGCACCAGTTCGGTCACCAGCGGCGCGTCCCAGATGCCGGCCTTCGCCACCCCGGCCATCACCGCCTCGGCGGTGCGCCGCTGCGCCTCGGATTCGTAGAGGATGATGGAGCGGTACTGCGGCCCGACGTCGTTGCCCTGCCGGTCCTTCGTCGTCGGGTCGTGGATGGTGAAGAAGATGCGCAGCAGGTCGGCGTAGCTCAGTTCCGCCGGGTCGAAGGTGACGCGCACCACCTCGGCATGGCCGGTCCGCTTGCCGCAGACCTGCTCGTAGGTCGGGTTCGGCACATGGCCGCCGGCATAGCCCGAGACCACCTCCGAGACGCCCCTGAGGTCGCGGAACACCGCGTCGAGGCACCAGAAGCAGCCGCCGCCCAGGGTCGCCGTCTCGCTCGCGCTCATCTCTCGCCCCCTCCTTGGCCCGGTGTCAGATGGGGAGGCGGGAGGCGGCGTGCAGGGGGGTCAGCGCAGCGGGAAGCCGAGCGCCGCCAGCGCCTCGCGCATCCGGTCGCGGCCCGACAGGGCGCGCAGCCGGCCAAGCCGGGCCAGCACCCGCCCCGTCCAGCCGGCCTGCGCCATCTCCTGGCGGGCGGAGAACGCCGCCAGCGCCCGGTCGTAGCCGGCGCGCAGCGCGGCCTCGCCCTCGGTGCCGTAGCGCCCGTGGTGCAGCACCGCCGCCTGGGGCAGGCGCGGCTTGACCTCGCCCTCCGCCCCCTCCCGCGCATAGCCGACGCAGAGGCCGAACACCGCCATCGCGCCCCGGGGCAGGCCGAGCAGGGCGGCCACCTCCTCGGGGCGGTTGCGCAGCGCGCCGATATAGACGGTGGAGAGGCCGAGCGATTCCGCGGCGATCACGGCGTTCTGCGCCGCCAGCGCCGCGTCTATCACCGCGACCAGGAAGGTCTCGAGATAGGGCAGCCCCTCCAGCGCCGCCCCCTCCGCCTCGGCCAGGCGGGCATGGCGCGAGAGGTCGGCGATCCAGACGAGGAAGATCGGGCACTCCTCGATATGCGCCTGGCCGTTGGCGATCCTGGCGAGGGCGGCCCTGGTCGCGGGATCGGTGACCGACACCACGGACCACGCCTGCAGGTTGGAGGAGGTGGCGGCGGACTGCGCCGCGGCCACCAGCGCCTCCAGCGTGCCGGGAGGCGGCGGATCGGGCCGGTAGCCGCGCACCGAGCGGTGGGCGAGCAGCAGCGCGATGGTGTCGTTCCAGGCGGCGGCCGCGGGCGCCGCCGCGGCGGCGCCATAGCGCGCCGCCAGCGCCGCCAGCGGCGGCATCGCCGGCGGCGCGGGCATGTCGCGGGCGGGATCGCGCATGGCGCCCGTGGGCGGGTTCAACCCCCGGTCGGGGCGGCCGCGGGCTGCTGCTGCGCCGGCGCTTCCGCCGGCTGCGGCGCCTCTGCCGGCTGCCCGGCCGGGGCCTCGGCGGGCGCCTCCGCCTCGGGCAGCGGGGGCGGGTTGGGCGTGATGCTGCGCAGATAGGCGATCAGGTCCGCCCGCTGCTGCGCGTTGCCCATGCCGGCGAAGGCCATGCGCGTGCCGGGAATGGCTCGCGCCGGCGCGGCGAGGAAGGCGTTGAGCGCCTCGTAGGTCCAGGGCTGGTCGGACAGCGCCCGCATCGCCGCGGAGTAGTTGAACCCCTCGATATGCGCGTGGGGAGCGCCGACGATGGCGTAGAGATTGGGCCCGACGCCCTGGCGTCCGCCTTCGTTGAAGGTGTGGCAGGAGGCGCAGAGCCGGCGGGCGAGCTGCTCCCCGGCCTGCGGGTCCGCGTTCGCCAGCAACGGCCCGATCGGCTCGAGGGCGGGGGCGGCGGGGGCAGTGGGCACGGCGGTCGGGGCCTCGACGTCGCCGATGCGGATCGCGCTCTCGTGCAGGCGCTTGGGATGCACCAGCACCTCGCCGACCAGCCCCGCCACCATGAAGGCGATGCCGGCGGTGAGGATGGCGGCGAACACCTTGTTGACTTCCATCGAGTTCATGACCGTCGCCGTCCCCGCTGCCGCCTCGCGCATCCGTCGCCGCGGGCCCCGACGCCGGCGCCCGCACGGCCCTGCCATATAGCCAAAGCGCCCCGGCCGGCAACCCGGCCGTTCCGCGCCGCGCGCGGCGCCTCAGGCCGGCAGCGCACCGGCCCGGCCCGCGCCGCGCCGCCGCCCCAGGCCGCGCAGCCAGCGGCCCAAATCGTCCATCACCAGGTAGACCGCCGGCACCACGACGAGGCTGAGCAGGGTCGAGGTGACGAGGCCGCCGATCACCACCATCGCCATGGGGGCGCGGAACTCCGCCTCGGTGCCGATGCCCATGGCGATGTGGGCCATGCCCGCGGTCATCGCGATGGTGGTCATGACGATCGGCCGCGCCCGCTTGCGCGCCGCGTCCATCAGCGCCGCGCCGCGCTCGAGCCCGCCGCGCCGCGCCTCGATCGCGTACTCGACCAGCAGGATCGAGTTCTTGGCGACGATGCCCATCAGCATCAGCACCCCGATCACCGCCGAGACGCCGAGCGATTTCTGGGCCAGCACCAGCGCCAGCAGCGCGCCGCCGAGGGAGAGCGGCAGCGCGGTCATGATGGTGAACGGCTGCAGGAAGCCGCCGAACAGCAGCACCAGCACCAGGTAGACGAGGCCGATGCCGGTGGCGAGGGCGACGGCGAAGCCGCCGAACAGCTCGGCCATGATCTCGGTGTCGCCGGTCTGGCGCTCCTGGATGCCGGGCGGCAGGCTCCGCATCACCGGCAGGGCGGCGATCAGCCGGGTGGCGTCGCCGAGCGCCAGGCCGTTCAGCTCCGCCTCCACCGTCGCCTTGCGCACGCGCCCGAGCCGCTCGATCTGCGCCGGGCCGGCGCCATGGGCGATCTCCGCCACCGCCTCCAGCGGCACGGCGAGGCCGCCGCGCCCCTCGACGCGCAGCGTGCGCAGCAGGTCGAGGTCGCCGCGCGCACCCTCCTCCAGCATCACCCGGATCGGGATCTGCCGGTCCATCAGGTTGAAGCGCGCCAGGTTCTGCTCGACGTCGCCGGTGGTGGCGATGCGCGCCGTCGCCGCGATGGCGGCGGGCGAGACGCCGAGCTCGGCCGCCCGCTCGTCCCGCGGCAGGATCTGCAGCTCCGGCCGCGACAGGCTCGCGGTGGAACGCGCGCCGGCGAGCTGGGGGATGGTGCGCATCTGCCGCTCCAGCTCCCGCACCGTGGCGGCGAGCAGCGCCGGATCCTCGCCGACCAGCGTCACCGACACCTTGGCGCCGCTCTGCCCGTCGGCGCCGAAGCGCACCCGCGCGCCAGGGATCCGCTCGAGCAGCGGGCGCAGCTCCGCCTCGATCTGGTACTGGCGGAGCCGGCGCTCGCCATGCGGCACCAGGGTCACGGTGAGGTTGGCCATGCGCGGATCGCCCGCCCGCGTCATGTTGCCGAGGGCGGGCCCGCCCTGCGAGTTCTGCGTGCCGAGCGAGGCGAAGACCGAGGCGACCTCCGGCCGCGTCTTCAGGATGCGCGTCGCCTCCTGCACCACCGCCTCGGTCTGCGCCAGGGTGGCGCCGGGCGGCAGCTCGATCGAGAGGGCGGAGCGGCCGCGGTCCACGTTCGGCATGAAGTCCTGCGGGATCAGCGGCACCATCGCCACCGAGGCGGCGAAGAAGGCCGCGGCGCCGCCGAGGGTCACCCAGCGGTGGCGCAGGCACCAGCCGAGCAGGCCGAGGTAGCGCCGCCCGACCGGCCCCTCCCCGACCTCCTCGGCATGGGCGGCTTTCGGCTTCAGGAACCAGGCGCCGAGCAGCGGGGTCAGCAGCCGTGCGACGATGAGCGAGAAGGCGACCGCGGTGGCGACGGTAAGGCCGAACTCGCGGAAGAACTGCCCGGGGATGCCGGGCATGAAGGCGACGGGGACGAACACGGCGAGGATGGTCGCCGTGGTCGCCACCACGGCGAGGCCGATCTCGGCCGAGGCGTCGAGCGCCGCCTTCAGCGTGTCGCCGTCGGCGCGCTGGCGCAGGTGGCGGACGATGTTCTCGATCTCCACGATCGCGTCGTCCACCAGCACGCCGATCACCAGGGTCAGCCCGAGCAGGGTGACGTTGTTCAGCGAGAAGCCGAACCAGTGCATCACCAGGAAGGTCGGGATCAGCGACAGCGGCATGGCGAGCGAGGCGATGGCGGTGGCGCGCCAGTCGCGCAGGAACAGCCACACCACCAGCACGGCGAGCCCGGCGCCGACCAGCAGCGCCTCGATCGCGCCGTGATAGCCCGCCAGCACGTGGTCCACGGTGCTGGCGACGCGGCGGATCTCCACCCCCGGATGCGCCGCCCGCAGCGCCGCGACCGCCCGCTCGACGCCCTCCGCCACCCGCACCTCGGAGGAGCCGACGGTGCGCAGGATCTCGAAGGCGACGACCGGACGGCCGTCGAGCCGTGCCGCGGTGCGCACCTCGGCGGTGGCGTCCGTCACCTCGGCGATGTCGGCGAGCCGCGCCGTACGCCCGCCGGGCAGGCTGATCGGCCGCTCGCGCAGCGCCTCGACCGTCGGGGCGGCGCCGAGGGTGCGGATGCTCTGCTCCCCGGCGCCGAGCGTGCCCCGCCCGCCGGGCAGGTTCACGTTCAGCGCGCGGAGCTGCTCGTTCACCTGGTTGGCGGTGACGCCGAGGGCGAGCAGCCGGTCCGGCCGGAGCGCGACGCGGATCTCCCGGTCCACCCCGCCGACGCGGTTGACCTGCGCGACGCCGGGGACGGAAAGCATCGCCTTCGAGACGGTGTCGTCCACGAACCAGGAGAGCGCCTCGTCGGAGAGGTGCGGCGCGGCGACGCTGTAGGTGAGGATGGCGCCGCCCGTTGCCTCGACGCGCGTCACGACCGGCTCGCGGATGCCGGCGGGCAGGTCGCTGCGGATCTGCGCGACCTTGTTGCGCACGTCGTTGGTCGCCCGGTCCACGTTCTTGCCGAGCATGAACTCGATCGCGGTGACGGACATGCCGTCCACCACGGTGGAGGTGATGCGCTTGACGTCGCCGAGGCCGGCCACCGCGTTCTCGACGCGGCGCGTCACCTCGGTCTCCAGCTCGGAGGGCGCCGCGCCGGGCTGGGCGACGGTGACCACCACCGCCGGCAGGTCGAGATCCGGGGTGTTGTTGATGCGGAGCTGCGGGAAGGCGAACAGCCCGGCCACCGTCAGCAGCAGGAACAGCACGGTGGTGGCGACCGGGTTGCGGATCGCCCAGGCGGAGATGTTGCGGTGGTCGGAGGCGGCGGGCGTCGCGCGCATGGCTCACTCCCTCCGCGCCGTGACCGGGCCGGCGAGCCGCACCCGGTCGCCGTCCTCGAGGAAGCCCGCGCCGGCGACGACCACGCGCTCGCCGGCGGCGAGCCCCTCCCTCACCTCCACCATGCCGTCGCGGCGCCGGCCGGTGGCGATGGCGCGCAGCGCGACCTGCTCGCCGCCCTCGGCGAGGACGAACACCGCCGGCCTTCCGTCGCGGAACACCACCGCCTCCTGCGGCACGGCGAGGACGGGGGCAGCCTCCGCCAGGATCTCGGCGCGGGCGAACATGCCCGGTCGCAGCCCCGATTCGGGGGGCAGCGCCACATGCACGGTGCCGAGCCGCGTCTCGGCGGAGACGGTGGGGGCGATGGCACGCACCCGCCCCTCGATCACCCGCTCGCCATGCGTCACGCGCACCGCCATGCCGGGCGCCACCGCGGCGAGCTCCAGCTCCGGCACGCGTGCGTTCAGCTCGAGCCTGCCCTCGCGGGCGAGGCGCAGCATCTCCTGCCCCGCCGGCACCACCGAGCCGAGCAGCGCCACGCGGCGGGTGACGATGCCGTCCGCCGGGGCCAGGATGCGGGTCTGGGCGAGCCGGGCCACGGCCTCGTCGCGCCGCGCCTCGGCGGCGGCCAGCCTGGCCTCGGCCTGGCGGGTGGCGGCCTCGCGCTGCTCCAGGGTCTGGCGGGGGACGCTGTTGGTGCGCACCAGCTCGGCGGCGCGCTGCAGGTCCTGCTGGGCGATGCGCAGCGCCGCCTCGGCCTCGGTCACCGCCGCCACCGCCTGGTCGCGCTGCGCGGCGAGGACGGCGTCCTCGAGCCGCACCAGCACCTGCCCCTGGCGGACCCGGTCGCCTTCCTCCACCGCCACCTCGACCACGCGCAGCCCACCGATCTCGGCGCCGAGGACCAGCTCCTGCCAGGCGACGACCGAGCCGTCGCCCACCACCTGGCGGCCGAGCAGGCGCGGGGTGACGGGCTGCACCGCCACCGTCAGCGCCGGCGGCGGCGCCCCGGCGGCGGCAAGGGGCGGGGCGGGGCGCCGGACGGCCGGCAGCTCGATGCCCGAGAGCAGCTCCGCCCGCGGCAGAAGGGCGATGAGGCCGGCCAGCGCCAGAAGGATGGCCATGCCGGCCACCCAGCGGCGCCGGCGCGCCGGGCGCCGCGGTGCCTCCGGCGGCGCCGCGGCAAGGTCGCGCGGCGCGGGAAAGTTGTGGTCCGGCATCGCTCCGTTCCGGAAGGGGGCTTGCGTATCGAACGCGCGGTCAATATCTGGGCCGGTAATCTGGCGCTGTTGAATGTCCAGTCAATAGGATTGTCATCCGGGAATGGGCGAAGGCAGGAGAGCACCCCCCGAAAGGCCGAAGCGCGGCGCCGCCCCCAGGCGGCGGACCCCGCCGCGCCGCCGCCTGCCGCCGGAGGAGCGCACGCGGCTGATCCTGGAGGCAGCGCTCGGCGAGTTCGCCGCGCATGGCTACGCCGGCGCCAGCATGGCCGGTACCGCCGCCCGGGCAGGCATCGCCAAGGGGCTGATCTACCACTACTTCCCCGGCAAGGCCGAGCTGTTCCGCGCCGTGATCCGCTCCTGCGTCCAGCCCATCTTCGCCGAGGCCGAGCGGCTGGCGGCGGGCTTCCAGGGACCGCGCGCCGCGCTGCTGCAGGCGCTGCTCGAGATGGCCTACGGCCTGGCCGCCGCCGACCGCCGGGAGCGGATCCTGTTCAAGCTGGTGCTGCTGGAGGCGGAGCGCTTTCCGGAACTGGCCGAGCTCTACCGCACCGAGGTGCTCGCCCGGGCCCTCGCCCTCACCGGCCGGCTGCTGCGGGCCGGCGTCGAATCGGGCGAGTTCCGCCCCGAGGCGGGGGAGGAAGGCATGGCCGCGGTGCTGCTCGCGCCGGCGATCATGGCTTCCGTCTGGCGGATGATGGTGGGGCCGGAGGCCGCGCCGGCGCCCGCGGCGATGGAACGCGCCCATATCCGCCTGGCGCTGGAGGGGCTGCTGCGGCGCGACGCGGCCCGGCCCGGCGCCGCCGCGCCCGGGCGGGCCATGACGGCGGAGGGGCGCCCGGGCGCCTGATCCCCCTCCCCCGCTTCCGGCGCCGCCGCCCCTGTGGGAGGCTCCCCGGACCGGAAGCGGGGGGATGGAATGTCCGAATCAGGCGACGTGTTCGAGATCATGCGCACCACGCGGGCGATGCGGCGGCTGAAGCCCGACCCGGTGCCGGATGCGCTGATCCGCAGGATCCTGGAAGCCGGCATCTGCGCGCCCAATGGCGGCAACCTGCAGCGCTGGCGCTTCCTCGTGGTCAAGGACACGGCGATCAAGAAGGCGGTGCAGGCCTGGTACCGGCGCGCCTATGACGAGGTGATCGGGCCCCGCTACGCAAGCAGCGCCCCGCCCCCCGGCGTCTCCGCCGAGCGCTACCGGCGCCAGCACGAGGCGGTGGAATACCTCACCGACCACTTCCACGAGGCGCCGGTCTGGATCGTCGCCTGCCTCGAGGAGGATGGGCCACCGACGCGCTGGTCCGGCGCCTCCATCTATCCGGCGGTGCAGAACATGCTGCTCGCCGCCCGCGCCCTTGGTCTCGGCGCGACGCTGACCACGCGGCACCTGCTGTTCGAGAAGGAGGCGGAGGCCGCGCTCGGCCTGCCCCCGGGGGTGCGGTCCTACGCCATCCTGCCCATCGGCTGGCCGATGGGCCGCTTCGGGCCGGTCGGGCGCGGCCCGCTGGAGGAGGTGGTCTACCAGGATCGCTGGGGCCAGCCCTACGCGCCGGCGGAGGGCTGACCGCGCGGAGCGCGCCGCGGCGGAAGCCGTTTCCGCGCGACCGCGGAAACGGTCCCGGGCCCCGCGACCCGCTCCGGGGCAGAGCCCGTTCAGGCGGATCCGCCTGAACGGGTGAAGAGGCCCTAGCCGATGTAGTCGTAGACCCGGACGTAATCCACGAAGATCTGCACCTGGTCCACGCCGGAGCCGTTGGGGCTGCCGCCGTACCACTCGTCCTTCGCGGCACCGACATGGCCCTGCAGCCCGATGCTCATCGGCCCGGTCGGGATGTTCTCGGTGAAGGTCTTCACGTGCTGGCCGTCCACCAAGAGCGTCAGGCGGCTCGGCGTCCATTCCAGCGTGTAGACATGCCACTGCGAATAGTCGAGATCGAAGAGGTGCGACTCGTAGTGGTCGTCGTGATCGCCACCGGGTCCCTGCCAGTGGTTGGTGAACATCCCCCTCCCCTTCGGGGTTTCCAGGATGTCCACCTCCGGCGGCCAGTGGTCGTTGCTCGCCGGCCAGAGCAGGAAGCACGGCCCGGCGCCCCAGACCACCTCGCTCGCCTTGGCACGGATCTCCACCTTGCCGTAGGTGAAGCTGAAGCCGGGCGCCCACCAGGACGGGATGGTGGCCAGCCCGCCGACGTTCCAAATTCCATCCGCCTGCTTGTCCAGGCTGATCACCAGGTTGCCGTCGGCCACCGATACCTGCGACTTGTCCCAGCGGAAGGCGCCGTTCCAGTACATGCTGCCGCCGTAGAGGATCGGCCATTTCGAGCCGTCCACCGTATTGCCGCTGAACTCGTCGCCCCAGAGCAGGGCGGTGCTGAACTCTCCCTTCGCCGGCGGCGTCACGGGGCCGTCATTCTGCGGCGGCGGCGGGGTGGTGGTGGCGGGCTTGGTGATGCTGAAGCTCGCCGGCCCCTCGCGCTCCAGCGCCAGGCTGGCGCCGGCGACCGCCTGGCCGTTGAAGCTGGCGCCCTCGACGTAGAGGTTGCGGTCGAGCGCCTTGCTGCCGCCCCAGGCGTCGTTGAGGAACACCACCTCGACCTTGTGCGTGCCCGCACCCCAGTCGCCGCGCAGGGTCAGGGTGTCGTGCAGGCCGGAGGCCTTGGTGGCCGAGGCGGTGAAGGTGCCGCCGATCTGCTGGCCGTTGACCTTCACGAGGTACTGCGCGTCGCCGAGGTAGTGGTCCTGGCTGATCTTCAGCACCAGCGCATCGGGGCCGGTGCCGGCGCTGAGCACAGCACCGCTCTTCGCCGGCGGCGGGGTGGTGGCGGCGGGCTTGGTGATGCTGAAGCTCGCCGGCCCCTCGCGCTCCAGCGCCAGGCTGGCGCCGGCGACCGTCTGGCCGTTGAAGCTGGCGCCCTCGACGTAGAGGTTGCGGTCGAGCGCCTTGCTGCCGCCCCAGGCGTCGTTGAGGAACACCACCTCGACCTTGTGCGTGCCCGCACCCCAGTCGCCGCGCAGGGTCAGGGTGTCGTGCAGGCCGGAGGCCCTGGTGGCCGAGGCGGTGAAGGTGCCGCCGATCTGCTGGCCGTTGACCTTCACGAGGTACTGCGCGTCGCCGAGGTAGTGGTCCTGGCTGATCTGCAGCACCAGCGCATCGGGGCCGGTGCCGGCGCTGAGCACAGCACCGCCCTTCGCCGGCGGCGGGGTGGTGGCCGATGCGGCGATGGCGACGCCGCTTGCCGGCGTCCAGATCGGAAGCCCGGCGGAGTCGTACACCGCGCGGCCCTGGCCGGGCCCGCCGTCGCTGGCCAGGCGCCCGTAGCCGTACCCGTAATGCAGCATCCCGCCCGCCGGCAGATCGCCGTCGAAGGTCACCCGCAGCGTGTCGCCGTCGAGGATGGTGGCGGAGGTGGCGTAGAGCGTCTTGCCGCCTGGGACATGCACGCTCCAGCCCACGCCCTTCGCCGCGTCGGGGTGGAGCTTGGCGAAGGCGGCGGCGCCGTCATGCTCCACGTCGATCTCAAGCGTGCGCGCGCCGACCGGCCGTGCCGCCACCACCTTGGGCCCGAGATTGGCGATGTCGCCGCCCGCGAGCGCCATGGGCGAATCGGGCAGTGCGTACTGCGCGAAGGCCTCGGCTATGGAACGGGCGGCCCGGGCGGCGATCACCATCGCATCGGAGGCCGAGATATGGGAGCCGCCGTATTCCCGCGTCGCCGGGTTGCCGTCGTAGTCGTCGTTGTCGATGTCGAGGTCGAGCGCGCGCGCGGCGATGTGGCCGTTGAAGCCGGCATCGGCAGCCAGCGTCTCCATGCCGAGGCGGATCGCCTGGTGCGCGGCGCCGTTACCCCAGTAGGGATGCGCGGAGACGAACATGTAGGGTACCGTCTCGGCACTTTGCCCAAGTGCCTGGCGCACCAGCGCGGCGTCCGCGCGCACTGCAGCGGCCCAGTCCGCGGCCGAGAGGCCGTGGATCGTGCTGTCCGATTCGCTGTGCAGCCAGAAGACCGCGGTCGGGTTGGCGCGCTGCGCCGCGGTCATGTCATGCGCGATGTAGCCGAGCAGGCTTTTGGTCAGGTCGCCCGCGACCCACTGGCCGGAGGCGTCCTTCCGCATCCACTCCTTGAGGAAGGAGGTGCCGCTGTGGACGGTGGAGGTGCTGTCTCCCCAGTCGACATGCACCACCACCCGGTTGGTCACGCCATCGAAGCCGAGAAGCTTCTCGATCTCCTTCCGCATCGCGGTCGGGGCCGCCCAGCCCGCGTGCTGCGCGAACAGCAGGGCGTTGGACTGGCCGCGGATCAATACGTTCAATTCCACCGGAAACCTCTCGGAGTGATCGGGATGGAAGGCGATGGGCGGCCCTGCTCCTTCACAAAACCGCGATCACGTATGTGGAATATTCCTTGACCGTATTTCAACCCTTAATTGATTTTTGTAACTGACATAGATTCGTTCTCCCCGGCGGCATGGCCCGGACACCCCGGCCGGCCGCCGATCCCGCACGCCTCGCCGGCGTTACCGCCCGACAGTCCGGCAGAAGCGGCTTGGCCCGCGAGGCAGCGGCGTGTAGCTGCGCTTCCGGCCCGGCATCCGGCGCCGGGCCGTCACCCCGACCCGCAGGAGGAGGCGCGCGCGTGAAGATCGACGGGATCCACTACCGCAGCGTCTGGGTGGACGAGGATGGCTGGTCGGTGCGCATCTTCGACCAGACCAGGCTGCCCTGGTCGCTCGAGATCCTGCGCCTGACCGACGAGGAGCAGGTGGCGCACGCCATCCGCACCATGCAGACCCGCGGCGCGCCGCTGATCGGCGCGGTGGCGGCCTATGGCGTGGCGCTGGCGCTGCGGCGCGATCCCTCCACCGCTACCCTCGAGCGCGTGGTGGCGATGCTGGGCGCCACCCGGCCCACCGCCATCAACCTGCGCTGGGCGCTCGAGCGGATGCGCGGGGCGCTGCACAACCTCGCGCCGTCCGACCGGGTCGCCGCCGCCTATGCCGAGGCCGCGGCGATCTGCGACGACGACGTCGAGACCTGCCGCGCCATCGGCGCGCACGGCCTGCCGCTGCTGCAGGAGATCGCCGCCCGCAAGCGCCCCGGCGAGGCGGTGAACGTGCTCACCCACTGCAATGCCGGCTGGATCGCGACGGTGGATTACGGGACCGCGCTCTCGCCCGTCTACCAGGCGCACGACCTCGGCCTGCCGGTGCATGTCTGGGTGGACGAGACGCGACCGCGCAACCAGGGCGCGGCCCTGACGGCCTGGGAGCTCGGCCGGCACGGCGTGCCGCACACGGTTGTGGCGGACAATGCCGGCGGGCACCTGATGCAGCACGGGAAGGTGGACATCGTCATCGTCGGCACCGACCGCGTGACGCGGCAGGGCGACGTCGCCAACAAGATCGGCACCTACCTCAAGGCGCTGGCGGCGCGGGACAATGGCGTGCCCTTCTGGGTCGCCCTGCCCCATTCCACCCTCGATCTCCGGGTGCGCGACGGCGTGGCGGAGATCCCGATCGAGGAGCGGGCGGAGGCGGAGGTGACGGAACTGACCGGCCGCACCGCCGACGGGCGGCTGGAGACGGTGCGGGTGGTGGCGGAGGGCAGCCCGGCGGCCAACCCCGCCTTCGATGTCACCCCCGCCCGCCTAGTGACGGGGCTGATCACCGAGCGGGGGCGTTGCGAGGCCTCGGAGGCCGGGCTGCTCTCCCTCTATGGCGAAGAGGCGGGCAGGGAATAGGAGTTGGGCGTCAGCCCTGGTAGGAGTGGGATGCCTCGCCCCGCGCGCCGCCCCGCCGCTCCAGCAGCACGAGGCCGAGGATCAGCAGGCCGCCGGCTAGGCACGCGGCGTAGAAGGCCGCCATCGGGGCCAGCCGGCCCGGCGCGAGCGCATCGCTCAGCAGCAGCGCCACCAGGGCGCAGATCACGGCGAGGGCAGACCCGATCAGGGCGCAGGCGATTCGCTGCATCATGGCAGGGCGACTCTCGGTTCCGGTTCGCCCCCCTTCTCCCCCGCCCGGCGGGCGGCTTCGGGGACAGTTTGGGGCGTTTTCGGGGCATTCGCGGCCTTCACGCCCCGCGCCGGCCGAGCAGCGCCTCCGCGATCGCCAGCCACTCCGCCCCGAGCGGCTCCACCGGCCGGCGGCGGCCCGCCCGCCCATAGTGGTCGGCATTCGCCAGGTCGCCTTCCTGGCGGTGCAGATGCGCGTGCACCCAGGCGCTGTCCGCATCCCCGCCGGCCTGGGCCAGCGCGTGCGCCCGCTCCCAATCCCCCCGCGCCGCCCACCACAGCGCCGCCAGCGGGGCGGGCAGGCCCTCCGGCGGCGCGGCATCGCGGCCGGCGCTGCGCCGCAGCTCCTCAGCCGTCATCGCCCCCTCCCCCGGCGCCCATCCGGCGGTAGGTGAAGCCGGCCTCACCGGCCGCCGCCACCGCCTCGGCCAGCAGGTGGTGATGGGGCGAGAGGGCGCAGGCCGGGTCGGTCGCCGCCGCGTCGCCGGTGAGCGCGAAGGCCTGGCAGCGGCAGCCGCCCCAGTCGATCTCCGCCCGCGCGCAGCCGCGGCAGGGCTCGGGCATCCAGGCGGTGCCGCGGAAGCGGCGGAACGCCTCCGACTCCTCCCAGGCCCAGCGCAGCGACACCGCACGCACATCGGGGAAGTCGAAGCCCGGCAGGCTCTCAGCGGCGTGGCAGGGCAGCACGCGCCCGGCGGGCGAGACGGCGAGGAAGCGCCGTCCCCAGCCGCCCATGCACGCCTTCGGCCGCTTCGCAAAATAATCCGGCACCACGTAGTCGATCACCAGCCGCCCGGCCAGCGCGGCGCGCGCCCGCTCCACCTCCGCCGTCGCGGCGTCGAGCTGCGCGCGGGTCGGCAGCAGCGCCTCGCGGTTGGCGAGCGCCCAGCCGTAGTACTGCACATGCGCCACCTCCAGCCGCGCGGCGCCGAGCTCGACCGCCAGCGCGATCAGCGCCGGCAGCCGGTCGAGGTTCTGGCGGTGCACCACGGCGTTCAGCGTCAGCGGCAGCCCCGCCGCGCGCACCAGGCGCGCCGCCTCGCGCTTGCGCGCATGCGCGCCCGCGGCGCCGGCGATGCGGTCGGCCGGTGCCCCCTCCGCGTCCTGCACCGAGAGCTGGACGTGATCCAGCCCCGCCCCGACCAGCGCGGCCACCTTCGCCGCATCCAGCGTCACCCCGGCGGTGATCAGGTTGGTGTAGAGCCCGGCCTCGGCGGCGGCGCGCACGATCTCGACGATGTCGCGCCGCGCCGTGGGCTCGCCGCCCGAGAGGTGCACCTGCAGGCAGCCGAGCGCCGCCGCCTCGCGGAACACCCGCGCCCAGGTGGCGGTGTCGAGTTCCCGGGCCGGGCGGGTCAGCGCCACGGGGTTGGAGCAGTAGGGGCAGCGCAGCGGGCAGCGATGCGTCAGCTCCGCCAGCAGCGCCAGCGGCGGCTCCACCGCCGGAACAGCATCCTGGCGCATCGCGGCGGCCTCCGCGGTCATGCCGTCACCACCCCCTTCTCCGCCAGCTCCTGCAGCAGCGCCGTCACGTCGGCGGCGATCTCCTCGCGCGGGGCGTCATAGCGCGCGGCGAGGTCGTCCACGATCGCCGCGACGCTGCGCGCGCCGTCGAGCAGCCGCAGCACCTCGAGCGCGGTCTCGTCGGGGACGAACATGCGCTCGGGGCCGAGCACCACCCAGCGGCCGCGCGCCGCGTCCTCGCGCAGCCGCATGCCGCGGGCGAGGCGCGGCACGCTGTCCGGCCCGATCACGGCCGGAACGCCCCGGGCGGCGGCAGGCCGGGGGAGACGTAGGCGAAGTGCAGCGCGTCGAGCTGCGCCCAGAGCAGGTCGCACTTGAAGCGCAGAGCGTCCAGCACCTGCTCCTGCTGCGCGCGCGTGCGCGCCTCGCGCTTCACGTAGTCGAGGGCGAAGGCGACGTCCTGCGGCGCCTGGCTCAGGCGCGGCGTGAAGTAGGCGAGCGTCTCCTCGGTGACGAAGTCGTAGTTGCGCAGCATCCCGGCGACGCGCTGCGAGATGATGGCGGGCGAGAACATCTCGGTCAGCGAGGAGGCGACCGCCTCCAGCACGCTGCGCTCGCGCACGAAGCGCACATAGGCGTCCACCGCGAAGCGCGTCCCCGGCAGCAGGCCGCGCAGCGAGACCACGTAGTCGCGGTCGAGCCCGAGGCCGTCGCACAGCTTGAGCCAGCGCTCCACCCCGCCGGGCGTCACCCCGTCGCCGTCGTGGTCCACCAGGCGGCGGCGCCATTCGCGGCGCAGCGCCGGCGTCGGCAGGCGGGCGAGCAGCGAGGCGTCCTTGGCCGGGATCGAGGCCTGGTAGTAGTAGCGGTTCAGCGCCCAGGCCTGCACCTGCCCCCTGGTCAGCCTGCCGCCATGCAGCAGGTGGTGGAAGGGGTGGTGGACGTGGTAGCGCTCCTCGCCGATGGCGCGCAGCCGCCGCTCCAGCTCCTCGGGCGGGAGGAGGTCCGCCTCTGCCGTCACAGCGCGATCTCCATGCCGTCCTCCGCCACCTCCCAGCCGGCCTCCCGGACCGCCGCGCGCTCGGGGCTGTCCTCCAGCAGGATGGGGTTGGTGTTGTTGATGTGGATCAGGATGCGCCGCCGCACCGGGACATCGGCCAGCGCCGCCAGCGTGCCGCCGGGGCCGCTGAGGCTCATGTGCCCCATGCGCGCGCCGGTCTTGGGGCCGGCGCCGGCCAGGATCATCTCGTCGTCGCTCCAGAGCGTGCCGTCGAACAGCAGGCAGCCCGCGCCGGCGATCCGCGCGCGCAGCCCGGGCGTCATGGCGGCGCAGCCGGGGATGAAGACGAGCGGCGCCTCCGCCCCCGGCGCGCCGATGCGGAGCCCGATCGTCTCTCCCCCCTCGGCGCGGCCGGGATCGCCCCCCTCCTCCTGGAACAGCGGCACCTTGCCGGGCACGGCGAAGGCCTCGACGGCGAGGCCGAGCGGCGCGCCCGCGGCGTCGGCCAGCGCGAGCGGCGCGTCGAGCGGCAGCGCCCGCCGCGGCACCAGGGCGGGGTCGAGCGCGCGGAAGATCGGGTTCGCGTCCAGCACCGCAAGGCTCGCCCCGCTGCCGTAGAGGGCGAAGGGGTGGCGCTCGCGCAGGCTGAGCAGCCCGGCGATGGTATCCACCTCCGCCCCGGTCAGCACCACGGCGGCGATCGGGGAGTGGCGCACGGCGCCCGCGGGCGGGGCGGGATGCAGCGCCGGCGTCGCCTCGATCTGCGCCCTGAGGTCGGGCGAGGCGTTCAGCAGCACCCAGCGCGCCCCGTCGGCGCTGACGGCGAGCCCTGCCTGGGTGCGCCGCCTCGCGCGGGGATCGCCGGCACGCGCGCGCCGGCAGCCGGGCCCGGCGGAGTTCCACTGCGGGAACCCGCCCCCCGCGGCCGAGCCGAGGATGATGGCGCGAAGCGTCATGGCGCGTCCGCACATGGAAAGCCCCGCGGCCGGCCTGCGGCGCGGGGCTTCACGATTCCGCGGGGGGCCGCCTCGCGGCCGCCCGTCGCGCCCTCAGCCGAGTTCGGCGCAGGCGTAGGCGTTGATCTCGAGGCCGAGGGACACCTCGACCACGCGCGGCTTCTTCCAGGCCATGCTCTCCTCCACGGTTGCTGGCGCGGGAGTGAGACTGGCAACGGCCGCGGCTTTCTTCAAGACCGTCCTTGCCGCCCCGGCCCGCGCCCCCATACCCTGCGCCGAACATTGCGGCACCGCCGCATCGGGAGGAGCAGCGATGACCATCAGCACACGCAGGATCGCCCTTGGCCTGGCGGCGGCCTTCGCCCTCGGCGGCGCCGCCCTGGCGCAGCAGCCGCAGCAGGCACCGGCCTGGGCCCAGGGCAGGCCGGACTCCATGGCCGCCTCACCCCTCGCCCCCCACCCCCCGCGCCTCACCGTCACCCCGCCGGAGCAGGTGCCGACGGCCGCCCTGCGCGTGCCGGAGGGCTTCCAGGTGGAGCTCTGGGCGCATGGCATGCCGGGCGCGCGCATGATGGCGCTCGGCGACGACGGCACGGTGTTCGTCGGCACCCGCGTGATCGGCCGCGTCTACGCGGTGAAGGACGAAGGCGGGCAGCGCACGCACCGGATCGTGGCGCAGGGGCTGCGCCAGCCGAACGGCCTCGCCTTCCGCGACGGCAGCCTCTACGTGCTCGCGATCAACGAGGTGTACCGCTACGACGGGATCGAGCGGAACCCGGAGGTGCAGCCGGTCAACCTGACGGAGGCCTTCAACCTGCCGCGCGACGAGCATCACGGCTGGAAATTCGCCGCCTTCGGGCCGGACGGGCGGCTCTACACGAATGTCGGCGTGCCCTGCAACATCTGCGAGTTCGACCGCGACGCCTATGCGCTGATCGTCTCCTTCAACCCAGACGGCTCGGACCGGCGCATCGAGGCCAAGGGCATCCGCAACAGCGTCGGCTTCGACTGGCACCCGCAGACGCGCGAGCTCTGGGCCACCAACAACGGCCGCGACTGGGCCGGCAACGACATGCCGGAGGATACGCTGCACCGCATCCGCCGCAGCGGCGAGGATCACGGCTTCCCCTGGTGCGCGGCCAATTGGCGCGATCCCTTCCTCAGCAGCGGCCCGGCCAATTGCAACGAGTTCGTCGCCCCCGCCGCGCTGCTCGGCCCGCACACCGCCGCGCTCGGCATGCGCTTCTACACGGGCGAGATGTTCCCCGAGCAGTACCGCAACCAGATCTTCATCGCCCGCCGCGGCTCCTGGAACCGCGAGACGCTCGCGGGCTACGACGTGGTGGTGGCGAAGCTCGACGGCGAGGGCCGCGTGACCGCCGTCGAGCCCTTCCTGACCGGGCTGCTGGACGAGGCGAACAACCGCTTCCTCGGCCGCCCCGTGGACGTGCTGCAGCTCCGCGACGGCTCGCTGCTGGTCAGCGACGAGCAGAACGGCGCGATCTACCGCATCTCCCGCGCGCGGTGAGGGCGCGGTTCCTGCTGGCGGCGGCCTTCGCAGCCGCCGCCTTCGCGTCTCCGGCATGGGCGGGCGACCTGCGACGAGGCGAGGCGGCGGCGGAAGCCTGCGCCGCCTGCCACGGGCAGGATGGGCGCTCGCAGATGCCGGGCGTGCCCTCGCTCGCGGGCATGCCGGCGGAGTTCACCGTCCTGCAGATGATCCTGTTCCGCGAGGGTCTGCGGAACGCGGCGCCGATGACCGAACTCGCCCGCGGCCTTTCGGATGCCGAGATCGAGGCACTGGCCGCCTGGTACGCCGCCCTGCCGCCCGGCCCGCCCGACGACCTTCCGCCGCGCGACCCGGCGCTGGCCGAGCGCGGCAGGGCGCTCTCGGCGCGGCACAATTGCGGCGTCTGCCACCTGCCCGACTACCGCGGCCGGGCGCAGATGCCGCGCCTCGCCGCGCAGCGCGAGGACTACCTGATCCATGCGCTGACCGAGTACCGCGACAACCGGCGCGTCGGCACCGACACGCAGATGAACGGCATCATGTACGGCATGCCGGACGAGGACATCGCCGCCCTCGCGCACTACCTCGCGCACGCGCCCTGAACCGCCCCGTTGCGCCAGCGTGCGGCCGCGGCGATGCTGCCGGCCGGAGGACCGCCATGACCGCACATCCCGCCCGCCCGCTCGCCCTCATGCTCGCGGCCGCGGCCCTGCCCCGGCCCGCATCGGCGCATCACGCGATGGACGGCGCGGCGCCCGGAAGCTGGGCCGAGGGGCTGCTGTCGGGCCTGGCGCACCCGGTGATCGGCCTCGACCACCTGGCCTTCGTGGTGGCGGCGGGCGTGTTGGCGGCGACGGTGGGGCGCGCCGGGCGGGCGCTGCCGCTGCTCTTCCTCGGTGCCGGGCTGGCGGGGACGCTGCTGCATCTCGGCGGCATCGGCCTTGGGCCGGTGGAGGCCGCGGTCGCCCTCTCGGCACTGGCCGCCGGGGCGCTGCTGCTCCGCCGCGGGCCCGCGCCCCCGGCGCCGGCGCTGGCCGGGCTGTTCGGCCTCGCCGGACTGTTCCACGGCCACGCCTATGCCGAGGCAGTGGTGGGGGCGCAGGCCGGGCCGATCCTCGCCTACCTGGCCGGCCTGCTGGCGGTGCAGGCGGCGATCGCCTATGGCGCGATGGCGCTGGCCCGGCGCGCCGGCGAAGGCGCGCGGCTGCGCCGCTGGGCCGGCGCCTCCGCCTGCGTCGTCGGCGCCGTGGCCGGGGCGCTGGCGCTGCTGGCCTGACGCCGGCGGGCGGGACGGCAACAAGCGCCTCATCCGGCAGGGCAGGTCGGCGGGCGCGCCGCTCAGCCCGGGGTGATGTTGGCGAGGCGGATCACCTCCGCCCATTTGGCGATCTCGGCGCGGATGAAGGCGGTTGCCTGCTCGGGGTCGAGGGCCAGCACGCGGGCGCCCATCTCGGTGAAGCGGCGATGCGTCTCGCTGCCCGGTGCAAGCACCCCGCGCACCGCCTCCGACAGCCGCCGCACCCGCTCCGGCGGCGTGGCGGCGGGCGCCAGCAGCGAGTACCAGTTCTCCACCTCCACCCCGGGCGCGCCGGCCTCCGCCGTGGTCGGCACCTCGGGCAGCACGGCGGAGCGCTCCTTCGCGGTAACGCAGAGCGCGCGGAACTTGCCCTCCCGGATGTGCGGCAGCAGCACCGGCACGTCGAGGAAGCACATGTCGATCTCCCCGCCGAGCATGGCGGTGATCACCGGCGCGGCGCCGCGATAGGCGACATGCGTCAGGTCCACGCCGGTGCGCAGCTTCAGCAGTTCCGCCGCGAGGTGCGGCGTGCCGCCGGGGCCGGTGGAGGCGAAGGTGAGGCGTCCGGGCCGGCGGTGCGCCTCCGCGAGCAGCGCCGCCAGCGTCTCCGGTCCGTTCGGGCGCACGACGAGGACGGAGGGCGTCGCCGCCATGATCGTCACCGGCGCCAGGTCGCGCAGCGTGTCGTAGGGCATGTTCGGCAGCAGCGAGATGTTCACCGCCACCGCCCCGGTCGAGCCGACGGCGATGGTGTGCCCGTCGGGCGGGGACTTCGCCACCGCGTCGATGCCGATGTTGCCGCCGGCGCCGGAGCGGTTCTCCACGATCACCTGCTGGCCGAGCGGCCCGGTGAGCGCCTGCGCCATGATGCGGGCATAGGTGTCCACCGGCCCACCCGGCGGGAAGGGGACGACGAAGCGGATCGGGCGGTCGGGCCAGCCCTGCGCCCGGGCCCGCGGCGCGGCCCCCAATGCCAGCCCGAGCGCGGCCAGGCCACGGCGTGTCGTGCGCATCCCTTCCTCCCCCGCATCCTTGCCGCCGAGCTTAGCGCCCGATCCGTGAAGGCGGAATCGCCGGAACGGTGACCCGGCCGCCCAGGGAAGGGCGGAAGCGTGATCCGCCAAAGCGGATCACGCTGCGGCGCGGGGCGGGGCGAAGGCGGACGGCGCCGGTCCTCAGCCGCAGCGGTGATGCCCGGCGCCGGGGATCGGCGCCGGCATCAGGATGCCGAGCAGGGCGAAGCCCGCCGCGCCGCGGGGCTCGACCACCAGCGCCGCGCCCTCCGGGAAGGCGCGGCCGCCCACCGCCTCGCCGGCGACCATGATGGCCGGCGTGCGGTGGCCGACCAGCACGCGGTTGGCGCCGGGCGGCACCGCCTCGCCGAGCAGCCTCCGATGCGCCTCCAGCACCTCGGCGAGGCGCGACCCGGCATAGTCGTCGGCGAGCAGGGCGTCGGTTACCCGCACCCGCTCCGCGCCGAAGGCGATCTCGGCGGTGTCGCGGGCGCGATAGACCGGGCCGGCGAGCACGGGGAAGGCGATGGGGATGCCAAGCTCCGCCAGCCGCGCGCCGATCCGCGCCGATTGCGCGCGGCCGGCGGCGGAGAGGTTGCGCTGCCCCGCCCGGTCGCCGAGGCGATAGCTGCGGTCGCAGGGCTCGCCGGTGGTGTCGGCGTGGCGGAAATAGAGCACGAGCCCGCCCTCGCGCAGCCGCGCCACCAGCGCCTGGCCGGCCGGTTCGGTGTCGGCGACCGGCACCAGCCGTTCCGCGGCGAGCGCCGGGCCGGCGAGAAAGGGGACGAGAAGGAGAAGACGGCGGGCGGGGTCCATGCCCCCGATCTGGGCGCCGCCGCCCGCCAGGGAAGGGGCGGGGCCGCGCCCCGCCCCGCCGCGGGTCAGAGCCCGGCCTGGGTGACGAACTTCGTGTTCAGATAGGCTTCGATCGCCTCCGACCCGCCCTCGGAACCGTAGCCGCTGTCCTTCACGCCGCCGAAGGGCACTTCCGGCAGGGCGAGGCCGAGGTGGTTGATCGTCATCATCCCGCTTTCGACCTTCGAGGCGATCGCGGTCGCGGTCTTGGCCGAACGGGTGAAGGCGTAGGCGGCGAGGCCGTAGGGCAGGCGGTTCGCCTCCTCCACCACCTCGTCGAAGTCGCGGAAGGGGGCGATCATGGCGACGGGGCCGAAGGGCTCCTCGTTCATCATGCGCGCCTCCCTGCTGACGCCGGTGAGCACGGTGGGGGCGTAGAAGTACCCCTTGTTGCCGATGCGCTCGCCGCCCGTCAGCACCTCCGCGCCCTTCTGCCGGGCGTCGGCGACCAGCGATTCCACCCAGGGGATGCGGCGGTCATGCGCGAGCGGGCCCATCTGCGTGCCCTCCTCGAGCCCGTTGCCGACCTTCACCGTCTTCGCGGCGGCGACGAACTTCTCCACGAAGGGCTCGTAGAGCTTCTCCTGGATCAGGAAGCGCGTCGGCGAGACGCAGACCTGGCCGGCGTTGCGGAACTTCGCCCCGGCCAGCGTGCGCGCCGCGTGGTCGAGGTCGGCATCGTCGAAGACGATCGCCGGCGCGTGGCCGCCGAGCTCCATCGTCACCCGCTTCATGTGCTGCCCGGCCAGCGCCGCGAGCTGCTTGCCCACCGGCGTCGAGCCGGTGAAGGTCACCTTGCGGATGACCGGATGCGGGATGAGGTATTCGCTGATCTCCGCCGGCACGCCATAGACCAGGTTGGCGACGCCTGCGGGCAGCCCGGCATCGGCGAAGGCGCGGATCAGCTCGGCCGGGGAGGCCGGCGTCTCCTCCGGCGCCTTGACGATGATGGAGCATCCGGTGGCCACCGCCGCCGAGAGCTTGCGCACCACCTGGTTGATCGGGAAGTTCCAGGGCGTGAAGGCGGCGACGGGGCCGACCGGCTCCTTGATGACGAGCTGGTAGACGCCCTCGGCGCGCGCCGGAATGACGCGGCCATAGGCGCGGCGCGCCTCCTCGGCGAACCAGTCGATGAGGTCGGCGCCGGCCAGCACCTCCATCCTCGCCTCGGCCAGCGGCTTGCCCTGCTCCATGGTCAGGATCCGCGCCACCTCGTCGGCGCGGGAGCGGAAGATGTCGGCGGCCTTGCGCATCAGCTTGGCGCGCTCGTAGGCGGAAACCTTCCGCCAGGCGGCGAAGCCCTTCTCCGCGGCGGCCAGCGCCTCGTCGAGATCGACCCTGGAGGCGTGCGCCACCTGCCCGATCACCTCCTCGGTCGCCGGGTTGATCACGGCGAGCGTGCGGTTGCCGCTGGCCGGGCGCCACTTGCCGTCGATGTAGAGCTGGACATTCGGGTAGGACATGGCGGTCTCCTCCTGGGCCGGTGCGTGGCCGGCCGGTGGTCGGCCCGGCACTTTGGCCGTGCGGCCGGCGGCGGGCAATGGGGGGTCAGGGGGGAGCGGCGCCCCGCGCCCGCCCCGCGACCAGCGCCGCCAGCGCGTCGTGCTGCACCGCCACCTCCGCCGCGTAGCGCAGCGCCAGCAGGCGGGAGGCGCGGGCAAGCTCGGCGCGGAAGGCCGCGCTCGCCGCGTGCTCGCGCATCAGCGCCACCAGCGCCGGCACGTCCGCCGCCCGGTGGCCGGGATGCTCGGCGGGCAGGCCGGCGAAGGCGTCGCGCGTGCCGAGCACCGGGCGGCCGTGCATCAGCGCCTCCACCGTCTTGATCTTCAGCCCCGTCCCGCCGGTCATCGGGTTCACCACGCAGCCGACGGCGCGGTAGAACGCCGCCGCCTCCGGCAGCGGATCGAGCAGCAGCGGGCGGGAGCGCAGGCGCAGATCGCGCCGGCGCAGGATGCTGCCGGCGAGCAGCCAGTCGAGCTCCGGCGCCTCGGCCAGCGCCGCGTCCAGCGCCCGCACCGAGCCGGTGTTCCAGGGGTTGGCGCTGCCGAGATAGCCGAAGCTGGCCCGGGGGGCGGGCGGCGCCCCGGCCTCGGCGAGGAAGGGCGGCGGCGGCGCGTGGCCGAGCGTCAGCACCGCCCGCGCCCCGCGCGCCCTGAGCACCGCCGCCTCCTCCGCCTGGATCGCCAGCACCAGCTCGGCGCGGGCGAGACCCCTCGCCTCCTCCTCCGGCGTGGTGAAGAACCAGGAGGGATCGAGTCCCTCCGCCCGCGCGGCGTGGTGGCGGTCGCCGAAGACGTCGTGGGTGTCGAGGATGCGCAGCGCCTCCCCCGCCCCTTCCAGGGCGCGGGACATCCAGACGTAGTTCACCACCACCGCGTCATAGCGGCGGCGGCGCTGCAGGACGGCGACCCGCTCCACCAGGCCTTCCGGGCACCAGTCGTCGAGCCCCCAGGCCCCGGGGAAGCGCGGCTCGGGCAGGGGCGGGGCGTGGTGGAGGTGCAGCACCGGCCAGAAGGCGGCCATCGCCTCGCGCTGCGCATCCTGGAGCCCCTCCAGCGTGTGGTAGAGGAACTCGCACAGGATGCCGCGCGCCGCCATCTCCTGCCCGAAGGCGACGAGGCGCGCCGCATTGCCCTGGTCGGGCGGGTGCGAGGCGATGGGCGAGACGACCAGCAGCCGCGGCGGGCGGGTCACGGGCCGATCTCCACCCGCCGCACCCGCGGCGTCGTGGCGCCGGCGAGGCCGAGCACCGCCGGCCGCACCCCGCCGGGAGGCAGGCGCGCCTCCAGCACTCCCTCGCCCGCCGCCTCGGCCGGGTGGGGCGCCCCGTCCAGGAACAGCGCCGGCAATGGACCGCCCGGCGCCAGGATAACGCGCAGGCCGAGCGGGCGGGGCGGCAGGCAGCCGAGCAGCAGGCGCAGCCTTCCCTCCGCCGCGGCGTCGGCGATCAGCGCCTCCCCCTCCAGCGCCGCCCTCGCCTCCACCGCCCCGGCGAGCAGGGTGAGGGTGGCGAGGCGCGGCGAAACCCGGCGCGTGCCGCACTCGGCGCCAAGGGCGCGGGCCGCCGCCTCCAGCGCCGCCAGCAGCGCGGGCAGGCGCTCCTCCTCCGTCAGCAGCAGGTCGAGCCGCTCGAAGGGTGCCGGCGCGCCCGCCAGCAGGATGATCCGCGCCCACCCCCCTTCCGGCGCGGCGCGGGCCAGCACCAGCGTCCCGCCCGCGAGCCAGGGGGCCGGATCGGCGGCGGCGCCGAGCACCACCAGCCGCGCCGCCGCGCCGCCCCAGGCCTCCGGCGCCCCGGCGGCGAGGGCGGCATCCGTCGCCGGGTCGAAGCCGAAGAGCGGCCGCCCGCCCTGGCGGAAGCGGCGGAGCAGGGCGCGCTCCGGCCCCGGCAGCGCGGCGGGCGCGGCCGCGCCGCAGCGCGCCCCGGCCAGCCAGGGATAGAGGCCGCCCTCCGCCAGCGCCGCATCCAGCACGGCAAGGCCCGGCAGGGCGTGGCGCAGCAGCGCCGCCAGCAGCGGCGCGGCGTTCAGCCCCGCCATGGCAGGTCGAGTTCCAGCAGCAGCCCCGGCTGCGCCGGCGGCGCCTGCACGCGCAGCCGCCGCAGCGCCGCCCAGGGCGGCAGCAGCGCCGGCACGAGTCCTGGCCGGTCGAGCGTCAGCGCCGCCAGCGCCGCAAGGTCGGGCACCGCCAGCAGCAGCCGGCACGGCCCGGCGTGCGGGGCCAGCGCCGCCTCCACCTCGGCCGGGCGCAGCGCCGGGCCGGCCTCCAGCACCAGGAGGGGCGCCGCCCCGGCCGGGGGCGGCGCCACCACCGGGCGCTCGCGCGAGGCCTCGATGACCTCGCGGTAGGCCGCGGCCACGGCGGGCAGCGCCATCTCCCGCGCCGCGAATTCCCGCCCGGCGGCGCCGATGCGCCGTGCCAGCGCCCTCTCCCGCGCCAGCGCCGCCAGCGCCGCGGCCAGCGCCGGGACCGCGCCGGCGAGCGGGATGTGCAGCACCGCCTCCCGCGGCAGCTCGGCATAGGCGCCGGTGTCGGAGACCAGGCAGCAGGTGCCGGCGGCGAGGCCGCGCGCCAGCGCGCCGGAACTCTCCCCGAAGGAGGGGAAGCGCAGGCACAGCAGCGCGTCGGCGGCGGCGATGTGCTCGTCCAGCGCCGCCTGCGGCAGCCAGCCGGTGACGCGGGCGCAAGGGCGCAGCGCCTCGCGCCCGGCGATGCGGGCGGAGAGGGGGAATTCCTCCGGCCGCTCCGCCCCGGCATGCACCCAGCGCAGCGCCGCGCCCGCGGCGAGCGCGCGCTCCAGCGCCTCGATCACCCAGTCGAGGCGCTTGGCGGCGGTGGCGAAGCCGGCGGTGACCACCAGCACATCCTCCTCCGCGATGCCGAGCCGCGCCCGCGCCGCCGCCCGCTCCGGCATCGCCGCGGCGGGCAGCGGGTGCGGCACCACCGCGACATGGCCGGTGCGGGCCTCGCCATGCAAGGCGCGCAGACGCCCCAGGGCGAAGCGGGAATGCACCACCACCGCGCGGGAGCGCGCCAGCACCTCCCCCGCCAGGTCGAACAGCAGGTGGTTGGCGCGGGTGCAGAGGCCGTGGTCGCGCAGGTGGCGCGCGAAGGGCGCCAGCGCCGGCGTGGCCCCCGCCATGCCGGCGAGGATCCGCTCCACCCCCTCCCCCGCCGCCTCGTGCAGATGCAGCAGGCCGGGATCGTGCAGCGTCGTCACGCCGGGGTGGCGGCGCAGCGCCTGCAGCACGAAGCCATGCTGCGGGTTGTTGCCGAGCTGGTGCAGCACCCGCCCGCCGGGAGCGATGCGTCGGTGGGCCAGCGCCGGGTCGAGCACCGCGACGCCGGGGGGCGCCTCGGCCAGCCAGTCCTCGCAGGCGGCGGCGCAGTCGTAATGCGCGGTGAGGGCGCCGAGCAGCAGGGCGGCATAGTCGGCGATGCCGTTTCGCGCCGGCGGCAGCGGGGTGAACGCCGTCAGCGCGTCGCGCGCGGTCATGTCATCCTGCCCCGCCATCACTACCGGCGGTAGCGCGCGGCGGAGGCAATTGTCCAGTGGCGCTTGCCCCGGCGCGAGTCCGCGAGCTAGCGTGCGGGCGCAATGGACGGCTCGGCGGTCGCGGCGCTTCCCTTCCTGCCCCTGGCGGCCAGCCGCGCCGGGGTGCGGCTGCGCTGCCTGCGGCGCGTCGAGGTCGTGGGCGAGATCCTGGCGCATTGCCGCGGCATCGAGGTGGGGCGGCGCCCCCTCCCCGGCGCTCTCGCCGCCGGGATGGAGATCGAGGTGCCGATCGCGCGCCTGCCGCGCGTCACCCTGCCGGCCGAGCTGCGCTTCTCCCTGGCCGTCGGGGGGCCGGACATCGCCCCGCCCTGGCCGCTTCCCAACGCGGCGGCGGCGCTGGAACTGCTCGGCCCCGGCGAGGTGGCGGTGGAGGAGCTGCGGCTGGAGCAGGGCGTGCTGCGCGGCTACGCCACCGACCGCGCCAACGGCCTGCTCGAACCCGTGATGTATGCGCGGATCAACGAATGTGGTGCCCGCGGCGTGGCGGTGGAGCGCCCTGTCCCGCTGCCGGAGGGCGGCTGCGCCTTCCGCTTCGCCCTGCCGCTGGAGCCGGGCGACCTGACCGAGAGCGGCCTTTCCGTCACCCTGCACCTGGTCGGGCTGGAGGCGCCGCTGGCGCGCTACGCCTTCGCCCGCGCCGACGCCGAGGGGACGGCGCCGCGCCTCGCCACGCTGGAGGCGCGGCTCGAACGGCTGGAGCGGGGCGCCGCCGCGGCGGCGCGGCAGGCGGAGGAGGAGATGCGCCGCCAGGCCGCGCTGCAGCAGGAGCGCATCGATTCCTTCATCGCCGCCGCCGCCTCCCTGCTGCTCGACCGGATCGCCGGCGTGCCGCGAGGGGAGGCACCGGCCGACCCCGCCCTCTCCGCCCTGCACCGCCTAGTGGCGGAGGCCGCAGCGCCCGCCGCGCCGCCGGCCGAGCCGCCGCGCCTCGGCGCGCGGGTGGAGATCGCACCGGATTCCGGCCATCTGGCGATCGGCTGGCACGCGCCCGAGCGGGATGCGGAAGGCCCCTTCCGCTGGATGGGCGAAGCCGCCCTGGTGGTGAACCCGGAGCCCTTCCGCCCCGTGGCCGCCGCCATCCTCCGCATCCGCCACCTCTACGGTGCGGCGCAGCCGGCGCTGCGCGCCGGCTTCGACGGCACCCCCGCCCTGCCGCGCGTGGTGCGGGGCGATCTGGTGCGGCTGGAGCCTGAGGGCGGCCCCCGTCCCTGCCAGTCCCTGTCGCTGGAGGCGCTGCGCCACGGCATCCCGGAACGCGATGGCGCGAGCGCCGATCCGCGTCCGCTCTCCCTCGCCGTCTCCGCCATCGTCTTCGAGTACGCCGCCTGAATTTGACCCGGCGGCGCCGGCGCGCAAACTCCCGGCAAGCGGACCGGGGGAGGAGGCGCATGCCGGACGACACGAGGGCGGCGGGGCAGGCGGCTTCGCGCGCGACCATCGCCGAGACGCGCCGCGAGCCGGAGGTGCCGCGGCGCTTGCGGCGCTTCCTCTGCCTCGACGATTTCGAGCCGGCGGCGCGGCGGCACCTGCCGCGCATGCTCTACGGCTTCGTCTCCGGCGGCTGCGAAACCGACCTCTCGCTGCGCGACAACCGCGCCGCCTTCGCCGAATGGGGCTTCCTGCCGCGCGGGCTGGTGGACGTGACCGGCCGCGGCACGCGCGCGGCGCTGCTCGGGCGGGAGTACGCGGCCCCCTTCGGCATCGCGCCGATGGGCGCCTCGGCGCTCTCCGCCTATCGCGGCGACATCGTGCTGGCGCGCGCCGCGCGGGCGGCCGGGATCCCGATGATCCTCTCCGCCTCCTCCCTGATCCCGCTCGAGGAGGTGCGGCGGGAGGGCGGGGAGGCCACCTGGTACCAGGCCTATCTGCCGGGCGAGCCGGCGCGCATCGAACCGCTGGTGGACCGCGTGCTGGCCGCGGGCTTCGACACCTTCGTGCTGACGGTGGACGTGCCGGTCTCGGCCAACCGCGAGAACAATGTCCGCAACGGCTACGCCCTGCCGCTGCGGCCGAACCTGCGCCTGGCCTGGGAGGGGATCAGCCATCCGCGCTGGCTGCTCGGCACGGCGCTGCGCACGCTCCGCGCGCACGGCATGCCGCATTTCGAGAACATGGATGCCGGCCGCGGCCCGCCGGTGCTCTCCGCCGACCTGATCCGCAAGGTGGGGCGGCGCGACGGCCTCGCCTGGGAGCATCTGGAGCTGATCCGGCGGCGCTGGCCGGGGAAGCTGCTGATCAAGGGCGTGATGGCGCGGGAGGATGCCCGCATCGCGCGCGAGAGCGGCGTCGACGGCGTGATGGTCTCGAACCACGGCGGGCGGCAGCTCGACGGCGCCGTCTCGCCGCTGCGCGTGCTGCCGGAGATCGCCGAGGAAGCGCGCGGCATGGCGGTGATCCTGGATGGCGGCGTGCGCCGCGGCACCGACGTGCTGAAGGCGCTCGCGCTCGGGGCGCAGTTCGTCTTCGTCGGCCGTCCCTTCCTCTACGCCGCGGCGGTGGCCGGGGAGGAGGGGGTGGCGCACGCCATCTCCCTGCTGCGGCAGGAGGTGGACCGCGACATGGCGATGCTCGGCATCACCGCGCTTGCGCAGATGACGCGCGACAGGCTGCGGCGGATCAAGGGCGCGGAGGCGTGATCCGCCGGCGCCGTCAGCCCGCCTCCGGCGCGGCGACGACGATGCCCTCGCGCAGCAGGCGCTCGCGCTCGGCCGCGGAGTAGCCGGCCTCTTCCAGCACTTCGGCGCTGTGCTCGCCCAGGCGCGGCGGCTGGCGCGTCAGGCCGGGGCGGGCGCGGGCGACGCCGAACTCCACCGGCAGCGCCGGCAGGCCGAACAGCGCCCCGCCGCCGGCGGCGTCGATCGCGGTCCGCAGCAGCCCGCCGCCGGCGAGCAGGTGCGGGTCCTCGAACAGGTCGCCCGGCCTGCCCACCGGCGCCCAGGAAATCGCCGCGCGCTCGCAGCGCGCCGCCACCTCCTCGCGCGGCAGCGCGCCGATCACCTCCTGCAGCGCCGGGATCAGCCAGGGCCGCGCGGCGGCGCGCAGCGCGTTGGTGGCCAGGCGCGGATCGGCGGCCATCTCCCGCAGGCCGAACTCCGCGGTGAAGCGCGCCCATTGCTGGTCGCTGGTGATGCCGATGAAGAGCTGGTTGTCCTCCCCCTCCCCGCCCGCGGTCTCGAACACGTCGTAGATGCCCCAGGCGCCGCGGCGCGCCGGCATGGGCGGCGGCGGCTCCCCGGTCGCGGCGAGGCCGGCCATGTGGCTGCCCATCAGGAACACCGCGCTCTCGAACAGGGCGCTGCTGATGCGCTGCCCCTTGCCTGTCGCGTCGCGCTCGCGCAGCGCGGCGAGCGCCGCGGCGACGCCGAAGACGGCGCCGAGGATGTCGACGATGGAGGCGCCGGCGCGCAGTGGCCGCCCCGGCGGGCCGGTCATGTAGGCGAGGCCGGACTGGAACTGCACCACCTCGTCGAGCGCGGGTCGGTGCTCGTAGGGGCCGGCGAGGAAGCCCTTCAGCGCCAGGTAGACCAGCCGCGGATTGGCGGCGGAGAGCCGCTCCCAGCCGCAGCCGAGGCGCTCCATGGTGCCGGGGCCGTAATTCTCCAGCACGATGTCGGCCCGCGCCGCCAGGCGGTGCGCCACCGCCTGGCCCTCGGGGCGCTTCAGGTCCAGCGCCAGGCTGCGCTTGTTGCGGTTGAAGGTGGCGAAGAAGCCGCTGGCGAAGCCGGGCAGGCGGCGCGTGTGGTCGCCCGCGGGCGCCGGCTCCACCTTCACCACCTCGGCGCCGAGATCGGCCAGCACCAACCCCGCGCAGGGGCCCATGATGGTGTGGCTGAATTCGAGGACCCTGAGGCCCTTGAGCGGGGTCGCGCTCACGCCGCCCTCTTGCGGAAGGCGTCCAGGCTGCCGGCGCGCAGCAGCTCCGACGGAAGCTGGTGGCCGACGATGCGCTCGGCCATGCGCCCGACCTCGATCAGCGCGTCGAGATCGACGCCGGTGCCGACGCCCATCTCCTCGCAGAGCAGCACGAGTTCCTCCGTGCAGATGTTGCCCGCCGCCCCCTTCTGCCCGGCGAAGGGGCAGCCGCCAAGGCCGCCCACGGTGGAATCGAAGCGCCGCACGCCGAGCCGGAGCCCGGCATGGGCGTTCGCCACCGCCAGGCCGCGCGTGTCGTGGAGGTGCAGGCCGATGCGCAGATCGGGCCAGCGCTCGCGCACCGCGCCGACGCCGCGCTCGATGCGCGCCGGTGTCGCCCAGCCCATGGTGTCGGCGAGCGAGACGTCGGTGATCGTCACGCCCTGCTCGGCGGCGATGGCGAGCCCGTCGGCGACGGTGCGCACCACCTGCGCCGGGGTGATGTCGCCCTGGTAGTTGCAGCCGAAGGCGGCCATCACGCCGATGCGCGTCACGGGAAGCCCGGCCTTCAGGTGCAGCGCGGTCTGCCTGCGCATCGCCTCCAGGTTCTCGGCATGGCCGCGGTTCAGGTTCTTGACCGAGAAGGCGTCGGAGGCGGAGAGCGCGATCGAGCCGGTGAGGTGCAGCCGGTCGCGGAAGGCCATGGCCCGGTTCAGCCCGCTCTCGTTGAACCAGAGCGCGGTGTAGCGCACGCCCTCGCGCGGCCGGAACCCGCCCACCACCGCCTCCGCATCCGCCCAGCCCGGCACCAGGCGCGGGCTGACGAAGGAGGCGACCTGGATGTGGCGGAGGCCGGTGCCCGCCAGCGCCTCGATCAGGGCGATCTTGTCGGCGGAGGGGATCGGGCCGGGTTCGATCTGGAAGCCCTCGCGCGGCCCCTCCTCGTGGATGTCCACCGTCTGCGGCAGGTCGGACATGGCGTGTTCCTCCGTCGCGTCGGACCGATGGTGCCCCCGGGCGGGCCTTCGCGCCAGCACCCCCCCTGCCCTTGCGGCGCGCCCGCCCCCCCGGCACATAGCCCCGGACATTCCGGAGGAGGCCCGCATGAGCGCAGCAGCGCAGACGACCGCCGCCGAGGCCGAGGGGGGCCTGCCGCTCCTCGAGATCGCCGGCGCCCGGGCCACCATCCGCCTCAACCGCCCCCGCCACCGCAACCGGATCGAGCCCGCGGATCTCGCGGAGCTGATCCGGCTGTTCGAGGCGGTGGACGCCGACCCGGCGCTGCGCGTGCTGGTGCTGACCGGCACCGGCCGCGCCTTCTCCGCCGGCTACCACCTCGGCGACCTCGCCGAGCGCAGTGCGCAGCGGGACGCCCCGCCGGCCACCAACGACTTCGACGCCATGGTGGACCGGCTGGAGCGGGTGCGGGTGCCGACCATCGCCCGGCTGCAGGGGGGTGTGTATGGCGGCGCGACCGACCTTGCCCTCACCTGCGACTTCCGCATCGGGCACGAGGGGGTCGAGCTCGTCATGCCGGCCGGGCGGCTTGGCGTGCACTACTACGAGGGGGGGCTGCGCCGCTACGTCTCCCGCCTCGGCCTCGACGCCGCGAAGCGCCTGTTCCTCACCGCCGAGCGGATCGGGGCGCGGGAGCTCCTGCGCATCGGCTACCTCACCGAGCTGGTTCCCGAGGCCGAGCTCGACGCGCGGGTGGAGGCGCTGGCCGGGCGCCTGTGCGAGATGGCGCCGCTCGCGGTGCAGGGCATGAAGCGGGCGCTGAACGAGATCGCCCGTGGCGAGCTGGACCGCGAGGCGCTGGCCGCGCGCATCGCCGCCTGCAAGGACAGCGAGGACCTCAGGGAGGGGCTCGCCGCCTTCCGCGAGAAGCGCCGGCCGGTGTTCCAGGGGCGCTGAGGCGGCGATGGAGCGGGTGGATTGCGTCGTCGTCGGCGCGGGCGTGGTCGGCCTCGCCGTCGCGCGGGCGCTGGCGCTCGCCGGGCGCGAGGTGCTGGTGCTGGAGGCGGCGGAGGGGATCGGCACCGAGACCTCCTCGCGCAATTCCGAGGTGATCCACGCCGGCATCTACTACCCCGCCGGCAGCCTGATGGCGCGGAGCTGCGTCGCCGGGAAGTGGATGCTCTACGACTACTGCCGCGAGCGCGGCATCCCGCACCGCAATTGCGGCAAGCTGATCGTGGCGACCAGCGAGGAGGAGGCGGGGCGCCTCGCCTCCATCCGGGCGCGCGCGGCGGCCAACGGGGTGGACGACCTCCGCCTGCTGACGCGCGAGGAGGCGGTGGCGATGGAGCCGGCGCTCCGCTGCACGGCGGCGCTGCTCTCCCCCTCCACCGGCATCGTCGACAGCCACGCCTTCATGCTCTCGCTGCAGGGCGATGCCGAGAATGCCGGGGCGGTGTTCGCCTTCCACGCCCCGGTGCTGTCCGGCCGCGCCGGCGAGGCGGGGATCGAAATCACGGTCGGCGGGGCGGAGGGGATGCGTCTCCTCTGCCGCACCCTGGTGAACTCCGCCGGGCTGCACGCGCCGAAGCTCGCCCGCGCGATCGCGGGAATGCCGGCGGAGAAGGTGCCCACGCCCTACTACGCCAAGGGCAACTACTTCACCCTGACCGGTCGCTGCCCCTTCTCGCGGCTGATCTACCCGGTGCCGGTGCCCGGCGGCCTCGGCACGCATCTCACGCTCGACCTCGCCGGCCAGGCGCGGTTCGGGCCCGACGTGGAGTGGGTGGACCGCATCGCCTACGAGGTGGATCCGCGGCGCGGCGAGAGCTTCTACGCCTCGATCCGGCGCTGGTGGCCGGAGCTGAAGGACGGCGCCCTGGCGCCCGGCTATGCCGGCATCCGCCCGAAGATCGTCCCCCCCGGCGCGCCGGCGCAGGATTTCGTGGTGCAGGGGCCGCGCGAGCACGGGGTGGCGGGGCTGGTCAACCTGTTCGGCATCGAGAGCCCGGGCCTGACCGCCTCCCTCGCCCTGGCGGCGCATGTGGCCGAGGTGGTCGCGGCGGGCTGAGCCCCCCGCCCGCGTGATGTCATGCGCCCGTGATGGCGCCGGCCGCGGCGCTCGGGCATCCCCGCGCCGTGGTCCAGGACGAGGCCCGACGCGCATGACCCAGACCCCTGAGCTGCTCACCTACCTGACCGATGCGGCCGAGCCGGGACCGGCGCTGCGCCCCCTTCGCGTCGGCGACGCGGTGGAGCTGCGCCTGCGGCCGGGCGGGACGGAGATCGAGGCTTGGCTGCCGCGCGGCCCGCGCCTCGGCCGGCTGCCCCCGGCGGAGCGGCAGGTGCTGGCGCCGCTGATCGGCGCCGGCCTCTGCTCGCTGCGGGCGTGCATTGCCGCCCTGGTGCCGCGTCCGCCCCATGCCGACGGGGCACGCATCCACATACGGGTCGTGGCGGGCTGACCGGCCGGCCCTCATCCGATCAGGCGCCGGGCGAGGGCGCCGAGCCCGAGCCAAGCCGGCAGCGACAGCAGCAGCGCCAGCACCACCCCGCGTGCCGCGCCACGGCCGTGGCGCGCACGCGGCCGCCCCTCCCGCCGGCGGGCGGTGGGGAGAGCATCAGCCCTGGCATCCGGCATGTCGGGCATCGGCCGGGCCCTCCGGAAGCGGGTTGAGTATGCCCGGCCACGCCGCAATATACACGCGAAACCGTCGTTGCCGCTGAAACCTCCGGTCAGGCGGACCTCGGAAGCCACACCGGAATCCTTCGGCAGGCGCCACAATCCGGCCGCAACCCCGTCGCAATCCCGTTCCGCCGCGGCGTCATCCTGGGCCTGAGCCGGGGCGGGTCGGATCCTCCCTCCCGCGACCGGCAGCACCAGCCAGCGCTCGCCCGCAGCGGCGGCGCGGTCTCAGGGGAACCGAGGTCGTACATGCTTGGCGTTGAAGCCTGCGAGACGTTGCGGCCCGCCTCCGCGGGCGCCGGCATCCTGCCGGCCCAGATCCCGGCGGAGGCGGCGCCGCTGCCGCCGGTGGCCCTGGCCGCGCCCGGCACGGCGCTGCGCGCCGCCCTCCGGCCGGGGCTGAAGCGCGCCATGGACGTGCTGGGCGCGCTGGCGCTGCTGCTCGCCTGCCTGCCGGCCTTCCTCGTCATCGCCCTGCTCGTCCGGCGGGATGGCGGGCCGGTGTTCTATGCCCATCCGCGCATCGGCCGCGGCGGCCGCCCCTTCGGCTGCCTGAAATTCCGCTCCATGGTGGTGGATGCCGACCGGCGCCTCGCGGCGCTGCTGGAGCAGGACCCGGCGGCGCGGGCGGAATGGGAGGCGCGCCGCAAGCTGCGGCACGACCCGCGCGTCACCTGGATCGGCCGCTTCCTGCGCGCCACCAGCCTCGACGAGCTGCCCCAGCTCCTCAACGTGCTGCGGGGGGAGATGAGCCTCGTCGGCCCCCGCCCCGTGCAGGCGGCGGAGCTCGAGACGCATTACGGCGCCGCGGCGGCGCACTACCTCTCGGTGCGCCCCGGCATCACCGGCCTGTGGCAGGTGAGCGGGCGCAGCGACACGAGCTACGCCTCCCGCGTGGCGCTCGACGTGCGGTACGCGGCCAACCCCTCGCTCTGGACCGATATCCGCATCCTGCTCCGCACCCCCGCCGCCGTGCTGCTGCGCCGCGGCGCCTACTGAGCCGCCCGGGTCCCCCTCCCGTCCAGGCGGGCGGAGGCTGCCCGGACATGCTATGCGCCGCGCAGGAGCGCGCGATGACCGACGCCGAGTCCCGAACCCGCGGCCGCACCCTGGTCTCCGGCGTCGCCTGGAACGCCGCCGGGCGCGGCCTGCCGCTGCTGCTGGCGCTGGCGCTGACGCCGGTGCTGGTGGCGCTGATGGGGATCGAGCGCTGGGGCCTGTTCACCCTCGCCCTCGCCATGGTCGGGGTGTTCGGCGTGTTCGATTTCGGCGTCGGGCAGGCGCTGACGCGCGCCATCTCCGAACGCATCGGCGCCGGGCGGGGGGAGGAGGCGCCAGGGCTGGTCGGCGCCGCCCTCGCCACCCTGCTCGGCATCAGCCTGGTGATGGCCGCCGCCCTCTGGGCCTTCGTGCCGGCGCTGGTGGAGCGCATCCTCAACGTGCCCCCGGCGCTGCAGGCCGAGGCGGTGGCGGCGATGCGGGTGCTGACCGCCGCGGCGCCGCTGGTGGTGGTGAACGCGGCGCTCTGGGGCGTGCTCGCCGCCTATCAGCGCTTCCGCGCCGCCAACCTCGTCACCATGCCGGTCAGCCTGTTCTACTATCTCGGCCCGGTGCTGACGCTGCTGGTCTGGGACAGCCTGGTCGGCGCGATGCTGGCCCTGGTCGCCTGCCGGCTGGCCAACACGCTGAGCTACGCCTGGCTGCTGCGCGGCGCGCTGCCGGGGCCGGTGTTCCGCGGCCTCCGCCTGCGGCGCGCGCTGCCGCTGCTGCGCCTCGGCGGCTGGATGACCTTCGCCGGGATGCTGACCCAGGCGCTGCTCTACGCCGACCGCTTCCTGATCGGCGCCCTCGTTTCGCTCGCCGCCGTCGCCTTCTACGCCACGCCGCTGGATCTCGTCATGCGCGCCTGGATCCTGCCGGTGGCGGTGGCGCAGGCGCTGCTGCCGGCCATGTCCTCGGCCTACGCCACCCTGCCGCGCCAGACCGCGGACCTGCTGCGGCGCGGCGCGCTGCTGGTGATGGCGCTGGTGCTGCCCGCCTGCCTGGTGCTGGCGGGCGGGGCGCGGGAGATCCTGCTGCTCTGGCTCGGGGCGGAGTTCGCCGCCGGCGGGGCGCGGGTGCTGCAGATCCTCGCGGTCGGCATCTTCTTCTCCTGCGTCGCCTTCGCCCCCGCGGCGCTGCTCGACGCCATCGGCCGCCCGGACGTGACGGCACGCTTCGTGCTGGCCCAGGCGCTGCTGTTCCTGCCGCTCTCGGCCCTGCTGCTGCTCTGGCAGGGGATCGAGGGCGCGGCGGCGGCCTGGGCGCTGCGCGCCGCCGTGGACTGCCTCGGCAAGCTGGTCCTCGCCGCCCGCCTCTACCCGGCGGCGGCGGAGGCGGCGCGGCGGCTGGCGGCGCCGCTGCTGGCGGGGGGCCTCGGGGTGCTCGCGCTGCTGCCCCTGGCCGGCTGGCCGGCCCTCGCCGGGGTGGGCGGGGCGGCGCTGCTCGCCTTCGCCCTGCTCGCCCTCCGCGCCCTGGCGGCGGAGGAGCGGCGGGGCCTGCGGGCGCTGCTGCGCAACCCGCAGGCGGCGCTGCGCCCGAGCGGCCTGACCGGCGCATGACCCCGCTCGTGCTCAACGGCCGCTTCCTCACCCAGGGGATGACGGGGGTGCAGCGCTTCGCCACCGAGATCGCGCTCGCCGCCGATGCCCTGCGCGCCGAGGGCGCCTGGCCGCCGACGCGCGTGCTGGCCCCGGCCGGGGCGCTGGCCTCGCCCCCCTTCCGCCACCTCGCCGTCGAGCGGCACGGGCGGCTGCGGGGCCAGGCCTGGGAGCAGGCGGAACTGCCGCGCGCCGCGCGCGGCAGCATGCTGCTCAGCCTCGGCAACACCGCGCCGCTGCTGGCCGGGCGCGCCCAGGCGGTGGTGATCCACGACGCCGGGGTGTTCGACACGCCGGAGAGCTACACCCTGCCCTTCCGCGCCTGGTACCGCGCGCTGCACCACGCGCTGGCGCGGCTGGGGGCACGGCTGCTCACCGTCTCGGAATTCTCCCGCCAGCGGCTGGCGCGACACCTCCGCATCGCCCCCGCCCGCCTCGGCGTGGTGCCGGAGGGGGGCGAGCACATCCTGCGCCTGCCCGCGGATGCCGCCGTGCTGGCGCGGCACGGCCTCCTCCCCGGCCGCTTCGCGCTGGTGGTCGGCACCCAGGCGGCGCACAAGAACCTGGCGGCGCTGCGCGAGGCGGCGGGGCTGCTGGCAGCGCGGGGCATGGTGCTCGCGGTGGCCGGCGGGGCGGGCGCGGGGCCGTTCCGTGCCGCCACGGGCGCGGGCGGAGAGGCGGTGCGCGCCCTCGGCCGGGTCGGCGACGCGGAGCTGCGGGCGCTCTACGAGGCCGCCTTCTGCCTGGTCTTCCCCTCGCGCTACGAGGGCTTCGGCCTGCCGCCGCTGGAGGCCATGGCCTGCGGCTGCCCCGTCATCGCCGCCGCCTCCGGCGCGGTGCCGGAGGTGTGCGGCGAGGCGGCGCTGTGGTTCGACACCGACGGGCCGCGCCGCCCGGCCGAGGCGCTGGCGCGGCTGCTCGACGAGGAGGGGCTGCGCGAGCGCCTGCGCGCCGCCGGCCTCGCCCGCGCCGCGCATTTCTCCTGGCGCCGCGCGGCGGAGACCCTGCTCGCCCTGATCCAGCCCGAGAGGCAGGCCGCATGAAGGTGGCGATCGTCCACGAATGGCTCGACACCTACGCCGGCTCGGAACGCGTGGTGGAGGCGCTGCTGGAGGCCTGGCCGGAGGCCGACCTCTTCGCCGTCTGCGACTTCCTGCCGCAGGACCAGCGCGGCTTCCTCAAGGGCAAGGTGCCGCGCACCACCTTCATCCAGCGCCTGCCCTTCGCCCGCCGGCGCTTCCGCTGGTATCTCGGCCTGATGCCGCTGGCGATCGAGCAGCTCGACCTCTCCGGCTACGACCTCGTCCTCTCCTCGAACCACGCCGTGGCCAAGGGGGTGCTGACGGGGCCGGGGCAGCTCCATGTCAGCTACGTGCACAGCCCGATGCGCTACGCCTGGGACCTGCAGCACCAGTACCTCCGCCAGGCGGGGCTGGAGCGCGGCCTGAAGGGCGCCTGGACGCGCTGGCTGCTGCACCGTCTGCGCCTCTGGGACCGCGCCAGCGCCGCCGGGGTGGACGTGATCGTGGCGAACTCGCACTACATCGCCGCGCGCATCCGCAAGGCGTGGCGACGCGACAGCCTGGTGATCCACCCGCCGGTGGATGTGGAGCGCTTCGCGCTGCGCCGCGACAAGGAGGCGTTCTACCTCGTCGCCTCCCGCCTCGTGCCCTACAAGCGGGTCGAGCTGGTGGTGGAGGCGTTCCGCCGCATGCCCTCCCGCCGGCTGGTGGTGGTGGGCGACGGGCCAAGCGAGGCGCTGGTGCGCGCCGCCGCCGCCGGGGCGCCGAACATCACGCTGCGCGGCCGGGTGGACGGGGCGGAGCTGGTGCGGCTGACCGGCGCGGCGCGCGCCTGCGTCTTCGCCGCCGAGGAGGATTTCGGCATCGCCACGGTGGAGGCGCAGGCCTGCGGCACGCCGGTGATCGCCTTCGGCAGGGGCGGCGCCCGCGACATCCTCCGCCCGCCGCCCGCCGAGGCGCCGACCGGCCTGCTCTTCCCCGAGCAGAGCGCCGAGGCCATCGTCGCGGCGGTGGAGGCGTTCGAGGCCGATGCGGCGGCCTTCGACCCGGAGGCCTGCCGGCGCAACGCGCTGCGCTTCTCGCGCGAACGGTTCCGCACCGCGATGCGGAGTTTGGTGGACAGCCTCCTCGCCGAGCGGGCCGGGGGGCGGTGGCAGGAAGGCGATGCGGTTCTCCCTGATCGTGGCGACGCGCGGCAGGACGCGGGAGCTCACTGAGCTGTTCGACAGCCTGCTCGCCCAGAAAAACCCTCATGGGGGGCGGCGGGATCTCGAGGTGATCGTGGTGGACCAGAACGGCGACGACCGGCTGGGCCCCGTCATCGCCGCCCATGCCGGCCGGCTGGCGCTGTCCTGGCGCCGCTCCGCCGTCGCCAATGCCTGCCACGCGCGCAACCTCGGCCTCGCCGGGGCGCGCGGGGACATCGTCGCCTTCCCGGACGACGACTGCCTCTACCCGCAGGGCGTGCTGGAGCGGGTGGATGCGGCCTTCGCCGCCGATCCCGGTCTCGCCGTGCTCACCGGCCCCGCCGCCTCGCCCTCCGGCGGGCTGGGATCGGGGCGGTGGCGGCGGGAGGGCGGGCCGATCACCCCGGCCAATGTCTGGACCAGCGTGATCGAGTTCAACCTGTTCCTGCGCCGTGAGGTCGCGCTCTCCCTCGGCGGCTTCGACGAGCGGCTCGGCCCCGGCACCGATCTCGGCTCGGCCGAGGGCAACGACCTGGTGCTGCGTGCCCTCCGCGCCGGGCACCGTGCCGAATACGACCCGGCGCTGCGCATCCTCCACCCCGACAAGCGGCTGACCGAGGTGGCGCGGGAGCGGGCCTATCGCTACGGGCGCGGCTTCGGCTTCGTGCTGCGCCGGCATGGCGTGCCGCCCTCGGTCTGGCTGCCCTATTTCGTGCGGCCCCTGGGCGGCGTCGCGCTCAGCGCGGCCAGGCTGCGCCTCGGTGACGCGGCCTATTACTGGGCGAGCCTGCGCGGCCGGCTCAGCGGCTTCCGCGCCGGCGGGGCGGCCTGATGCGCGTCGCCATCGGCATCGCCACGCGCGGCCGCGCCGCGACGCTGGCCGAAGTGCTGGCCGAGGTGCGGCGGCAGCGCCGCCGGCCGGACCGCACCATCGTCTGCCACACCGTGCCGGAGGACATCGCCGGCTGCGCCATGGAGGGCGTGGAGTTCCTCGCCAGCCCACCCGGCCTGCCGCGGCAGCGCAACCGCATCCTCGACGCCGCCGCCGATTGCGACCTGGTGCTGTTCCTCGACGACGACTTCCTGCCGGCACCGGACTACCTGGCGGTGACGGAGGCGGTGTTCCGCGCCCGGCCCGATGCCGTGGTCACCACCGGGCATGTCATCGCCGACGGCGCCAAGGGGCCGGGGATCGGCATCGAGGAAGGGCGCGCCCTCCTCGCCCGCGACCACTACGATGGCGACCCGTTCGCCGCCGCGCCGCACTTCAACGGCTATGGCTGCAACATGGCGGTGCGCATGGCGGTGGTGCGCGCGTACGGCATCCGCGTGGACGAGGCGCTGCCGCTCTATGCCTGGTACGAGGACATCGACTTCACCCGCCGCCTCGGCCGGCACGGCGCGATCCTGCGCCTCGCCGGCGCGCGCGGCGTGCATCTCGGCACCAAGTCGGCGCGCACGCCGGGGACGAGGCTCGGCTACTCGCAGGTGGTGAACCCGGTCTACCTCGCCCGCAAGGGCAGCTTCCCGTGGAGCCACGCCGTGCCGAGCGCGGCGCGGCACTGCGCCGTCAACCTGGTGCGCAGCCTGTGGCCGGACCCGCATGTGGACCGGTTCGGGCGCCTGCGCGGCAACGTGCTCGGCCTCTGGGACCTGCTGCGCGGCCGCGCGGCGCCGGGGCGGATCCTGCAGCTCTGAGGCGCCGTGGAAGACCTTCTCTTTCTCCTCTCCAAGCTGCTGTGGTTCCTGCTGCGGCCGAACACGCTGGCGCTGGTGCTGGCGCTGGTCGGGCTGGCGCTGGTCTGGCGCCACCGCCGCGCCGGGCGCTGGCTGCTGCTCGCCGGCCTCGGCTACTACGCCTTCGTGCTGGTCACGCCGGCGAGCCAGTGGATCACCCTGCCGCTGGAGACCCGCTTCTCCCGCCCCGTCCCGCCGCCCGGGCGGGTGGACGGCGTGATCGTGCTCGGCGGCGCGGTGGACCAGGTGCTGACCGAGGCGCACGGCATCCCCGCGCTCAACGGCGCGGCGGAGCGGATGACCGAGATGGTGGTGCTCGCCCGCCGCTATCCGGAGGCGCGGCTGCTCTTCACCGGCGGCCAGGGCACCTTCCTGCAGGGCGGCCTGACCGAGGCCGACGTGGCGCGCCAGCTCTGGACCGCGATGGGCCTGCCGCAGGAGCGCGTGCTGTACGAGGACCGCTCGCGCAACACCTGGGAGAACGCGGTGCTGTCGCACCGCCTGGCGCGGCCGCAGCCGGGCGAGACCTGGCTGCTCGTCACCTCGGCCAGCCACATGCCGCGCTCGGTCGGCGTGTTCCGCCAGGCCGGCTGGGAGGTGACCGCCTGGCCGGTGAACTACACCACCGGCGGCACGCCGCGCGCCTGGTACGACGCGCCCTTCCCGACCCGGCTGAACCAGTTCGAGGGCGCGCTGCGCGAATGGGTCGGGCTCCTCGCCTACCGCCTGCTCGGCCGCACCGGGGCGCTGTTCCCGGCGCCATAGAGCGGGCGGATCGCGGAGGGCGGAAACGGCCGGAGGCGCGAATCCGCTCCGCGAACAATGGACCGGGGGCCGTTTCCGCGATCACTCCCGACGGAAGCGTCTCCAGGGCGGGTCCCACCCAGGCGGCCTTGCGAAGGGGACGCGCCGCGGCCGCGCCGGCAGGGATTGCGACCGGTCAAGGCGCGGGCGAAGCTGGAACGGCAGGCTGGCCGGGCCGCCGGTGCCGATGGGAGGGATCCATGCCGCTGAAGGACATCCTGGTGCATCTCGACGCCTCCGGCCGCTCGGCCGCGCGCCTCGACATCGCGATCGCGCTCGCGCAGCGGCACGGCGCGCACCTGACCGGGCTGTACGTGCTCGACGTCCCGGTCCCGACCAGCGTGGTGCCGGATGCGGGGGGCGCGGGCGTGGCGATGCTCTACGAGCAGCTCCGCACCTCGGGCCTCCAGGGCGCGGCCGAGATCGAGCGCCGCTTCGACGACCGGCTGCGCCGCGAGGGGATCATCGGCACCTGGCGCCTGGTCGAGGGCCTGACCGCCGACCAGGTCGCGCGCCACGGGCGCTACGCCGACCTCGTCATCCTCGGCCAGGACGATCCGGATGCCGGCTCCCGGGTGCTGGAGGCGGCGATCTTCGCCACCGGACGCCCGGTTCTGGCGATCCCCTTCGCCGGGGAGTTCCCGGCGATCGGGCGGCGGGTGCTGGTCGGCTGGAACGAGAGCCGGGAGGCGACGCGCGCGGTGCACGATGCGATGCCGCTGCTGATCGCGGCGGAGGCGGTCACCGTGCTGGCGGTGAACCCGCCCGAGGGGCTGGACGGGGACAGCGAGGGGCCCGCCGCGGACCTGGCGCGGCACCTCGCCCGCCACGGGGTGAAGGCCACCGCCGAGCATGTTGTGGCGCCCGAGGTCCCGGACGGCGAGGCGCTGCTGAACGCCGCGGCCGAGGCCGGGGCGGATCTGCTGGTCGTCGGCGCCTACGGCCATTCGCGGCTGCGCGAGCTGGTGATGGGCGGCGTCAGCCGCACCCTGCTGCGCAGCATGACCCTGCCCGTGCTGCTGTCGCACTGACGGGGCGCGGCGCCGTCACTGTGCGCGCACGCCGGCGGCGCGGATCACCTCGCCCCAGGCGGTCCAGTCCCGCTCCATGGTGCGGGCGAAATCCGCAGCCGTCTCGAAGGCGGGGGTGAGGCCGTTCTCGCGCAGCCGCTGGCGCACCGCGGGCTGGTCGAGCGCGGTGCGGACCGCCTCCTCCCAGCGGCGCACCACCCCTTCGGGCAGGCCGCGCGGCCCGCACAGGCCGAACCAGCCGGTGATGGCGAGGTCCGGGATCGTCTCCGCGAGTGTCGGCGCCTCGGGGAAGAACTCCCGCGCCGCCTCGTCTCCGACCGCGAGCAGCCGGAGCTGGCCGCCGCGCACCTGGGCGGCGATGTCGCCGAGATTGGTCACCATGAAATCCACCCGCCCCGCGATCAGGTCCGGCAGCGCCGCGGCAGCGCCACGGTAGGGGACGTGCAGCATCCGCACCCCGGCCATCGCCGCGATCCGCTCGCCGGTCAGGTGCTGGCCGGTGCCGGTGCCGGCACTGGCGAAGCTCACCTCGCCCGGGCGCTGCCGCGCCGCCGCGAGCAGGTCCTGCAGGCTGCGGTGGGGCGCGCCCGCGCCCACCACCAACCCCCAGCTCGCCCGGGCCACGTTCGCCACCGGCACGAGGTCGCGCCGCGGGTCTATCGGCAGCCGCACGTCGATGAGCTGGGGCAGGATGGTCATCGGCCCCATGGCGCACTGGTAGAGGGTGTGCCCGTCGGGCGCGGCGCGCGCGGTCGCCTCGGCCGCGATGTAGCCGTTCGCGCCCGAGCGCACCTCGACCACCACCGGGCCGAGCACGGGCGCCGCGCCCTCGGCGACCAGGCGGGAGACGAGGTCCGAGGTGCCGCCGGCGGCGAAGCCCACCAGGATGCGCGGCGGGCGCTCTGGGAAGGCGTGGGCGACGAAAGGCAGGGCCGCGAGCAGCAGCCCAAGCAGCAGGCGCATCGGTTCCTCCCTCTTGCCGGGCGGGCTACTCGGCCCGCACATTCACGGCGCGGATCACCTCGAGCCAGGTGCGCCGGTCGTTCTCCAGCCGCCGCGCCAGCGTGGCGGAGTCCTCGAAATGCGGCGTCAGCCCGTTGTCGGCGAGCCGGCGGACCACCGCCTCGTCCCGCAGCGCCGCGCGGAGCGCCTCCTCCCAGCGGCGCAGCGGCTCGCCCGAGAGCCCCTTCGGGCCGCAGATGCCGAACCAGCCGGTGACGTCGAAACCGGGAACGATGCGGGAGAGCGGCGGCGTCTCGGGGAAGAGGGGAGAGCGGCTGTCGTCGGCGATGGCGAGCAGCCGCAGCTTCCCGCCCTGGATGTGGCGCGTGGCGTCGCCGAGATTGGTGATCATGAAGTCGGTGCGCCCGCCCAGGATGTCCACGATCGCCGGCGTGGCGCCGCGATAGGGCACGTGCGTCATGCGCAGCCCGGTCTTCTGCTGCAGCAGCTCGCCCGAGAGGTGCTGCGCGGAGCCGACCCCGGCGCTGGCGAAGGTGACCTGGCCGGGGCGCTGGCGCGCCGCCTCCAACACATCCTCGACGCTGCGGTAGGGGCCGTCCGCCGCCACCACGAAGCCGTAGGAGGAGAGCGCCACCGTGGCGATCGGCTGCAGCGCCGTGCCGGGGTCCACCGGCAGGCTGGCGCCGATGAGCTGCGGCGCGATGGCGAGCGTGCTCATCGGGCACTGGAAGACGGTGCCGCCGTCGGGCGCGCTGCGCGCCACCTCGGCCGCGCCGATCGCGCCGTTCGCGCCGGTGCGGTTCTCGACCACCGCCCGCGCGCCGAGCATCGGCCCCACCGCCTCCGCCACCAAGCGGCTGACGAAATCCGAGGCGCCGCCGGCGGCGAAGCCGCTGACGACGCGGACGGTGCGCTCCTGCGCCCCCGCCGCGGAGGCGGCGAGGAGGAGCAGCGCGGCGAGCGCCAGGCGTCCTGGAAGCATCGTCCTCCCTCCCTGTCTTGGCCCCGCCCTGCCGCGCGGGGCGGGGGGAGGATCCTGCCCTTGCGGGAAGCGCGTCAAGCCGCTCCGCCGCCCCGAGGGGGAAACCCGGCCATGGCCGGGCGCCGGCGTGACTGGACCGGGGCCGGCCGCGCCTCCACTCTCCGGCGGTCCGGAGAGGGAGTTGGGCGATGAGGACGCGCGCTGCGGTCGCCTGGGCGGCGGGGAAGCCGCTCAGCATCGAGACGATCGAGATCGAGGGACCGAGGCAGGACGAGGTGCTGGTGGAGATCAAGGCCACCGGCATCTGCCACACCGACCACTACACCCTCTCGGGGGCCGATCCGGAGGGGCTGTTCCCCGCCATCCTCGGCCATGAGGGCGCGGGCATCGTGCGCGAGGTGGGGCCGGGCGTCGCCACGCTGAAGCCGGGCGACCACGTGATCCCGCTCTACACGCCGGAATGCCGGCAGTGCAAGACATGCCTGTCGCGGCGCAGCAACCTCTGCACCGCGATCCGCGCGACGCAGGGCAAGGGGGTGATGCCGGACGGCACCAGCCGCTTCCGCTGCGACGGCGCGCAGGTGTTCCACTACATGGGCTGCAGCACCTTCGCCAATTTCACCGTGCTGCCGGAGATCGCGCTGGCCAAGGTGCGGGAGGACGCGCCCTTCGACAAGATCTGCTACATCGGCTGCGGCGTCACCACCGGCCTCGGCGCGGTGATCTACACGGCGAAGGTCTGGCCCGGCGCGAACGTCGCCGTGTTCGGCCTCGGCGGCATCGGGCTCAACGTGATCCAGGGCGCGCGCATGGTGGGCGCCGACCGCATCATCGGCGTCGACATCAACCCGAAGAAGCGCGCCATGGCCGAGAAGTTCGGCATGACGCACTTCGTCAACCCGGACGAGGTCGGGCACGACAAGGTGGTGCAGGCGATCCAGGACCTGACGGATGGCGGCGCCGACTTCTCCTTCGAGTGCATCGGCAACGTGAAGGTCATGCGCCAGGCGCTGGAGTGCTGCCACCGCGGCTGGGGGGAGAGCATCATCATCGGCGTCGCCGCGGCAGGGCAGGAGATCGCGACGCGACCCTTCCAGCTCGTCACCGGTCGCGCCTGGCGCGGCACCGCCTTCGGCGGCGCGCGCGGGCGCACCGACGTGCCGCGGATCGTGGACTGGTACATGGAGGGAAAGATCAACATCGACGACCTGATCACCCACACCATGCCGCTCGAGCGGATCAACGAGGGCTTCGAGCTGATGGAAAGGGGGGAGTCGATCCGCTCGGTGGTGCTGTACTGAGGCCGCCCGGCGGGGAAGGGCGCGGCCCGCTTGGCAGCGCTCCCGGACCGGTCCACAAGGCCTATGTGGCCGCCGCGACGCGGCACGACCGCAACAGGGAGCAACGTCACCTTGCAGCGCAGGACCCTCCTTCTCGCCACTCCCGCCCTCCTGGGCGCCGCCGCCGGCGCGCGGGCGCAGCAGCCGGCCTGGCCGCAGCGGCCGCTGCGCATCATCATCCCCTGGCCGCCGGGGCAGGCGACCGACCTCGCCGGGCGGGTGATCGCCCAGCGCCTTTCCGAGCAGCTCGGCCAGCCGGTGGTGCCGGAGAACCGCGCCGGCGCCGGCGGCATGATCGGCACCGACGCCGTCGCCAAGGCGGCGCCGGACGGCTACACCCTGCTCGCCGCCTCCACCGGGCCGATCACCACCGCGCCGCTGGTGCAGCGCACCCCCTACAACCCGGAGCGCGACTTCGCCCCCGTGGCGAGCTTCGGCCTCTCCCCCTACGTGGTCGTCACCAACCCGAATTTCCCGGCGCAGACGATCGAGGAGTTCATCCGCGTGGTGCGGGCCAATCCCGGCCGCTACACCTTCGCCACCTCGGGCACCGGCGCGGCCGCGCACCTCATCACCCTGATGTTCCACAGGGCCGCCGGGCTGGACAGCGTGCACGTGCCCTTCCAGGGCAGCGCGCCGGGGCTGACGGCGGTGGTCGCCGGGCAGGTGGACTACGCGATGGAGACGCTGGCCGGCACCGGGCCGCTGATCCGCCAGGGCAGGCTGCGGGCGCTTGGCGTCTCGCTCGTCAACGGCACCAGCCTGGCGCCGGACATCCCTCCCCTGTCCCGCACCGAGGGGCTGGCCGGCTTCGATGCCGGCGCCTGGGTGGGAATGATGGTGCCCGCCGGAACGCCGGCGCCGATCATCGAGCGGCTCGCCATCGAGGTGGAGCGCGCCATGACGAACCCCGAGGTGCGGGAGCGCTTCGCCTCGATCGGCGTGGAACCCGATGTCCGCCGGGGCGAGGCCTTCGTCACCTATCTGCGCGAGCAGCGCGACGCCTTCCAGAGGGTGATCGAGGCCTACAACATCCGCCTCGACTGACGGCGGCGGCCCGGGGGGCGGCGCGCGGCGCCCCCGGGCTGCGGCGTTGCCCTATTCGGCGGCGGCGCGGACCGGCGCCAGCAGCGCCAGCACCTCCGCCAGCGGGCGGTCGGCCGGGCCGAGGATGGCCGCCGCCACCCGCTCCGCATCGGCGGCGATGCCGGCATGGGCCAGGCAGTCGGCGAGCTTGGCGACGAGGTCCGCCTCGGAGAGCGGCAGCGCCGCCCCGCCGCGCAGCGCCTCGACACGGCGGCGCAGCGTGCGGCCGTCGCGCAGCCGCACCGTGATCTCGGCGTAGCGCGGGTTGAGCGGGCCGTCGGCCTCGCGCTTCGTCACCAGCGGCAGGAAGGCCTGGATCTCCGGCCGGCGCACCGCCGCATCCTCGAAGCTCGCGAGCGTCACGCGCCCGTCGGCGAGCGCCGCGGCCACGGCATAGGGCAGGCTGAACTTCGCCTCGAGCCCGGTCCGCGGCCGGTCGTGCAGCAGCGGCGCGAAGGCGCGGTGGCTGCCCTCCACCTCCACCGCCGCGACCTCGCCGAGGCCGATGCCGGTTTCCGCCTTCAGGTCGAGCAGGCCGTCCAGGGCGCGGTGGGTGGCGTAGCACATGGGGTACTTCTTCACCTCGAGTCCCGCCCGGGTCAGCAGACGCGGCGCCTCCCCGATGCCCTCCAGCGCCCGCGCCAGATCCTCCCCGGCGCCGTAGAGCGCGCCATAGCCGCGCGGCCCCTCCAAGACGGCGGGCGAGGCGCCGAACCCCTCGCGCGCCAGCAGCACCGCCTGCAGCGCCGCGCGGTTGGCGTGGCCGGCCTGGAAGGACTTGGCGTCGGTGCCGAAATTCTCCCGGCAGCCCGCCGCCTGCGCCACGGCGAGGCCGATCGCGTCCGCCGTCGCCCGTGCCGGGAGGCGGAGCAGGCTGGCGCAGGCGGCGGTGGTGCCGAGCAGCCCGATGCTGGCGGTGGCGTGCCAGCCCTTGGCGTAGTGCTCGTCGCCGATCGCCTCGCCGATCCGGCCCATCACCTCGAAGCCGACGACATAGGCGGCGGCGAGCGCCTGCAGCCCGAGCCCCTCCGCCTCCGCCAGCGCGACCAGGGCCGGCAGCATGGCGACCGAGGGGTGGCCGCGCAGCGGGGTGGCGACGTCGTCATAGTCGAGCACATGGCCGCCGACGGCGTTGACGAAGGCCGCCTGCTCGAGGCCGAGCCGCTCGGACGTGCCCCAGACGCGCGCGACGCCGGGCCCGCTGACGGCACGGGCGTAGCGCAGCGCCCGCGCCGTCGGCTCCTCGCGGAGGCCGCCGAGGGCGCAGGCCAGGGTATCGAGCAGCGCGCGCCGCGCCAGGCGCGCCTCCTCCGCCGTCAGGCGGTGCGGGCCGAAGCCGGCGGCGAAGGCGCCGATCCGGAGGCTGAGCGGTTCGGTCATGGCCTTTCCTCCCTTCTCGCGGCGCCGCTCACGCGAGCGCCTTCGAGACCTTCTCGAAGGTGCCGCGGCTGAGGCACGGCAGCGCCAGGATCCGCTCCAGCTCGCGCCGCATCAGCGCCGCGCGCTCCGGCGCCTGGCGGCGCCACAGGCCGAGCGGCGAGACGAGGCGCGCCGCGGTGGCGCCGTTGATCGGGTCGAGCGCGATCACCGCATCGGCCAGGAAGCGGTAGCCCTCGCCGGAGGCGTCGTGGAAGCGCGCCGGGTTGCCGGAGGCGAAGGCCCCGATCAGCGCCCGCGCGCGGTTCGGGTTGCGCAGGTCGAAATCCGGGTGCCGGTAGAGCGCGCGCACCGCGGCGACCGTATCCGGGCGCGAGGACATGGCCTGGATCGCGAACCACTTGTCCAGCACCAGCTCGTCGCCGCGCCAGCGCGCGTGGAAGGCGGCGAGCGCCTCCTCCCGCGCCGGCGCATCGGTGTCGGCGAGCAGCGACAGGGCGGCGAGCACGTCGGTCATGTTCGCCTGCGCATCGAATTGCGCCTTGGCGAGGCGCACCCCCTCCTCCCCCGCCGCGGCGAGATAGCCGAGGCAGGCGTTGCGCAGGGCACGGCGGCCGATGCCGCGCCCGTCGATGCGGTAGGGGCCGGTGTCGGTCAGCGCCTCGTAGGCGGCGCGCAGGGTGTCGGCGCAGCGGCGGCCGATCTCGCGGCGCAGATGCTCGCGCGCGAGGTGGATCGCCTCCGGGTCGGCGACCTCCATCTGGTCGGCGATCACCCCCTCCGAGGGCAGGGCGAGCACCTCGGCGGCGAAGGCCGGGTCGTCATCGGCGCCGGCGAGGGTGGTCGTCACCGCCTCGGCCAGCGCCGGGTCGAAGCCGAGCGGCTCGCCACGGCGATGCGCCGCGACCATGTCGAGCACCAGCGCGGTCGCGTATTGCTGGTGGGAATCCCAGCGCACGAACGGGTCCGTGTCGTGCACGGCGAGGAAGCGCAGCCGCTCGCGCGGGATGCCGCCGAGCCGCACCGGGGCGGAGAAGCCGCGCAGCAGGGAGGGCACGGGCGGGGCGGGGACATCCTCGAAGACGAAGCGCCGCTCCGCCTGGTCGAGCAGCAGCATGCGCGTGCCGGCGCGGGCCTCGTTCTCCCCGGCGAGGCGCGTCGGCAGCGCCTGGCCCGCAGGATCGAGCAGGCCCATGGCGACGGGGATGGGAAGAGGGCGCTTCTCCGGCTGTCCCGGCGTCGGAGGCGTGCGCTGGCGCAGCGTCAGCGTGTAGCGGCGCGCGGCGGGGTCGTAGGCATCTTCGGCCGTCACTTCCGGCGTGCCGGCCTGGGAATACCAGCCCATGAAGGCGGAGAGATCCTCGCCGGATGCGTCCTGCATGGCCTGGACGAACTCCTCGATCGTCACCGCCTGGTTGTCGTGGCGGGCGATGTAGAGGTCCATCCCCTTGCGGAAGGCGGCCGCGCCGATGCGGGTATGGATCAGCCGCACCACCTCCGCGCCCTTCTGGTAGACGGTCGGGGTGTAGAAATTCTCGATCTCGATGTAGCTGTCGGGGCGCACCGGATGCGCCATCGGTCCCGCATCCTCGGGGAATTGCGCGGCGCGCAGCCCGCGCACGTCGCGGATGCGCTTCACCGCGCGGCTGCCCTGGTCGGCGGAGAATTCCTGGTCGCGGAAGACCGTCAGCCCCTCCTTCAGCGAGAGCTGGAACCAGTCGCGGCAGGTGACGCGGTTGCCGGTCCAGTTGTGGAAGTACTCGTGCGAGACCACGGTCTCGATGCCCTGCCAGTCGGCGTCGGTGGCGGTCTCCGGGCTGGCGAGAACGTATTTGGTGTTGAAGATGTTGAGCCCCTTGTTCTCCATCGCCCCCATGTTGAAGTCGGAGACGGCGGCGATGTTGAACACGTCGAGGTCGTATTCCAGTCCGAAGGTCTCCTCGTCCCAGCGCATGGCGCGCTTCAGGCTCTCCATGGCGTGGCCGCAGCGGGGCTCGTCGCCGCGCCGCACCCAGATGTTCAGAGAGACCTGGCGGCCGGAGCGGGTGGTGAAGGTGTCGTGCACGTTCACCAGGTCGCCGGCGACCAGGGCGAAGAGGTAGCTCGGCTTGGGATGGGGATCCACCCAGCGCACCCAGTGCTTCCCGCCCTGCGCCGCCCCGGAGCCTTCGGGGTTGCCGTTGGAGAGCAGCACCGGCCAGCGCGCGCGGTCGGCGATGAGGGTGACGGTGTAGCGCGCCATCACGTCCGGCCGGTCGGGGAAGAAGGTGATGCGGCGGAAGCCCTCGGCCTCGCACTGCGTGTAGAAATTGCCGCCGGAGGTGTAGAGGCCGGACAGTTCCGTGTTGCGGTCCGGCGCGATCCGCACGCGCGTCTCCAGCGTGCAGATGCCCGGCGCGTTCGGGATGCACAGCGCGCCGTCCGGCCCGATGCGGTACCGGTTCGGCGGCAGGGGCACGCCGTCCAGCGCGATCTCCAGCAGTTCCAGACCCTCGCCATCGAGGCGGAGCGGCGCCGCCAGGTCGCCATGCGCCCTGTTGCGCCGCAGCGCCAGCCGCGCGCGCACGGTGGTGGCGGAGGGATCGAGATCGAAGACGAGCTCCACCGTGTCCACCAGGAAGGCGGGCGGGCGGTAGTCCTGCCGGCGGATGGGCTGCGGCGTGGCGGAGGCGTCGCGCTGTGTGTCGGGCATGGAGGATCCGATGGGTCAGGCGCTGAAGCGGCGCAGCACGTTCTCGAGCATGCGCGAGATCGGGTTGCGGTAGCCGCCGTGCGAGAGGCTGCCGCAGAAGGTGATGGAGCCGACCGAGAACACCGCGCCGCCGCCCCGCGTCTCGAAATGCACGATCTCGCTGCGGATCAGCGCCTCGGGCGGCTCGCCGGTGACGGTGGTGATGTGGGTCAGCAGCTCCTCCGGCACGGTGACGAAATGCTCCTGATGGCCTTCGGAGCGCGCGAGGATCACCGCGTTGGGCGGCGTGCCGAGCATGGGATCGGCGCGGTCCAGCTCGAAGCCCGCGGCGCCGCCGCCGGAGAGGCCGAAGCCGCCGAAGGCATCGCCCGGGCGGAGGCCGGTACCTTCCAGGATCCAGGCGACGCGCGGGTCCTCCGCCTCCGGCAGCAGGCGGTAATGGCTGCCCTCGAACTTGCCCTGGCCGGAGAAGCCGACGCCGCAGAGCATCTGCGGCGGTCGCCCGTTGCGCCGCCACAGCCCGCCGAGCGTGCCGTCGAGCTGGTGGTAGTACTCGCCGGGCTCCGCGGCCCAGGCGCGGATGCCGCCCTCGGCGCGGCGGATCTCCAGGATGTGCGGCCGGTCGGGGCGGCGCGCCACCTTCCAGTAGAAGCCGTTGCCGCCGAGATAGGCCAGCCGCCCGCCCTGCGCCACGTAGTCCTGCAGCGCGTCCAGCGTGCGCTGCGTGTGGTACTCGGGGTGGGAGCCGGTGACGACGCAGCGGTAGCGCGCGAGCAGCGGCAGCCCCTCCTCGTCGAGGTCCTCGTCGGTGATGACGTCGAAGGCGAAGCCCTTCTCCTCCAGCCAGTCGGTCAGGTGGCTGTCGGCCGGCAGGTGCCGCAGGCCGGAGCCCTTCTCGTCCGGCACGGCGAGGAAGCCCGGACGCAGGTTGAAGATCGGACGCAGGCGCGAGGAGAGGTGGATGCCGCTGCCGTCCGGGTGGGTGTTGTAGGTGGAAAGCCCGTAATCGGCGTCGAGATTGCCGCAATGCGGGTAGGCGCCCCATTCCGCCCGCCGCGCAAGCTGCGACTCCGGCAGCTCGACGCGCCGGTAATTGGCATAGACCTGGTAGGTGAAGGTGCCAGCGAGGTACGCGATCGGCGCCCGCGCCTCGCCCCTCGGCGGCGGCACGAAGAAGGGGATGACGTCCCACTGCCCGCCGGCGCGCAGCCGCACGCCATAGACGCCGCTCGGCATGTCGGCGGGGATGTCCACCTCGAAATCCGTGGCCCAGCCGCAATCCTCGAGGTCGTCCTCGTGGAAGTGGATGGCGCCGTACTGCGCCGGATCGTGCCGCCAGCAATGCGCGCCGCCGTCCCAGGCGCTGCCGCGCACGGCGCGGGCGGGCAGGTTGACGAGCCGCCCGTGCAGCCCGGCGGGGCCGCGATCCTCGATGCCCTCGCCCTCGATGCCGCGGCGGAAATCCCACCAGGCGGCGAGGCGGCCGGAGGCGAGCAGCGCCTCCGGCGCAACGGGCACGAAAGGCGCGGCGCCGCGCAGCAGCAGCGGATCCTCGAGCCGGCCGTTCAGGTGGCCCCGCATCGTCCCGTCCGGCCCAGCCTCGGCGGCGAAGGTCACGGCGAAGCGGCCCGACCACGGCACGGCGGCAAGCCGGGCCTCGGCCGCGCCCGCATCCGCCGCGCCCCAGCTCGGCCGCAGCGGCCGCTGCGCCAGGCGCAGCCGCCCGTCCCGCAGCGTCGCCGTCACCTCGTACCAGCGCCGCGCCACCGGCGGGGCGGCGACGGCGCAGCGCGCCGTGGCGCCTTCCGCCACCGCCTCCGCCTCCACCCCGCCGGCGGTGACGCGCAGGATGAGGCGCCGCCCCGGGCCTTCCAGGGCCAGCAGCGTCTGCGGCGCCTCGCGCAGCAGCCAGGGCTGCACGCGCAGCGCCACGGTGAAGGACTCGCCGAGGTCGAGCACCCCCTCCGCCCGGCCCCAGGAACCGCGATGCACGGGCTGCGCACGCGAAGGGTAGCGGCCCGCCCAGGGCGCCGGCACCGGGATCAGCTTCATCCCCGGCCCGGCCGGGTTCGGGTCGGCGTGGCGGATGCGCACCAGATCGGCCTCGTAGGGCTCGCCGAGGGCGGAGGAGACCTTCACCGCCAGCCGCTCGCCCGGCCGGGCCGAGAAGCGGTCGAGATAGCCGATCAGCGGCACCACCATGCGCCCACCCCCTTGCCAGCCACACCAGCATGCCCCAGGCCGCCGGGCGAGGCGAGCCCGGTTGACCCCTCGGCGGCCGGGCGCGAGGCTGCAGGGGGAGGACGCCGCCATGGATTTCGCGCTGACACCGGAGCAGGAGGCGATACGCGAGGGCGTCGCCGCGCTCTGCGCCCGCTTCGACGACGCCTACTGGCTGGCAAAGGACCGCGAGGGCGGCTTCCCGCACGAGTTCCACCGCGCCGTGGCGGAGGCCGGCTACCTCGGCATCTGCATCCCGGAGGAGTATGGCGGCTCCGGCCTCGGCATCACCGAGGCGGCGCTGATGATGGAGGCGATCGCCGCCTCGGGCGCCGGCATGTCGGGCGCGACGGCGGTGCATCTCAACATCTTCGGCCTGCATCCGGTGGTGGTGCACGGCACGCCGGAGCAGAAGCGGCGCATGCTGCCGCCGATCGCCCGCGGCGAGGTGAAGGCCTGCTTCGGCGTCACCGAGCCGACCACCGGCCTCGACACCACACGCCTCAAGACGCGGGCCGAGCGGCGCGGCGACCGCTACGTCGTCAACGGGCAGAAGGTGTGGATCAGCACGGCGCAGGTGGCGGACAACATCCTGCTGCTGGCGCGCACCACGCCGGTCGAGCAGTGCCGCAACCCGGCCGACGGCATCTCCCTGTTCTACACCAGGCTCGACCGCGCGCGTGCCAGCGTGCGGGAGATCGAGAAGATGGGCCGCAAGGCGGTGGACTCCAACGAGATCTTCTTCGAGGACATGGAGGTGCCGGAGGAGGACCGCATCGGCGAGGAGGGCAAGGGCTTCCGCTACATCCTGCACGGGCTGAACCCGGAGCGGGTGCTGATCGCCGCCGAGGCGGTGGGCATCGGCCGCGCCGCGCTGCGCCGCGCCGCCGACTACGCGCGGGAGCGCGTGGTGTTCGGCCGCCCGATCGGGCAGAACCAGGCGGTGCAGCACCCGCTGGCGCAGGACTGGATGGCGCTGGAGGCGGCGTGGCTGATGTGCCTGCAGGCCGCCTGGCGCTACGACCAGGGCCTCGACTGCGGCGCGCAGGCGAACGCGGCGAAGTATCTTGCCGCCGAGGCCGGGCTGAAGGCGTGCCAGAACGCCATCATGACCCATGGCGGCTTCGGCTATGCCAGGGAATACCATGTGGAGCGTTTCCTGCGCGAGGCGATGATCCCCTGGATCGCCCCGGTGAGCCCCAACCTGATCTGCTGCTACATCGCCGAGCGGGTGCTCGGCCTGCCGAAGAGCTACTGACGCCGGCCCCCGCCAAGGAGAGGGATGATGAGCGACGCCGTCCTCTACGAGATGCGCGGCCCGGTCGCGGTGATCACCATCAACCGCCCGGAGGCGCGCAACGCCATCAACCGCGCCGTGCGCGACGGCATCTTCGCCGCCTTCGGGCGCTTCGAGGCGGACGCGGCGGCGCAGGTCGCCATCCTCACCGGCGCCGGCGAGCGCGCCTTCTGCGCCGGCATGGACCTGAAGGAGGCCGCCTCCGAAGGCCGGGGCGTGCTGCCCCGGGGCTTCCTGCCGCTGATCGGCGACACGCTGGAGGTGACGAAGCCCACCATCGCCGCCGTGAACGGCTTCGCCATGGCAGGCGGCTGGATGCTGGCGCAGATGTGCGACCTCTGCGTCGCCGCCGAGCACGCCACCTTCGCCATCACCGAGGCGAAGGTGGGGCGCGGCACGCCCTGGGCGGCGCCGCTCGTCCACATGCTGCCGCAGCGCGTCGCCATGGAGGTCCTGCTGACCGGCGACCCGATCCCGGCGCGGCGCCTGCTCGAGCTCGGCTACATCAACCAGGTGGTGCCGGGCGAGCGGCTGATGGAGGCGGCGCTGGCGCTGGCGGAACGCATCGCCGGCAACGCACCGCTGACGGTGCGCGCCTGCCGGGAACTGGTCTACCTCAGCCAGGAGATGGGCCGCTCGGCGGCCCTGCGCGCGGCGCGGCACCTGTTCCAGCCGGTGTACATGAGCGAGGACGCGCAGGAAGGTCCGCGCGCCTTCGCCGAGAAGCGCCAGCCGGTGTGGAAGGGGCGCTGACCGCCGCGCTTGCGGCCCCTGCCCCGCGGGCGCGATGCTCCCCGGCGAGAAGGAGACGCGCCATGCCCCGCCCGCCCCGCCGCCTGCCCGCGCCGCGCGCCATGATCGTCGCCCCGCAGCCCGAGGCGGTGGAGGCCGGCACCGCCATGCTTGCCACCGGCGGCAACGCGCTGGACGCGGCGCTGGCCTGCGCGCTGACGCAGGGCGTGGTGGACCCGATGATGTGCGGCATCGGCGGCATCGCCACGCTGCAGGTGCTCGACCCGGCGAGCGGTACGCATGTCGTGCTGAACGGCCTCGGCACCTGCCCCGGCGCCGCCCGCGAGGGCATGTGGGCGGATCTCTTCGAGGGCGAGTGCAGCGACGGCTTCGGCTACCGCGTGAAGGGTCATGTGAACGAGCTTGGCCCGCAGGCGATCACCACGCCGGGCGCGCTCAGCGTCTTCGCCGAGGCGCATGCGCGGCTCGGGCGCAGGCCCTGGCACGCGCTGTTCGAGGCGGCGATCGGCTTCGCCGAGGAGGGCTGGATCGTCCGCCCTCATGTCCACGCCATGTTCACCATGGACGAGAGCCCCTACGGCCGCCTCTCCTACGCCGACAAGCTGCGCTTCACCGAGGAGGGGCACCGCCTCTACTGCCGGGCGGACGGTACGCCGAAGCGCCTTGGTGACTTGGTGCGCAACCCGGCGCTGGCCGGGACGCTGCGGCTGATCGCGCGCGAGGGCGCGGAGACGTTCTATCGGGGCACCATCGCGCGGTGCATCGTCGAGGCGGTGCGGCAGGGCGGCGGCCTGCTCTCGATGGAGGATCTGGCCGGCTTCCGCCCGGCGGAGAGCGCGCCGCTCCGCGTGCCCTATCGCGGCTACGTCGTGGCGCTGCCCGAACCGCCGGCAGGCGGGGTGGTGGTGGGCGAGATGCTGCGCATCCTGGAGCGCTTCGACCTCGTGGCGCTCGGGCACAACACGCCCGCCTACATCCGCACCGTGGCCGAGGCGATGAAGATCGCCGGCCGCGACAAGGAGACGCATGTCGGCGACCCCGCCTTCACCCCCGTGCCGGTGGAGCGGCTGCTCTCCGCTGCCTATGCCGAGGAGTGCGCCGCGCGCATCCGCCGCGGCGAGCGCACCAGCCTGCCGCGGGTGACGGCGGATGCGCAGAATACCACTCATGTCTCCTGCGTGGATGCCGACGGCATGATGGTGTCCATGACGCACACCCTGGCCACCCCTTCCGGCGTGATCCCGCCCGACCTCGGCTTCATGCTGAACGGCGCGATGAACTGGATGGATCCGCGGCCCGGCCGCTCCGGCTCCATTGCGCCGGGCAAGCGGCGCTATTCCGCCATGTCGCCCGCCATCGTGCTGGAGAACGGGCGCCCGGTGGCGACCCTCGGCGCGCCGGGCGGAGCCTGGATCACGGTGGCGGTGGCGCAGGTGCTGCTGAACCTGCTCGACTGGGGCATGACGATGCAGGAGGCGGTGAGCGCCCCGCGCTTCTCCGCCACCAGCGACGCCATCGACATCTCCAACCGCATCCCCCGCGCCGTGCAGAAGGCGCTGGAGGCGGAGGGCTACGCGGTCCGGCGCAGCTACCAGTCCTACGCCTTCGCCGGCGTGCACGGCATCGCGCGGTGGGACGGCGTGCCCGAGGGCGGCGCCGACCCGCAGCGCGACGGCTATGCCGGCGGCGTCTGAACCCCCGCGGAGCGTGACCGATCCGCCCCCGGATGCCGGCGCGTGCCTGGCTTCGCCGCACGCGCGGCGGCGGGCGCAAGCCGCGCCCGGTGGGATCCGGTATCAGCCGCCGACGGCGCCGCCAGCGAGGCGCGTGAGGCCGATCAGGGTGGTGCGCGGCGGCACGCCCGGTTCGAAGGCCGGCCAGCGCGTCGCCGGCCGCTCGAAGCTCGCGCCCGGCTCGGCGCCGGGGTGGCGGACGGCGGCGAACAGGATCTCCCCGTCCGGGGGCAGCGCCGCGCCGCCGATCGAGGCGGCGCGCGGCGCGCCATAGGCCGGCAGCGGCACGCCGCGGCGCGGGCCGTCCAGTTCGCAGACATAGAGGCCCTCGGCTTGGCCGCGCACAACCCCGCCATTGTCGGTGCCGATCCAGGCACGCCCGCGCGCGTCCACCGCCACCGTGTCGGGGTTGAGCGGGATGGCGCTGCCCGGCGGCAGCCCGCCTCCGCCGTAGCGCGCCGCCGGGTCGCGCGGATCGCCGGCGGCGAAGAGCAGGCGCGCGAGCGCGGTTTCCGCCCCGTCGTCGCCATCGGCGGCGGTGATCTCGATCACATGTCCCGCCGGGCGGGCCGGGCTGCCGCGGCAGGCGAGCAGGAGGCGCTGCCGGCGCGGATCAAGGCCGAGGCCGGAGGGGCCGTCGAAGGGCGTGCCGCCGGCGCGCTGCGCCGACGCGCCGGGGTCGCGCGCCGTCTCCCCCCCTTCCGGCAGCGGCAGCCAGCGCAGCCTGTCCCCTTCCAGCCGCGCCACGAACAGCCGCCCGGCATCGAGCGCGTCCCGTGCCGTCGCCAGGTCGGCGGAGACGAAGCGGTAGAGGAAGCCGGCCGGGCGCCGGTCGGTCATGTACACCACGGCGCGCCCGTCGCTCGCCAGCGCCGCCGCCACGTCGCCATGGGCGAAGCGGCCGAGCGCGGTGCGCTTCACCGGCAGCGACAGCGGGTCGAAGGGGTCGAGCTCCAGCACCCAGCCGAAGCCCTCGCCATGGGTGAAGCGGGGGTGCAGCGGCGCGAGGCGCGAGAGCCAGCCGCGCGGATCGCCCTCGGCCAGCAGCAGCGTGCCCCAGGGCGTCACGCCGCCGCCGACCGGCCCAAGCACGCCAAGGGCGCTCTCCGCCCCGACCGCGACCGGGCCCGAGATGCGGCAGAGGGTGTCGGCGGCCAGGCGCCGGCTCTGGAAGCCGCCATCCACCACCACCCAGCGCCCGTCCCGCTTCTCGATGTTGAGCAGCGAGGCGCCCTGCATCGCCGCCGCCACCTCCGGCCGGTCCCGTCCGCCCGGCCAGGCCATGGCCGGGTTCACCGTAGGGTGCACCACCGCCAGCACGCCACGCGGGATGCTGTCGGCCGCCGGCGGCGGGATGGCGATGCCGCAGACCCGCGCATCCCAGCCGAATTGCGTGGCGGCCGCCCGCGGCGACGGGGCGCGGGGGTTCCAGGGTGGCGCATCGAAGGTGACGCGATCCCCCCAGCGCACCAGCACGTCGCGCCGGTAGCCGGGGGCGACGGTGTCGTCCTGCCGCACCGGCAGGGCGAGGGCGCCGAACTCGGGGGGGCGGGCCTGGGCGCGGGCAAGCGCCGGGGCCGCGAGGGCGGCGCTCGCGGCCAGGATCTGCCGGCGCCGGATCACGCCGGCTCCTCGATCGGGGGCGGGAGGTGCGCGCGCACCGGCGGCAGCGGCCCGTCCCAGCGCTCCACCTCGACCAGGCAGGACTGCGCCGAGGGTCCCTGGCCGAGGCGCGAGGTGCCGACATCCGGCGTCAGCACGTTGGGGTTGCCGTGGACGCAGAGGCTGCCGGGCACGCCCGGCTCCTGCGGATCGAACCAGGCGCCGGTGGCCATCGTGACCACGCCACGGAGCAGCCCGGCATCGAGCCGGAGGCCGCCGAGGCAGGCGCCGCGGTCGTTGAACACGCGCACCACCTGCCCCTCCACGAGGCCGCGCGCGGCGGCGTCCTCCGGATGCATCAGGACCGGCTCACGGCCCTGGATCTTGTCGGCAGCGGCGACCCGGCCGGGATCGAGCTGCCCGTGCAGCCGCGTCGCCGGCTGGTAGGAGAGGAGGTGCAGCGGGAAACGCGCCGCCTTCTCCGCCCCCAGCCACTCGCGCGGCGGGATCCAGACCGGGTGGCCGGGGCAGTCGTCGTAGCCGAAGGAGGCGATGGTCTCGGAGAAGATCTCCACCTTCCCGGAGGGGGTGTCGAGCGGGTGCTCCTCCGGGTCGGCGGCGAAGTCGGCGAACTGCGTGTAGGCCTCCTCCGGCGGCGGCTCCGGCGCCTCGACATGACCCTCCTCCCAGAAGCGGTCGAAGGAGGGGGCCTCGAAGCCCATGCCGGCGCAGACCTGCCGCCAGCGCTCGTAGAGGTGGCGGAGCCAGGCCGCCTCGTCGCGCTGCTCGGTGAAGCGGTCGCGGTAGCCGAGCTCCTCGGCGATGTCGGCCAGCATGTCGTGGTCGTTCCTCGCCTGCGCCTGGGGCGGGATCGCCTGGTGCATGGCGCGCACGAAGCGGTCGCGGGAGGAGAAGGCGATGTCGTTGCGCTCGAGCGTGGTGGTCGCCGGCAGCACGATGTCGGCGTGGCGCGCCACCGCGGTCCACCAGGGCTCCTGCACCACGATGGTCTCGGGGCGGGACCAGGCGCGCAGCAGGCGGTTGAGGTCCTGGTGGTGGTGGAAGGGGTTGCCACCGGCCCACCAGATCATGCGGATGTCCGGCAGGGTGATGTCGCGGCCGTTGAACTGCAGCACCTCACCCGGCCGCTCCAGCATCTCCGTGATGCGTGCCACCGGGATGGTCAGCGGCACCGGGTTGCGTGCGACCGGGGAGGACACGGCGGGCAGCTCCCGCCGCGGCGTACCCATGCCGTTGGTCGAGCCGTAGCCGAAGCCCACCCCCTGCCCGGGCCTGCCGATGGTGCCGAGCATGGCGGCGAGCGCCACCAGCATCCACCAGGGCTGCTCCCCGTAATCGGCGCGCTGCAGCGACCAGGCGGCGGTGAGCATGTTGGGGGTGTCCGCGCAGTCCAGCGCCAGGCGGCGGATCGTCTCCGCCGGCACGCCGGTGATCGGCGCGGCCCAGGCGGGCGTCTTCGGCGTGCCGTCCGTCTCGCCCAGGATGTAGGCGCGCAGCCGCTCCCAGCCGACGCAGCGGGTGGCGAGGAAGGCGCGGTCCTCGCGCCCCTCGGCGAGCAGCGCGTGCGCCATCGCCAGCATCATCGCCGCGTCGGTGCCGGGGCGGATCGGCACCCATTCGGCGCCGAGATCGGCCTCGGTGTCGCCGCGATAGGGGGAGATGCTGACCAGCCGCACTCCGGCGGCGCGCGCCTTGCGCATCAGCGGCAGGTAGTCGTGCCGCCCCATCCCCCCCGAGAGGACGAGGCCGTTCTTCGCCGCCAGCCCGCCAAAGCAGAGCATCAGCCGCGCGTTCCGCGCGATCGCCTCCCAGTCGGTGATGCGGCCGAGCAGGATCTCCGCCGTGCCGACGACGTGCGGCATCAGCGCCTGGCCGGTGGCGTAGGAATAGGCGTGGATCGAGGAGGTGAAGCCGCCGCCGAGGCCGAGGAAGCGCTGGAGCTGCGTCTTGGCGTGATGGAACCGCCCGGCCGAGGACCAGCCGTAGGAGCCGCCGTAGATCGCGGTCGGCCCGTGCTCGGTGCGGATGCGCCGCGTCTCCTCCGCCAGCAGGCGCGTGACGCGGTCCCAGGAGACGGGGACGAAGGGCTCGCCGCCGCGCATCGCCCCGCGCCGGCGCCCCTCCAGCCAGCCCTTGCGGATGTAGGGGCGGTCGATCCGGCAGGGGGCGTGGACCACGTCCGGCACGCTCTCGATCAGGCTGCCGGGGAAGGGGTCCGGCCCGAAGGGGCGGACGCCAACGACGCGGCCGCCTTCCACCACCGCGTCGAAGAAGCCCCAATGCGAGGCATGCGGCTTGAGCATCGTCATTCCGGCTGCGTCCCTTCCCTGCGGCGGGCCTCGCCCGTCGCGGCGTTCCTGCACGCAAAGGCCGGGCCGGGTCAACCGGCCGGGCTGGCGGAGCGCCCGGGCAGGCCCTAGGCTCCCCTGCCAGACGAGCACAGCAGGGACAGGGCTGATGACCGACGCTCCCACCACCCACCCGGAGACCCTGGCGCTGCACGCCGGCTGGCGGGCGGACCCCGCCACCGGCTCGGTGGCCGTGCCGATCCACCAGACCACCTCCTACCAGTTCCAGGACACGGGCCACGCCGCGCGCCTGTTCGCGCTGCAGGAGCTCGGCAACATCTACACCCGCATCATGAACCCGACCGTGGACGTGCTGGAGAAGCGCGTCGCGGCGCTGGAGGGGGGCGTGGCGGCGCTCGCCCTCGGCTCGGGCCAGGCGGCCACCACCTTCAGCGTGATGAACCTGTGCGAAGCGGGGGATAACGTCGTCTCCTCCACCGACCTCTACGGCGGCACCTGGAACCTGTTCGCCAACACGCTGAAGCAGTTCGGCGTCGAGGTCCGCTTCGTGGACCCGACGGATCCCGAGAATTTCCGCCGCGCCACCGATGCGCGCACCCGCTGCTACTACGCCGAGACGCTGCCCAACCCGAAGCTCAACGTCTTCCCGATCGGCGAGGTGGCGGCGATCGGGCGCGAGCTCGGCGTGCCGCTGATCATGGACAACACCGCCGCCCCCATCATCTGCCAGCCGTTGAAGCACGGCGCGGCGGTGGTGATGCACTCCACCACCAAGTGGATCGGCGGCCACGGCACCTCGATCGGCGGCATCGTGGTGGATGGCGGCAACTTCGACTGGGAGAGGTGGGGCGACCGCTTCCCCACGCTGAACAAGCCGGATCCCTCCTACCACGGTGCGGTGTGGACCCAGGCGGTGAAGCCGCTCGGGCCCATCGCCTACATCATCCGCATGCGCACCTGCCTGCTGCGCGACATCGGCGCGCCGATGGCGCCGATGAACGCCTTCCTCACCATCCAGGGGCTGGAGACCCTGCCGCTGCGCATGGAGCGGCACTGCGCCAACGCGACGAAGGTGGCGGCCTGGCTGGCGCAGCACCCGGCGGTGGACAAGGTGATCCACCCCTCCCTGCAGGACGGGGAGATGCGCCGCCGCGCCGACGCCTATCTGAAGGGCGGCCACGGCAGCCTGATCGGCTTCGAGCTGAAGGCGGGGGCGGAGGCCGGGCGGCGCTTCATCGAGGCGCTGAAGATGTTCTACCACGTCGCCAATATCGGCGACGCGCGCAGCCTGGCGATCCACCCGGCGACGACGACGCACAGCCAGCTCTCGGTGGACGAACAGGCCGCCTCCGGCGTCACGCCGGGCTATGTGCGGCTCTCCATCGGCATCGAGCACATCGAGGACATCCTCGGCGACCTCGACCAGGCCCTGGCCGCGGCGGGCGCCGGCGGAGCGAAGATGGCGGCGCAATGAACGCGGACCGGCGGGCCCTCGGCCCGGACCTGACGCGGCGGGAGCTTCCCGCCGCGCCGGGCGGCTTCCCCACCATCCGGATGCGGCGCAACCGGCACGACGCCTGGACGCGCCGCCTGGTGGCCGAGAGCGCGCTCTCGGTGGACGACCTGATCTGGCCGATCTTCGTCATGGAGGGCGAGCGGGAGGAGCGCCCGGTCGCCTCCATGCCCGGCGTGGCGCGGGTCACGCTCGACCGTCTTGCGGCGCATGTGGAGCCGGCGGCGCGGCTCGGCATTCCGGCGGTGGCGATCTTCCCGATGACGCCGCCCGAGCTCAAGGACCCCGAGGGGACCGAGGCGCTGAACCCGGAGAACCTGATCTGCCGCGCCGCCCGCCTCCTGAAGCGGGAATTCCCGGAGGTCGGGCTGGTCGGGGACGTGGCGCTCGACCCCTACACCGACCACGGGCATGACGGGGTGATCCGCGAGGGCTACGTCGCCAACGACGCCACCCTCGTCGTGCTCGAGCGCCAGTCGGTGATCCAGGCCGAGGCCGGCATCGACGTCATCGCGCCGTCCGACATGATGGACGGCCGCGTCGGCGCCATCCGCAGCGCGCTCGACCGGGAGGGGCTGATCCACACCAGGATCATGTCCTACGCCGCGAAGTACGCCTCCGCCTTCTACGGCCCGTTCCGCGACGCGCTCGGCTCCGGCGGCGCGCTGAAGGGCGACAAGAAGACCTACCAGATGGACCCCGCCAATTCGGACGAGGCGCTGCGCGAGGTGGCGCTCGATCTCTCCGAGGGGGCGGACATGGTCATGGTCAAGCCGGGGATGCCGTATCTCGACATCGTCCGGCGCGTGAAGGACCGCTTCGGCGTGCCGACCTTCGCCTACCAGGTCTCGGGCGAGTACGCGATGATCATGGCGGCGGTGCGGAACGGCTGGCTCGACCATGAACGCGCCATGATGGAGAGCCTGATCGCCTTCAAGCGCGCCGGCGCGGATGGGGTGCTGACCTACTTCGCGGTCGAGGCGGCGCGGCGGCTGCGCGGCTAGCGCGCGTTCCGCGACGGCGGGAGCGCCGGAGCGGTGAACCGGGCACGCAATGAAGGGCGGGAGCGCGATCCGTCGAAGCGGATCACGCCGCAGGGGCGCTTCCGCTCTGGGGCTTGACCCGCTCCGCCGCACCCGCGTCTGATCGCCGGACCAGCGGGAGGGAACGGGCATGGCCAGCGACTGGCTCGGGCTGGGCGGGAAGACCGCCGTCGTCACCGGCGCGGCGGGTGGCATCGGCCGCGCGATCGCGGCGAATCTCGCCGCGGCCGGCGCCGCCGTGGCGCTGCTCGACCGCGAGGCGACGGCGGCCGAGGGCCTTGCCGCCGAACTCGCGGCGAAGGGCGCGCGCGCGCTCGCCATCGGCTGCGACACCACCGACGAGGGCAGCGTCGGCGCCGCCGCCGAGGCGGTGGCGGCGCGGCTCGGCCCGGCCGACATCCTGGTGAACAATGCCGGCATCCTGCGCCCCGGCCCGCTCGCCACCCTCTCCCGCGCCGAGTGGGACCAGCTCCTGGCGGTGAACCTCACCGGCTACCTGCTCTGCGCCCAGGCCTTCGGGCGGGGGATGATCGAGCGGAAATCGGGGGCGCTCGTGCACATCGCCTCCATCGCCGCCTCCAACCCCCAGCCGAGGAGCGGCGCCTACAGCCCGTCCAAGGCCGCGGTCGCCATGCTGTCGCGCCAGCTCGCGCTGGAATGGGGGCCGGAGGGAGTGCGCAGCAACGTGGTCAGCCCGGGGATGATCCGCACCCCGATGTCGGAAAGCTTCTACCAGGATCCCGACATCGCGGCGCGGCGGGCGGCGATGCTGCCGCTGCGCCGGGTCGGCACCCCGCAGGACATCGCCGACGCGGTGACCTGGCTCGCCAGCCCCCGCGCCGCCTACGTCACCGGCGCCGAGATCCTGGTGGATGGCGGGCTCGACCAAGTGATCATGGAGCTGACGCCGCGCCCCGGATACTGACCGAGCCGAGGCGGCGCGACGTTCCGTGAACACCGCCTCCCCGCCCCGCCGCCGCGCCCGCCGCACCGCCTGGGAGGCCGGGCTGCCCGCCCGCGCCGCGGCGCTCGCGGAGCGCTGGGCGCTGCGCGGGCTCGCGCCGATCCCCGGCGGCGCCACCGGCGCCCGGCTCTTCGCCGCCGAGGCGCCGCAGGGCCCTGCGGTGCTGAAGCTCTCCCTGCCCGGCCAGGCGGTGCGGGCGGAAGCGGACGCGCTGGCCGGCTTCGGTGGCAGCGGCGCCGCCCACCTCCTCGCCGCCGACCCGGCGGAAGGGGCGCTGCTGCTGGAGCGCCTCTCTCCCGGCACCCCGCTCACGGCGCTGGCGGCGCGGGACGACGACGCGGCGACCCGCGCGGCGGGGGCGGTGATGGCGGCGCTGCGCCGCCCCCCGCCCCCCGGCGCGCTGCTGGCCGAGGCGGCCGGCTGGGTGCGGCTGCTCGACCGCGCCCTGGCCGGGGCTTGGCCCCTTCCCCGCCCGATGCTGGACCGCGCCGCCGGACTGTTCCGGGACCTCGCCGCCTCCGCACCCGCGCCGGCGCTGCTGCACGGCGACCTGCACCACGGCAACATCCTGGCCGACGGGCCGGGATGGCGGGCGGTGGACCCGCGCGGCCTCTGCGGCGATCCGGCCTTCGAGGCGGCGGCGCTGCTTCGCAACCCTCCGGCCTCGCCGCTGCTGCGCCGCGCCCCGCGGCGCCTCGCCATCCTGGCCGAGACGGCGGGGCTCGACCGGGCGCGGATGGCCGGCTGGGCCTATGCCAGCGCCGCGCTCGCCGCCTGCTGGGCGATCGAGGACGGGGAGGATCCCTCTCCCTGGCTCGCCGCGGCGGAGGCGCTCTCCGCCTGATCCGCCACGCCCTCGCAGAAGGCGCCGAGGATGCGCACCGCCATCCCCTCCGGGGCCTTGTCGTAGAAGCCGCAATGCCCGCCGCCGGAGGCGAGCAGCGGCACCACCGCCGGGCAGGCCGCCCAGTCTATGCCCTCGAGCGAGGCGGGCGGCACCAGCGGATCGTCTTCGGCCATCAGCAGCAGCAGCGGCTGCTTCAGCGCGGGCAGGGCGGCGGCCGGGCGGTTCATCTCCACGAACACCTCGTAGGAGGGGTAGCCGAAGCGGGGCGCGGTGACGCTGGCCTCGAACTCCTGCAGGCTGCGGGCGCGCCTCGCCGCCTCGCGCAGCGGCGGCGGCAGGTCCCGCGCCCGCACCGCCAGCACCTCCTGGCGGTACAGGGCCAGCAGGGCGCGGCCGAGGATCCGGTTGGCATCCACCGCGGCGTAGGCGAGTTCGGGCTGCAGCGGCGGGCAGATGGCCGCGCCGCCGAGCAGGCGCGGCATCCCGGCCGCCCCGGCGTGGCGCGCCAGCGTCAGGATCGTCAGCGCGCCGCCGAGCGACCAGCCGGCCAGCAGGACGCCGGCGGCGACCAGCGGACCGGGCAGCGCCCTGAGCGCATCCGCGATATCCTCGCTGCGGCCGAGATGGTAGTGGCTGGTGCTGCGCGGCCGGCTGAGGTCGTTGCCGCGCAGGTTCAGGCGCAGCACCGGGAAGCCGCGGCGCAGCAGCCCGGCGGCGGCGTCGCGCAGATAGGGCTCGTCCTCCCATCCGGTCAGCCCGTGCACCAGCACGGCGAGAGGCCGGGGGGGCGGGCGCCGCCCCTCCGGGAAGTGCAGGCTCGCCGCCAGCGCGTCGCCATCCGGCAGCGGCAGCCACAGCCGCTCCCCGTGGGGCAGCGAGGCGCTGACCGGGATGCGGATCGCCCGCAGGGTCTGCAGGGTGCCGCCATACCAGGGGGGGCGGGCGCGGAACGGGACGGTCTGGGGCTGCATGGACACCCCAACGCGCCGAAGCCGCGCCGGTCGCGTCAGCGCCGCAGGAACGCCGCCACCAGCGCGGTCTGCGCCGGATCCATCAGCGCCGGGGCGTGGCCGGCACCGGGGATCTCCACCACCTCCACCCCCGGCCGCCGCGCCATCTCGGCGGCGGTGCCGGCCAGCAGCAGGTCGCTCTCCGCGCCGCGGATCAGCAGCGTCGGCGCCTGCACCCGCTGCCAGAAGGGGGAGAGGTCCATCGCCTCCGGCTCCGCCGCCCGGATCGGCACGGCGATCGCCGGGTCGTAGTGCAGGCGCAGGCCGCCCTCCTCGCCGGGGCGGCAGGAGGTTTCGGCGAGGTGGCGCCACTCCGCGTCGGAGAGCGCGCCGAAGGGGGCATGGACCCGACGCAGATGCGCCTCCACCGCCGCGAGGTCGGGGAAGCTGCCCTCCTGGCCCACATAGTCGCGGATGCGACCGATCGCGGCCTTGGGCACGTGCGCGCCGATGTCGTTCAGCACCAGCCGCCGCACCGGGTTGCCGGGCAGCGCCGCGACGGCGATGCCGCAGATGCCGCCCAAGGAGGTGCCGACCCAGTCCACCGGCCCTTCCAGCCGCGCCAGCAGGTGCGACAGCGCCGTGACGTAGGTGGGCGGCACGTAGAGCGCGGGGTCCGGCAGCCAGTCGGAGAGGCCGCGGCCCGGCAGATCGGGGCAGAGCACCCGCCGCCCCTCGGCGGCGAGGGCGCGGGCGAGGGCGTCGAAATCCCGCCCCGTGCGGGTGAGGCCATGCACGCAGACCACCGGCGTGCCCTTCGCCTCCTCTGCCTCCGGCCCCCACTCCCACCAGCGCAGGGTGAAGAAGCCCTGCGGCAGCAGGTAGCGGAGCGCGCCCTGGCGGGGGGTCACACCACCCCCTTGGCCTTCAGCGCCGCGATCTCCTCCTCCGCCATGCCGAGCAGCCCGCCCAGCACCGCCCCGGTGTGCTCGCCGAGCACGGGCGGGGGGATGCGGTAGTCGGGCGGGGTGGCGGAAAGCCTCACCGGGTTGGCGATCACCTTCACCCGCTCGCCGCTGGCATGGGGCAGCTCCACCGTCATGCCGCGCGCCAGCACGTGCGGGTCGGCGAAGACGTCCCGCAGCGTGTTGATCGGCCCGCAGCCGATCTTCAGCGCCTCCAGCGCCTCGATCCACTCGGCGGTGGTCTTCGACTTCATCACCGGCGTCAGCGTCTCGGTGACGAGCTGGCGGTTCTCCACGCGCTTCGGGTTGGTGGCGAAGCGCTCGTCGGCCAGCAGGTGCTCGCAGCCGAAGGCGCGGCAGAAGCGCTCGAAGGTGGGGTCGTTGCCGATGGCGAGGATGATGTAGCCGTCCCTGGTCGGGAATTCCTGGTAGGGCGCGATGTTCGGGTGCTGGTTGCCGAGCCGCGGCGGGTTCTCGCCGGTGGCGAGGTAGTTCATGCCCTGATTGGCCAGCCAGGCCACATGCGTGTCCAGCATGCCGATGTCGATGTGCTGGCCCTCGCCGGTCTGGTGGCGGTGGTTCAGCGCGGCGAGGATGCCGATGCAGCCGTAGAGCCCGGCGAACAGGTCGGCGACCGGCACGCCGACCTTCTGCGGCGGCCCGTCCGGCTCCCCGGTCAGGGACATGATGCCGCCCATCGCCTGGATCAGCGCGTCATAGCCCGGGCGCGGCGCGTAGGGTCCGGTCTGGCCGAAGCCGGTGATCGAGCAGTAGATCAGCCGCGGGTGCCGCGCCTTGAGCTGTTCCCAGCCGAGGCCGTACTTCGCCAGCGCGCCGACCTTGAAATTCTCGACCAGGATGTCGCAATGCCCGAGCAGGCGGTGGATGACGGCCTGGCCCTCGGGCTTCGCTATGTCGAGCGTCAGCGACTTCTTGTTGCGGTTGACGCCGAGGAAGTAGGCGCTTTCCCTCGTGTTCGGCCAGAAGGGGGGCGCGAAGCCGCGGGTGTCGTCCCCGGCCTCCGGCCGCTCGATCTTGATCACCTCGGCGCCGAGGTCGCCCAGCATCTGGGTGCAGGTGGGCCCGGCCAGCACGCGCGTCAGATCCAGCACCCGGATGCCCTTCAGCGGACCGCTCGGCGCCTGCTCCATTCCTGTCTCCTGCCTGTCTGCCGGCCATGGGCCCTCTCGCCCGCTCCATCCTATAGTCCGCGGCGGGCCGTGGCGGAACCCGCTGCCGGCCGCGCCCTGCCCCGGCATCACAAGGCGCGGCGGGCATGATACGGGGCTGGCATGGCGGCGGCCGGCACGGCATGGGATGCCTTCCGCCTTCCGGAGCGGAGTCCGCCCCACATGGATCACGTCGACAGCGGCATCGAGGCGGTGGGAGCCGTCCCCTGGGGGACGCATTTCTGCCAGTTCTACGAGACGGCGGCGGATCTAGTGGACACTCTGGTCCCGTATTTCAGGGCCGGCCTCCTCGCCAACGAGCAGTGCATGTGGGTGACCTCCACCCCCCTGCGCGCCGCCGACGCCGCCGACGCGCTGCGCACCGCGGTTCCCGACCTCGACCGGCGCATGGCCCGCGGCCAGATTGAGATCCTGGACCACGACGAATGGTACCTGCAGGGCGGTGGCAAGGCCGGGGCCGATGCGGTGATCGCCGGGTGGATGCGGCGGAAGGAGACGGCGCTGGCCAGGGGCTGGTCCGGCTTCCGGCTGACCGGCAACACCTACTTCCTCGAGGCGGACGACTGGGACTCCTTCACCGAATACGAGCGCAAGGTCAGCGCCTGCTTCTGCGGCCGGCGCGTCCTTGCCCTGTGCAGCTACTGCACCCTCCGTTGCGATGCGGGCGAGGCGATGGACGTGGTGCAGAACCACGAATTCGCCCTGGCGCGCCGGCGCGGCGCCTGGACGATGATCGAGAGCGCCTCGGTGACAAGGGCCAAGGAGGCGCTGCGCCAGGCGAATGCCGAACTCGAGGCGCGGGTCGCACGGCGCACCGCCGAGCTTCGCCGCGCGCTCGCCGAGAAGGAGGTTCTGCTGCGGGAGGTGCACCACCGGGTCAAGAACAACCTCCAGGTCGTCGCCGCCCTGCTCCGGCTGCGTGCGGGGCGCGGCGCCGACCCGGCCGGCCGGGAGGCCTTTGCCGAGACCCTGCGGCGCATCAAGGCGATGAGCCTGGTGCATGAGGCCCTGTACGGGGGCGGCGATACCAGCGGCATCGATTTCGCCGCCTATCTCGGCAGCCTCGCGGCGGCAACGGCGGCGAGCTACGGCATGGCCGAGCGGGTGCGGATCGAGGTCGCGCCCTCGGCGGGGCGCCTCGACCTGAACACCGCCGTGCCGCTCGGCCTCGCCGCCTCGGAGGCGATCGCCAACGCCTTCAAACACGCCTTTCCGGACGCGAGGCGCGGCGTCCTGCGCCTCGCCTTCCGGGCTCCCGCCGGGAAGGCGGAGGGCATGGTGATGGTGTGCGATGACGGGATCGGCCCTCCCGCGTCAGCGCCGCCCGTGCCCGCCGTCGCGCGGGGCGCCGGCCTGACCCTCGCCGAGGCGCTGGCGCGGCAGGTCGGCGGACGGGCGGCGCTGACGCGGGAGGGCGCGTGGACCGTCTGGCGCCTGGCCTTCCAGGGCGCCGCCCAGCCGACGCCGGCGTCTTAACGCGGCCGGAACTTAACATTTCCTCTACGTCGGCGTGGCCGGCCTGTCATCACGACCGTCGATACCATGCCCGGGCGCTGCGCACGGCCGCCCAGACAGGCACGGAGATTCCTCATGCAATTGCAGACAGGCTGGGAAGTGGCGTTAGGCGCCGCCAGGAACGTCATCCTGCTCATCTCGGATGGCGCCGGCTACTCCACCTGGGAGGCCGCGAGCTATTGGCGGCACGGCGAACTCGGCAAGGAGGCGTATGATGCCTTCGAGGTCGCCCGCTTCATGTCGACCTTCCCCCTTAACACCTCCTCCACCCCAACCTTCTCGGTGGAATCCGAGGTGGGGTACGATCCGGCCCGCGCCTGGTCCGATACGCCCTCCACGCAGTCCTATCGGGGTTACGCCCCGTCCTTCGAAGGGTACGACTATCTCCGCGCAGCCTGGACCGACAGCGCCGCCGCTGGCACCGGCATCGCCAGCGGGCAGCTCACTTACAACAACGCACTGAACGTCGACAACTTCGGCAACCCGCTGCTCCACATCGGCAATCTGGCGGTGGAGAGCGGCCGGGAGCTTGGAGTCGTCACAAGCGTGCAATGGTCGCATGCGACGCCCGCCGCCTTTCTGGCCCAGAACGCCACGCGCAACGATTACGTGGGCATTGCGCGGCAGATCGTGGAGGAGGGGCAGGCCAGGGTCGTCATGGGGGCCGGGCATCCCTTCTATGACGACAACGCTCAGCCGCGCGAGCCTGCGCCCGGCCATTTCCGCTTCGTTGGCGGTGAGGAGACTCTCGCTGATCTCCTGGCGGGCCGCACCGCTTACCGCTTCATCGACAGCCTGGAGGATTTCGAGGCGCTGGCCGCCGGTACTTTCGACCTCACACCCGGCGACAGGATCCTCGGCACCGCCCGGGTCGCCAACACCCTGCAGTACAACCGCGACGGCGACGGCATGGACCCCCTCAACGAGGGAGTGCCCAGCCTTGAGACCATGACCCTCGGCGCCCTGCGCGTGCTGCAGGACAGCACCGAAGGCTTCTTCCTGATGATCGAGGGCGGCGCCGTGGATTGGGCTGCGCACGCCAACAATCTGCCGCGCATCATCGAGGAGCAGGTGGACTTCAACCGCTCCGTCGAGGCAGTGGTCCGCTGGGTCGAAGCCTACAGCAGCTGGGACGAGACGCTCGTCATCGTCACTACGGATCACGGCAACGGCCTCATGCTTGGGCCGGACTCGGACACCGTCTTCTTCCAGCCCATCATCGGCCGGGGCCAAGGCGAGCTGCCGTTGGTACAGTGGCATTCTAACACCCACACCAACGAATTGGTGCCGATCTGGGCCCATGGCGCTGGCAGCGACCTGATCGCCACCCTGGCGACGCGCCCCGACCCTGGCCTTGCCAATCTTGGCGTGCCGGAGGAAATGCAGTACTGGCTTCAGCACAACGAGTTGTTCGATGCCATGGCCGTCGCCATGGGCATCACGCGATCCGACACCATGGCCGAGCCGGTGGACTGGAATGCGCTCGCCGCCCGGGTGACCGCCAACTACGAGGCGACCGGAAGCTGGTTCGTCGGCGCAGCGGTGCCGGACCCGGCGGGTCCGCTGGCCCCGGCGGTGGACTGGAACGCGCTCGCCGCCCGGGTGACCGCCAACTACGAAGCAACCGGAAGCTGGTTCGCCTGAGGCGGGCCGCGGCGGGGCCGGGCGATGCGGGCCGGCCCTTGCCGCACCCGGTGCCGCGGCCCATTGTCGGGCCGACAGCCTCGGGAGGCCCCCATGCTCGACCGTCCGCACCCGACCCCCGCCAAGCCGACCACCGATCCCTTCGCCCTCGCCAAGGCGCTGTCCGGCCATCATTTCATCGGCGGCGGCTATGTGCCCGCGCGCTCGGGCAGGACCTTCCCGGTGGTGAACCCGGCGACCGGCGCGGAGGTGGCCCGCGCCGCGGAGGGCGACGCGGCCGATGTGGACGCCGCGGTGCAGAACGCGGCGAAGGCGCAGAAGGAATGGGCGAAGGTGCCGGCCCGCAAGCGCGGCGCCCTGGTGCATCAGTGCTCGGCGCTGCTCAAGGAGCATGCCGAGGAGCTGGCGAGGCTGATCGCCCTCGAGACCGGCAAGGCGCTGCGCACCGAGAGCCGTGTGGAGGCGAACGTCGTCGCCGACATCTTCGAATTCTACGGCGGATTGGGCGGCGAGCTGAAGGGGGAGAGCGTGCCCTTCGACCCGAAGGTGCTCTCCGTGACGGTGCGCGAGCCGCTCGGCGTGGTCGGGGCCATCATTCCCTGGAACGTGCCGATGCTGCTGATGGCGCTGAAGATCGCGCCGGCGCTGGTGGCGGGCAACTCCGTGGTGGTGAAGTCGGCCGAGGAGGCGCCGCTCGCGGTGCTGCGCATCTGCGAGCTCCTGAACCGCGTGCTGCCGCCGGGCGTGTTCAACATCCTCTCCGGCTTCGGGCCCGAATGCGGCGCCCCGCTCGTGTCGCACCCGCTGGTGAGGAAGGTGACCTTCACCGGCTCGGTCGAGACCGGAAAGATCGTCTACAAGACGGCGGCGGAGAAGATCATCCCGGTCACGCTGGAGCTCGGCGGCAAGTCGCCGATGATCGTCTTCGCCGATTGCGACTTCGAGAGGACGGTGCAGGGCGCGCTGACCTCCATGCGCTTCACCCGCCAGGGGCAGAGCTGCACCGCGGCGAGCCGCATCTACGTCGAGCGCCCGATCTACGACAGGTTCGTTGCCGCCATGAAGGAGGCGGTGGACCGGATGGTGATGGGCGACCCGCTGGATGAGAGGACGGATATCGGCACCATCGTCTCCGAGGGCCAGCTCGAGAAGGTGCGCGGCTTCATCGAGGAGGGCAGGCGCACCCCCGGCGCCACCGCGCATGTCTGCTCCCGCCTGCCCGACGACCCGGCCCTGAAGAAGGGCCTGTTCATCCAGCCCGTCATCTTCACCGGCCTGCCGAAGGACAGCCGGCTGGTGCGCGAGGAGATCTTCGGCCCCGTCACCGTCATCGCCCCCTTCGACGACGCGGAGAGCGTGCTGGCGGAGGCGAACGATTCCGAATACGGCCTCGCCGCCAGCATCTGGACCAACAACCTCAGGATCGGGCTCGACCTCGCGCACCGGCTGGAGGCCGGCCTCGTGCAGATCAACCAGAACCTGGTGGTGCAGGCCAACCTCTCCTACGGCGGCGTGAAGTCCTCCGGCCTCGGCAAGGAGGCCTCGCTGGAGGCGATGCTGGAGCACTTCACCCACAAGAAGACCATCATGGTGAACATGGCATGAGGCGCCCGGCGCGCGCCGCCGGCCTCGCCCTGCTGCTGGCCGCCCTGGGCTGCGCACAGGCGGCGCCGCCCGGCGGCGGGGAGTGCGCCCGGAACGAGGACCGCTTCCCGGCCCTTCTCGGCCGCCCGGCGGAGGAGGCGCGGGCGGCGCTGGAGCGGATGCCGGGCATCCGCACCGTCCGCATGGTCGGCCCCGACGACATGGTGACGATGGATCACCGCCCCGATCGCGTCACGGTGCGGGCACGCGGCGGCAGGGTGGAGAGCATCCGCTGCGGCTGACCGCCATGCGCGGGAGGGTGCGGCCAAGGCCGCCCCTCCCCTTCCCCGCATCCCTGTTCGGACAACGCCGTCCTGCGGGCGCGGCATCCGCCCTGCCGCGCCTCTCCCGCGCGGGCCGAATGGCGGGCGGATGACGGGCGGGCAGGCCGGGAAGCTGACGACGCCCCCTCATGCCGCCACGATATCCCCAAGCCCGAAGGCGCGCCCTGCCGTGGCTGCGCCGCCTCCTGCTCGGCCTCGGCGCCACGCTGCTGCTCGCGGTGCTCGGCGCCGCGGCGGCGCTGTGGTGGACCCTGCCGGCGCACGAGCAGACGCTGCGCCTCGCCGGGCTTTCCGCCCCGGTCGAGATCACGCTCGATGCCCACGGCATTCCGCGCATCGCCGCCGCCACGGAACGCGACGCGGTGATGGCCCTCGGCTGGATGCACGCGCGCGACCGCCTGTTCCAGATGGAGCTGATGCGCCGCAGCGCCGGCGGGCGGATGGCGGAGCTCTTCGGCGCCGAGGCGCTGCCGCTCGACCGCTTCATGCGCACCCTCGGCCTGGCGCGGCGGGCGGAGGCGGACCTCGCCGCCCTGGCGGAGGAGACGCGCGACCTGCTGGAAGCCTATGCCGCGGGCGTCAATGGCTGGATCGCCGCCCGCGGCCGCTTCGCCGCGCCGGAATTCCTGCTGCTCGGTGCGCCAGAGCCCTGGCGGCCGGAGCACAGCCTGCTCTGGGGCAAGCTGATGGGCGTATGGCTCTCCGGCAATTGGCGGATCGAGCTTGACCGGGCACGCCTGCGCGCCCTGCTGCCGCCCGAGCGGCTGAACGAGCTCTGGCCCGCCGACGAAACCGCCGGACGGCCCGACCAGCCATGGCATGCCGACGCCCTGAGCCGGCTCGATCCGGCGGGGCTCGCCCGCCTCGCCGAGGCCCTGCCCCGCTTCCCGGATCCGGGAACCCTGCCATCCGCCGCGAGCAATGCCTGGGCCGTCGCCTCCCGGCACTCGGCCTCGGGAGCGCCGCTGCTCGCGGCGGATCCGCACCTGCCCTTCCAGGCCCCGATCCTCTGGTACCTGGCACGCATCGACCTGCCCGGAGGCCGTGTCCTGGCCGGCGGAACCAGCCCCGGCGTGCCCTTCATGGTGTTCGGGCGCAATGAGCGCATCGCCTGGGGCTTCACCACCACGCATTCCGACACGCAGGACGTGTTCGTCGAGCGGGTGCTCGGCCCCGACACCTACGAGACCCCCGAGGGACCCCGGCCCTTCCGGGTCTTCGAGGAGACGATCCGGGTGCGCGGCAGGGAGCCGGTGACGCTGCGCGTGCGCGAGACGCGCAACGGCGTGGTGATCTCCGACCTCGCCCCCTACGCCACCGGCGAGGACACCGCCCTCGCCGTGGCGATGGCCAACCTGGCGACGCCGGACAGCGCCGCCTCCGGGCTGCTGGCGCTGAACCGCGCCCGCAGCCTCGCGGAAGCGCGCGCCGCCGCGGCGCTGATCACCAGCCCGCCGCAGAACCTGATGGTAGCGGCGGCGGATGGGGGGATCGGCCTGTTCCTGACCGGCCGCACGCCCCTCCGCCGGGGCGGGGACGGAACCCTGCCGGCGCCCGGTTGGGACGACAGCCACCGCTGGATCGGCTGGGTGCCGTTCGACGAGATGCCGCATGTGGAAAGGCCGGAGAGCGGCGTGCTGGTCAACGCCAACAATCGCGTCAGCCCGCCGGACTGGCCGGTCTTCCTCGGGCGCGACTGGTTCGGCGACTGGCGCTTTCGCCGCATCGGTGAGATGCTGGCCGCGAGCGGGGGGACCGGCACGGCAGCGGAGGGGCGGCACGATGCCGCGGGCTTCGCCGCCATGCAGCTCGACACGGTCTCGCTCCTGGCGCGGGAGCTGGTGGTGGCGCCGCAGGCGCTGTTCCGCGCCCTGCCCCGCCCGGACGGCGCGGCGGGGCGGGCCCATGACCTGCTGCGCGCGTGGGATGGCGACATCCGCGCCGACCTGCCGCAGCCGCTGATCTACAACGCCTGGAAGGTGCGCCTGGGCCGGCGCGCCCTGGAGAATGCCGGCGTGCCTCCCGGTGCGTGGATCGTCGGCGCCGAGTTCATCGGCTTCCTCATGCGCCCCGATGGCCGCGGCGCCTGGTGGTGCGGCGGCGACTGCCGCGCGATGGCGGCCGAGACCCTCGTGGAGGTGGTGGAGGAGCTGCAGGCCGAGCATGGCCCCGATCCCGCCGCCTGGCGGTGGGGCCATGTCCATGTCGTGCGGTTCGAGCATCCGGTGCTGCGCCACCTGCCCCTGCTTGGGCCGCTGACGCGGCTCGAGGTCCCGACCGGCGGGGACGGGGAGACCGTGAATCGCGGCGGCTTCCGCGGCACCGGGCGCCCCAACCCCTGGGAGAACGTGCACGGCGCGGGCATGCGCCTCGTCGCCGATCTTGCCGATCCGGAGCGGACGCTGGCGGTGATCGCCACCGGCCAGTCCGGCCATCCCCTGTCGCGCCACTGGGGCGACCTGGTCGGGGCCTGGCGGGATGGGGAGATGCTGTCGCTGGAGCGCGAGGTCGCGGCGCCGCACGGCCGGCTGCGCCTCCGGCCCTGAAGGCTGGCGCGCCAGGGCGGAGCCTGTTCCAGCAAAACCGCCGAGCGGGATCCGCCCTGGCGCCGCATGCAGGGTAGGCTCTTGCCCGCGGCCGCATCCGCGCGGATGGCTGTGCTGCGGCCGCTGGCAATCGCGTGAGCTTGCGTCCGGGCCCCATCGCGGCCCGCCGCGATGGGACCCCGGCAACCCCTGCGCGCGGATGCGTCCGGCGATGCCGCCGGCGGTATCAGCCGGCCTCGGCCACGGCGCGCTTCGCCATCACCGTGACGAGGTGCGCGCGGTATTCGGCGCTGCCATGGATGTCGCTGTTCAGCCCCTCCGGGGACTGCCGGATGTTCGCCACCGCCTCTGGCGACCAGTTGGCGGAAAGCGCCTTCTCCATCTCCGCCTGGCGGAAGACGCAGGGACCTGCGCCGTTGATGGCGACGCGCACCTCGCCCGATCTGAGCCGGGCGACGAAGGCGCCGGTCATGACGTAGCGGCTGGCCGGGTTGCGCATCTTGGCGTAGCCGGCCTTCTCCGGGATCGGGAACTCGATCGCCACAAGCAGCTCCCCGGGCTCCAGCGCCGTGGTGAACATGCCCTGGAAGAAGTCGTCCGCGGCGATGCGCCGCCTGTCGGTGACGATGGTCGCGCCCAGGCCGAGCACGGCCGCCGGATAGTCCGCCGCCGGGTCGTTGTTGGCGACGCTGCCGCCGATGGTGCCGCGGTTGCGCACCTGGATGTCGCCGATATTGGCCGCCATCCGTGCCAGCGCGGGGATGGCGGAGGTCACCTCGGCGCTCTCGGCCACATCGACATGCCGGGCCAGGGCGCCGATGGTCAGCGTGTCGCCCTCCTTGCGGATGCCCTTGAGCTCGGCGATGCCGGAAAGGTCCACCAGCGCGGTCGGCCGGTTCAGCCGGTGCTTCAGCGCCGGCAGCAGGGTCTGGCCGCCGGAGATCGGCCGCGCCTCCGGATCGGCGGTGAGGAGCTTCACCGCATCGGCGACGGAACCCGGCTTATGGTAGGCGAAGTCGTACATGGAACCGATCTCCCGACTGCTTGGGCCGTAGGGGTGGGGCCGTTCCCGCCCGACCGTCATCGCGGAAGCGGCCCTGTCTGTTCATGCGGAGGGCGGGTCCGCGCCTGCGGCCGATCCCGCTCCTCCGGGGTCCGTTCTATTCGGCGGCCGCCGGCCGCTTGGCATGGATGATGCTCCAGATTCTCTGCGGCGTCGCCGGCATTTCTATGTGGCGCACGCCGTAGTCGCGCAGCGCGTCCACCACCGCGTTGATCACCGCCGGCGGGGAGCCGATCGCCCCCACCTCGCCGCAGCCCTTCACGCCGAGGGGGTTGTGGGTGCAGAGGGTGGTATGGGTGGCGACGCCGACCGGCGGCAGGTCCTCCGCGCGCGGCAGGCAGTAGTCCATCATGCTGCCGGAGAGGAGCTGCCCCTCCGCGTCGTAGACCGCCTGCTCCAGCAGCGCCTGGCCGACGCCCTGCGCCACCCCGCCCTGCACCTGGCCCTCGACGATCATGGGGTTGATGACGCGGCCCACATCGTCCACGGCGGTGAAGTTCACCACCTGCACCTGGCCGGTCTCGGGGTCGATCTCCACCTCGGCGATGTGGCAGCCACCGGGATAGGTGAAGTTCTTGGGGTCGTAGAAGGCGGTCTCCTCCAGCCCCGGTTCCAGCTCCTCGATCGGGTAGTTGTGCGGGACATAGGCGGCAAGGGCGATCTCGGCGAGCGACTTGGTCTTGTCGGTGCCGGCGACACGGAAGGTGCCGCGGTCGAACTCCACATCCTCGACCGAGGCTTCCATCAGGTGCGCGGCGATGCGCTTGCCCTTGGCGATGATCTTGTCCATCGCCTTCACCATGGCGGAGCCGCCGACGGCGAGGCTGCGGCTGCCATAGGTGCCCATGCCGAAGGGCACCCGCGCCGTGTCGCCGTGCACCACCTCCACCTGCGCCAGCGGCACACCGAGCTGGTCGGCGACAAGCTGGGCGAAGGTGGTCTCATGTCCCTGCCCGTGGCTGTGCGCCCCCGTCAGCACCGTCACGCTGCCCGTGGGATGGACGCGGATGGTGCCGACCTCGTAGAGGCCGGCACGCGCGCCAAGCGAGCCCACCACGGCGGAAGGCGCGATGCCGCAGGCTTCTATGTAGGTGGAGCAGCCGATGCCGCGCAGCCTGCCGCGCCGCGCCGCCTCCGCCCGCCGGGCCTCGAAGCCGGCCCAGTCGGCGGCCTGCAGCGCCGCGTCCAGAGTCGCGTGGTAGTTGCCGCTGTCGTACTGCAGCGCCACCGGCGTCTGGTAGGGAAAGGCGTCGGGGGGGATGAAGTTGCGGCGCCGGATCTCGATCCGGTCCATGCCCATCTCCGCCGCGGCGATGTCCACCAGCCGCTCCAGCAGGAAGGTCGCCTCCGGCCGGCCGGCGCCGCGATAGGCGTCCACCGGGACGGTGTTGGTGAACACCGCCTTCACCTCGGCATAGATGGCCGGCGTGGTGTAGCAGCCGGCGAGCAGCGTGGCGTAGAGGTAGGTCGGCACGCTCGGCGCGAAGGTGGAGAGGTAGGCACCCATGTTGGCGAGGGTGGAGACGCGCAGCGCCAGGAACTTGCCGTCCTTGTCCAGCGCTAGCTCCGCCTTCGTGACATGGTCGCGGCCGTGCGCGTCGGACATGAAGCTCTCGGTGCGATCGGCCGTCCACTTCACCGGGCGGCCGAGGCGGCCGGCGGCCCAGGTGACGATCGCCTCCTCGGCGTAGTGGAAGATCTTGGATCCGAAGCCGCCGCCGACATCGGGCGCGATCACGCGCAGCTTCGCCTCCGGGATCTGCAGCACGAAGGCGCCCATCAGCAGGCGGATCACGTGCGGGTTCTGGCTGGTGGTCCAGAGCGTGTACTCGCCCGTCGCGGTGTCGTAGTCGCCGATCGCCGCGCGCGGCTCCATGGCGTTGGGCACCAGGCGGTTGTTGGAGGTCTCGAAGGAGACCACCTTGTGCGCCGCGGCGAAGGCCGCGTCGGTCGCCGCCTTGTCGCCGAGATGCCAGTCGTAGCAGATATTGCCCGGCGCGCCCTCGTGGATCGCCGGCGCGCCGGGGGCGAGCGCCGCCTCCATGGTCGCGGCGGCGGGCAGCACCTCGTAGTCCACGACGATCGCCTCGGCCGCGTCCCTGGCCTGGGCGCGCGTCTCCGCGACCACCACCGCGACGGGGTCGCCGACGTGGCGCACCTTGCCCTCGGCCAGCACGGGGTGCTTCGGCTCGGCCATCGGCGAGCCGTCCTTGCTGTGGATCTGCCAGCCGCAGGGCAGGCCGCCGATGCCGGCCATGTCGGCGCCGGTGAAGACCGCGAGCACGCCCGGCATCGCCTTCGCCGCGGCCGTGTCGATGCCGCGGATCGCCGCGTGGGCGTGCGGGCTGCGCAGGATACAGGCATAGGCCTGGTTCGGGCGGACGATGTCGTCCGTGTACTGCCCGCGGCCGGAGAGGAAGCGCGGGTCTTCCTTGCGCCTCACACTGGCCCCGATGCCCTCGAAGGGAACCACCACGTTCATTGGACCGTCTCCCACCCCCTGACGCCAGCCATGCCCGCAGCGGCGGGCCGCCCGCTACTCGGCGGCGCGCGCGATCTCCGAGCGCCGGCCGTGCATCACCTCGGCCGCGGCGGCGATCGCCTTGACGATGTTGTGGTAGCCGGTGCAGCGGCAGAGGTTGCCCTCCAGCCCTTCCCGGATCTCCCGCTCGGAGAGTCCCTGCGGATGCTTCTGCACCAGGTCGATCGCCGCCATCACCATGCCCGGGGTGCAGAAGCCGCACTGCAGGGCGTGGTACTCGCGGAACGCCTCCTGCATCGGGTGCAGCGTGCCGTCGGGCTTCGCCAGACCCTCGATCGTCGTCACCTGCGCGCCATCGGCCTGCAGGGCGAGCAGGGTGCAGGACTTCACGCTCTCGCCGTTCACGTGCACGACGCAGGCGCCGCACTGGCTGGTGTCGCAGCCGACATGCGTGCCGGTCAGGCGCAGCTTCTCCCGCAGCAGCTCGACCAGCAGCGTGCGGCCCTCAACCTCGACCGTGTGGGACTTGCCGTTCACGGTCAGCGTCACCTGCGGCATTCCGCGCCTCCCAAGGATTCCGTTCGCAAATGGCCGGCGGCCCGGGGGACCGCGCATGATGCGAAAGCTCACCCCGCGCCCGCCTCTCCGTCAAGCGCCGCGAAACGGCGTCAGCGGGGCGGTCCGGTCGGCGGCACGCTGCCGCCGCCGCGGCTCCGGCCCGACGGCGCGGCGGCGCCGTCCGGCGCCGGGATCAGGCGCTTGCGCCCCCGCGTCAGCAGGACGAGCACCCCCAGGATCACGGTGCCCCCGGGCCAGATCGCCCACAGCGCCCCGAGCGCCAGGGCGCCGAACATGCCCGCCCCCATCGCGACCTCGGGGTCGGGATCGGCCAGGTAGGGCGTCACCGCCGCGCAGGTGCCGAGCGCCAGCAGCAGCATCACCCCCTGGAAGATCCAGAAGGCCCATTTGCAGAAGCGCCCGAACGGGCTGCGCCGCTCGCGCACCTCGAGCATCACCGGCTCGGCCAAGGCGCGCCTCCCCTCACTGGCCGCCCGCCCGGCGGCCGCGGGCGCCCGGGGCCGCCGGCGATCCGGGCGGAGGGATCAGGCGGGCAGCAGCGCGCCCCCCCTGGCGCCGGCCAACGGGTTCTCGGCCGCCGGGCGGTCGTGCAGGTGGCAGGCGGCGAGGTGCCCCGCCTCCAACGGCCGCAGGGGCGGCTCCTCCACCCGGCAGCGGTCGAAAGCGTAAGGGCATCGGGTATGGAAGCGGCATCCCTTCGGTGGGTTGATCGGGCTTGGCACGTCGCCCTTGAGGATGATGCGCTGCCGCTGCGCCCCCGGCTCCGGCACCGGCACGGCGGAGAGCAGCGCCTCGGTGTAGGGGTGCTTCGGTGCGGCGAACAACTCGCGCTTCGGCGCCACCTCCACGATCTTGCCGAGGTACATGACGGCGACGCGGTGCGTCATGTGTTCGACGATGGCGAGGTCGTGCGAGATGAACAGCATCGCGAGGCCGAGCTCCTTCTGCAGGTCCTGCAGGAGGTTCACGATCTGCGCCTTCACCGACACGTCGAGGGCCGAAACCGCCTCGTCGCAGATGATGATGTCCGGCTCGGCCGCAAGCGCGCGGGCGATGCCGATGCGCTGGCGCTGCCCGCCGGAGAACTCGTGCGGCCAGCGCCCCACCGCGTCGCGCGGCAGGCGCACCTTGTCCATCAGCGCCGCGACCCGCTCCTCCATCTCGTCTTTGCCCTTCGCCAGGCCGAAATTGCGGATCGGCTCGGCCAGGATGTCGCGCACCCGCATGCGCGGGTTGAGCGAGCTGAACGGGTCCTGGAACACCACCTGGATGCGGCGGCGGAGCGGGCGCAGCCTGCCGGCCGGCATGTCGTCGATGCGCGTGCCGTCCAGCACCACCTGGCCCGCGGTGATGGGGAAGAGGCGCAGGATCGCCTTGCCTACGGTGGACTTGCCGCAGCCGGACTCGCCGACCAGCGACAGGGTCTCGCCCCTGGCGATGTCGAAGGAGACGCCGTCCACCGCATAGACATGGCCGGTGACGCCGCCGAAGAAGCCGCCATGGATGGGGAAGTGCTTCTTGAGGTCCTTGACCTCGAGGATCGGCCTGCTCATGCCGCCATTGCCCCTTCCCTGGCCGCGTAGTGGCACGCGGCGACATGGCCGGGCGCCTTCTCCTCCAGCGCCGGCGCCACCTCGCGGCAGAGGTCGGTCGCGTGCGGGCAGCGGCTGGCGAAGACGCAACCCGGGATCTTCTGCTTGAGGCTCGGGACGAGGCCGGGGATCTCCGCCAGCCGCGTCTCCGTGCCGGTGAGCGAGGAGCCGAGCTTCGGCACCGAGCCGAGCAGCCCCTGGGTGTAGGGATGGCGCGGCGTGCGGAACAGCGGGCCAACCTGCGCCTCCTCCACCTTGCGTCCGGCATACATGACGACGACGCGCTCCGCGACCTCCGCCACCACGCCGAGATCGTGGGTGATGAGAACGATGGCCGCGCCGACGCGGCGCTTCAGGTCGCGCATCAGGTCGAGGATCTGCGCCTGGATGGTGACGTCGAGCGCGGTGGTGGGCTCGTCCGCGATCAGCAGCTTCGGGTTGCAGGCGAGCGCGATGGCGATCATCACGCGCTGGCGCATCCCGCCCGAGAGCTGGTGCGGATACTCCCGCACCCGGCGCTGCGGCTCCGGGATGCCGACAAGCTGCAGCATCTCCACCGCCCGCGCCTCGGCCTGCTGGCGGTTCAGCCCCTGGTGCAGCCTGAGCGTCTCGCCGATCTGCCGCCCCACGGTCAGCACCGGGTTCAGGCTGGTCATCGGCTCCTGGAAGATCATGCTGATCTCGTTGCCGCGGATGTCGCGCATCTCGCGGTCGGAGAGCTCGAGCAGGTTGCGCCCCTGGAAGCGGATGGCGCCGGCGATCCTGCCCGGCGGTTCCGGGATCAGGCGCAGGATGGACATGGCGGTGACGGACTTGCCGCAGCCCGATTCGCCCACCACCGCCAGCGTCTCCCCCGCCTCGACGTTGAAGGAGACGCCGTCCACGGCGCGGTTCACCCCGTCGGGCGTGCGGAAGTGCGTCTGCAGGTTCTCGATCTCGAGCAGTGCCATGCGTCAGAGCCTCTTCGCCATGCGCGGATCGAGCGCGTCCCGCAGGCCGTCGCCCAGCAGGTTCACCGCGAGCACGGTGATGGAGAGGAACAGGGCGGGGAAGAACACGATGTAGGGCTTCACCTGCCAGAGCGCGCGCCCCTCCGCCATGATGTTCCCCCAGGAGGGGATGATGGGCGGGGTGCCGGCGCCGATGAAGGAGAGGATCGCCTCCACGATCATCGCCGAGGCGCAGATGTAGGTCGCCTGCACGGTGATCGGCGCGAGGGTGTTCGGCAGGATGTGGCGCAGGATGATCATCGGCGTGCGCGTGCCCGCCGCCACCGCCGCCTCCACGTAGGGCTGCTCCCGCAAGGACAGCACCACGCCGCGCACCAGGCGCGAGACGCGCGGGATCTCGGCGATGGTGATGGCGATGATGACGTTCTGCACCGAGCCGCGGGTGAGCGCCATCAGCGCGATCGCCAGCAGGATCGGCGGGATGGACATCAGACCGTCCATGATCCGCATGATGATGCCGTCGGCGACGCGGATGAAGCCCGAGACCAGCCCGATGGCGAGGCCGATGACGGAGGAGAGGATGGCGACCGCGAAGCCCACGATCAGCGATACCCGCGCCCCGTACATCACGCGCGAATAGACGTCCCGGCCCAGCATGTCGGTGCCGAACCAGTGCTCCAGGGAGGGTTCGCGCGTGCGCCGCGCCGGGGCCAGGGCGGTCGGGTCCACGGTCCAGAGCAGGGGCGCGAAGACGGCGATGAAGATCATCACCAGCAGCAGGAAGCCGCCGATCGCCATGGTCGGGTGGCGGTACACGAAGCCCACGAGGCCCCGGCGGGGCTTCACCGGCGGCAGCACGTCCGGCATCGGGGGGGCGGCCGCGACGGGCGGGCGGGACTCCGCGGCGAGGCCGAGCGGCGCGGTATGGGCGGAGGCCATCAGTACCGGATCCTCGGATCGAAGAGGGTGTAGACGAGGTCAATCGCCAGGTTGACCAGCACGTAGATGAAGCTGAACAGCAGGACCACGCCCTGGATCACGGGGTAGTCCCGGCGCAGGATCGCATCCACCGTCAGCCGGCCGAGGCCGGGAATGGCGAAGACGCTCTCCGTCACCACCGCGCCGCCGATCAGCAGCGCGATGCCGATGCCGATCACGGTCACGATCGGCACCGCCGCGTTCTTCAACGCGTGCAGGAACAGGATGCTGCCCTGGCTCGCGCCCTTGGCGCGGGCGGTGCGGATGTAGTCCTGGCTCAGCACCTCGAGCATCGTCGCGCGCGTGATGCGCGCGATCAGCGCGATGTAGACGCTGCCGAGCGCGACCGCGGGCAGGATCAGGTTCTCGAGCCAGGGCCAGAAACCGGCGCTGAAGCTGGTGTAGCCCTGCACCGGCAGCCATTCCAGCTCGAGCGCGAACACGTAGGCGAGCAGGTAGCCGACCACGAAGACCGGCACCGAGAAGCCGAGCACGGCGAAGGCCATGACCCCGCGGTCGATCCAGGTGCCCTGCTTCCAGGCCGCCAGCACGCCCATCGGGATGGCGACGACCACCGCCAGGATGAGCGTGAGGACCATCAGCGAGAGGGTGGGCTCGATGCGCTGCGCGATCATCGTCGTGACCGGCAGGTTGGTGAAGATCGAGACCCCGAGGTCCCCCTGCAGGATGCGGATCACCCATTCCCCGAAGCGGACCAGGAAGGGCCGGTCGAGGCCGAGCGAGGCGCGGATGCGCTCCACATCCTCGGGCGTCGCCTGGTCGCCCGCGATCACCGCCGCCGGGTCGCCCGGGGCGATGTAGAGCAGGCTGAAGACGAACAGCGCGACCACCGCCATGACGGGGATGGTCGCCAGTATGCGGCGGACGACGTAGGCGAGCATGGTGTGTCAGGCTGCTCCGCTCAGGTCTTGGCGATGCCCCAGAAGAAGGGGATCGGCGCCCCGATAACGCCGGAGACGTTGCGCCGCCAGGCCTGGTAGGTCTTGTAGAAGCCGGTCGGCGCGTAGGTGACGTGGTTGAACAGCGCCCGGTTCATCTCCGCCACCGCCGCCTTCTCCGCCTCGAGATCCGGCGCCTCGAACCACTTGTCGCGCGCCGCCTCCACCGCCTCGTCCTTCGGCCAGCCGAACCAGGCGCCGTCGCCATTGGCGCGGATCTGGATCTGCGTCGCCGGGTTGGTGCAGTCGGCGCCCGCGTGCCAGGTGTGGAAGACGTGCCATCCCCCCTGCCCCGGCGGCGCCTTGGAGGCGCGGCGCTGACCCACCGTGCCCCAGTCGGTCGCCACGAAGTCCACGGTCATGCCGATCGAGCGGAGCAGCGCGTCCGTCACCTCGCCCATGGCCTTGAGCGGTGCCTGGTCCTGCGCCACCAGCACGGTGATCGGCTGGCCGTCGTAGCCCGCCTCGCGCAGCAGCCGCCGCGCGCCCTCGATGTCGCGCGGGCCCTTGAGGATGTCGCCGCCCTCCTCGGTGTAGAGGGGCGTGCCGGGGGTGAAGAAGCTGGCCGACGTCTGCCACAGGTTGCGGTCGTCGCCGACCACCGCGCGCATATAGTCCTCCTGGTTGAGCGCCATGGCGACGGCGCGGCGCGCGCGGACGTCGTTGAAGGGCGGGTGCAGGTGGTTGAAGCGGAAGGAGCCGATGTTGCCCAGCGGGTCGGCGATGTCCACCTGGATGTTGCGGTTGCGCCGGAGCTGCGGCACGAGGTCGGTCAGCGGCGTCTCCCACCAGTCGACCTCGCCGCTCTGCAGCGCCGCCGAGGCGGTGGCGGGATCGGGCATGATGATCCATTCCAGCCGGTCTATCGTGACGCGCTTGCCGCCGGCCAGCCAGGAGGCGGGCTCGCCACGGGGAACGTAGTTCTCGAAGCGCGCGAACACCGCCCGCGCCCCCGGCACCCACTCGTTGCGCAGGAAGCGCATCGGCCCGGAGCCGACATACTCCGTGATCTGCTGGAACGGATCGGTCCTCGCCAGCCGCTCCGGCATCATGAAGGCCATCGGCGTGTTGGTCTTGCCGAGGGCCAGCAGCATCTTCGGGTAGGGCTGCCGGAGGCGCCAGCGGAAGGTGCGGTCGTCCACCGCCACCAGCTCCTCCTGGATGGCGCGCAGCATCTGGCCCATACCGTCGCGCACCATCCACCGGTTCAGGCTGGCGACGCAGTCCTGCGCCCTGACCGGCTCCCCGTCGTGGAAGCGCAGCCCCTCGCGCAGGCGGAAGGTCCAGGTCTTCCCGTCGTCGGAGATTTCCTCGCCCTCGACCATCTGGCGCTGCGGCTGGAGTTCCGCGTTCAGGCCGTAGAGCGTATCCCACACCAGCACCGAGGCGTTGCGCACGACGTATTGCGTGCCCCAGATCGGGTCGAAATTCGCCAGGTTGGCCTGCGGCACGAAGCGCAGCGTGCGCGCCGCCGTGCCCTGCGCCAGGGCCGGCGCCGCAAGCCCGGCCGTTCCGGCCAGTGCGCCGGCGGCTGCGGCCGCCTTCAGGAAATGCCTCCGGTCCATGTTCTCTCTCCCAGCCGTTGCCTCGCCCGGATTTCCATCAAACTGCCTTAAGGCCGGGCAGAGCGCCAGGGACCATCGCAGAGGCTCCACGGGCGCTCCGCCGCTGGGTGCGGGCGACGGGGGAGAAGGTTTGCATGCGCCGTGCCAAGCGCCCCGGCGGCCGGCCCGCCATCCCGTGCTCCGACGGGCGCAGCCGGGACCGCCGCGTCCCGAAGCGCTCCGGGACGCGCGGCGTCAGGCCCGACGGATGCCCCAGAACACCGGCGGGCCGGGCACCCGCCCCTCCAGGTTCCGGCGCATCGCCATGATGGAGAGGTAGGAGCCGAGCGGCACGTAGACCACCTCGTCCAGCGCCACGCGCTGGATCTCGCGCGCGATCCGCTGCTGCGCCTCGAGGTCGGGGGCGCCGAACCATTCGAGGCGCAGCTCCTCCAGGCGCGGCACGGTCGGCCAGCCGAACCAGCCGCTGGTGCCGTTGCCGCGCAGCGGAAAGTGCCCGGCGGGGTCGAGGAAGTCGTAGGCGTTGAAGGCGGTGCAGAACACCGACCAGCCGCCGCGCTCCAGCGGCTCGCGAGAGGCGCGCCGCTGCACCACCGTGCCCCAGTCGGTCAGCACCAGGTCGAGATTGACCTCGAGGCGGCGGAACATGTCCGCCGCCACCTGGGTCATGGCCGAGGGGGCGAGGATGTCGGTGGAGCCGAGCAGGCGGATCGGCTGGTTGGTGTAGCCGGCCTCGCGCAGGAGCTGGCGCGCGCGCTCGATGCTGCGCGGGCCGGTCAGCACCTCCATCCCCTCGTCGTTGGCGAGCGGCGTCCCGGGGGTGAAGATGCCGGTGCCGGTCTGGTACAGGTCCTTGTCGGTGCCGACGATGGCGATCATGTGATCCTCCTGGCTCACCGCCGGGAGGATGGCCTGCCGCATCCGCTTCTCGCTGAAGGGCGGATGCAGGTGGTTGAAGCGCATGATGCCGGTCAGCGGCAGCCGGTCGAGCGGCTCGACGCTGATCTGGCGGTTGCGGCGGAGAAGCTGCTGGATCTCCGGCGGCGGCTGCTCGTACCAGTCGATCTCGCCCGCCTGCAGCGCCCCGGCCGCGGTCGCCGCGTCGGTGATGATGTGCCACTCGACGCGGTCGAAATGCACCGTCTTCGGGCCGGAGAGCAGCCCGTTGCCGGCATGCGGCGTCGGGGCGTAGCCGGCGAAGCGCTCGTACACCACGAGGCTGCCGGAGTTGAACTCGTCCGCCTTGAAGCGGTAGGGGCCGCTGCCCACCACCTCGCGCACCTGCTGGAAAGGATCGGTATTGGCCAGCCGCTCCGGCATGATGAAGGGGATGGGCGCGCCGATGGTGCCGAGCGCGTGGGCCAGCATCGGGAAGGGCTGCTTCAGGCGGAAGCGCAGCCGCCGGTCGTCCACCGCCGTCAGCTCCTCGGTCAGGCCCTCGAGATGCTGCCCGATGGGGTTGCGCTTCATCCAGCGCTTCAGGCTGGCCACGCAGTCCTGTGCGCGCACCCGCTCGCCGTCGTGGAAGTACAGCCCCTCGCGCAGCGTCACGGTTGCGGTGCGGCCGTCGTCCTCCACCGCCAGCCCCTCGGCCATCTGCGGCTGCGGCTGGAACTCCCGGTCGATCCCGAACAGCGTGTCGTAGACCATCAGCCCGTGGTTGCGGCTGATATAAGCGGTGGTCCAGATCGGGTCGAGCACGGCGAGGTTGGCGTGCGGCACGAAGCGCAGGAGGCGCGCCTGCCGCGGCTGGGCGATGGCGAAGCGGGGCAGCGCCGCGACGGCCCCCGCCGCAGCGGACGCCTTGAGGAGGGAACGCCGGTTCATCGTGAGCCTCCGGGTGGTCTTGCTTGCCCCCATGGGACCACCGCCGCCGCCCCTCCGCAAGACCGGGGGGTGGAGCGCTCAGCCGCTCTTGCGCAGGCTCCAGAACACCGGCAGCCCCTGCTGCACCTCGGTGATCGCGCGGCGGTGCGCAGTGGTCTGGAAATACTGTCCGAGCGGCAGGGTCGGCGCCTCCTCGAAGGCGATGGCCTGCATCTCCCGCGCGATCGCCTGCTGGGCGGCGAGGTCGTCGGCGTCGAACCACCGGGCGCGCAGCGCCTCCAGCCGCTCGCTCGTCGCCCAGCCCCACCAGCCGTCGCGGCCGTTGCCGCGGATCGGCTGGTTCACGCCGGGATTGATGTTGTCGAGCCCGGTCCAGAAGGTGAAGAACATGCTCCAGCCGCCCCGCTCCGGCGGCTCGCGGCTGGCGCGGCGCGCCACCACGGTGCCCCAGTCGGTGGCGACGAACTCCACGTTCAGCCCCGCCCGGCGCAGCATGTCGTGCCCGACATGGCTGAGCGCGGCCAGCGTCGGCACGTCGGTGGTGCCGAGGAGCACCACCCTCTCCCCGCGATAGCCCGCCGCCTCGATCTCCCGCCGCACCCGGTCGAGGTCGCGCGGCCCGCGCAGCACCTCGAGCCCGGCATCGGAGGCGAAGGGGGTCTCGGGCGGGAAGAAGCCCACCCCGTCGCGCCACAGCGAGCGGTCCGTGCCGGTGACGGCGGTCATGTAGTCCGCCTGGTTGATGGCGCCCATCAGCGCGCGGCGGATGCGCTGGTTGTCGAAGGGCGGATGGAGGTGGTTGAAGCGTCCCCACGCCATCATCCCGGTCGGGTTCGGCAGCGCGACCACGATGTTGCGGTTGCGCCGGAGCACCGGCAGCAGGTCGGCGGTCGGCGTCTCCCACCAGTCCACCTCGCCGCCCTGCAGCGCCCCGGCCGCGGTGGCCGGATCGGGCATGATGTGCCACTCGACCCGCTCGACATGCACCCGCTTCGGCCCCGCGGTCCAGGAGGGCTCGCCCCCCTCGCGCGGGACGTAGTCCGCGTTGCGCGCATAGACGAAGCGGCTGCCCTGCACGCGCTCCCCGGCGAGGAAGCGGAACGGCCCGCTGCCGATGATCTCGCCGACCGGGCGGGCGCTGTCGGTCTGCGCCAAGCGCTCGGGCATGATGAAGCAGCAGGGCGTGACCGGGCTGCCCAGCGCCTCCGCCAGCAGGGCGTAGGGCCGGTGGAGCCGGATCAGGATGGTGCGGTCGTCGGGTGCCGAGAGCTCCGCCAGGCGCGCGTTGAGCTCCTGCCCGAGCGGGTGGCGCCCGGCCCAACGCCGGATCGAGGCGACGCAGTCCCGCGCCAGCACCCTCTCGCCGTCGTGGAAGCGCAGCCCCTCGCGCAGGGTGAGGACCCAGCGCCTGCCGTCCTCCTCGATGCGGTGCCCCTCGACCATCTGCGGCTGGGGGCGGAACTCCGCATCCACGCCATAGAGCGTGTCGTACACCAGGAAGCCGTGGATGCGGGTGACGTAGGCGGTGGTGACGATCGGATCGAGGATGCCAAGGTCGGCGTGGGGGATGAACCTCACCACCTGGCTGCCGGTAGGCTGGCCGATCGCGAAGCGCGGCAGGCCGGCGGCGCCGGCGGCAGCGGCGCCGGCCAGGAAATCACGTCGAAACATGCACTCCTCCCTGGGGGTCTCGCGGAGCCGTGACGGCGATCCCTCAAGCCACTGAACCAGCGCGCCCCAAGGCGCCGCAAGCGCTTTCCGGGCGCGCGGGCGCACGCCCCGCCGCCACTCTGTTGCCATAAGGACGGCGCAGGTCTCCCGCGCACCTTCTCCGCGCCGCTTCCGCCGGCCTGCTGCCGGAGGCGCGGCCGGATGCCGTGCATCGCCGTGCGCTGGTCACCGCCCCGTGGTTTGTCGCCCGCATACGATATGATTAAACCCGACCCAGCCGAGACCCACCGCATGACGACATTGCCGCTCCGCCCTGCACTGGAGGCCCGCCCCGGCCCGCGCCCCTCCCCGATCGCCGGGGAGTTCCTGCGGTTTGGCGTGGTCGGCTGCCTCGGCTTCCTGGTCGATGCCCTGGTGCTGCTGGCCGGGCTCGCGCTCGGCCTCGGCCCCTGGCTCGGCCGGCTGGTGTCCTATGTGGCGGCGGCGAGCACCACCTATGCGCTCAACCACGCCTGGACCTTCCGCGGTCGCGCCGGCGGCCGGCCGGAGGCGCGGCAATGGGCCCTGTTCCTGCTGGTCAACCTCTCGGGATTCGCCGTCAATTTCGGAACCTACGCCGCGGCGATCACGCTGATCCCGCTGGCCTCGGCCCAGCCGGTGCTCGCGGTGGCGGCGGGTTCGATTGCGGGCCTTGCCGTGAATTTCACGCTGTCCCGCCAGATCGTCTTCGCCGCGCGGCTGCGCGTGGCCCCTGTAGCCGAGCGATGACAATGGACGGGACCATGCGCTTCGACGTCCCAGGTACCGACGCTGCGCCGCCCCTGGCCTGGACCCCGAACGCGATTCCGACATGCACGGCATGATTCCGCCCGATCCGGGACCTCCCCAGGCCCCACCCGGCCCGACACTGGTCGAGACCGGCTGGGCGCGGTTCGCGCCCCGTGGCCGGTCCGCGGGACTCGCGGGACCGTGGACGCTGGCGAGGCCCTTCCCGCCCCTGCTGCTCGCCGCCGGCGCCGCCCTGCTCGACGCGGCGGGAATCGGCCTCTCAGGGGCGCTCCTCCACTGGTCGGAGCTGTCGCCCGGGCGGCCGGCGCCGGAGCTGATCCTGTTCCTCGCCGTGCTGCTTCCCTGCCTTTCGGGCCTGGCGGGGGCCTATGCGCATCCGGCGCTGTTCGGCGGGCGGCGCGCCCTGTCCTCCGTCCTGGTCGTTGCCGCGGGCGGCATCGGCGCGCTGTGGCTCGCCGGCCACGCGCTCGGCGCGCCGGGCGCGCTGCCAGCGGGGATCGCCGCGCTGTGGCTGGCGGGGGCGGTGCCGCTGCTCCTGGCGGGGCGCCTCGTCCAGGCCACCGCGCTGCGGCGCGCCGCGGAGCGCACCCGGCGGCGCGTCGTGCTGGTCGGGGATGGCCCGCACGCGCAGCGCCTGGTGCAGGCCCTGCGCGCGCGGCAGGACCACGGCCTCAGGCTCCTCGGCGTCGTGGATGACCGCCCCGGCGCGGTCAGCCCCTCAGGGCGCGGCCGCAGCGGCCTGCCGCATCTCGGCGATCTCGCCAGCCTGCTTGCGATGATCCGGCACGACGAGGTGGATGAGGTTATCCTCGCCCTGCCCTGGGCGGCGGAGGCGCGGCTGATGCGTGTGCTCGGCGTGCTCGCCGACTATCCGGTGGATGTGCGCCTCGCGCCCGAGCTGGTCGCCTACCATGGCTGCCGCCCCGGCGCGCCGGAGGCCGGCGGCCTGCTGCTGCCGCACTTGGTCGAGCGCCCGATGAACGGGCTCGCCGGCGCCATCAAGACGGCCGAAGACTACTTGCTGGCCCTGGTCGCGCTCGCCATCGCCGCGGTGCCGATGGCGTTGATCGCCCTGGCGATCCGCCTGGACAGTCCCGGCCCGGTGCTGTTCCGCCAGCGCCGCACCGGCTTCAACAACCGCGACTTCCACGTGTTCAAGTTCCGCACCATGTATCACGATGCGGCGGACCCGGAGGCGCGCTGCCAGGTGACCGAGGGCGATCCGCGGGTGACGCGCGTCGGTGCCCTCCTGCGCCGCACCTCCCTCGACGAGCTGCCGCAGATCTTCAACATCCTGCGCGGGGAGATGTCCTTCGTCGGCCCGCGGCCGCACGCGCCCGGTACCCTCGCCGCCGGCCGCCCCTTCGAGCAGGTGTTCGCGCGCTACGCCGCCCGCCACCGCGTCAAGCCGGGCCTGACCGGCCTCGCGCAGGTGCGTGGCTGGCGCGGTCCCACCGACACGGAGGAGAAGCTGATCCGCCGGGTGGAAAGCGACCTCGAATACATCGAGCGCTGGTCGCTCTGGCTCGATTTCGTTATAATCCTGCGCACCTTGTTGGCCGTGGCCCGCATGCGCAACGCGCTCTGACCCACCGGGCCGCGCAGGAGACGCGCAGCGCATGTCGGACAGCCTGGCCGTGGAAGCGGCGTACGCCAACCCCCCCGCCCCGCCCTCCGGCAGGGCCGCGCCGCGGATCGCGGTGCTCATCCCCTGCTACAATGAGGAGGTGGCGATCCCGGGCGTGGTACGTGCCTTCCGTGCGACGCTGCCGGCGGCCGCGATCTACGTCTACGACAACAACTCCCGCGACCGTACGCGGGAGGTGGCGGGCGCGGCCGGCGCCGTCGTCCGCACCGAAGCGCTGCAGGGCAAGGGCAACGTGGTCCGCCGCATGTTCGCCGACATCGAGGCCGACGTGTACGTGCTGGTGGACGGCGACGGCACCTACGATGCCGCCGCCGCCCCGGCCATGGTGCGCCTGCTGATCGAGCAGCGCCTCGACATGGTGACCGGCGTGCGTGTGACACCGGAGGAGACGACCGGCGCCTACCGCCCGGGCCACCGCTTCGGCAACGCCATGCTGACCGGGATGGTGCGCCTGCTCTTCGGCAACCGCATCACCGACATGCTCTCGGGCTACCGCGTCTTCTCCCGCCGCTTCGTCAAATCCTTCCCCGCCCTGGCCGAGGGGTTCGAGACGGAGACGGAGTTCACGGTCCACGCCCTGCAGCTCCGCATGCCGGTGGGCGAGCTGCGCACCGCCTATGGCGAGCGCCCGCAGGGCTCCGCGAGCAAGCTGCGCACCTACACGGACGGGCTGCGGATCCTGCGCACCATCGTCAACCTGGTGAAGGGCGAGCGGCCGCTCGCCTTCTTCTCGGCGGCGGGGGCGGCGCTGCTGGTGCTGGCGCTGGCGGTGTTCCTGCCGGTGCTGGCGGAGTATCTGCGCACCGGCCTGGTCCCGCGCTTCCCCACCGTCGTGCTCGCCACCGGCCTCGGCCTCGCCTCGCTGCTCTCCTTCGCCTGCGGCCTGATCCTCGACACGGTGACGCGCGGGCGGAAGGAGGCGAAGCGCATCGCCTATCTCGCCGTCCCGGCCCCCGATTTCGATCCCGTCCTCGCCTTGGGCGGACGCGCGCCGTGAGCCTCGGCCCCTTCCCGCCACCGCGGCGGATCGCCGGAGCGGACGGCCCCGCCGGGGAGTCCTACGACGCGGACGTCATCATCCTCGCGCTCGACCGGGCGGAGGAGACGCTGGCCGCCATTGCCTCGGCGCGCGCGCAGCGGGGCGTCTCCCGCCATGTCTGGATCGCCGATCAGGGCAGCGCGCCGGAGGCGCTGGCGGCGCTGGCCCGGGCCGTGGAAGGGGCGGCGGACGCCACGCTGGTCCGGCTCGACCGCAATTGGGGCGTGGCGGGCGGACGCAACCGGGCGACGGCGCTGGGGCGCGGGCGGGTGGTCTTCGCCCTCGACAACGACGCGGAATTCGCCACCGCCGACACGCTGGCGCGGGCGGTGGCGGCGCTCGATGCCGAACCCGACCTCGCCGCCATCGCCTGCCGCATCCTGGTGCACGCCACCGGGGAGGACGACCTCTCCTCCTGGGGCTATCCGGCGGCGCTGCTGCCGCGCGCGGCCGGCAGCTTCGACGCCTGCACCTTCGTCGGCGCCGGCCATGCCATCCGCCGCGCCGATTTCGAGGCCGCCGGCGGCTACGACGATGCGCTGTTCTTCTGCTGGGAGGAATACGACTTCGCCCTGCGCGCCATCAATCTCGGCCGGCGCATCCGCTACCGCGGCGACATCGCGGTGCGCCACAAGGTGAGCCCCGAGCAGCGCGTCGCCTGGTCGGGAACCCGCTGGTTCCACTTCGTGCGCAACCGCCTCTACATCGAGATGAAGTTCGGTGCCTCTCCCCTCGCCCTGCTGCCGCGCTTCCTCGGCTACCAGGCGAAGGGCGCGCGCAACGGCGTGCTGGCGCAGGGGCTGCGGGCCGGGCTGGCGGCGCTGGCGCTGGCGCGGGCGTTCCGCCCGGCGCCGGGCACCGAGGCGCTCTACCGCCTCTCCCCGGCGGCGCGGCGCTACCTCGCCGCCAATGATGCCCGGCATCGCGGCGGGCTGCTCACCCGCCTGCGGCGCGAGGTGCTGGCGACCCTGCCGGCCGCCGCCGCGCGCCCCGGCGCGCGCTAGAGCCTCTTCACCCGTTCAGCTTGGCCCGCTTCAACGGGATCCGCGGCAGGCCCGGGAGGGAAGGCATCACCCGGCCTCGGCCAGGGCGGCGAAGGGGCAGCCGGCACCGCGGCGCCGGCGGCGCGCCTCGGCGGCGTAGCGGCCTGGCCGGCGGTCCGGATCGTGGTTCGGGGCCACCAGCGTGTCGTAATAGCCCGTCCAGTCCTCCTCCCGGAACGCCTCCAGATCGGGGACGAAGGCGGTGCGGTTCAGCACCGCCTCGGCATAGGCCGCCTGCGGAATCGGCTGCACCTGCACCAGCGGCTCTCCGGCATGCAGGCGCACCGGGATGTCGGTGCGGGTCAGGCGCAGATTGGTGAAGAGCGGCCCGAACCAGCGGTCGGTCTCGACCAGCCCCTCATAGGGTTCGAGGGCGGGGTGGCGGGGCAGGTTGGCCAGCGGGCGGACCAGCAGGCTCCAGCCCGGAGCGGTGCGCGCGGCCAGCCCGGTCCAGAGCTGCACCATCCCCGGCTCCTGCAGCGCGGTGAGGAAAGGAGGCGACCAGCCCTTCACCCGCTCCGGCGCCGCGGCGTCGAAACGGGCGGCGAAATGCGGGAATTGCGCGGCGCCGAGCGGCAGCCAGTCCGTCAGCCCCTCGCAGGTCCACCAGATCTGCGTGCCATCCCACAGCAGGTCGAGATCGAGGGGGGAGGAGAGATACCATCCGAAGCCGGAGGCAGTGGTCACGGCGTCGCAGTAGCGGAAGGCCCGGGTCGGCAGGCTGCCGAGCGCAGCGCGGTCGGCGCGCTCCGGCGGGCGGGCCGCGTCGATCAGCCGGTAGAAGGTGACGATGGGCGCTAGGTCCATGGCGTTCGGCTCCGCTCTGCGGGAGGCGGAGGGGCGCGCGGCCCCTCCGGGAATGGCTGACCCGCCTTGGCTCAGCCGCGGCGCATGCCGGCACCGAAGCGCAGCCGCCCCGCATCGGCCACCGCTGCCGGCGCCATCCGCGCGGCGCGGGGGGCGTCGCTCCGCGGCGAGGCGGGGCGGGCCGGCAGCGCCGGCAGCGTCTTCGTGGCCGGGCGGAGCAGGGCGCCGGAGGGGTTGGCCGCGGTGGAGGAAGGGAAGCGCATGGGGGACACTCCTTGTGGCACCGGGAGGGGCCCGCCCCGCGGTGCTGCCGCGGGGCGGGCCCGGCGATGGCTGGGGCAACCGCCGTGACCGGAACAATAGGAGTACGTTGTGAGGGTGTAAAGGACTTTTTACCTAGTAGGCGGTTTTTTTCCTTTCCCGGGAACCGGATCCCACCGCCATCGCCCGCGAATTGACGGTCGTTTCACGCTTGTCGCGGCGAACTCACGCGCGGCGGCAGCGCCGGCGCGATATCCGTGCGGCAAGGCGGAATGACGGGAGAGTCTCCGGATGCAGCCGGACAGCATGGATGTGGACAGGGAACACCTGCTGCGGGTCTTCGAAACCGCGCGCCGCTTCGTGGCCTGCCGCGAGCGCGCCGACGCCGTGGCGGCCGGGCGCGCCCCCGTGGCGCGGACCCTGGCCGAGGCGATCGAGCGGGATTTCGCGGGCTTCGAACTCGTGGAGGCCGAACGGGCGCTGCGCGCGGCGGTGATCGCCGCCGATCCGAAGCTGACCTCGCTGCCTGCCGCGCCGGCGCGGCGCTCCGCGGGCTGATGCCCGGCCGCGGAAGGTCCTGACCCCCGCAGCCCGATATCCGTGCGCGCGGGGCCACCGCCCCCGTCTCACGGCCGGCCGCGCATGGCGGCCGTGCGCCGGCGAGGAACCATGCCGGCCAGGGATCGGGACGGCATGAGGATCGCCTCCGGCGCGAATCGGCCCTCGCGCCGCGCCGGCACCCCTCCCTCCGGCCGCGCCCGTGGCGGTCGCTCCGCACGGGCCTGCCCGCCGCGCGGAGTCGCCCCGCGGCGCCCTGCGCCGCGAAAGGGGATGACGCGGGACGGGCGCGGCAACATGTTCGATGTATGAGCGCAACCTACCCCGTCACGCCTTGCCTCCGCCTGCCAGAGCCTCCCGCCGATCCCCGGCTGCGCCTCGTGCTGCGCGGGCGCATGGAGGCCTGGAGCCTGGCGGGCGTGCCGGTGCTGCCCCGCTCCCGCAAGACCCGCGCCCTGCTCGCCCTGCTCGGCATGAGCCCCGGCGAGCACGTCTCACGCCTCCGCCTTGCCGGGCTGCTCTGGTCGCGGCGGGGGCCGGAGCAGCAGCGCGGCTCCCTGCGCCAGGCGCTGCGCGAGCTGCAGCAGGCCCTGTCCCCCATCGGACTGCCGGTGCTGTCGGCATCCCGCGACACCGTCAGGCTGCGCGAGGGGGCGGTCTGGGTGGACGTGATCGAGGCGCTGCGCAGCGGTGGCGCGACGGGCGGGGAGGAGCTGCTGAGCGACCTCGACGGCCTCGATCCCGCCTTCGACCACTGGCTCGCCGAGCAGCGGCGGCGGCTGCGCGAGGCGGCGCCGGCCCCGTTCCCGCCGCGGCGGGCGGCGCCCGGTCCCGTCGCGGGGCCGCCGCCCGCCGAGGCCCCTCGCCTCTCCTTCCCTTCGGCGTCGCGCCCCCCGCGGCAGGGGCTGCGCGGCGCGCGGCTCGGCGTGCCGCCGCTCCGCGCCCTCGGGGGAGAGGCGGAGCAGCACCTCTCGGTCGGGCTAGCCGAGGAGATCACCGCCGCTCTCGCCCGCTTCCGCTGGCTGTTCGTGGTGGACGGCGCCTCCCTCGCCGCCGCCGCCGCCTCGCAGGGCGAAGAGGGGGCGGCGCGGGCCCTGCGACTGGACTTCCTGCTCGCCGGCACGGTGCAGCGCGGCGCCGGGCAGGTGCGCGTCTCCCTCCGCCTGACCGATCTGCGCGGGCCGGCCACCGTGGTCTGGAGCGAGCGCTTCGACCGCAAGGCGGACGACATCCTCGCCCTGCAGGACGAGATCGCCGCCGAGGTGGTGGCACGGATAGACCCGGAGATCCTGTTGATCGAGGCAAGCCGCGCCAGCGCCCGCGGCACCGTCCATGGCGGTGCCCACGACCTCCTGCTGCGGGCCATCCCGGCGATCCACCGGCTCGAGCGGACGGGCTTCCTCGCCGCCGGGGAATGGCTTCGCCAGGCCATCGCGCTCGAACCCGACCATGCCGCGGCCCATGCCTGGCTCGCCTACTGGCACCTGTTCCTGGTCGGCCAGGGGTGGGCGGCGGACAACGCCGAGGTGCTCGCCCAAGCGGAGACGCTGGCAAGCCGCGCGGTCGCCCTCGACCCGCTCGACGCCCAGGCCCTGACCATCCTCGGCCATGTGCGCGCCTTCCTGCACCACCAGGTGGAGGAGGCGGCGGCGCTGCACGAGCGGGCCCTGGCGCTCAACCCCAACCTGGCCATGGCCTGGGTCTTCTCGGGCATGGCGCAGAGCTATCTCGGTGCGCACGAGGCGGCGCTGCAGCGCTTCGACCGCTACCGCCAGCTCGCCCCGTGCCACCCGCACGCCTTCTTCTTCGATGCCGGGCGCGGCATTCCGCTGCTGTTCCTCGGCCGCTACGCGGAGGCGGCGGCGGTCGGCCGCGCCGTCGTGGCGCTGCAGCCGGGCTTCAGCTACCCCTACAAGACCTACCTCTCCGCCCTCGGCCATCTCGGCCTCGCGGCGGAGGCGGCGGCGGTGCGGGCACGGCTGCTGGCGATCGAGCCGGACTTCACGGTGGCCAAGGCGCTGCGCCGCACGCCGGTGCGCCGGCCGGAGGACCGCGCGCTCTACGAGCGCGGCCTCAGGCTGGCGGGCCTCGAATGATGCGGCCGGCGGGATCGCCGGACGCGGCCGCGCTCGGCCACGCCACAGCCGCCCGGGCCCGCGGCCGCCGGCCGGGGGATGCCGCTACCGGCCGAGCCCGCGCAGGGCGGCGCAGATGCGCTCCACCTGCGCCTCGGACAGTTCGGGATACATCGGCAGGCTCAGCACCTCCCGCGCGGCGCGCTCGGTCTCGGCGCAGCCGGCCGGGCCGAGCGGGATGCGGCCGCGATAGGCGGGCTGCAGATGCACGGGCACGGGGTAGTGGATGCCGGTGCCCACCCCCTCGTCGCGCAGCCGCGCCTGCGCCGCGGGACGGTCGGGCACGCGCAGCACGTACTGGTGGAAGACGTGCTCCGCCCCCTCCCGCCGCGCCGGTGGCGCGATCGGGCCGCCGGCGAGCGCGGCGTCGTAGCGCGCCGCGATCTCCCGCCGCCTGGCATTGCCGGCGTCGAGATGCGGCAGGCGCGCGCGCAGGATCGCCGCCTGCAGCTCGTCGAGCCGGCTGTTCACGCCGACCAGGCCGGAGACGTAGCGCTCCTTCCAGCCGTACTGGCGCAGCGCCGCGATGCGGTCGGCGAGCTCGAAATCGTCGGTGGCGAGGATGCCGCCATCGCCGAGCGCGCCGAGGTTCTTGGTGGGATACAGGCTGAAGGCCGCCGCCTGGCCGAAGGTGCCGAGCTTCTGCCCGCCCAGGGTGGCGCCGTGGCACTGCGCGCAGTCCTCGATCAGCGCCACGCCGCTGCGCGCGCAGGCCCCGAGCATGGGGCCGAGATCCGCCGCTTGGCCGTAGAGGTGCACGACGATGGCGGCGCGGATCGGCGGCAGGCCGGGCGGCGGATCCTCGAGCACCGCGGCCAGCTCGTCCGGGTCCATGGTGTAGGTGTCGGGGTCTATGTCGAGCAGCAGCGGCACCGCGCCCGCCATCTCGATCGCCGCCACGGTGGCGACCGCGGTATGGGAGACGGTGGCGACCGTCGCGCCCTCGCCGATGCCGAGCCCGCGCAGGATCAGCGCCAGCGCGTCGGTGCCGTTGCCGCAGCCCACGGCGCGCGCGGTGCCGAGCCAGGCGGCGAATTCCCGCTCGAAGGCCTCGCCCTCGCGGCCCAGGATGTACCAGCCGCTGTCCAGCGCCCGGGCCACGGCGGCATCTATCTCCGCCTTCTGCGCGCGGTAGCCGGCGCCGGGATCGGCCTGGGGAATCATCGCGGGCGGGGAATCCATGGTCGTCGCTTCCGGAAGTCGGTGCTGGCGGGAGGAAGGGGTTCTACACGTAGTCGGGAAGGCGCGCGCGGTACCATTCCAGGGTGCGGCGCAGCCCCTCGTCGAGGTCCACGGCCGGCGCCCAGCCGGTGGCCGCGCGGAAGGCACGGTCGTCGGCATGGTAGCTGCCGATGTCGATCGGCGCGCGGTCGGCCGGGAATTCCTTCACGAGGTAGTGACCGCGGCCGCCATTGGCCGCGATCAGCCGCTCCGCGAGGTCGAGCAGCCTGGCCGGGGGGGCGCCGCCGATGTTGAACACCCGCCCCGCCACCTCCGGGCACGACGCGCTCTCCGCCGCGCGGAGGAAGGCCTCGGTCACGTCGTCCACATAGGTGAGGTCGCGGAGCTGCTCGCCGCCCCAGACCTCGAAGGGCTCGCCCTCCAGCACGCGGCGGATCCAGATGCCGAGGAAGGTCTGCCGCGCGTCGCGGATGCGCAGCCGCGGGCCGTAGCAGTTGGTCAGGCGCAGCGAGACCACGGGGCGGCCGTGCACGCGCTGCTCCAGCAGCCAGTACTGCTCGCCCGCCCATTTGGAGACGCCGTTGGCGTCGGGCGGGTTGACCGGGTGCAGCTCGTCCACCGGCAGGCGGATCGGGCGGCCGTAGAACTGGCGCGTCGAGGCGTGCACCACGGTCGCCCGCGGCGCCACCTCGCGCATCACGCCGATCAGCCGCACCTGGGCCACGGCGTTGACGCCGATATCCGCCACCGGGTCCTTCTGCCCGCCCATGTGGCTGGTCTGGGCGGCCATGTTGAACAGCACCTCCGTGCCCTCGCACAGGCTGTGCAGCTCGGTGTCGCGGATGTCGCCGCGCACCAGCAGGACCGAGGCGCCCTCCAGATTGGCCCGGTTCGCCCCCCCGTCGGGGAACATGGCGTCGAGCGCCGTCACCCGCGCGCCGTGGCGCGCGAGGGCATGGCAGAGCGCGCTGCCCAGGAAGCCCGCGCCACCGGTCACCAGCACGCGCCGGCCGCGCCACCAGGCGGCCCGTTCCGCGTCGTTCATGCTCGTCACAGCCCCTCCCGGGCGGAAGGCGGCGGCCCCCGCCCGCTCCCGTCCTGATCGCCGGGAAATGCGGCGGAACCATGCCTGCCCGCCGGGGCCGGCGCGGCACGGGCAGGCCGGGGCGCGGTCATGCCCCGCCGCGTTCCGGCAGCGCGGCCACCCCGGTGATCTCGACCTTCCAGGCGGGGTCCACGAGCGGTGCCTGGATGGTCATGCGCGCCGGCTTCGCGGCGGGGTCGAGCCAGCGGTCCCAGGCGCGGTTCATCGCCGGGGCGTCGCGGATGTCGGCCAGCACCACCGTCACCGACAGCAGGCGGCGCTTGTCCGTCCCCGCCGCCGCCAGCAGCGCGTCGATCTGGGCGAGGATGTCGGCGGTCTGGCCCTCCGCGTCCAGGCTGGCGTCGTCGGCCACCTGGCCGGCGAGCCAGACCAGGCCGCCATGCACCACGGCCCCGCACAGCCGCTCCTCCTCCGCCAGGCGCCTGATGCCCATGCCGACCTCCCTAGGACAGTGCGGCAGACTGCCACCTGCGTCCCGGCAGGCAAGGGGGGCGGCGCGCCTTCCTCACCGCGCCAGCGCGACGCGCGCGAGCAGCCCCGCCGCGGCGCAGAGCGCCATCACCAGCGCCATCGGCAGCGCCGTGCCGTCCTGCAGCGCGCCGGTGAGCCAGCCGGCGAGAGCGCCGAGGCCGAATTGCAGCGCCCCCAGCAACGCCGAGGCGCTGCCCGCCGCCCGCCCGTGCGGCGCCATGGCAAGCCCGGCGGCCAGCGGCGAGGCGGCGCCGATGCCGGCGACGAAGACCAGCACCAGCCCGGCGGTCAGCGCGAATCCGGCGATGCCGGCCAGCACCGCGGCGAGCAGCAGCGCCCCCGCCCCGGCCATCGCCGCCTGCACCGCGGCGAGCGCGCGCTCCGCCGGCACCCGCCGCGCGAGGCGGGCGTTGAGCTGGGCCACCGCCATGATGCCAAGCGCGTTGAGGCCGAAGAGCAGCCCGTAGCCGCGCGGCGACAGGCCGTGCAGGTCCATGAACACGAAGGGCGAGGCGGCGATGTAGGCGAACATCCCCGCGGTGGCGAGGCCGCCCGCCAGGGCGTTGCCGAGGAAGCGCCGGTCGGCGAGCAGCGCGGCGTAGACGCCGAGCACCGCGAGCGGCCCGTCGCGCCGCCGCCGCGCCGGCGGCAGGCTCTCCGGCAGCGCCAGGGCGACGGCGAGGATCAGCGCCGCCCCGTAGGCGGCGAGCGCCCAGAAGATCGCCCGCCACCCCGCCACCGCCAGCAGCGCGCTGCCGAGGCTCGGCGCCAGGATCGGCGCGATGCCCATCACCAGCATGAGCTGGGACATCATGCGGATCGTCGCCGGACCCTCGGTGAGGTCGCGCACCACGGCGCGCGCCACCACCATGCCGGCGCAGCCGCCGAGCCCCTGCGCCAGGCGCAGCCAGGAGAGCCAGCCCACCTCCTGCGCCAGCGCCGCCCCGGCGGAGGCCAGGGTGAACAGGGAGAGGCCGAGGAACAGCGGCGGGCGCCGGCCGAGACGGTCGGCGAGCGGCCCGTAGGCGAGCTGCCCGAGCCCCATCCCGGCGAAGAAGGCGGCGAGGGTGCGCTGCACCGCCGCCGGCTCCGTCGCCAGGTCGCGGACCATGGCGGGGAAGGCCGGCAGGTACATGTCGATCGCCAGCGGCCCGAAGGCGGCGAGGCCGCCGAGGATGACGATCAGCCGCGCGCCGCCGGCGGGCATCCGGCCCGGCGCGTTCAGAAGCCGATGCCCTCCGCCGCGAGCCGCTCCTTCACCATCCGCTTCGGCACCTTGCCGTAGCCCGAGCGTGGCAGCGACTCCCACACCACCACGCGCAGCGGCTGCTTGTAGCGCGCGACGCGGCCCTGCAGGTGGGCGAGCACCTCGGCCTCGGTCAGGGCCGCGCCGGGGGCGGGCACCACCACGGCGATGCCGGCCTCGCCCCATTTCGGGTGCGGCATGCCGACCACGGCGCATTCCAGCACGCCGGGATGGGTCAGGATCTCCTCCTCCACCTCCCGCGGATACACGTTGGAGCCGCCCGAGATGTACATGTCGCTGGCGCGGCCGGTGATGGTGAGGAAGCCCCGCGCGTCCATCCGGCCGAGGTCGCCGGTATGGAACCAGCCGTGGCGGAAGGCCTCGGCGTTCGCCGCCTCGTTCTCGAAGTAGCCGGCGAAGACGGCAGGGCCGCGCACGCAGATCTCCCCGATCTCGCCGGGCGGCAGGCGGCGGCCCTCGGGGTCGAGGATCGCCACCTCCATGCCGGTGCGCGCGGCGCCGCAGGTGCCGGGCGGGAGGCCCGCATCCGCCTCTAGGCCGTGCTGGTCGGCGCGCAGCACGGTGATGCAGCCGGTGACCTCGCCCATGCCGTAATACTGCACGATGCAGGGGCCGAGCTTCTCCAGCGCCCGCTTCTGGTCCTCGCGGTACATCGGCGCGCCGGCGTAGATGACGTGGCGCAGCGAGGAATGGTCGTGGCGGTCCACCGCCGGGTGCTCGACCATCGCCTTCAGGATGGTCGGCACGGTGAACATGTTGCCGACCCGGTGCTCCTCCACCAGCCGCCAGGCCTCCTCCACGTCCAGCCGCTCTCCCGACAGCAGCACGGTGCGGGCGCCGCGCGCCACCTGCCCCATCTGGTGCACGCCCGCCCCGTGGCTGAGCGGAGCGACAACGAGGGAGGCGTCATGCTCGGTCACGCCGGGAAACAGGTCGGCGAGGTGGTTGTTGATCACGAAGGCCATCTGGCCGTGGGTCAGCACCGCCGCCTTCGGCCGCCCCGTGGTACCGGAGGTGAAGAAGAACCAGCACGGGTCGCCATAAGCGACCTCCGCCTCGTGGTCCGGCGGCGGCGGCGTGGCGGCGGCGAGCGCGGCCTCGTACTCCACCTCCCCCGCCTGCGCGTCGCCGAGGGCGAACACCGTCTCGCACCACGGCCCGGCGGCGCGCACCGCCTCGGCGTGCGCGGCGAAGCCGCGGTCGCGCAGCATGGCGCGGGCGCGCGAGGTGGCGGCGAGGTGCACCACCTCCGGCGGCGTCAGGCGGAAATTGGTCGGCACCCAGACGGCGCCGATCTTCAGCACCGCCCACAGGCTCTCGAACATGGCGTTGCCGTTGCGGGAATGCACCAGCACCCGGTCGCCCTTGCCGATGCCGCGCGCCCGGAGCGCCGCGCAGAAGCGGTCCACCCGCGCATCCAGCTCGCGCCAGGTCCAGCGCCGCTCGCCCCAGACCAGCGCCAGGCGGTCGGGCACGCGTTGCGCGGTCTGCGTCAGCAGCCGCCCGAGGTTCATTGCTGTCGCGGGGCCCATCATCCCTCCCCTTCCTATGCTCAGGCGAAGCCCGGCGGCGGGGTGAAGCCGCGCCACTCCGCCTCGATCTGCCGGGCGAACTCGATGCAGGAGAGGTCCTCGTACTGCGGCCCGACGATCTGCACGCCGATGGGCAGCCCCTCGGGCGAGTCGCCCACCGGCGCGACGGTGGAGGGCAGGTAGGCCATGCCGCTGAACCCGGCCCAGAAGAGCTGGTCGGTCGCCGGCACCGCGCGCCCGTTCACGGTGATGCGCCGCTCCCAGCGCTCGCCCGCCTGGTCGTGCGGGACCGCGGCGGAGGCGGCAGCGGGGCAGAGCAGCAGGTCCCAGTCGCGGAAGAAGGCGGCCCAGGCGCGGCGCATCCGCTGCCGCCGCTCGTTCGCCGCCAGCCAGTCCCTGTGGAACAGCGTGTTGGCCCGGAGCATGCGGGCGCGGTAGCTCTCGTCTTCCGGCGCCAGCGCCCGCGCCTCCGCCTGCTGTGCGGCGAAGGCCTCGGGCGGGATGCGGGCGGAGGTGGCGGCGCGCAGCAGGCGGATGTAGAGCGCCGCGGCCTCGTCCGTGTCCACCTCCGGCCGCGCGGTGCGGCTCACCGTCGCGCCCCGGGCGGCGAGGAAGTCGGCGAGGCGCGCGATCGCCTCCTGTACCGGCGCGTCCACCTCGGCGTTGCGGTCGTCGAGCATCACCGCCACGCGCCAGTCGGCCAGCCGGGTCCGCCGCGGCGGCGGCAGGGCGAGGCGCCAGCCCACGGCCTCGATGGCGTCCGGCCCGGCGATGATGCCGAGCGCGGCGGCGAGGTCGCCGGCGCTGCGCGCCAGGGGGCCGATCACGGCGATGTCCGTCTCCGCCAGGTTGCCGTCCAGCGCCTGGCCGCGCGGCGGGCAGATGCCCCATGTCGGCTTGTGGCCGAACACGCCGCAGTAATGCGCCGGGTTGCGGATCGAGGCGCCGATGTCGCTGCCGAGCTCGAGCGCCGAGAGCCCCGCCGCCAGCGCCGCCGCCGAGCCGCCGGAGGAGCCGCCCGGGGAGCGCGAGAGATCCCAGGGGTTGTTCGTGGTGCCGTGGATGGCGTTGAAGCTCTGCCAGTCGGCGAGCAGCAGCGGCACGTTGGTCTTGCCGAAGATCACCGCCCCGGCGCCGAGCAGCCGCTCCACCGCGACGGCGTTGCCCTCCGCCCGGCTGTCCCTCAGCTCGGGCAGGCCCCAGGTGGTGGGCAGGCCGGCGATGTCGAAGCTCTCCTTCACCGTCATCGGCAGGCCGTGCAGCGGCCCCCAGGCCTCGCCGCGCGCCAGCGCCGCGTCGGCGGCGTCGGCGCGGGCGCGCGCCCGGTCGAAGTCGCGCACCACCACGGCGTTGAGGCGCGGATCCAGCCGCTCCACGCGGGCGATGTGGAGATCGAGCAGCTCGCGGCAGCCGATCCGGCGCTCGCGGATCGCCAGCGCCAGATCGAGGGCGGAGCGGAACGGCAGGTCGTGCATCGGCGTGTCCTCCCGCGCCGGAGCCTACACCGGCGCAGCCGGCGGCGCAGGGGGCGGCCGCGCCCCCTCCTCCGCCCGGGCGCGCAGCGCGTCGCGGATCTCGGCGAGCAGCGCCTCGGTGCGCGTCGGCGGCACGGCGGTCCTGCCGAGATCCTGCAGCCGCAGCCGCGACAGCACGCGGATCAGCCAGAAGATGGCGAAGGAGACGATCAGGAAGCGGATCACCGTGTTGAGGAAGCTGCCGACGGCGAGCACCGCCGCCCCGCCCTCGCGCGTCGCCGCCAGCGAGGCGCGGCGCTCGCCGCTCAACACGATGAAGACGTTGGAGAAGTCCACGCCGCCGATCAGCAGGCCGATCAGCGGGTTGATCAGGTCCTCGACCAGGGAGGTGACGATGGCGGTGAAGGCGGCGCCGATGACGATGCCCACGGCGAGGTCCACCACGTTGCCGCGCATCAGGAAGGCCTTGAAGTCGCGCAGCCAGGCGGGCTCGTGCAGCGGGACCGGACCGATCGGCATGCCTCACCTCCTCGACGGGGCCGGCCCGCTGGGAACGGCCGGCGCGTCCAGGATAGGCGATGCGGTGACGCTGTCGAAAGGAGGGGGCGGGCCGATGGTCGGAGCGGCGGGATTTGAACCCACGACCCCCAGTCCCCCAGACTGATGCGCTACCAGGCTGCGCTACGCTCCGACGGAGGCCTTCCTACCATCCGGCCACCCCGTCCGCCAGCCCCCCGCCCCGCAAGGGGCGGGCCGGTGGCGCTTCGGAACCGTCCCGGCACGTCTTTCGCCGGCGCGGCTCCCTCGCCTACTCTTCCCGCATCACCGCCTGCCGGCCGATGATGACCCGACCCGCCCCAGACCCCCCCGCGCCTCCGGACACCGCCCACGGCGCCACGGCGCGGCGCGAGCGCACGGAGAGGGCGCCTGCCCCCCCGCCGGCTGCGGAGGAGGCCCGCCATGCAGGTTGAGGCGCCGCCGGACATCGCCCTGCTGGAGGAGCGGGCGGCGGAGGCGACGCGCCTGCTGCGTCTCCTCGCCAACGAGAAGCGGCTGCTGGTGCTGTGCCACCTGGTCGGCGCCGGGGAGATGAAGGTGGGCGATCTCGCCGACAACGTCGGCCTGTCGCAATCGGCGCTGTCGCAGCATCTCGCGAAGATGCGCGAGGACGGGCTGGTCGCCACGCGGCGCGAGGCGCAGACGATCTACTACCGCCTGGCCGAGCCCAAGGCGGCGCGGCTGCTCGAGGTGCTGCGCGACCTCTACTGCCCCCCGCGCGGCTGAGCGGCGCCCGCCGCCTCCCGCCGGTGCGCCCGCCAGGCCACCGCGGCGCCGGCCAGCGGCAGCACGGCGATGGCGGCGAAGGCGATGCTGTAGCCGCCCAGCGCGCCCACCATCAGCGCGAAGAGCGAGGGGCCGGCGACCACGCCCGCAAAGGTGCAGGCAAGCACCCCGCCCGTCGCCACCCCCGCCCGGCCGGCGCGGGCCATGCGCGCCGCCTCGGCGATCAGCACCCCGTTCCAGCCGGCGGCGGAGAAGCCGAGCGCACCGATCAGCGCCAGCACCGCCGCGACCGGCCAGGCGGTGGCGAGCGGCAGCAGCGCCGCCGTCACCGCGCTGGCAAGGCCGATCAGCGCCAGCACCGCCAGCCCGGCCCGCCAGCGGTCGGCCAGCAGCGCCCAGACAAGGCGCGCCACCGCGCCCGCCCCCTGCACCAGCGCCGCCGCCGCCCCGGCGGCCACCGTGCCCCAGCCGAACTCCTCGACCAGCATGGTCACCGCATAGGCGCCGAGCGCGAGCTGGATGGCGGCGAACAGCGCCCCAATGATGGCGAGCGCCGTCAGCCCCGGCTGTGCGCGCAGCTCGGCGAGCGCGCCGCCGGTGCCGCCGCGCAGCGGCGCCGCCGGATCGCGCTCGGCATCCCAGGCTGGGCGGAAGGCGGCAAGGCCGAGCGCGGCCAGCGCCAACGCCGCCGCCGCGAGCAGCGCCGCCGCCCGCCAGCCGAGCCAGAGCGCGACCGAGGGCAGCAGCAGCCCGGCCAGGGCGGCCCCGAGCGGCACGCCGGTCTGCTTCACCGCGAAGACCATGTTGCGCCGCGCCGGCGGGGCGAGGCGGCTCAGCACCTGGGAGGCGGCGGGGTTGGTCTGGCCGTAGCCGGCACCGATCAGCGCCGAGCCGAGCAGGATCGCCGGCACCAGGGCCGAGGCGATCAGCACGCAGCCCAGGGCGACGGCGGCGAGCGCCGCCTGGGTAGTGCGCGCCGGCCCCCAGCGCGCCAGCAGCCCGCCCGAAAGGCCCGAGCCGGCGGAGGCGAAGACATAGACCACCGCCACCTGCCAGCCGACGAGATGCGCCGGCAGGCCGATGTCGCGGGCGGCCAGCGGTGCCAGCACCGGCAGCACGAACACCGCCAGGGTGGCGAGGGCCTGGCAGAGCGTGGTGGCGCCGAGCGCCGCGGGAAGGCCGTCGGTGCGGATCATTCCGGAATGCGGCGGGGCGCCTCCCGCCCGGGCGCCTCAGGCACGGGCCAGGGCGCGCAGCTCCTCGGCGATCTCCTCGAGCTCCTCGAGCGCCGCGCGCAGCCCGTGGGCGCCCGGCTCCGCCGCCTCCGGCTCCGCCGTCGGGGCGGCCTCGGCGAGCCCCCCTTCCCGCAGCAGGCGCTGCACGCCCTTGATCGTGTAGCCCTGGGTATAGAGCAGGTCGCTGATGCGCCGCAGCAGGGCGATGTCCTCCGGGCGGTAGTAGCGCCGCCCGCCGCCGCGCTTCAGCGGCTTGAGCTGGGGGAATTTGGTCTCCCAGAAGCGCAGCACGTGCTGCGGGATCTGCAGGTCGTCCGAGACCTCGCTGATGGTGCGGAAGGCCGTGGGCGCCTTGCGCAGGCGGGGCGGGGCGGGGGCGTGGTCGCCGCTCACGCCGCGTCATCCCGCTTCGGCGGGACCTGGTTGTTGATGCGGGCACGCAGCACCTGCGAGGGGCGGAAGGCGAGCACCTTGCGCGGCAGGATCGGCACCTCGACCCCGGTCTTGGGGTTGCGCCCCACCCGCTGCCCCTTCTGGCGCACCAGGAAGGTGCCGAAGGCGGCGATCTTCACGGGCTCCCCGGCCTCCAGCGCGGCGGAGATGCGCTCGAGCACGGTCTCGAGCAGCGCGGCGGATTCGTTCCGAGACAGGCCGACCTGGGCGTAGATGGCTTCCGCCAGATCAGCGCGCGTGAGCGTGTTCATCCCGCAGCCGGTTCCCGCAAGCCCTTCATCGGTCTAGGAAACCTGTATCCGCCGCGGGCGTCAACCGCGCCTTGCGGAAGGCTAGTAGCGCGCCAGCGCCGCCCCCCAGGTGAGGCCGCCGCCGATCGCCTCCATCACGATCAGGTCGCCCCGCTCCAGCCGGCCGGAGGCGTCGGCCTCGGCCAGCGCCAGCGGGATCGAGGCGGCGGAGGTGTTGGCATGCCGGTCCACCGTGACCACCACCCGCTCCGGCGGCAGCCGCAGCTTCTTGCCCATCGCCTCGATGATGCGGAGATTGGCCTGGTGCGGCACCAGCCAGCGCACGTCCTCGTGGCCGAGGCCGTTGGCGGCCAGCGCCTCGTCCACCACGGCGGCGAGCTTGGAGACGGCGTGGCGGAACACCTCCTTGCCGGCCATGCGCAGCTTGCCGCACGCGCCGTTCGAGCCGGCGCCGCCGTCCACGTAGAGGATGTCGCCGTGCCGGCCGTCGGAGTGCAGGTGGGTGGAGAGGATGCCGCGGTCGGAGGCGTCGCCCTTCCCCTCGCCCGCCACCAGCACCACCGCCCCGGCGCCGTCGCCGAACAGCACGCAGGTGCCGCGGTCGGTCCAGTCCATGATGCGGGAGAACACCTCCGCGCCGATCACCAGCGCGCAGCGCGCGGCGCCGGTGCGGATCAGCGAGTCCGCGACGCCGAGCGCGTAGACGAAGCCGGTGCAGGCGGCTGAGACGTCGAAGCCGAAGCCGCGGGTGATGCCGAGATGCTGCTGCACCCGCACCGCCGTCGCGGGGAAGGCGGAGTCCGGGGTAGCGGTGGCGACGATGACGCAATCCACCGCCTCCGCCGGCAGGCGCGCCCGCTCCAGCGCCCGGCGCGCCGCGGCGGCGGCCATGGAGGAGGCGGTCTCGCCCGGCGCGGCGATGTGGCGGCGGCGGATGCCGGTGCGCTCCACGATCCAGGCGTCGGTGGTGTCGAGCCCGTGCTCGCGCGCCAGCTCCTCGTTCGAGACCGCCCGCTCGGGCAGGTAGCCGCCGCAGCCGGCGATCAGCGCGCGCATGGTCATCGTTCTTCGCTGCCTTCAGCGGGAGGCGGGTTCGAGACCCGCCGCCGGGGAGGAGAGCCGGGCGAGGCCCTCCCGGATCCGGTCGTTGAAACGGTGCGTCACCATGTCCATGGCGACGTCCACCGCATGGGCGAAGCCCAGCGCGTCGGTGCCGCCGTGGCTCTTCACCACGACGCCGCGCAGGCCGAGCAGGATCGCGCCGTTGTAGCGGCGCGGGTCCATCCATTCGCGCAGCCGGTCGAGCGCCGGGCGCGCCAGCAGGTAGCCCATCCGCGCCGGGATGCTGCTGGTGAAGACCTGGCGCAGCAGGTCGCGCATCAGCTTCAGCGCGCCCTCGCCGGTCTTGAGCGCGACGTTGCCGGTGAACCCGTCGGTGACGATCACGTCCACCGTGCCCGCGGCGATGTCGTGCCCCTCGACGAAGCCCTGGAACTGCGCCGCGATGTGGCTCTCGCGCAGCACGTCCGCGGCCTGGCGCACGCGCTCGTCGCCCTTCAGCTCCTCGGAGCCGACGTTGAGCAGGCCGATGGAGGGCGCGGGCAGGCCGAGCACGGCGCGGGCGAAGGCGTCGCCCATCACCGCGAACTCCACCAGGTTGCGCGCGTCGCACTGGACGTTGGCGCCGAGGTCGAGCATCACCACGTCGCCGCGCGCCGAGGGACCGATGGCGGCGAGCGCCGGGCGGTCGATCTCCGGCAGCGTCTTGATCACGATCTTGGCGAGCGCCATCAGCGCCCCGGTGTTGCCGGCGGAGACGACGCCCGCCGCCTCCCCCGCCGCCACCGCGTCTATCGCGACGCGCATGGAGCTGTGGCGGCCCTGCCGCAGCGCGGCGGTGGGCTTCATGTCGGCGGAGACGACATCGGGCGCGTGGCGCAGGCTGCACGCGCCGGCCGCGCGGCGGCGGCGGGCCAGCAGGGCCCCGACCCGCCCCTCATCCCCCACCAGCAGGAAGCGCGCCTGCGGATGGCGCTCGGCCGCGAGTTCGAGCCCGTCCAGGACGATGTCGGGCGCGTTGTCGCCCCCCATGGCGTCTATGGCCAGGGAGTAGGTCTGCGACATCTAGGCGGGCTCCCCGTGGCGCGCGGAGCAATCCTCCCCGCCGCGCGGCCGCGCCGCGCCCGGGAAGGGCCATGTCCGTGCCATGGCGGCGCGTTCGCGCGGGCGAGCCAAGGGGGCTCTCAGGTGCGGACGGCCGCCTTCAGGGCGTCGCCGGCCGGAACCACCTCGCGCCCGTCGTAATGGCCGCAGGAGGCGCAGACGTGATGCGGCCGCTTCAGCTCGCCGCAATTGGGGCATTCGGCATAGGCCTCGCGCGACAGCGCCTCATGGCTCCGCCGCATGCCGCGGCGGGAGGGCGAAACCTTCTTCTTCGGAACGGCCATGGTGCCGAGCCTTTCTCGATGTAAACGCAGTGCTTTCGGCGGGAGCGCGCGGGCTTAGCACCGCCCCCCCGCCCATGCAAGCGCGCCGCGCCGCTCAGCGTTTCCGGGGCAGGCGGACGAGGGCGGCGAAGGGGCCGGAGGGGGGGAGCGCCGCGCCGCCCTCCTCCGGCAGCGTGGCGCCGGGCGCCCGAGGATAGGGATCGAGGGCGAGGGAAAGCTGCTCCGCCATCGCCTCGCCGAGGTCCGCCACGCCCTGGGGAGCCTCGATCTCGTCCATCTCCTCCGGCCCCTCATCGGCGATCCGCCCCGGGGGCAGGAAACGCAGCGCCACCTCCTCCTCGACCCGTTGCGCGACCGGCTCCAGGGTCACCACGCAGGTCTGGGTCACCTCGGCGGCGAGGCGGCCGCGGGCGAGGACGGCGCCATCCGCCTCGGCGGTCAGGCGCAGCTCGGCCCGCAGGCTGGCGATGGCGGGAATGCCGAAGCGGCGCGCCAGCGCCTCCCGCTCCGCCGCCCCGGCCTCCACCACCTCCCGCCGCCCCTCGGGGCCGACCAGGGCGAGGCGGAGGGGGCGGGAGAATTCCGGCCGGATCACGGGCACGGGGCGGTCAGCCGGCATGGGAGGCCTCCAGCGGGATGGGGAAGCGCGCCTCCCCGCGCAGGAAAGCCGCGAGGTCCTGCGTCGCCAGCGCGGCGGCCACGCCCATCGCGTGGTCGGCGAGGCGGAGCGCCGCGGCGGGCGGCCCCTCCGGCCCCGGCTCCCGCCGCCACACGTTGCGCGTCAGCGCTGCGGCCAGCGCCGCGCGGTCGCCGGCCTCGAGCGCCGCCTCATAGGCGCGGGCCCTGCCGTGGAAGGCCTCCCACATCCGCCGCACCCGCTTGCCGACGGCGAGGTCGCTCACCCCCATCTCGCGCAGGTTCAGGTCCATGTCGGAGAACATGGCGTCGAACACCGCCTGGGCCAGCGCCGCGCCGCGCGGGTCCGGGTCGGTGCGCAGCCGGCGGATCAGCAGCGCGACGTGCAGGCCGACCAGGTCGAACCGCCCGTCCAGCGTGTCTGGGGCGCCCTCCGGCCCGAAGAAGCGGGGGTTGCGCGCGGCCGCCACGGCCGCCCCGTACAGCGCGAAGCCCGAACGCTCATGCGGCTTGCGGCGGAACAGGGCGAACAGGCCCATGGGTCGGCGGTCCTTCAGGCGCTGGCGGGCCCGTTGACCGGGCCGGGACGAAATGGCATTCGCCCCCCACATGGATCGCCCTCGCCCCACGGTCAACGCAGCCCGGCGCGCGGCGCTCGCCCTGGCCGCCCTGCTCCTGCTGCCCGGCTGCAGCCTCTTCGAGGCGCCGGTGGTCCAGCGCGGCCACCGGGTGACCCAGGACCTGCTGCAGGACATCACGCCGGGCGTGCACACCAGGGCGGACGTGCAGGCGCTGCTCGGCTCCCCCACCACGCGCAACAGCTTCGGCGAGGAAAGCTGGTTCTACATCAGCAGCAAGACCCGCCAGCGGCCGGGCCGCAGCCTGCAGGTGCGGGACCAGCGCACGGTGGCGGTGGATTTCGACCAGAACGGCGTGGTCCGCCAGGTGCGGGTCCTGACCGAGGCCGACGCCCGGCCGGTCGTCATGGTCTCGCGCGAGACGCCGACGCCCGGCACCGACCGTACCCTGCTGCAGGAGCTGTTCGGCAACATCGGCCGCTTCGGCCCCGCCCCCGTGGGCGGCGAGGGGGGCGGCACCGGCCGCTGAGCCGCCCCTCCCGCCGGCGGCCGCATCCCGCCGCCCTATGCGGCCGGCCGCAGCGGGATCCCGGCCGCGGCCGGCGGTGCCGCCGACCGGATCAGGCCGCGGCGCGCCGTGGCGCCGCCCGCCAGCGCTGCCAGGCGAGCAGCGCCACCGCGGCCGCGAGCGGGGGCAGGATCGAGACGTTGAGGGCCGCCCAGCCCGCCTGCGCGTGGACGGCGCCGGAGAGGAAGGCGGTGCAGGCGACGGTGCCGAACACCAGGAAGTCGTTCGCCGCCTGGGCGCGCACCCGCTCCTCCGGCGCATGGGCGGTGCCGAGCAGGGCGGTCGCGCCGACGAACATGAAGTTCCACCCCACCCCCAGCAGCGCCAGCGCCAGGGCGAAGTGCCAGAACCCCTGGCCGAGCAGCCCGACCGCGACGCAGAGCGCGGAGAGCACGGCACCCGCGACGATGACCCGCCGCACCCCGTAGCGCGCGATCAGCCGCCCGGTCACGAAGCCCGGGGCGTACATGGCGACGGCATGGGCCTGGATCACTGTCGCCGAGGCGGCGATCCCGAAGCCGCAGAGCATCATCTCCACCGGCGTCGAGGTCATCACCAGGTTCATCGTGCCGAAGGCGACCATGCCGGTGACCGCGGCGGCGATGAAGGCGGGGCGGGCGATGATCTCGCGGATCGGGGCGCCGCCGGCGTCGCGCGGCGGGGGCGGCGGCAGGCGCACGAAGGTCAGCAGCACCATGCAGAGGACGGGCAGCAGCGCCAGCGCCATGTAGGTGCCGAGGAACAGGTAGGGCGCGAACACCCCCTGGGTGTGCTTGACGATCTCCGGCCCGAGCGCGGCGGAGACCACGCCCCCCGCCATCACCAGCGAGATCGCCCTGGCGCGGTAGGCGGGGGTGGCCACCTCGGCGGCGGCGAAGCGGTAATGCTGGGCGATGCCGAAGCCGAGCCCGGCGGGAATGGCGCCGAGGCAGTAGAGCAGGAAATCCCCCTTCCAGACGCCCAGGGCGAAGACGACGCAGCCGAGGAGCGAGGCCGCCGCCCCGAGCAGGAAGCCGGCGCGGCGGCCGAGCCGGGCGAAGACGATTCCGGCCGGGATCGAGGCCGCCATGGTCGCGGCCATCTGGATGGCGACCGGCAGGGTGGCGAGCGACTTGTCCTCGGCCAGGGAATGGCCGATCAGCGCCCCCATCATCACCTGCCCGACGATCGAGGAGTGCATCAGCGCCAGGCAGAAGAACAGCAGCCAGACCTGCCGCCGCATCGCGGCCTCGGCGTCCCGGCCCGCCCGCTCCGCGGGCGCTGCGGCGGCTTCAGAAATGGCTCCATCCTCCCCTGGCGAGGCCGAGCGGGGCGCCGTCCTCGCCCAGCACGGCGACCTCCGCCCTGCCCTCGACGAACCGCCCGATGCGCGTGACCGGCACGCCGGCGGCGGCGGCACGGGCGGACACCGCCGCGGCTTCCCCGGGCGGGGCGGCGAAGAGCAGCTCGTAATCGTCGCCCCCCGCCAGCAGCAGGGGCAGCAGGGCCGGATCGGCGGCGAGCGCCGCCCGCGCGGCGGGGGAGAGCGGCACCCGCGCCGCCTCCAGCACCGCGCCGCAGCCGGAGGCGCGGCAGAGATGGCCGAGGTCCTGCACCAGCCCGTCCGAGACGTCCATCGCCGCCCGCGCGAGGTCGGCCAGCGCCGCGCCGAGCGCGAGGCGCGGCTCCGGCAGGCGGTAGCGGCGGGCGAGGAAGCCCTCCGGATCCGGCGGCAGCCGCCCCTGCAGCACGGCGAGGCCGAGCGCCCCGTCGCCGATGCTGCCCGAAACCCAGAGCTCGTCGCCCGGCCGCGCCCCGCGCCGGCGCAGCGCCGCCCCCGGCGCGACGGTGCCGAGGATGGTGAGCGACAGGGCGATCGGCCCCGGGGTGGAGACGGTGTCGCCCCCGAGCGTGCCGAGGCCGAAGAGCCTCTGATCCTCGGCCAGCCCGGCGGCGAAGGCGGCGATCCACTCCTCGGCCACCCGCTTCGGCAGCGCCACGGTCATCAGGTAGCCGAGCGGCGCCGCGCCCATGGCGGCGAGGTCGGACAGGTTCACCCGCAGCAGCTTGCGGCCGACGGTTTCCGGCGGATCCTCGGGGAGGAAATGCACCCCCTCCACCATGGCATCGGCGGCGATCACGAGCTGGCGCCCCGGCGGCGGGTCGAGCACCGCCGCATCGTCCTCGAGGCCGAGGGCGCCGGGCCCGGCCAGGGCGCGGAAATGCCGTGCGATCAGCGCGAACTCCCCCGGCAGCCCCGCGCCGGCCTCCTCCTCGCCTGCGGCTGCGCCGGGCGGCATCGGCTCAGCGCCCGGCGCGGCGCGGCGCGGCGAACTCCTCGGGCCTCAGGGTGCGCGCGAGCGCGTCCAGCACGCCGTTGGCGAAGCGCGGCTCCTCCCCGCCGAAGAAGCCGTGGGCGATGTCGAGATACTCGTTGATCACCACCCGCGCCGGGGGCTCCTTGCCGCCGATCAGCTCGGCCCCGGCGGCGCGCAGCAGGGCGCGCAGCACCGGATCGAGCCGCTCCAGCGGCCAGTCCTTGTCGAGGTGGCGGGCGAGCAGCCCGTCCAGCGTCTCGCCCTCGCGCGCGGCGCGGCGCACGATGGCGCCGAACAGCGGCACGTCGGCCTCCGGCACCCGTCCTTCCTCGTAGCCGGGGATGTCGCCGCGCGGGCCGGGCAGCGCGCCGATGCGGTGGCGGACGAACTGCTCGATCACCACCTCCGCCGGCTCGCCGGTCTGCTCGCTCTGGTAGAGCGCCTGCACGGCGGCGACGCGCGCGCCGGTGCGGGGCCGGCCGCGCGGCCTCGGCGCGGCCGGCCTGCCCTTGCCGGTGCCGCTCATGCGAGGCCCCAGCGCCGCCGCAGCGCCACCTGGCCGAGCAGCGCCCGCGCCGCCTCGGCGCCCTTGTTGTGCCGGTCGTCGGAGGAGCGGGCGATCGCCTGCTGCAGCGTGTCCACGGTGAGCAGGCCGAAGCCGACCGCCGCGCCGGTCTCCACGCCGATGGCCATGACGCCGTGGCAGACCGCGTCGCAGATGAAGTCGTAGTGGTCGGTCTCGCCCTTCACCACGCAGCCGAGGAGGAGGAAGCCGTCATGGCGCGCGCCCGGGTGGGAGAGCGCCATGCGCAGCGCCGCCGGCAGCTCGAAGGCGCCGGCGACGCTCACCACCTCGAGCGCGGCGCCGGCCTCGGCCAGGACGCGCTCGGCGCCGCGCAGCATCCCGCCCACCACCTGCTCGTAATAGGGGGCCTGGATCACCAGGATCCGCGGCGCGGGTCCGGAGAGCCGCGCCGCCTGGCGCTCGGGCGCGTCCCTGGTGCTCACTGCCAGTCCTCCGGCGTCACCGGGCGGCTCTCCACCACCCGGAGCCCGTAGCCCTCGAGGCCGACCACGGGGCGGGGGTTGTTGGAGATGCGCACCATGTCGCGCACGCCGAGATCGGCCAGGATCTGCGCGCCGATGCCGTAGTCGCGGATCTCCGGCGGGGCGACGCGCTTGTCGCGGCCGCGGCGGATCTGCTCGCTCATGTTGGTGGGGCGCCAGTCCCGGATGATGACGACGACGCCGCGCCCCACCTCGGCGATCATGGACATCGCCGCGTGCAGGTCGCGCGTGCCCTCGCCCATGACGATGTCGTGCATCAGGTTCGCCGCGTGCATGCGCACGTGCACCGGGCCGGGGGCGGAGACGTCGCCCTTCACCAGCGCCAGGTGCTCGGCGTATTCCAGCGTGTTGGTGTAGACGACGAGGCGCCAGTCGCCGCCGATGCGGTGGTGGATGTGCCCTTCCACCACGCGCCGCACCAGCCGCTCGGTCCGCCGGCGGTAGGCGATCAGGTCGGCGATGGTGCCGAGCTTGAGGCCATGATGCTGGGCGAAGGCGACGAGGTCCGGCATCCGGGCCATGGTGCCGTCGTCGTTCATGATCTCGCAGATCACGCCCGAGGGGTTGAGGCCGGCGAGGCGGGCGATGTCCACCGCCGCCTCGGTGTGCCCGGCGCGGACCAGCGTGCCGCCCTCGCGCGCCATCAGCGGGAAGACGTGGCCCGGTGTGACGATGTGCTCCCGCCCCATCTCCGGGTTGATGGCGACCGCGATGGTGTGCGCGCGGTCGGCCGCGGAGATGCCGGTGGTGACGCCGTCCCGCGCCTCGATCGAGACGGTGAAGGCGGTCTGGTGGCGGGTGCCGTTGGCCGCGGCCATCAGCGGCAGGCCGAGCTGCTCCACGCGGTGGCGCGTCAGCGCCAGGCAGATCAGGCCGCGCGCGTGCTTGGCCATGAAGTTGATGGCGTCCGGCGTGGCGAACTGCGCCGGGACCACGAGGTCGCCCTCGTTCTCCCGGTCCTCGTCGTCCACCAGGATGAACATGCGGCCGCGCCGCGCCTCCTCGATCAGCTCCTCGGTCGGGCTGATGAACTCGGAGAAGCTGACCTTCCCGGGGGCCGTTCCGGCCATGGAGCCCGCGCTCATGGGGTCGTCTCCCGCAGCCGGGCGACATATCGTGCCAGCATGTCTATCTCGATGTTCACGAGCCCGCCCGGCTGCAGCGTGCCGAAGGTGGTCACGGCAGCGGTATGAGGGATGATGTTGACGCCGAAGATGTCCCCGTCAACCTCGTTCACGGTGAGCGAGACGCCGTCCACGGCGATCGAGCCCTTCACCGCGACGTAGCGCGACAGGCCGGGCGGCAGGCGGAAGCGCCAGCGCACCGAGGCGTTCTCCGGCTCCGCCGAGAGCACCTCGGCCACCCCGTCCACATGGCCGGAGACGAGGTGCCCGCCGAGTTCGTCGCCGAGCCGGAGCGAGCGCTCGAGGTTCACCCGGCTGCCGGGGCGCAGCCGCCCGAGCGTCGTCCGCGACAGCGTCTCGGCCGAGGCGTCCGCGGCGAACCAGTCCCCGCCGAGATCCACCGCCGTCAGGCAGCAGCCCGAGCAGGCGATGGAGGCGCCGATGGCGGCCGGCTGGGGCGTGGCCAGGAAGCCGGGCGAGGTGCCGATGACGAGGCGCATGTCGTGCCCGCCGCCGATCGGCTGCACCTCCCGCACCGTTCCGAGATCGGTCACGATTCCGGTGAACATGGCTGCTCGTCCTCGCGCTCGAACTCGGTCAGCACGTCGTCGCCCAGCGGCCGGGCGGCAACCCTCCGGAACCTGGGCATGGCGGAAAGCGAGGCAAGCGGCAAGGGCCGCACGGCGGGCAGCCCGTCGCCGCCCATCACCCCGGGGGCGTGGAACCAGGCGAGCCGGTCCACCAGCCCCGCGCGCAGCAGCGCCGCGGCGATGCCCGCCCCCCCCTCGGCCAGCACCCGGGTGATGCCGCGCTGCGCCAGGGCGGCGAGCAGCGCCGCCATCTCCAGCCCCTCCCGCCCCCGGCGCAGCGGCAGGATCTCCACCCCCGCCGCCTGGTAGGGGGCGAGCACGGGCGGGGGATGGCCGGTGGCGGTGGCGATCCAGGTCGGCGTCTCCCGCGCGCTGCGCACCAGCCGCGCCGTCAGGGGCGTGCGCAGCCGTTCGTCGGCCACCACCCGCGCCGGCGGCACCCGCGCCATGCCGGGGATGCGGCAGGTCAGCTCGGGATCATCGGCGAGGACGGTGCCGGAGCCGACCAGCACCGCGTCGTGGCGGGCGCGCAGCGCGTGCGCTTCCCGCCGCGCCGCCTCGCCGGTGATCCAGCGGCTCTCCCCGCCGGCGGTGGCGATGCGGCCGTCGAGGGTGGTGGCGAGCTTGAGCGTGACCAGGGGCAGGCCGCGAGTGATGCGGCGCGCGAAGCCGGCATGCAGCGCCCGCGCCTCCTCCTCCATCAGCCCGAGCTCGACGATCACCCCCGCCTCGCGCAGCCGGGCGAGGCCGCGCCCATCCACCCGCGGGTCAGGGTCGCGGGCGGCCACCACCACGCGGTGCACCCCGGCGCGGACCAGCGCCTCGCAGCAGGGGGGCGTGCGCCCCCAGTGGGAGCAGGGCTCGAGCGTGACATAGGCGGTGGCGCCGCGCGCCGCCTCCCCCGCCCGGGCCAGCGCCTCCGCCTCGGCGTGCGGGCGCCCGCCCGGGCAGGTCCAGCCGCGCCCGACCACCCGCCCGTCGCGGACGATGACGCAGCCGACCGAGGGGTTGGGCCAGGTGTTGCCGAGGCCGCGGCGGGCGAGCGCCAGCGCCGCCCGCATATGGGCGCGGTCCTCCTCGGAGGCCATGCTAGCCGCGCGCGGCCGCGGCGGGCCGCTCAGGTCTCATCGAGCTCGCCCAGGAAGGCGCGGAAGTCCCGCGCCTCGTTGAAGTTGCGGTAGACGCTGGCGAAGCGGACATAGCCGACCTGGTCCACCCCCTTCAGCGTCTCCATCACGATCTCGCCGATCTGGCGGGAGGTGACCTCGGTCTCCGCCTCGGTCTCCAGCCGGCGCTGGATGCCGTTGACGAGACGCTCGATGCGGTCCTCGTCCACCGGGCGCTTGCGCAGCGCCACGCGGATCGAGCGGGCGAGCTTCTCGCGGTCGAAGGGCACGCGGCGGCCATCCGCCTTCACCACCGTCAGCTCGCGGAGCTGCACGCGCTCGAAGGTGGTGAAGCGGGCGCCGCAGGCGGGGCAGGAGCGGCGGCGGCGGATCGCCGCCCCGTCCTCGGCGGGGCGGCTGTCCTTCACCTGGGTGTCGTCCTTGCCGCAATAGGGGCATTTCACCGCCTGTTCCCTCCCCTCCCCGCCCCTCGGGGCTCAGCCCCGGTAAATCGGGAAGCGGCGGCAGAGGTCGAGGACGCGAGCCCTCACCCCCTCCTCCGCCGCCGTGTTGCCCTCGGCGGCGTTGGCGCGGGCGAGCCCGTCCAGCACCTCCCCGATCAGCGCCCCGACCTCGCGGAACTCCGCCTCGCCGAAGCCGCGGGTGGTCGCTGCCGGCGTGCCGAGGCGGATGCCGGAGGTGACCATCGGCTTCTCCGGGTCGAAGGGAATGGCGTTCTTGTTGCAGGTGAGGTGAGCGCGGTTCAGCGCCCCCTCCGCTGCCTTGCCGGTGACCCGCTTCGGCCGCAGGTCCACGAGCAGCAGGTGGTTGTCCGTCCCCCCGGTGACGAGGTCGAGCCCCTGGGCGCGCAGCGCCTCGGCCAGCGCGCGGGCGTTGGCGACCACCTGGCGGGCATAGGCGCGGAATTCGGGGCGCAGCGCCTCGCCGAAGGCGACCGCCTTGGCGGCGATCACATGCATCAGGGGCCCGCCCTGCAGGCCCGGGAAGACCGCGGAGTTGATGCGCTTCGCCAGCGCCTCGTCGTCGGTCAGGATCATGCCGCCGCGCGGGCCGCGCAGGGTCTTGTGCGTGGTGGTGGTGACCACGTGGGCGTGCGGGAAGGGAGAGGGGTGCGCGCCGCCGGCGACGAGGCCGGCGAAATGCGCCATGTCCACCATGAAGAAGGCGCCGACCTCGTCGGCGATGGCGCGGAAGCGGGCGAAGTCCCAGTGCCTCGCATAGGCGCTGCCGCCGGCGATGATCAGCTTCGGCCGGCTCTCCCGCGCGATGCGGGCCACCTCCTCCATGTCGATCCTCTGGTCCTCGCGCCGCACCGTGTAGGGCACGGGGCGGAACCACTTGCCGGAGAGGTTGGCGAGCGAGCCGTGCGTCAGGTGCCCGCCGGCGGCGAGGTCGAGGCCCATGAAGGAATCGCCGGGCTGCAGCAGGGCGAGGAACACCGCCTGGTTGGCCTGCGCGCCGGAATGCGGCTGGACGTTGGCGAAGCCGCAGCCGAACAGGCGGCAGGCGCGCTCGATCGCCAGCCGCTCCGCCACGTCCACGAACTCGCAGCCGCCGTAGTAGCGTCGCCCCGGATAGCCCTCGGCGTACTTGTTGGTCAGCACGCTCCCCTGCGCCTCCAGCACGGCGCGGGAGACGATGTTCTCGGAGGCGATCAGCTCGATTCCGTCCTGCTGGCGGGCCAGCTCCCGCCCGATGGCGTCGGCGATCTCGGGATCGGCCTCGGCGAGGGGGGCGGCGAAGAAGCCGTCCCCGGCGGGGCGGGCGGCGATGTCGTTCACGGCGTGGCTCCTCCCGCCTGCGGCGGCGTCAGCTTGGCGAGGCGCCGGTCGTGCCGGCCGCCCTCATATGGCGTGGCGAGGAAGGCGCGCAGCGCGTCCAGCGCCACCTCCGGCCCGGTGAGCCGGGCGCCGAAGGCGGCGATGTTGGCGTCGTTGTGCGCGCGGGTGAGGCGCGCCTCGGTGCTGTCGTGCAGCACGGCGGCGCGGATCGCGGGGTGGCGGTTGGCGGCGATGGCCATGCCGATGCCGCTGCCGCAGACCAGCACGCCGAAGCGGGCGCGGCCCCCGGCCACGGCCTCCGCCACGCGGTGGGCGTAGTCCGGGTAGTCCACGCTCTCGGGCGCGTCGGTGCCGAAGTCGAGCAGGCGGTGGCCCTCGGCCGCCAGCGCCTCGGCCAGCACGCGCTTGAGCGGCAGGCCGGCGTGGTCGCTCCCGATGGCGATGGTCAGGGGGGTGGTCTCCATGGCGCTGCACTACCATGGAAGGTGGGGCGCCGGAACGCCGCGCCCCTATTCCTTGTGCGCCGGCGCGCCGTGCCGGGCGAGGAAGGCCGGCACCCGCCGCAGCGCGTCCTGCCGCGCCGCCGGGTCCGTCCCCATCCGCGCGACACCCCCGGGCGCCTGGGCGAGGCCGCGCAGTTCCCTGAGCGGCATTCCCGGCTGGTCGAAGCCATGATGCGCGCCGGGATAGGCGATGACCGTCACCCCCGCCCCCGCCCGCGCCGCCAGGTCCCGGCAGGGGGCGCTGGGCGTCCATTCGTCCGCCTCGCCGAGCAGCATCAGCACCGGCACGGCCGGGCGCCATTCCGGCAGCGCCTGCCCCGCGCGCCGGCAGCCGGGGTAGAGAGCGACGGCGGCGCGGATCAGCCCCGGCGGCACGGGCGCCCCGGCCGCCGCCAGCGCCGTGCTGGCGCCGTGCGACCATCCGAGCAGGAACACGCCCGCCCCCGGCGCCGCCCAGGGCTGCGCCGCGGCCCAGGCGGCGGCGGCGAGGGCGTCCTCCCGCCGCAGGGTCTCGGGGCGGAGGCCGCGCTCGCCGCCGCGGCAGGTTTCCGCCACGCCGCGGCTGCCGAAGCTGTCCGGGAACAGCACGGGGTGGCCGCGCGCCGCGAGGCGTGCCGCCCAGTCCCGCTCCCGCGGCGGCAGGCGCGGCTCCGCCGCGGGGCCTCCCAGCCCGGCGCAGCCATGCAGCGCGACGACCGGAATGCCCGGCCGGCCATCCTCCGGGAGCACCAGCAGGCCGCGCAACGTCACGCCCCCCGGCCCCGGCAGGAGGACCGCCTCCGCCGCCCGCGGCGGTGCGGCCGGCAGGAGGAGCGGAAGCAGCAGCGCGGCGAGGCGGAGGAGGCGTCCGGTCATCCCCCCGCCCTACCGCGCCCCGCGCCCGCGCGGAACCTCCGGCCTCGCGGCATTCGGCGAGAAGTGGAAAGGGCCGCGCCCCGCGCCCGCGCGGAACCTCCCGCGCCTCGCACGCGCGGCCTGCGCAATGTTGATCGCCGCCGCGCGCCCCGCTCGGCCAGGATCGCCGCCGCGGCGGCCCCCCCTCGCGGCGGCCGGCCTGCGGGAGGAAGACCCATGCACACGCTATCCCGACGGCATCTCCTGGGCGGCATCTGCGGCGGCTGCGCGGCGGTGCAGCTCGGCCTCCGGGCGACCCCGGCGCAGGCGCAGCAGGCAGCACCCGCGGGCGCGGCGGCCGCGGGCCAGCAGAACTGGTTCCCCTCCCGCTGGGGGCCGCAGGACGAGATCGGCGCCGCCAACCTGCTGACGCCGCAGAAGGTGCAGCAGGCCGCGCAACTCGTCCGCGAGGGCCGGACCTGGCGCATGGGCATCGTCGTCGGGCGCGACACGCCCGCCTACCCGCCGCGCAACCTCGCCGTCACCATCCTGATGCCGAACCAGTATGGCGGCGCCGTCGTCCCCTCCGAGAACCGGGTAAGCTATGTGGACGACATGATCACCGGCTGGCTCGGCGTCGGCACCCAGATAGACGGGCTCGCCCATCTCGGCATCGACAACGTCTTCTACAACGGCAACCGCGCCGGCGACTTCGTCCGGGTCACCGGCGTGACCAAGCTCGGCATCGAGAAGATCCCGCCCATCGTCACCCGCGGCGTGCTGATCGACCTGGCGCGGTTCAGGAACAAGCCCCGGCTCGAGGGCGGCGAGCTGGTGACCGCCGAGGAGCTGCGCACCGCCATGCAGCAGCAGAACGTGCAGGTGACGCCGGGCGACGTGGTGGTGCTGCACACCGGCTGGCTCTCCGTGCTCGACGAGGACGCGCAGCGCTTCGGCGCCGAGGAGCCGGGCATAGACGGCGAGGGCGCCGCCTTCCTCGCCTCGCTGCAGCCGGTGGCGGTGGGCGCCGACACCTGGGGCGTGGAGGCGGTGCCGTTCCGCAACCCCTCCGTGCTGTGGGAAGGGCATCAAGTGCTGCTCGCGCGCAACGGCATCTACATCCTCGAGAACCTGGATACGCGCGGGCTGGTCCGCGACGGGGTGACGGAGTTCATGTTCGTGCTCGGTCAGCCCCTCTACCGCGGCGCGGTGCAGGCGATCATCAACCCTGTGGCGATAAGGTGATCTGCTGATCCTCCCTTGCGCAAGACAGGCGGCGCCGGACGGCGCGCGGCGCCGCCTCCGTCCGAGCCGGCACAGCCTCCGTGGGCGCGCAACGGAGGGTTGCCAGGATTTGGGGTGTTAGCCGGAACCAGGATTTCCTATATCGGCGATCGCCCCGAGGGGGGCACCTTCCTGACCCGGAGCCGTCCGGCCCTGAGGCCTGCCGCGCAAGCGTGCGGGTTGGCCGGCGTTGCGGAGGGCGGGGCCGGGTGCCGGGGCAGCATGGATGGAGGGACCGGACCGGGCCCGCGGCGCCGCCGCGGCCCGGCAGGTCCGCATTGATAAAGAGTGAGCAGGGCGCACATGGACGGAATGGTCGGGTACAGGGAGGCGGTTCGCGGTGAGGCGGAGGACGGCATGCCGTTCGACGCGCGCTCCAGGGCTCTGTCGGAGCTCCTCGCGCGCGGGAACGCGCGCGGCCACGTGACCCGTTCGGAGTTCGACTCCCTGCTGCCGCCGGGCCTGACCCCGACGGAGGAGATCGAGGAGGCCGAGGCCGTCCTCGAGGAGGCGGGGATCGCGGTGGTCGAGGATGCCGCCGAGGAGGGCGAGGCCCAGCCCGGCGCGCCGGCCCCGGTGCAGGTGGCGGCGGGCACCGCCGACCCGGACGAGGTGGAGAGCGTGCGCACCGACGACCCGGTGCGCATGTTCCTGCGCGACATGGGCGCCGCCGAGCCGCTGACGCGCGAGGGGGAGATCGCGGTCGCGCAGCGCATCGAGGCGGGGCGCGAGGCGATGCTGGCGGGCCTGTGCGAGAGCCCGGCCACCTTCGTCGCGATCGCCGCTTGGCGCGAGGCGATCGCGGCCAGCCGCCTGCCGCTGCGCGAGGTGATCGAGATCGAGGCCGCCGCCGCCGCCGCCGACGCCGCGCCGGCCGAGCCGGTCGAGGAGGGGGCCGAGGCGGCCGAGGCACCGCACGCGACGCTCGAGGAGCGGCTGAAGCCGGAGACGCTGGCCGGGCTCGACGCCCTGCTGGCGACCGGGGAGCGTCTGCGCGCCCTGCCGCTGGAGGCCACCGCCGAGCGCGCCGCGGAGCGGCGCGGCGCGGCGGAGCTGATCCGCACCCTGCGCCTGCGCGAGGCGCGGATCGAGGAGCTGGTCGGCCGGCTGCGCGAGGCCAACCGCCGCCTCGCCCCGATCGAGGGCCGCGCGCTGCGCCTGGCGCAGGCCGCGGGCGTGGCGCGCGAGCAGTTCCTGCAGCTCTGGGACGCCAGCGCGGAGGGCGCGCAGCGCGTGCGGCAGGCCGCCGCCGCGGTGCGGCCGCGCGGCCAGGGCTCCGTCGCCCGCCAGGCCGCGGCGCTCAGGGCGCTGGACGAGGGGATGGACGAGATCCTGGCCGAGGCCGAGCGCCTGACCGCCGACACCGGCCTGCCGCCCGCCCGCCTCAAGCGCGTGCATGCCGAGGTGGTGCGCGGCGAGCGCGACATGCGCCGCGCCAAGGAGGAGCTGACGCGCGCCAACCTGCGCCTGGTCGTGCATATAGCCAAGCGCTACCGCAATCGCGGGCTGATGTTCGGCGACCTGATCCAGGAGGGCAACATCGGCCTGATGCGCGCGGTGGACAAGTTCGACTGGCGCCGCGGCTTCAAATTCGCGACCTACGCCACCTGGTGGGTGCGCCAGGCGATCACCCGCGCCATCGCCGACCAGGCGCGCACCATCCGCGTGCCGGTGCACATGGCCGAGACGGCGGGCAAGATCGCCCGCGTCGGGCGGCGCCTGCAGCAGGAGAGCGGCCGCGAGCCGACGCCGGAGGAGCTGGCCTCGCGCCTCGGCATGCCGATCGAGAAGGTGCGCGCCGTGCAGCGCCTGGCGCGCGAGCCGGTCAGCCTGGAGACGCCGATCGGCGAGGACGGCGATGCCGAGCTCGGCGACCTGATCGAGGACCGGGACGCGGTGATGCCCTTCGACGCCGTGGCGCGGTCCTCCCTGCGCGAGCAGGCGGCGCGGATGCTCGCCGGCCTCTCCCCGCGCGAGGAGCGCATCCTGCGCATGCGCTTCGGCATCGGCATGCCGAGCGACCACACGCTGGAGGAGGTCGGCCGCACCTTCGGCGTGACGCGCGAGCGCATCCGCCAGATCGAGGCGAAGGCGCTGCGCAAGCTGCAGAACGGCAGCCGCGGCCGGGCGCTCAGGAGCTTCCTCAGCGACTGACCGCCAGCCCACCCCGAGGCCGGGGCCCGGATGCCGCGCGCATCCGGGCCTTCCCTATCCGTAGGCCAGCGCCACCCCGGCGCCTCGGCTCATCATCTCCCGCGGCACCTCCTGCCCCGTCAGGTGCAGCGCCAGCGCCTCCGCCACCCGGATGCCGTCCACTGCGGCGGAGAGGATGCCGCCGGCATAGCCCGCCCCCTCCCCGGCCGGATACAGGCCGCGCGTGTTGACGCTCTGGAAGTCGGGGCCGCGGCGGATCCGCACCGGGCTGCTGGTGCGCGTCTCGACGCCGGTCATCACCGCATCCGCGCGCGCGAAGCCCGGGATCTGCCGGTCGAAGGCGAGGATCGCCCGGCGCATCGCCGCCACCGCGTAGTCGGGCAGGCAGGCTGCGAGGTCGGCCGGCGTCACGCCGGGGCGGTAGCTCGGCACCACCTCGCCGAGATCCGTGCTCGCCCGCCCGGCCAGGAAGTCGCCGACGCGCTGCGCCGGGGCGCGGTAGCCGCCTCCGCCCGCCGCGAAGGCCGCGCTCTCCCAGCGGCGCTGGAAGGCGATGCCGGCCAGCACGTCGCCCGGATAGTCCGCGGGCGAGATGCCGACGACGAGGCCGGCATTGGCGTTGCGCTCGGCGCGCGAATACTGGCTCATGCCGTTGGTGACGACGCGTCCGGGCTCGCTCGTCGCCGCCACCACCGTCCCGCCCGGGCACATGCAGAAGCTGTAGACGCCGCGCCCGTCCGCATCGTGGTGCACCAGCTTGTAGTCCGCCGCGCCGAGCAGGGGGTGGCCGGCGTTCGGGCCGAAGCGCGCGCGGTCGATCATGCCCTGCGGGTGCTCGATGCGCACGCCGATGGAGAAGGGCTTGGGCTCCAGGAACACGCCGCGGTCGCGCAGCATGGCGAAGGTGTCGCGCGCCGAATGGCCGACGGCGAGGATCACCCGGTCGGCGGCGATGACCTCGCCATCGGCGAGCGCCACGCCGCGCACATGGCGGGTGCCGGAGGCGTCCTCCTCCACCAGCAGGTCGGTGACCCTGGCGCCGAAGCGGTATTCCCCGCCCAGCCGCTCGATCGTCTCGCGCAGCCCCTCCACCACCGTCACCAGGCGGAAGGTGCCGACATGCGGCCTGGAGACGAAGAGGATCTCCTCCGGCGCGCCGCAGCGCACGAACTCCGTCAGCACCTTGCGGCCGTAATGCCGCGGATCCTTGATGCCGGAATAGAGCTTGCCGTCGGAGAACAGCCCCGCGCCGCCCTCCCCGAACTGCACGTTGCTCTCCGGCTCGAGCACGCCGCGCCGCCACAGGCCCCAGGTGTCCTTGGTGCGCTCGCGCACGATCTTCCCGCGCTCGAGCAGGAGCGGGCGGAAGCCCATCTCGGCCAGGATCAGCGCCGCCATCAGCCCGCAGGGGCCGCAGCCGATCACCACCGGGCGGCGCGCCAGCCCCTCCGGGGCGCGGGCAACGTGGCGGTAGCGCGTGTCGGGGGCGGGGGAGAGGTGGCGGTCGCCGGCGTGGCGCCGCAGCACCGCCGCCTCGTTCCGCAGCGCGAGGTCGAGCGTGTAGACCAGCATGATCGCGCGAGGGTTGCGCGCGTCGTGGCCGCGGCGGAAGACGGTGAGGCCGAGCAGGTCCTCGTCGCGCAGGCCGAGGCGGCGCAGCACGGCGGCGCGCAGCGCCTCGGGCGGATGGTCCAGCGGCAGGCGAAGCTCGGTCAGGCGCAACATGCGGGCAGAGGTTCCAGCGGGGGGCAGTAGAGCAGATCGCGGACGGCCGGAACCGGCCGGGAGCATGAATCTGCTCCGCCAACCAAGGCCGGGACGGATCGCGGGCGGCCGGAAGCGCGACTCTGCTCCGCCCACCAGAGCCGGGGCACCGCGGGAACCGGCACGCTGTGCTTGCCGATCGGCAGCCAGATGTTATGTCATAACATCATGCGCCTTCCCTGGTCCGACCCCCTCGCCCTGTCCGCCGGCGCCGGCGCGCGGCTCGCCCTGGCGGCCGCCCTCGCTGTCCTGCTCTGGCTCGGCGTGTTCTGGGCGATGCAGCCGTGACGGCGCCGGAGATCCGCCTCGCCGACCTGACCGTCTCCCATGAGCGGCGGCCGGCGGTGCACCACGTCTCCGGCCGCTTCGCCCCGGGCAGCCTGACCGCCGTGGTGGGGCCGAACGGCGCCGGCAAGACCACGCTGCTGCGCGCCATTGCCGGGCTGCACCCCCCGGCGGAAGGACGGGTGGAGACGGGGGGCGCGCGCATTGCCCTGCTGCCGCAGCAGGCGGCGCTGGACCGCGGCTTTCCCGTTTCCTGCCTCGACGTGGTGCTGTTCGGCCTGTGGGTCGAGGCCGGCCCGTTCCGCGCCCTGCCGCGCGACGGCCGGGCGCGCGCCGTGGCGGCGCTGGAGGCGGTGGGGCTCTCGGGCTTCGGGCGGCGGCCGATCGGCAGCCTCTCCGCGGGGCAGTTCCAGCGCGTGCTGTTCGCCCGGCTGCTGCTGCAGGACGCGCCGGTGATCCTGCTCGACGAGCCCTTCAACGCCGTGGATGCCCGCACCGCCGCCGACCTGCTCGCGGTGGTGCGCCGCTGGCACGGCGAGCGGCGGACGGTGATCGCCGTGCTGCACGACCTCGACCTGGTGCGGCGCGAATTCCCCGAGACGCTGCTGCTGGCGCGGGACTGCCTGGGCTGGGGGCCGACCGCGGAGGTGCTGACCGCGGCCAACCGCCTGCGCGCGCGCATGATGGCGGAGGCCTGGGCCGAGGAGGCGGTGCCCTGCGCGCGCGGCGCCGTGCGGGACGCCGCCTGATCCTGCTCGACCCCTTCCTGGAATTCGGCTTCCTCCGCCGCGCCCTGATCGGCTGCCTGGCGCTGTCGGTGGCGGCGCCGCCGCTCGGCGTGTTCCTGGTGCTGCGGCGCATGAGCCTGACCGCGGACGTGCTGGCGCACGGCATCCTGCCCGGCGTCGCCCTCGCCTTCCTGATCGCCGGCCTCTCCGTACCGGCGCTCGCCGCCGGCGGGCTGGTGGCGGGGCTGGTGGTGGCGGTGGGCGCGGGGGCGCTGTCGCGCGCCACGGGCGGGCGGGAGGACGCCTCCTTCGCCGCGCTCTACTTGGTGGCGCTGGCGCTCGGGGTGGCGCTGGTCTCCTGGGGCGGCGGGGCGGTGGAGCTGAACCGGATCCTGTTCGGCTCGGCGCTCGGGGTGGACGACGCGGCGCTGCTGCTGATGGCGGGCACCGCCACCCTCACCCTGGCGGTGCTGGCCTTCGCCTGGCGCCCGCTGGTGCTGGAATGCTTCGACCCCGGCTACGGCCGCAGCGTCGGCGCCCATGGCGCGCTGTGGCATCTCGGCTTCATGGCGCTTCTGGTGCTGAACCTGCTCGCCGCCTTCCAGGCCCTCGGCACGCTGATGGCGGTGGGGCTGATGATGCTGCCGGCCATCGCGGCGCGGCACTGGGCGCGGCAGGTGGGGGGCATGGTCTATGCCGCGGTGGCGATCGCCGCCACCGCCTCGGTGGCCGGGCTGCTGCTGTCCTACCACGCGGACATGCCGACCGGGCCGGCGGTGGTGCTCTCGGCCGGCCTCGCCTGGGCCGGCTCGGTCCTGGCCGGGCCGGTGGACGGGCTGCTGCCGCGCCTCCTGCGCCGGCGCCACCTGACGGGGTGAGCCGGCCACGGCACGGCGTCAGCGCCCCCGCCCTCTTCCCCCCGCCGCGGTCAGGGCGATGTACACGCCGGCGGCGACGATGATGCCGGCCCCGGTCCAGGTGTGCGCGTCCGGGAACAGGCCGGAGACGACGTAGCCCACCAGCACCGAGCCGATGATCTGCCAGTACTGGAAGGGGGAGAGCACGTTGGCCTGCGCATAGGTCATCGCCCGCGCGACGCAGTAGTGCCCTGCCGCGCCGAGCAGGCCGAGCGAGCAGAACAGCAGCGTGTCCACCACGCTCTCCGGCGCCTTCCAGAAGAACGGCACCACCGCCGTCATCACCAGCGCGCCGATCAGCCCGCTGTAGACCACCGACGTCTCCGGCCGGTCCGTGCCGGCGACGCCGCGGGTGTAGATCTGGTAGAGCGAATAGGCCATGGCGCTGCCCATGATGAGCAGCGTCGCGGGGTGGAAGACGTCGCTGCCCGGCCGGATCACCACCACCACGCCGACGAAGCCGATCAGCACGGCGACCAGGCGGGAGGGCTGGATGCGCTCCCCCAGCATCGGCCAGGCCAGCAGCGTGACGAAGAACGGCGCCATCAGGCTGATGCAGGCCGCCTGTGCCAGCGGGATGTGCTTGACGCCGAAGAAGAACAGCGTGGTCGAGGCCAGCAGCAGCATGGAGCGCGCGAACTGCGCCCCCGGCCTGACGGTGTGCAGGATGCGCAGCCCGTTGCGCGGCAGCAGCAGGATCAGCACGATCAGCAGGTGGCCGGCGGTGCGCGCCCAGATGATCTGCTCCGAGGGGTAGGTCCGGCTCAGCACCTGCACCAGCCCGTTCATCACCGGGAACAGCGTGCTCGCGGTGCACATCAGCAGCACGCCGATCAGGATGCGGGTGTCGAACCGCCCGGGCGGCGCGGCTGGAACGGGGGAGGTCACGCCGCGGCCGTGCGCGGGCGACCGCCATGCGAGGCATCGCCGCCGATGCCCCCGGCAGGGCGCTGGTGCAGGGTGTGGGACATGCGATTCCAGGGCTGGTCCCCGGGCAGTCTGCCGGGCCGAGGCGGCGAATCAACCCCCTTGCCGCGCCGGCCATGCGGCGGTGTGATGGCGGCCGTCCGCAAGGAGGCCGAGGTGCAGAGATCCTACGCGGGAGCCGACCCCTTCGCCCTGACCCGCTTCGAGCTGGCGCCGGGCCGCGTCGCGCTCGTCGTTATCGACATGCAGAACGACTTCCTGCACGAGAGCGGGTGGTACGCCCGGCAGGGCATCGATATCGCCCACATGCGGGCCGCGATCACCCCGACCGCGGCGCTGGTGGCCGAGGCGCGGGCCCACGGCGTGCCGGTGATCTGGACCCGCCACGGCTTCCGGGACCTGCGCGACGCCGGCATCCTCGCCCGCCACCGCCCCTTCTTCGCCGAGGGCGGGCTGCGCCCGGGAAGCTGGGGCTACGAGGTGCTGGAGGAATGCGGCGCCCGGCCGGACGACTGGTTCGTCGAGAAGCAGCGACTCTCCGCCTTCTTCGCCACCAACCTGGAACTGGTGCTGCGCGCGCTGCGGGCGGAGACGGTGCTGTTCTGCGGCGTGCTGACCAACCAGTGCGTCGCCGCCACCTCCAAGGATGCGAGCTTCCGGGATTTCCAGCCGATCGTGGTGCGCGAGGCCACCGGCACCACCCTGCCCCACCTGCACGATCCGGCGCTGGAGATGATGGCGGTCGGCTGGGCCGAGGTGCGCAGCCTTGCGGATACCGTCGCGGCGCTGCGCGCGCTGCCGCTGGTCAACGAGCCGGCGGGAGGGCTTGCCTGATGCGGACGCTGCTGCCGATCGCCGGTCGTGCCGCCGCGCTGCTGAAGGCGCGGGGCGAGACGGTTGCCGTCGCCGAATCCTCGGCCGGCGGGCTGGTCTCGGCGGCGCTGCTCGCCGTGCCGGGCGCCTCGGCCTATTTCCAGGGCGGCGTCGTGGTGTACACGCGCGCGGCGCGGGAGCGGCTGCTCGGCATCCCGGCCGCCGCGCTGGACGGCGTGCCGCCCTCCTCCGAGCCCTATGCGGCGCTGCTCGCGCGCGGGGTGCGGGAACGCCTCGGCACCACCTGGGGCCTTGGCGAGACCGGCGCCGCCGGCCCCACCGGCAACCGCTACGGCCACGCCGCGGGCCATGCCTGCCTCGCCGTCGCAGGGCCGGTGGAGCGGGCGCTGACGCTGGAGACCGCCAGCCCCGACCGCGAGGCCAACATGCGGGAGTTCGCCGCCACCCTGCTGCGGATGCTCGTGGAGGCGCTGGAGACCGCTCCTCAGAAGTAGCCGAGGCCCATGATGCCGTCGGGGCCGGGATCCTCGCCGGCGAGCCTGCGCCCGATCAGGTCGCGCAGCGTCTCCGAGGCGCCGCCGCCGAGCGAGCCGTAGCGCGCGCCGCGGTAGAGGCGCGAGACGGGGTACTCGTCGGTGAAGCCGAAGCCGCCATGGAGCTGCACCGCCTCCGAGGTGACGCGGATCGCCATCTCGTTGCAGAACACCTTGGCGGTGGCGGCGAGGAACGGGTCCGGGAAGGGGTCGGCGGTCCAGCAGGCGCGCCAGAGCAGGCCGCGCGCCGCCTCGATGTCCTTGTACATGTCGGCGAGCTTCCAGCGTACGCCCTGGAAGTCCGCGATCGGCCGGCCGAAGATCGGGCGCTCGCGCGTGTAGCGCACCGCCTCGTCGAAGGCGCCCTCGGCGAGGCCGAGGCTGATCGCGGGGTTCAGGCAGCGCTGGGTGTTGAAGGCGGAGAGCAGGCGGCGGAAGCCGTCCTCCCGGATCACCAGGGTCTCGATCGGCAGCTCCACGTCGTTGAACTGCACCTCGTGCAGGTTCTCCCCGCCCATGGTGTGGAAGCGCCCCGTGACCGCGAGGCCGGGCGTGCCGCGCTCGACCAGGACGCAGCCGATGCCCTCCCGCCCCGGCCTGCCGTCGATCCGCGTGAAGACCACGAACATCCCCGCCTCCTCGGCGCGGGAGATCAGGGTCTTGGTGCCGTTCAGCACCAGGCGGTCGCCGCGGATCACGGCGTTGGTGCGGTAATTCGCCACATCCGTGCCGGCATGCGGCTCCGTCATGCAGATGGCGAGGATGCACTCGCCGCGCACCACCGCGGGCAGGATGCGGCCGCGGATGGATTCGGGCGCGTACCGCGCGATGACGCGGGTCTGCACGCCGGCCTCGCCCAGCACCGCCATCGCCGTAGGGTAGCAGACCTTGGCGATCTCCTCGAGGATCAGCGCCGTCTCGAACACCGGCAGGCCGAGGCCGCCATACTCCTCCGGCACGCTCATCCCGAGCACGCCGAGGCCCGCGAGGTCGCGGATGTTGTCCCAGGGGAAGGTGCCGTCCATCCAGCGCAACGCGCGCTCGCGGAAGCGGGTCTGGGCCAGTTCGCGCACCGGGGCGATCAGCGCGCGCTGCTGGTCGGTAAGCCGGAATTCCACGGCTCAGCCCCGGAACTGCGCCCCGGCATCCACCTCCAGCGTGGTGCCGGAAAGGTAGCCGCCGCGCGGGCTGGCGCAGAACACGGCGAGATCGGCGATCTCCTCCGGCTTCGCGGCGCGGCCGAGCGGCAGGTTGGCGAGCATCTCCTGCCAGCGCCCCTCGTCGCCGAAGCGGGTCCTGGCGCGGCTCTTCGACAGCTCGATGATGCGGTCGGTCATGGTGGCGCCCGGCGCGATGCCGACCACCCGCACCCCCTTGTCGGGGCTGCGCCCGCCGAGCGCGGCGGTGAAGGCGATCAGCGCCGCGTTGCCCGCCGCGCCGCAGATGTAGTCGGCGCGCGGGGTGCGACCGGCCATGCCGATGATGTTGACGATCACCCCCGCGCCGCGCGCCTCCATCGCCGGCAGGTAGAGCTGCGTCAGATGGATGTAGCCGAACACCTTCAACGCCCAGGCCTGCTGCCAGCGCGCCAGGTCGATGTCGTGGACCGTGCCGCCCGGGATGGCGCCGGCGTTGTTCACCAGGATGTCGATCTCCGGATGCGCCGCCTTCAGCCCCTCCCGCGCCCCCGGATCGGAAAGGTCGGCGGCATGAACCGCGACGGCGACGTTGTGCCGCGCGCGGATCGCCTCCGCCGCCTGCTCCAGCGCCGCCGCGTTGCGGGAGGCGAGGACGAGGTCGCACCCCTCCCGCGCGAAGGCCATGCCGCAGGCGAGGCCGATGCCCTTCGACCCGCCGGTGACCAGCACCCGCCTGCCGGCGATCTCCATTTCCATGGCGTTCCCTCCCCTCGCGGGTGGTCAGATCAGCAGCTCGATCAGGAACGGCCCCGGCCGTGCGAAGGACTGCGCCATCAGGTCGGCGCAGCGGTCCAGCGTGTCGGCCTGCGCCGCTTCCACGCCCATGCCGTTCGCAAGCTGCACCCAGCCGATGTCGGGATTGCCGAGATCCATCATGTCGAGCGCCGTGCGGCCGGGATTGGCGCCGACGTTGCGGTACTCGCCGAGCAGGATCTGGTACTTGCGGTTGGAGAGCAGCAGCGTCGTCACCGGCAGCCTCTCCCGCGCCTGGGTCCAGAGCGCCTGCACCGTGTACATGGCCGAGCCGTCGGCCTGCAGGCCGACCACCCGCCGCCCGCCGACCGCCACGGCGGCGCCGGTCGCGACGCAGGGGCCGTAGCCGATGGCGCCGCCGCAATTCTGCAGCCAGTCATGCGGCGGCGCGGCGTTGGTGAGCGGGAAGAAGCCGCGGCCGTAGGTGACGCTCTCATCCACCACCACCGCGCCCTCCGGCATCAGCGCGGCCAGGGTCTGCGCCAGCCCCTCGGGCGAGAGGGCGCCGCGCGCCGGCTCCGGCCGCGCACCGGGGTCGGGGATGTCCGCGCGCGGCGCGCCGAGCTCCTCGGCCAGGGCGGCGAGGGCCTGCTCCGCGTCCTGCTCGAAGCGGGTCAGCACATGCACCTCGGCGGCGGGCGGGTAGAGCCGGCTCGGCTTGCCGGGATAGCCGAAGAAGCCGACCGGCGCCTTGGCGTTGACCAGGATCAGGTGCTCCACCCAGCCCAGCGCCTGGGCCGCCTGCTCCACCACATAGGGCACGCGGTCGAGCGCCAGGCGACCGCGGCCGCGCTGGATGCGGCCGTTGGAGCCCTCGGCCATCAGCCTCGCGCCGGTGGCGGCGGCGATGCGGTGCGCCTGGCGCTGCGCCCCTTCGCGCAGCCCGAGGCCGCCGAGCAGGATCAGCACGTTGCGCTTCTCGCGCAGCACCCGCGCCGCCTGGCGGATGGCATGCGGGTCGGCCTGCGGCACCGCCGGCACGGGCAGCGGCTGCGCCACCACGCCGCCCTCGTTCCAGGAGGCGTCGGAGGGCAGGATCAGCGTCGCCACCTGGCCGGGAGAGGTGCGCGCGGCCTGCACCGCCACGGCGGCGTCGGCGCCCACATCCTCGGCGCGGGTCGAGGTGCGGACGAAGGCGGAGGCGCCGCGCGCCCAGCCCTCGGTGTCGGCGGTCAGCGGCGCGTCGTAGGGGCGGTGATACACCGCCTGGTCGCCGACGATGTTGACGATGCCGCTCCGCGCGCGGCGGGCGTTGTGCAGGTTGGCGAGGCCGTTGGCGAGGCCCGGGCCGCAATGCAGCAGGGTGCAGGCGGGCTTCTCCGCCATGCGCCAGTAGCCGTCGGCGGCGCCGGTGACGATGTTCTCCTGCAGGCCGAGGATGCAGCGCATGCCCGGGATGCGGTCCAGCGCGGCGACGAAATGCATCTCGCTGGTGCCGGGGTTGGTGAAGCAGACGTCAACGCCGCTTCCCAGCAGGGTATGGACCAGGCTTTCGGCTCCGTTCACGGCGTCTCTTCCCCTTTCCGGCAAGCGCCCGCCGCCGCCCTCGGATGGGGTGCGGGGCGGGCAGAGAGGGGTGCAGGGTGCGCGGGACCGGCCGCGGCCGCAAGATGTCCTGCCATCGGGTCCTGTCTCAGTTCGCCCTCGGCCGCCGCAGAAGACTGCGGTGCAATCGGGCGAACTGAGACACTGGGGGCCATTGGCGCTTGCGCCCCCCCGCAGGCGTGCCACCCTGTCGCGCCGGCCGGGCGGTGGCGCCGCCGGCGGAGAGGGGGGATTGCATGACCGTCCAGCGCTTCATCGTCTCGCGCCGCGCGGCGCTCGGGCTGCTCGGCGCCGGCGCGCCGCTGCTCGTGGCGGCCCCCGGCCCGGCGCGGGCGCAGCCCAGGCTCGACCGCGTGAGCTTCGTGACGAACTGGCGCGCCCAGGCCGAGCATGGCGGCTTCTACCAGGCGCAGGCCGCCGGCCTCTACCGCGAGGCGGGGCTGGAGGTGGAGCTCCGCTCCGGCGGGCCGCAGATCAACCCGGCGCAGCTCCTGGTTGGCGGGCGGGTGGACATGTCCATGGGCAACGGCCTGACGGCGCTCAACTTCGTGCGCGAGGCCATGCCCTTCCTCTGCATTGCCGCGATCTTCCAGAAGGACCCGGTGGTGCTGATCGGCCACCCCGGCACCGGGCTGACGGGCTTCGAGGCGCTCAGGGGCCGCACCATCCTGATCAGCGCCGAGCCGCGGGTGACCTGGTGGCCCTTCGTGCGCGAGAAGTTCGGCCTCTCCGACGACCAGGTGCGGCCCTACACCTTCAACCTGCAGCCCTTCCTGGCCGACCGCCGGATCGTGCAGCAGGGCTATCTCGGCAGCGAGCCCTTCTCCATCCGCCAGCAGGGGATCGAGCCGGTGCTGCTGCTGGTGCACGACGCCGGCTTCGAGAATTACGGCACCACCATCAACGTCGGCGCCCGCACGCTGGCCGAGCGGCGCGAGGTGATCCAGCGCTTCGTGGACGCCACGCTGCGGGGCTGGGACCAGTACCTGAAGGGGCCCGCGGGCGGCTTCGACACGGCGGGCGCCAACCGCCTGATCCGGGAGCAGAACCCGGAGATGACGGAGGAGCTGATCGCCTTCGGCACGCGCATGATGAACGAGCAGGGCATCGTCCGCTCCGGCGACGCGGCGACGCTCGGCATCGGCGCCATGACCGAGGAACGCTGGGGGCGCTTCCACGATTCGGTCGCCGCGGTCGGCGTGCTGCCGAGGGATCTTGACTGGCGCCGCGCCTTCGACCTCTCGCTGGTCAACAGGGGCATCGGCCGGGCGTGACGGCGGCGGCGCCGCTCGTCTCGCTCGGCGGCGTCGCCCGGCGCTTCGGCAACGGCACCCTGGCGCTCGCCGGCCTGGACCTCGCGATCGAGGCGGGGGAGTTCCTCTCCATCCTCGGCCCCTCGGGCTGCGGCAAGTCCACCCTGCTGCGGTTGCTGGCCGGGCTGCTGGCCCCGAGCGAGGGGCGGATCGACTGGCCGCGCGGCCATCCCGGCCGCCGCGGCATCGGCTTCGTGTTCCAGGACCCGACGCTGATGCCCTGGGCGGATGCGCTCGCCAATGCGCGCCTGCCGCTGCGCCTCGCCGGCCTGCCGCGGGCGGAGCAGGAGGCGCGGGGGCGGGCGGCGCTCGCCGCGGTCGGCCTCGCGGGGTTCGAGCGCGCCTATCCGCGCGAGCTCTCGGGAGGGATGCGCATGCGCGTTTCCCTCGCCCGCGCCCTGGTCACCCGCCCTGCCCTGCTGCTGATGGACGAGCCCTTCGCCGCGCTCGACGAGATCACCCGCCACCGGCTGAACGACGAGCTGCTGGCGCTCTGGCAAGGCAGCGGCATGACGGTGGTGTTCGTCACCCATTCGGTGTTCGAGAGCGTCTACCTCGCCACCCGCATCGTGGTGATGGCGGCGCGGCCGGGCCGGGTCGCCGCCGTGCTGCCGGTCGCGGCGCCGATGCCGCGCCCGCCCGGCTTCCGCACCTCCGCCGCCTATGCCGCGCTGTGCCGCGAGGCGAGCGCGGCGCTGGAACGGGCCATGGCGGCATGAGCGCGGCGCCGCGCCTGCTCCTCTGGCTGCTGCCGGCGCTGACCGGCCTTGCCGTGCTCGCGGGGTGGGAGGCGCTGGTGCGGCATTTCGCGGTGCCGCCCTACGTCCTTCCCGGCCCGGTGGCGGTCGCCCGCGCGCTGGCCGAGGACTGGCCGCTGCTCTCCGCCTCGCTGCTGGCGACGCTGCGCATCGCGCTGCTCGCGCTGCTGGCGGCGGTGACGGTGGGCGGGCTGCTCGCCGTGCTGTTCGCGCAGTCGCGCTGGGTGGAGCGCGCCCTCTTCCCCTATGCGGTGGTGCTGCAGGTGACGCCGATCGTCGCCATCGCGCCGCTGATCCTGATCTGGGTGGACGACGTCACCCTGGCGCTGCTGCTCTGCGCCTGGATCGTCGCCTTCTTCCCGATCCTGTCCAACACCGTGCTCGGCCTCAACAGCGCCGACCGCAACCTGGAGGAGCTGTTCCGCCTCTACGGCGCCACGCGCTGGCAGGCGCTGTGGCTGCTGCGCCTGCCCGCCGCGCTGCCCTTCTTCCTGGCCGGGCTGCGCGTGGCCGGGGGGCTCTCGCTGATCGGCGCGGTGGTGGCGGAGTTCGTCGCCGGCGCCGGCGGCACGGGATCGGGCCTCGCCTTCCGCATCCTGGAGGCCGGCTACCAGCTCCGCATCCCGCGCATGTTCGCCGCGCTGGCGCTGATCAGCGCCTGCGGCATCGCCATCTTCGCCGCGCTCGGCCTGGTGCAGCACCTGCTGCTGCGCCGCTGGCACGAGAGCGCGCTCGGGCGCGAGGGGTAGGACGCTTGCCGTCCGGCCCAGCTCGCGACAAACGCTCCCCTCGTTGATCGTACGAGCATCCTCATCCGTTCAGGCGGGTCCCCTGGACGGGATCCGCTCCGGGGCCATGCCCGCGCAGTCGGCGCCAGGGTGCCTCGCGCTACAGCGCCGGCGCCGGCGCCACATTGGCGCGGCTGCGGCCCGGCAGCGGGAACAGCGCGTCCTGCTCGGCGCGCAGCCGGTCCACCAGCCGGCCCGGCGGCAGCTCGACATCGTCATAGGTCAGCACCGCATCCTTCGCCACGGCGCGGCGCAACCGGCAGCCTTCGGCCACGCCCATGGGCAGCAGGCGCGCGGCGCGGGCGGCGGGATAGGTCTCGCACTGGCCGTAGGTGTGGTAGCCCCCCAGCCCATCCAGCACCGTGCCCGCGGCGAGGTCGGTCTTGGCCGTCGCCACCACCTCGACGCGCGGCCCGTCCAGCGGCTGGATCACGGGGTCGCCGCACAGCACCACGCGCGCGACGGAGAGCGGCACCTCGAAATGGCAGAGGTGGTAGGGGGTGTAGAAGCTGTAGAGTGGCCCCTCCCCCAGCTTGTACAGGTTCAGGTAGTGGCGCTGCTTCGGGTCGTCATGCGCGGCCAGCACATAGACCCCCGGCCCCGGCCTGGCGCCCACGACGTAGTCCACGATGCCGCCATGCGCGCGCAGCATCCCGATGTCGTACACCCTCGTCAGCTCGTCCACATGGCCGGCGTGGTCGAGGCCGAGCATGCCGCGCTTCGCGATGCCCATCCCGGTGGCGTTGGCGACGATCGCCTGCTCGAAGCTGATCTTGGTGCCGTCGGCGAAGCTGGTGACCATGTGCGGGTCCTGGCCCCATTTCGCCGCGAAGCCGGCCTGCGTCGTCGGCGTGCGGTAGGGGTCCTGCAGGCCCTTGATGTTGCCGCAGACCAGCGGCGTCAGGCCGATGGAGCGCACGAAGCGGTACAGGTTCATCTGCACGCCCGGCTGGTCGCCGTCGCTGCCGGAGAGGATCACGCCGGCGCGGTCGGCGTGGCGCTTCAGCACCGGGCCCACCGTGCCGTCCACCTCCGCGTTCATGGTGACCACATGCTTGCCGTGGCGGATCGCGGCCATGATGACCTGCGCGCCGAACTCCACCGCCCCGGTCACCTCCACCAGGCAGTCGATCCCCTCGGCGGCGCAGAGCAGCGCCGGGTCGCCGGTGACGGCCGGTACGCCGGCGCGGATGCAGTCCTCGAGGGCGGCGACGCTGCCGACCTCCCGCACCTCCTCCCGCCCCGCCTCGGCATAGGCGCGGATGGCGCGCGGCGGGGTGCGGTTGGCGATGGCGACCAGCCGCATCCCCGGCACCGAGTTGACGATCTGGTTGGCGATGCCGCGCGCCATGAAGCCTGCGCCCACCATGCCGACCCGCACCGGCCTGCCCTCGGCCTCCCGCTGCCGCAGCAGCCTGTCCACGATGATCATGCCATCTCCGTCCCTGGCGCAGGCCGAGCCCGCCGATGCCTTCCTCTACCGTCCCGGGGAGATCGCTTGGAGGCCCGAAGGCGTGAGGCGCGGTCATCTGCCCGTGTGCGGAAGGAATCGCCGGGCGGCGCCCTCATGCCGGCGGCCGCGTTCGCCACGCCGCCCCCATCACGGCCGGCCGCGATGGGATCCCGGCAGGTCAGTCCGCGCTGGCGCCGGAGACCCGGACCGCCTCGCCCCATCGCCGCCGCTCCTGGTCCAGGAAGGCGGCCAGCTCCTCTCCCTGCAGCAGCATCGGGCTGATGCCGAGCCGCGCCAGCCCCTCCCGCCAGTCCGGCCGCTGCGCGATCCGCGCTATCTCGGCGGCGAGGCGCGCCGCCGCCGCCTCGGGTATCGCCCGCGGCGCCACGACGGCCCACCACGCCACCATCTCGTGCCCGGAGACGCCGGCCTCGGCCATGGTGGGCACCTCGGGCAGGGCGGGGCTGCGCGCCGGAGCGGAAACCGCGAGTGCCCGCACCCTGCCTGCCTGGATCTGGCCGAGCGGAGACTGGACGGGGTCGAACATTGCCGGGATGTGGCCCGCTGCCAGGTCCTGCACCGCGGGGGCGCTGCCGCGATAGGGCACATGGGTCAGCGCGGCTCCGGTGCGGATACGGAACATCTCGCCCGCCAGATGGCCGGGCGTTCCGGCGCCGGCTGCGCCCGGGTCCAGGCCACGAACTCGGCCACCCCGCGCACCGGGACGGCGGCGTTCACCACCAGCGCCACCGGCGCCCCGGCCACCACCGCGAGGGGACGAAAGTCGCGCTCCGGGTCGAAGGGCAGGGTGCGGTAGAGTGCTTGGTTCACCGCCAGCACGCCGACATTGGAGAGCAGCAGCGTATGACCGTCGGGCGGCGCCTTCGCCACCGCGTCCGCGCCCACATTGCCCCCCGCGCCACCGCGATTGTCCACCACCACCGGCTGGCCGAGCGCCTCGCCGAGGCGCTGCGCCAGCGGGCGGGCCACGAGGTCGGTGGGGCCACCGGGCGGAAAGGGCACCACCAGACGCAGCGGGCGCTCGGGCCCCCAGCCCTCGGCGCGGAGCGCGGGCGCCATCGCCAGGCCACCCGCCGCCAGGAGCAGCGCGCGACGGGCGGTCACGGCGCCCTCCGCAGCAGTTCCACCTCCCGCCGCGCCGGGTCCACCCGCACCCAGTCGCCGGTGCGCAGCACCGCGCGCGGATCCTCCGACCAGCCCTCGGTGATCGGGATGCCGGCGAGGATCGCGCCCTGCACCATCACCGGGTTGGTGACGCCGAAGCAGAAGGCGCGCGGGGCGATGCCCTTGGCCCTGATGTCGTTGAAGGCCCAGCCCGCGGCGATGCCGCCCTTCGCCGTGGGGAAGAAGCAGATGCGGTCCTTGATGCTCATCCCTTCCAGCCGGTGCCCCGGCTTGGTGATCAGGCCGCTCCAGCGGTCGAGGTCGTAGCGGGGGGAGAACCCCTCCTCGGAGACCAGCGCCTCCCCCTCCACCACCGGGCCGAAGGCGCGGTCGAGGCGGATCACGTGCAGGGGCGCGCTCATCGCAGCGCCCCCGTGCAGGCGATCTCCACGCAGTCGGCGGTGCGGCGCAGGATGGTGCGGAAGCGGTGGGCGCCGATGATGTTCACGATCTTGGCGCTGTTGCTGACCATGTTGCGCCATCCTTCCCGCTCCCGCATCGGCGAGAGGTTCTGCAGGATGTAGAAGCACACCCCCTCCAGCACCGCCACGCCCGCCTCCTCCAGCGGCGCCAGGTAGCCGAGCTTCCGCGCCGCGCTGAGCACGCCGTTGCTCGAGGTGACGAAGACGCTGGTGCCGCGCGCCACGCGCCGCCCGGCGAACAGCGCCGACAGGTGCTTGATCTCGAACAGCGAGAGCTGCGGGCCGGAGAACACCACCAGCCGCGCATCGCCCTCGCCGAGGTCGTAGCCGCGATACACCGCCTCGATCGCCGCGTCGTCCACCGCCATGCGCTCGGCGCCCTCGGGCACCGCGCCGCCGAAGGCCGCTTCCACCGAGGGCGCCTCGGGCGTCACCCCCACCATGTGGAACATCCCCATGGAGCCGTAGGAGGCGAGCGCGCAGCCGAGATGCTTGAGCTCGTCGGCAAGCGGTGGCCGGCGCAGCCCGATGAAGACCGGCACCGCGTAGTAGCTCTGGTGGCTCTCGCCCACGATCCTGCCCACCGCGCCCCAGTCGGCGAGGTCGCCGAGCGTGGCGCCGGAGAGGTCCACGAGGAAGGAGCCACGCCGGTGCGCCTCCAGGTGGAAGCCGTATTCCGGCGTGCGGCCGGTGATGGCGGCGGCGAGCGCGGCGGGGCCGCTCTCGAAATTGGTGCGCGCCCCGAAGACGCTGTTGGCGTAGATGCAGGTGCCGGTGTCGCCCCAGGCGACGCGCTCGCCGAGATGCGGCTGGTAGAGCGTCTGGTAGTTGATGCAGGTATCGGTGGTGAGGATGTCCATCGCCTGCAGCGTGGCGATCACCTGCCGTTCCTTGGCGCATTCGCCCGGATCCTGGCCGAGGCGGTCCGCCCAGGCGAAATCCACGCAGCGGGCGTTGGTGGTGATCGGGATGCGCGCGCGGGCGCCGAGCGCCTGCATCTCGCGCAGGAAGCCGAGGCCGGCATCGCCCAGCACCTCGATGTCGCCCATCATGTGGGCGTTGGTGACCGGCACCAGGCGCCGCGCGCCGAAGAAGCGCCCGACCTCGACCTGATAGGCCAAGGCGCGGCGCACCGCCTCGCCCTCGGCCCCGTCCAGCATGCGCCGTTCCCGCGCGCTCAGCTCCACGCCGTTCCTCCCGCTCCTCGTTGCGGGAAGGCTAGACCCTGGGCGCCCGGAAGGGAACCGGCCGGCGCGGTTCAGCCGGCCGTGGGGCCGCGGCGGGCGCGGCCGGAGGGAAGCCGCAGCACCAGGCCGGGCTGCACCTCCCTCGCTCCCGCGAGCATCGGGGCGTTGGCCTCGCGGATCAGCAGGGCCTCGGTGGTGGAGCCGAAATGCCGCCGGGCGATGTCGTCCAGCGTCTCCCCCGGCTGCACGGTGTGGAAGAGGCTGCCGGCCGGACCGAAGGCGGTGCCGGGCTCGGGGCGGGCGCGGTGCACCTCCGCCTCGCCGGCGTTCAGGTTGGCCGCGCCCGTCGGCAGGTGGGCCAGGCCGCCGAAGGCCTCCAGCAGGCCGGAGCGCTTCGCCGGCACCATCCGGTCCTCCACGCGCTCAACCCCCCGCACATTGCCGGCAGCGAGGACGATGCGCTCCTGCGTCGCCTCGTCGGGCACCTCCCCTTCCAGCACCACCCGCCCCTCCTCGCAGGCGATGCGCAGCGCCGAGGCAGGCAGGCCGAACCGTTCGAGACGCGCGGCGATGGCCTCGGCGGTCGGGCCGCCCTCCTGCGGCGGCTCGCCCGCCTCGATGGGGAAGTGGTAGGTCGGCATGGAAACCCCTTCTGCAACCGCGCAGGCGCAACGCCCGCCGCCTGCGACGGTTGCGCCGGTCCGCCGCGCGCCCAACCTTTCCGCCATGGAAGAGACGCTCCTGGTCCAGCCCGACCCCGCCGATCCGCGCCTCACCCGCCGCGTCGCCGGCCTCGACCACACCGGTGCGCGGGTGGAGACCAGCGTCACCGTGGAGCGGCCGCTGACGCTGTTCCTGAACGGGCAGGAGATCGTCACCATGATGACGATCCTCGACCGGCCGGAGGATCTCGCGCTCGGCTACCTGCTGAACCAGGGGATGCTGCGCCGGGACGACAAGGTGACGGGCGTCGAGTACGACGAGGACCTCGCAGTGGTGGTGGTGCGCACCGAGCGCCGCACCGACTACGAGGAGAAGCTGAAGAAGAAGACCCTCACCAGCGGCTGCGCCCAGGGCACCGCCTTCGGCGACCTGATGGAGGATTTCGCGGCGGCCCAGCTTCCCGTGTCGGCCGAGATACGGACATCGTGGCTCTACCGGCTGCTGCACCGGATCAACACCCTGCCCAGCCTCTACCTGGAGGCCGGCGCGATCCATGGCTGCGCCCTCTGCGTGCGGGACCGGCCGCTCGTCTACATGGAGGATGTCGGCCGGCACAACGCGGTGGACAAGATCGCGGGCTGGATGTTCCGCCACGGCGAGCAGCCGGAGGACAAGATCTTCTACACCACCGGCCGCCTGACCTCGGAGATGGTGATCAAGACTGTCCGCATGGGCATTCCCATCCTGGTCTCGCGCTCCGGCTTCACCGCCTGGGGGGTGGAGCTGGCGCGGCAGGCGAACCTCACGCTGATCGGCCGCTGCAAGGGCAAGCGCTTCATCGCACTGGCCGGCGAGGCGCGCATCGTCTTCGACGCCGACCTCGCCTATGTCCCGGAGGAGAGCGCGAAGCACTGGCGCAAGAACTCGCGCGAGGCCACGGGCGTGGCGGAGGAGGGTGCGTGAGGCGCGCCGACACGCTGGCGGTGGTCCTTGCCGGCGGCCTGGCCCGCCGCATGGGCGGGGGCGACAAGCCGCTGCGCCTGCTCGCCGGCCGCCCGCTGCTCGATCACGTGCTCGCCCGCGCCGCGCCGCAGGTGGCCGCGGTGGTGCTGAACGCCAATGGCGATCCCGCCCGCTTCGCCGCCTATGGCCTGCCCGTGGTGCCGGACGGGCTGCCGGACCACCCGGGGCCCCTCGCCGGCGTGCTGGCGGCGCTCGACTGGGCGGCGGCGCACCGCCCGGACCTGCCCTGGGTGCTGTCCCTGCCCGGCGATTGCCCCTTCCTGCCCCGCGACCTCGCCGCACGCCTGCACGAGGCGCGGGCGCGCGAGGGGGCGCCACTCGCCTGCGCCCGGTCCGGCGGCCAGGCGCACCCGCCGGTCGGCCTCTGGCCCGTGGCGCTGCGCGAGGCGCTGCGCGCGGCGCTGCTGGGGGGCGAGCGCAAGATAGACCGCTGGACGGCGCGGCACGGCATCGCCCATGCCGACTGGCCGGCCGGCCCCTGCGACCCCTTCTTCAACGCCAACGCGCCGGAGGATCTGGCGGAGGCCGAGCGCCTCCTCGCCCAGGGCTTGCAGGACGGCCGCCCGCCACCCATACGCTTGCTGGAACCAAACGCAGGGAGAACGCCGCCGTGAAGGCGATCCTCACCGGCATCCTGGCCGCGATCGCCATCGCCGCCATCGCCGCCCTGGTCCTGGACACCCAGGTGCAGCGCACCGCCGAGCAGCGCTTCGTCACCGAGGGCGTGCGCCTCTGATCCGGCGGCGCTGGCGACATCGTTTCCGCCCGCCGCGTGGCCGGCCATAGCCATGCCGCATTGCTCGCGCCATAGAGCCCATCATGGATGGGACACCGGAGGACGCCGCCTGGGCCGCGCTGCTGTCGCTGCGCGATGGCGGCGATCCGTCGCGCCTGCCGCCCTCCGAACTGTCGGACCTCTTCGCGCCGCTGCTGCTGCCCCCGCGCACGCCGGATGGCTGCCTGGTGGTGGGGCGGCTGGCGCAGACGCTGGACGGGCGCATCGCCACCCTCAGCGGCTCCTCGCAATGGATCGGCGGGCAGGGCGACATCCTGCACACGCATCGGTTGCGGGCCCTCTGCCATGCCGTCATCGTCGGCGCCGCCACGGTGCGCCAGGACGATCCGCGCCTGACCACGCGCGAGGTGACGGGGCCTGATCCCGTCCGCGTGGTGCTGGACACGGAGCGGCGCCTGGCGCCAGGCTACCGCCTCTTCCGCGAGGGTCCGCCGACGCTGCTGCTCTGCGCCGAGGACGTGCCGGGCCCCGACCGCCTCGGCGCGGCCGAGGTGCTGCGCCTGCCGCGCGCGCCCGCGGCCACGGGGCTCTGCATCCCGGCCGTGCTGCGCGCGCTCGCCGCGCGCGGGCTCAGGCGCGTCTTCGTCGAGGGCGGCGGCATCACCGTCAGCCGCTTCCTCGCCGCGGGCTGCCTCGACCGGCTGCACGTGACGGTGGCCCCGGTGCTGCTCGGCTCCGGCATCCCGGCCTTCACCCTGCCGCCCGCCGCGCGCATCGCCGACGGGCTGCGCTTTCCCTGGCGGCACTACGATCTGGGCCCGGACGTGCTGTTCGACATCGCGCTCGACCGCGCGCGGCCGGCGGCGCCTTCCCCGTGAAGGCCCGCGCCCTCTGGATCACCGGCCCGCGCCAGGCGGCGCTGCGCGAGGAGGCGCTGCGCCCGCCGGCGGAGGGCGAGGCGCTGGTGCGCACCCTGCATTCCGGCCTTTCCCGCGGCACGGAGCGGCTGGTCTTCGAGGGCCGCGTGCCGGAGAGCGAGCACGGGCGGATGCGCGCACCGCTGCAGGCGGGCGACTTCCCCTTCCCGGTGAAGTACGGCTACTGCGCCGTCGGGCGGATCGAGGCCGGGCCGGCGCACCGCATCGGGGAGACCGTGTTCTGCCTGCACCCGCACCAGGACCTGTTCCTCGCTCCCGCCGCCATGTGCGTGCCCCTGCCCGCCGGCCTGCCGCCGTCGCGCGCCGTGCTGGCCGCGAACATGGAAACGGCGCTCAACATCCTCTGGGACGCACGGCCGCTGCCCGGGGAGCGGGCGCTGGTGATCGGCGCGGGCGTGGTCGGTCTGCTGGTGGTGCGTCTGCTCGCGCGCATCCCCGGCATGGCGGTGGCCGTGCACGACACCGACACGCGCAGGGAGGCGCTGGCGCGGGCAGCCGGGGCGCGCTTCCTGCCCGCCGATGCCCTCGCGCCCGAGCACGAGCTGGTGGTCCACGCCTCCGGCCAGCCGGAAGGGCTGCGCACCGCCCTCGCCGCCTGCGCCTTCGAGGCGCGCATCCTGGAAGCGAGCTGGTTCGGCGCGCGGGAGGTGGCGCTGCCGCTCGGCGAGGCCTTCCACGCCCGGCGCCTCACGCTGCGCTCGACCCAGGTGGGCGCCGTCAGCCCCGCCATGCGCGGCCGGCGCAGCCATGCCGAGCGGCTGGCGCTGGCGCTTTCCCTGCTCGACGACGCGTGGTGCGACACGCTCCTCGGCCCGCCCGTGCCCTTCGCCGCGCTGCCGGAGGCGCTGCCGCGCCTGCTCTCCGGCCCGGACGCGCCGCCCTGCCCCCTCGTCACCTATATATAAGAGTGTGGATGCGATGTTCTCCGTCACCGTCTGCGACCACATCATGATCGCCCACAGCTTCCGCGGCGCCGAATTCGGCCCCGCCCAGCGCCTGCACGGCGCCACCTTTGCGGTGGAGGCGGAGTTCCGCGCCCCGAAGCTCGACGCGCTGAACCTGCTGGTGGACATCGGCCTCGCCAAGCAGGCGCTGCGCCAGGCGCTGGACACGCTGGACTACCGCAACCTCGACGAGGAGGCGCAGTTCGCCGGCCGCAACACCACCACCGAATACCTCGCCTTCCACATCCACGGCCTGCTCCGCCAGGCGCTGAAGGAGGGCCGCCTCGGGCCGCAGGGCGGCGGCGTCACCGGGCTGAAGGTGCTGCTGCGCGAGAGCCCGAACGCCTGGGCCGCCTATGAGGGTCCTGTCGCGTGAGCGTGACGCTGCTCGTCCCCGGCCCCTTCGACACCGTCTCCGGCGGCTACCTCTACGACCGCCGCATCGCCGAGGGGCTGCGCGCCCTCGGGCGGGAGGTGCGCGTCGTCGAACTCGCCGGCCGCCACCCCCTGCCCGACGCGGCGGCGGAGGCGGCGGCGCGCGAGGCGCTCGGCACCGTGCCGGAGGAGGCGCGGATCGTGGTGGACGGGCTCTGCCTGCCCGCCTTCGCCCCGCTCGCCGAGGCGCTGGAGCGGCGCCGCGCGGTGGGGCTGATCCACCACCCGACGGCGCTGGAGCGCGGCGTCCCGCCCGACGATCGCGCCGCGCTGAAGGCGCGGGAATGCGCCCTGTTCCCCCGCATGGCGCGGCTGATCGCCACCTCGCCACTCACCGCGCGGCGCCTGGCGGAGGAGTTCGGCGCCGATCCCGCGCGCATCGGCGTGGTCGAGCCCGGCACCGACCCGGCGCCGCGCGCCCGCGGCTCGGGCGGGCCGGGGGTGGCGATCCTCTCGGTCGGCGCGCTGACGCCACGCAAGGGCCACGACGTGCTGATGCGCGCCCTCGCGGGCCTGCCCGACCTCGACTGGACGCTCACCATCGCCGGCGGCGCGCGCGACGCGGTGCATGCGCGCGGCCTGCACGCCCTGGCGGAGGAGCTTGGCATCGCCCGGCGCGTCACCCTCGCCGGGGAGGTGGACGCGCCAACGCTGGAGGCTCTGTACGACCGCGCCGACATCTTCGCCCTCGCCACCTGGTGGGAGGGTTACGGCATGGCGGCGGCGGAGGCGCTGGCGCGCGGCCTGCCGGTGGCGATCACCGCCGGCGGCGCCATCGCCGATCTCGTGCCGGTGGAGGCCGGCATCTGCTCCCCGCCCGGCGATGCCGCCTCCCTCGGCAAGGCGCTGCGCCGCATGATCTTCGACCACGATCTGCGCGCCGGGATGGCCGAGGCCGCCTGGCAGGCCGGGCAGCGCCTGCCGCGCTGGCAGGACCGCGCCGGCGCCTTCCTGGCCGAGCTGGAACGCGCCGGATGAGCGAGGCCGAGGGCTTCGACCCGGAATGGCTGGCGCTGCGCGAGCCCTTCGACGCCCTCGCCCGCAGCGAGCGCCTCGCGGCGCGGCTGGTCGCGGCGCTGCCGGCGCGGCCGCGGCTGCTCGACCTCGGCGCCGGCACCGGCAGCCTGCTGCGCTGGCTGGCGCCGCGCATCGGCCGCGCCCAGGCCTGGACGCTGGTGGACGCCGACCGCGCCATGGTCGAGGAGGCCTTCGACACCATCGCCGACCGCGCCGAGGCGATCGGCTTCCGCGTCACCTTCCCCAGCCGCAGGACGCTGCTGGTGCACGCGCCGGGCGGCGTCTGGCGGGTGGAGGGGGTGATCGCCGACCTTGCCGAGGCGCCGCGCAACCTGCCGCTCGCCCAGGCGGATGCGGTGCTGAGCAGCGCGCTCTGCGACCTGGTCTCGGAGCCCTGGCTGGAGCGGATGGCGGCGACGCTCAGCGTGCCCTTCTACGCCGCGCTCTGCGTGGACGGGCGCGACCGCTTCAGCCCGCCGCACCGCGCCGATGCCGCCATCGCCGCCGCCTTCCGCCGCGACCAGGGGCGCGACAAGGGCTTCGGCCCCGCCCTCGGCCCGCGCGCACCGGAAGCGATCGCGCGCCTCTTCGCCGCGCGCGGCTTCACGGTGGAGAGCGCGCCGAGCGACTGGGTGGTTCCGGCCCGCGGCCACCCCTCCCTGCGCGGGGTCGCGGAGGCGTTCCTGACCGAGCTGGTGCTCGGCCATGAGGCGGCGGCCGCACGGCAGCACCGCGGCCGGCGCGGGCTGCTGGAAGCGTGGAGCCAGGCGCGGCTGCGCCAGATCGAGGCACGCATCCTGACCGCCCGCATCGGCCACCGCGACCTGCTGGCGCTGCCGCCGGGCCATTGAGACGGATCGCGGTGGACGCCCGCCCGCTCCGGCGGCAATCCACCGTGGAGCGGATCGCCCGAGGGCGGCATCGTCCCGAGGCGTGCTTTCGCTCTTTCCTGGGAGACCGCCATGCCTGTCCCGCTGCTGCTCGGCTGCATCGCTGACGACTTCACCGGCGCCACCGACCTCGCCAACACCCTGGTGAAGGGCGGCATGACCGCCGTGCAGGTGATCGGCGTGCCAGAGGGCGCACTGCCCGAGGCGGATGCGGTGATCGTGGCGCTGAAGTCGCGCACCGCACCGGCGGCGGAGGCGGTGGCGGAGAGCCTGGCCGCCTGCGAAGCCCTGCTCGCCGCGGGCGCCCGGCAGATCTTCTTCAAGTACTGCTCCACCTTCGACAGCACCGACCAGGGCAATATCGGCCCGGTGGCGGATGCGCTGGCGCGGCGGCTCGGCTGCGGCTTCGCCCTGGCCTGCCCCGCCTTCCCCACCAATGGCCGCACTGTCTATCAGGGCCACCTCTTCGTCGGCAGCGCCCTGCTGAACGAGAGCGGTATGGAGAACCACCCGCTGACGCCGATGCGGGACGCCAACCTGGTGCGCGTGCTCGGGCGGCAGACCGATGGCGCAGTCGGCCTCGTGCCCTTCGCGGTGGTGGAGCAGGGGCCGGCGGCGATCCGCCAGGCGATGACGCGGCTGAAGGAAGGCGGGCGGCGCTACGCCATCCTGGACGCGGTGACGGATGCGCACCTGCTCGCGATCGGCGAGGCCGCCGAGCACCACGCGCTGATCACGGGCGGCAGCGGCGTGGCGATGGGCCTGCCGGCGAATTTCCGCCGCGCCGGGCTGCTGCCGGAACGCGGCGCCGCCGCCGCCGCGCTGCCGCCGATGCGGGGCGCGGCGGCGGTGGTGGCCGGTTCCTGCTCGCGCGCGACGCTCGGGCAGATCGGCTTCGCGCGCGGCCACGTGCCGGTGCTGGAACTCGATCCGCTGGAGACGCCCGACGCCGCGGCGCTTGCCGCACAGGCACTGGGCTGGGCGGAAGGCCGGCTCGGCGCGGCCCCCATCGTCATCGCCGCCAGCGCGCCGCCGGAGAAGGTGGCGGCGCTGCAGGCGAAGCTCGGGCGCGAGGCTGCGGGGACGCTGATCGAGACCGCGCTCGCCGCCGTGGCGGAAGGGCTGGTGGCACGCGGCGCGGGGCGGCTGGTGGTGGCGGGCGGGGAGACCTCGGGCGCCGTCGTGCAGCGCCTCGGCATCCGCTCGCTGCGCATCGGGCCGGAGATCGACCCCGGCGTGCCCTGGACCTATGCCGAGCCGGCCGGGCTGCACCTGGCGTTGAAATCCGGCAATTTCGGCGCGCGCGACTTCTTCCTGAAGGCCTTCGAGGGAGCGGCGGCATGAGCGAGGAGGCACGGCTGCGCGAGGCGATCTGCGAGCATGGGCGGCTGCTGTTCGGCCGCGGCTTCTCGGTCGGCAGCGCGGGCAACATCAGCGTCCGGCTGGAGGATGGCGTCCTGATCACGCCGACCAATTCCTGCCTCGGCCGGCTCGACCCGGCGCGCATCAGCAAGCTCGACGCCGCCTGGCGCCATGTCGGCGGCGACAGGCCCTCGAAGGAGGTGTTCATGCACCGCGCCTTCCTGGCCGCGAGGCCGGAGGCGGGGGCGGTGGTGCACCTGCACTCGACGCACGCCACCGCCATCGCCTGCCTCGCCGCGCCGGGCGGGACGGCGCCGATCCCACCGCTCACGCCCTATTTCGTGATGCGCATCGGCCGCGCGCTGCCTGTCCTGCCCTATTATCGCCCCGGCGATCCGGCGATGGAGCCCTCCATCGCCGAGGCGGCGCGCGCGGCGCGCGCGGTGCTCCTGGCCAATCACGGCCCTGTCGTCTCCGGCCCCTCCCTCGACGACGCGGTCTGGGCGGCGGAAGAGCTGGAGGAGGCGGCGCGGCTCGCCCTGCTGCTGCACGACCGCGGCGCGCGCACCCTGACCGCGGCGCAGGTGGACGAGCTGCTCCACACCTTCGGCTGAACGCGAGAGGAGACCAGCATGGACGCCATGACGCCGCCGGACCGCGAAGCCCCGGCCGAGGCCCCGATCGAGGCGCTGCTGCGCCGCCGCTGGAGCCCGCGCAGCTTCCAGGACCGCCCGGTGCCCGATGCCGCACTCGCCAGCCTGCTGGAAGCCGCGCGTTGGGCGCCGAGCTGCTTCAACGCGCAGCCCTGGCACCTGATCGTCGCCCGGCGGGAGCGGGAGACGGAGGCGCATGCGGCGCTCGCCGCCTGCCTGTCGGGCAATAACCGGCGCTGGGCGCCGCAGGCCCCGGTGCTGATGCTCGCCGTAGCCCGCACCACCTTCCCGCAGGATGGCAGCCCCAACCGCCATGCCGGCTACGACACCGGTGCGGCCATGGCGCAGATGGCGGCGCAGGCCGTGGTGCTCGGGCTGCAGATCCACCAGATGGGTGGCTTCGATCCGCACCGGGCGCGGGAGGCCTTCGCCATTCCGGACGGCTTCGAGCCCTATGCCGCCATCGCCATCGGCTATCCCGGACCGGCGGATGCCCTGCCGGAGGATCTCCGCGCGCGGGAGCAGGCGCCACGCCAACGCCGCGCTGTCGCCGACTTCGCCTTCTTCGGCGGCTGGCGGGCATAGGCGCGCGACGCCGCCGGACGCAAGAAGGGCGCCGCCCCCTTGGAACGGCGCCCTCCTGCCGGGATCAGCGGTAGGCTCAGGTCGAGGAGGTCTCGCCGCCCTCGGCCTGCGGCGTCGTGGTCGTGGCGCTTTCGGCCGCGGCGGCCTCGCGCTTCGCGCGGCGCGTGGCCGCTCCCTTCTTCGCCGCCTCGGAACGGGAGGCGCTGCTGACCTTGCTCGCGGCGGCGCGGCGCGGCGCAGCCTTGGAGGCGCTGGCCGTCTTGCGCGCCGTGGTGGTCTTGCGCGCGGTNGGCCGTCTTGCGCGCCGTGGTGGTCTTGCGCGCGGTGGTGGTGGTCCGCCGGGCCGTCGCGGTCTTGCGCGCGGCGGGCTTCCTCGCCGCCGTGGTGGTCTTGCGCGCGGCGGTGGTGGTCCGCCGGGCCGTCGCGGTCTTGCGCGCGGCGGGCTTCTTGGCCGCCGTGGTCTTGCGCGCGGCGGGCTTCTTGGCCGCCGTGGTCTTGCGCGCGGCGGGCTTCTTGGCGGCCGCCGCGGTCTTGCGCGCGGCGGGCTTTTTGGCGGCCGTGGTCTTCCGCGCAGCGGGCTTCCTGGCGGTGGTGCGGCTGCGCGCCGAGCCGCTCTTGCCGCCGGCGCTGCGGCGGCTGGTGGACATGGCCATCGCCTGCGCCTGCGGCGCGGCGGGTGCCTCGGTCTTGTCGGTCATGGCTCAGGATCTCCTTATGCGTTCCGTTGTGGGGCGGGGCCGCGCCGCACGGCGGGGCACGGACCCGTACTCGGCAGGGAGGGTCGTGCGACGGAGGAGGCGCGCGGATCCCGAGGCGCGCGGCACCCAGGCGGTCGCCGTCCAGGTTGGGCAGGATGAGGCAACGGCGAAGAGGCTGGCGGCGTGCCGCATGGCGTCTCCCCTCGCTGCTCCTGCGCCGCCGGATTTGCCCGGTGGCGCCGCGGGATGTCGGGAGCGTGGCTGCGCCCTCATCCCGCCTGGCCTGCGGTCCATGGACCGTCCTTCCCTGCTGCGGCACGACGCTGCACGCTGTGCTGGTCCGCTGCAGAGCGAATCGCGTGCGATGTCGGCGCGCGCATCACGCTATCTGCACACGCATCCCGCATGTCAACAGAAACCCTGCGCAGCGCCGCGCTTTTGTGCGCGCAGCACACGCAGGCGGCGTGCGCCGGACCGGATGGCGCGTCACCGCGGCGCGCAGCGGCGCCGATCCTCACGGTGCGGTGTGCGCGGCCCGCGCAAAAGAAACCGCCGGCCCCGTGCCCGGAGCCGGCGGATGCGCGAGGGAGGATCGGCTCAGCGCGCGTCGAGCGGCGGCACCGGGCGCTGCTCCGGCCCGGTGTACCAGGAGAGCGGGCGGATCAGCCGGTTGTCCGCCGCCTGCTCGATGACGTGCGCCGCCCAGCCGGTGATGCGGGAGGCGACGAAGATCGGGGTGAAGAGCGGGATCTCGAAGCCCATCAGGTAGTAGGCGGGGCCTGCGGGGAAATCGAGGTTGGGGTGGATGTTCTTCGCCCGCAGCATCTCCTCGGCCAGGATGCGGCTGATCTCCATCCAGCGGGTGTCGCCCACCACCTCGGCCATCCGCTCGGCGTACTTGGTCATGGTCGGCACGCGGCTGTCGCCGCTCTTGTAGACCCGATGGCCGAAGCCCATGACCAGGGCGCGGTGGTCGAAGCGGCCCTGCAGCCACTCCCGCGCCCGCGCCGGCTCGCCGATCTCCTTCAGCATGTGCATCACGGCCTCGTTGGCGCCGCCGTGCAGCGGCCCCTTCAGCGCGGCGATGGCGGCGGTGATGGCGCCGTGGATGTCCGCCCCGGTCGAGGTCACCAGCCGCGCCGTGTAGGTGGAGGCGTTGAAGGTGTGCTCGGCATAGAGGATCAGGGAGACGTCGAAGGCCTTCAGCACCTCGGGCTGCGGCACCTTGCCGAAGACCAGGTGGAAGAAGTTCTCGGCGAAGCTGTGCCTCGGGTCCGGCTGCACCGGCTCCTGCCCCTTGGCGGCGCGGTGGGCGGCGGCGATCGCGGTCGGGATCTTGGCCAGCAGCCGCACCGCCTTGCGGCGGGTGGCGGGTTCGGAGGTGTCGCCGCCCTCCGGATCCTCCATGCCCATGAAGGACACCGCGGTGCGGATCGCGTCCATCGGGTGGGCGTCCTTCGGGAAGGCGCGGATCACCTGGTGCAGCGCCGGCGAGATCGGGCGCTCCGCCGCCACCTCGGCCCTGAAGGCCTCAAGCTGCCGCCGGTTCGGCAACTCGCCGTTCCAAAGCAGGTAGGCCACCTCCTCGAAGCAGCAGGTCTCGCACAGCTCCTGCACCGCATAGCCGCGGTAGGTCAGGCTGTTGGTCTCCGGCATCACCTTGGAGATGGCGGAGACGTCGGCATAGACGCCGACCAGGCCCTTCTTGATCTCTGGCGTGTCGCTCATCGGTTCGCTCCCTCGGGCGGGGCGGGGGCGGTGCGCCCCCCGCTCCTGGTTCAGAAGATGCCGGGCTTCGCCTCCTCGAGCGCGCCGGCGGGCAGGGCCACGTTCAGCGCGTGCAGCTCCCCGGCCGGGATCCGGGCCAGGTCCTGCACGTCGGCGAGGAAGCGGTTGGCCTCCCGCGCCGAGATCAGCCCCTCGGTCAGGGTCAGGAACTTGTTGATGTAGTCGTCCCGCGCGAAGGGCCGGGCGCCGAGCGGGTGGGCGTTGGCGACCGCGAGCTGGTCCTCGATCCGCGTGCCGTCCTTGAAGAAGATCTCCACCCGCCCGCCGAAGGAGAGCTCGTTCGGATCGCGGGAGTGGTAGCGCCGGGTCCACTCCGGGTCCTCCCGGGTCTCGATCTTGTGCCACAGCCTGACCGTGTCGGGGCGGGAGGCCCGCTTCGGGGTGTAGCTGTCCACGTGGTGCCAGCGCCCGTCCTGCAGCGCCACGGCGAAGATGTACATGATGGAGTGGTCGAGCGTCTCGCGCGACGCCTTCGGGTCCATCTTCTGCGGGTCGTTGGCGCCGGTCCCGATCACGTAGTGGGTGTGGTGGGAGGTGTGGATGACGATCCGCTCGATGTCCTCGAAGTCCCGGATCTGCTCGCGCATCCGGAAGGCGAGGTCGATCAGCGCCTGGGACTGGTACTCGGCCGAGTGCTCCTTGGTGTAGCTGTCCATGATGCCCCGCTTGGGCTCGCCGGGCGCGGGCAGCGGCACCTCGTAGTACACGGGCTCGTAGGCGGCGGCGCGGCCCTTCTGGTCGGCCACGGTCCGCCCCGACAGCACCCAGCCGATGATGCTGTCCTCGCCCTCGTAGATCGGGGAGGGCGCGCCCTCCCCGCGCATGCAGCGGTCCACCGCCTCCACCGCCAGCTTGCCGGCATGGGCCGGGGCGTAGGCCTTCCAGGAGCTGATCTCCCCCTTGCGCGACTGGCGGAAGGTGATGGCGGTGTGCACCGCCTGCTGTACCGCCTGGTAGATCACCTCCTGCTTCAGCCCGAGCAGGGTGCCGATCCCGGCGGCGGCGGCGGGGCAGAGATGGGCGATGTGGTCCACCTTGTGCTCGTGCAGGCAGATGGCGCGCACGAGGTTGATCTGGATCTCGTAGCCGGTGGCGATGCCCCGGATCAGGTCCCGCCCCGAGCGCTCCATGTGCTGCGCGACGGCGAGGATCGGCGGGATGTTGTCGGCGGGGTGGGAGTAGTCGGCGGCGAGGAAGGTGTCGTGCATGTCGAGCTCGCGCACCGCCGTGCCGTTGGCCCAGGCCGCCCATTCGGGGGAGACGCGGGTCGCCGCGCGCACGCCGAACACCGTCGCCCCCGCCCGCCCGTCGCGGGCGCGTACCGGATGGCCGAGCGCCATGCCGCGGGCGGAGACCACGGGGCGGCGGTTGATGGCGGCGATCGCGACGGCGGCGTTGTCGATGATCCGGTTGATGATCATCTCCTGCACGTCCTTCTCGACCGGCACCCTGTCGGCCGCGACGCCGGCGATCTTCCAGGCGAGCTGCTCCTCGCGCGGCAGCAGGGCCTTGGACGGGTAGAGCTTGACGGGGTGGTACTGCACGGGCCTGTCGTCCCCCTCTGTGGCTGCGGTGGTGAGACGCTTTCTGTCCCTATGCGCGGCTTTCGTCCATCGCGGATCGCGCGCGGGCGGCGGGCGCCCGCCCCCGCCCGCGGGTTGAGGCGGCCAGCGGCCCGGCCTAGCCTGCCGTCCCCGATGCCGGAGCGCCCCCCATGGAGACCGCCCCCTTCGACCTCGTGATCCGCGGCGATCTCGTGCTGCCCGGTGCCGTGCTGGCCGATGGCTACGTCGCGGTGCGGGGCGAGCGGATCGCGGCGATCGGCCAGGGCGTGGCGCCGCCCGCGGCCAGCCTCGCCGACCATTCGGGCAGGCTGGTGCTGCCCGGCCTGGTGGACGGGCACATGCACACCTCCTCCTCCACCGGCTGGCCCGGGATCGAGGGCGCCTCCATGTCCGCCGCCGCCGGCGGCGTCACCACCTGCGTGGACATGCCCTACGACGTGCCGCGCCCCGTCACCGACGCGGCGATCCTCCGCGAGAAGGCGGCATGGGTGGAGCGCACCTCCCATGTGGACATGGCGCTCTACGGCACGATCGCGAAATCCGGCGGCGTGGAGGCGATCGCCGGCCTCGCCGAGGCGGGGGCCTGCAGCTTCAAGCTCTCCACCTACGAGTACGACCCGGTCCGCTTCCCGCGCATAGACCACCCGACCATGGTCGCCGCCTTCCGCGAGATCGCGAAGACCGGGCTGATGGTGGCGGTGCACAACGAGGATCAGGAGCTGGTCGAGCGCCTGACGGCGGAGGCGAAGGCGGCCGGGCGCACCGACCCGATCATGCACTGCCGTACCCGCCCGCCGCTGGCCGAGACCCTGGCGGACCTCACCATCTTCGAGATGGCGCTGGAGACGGGGGCGCATGTGCACATCGCCCATTCCTCCCTCGCCCGCGGCTTCGAGCTGGCCGAGGTGTTCCGCCGCAGCGGCGCCAGGACCACCGGCGAGGCCTGCATCCAGTACCTCTGCATGACCGAGGAGGACCTCGTCCGCCTGCAGGGCTTCGGCAAGTGCAACCCGCCCTTCCGCACCGCCGCGGAGGTGGAGCGGATGTGGGGCGCGCTCCTCGCCGGCAAGGTCGCCTACGTCTCGACCGACCACGCCCCCTGGCCGCGCGGGCGCAAGCTCTACGAGGGCGACATCTTCGCCCCCGGCGCCGGGCTGACCGGGCTGCAGAGCTTCGCGCCGCTGATGTACACCCTGCTCGCCGAGCGCGGCCTGCCGCCGACCCTGATGGCCCGGCACTGCGCCGAGCGCCCGGCGCGCTTCCACGGCCTCTACCCGAAGAAGGGGGCGCTGCGGGTCGGCGCGGATGCCGACCTCTGCGTGCTGGAGCGCGGGGAGTTCGTCTTCGACGCGCGCGAGATCCGCGACCGGGAGGATGCGCGCTGGTCGCCCTATGACGGGCGCCGGATGCGGGCCCGCGTCGCCGCCACCTACCTGCGCGGCCGCTGCATCTGGGACGGGGCGGAGGTGCTGGCGCGCCCGGGAACGGGCCGCTTCGTGCCGCGCCAGCACCGGGAGACCTGGCTCGGCGAGGACTGACGCCAAATCCCGCGGATCGCGACCGAGCCGCCCCCGCCGGACGCGGGCCCGCCCGGCGGCGCGCCGGCCGCGTCAGACGCCGGCGCGTGCCTCCGCGTGCCTGGCGCGGTGCGCGCCGCGCGCCGCCCGCCAGCCCTCGCTGTCGCGCATCAGGCCGAGCGCCACGAGCTGGTCCGGGCCGGCGAAGCGCAGGCTGCGCTCCGAGTGCAGGCGGAAATCCGGGTCGGCGCGCAGCGCCTCCAGGTAGCGGCGGTATTCGCGCGAGCCGTCGAAATGCGCGCCGCGCGCCACCGCGTCCTCGGCGCGGGCGTGGAAATCCTGCAGGTACTTGAAGTGCAGCAGCACCCCGCTCGGCTGGTCCGCCGCCATCGCCATCGGCGCCAGCATGTGGGTGGAGGAGATCAGCCGCGCCCCCTCCCGCCACCGCACCAGCGGCACCTTGGTCAGGTTCGGCGAGCGGCGCGGCGCCAGCGCCCGGAACCAGGCGGCCCGGCGCAGCGGCGGCAGGCGCCAGCCGAGGTTGAACAGCTTCTGGTGGATCAGGCGCCCCGGCCGGCGCGGATCGGCCTCGGGGAAGAACAGGCGCTCGCGCAGCCCGCCATATTCCTGCTCCCAGGGGAAATGCGGCGCCGGCTCGCGGCGCAGCGCCGGCGGCTCGAACCAGGGCGCGGCCGCGAGCAGATCGTCGCCCGGGGCGAAGCGCACCGCGCGCAGCGGCTCGGCCGGGAAGCAGTCGAGCAGGAGAGTGCGCAGCGCCTCCGAACCCAGCGCGTCGAGATGCTCGCAGAGCGGCCGCAGCCCCGCCTCGTCGCTGCCGGGGAAGACCAGCAGCTCGTCCGCATCCACCACCAGCACCCAGTGGCCGCGCGCGTAGCGGTCGAGCAGCGCGTTGGTCCAGTCCACGCCGAAATTCGAGGCGGCATAGCTGCCCGGCGCGTCGAACAGGTGCACCCAGGGGTGCCGCGCCGCGATCTCGCGCGTGGCGTCGCCCGAGCGGTTGTCCACCACCAGCGCGCGGTCCACGCCGAGGCGGCGCAGGTGGCGCAGCGCCGCGGGCAGGCGCAGCGCCTCGTCGCGCGTGACCAGGAGCGCGAGGATCTCGCCGGGCTCCGGCCGCGGCTCGGGGCCGAGCGGCGCCAGCCCGTCCGGCAGGGCGGAGGGCGCGGCCGGGCGGCGCGGGGCGGCGAGGCGCAGCGCCTCCCGCACCGCCGCCGGCTCCCGCGCCAGGTCGAATTTGCGCGCGAAGGGCCGGCCGCTGGCGCGCGCCGCGGCGAGTTCCGCCGTGCCGATGAGGCGGGGGCTGTAGGCGTCGATGCGCTGCCAGGAGGGGGGCTCGCCCACCCGCTCCGCATACGCCGTGGCGCCGAGCAAGGTCTGGAAGAACGCCTCGTCGGGGATGCGCACGCGGCGGAAGAAGGCGGCGTACCAGGGGTTGGCGTCGAGGAAGGCGAGCAGGTCGCGGGCGCAGCCGGCGGTCATGTGCCACCACTGGCTGCCGACCATCGGTGTCATCCCGCGCAGCCCGCGCGCCAGGTCGCGCCGGCCGAGCCGCCAAGCGTTGCGGTTCAGCGCCCGCAGCAGCGGCCGCTCCGCCTCCCGCCCCGGCAGGGCGGGATGCCAGAAGCGGTGCAGGCTCTCGCGCTCCGGCGGCTCCGCCGCGGCCAGGCGCAGATCCATGTGCTCCCTGCCGTCGAACAGGAAGGCGGCGATGCGCTCCGGCGGCTGCACCGGCAGGTGGGTGCCGGAGAGCAGGCAGAGATGGCGCGTCCCCGGATCGGCCAGCGCCTCGCGCATCAGGGCGAGCGTCGCCTCGACCATGGCGAAGCCGCCCCAGGCGATGCGGCGGCAGCGTTCCTCCGCCAGCAGCGCCGTGCCCGCCGGCGGCGCGGCGGCGAGCTCGCGGCGCAGCCCGGCGGCGCGCGGGTCGAGATGGACGAGGCAGCGCGCCCCCGCTGCACCGAGGCTCTCCAGCAGCAGGCGGAGCTGTGCCGCGTTGTCATGCGCCAGCACCAGGCAGGCGAGGCCGGCGAGCGGCGGGCTCATGCCGCCCCCCAGGCGCGCCAGTAGGCGGCGGCGGCGCCCCGCAGCCGCGCCGGGCGGCCGAGCAGGGCGGCGAACAGGCTGGCGCCGGGGCGGTCCGTCTCGACCTCCGCATGCGCCGCCACGACGCGCCGGGCCGCTTCCAGCAGGCGCCGGCGGGCGAGCGCGGCCGGGCGGCCGAGCGGCAGGCGGAGCCCGCGGTGCAGCCGGGCAATCCGCCGCGCCAGCGCCACCCGCCCGGGCGGCAGCAGCGCCGCCCATGGGTGATCGCCCCCGACCGCCAGCACCCCGGCGCCCTGCGGATGGTGGTCGAGCAGGCCCCAGAGGGCATGGGCCGGGTCAGGCATCGCCATCGCCTCCTGCCCGGGCGGCGCGGCCTCGGGATGGGCGAGCAGGAGGCGCGCGCCCGGCCGCGCGCCCAGGGCCGCCGCGACATGGGCCGGCGGGGCATCGGCAGGGGGCCAGAGCAGCACCGGCGCGCCCCGCGCGAGGCGCGGCAGCTCTCCCACCTCGCCGCCGAGCCAGAGGGCGGGCTCCGCCCTGCCGGTCCGGGGGGGGCGCTCCTCCACCGCGAGGCCGTGCGCGGCGAGCAGCGCCGCCACCCCCTCGAGGCGGAGCGCGCCCTCGGCATCCTCCGGCGGCGGCAGGCCGCACAGGCGCACCCGCCGGGCTCCGCCGAGCAGGGCCGGCACGCGGTCGAGCCGCCGCTTCAGCCGCTCCATCTCCCGAAGCCCGGGGTGGCAGGGCAGCGGCGCCGTGGCGCCGCCGCTCATGGGGCGGCGCGGCCCGCTTCCCCGACGCCGCGGCTCAGCAGCCGGGCGAACAGCCGCCGCCGCGCCGCGCCGAGGTCCATGCGAAGGTCCCGCACGGCCTGGCGCAGCTCGACCCTGGGCCAGAAGGGCTTGACCGGGTGCCAGAGCATGTCCGGCCGGCTGCCGGCGCGCAGGAGCGGCGGCTTCCACATCAGCGTGCCCGGGGCGAGGCCGATGTCCTGCATGGTGCTGCTGTAGAAGCGCCCGCGCAGCGCGGGCGGGGTGAAGGGGCCGTCCCCACCGGGGTCGAGCAGGGTCAGCCCGGCCCGCGCGATGGCGGTGGGCCAGACGGTTTCCGAATGGCCGGCCCAGCCGGCGCGCCAGGCCGCGTCCACCGCCTGCCAGCCGGCGCGGCTGACCCGCCAGACCGGCATGAAGGCGCAGAGCATCTCCTCCTCCGCCAGCGGCACGGGCGGGCGCAGGGTGTGCCACCACATCCAGTCCGGCTGGTCGGTGCGGCGGCGCAGCACGGGAACGATGAAATCGGCCGGATGGTCCTCGAAGGCACCGAAGAAGCGGTACCAGGGGCCGCTGAAGCGCACATCGTACTCGACCAGCCAGGCGCGGTCGTACTCGGGATGGGCGCGGAGGAAGTGCAGCGGCACCAGGTCGGTGTGGCCGCCATTCCACAGGTTCCAGTCGGCGCCGCCGCATTTCGTGACATAAGGGGGGAAGCGAAGCTCCGGCGTGCGCGCCACGTGGTGCGGCACCCGCTGGAGCAGGGGCGGCACCGGCGCGCCGGGGGGGAGATGGATCAGCACCCAGGGCTCGTAATGCGCCGGCAGGCCGCGGCGGAGGCGCGCGAAGACGCGCGCCGCGCCGCGGTCGAAGAAATGGGTCTGAAACAGCAGCGCCGTGCGACAGGTCATTGGAGCTCCGGGGCGGGCCCCAGCAGGCTGAGGCAAAGACGCAAGCTGCGCCTCTCAAACTAACGCGAGACGAAGTTTTCGAGACAGCCCACGCGCCCGGACTGGGCTAAGCATCGTTCCGGACGCCGGCGCGCCGGTGACGCCACCTATCAGGTTCTTGAGGACAATCCATGGCGGTTGGAAAGGTGCGCCGGGCGGTGATCCTTGCCGGCGGGTACGGCACGCGGCTGATGGAGGAGACGGAGGCGCGCCCCAAGCCGATGGTCGAGATCGGGGGGCGCCCGATCCTGTGGCACATCATGAAGATCTACCTGGCGAACGGGATCTCGGAATTCGTGATTCCGCTCGGCTACAAGGGCTACATGATCAAGGAGTTCTTCGCCAACTACCGGCTGCACACCAGCGACGTCACCTTCGACTACAGCCGCAACGAGATGCTCACGCATGACCGCCGCGCCGAATCCTGGAAGGTGACGCTGGTGGACACCGGCCTCACCACCATGACCGGAGGCCGGCTGCGGCGGCTGCGGGACTACCTGGGCGACGAGCCCTTCTGCATGACCTATGGCGACGGCGTGGCGAGGCTCGACATCCAGAAGGTGATCGCCTTCCACCTCTCGCACGGCCGCCTCGCCACGGTGATCGCGGTGCACCCGCCCTCCCGCTTCGGCTCCCTCGACCTGCAGGGCGACCGGGTGCGGGCCTTCCGCGAGAAGCCGCCGGCCGGGGAGAACCGCATCAATGGCGGGTTCTTCGTGCTGTCGCCCCGCGTGCTCGACTACATCGAGGGCGATCACACCGTCTTCGAGAAGGAGCCGCTCGAGCGCCTCGCCGCGGATGGCGAGCTGATGGCCTGGCGGCATGACGATTTCTGGTTCTCCATGGACACGCTGCGCGACAAGAAGCAGCTCGAGGAGATGTGGGCGCAAGGCCAGGCGCCCTGGGCCGAGGGCTGGAACGGCGGCTGAGCCGGGCGCCCGCTCAGATGCGCTGATGCAGGGCGCAGACCAGGGTGAAGAGGCGGCGGGCGGTCTCGAAATCCACCGAGACGCGGCCGCGCAGCCGCTCCTGCAACAGCGCCGCGCCCTCGTTGTGCAGGCCGCGCCGGCCCATGTCTATGGCCTGGATCCGCGCCTCGTGCCCGCCCTCGACCACCGCCCGCTCGTGGCTCTCCACGATCAGGTGGTAATCCTTGATCAGCCGCCGGAACGGGCCGAGGGCGAGGATCACCGCGCGCAGCGGGCGGTCCTCGCCGTCCCGGATGTCGAGGATCAGCCGCCCCTCCCGCACCATCAGGCGCAGGACGAAGGGGCCGCCGGGGATGCCGCTCGGGTCGAAGCTGTTGTCCTGCAGCAGGTCGGCCACCGCCTGCCGCCGGTCCGCCTCGGCATAGGCGGAGGGCAGCGGCGTCGCATCCGGCAGCTCGATCCGCTCCAGGCGGCGCGTCGCCCGTGCCGTCTCCGCCGACGACGGGGCATCGGCCAGGCCGGCGCCGCCCCCGCTCAGCGGCGCCCGCCGCATGGTTCCGATCCCCTGCTCATCGGGCGGGGTCACGCGCCCGGCCGCCCGCGATCCGCCCCGGGCAACGGGGCGGCGACGGGCAGGGCCGGGCCATGCTCCTCCCCGGTGAGGCCGAGGCTGGCCATCCAGCCCACCACCGCGCCCTTGATCGGGCGCAGCGCCAGGGTGCAGAGGATGGCGAAGAGCGGCAGCCACAGCGCCATGTGCAGCCACATTGGCGGCATCCAGGCCTTCTCCACCAGAAGGGCCAGGGGCAGCAGCAGCTTGCCGACGATGAAGATGGTGAAGTAGGGGGGCGCGTCGTCCGCCCGCAGCGCCCCGAGCGGGGCGGCGCAGGACGCGCAGCGCGGCACCACCCTGAGGTAGCCCTGGAACACCTGCCCCTCGCCACAGGCCGGGCAGCGGTTCCTGAGCCCGCGCAGCACCGCGGTGCCGAGCGGCGGCGACCCGAAGGCCGCGGCGGGGGTAACGGGATGGGCTTCCCAGCGCATCCGGCAGTCCTCCTGGAGTGTTCCTGTGCAACGGCCGCCCGGACGCTTGGTGGCCTGCGGGGACTGGTATTGTGCGGCGCAATATGGCCCCGCGCCGCCCCTGCGATCAAGCGGAACGGCGCGTCCGGCCGGCGGCGTCCGCCGCTTGCCCAACGCGGCGCGCCGCGCGAGGCTTCACAGATGGGCGACCGCATCCTCGTCATCAACCCCAACAGCTCGGCCTCCTGCACCGCGGGCATCGCCGCCGCGCTGGCGCCCTTCGCCGCGCCGGGGCTGCCGCGGATGGAGGTGATGCGGCTCGAGCAGGGGCCGCCCGCCATCGCCACCTGGCGGGACTGGCATGGCGTCGCGGAGCCGCTCTGCCGCCTCGTGGAGAGGGAGCAGGCCCTGGCCTACGTGATCGCCTGCGCGTCCGATCCGGGGCTGGAGGCGGCGCGCACGGCCACCGCGCGGCCGGTGCTCGGGATGCTGCGCTGCGCCGTGGCCGCCGCCCTGGCGCGCGCCGAGCGCTTCGGCATCGTCGGCTTCCTCGACACCTCCCGCCCCCGCCAGCTCCGGGTGCTGCAGGCGATGGGGGTGGAGGCGCGGCTGGCCGGCTACGAGGCGCTGAACCTGCCGATGGAGACGCTGACCGATCCGCACGCGCCGCGGGAACGTCTGCGACAGGCGGCGCGCACCCTGGCCGGGCGGGGGGCGGAGGCGGTGGTGCTGGGCTGCGCCGGGCTCGCCGGGCATGTCCACGCCGCCGAGGACGCGGCCGGCCTTCCCGTGATCGAGCCCTGCCGGGCGGCGGGGGCGCAGGCGCTGCTCGCCGCCCTGTCCGGGCAGGGCGCGCGGGAGGCCTAGAGCCGTTTCCACGCGGCCATGAACGCGAAAACGGCTCCAGGCCATCGTTTGCAGGGCAGAGTCACGCTCCCGGCCGTTCCCAGCCGTCCGCGATCCGCTCTGCAGCATGTTCCCTTCGCCCTGGCTCGCGGCGCATGCTCCGGTTCGCCGATCGTGCGAGCCTCTTCGCCCGTTCCGGCGAGGCCGCCGGAACGGGGCCGCTCCCGGGGCGCGCCCGGATCGGCCCGCCTCACCCGGCCGGGCGCGGCCGCCAGGCGGGCGGGGCCTCGCTGCCGACCTGGGCGGTGATGCGGCCATAGGCCTCGGGGCGGCGGTGGCGGGCGAAGTCGAAGATGGTGCGCCGGCCGAGGTCGCACATCGAGAGGTCGCACTCCGCCACGATCAGCTCGTCCTCCCAGGAGGTGGCCTGGGCCATGATCTCGCCCTGTGGGTTGACGATGATGGAGTGGCCGAACAGCTCGTGCCCGTCCTCCGTGCCGGCCTTGGCCACGGCGGCGGCGAAGCAGGCGTTCTGGTAGCAGCCCGCCTGCACCGAGAGGTGGGAGTGGAAGACGCGCAGGTGGTGCGCCTCGAAGCCCCGGTTCTCCATGTTCAGGCTGGGCGTGTTGTAGCCGAGCATGACCAGCTCCACCTGCTGCAGCCCGAGCACGCGCCAGGCCTCCGGCCAGCGCCGGTCGTTGCAGATCATCAGGCCGATATTGGCCTCGGTGCCGCCGAGCGGCGCGCGGACCACCGGGAAGCCGAGATCGCCGACCTCGAAGTAGCGCTTCTCCAGGTGCTGGACCCCGCGCCGCGGGTCGTACTCGGCATGGCCGGGCAGGTGGACCTTGCGGTACTTGAGCACGATCTCGCCCGAGGGGTGGACATAGACCGCCGTGTTGAAGCGGCGCTTCCGCATCCGGCCGGCGGCGTCCGGCTCATGGGCGAGTTCGGCGTAGCCGAGATGGAAGCCGATGCCGTAGCGGCGCGCCGCCTCGAACAGCGGGGCCGTCGCCGCCGAGGGCAGCGCGGTCTCGAACCAGCGATCGGCGCGCTCCGGCTCCTCCTCGTACCAGCGCGGGAAGAAGGTGGTCAGCGCCAGTTCCGGGAAGACCACCACCTCGGCGCCGCGCCGGTGCGCCTTCTCCATCAGCCGCACCATGCGCCCGACGGCGACGTCGCGGCCCTCCGCCTTCTGGATCGGCCCGAGCTGGGCGGCGGCGAGGACGAGGGTGCGGGCCATGGCGGCATCTCCCTGCGGATCGGATGCGCGCATCCTGCGAGAGGGAGAGCCTTCGGTCGAGGCGCCGCCATCTCCCTCGCCTCCTGTGTGGCCGCGCACAGAGGGCGCCGTGCCGCGGGACCGATGCTTCCCCTCCGTCCGCCCGGTGGCGGATGCGCGAGGGAGATCCCGTCATGCCGAGCGGCACGAATGACGACAGGTCAGGACGCTTCGAGACTCCTGGCGGCGGTGGCGGCGCGGAACGGCCCGGGGCGGAGCCCCCGGCGCAGGGAGAGCGTTTCGAGGCGCCCGACGCCGATGCCGCCTCCGCCCAGGCGGAGGCCGACGACGCGGCGCTGCGCGAGGCCCTGTCCGGCGTGGACGGGGACCTGCTGGCGCTGCGCGACGAGATCGAGAAGACCCTCCTCGCCGCCACCGGCGAGGAGGTGCCGGCGCAGGCCGCGGAGGCGGAGGGCATCGTCGGCGTCGGCATCGGCTTCCCGGACGCGGAGGCGCTGGCGAGCGGCCTCGCCACCAACCTCGAACTCGGCAAGGCGGCGCTCACCCTCTACACCGTCGAGCCGATGGCGGCCGAGCGGCTGCAGGCGAGGGTGGCGCGGTCCGCGGGCACGCGCGCCCTCTCCGAGGTGCCGGTGCAGCAGATCCCGTGCGGCGTCATAGACGCCCAGCCGCACCGGATGCGGCTGCGGCCCGCGCCCGGCGGGATCTCGGTCGGGCACCATGCGATCACGGCCGGGACGCTCGGCTGCCTCGCCACCGGCCTGTCGCCGCCGACCAGCAGCCGGCTGCTGATCCTGAGCAACAACCACGTCCTCGCCAACTCCAACGCCGGCAAGTACGGCGACTGCATCTGCCAGCCCGGGCCGTTCGACGGCGGCCGGTGCCCGGCGGACCAGGTGGCGATCCTGCACAGCTGGGTGCCGATCAGCTTCGGCGGCGCGGCGAATTACGTGGACTGCGCCACCGGCTGGGCCTGGCCAGACCGCGTGCGGCGGGAGCTGATGTATCTCTCCGGCGGCACGGTGCGCTACTTCCGGGTGGGGGCGACGCCGCTGGCGCCGGCGCTCGGCATGATCGTGGGCAAGAGCGGGCGGACCACGCAGCTCACCCAGGGCCGCGTCACCGACATCGCCGCCTCGATCAACGTGAATTTCGGCGGCGGCCGGGTGGCGCTGTTCCGCGACCAGATCGGGATCCGCTCGACCGGCTCGGGCAATTTCTCGGCGGGCGGCGATTCCGGCTCGCTCATCTGGCGCTGGAGCACGCAGCGCGAACCGGTCGGGCTGCTCTTTGCCGGCGGCGGCGGGATGACCTTCGCCAACAAGATCGGGCGGGTGCTGAGCGCACTCAGGATCCGCCTCTACACCTGAGGCGGGCGGACCCGCCTGAACGGGTGAGGATGCCCGCACGCTTCAGGCGCCGGGCCGGCCGAGGCGGCGGCGCGTGGCCGCCGCCGCCCCGCCTGCGATACTCTCCCCCCGCGCGAGGGAGAGAGGAGAGAGGGCGAGCATGACGCAGCAATTCGACGGACCGCCCGGCTCCGGCCCCGCCCCGGACACCGGCCCGATCCCCTACCACCCGGCCGAGCCGGCGCCCGCCGGCCGCGCCGAGGCGGTGCGCCAGCGGCACGAGGCGGCGCTGATGGCGATCCCCGGCGTCACCATGGTGTCGGTCGGCCAGGGGCCGGCGGGGGAGCCGGCGATCCGGCTCGGCGTCCGCGACGCCTCGGTGCTGCCGCACCTGCCCGCGGCGATCGAGGGCGTGCCGGTGGTACCGGTGGTCACGGGGCCGATCGACGCCCAGCCGCGCTGAGGGCGGGCGGCGCGCTACATGGCGCGGCGGCCGAGCGGGAAGAGCGGGCCGCCATAGCCCGCCTCCACCGGGATGCGCATGCGCAGGGCGCCGTCCGCGGCCTTCTCGACCTCCGGCTGCACCGTCACCACGGGCGTGGCCGCGGCGGCGGCGAAGGCGGCAGCGGCATCGGCGAAGCGTGCCAGCCGCTCCAGGTTGAGGCGGGTGGCGAAGACCAGGGTGCGCCGCCCGGCCTCCGCCTCGGCCACCGCCAGCGGGGGGCGGATCCACAGGCTTTCCACCGCCTCCTGCCCGTCATGCGTCCCGGCATGGCCGGGCGGGGCAGGGGCGAGGAAGAAGTGGGTGTCGAAGCGCTTCGGCAGGTCGGACGGCGTGATCCAGTGCGCGAAATGCGCAAGCGCCGCGAGGTCCGGCACCAGCCGCTCCGCCCGCAGCAGCGCCGCGAAGGAGAGGGCGCCGGCGTTCACCGCCGCCTGGTGCGCGGCGGTGATGGCCTCGGCGCGGTCATGGGGCAGCGGCGTGCCGTCCTCGTGCCGCGCCAGCAGCAGGCCGCATTCCTCGAAGGCCTCGCGGATCGCGGCGACGCGGAACGGGTTCAGCGGGTCTTCGCCCGGCAGGGCGGCGGCGATGGCGTGGTCCCCCTCCTCCACCCGCCCGCCGGGGAAGACCAGGGCGCCGGAGGCGAAGTCGATCTGGTGGTGGCGCACCACCATGAACACCTCCAGCCCCTCCGGCCCGTCGCGCAGCACGAGCACGGTCGCCGCCGGGCGGGCGGGAACCGGCGCGGCGGCGCCCGGCATCTCGCGCATCGGCGCTACTCCGTGCGGATGCCGGCGGCGCGGATCACCGGTGTCCAGCGCTCGTAATCGGCGCGGATGCGCGCGGCGAACTCCTCCGGCGTGCCGCCGACCACGCGCCCGGCCTGGGTCTGCTCCACCGAGCGGCGCACCTCCGGCACCTGGATCGTGGCGTTGAAGACGCGGTTGATGGCGGTGACGAGGTTGGGCGCCATCCCGGCCGGGCCGAGGATGCCGTGCCAGACCGAGGCGTCGAAGCCGGGCAGGGTCTCCGCCAGCGGCCGCACCCCCGGCAACTGCTCCACCGGGTCCTTCGAGGCGATGGCGAGCGCCTTCAGCTTCCCCTCGCGGATCTGCGGCAGGGAGGTGGAGACGGTGATGATGGCGCTCTGCGTCTCGTTGGCGAGCAGGCTGCGCAGCACCTCGGCGCCGCTGCGGTAGGGCACCGGCGTCATGCGCAGCCCGGCCTCGCGCAGCATCAGCTCCTGCGCCAGATGGCCGATGTAGCCGACGCCGGGATGGGCGTAGGGGATGTCTCCCTGCCGCCGGGCGTATTCGAAGAAGCTTGGGGCGTCGTTCGCGGGAACCGAGGCCGGGACGACCAGCACCAGCGGCAGCGTCACCAGGTGGCAGATCGGGGTGAAGGCCGTCATCGGGTCGTAGGGCAGGCTGGGCTGCAGCTCCCTGCCGATGGCGTTGGCGCCGAGATCGCCCATCATCAGGGTGTAGCCGTCCGGCCGCGCCTGGGCGGTGACGTTGCCGGCGATGGTGCCGCCGGCGCCGCTGCGGTTCTCGACGATCAGGTTCTGGCCGTTGGCATGGGCGGGGAAGGCCTGGGCGACGGTGCGGGAGAGCGTGTCGATCGCGCCGCCGGCGCCGAAGGGCACGATCAGGCGCACCGGGCGCTCCGGCCAGGCGCCCTGGGCGGCGGCGCCGCGCGGCAGGCCGAGCGCGGCGGCGAGCGCCAGCAGCGCGGCATCGCGCCGGCCGAGGCGGGGGGTGGAGGGCTGGGTCATGGGGGCGTCTCCCGGTCCGTTCTTGTCGCGCCCGCCGGCCGCCCTCCTCCGCGCGCGGGGCAGGCGGCCGGGGGGCCGGGGGCGGACAGTGCCGCCGCCCGACCGGCCGCGCAACCGCCCCGCCGGGATCAGCCCGCCGCCGGCTGCGGCGCCTCCTCGGCGCCGAGCCGGTCGAGCACCTGCCGCGCCGCGGCGTGCCGCGCCGCCTGGCCGAGCGCGCGGACGTTCCGCCGCGCGAGCAGGCTGCGCGCCTCGGGCGGCACCGCGTTCCACGCCTTCGCATAGGCATGGGCGAAGGCCACCGGATCGCCGATCGGCTCGGAGAGGACCTCGCCCTCGGCGCTGCGCAGCACCAGGCCCGCGGGCGCCTCCGCCGCGCGCTCGCCGCCGCGGGGGCGCGCCTCCTCCCCGCCGGCGCGGCGCTCGGCCTGGGGGGTGCGGTTGGCGGCCGCCGCGGCGCGGACGCGGGCGATCTGGCTCGCCACGTGGCGACGCAGCAGGGCGAAGGTGGCCGGGGCCTCCTGCTGCATGGCGGCGAGGGTCTCGGCCCACCTGCCCTCCCAGTGCTGCTGCAGCGCCTCGACATGCTGCGGCTCGGTGGCGCGCAGCGCGGCGACGAAGGCCGCCGCCGGCTCGGTGCCGAGGGAGCGCTTCAGCCCGGCGCCGAGCTCGCGCTCCAGCGCCTCCCAGGCCCTGGTGCCGCGGAGCTGCTCGAGCACGCTCATGCGGCGGATCCAGTCCTCGAGCAGGGCGTGGCCCTCCTCCACCCCCTCGGCCAGGCGGGCGCGGTTCAGCAGCACGCGGGCCACCGCCTCGCCCACCACCTCGCCGATCTCGGCCGGCCCCTCGTCGGCGCGGCCGGCCTCCGCCTCCGCCGCGGGGCGGCCGCGCTCGCGCCGCGGCGCGAGGTCGGCGTAGTGGTTGCCGGCGGCGCGGTTGGCGTCGTCGTCCTCGTCCGGGGCGATGTTCAGCATGGCGCTGATGGCATAGCGGCGGATGTAGGTGACGACGGAGCCGAAGGCCTGCGGGTTCTGGCCGAGCGGCGGCAGCGCCACCTCGCACTCCATCCACTGCCCGCTTTCGTGCAGCAGGCGGGTGACCAGGGCGGGGCCGCGCTCGGTGCTGACGATGGGCTGCAGGATGCAGAGCCCGTTCTCCGCCAGCACGCGGCGGGTCATGTCGGTGATGCGGTCGAGCGTCGCGTAGCGGAAATTGTAGGAGCCGGCCTGGGTCCGCACCTGCACCGAGCGGTTGCGGGCCGGGTTCTCCATCGCCGCCTGGGCCCGCACGAGCGCCGGGGCGATGCGGGAGATGTCGGTGCTCTCCCGCATCTTGCTGTTGTGGTCGCAATAGGCCCGGAGGTTGACGATGCCGCTCATCTGGGGCTCGCCAGTCTCCGGGGTGCGCACGATCTCGTTCATCGGACGGTCCTGTTCTGGGGGGACGCGCACCGGAGGGGCCGGGGCGGCCGCGCGCCGCGTGGAAAGAACAGATAGGGAACACACGACTCGACGGCAAGGGCCGGCCGAGCTCCTTCCCCCTCCGCACCGGACCCGCCTCCCCTCCCGGCCGAATGGCCGTAGGATGCGGCGATCGAGGCAGGGGAGTCCCGATGACCTGGTCCATCGTCGCCCATGATCCGGCCACCGGCGCCTTCGCCGTGGCCGTTACCACCTGCGCCTTCGCCGTGGGGGCGAGCTGCCCGTTCCTGCGGGCGGGGGTGGGCGCCGTCTCCACCCAGTCCTTCACCAACCGCTATCTCGGCCCCGCCATCCTCGACGCCCTGGCGCGCGGCCTTCCCCCCGCCGCGGCGATCGAGGGGGCGCTGGCCGGCGACGAGGGGCGCGGGATCCGCCAGGTGCACGCGGTGGACCGGCACGGGCGCAGCGCCGCCTTCACCGGGCGGAACTGCGTGGAGTGGTGCGGCGACCGGGCGCTGCCCGGCTTCTCCGTCGCCGGCAACATGCTCGCCGGTCCGGCGGTGCTGGAGGAGACCGTCGCCCGCTTCCAGGCCGGCCGGGACCTGCCCCTGCCGGAGCGCCTGCTCGCCGCGCTCGACGCCGGACAGGCGGCGGGCGGGGACAGGCGCGGGCGGCAGAGCGCAGCGCTGCTGCTCACCACCACCGAGGACTTCCCCGACATCAACCTCCGCGTGGACGACCACCCGGAGCCGCTCGCGGAGCTGCGCCGCCTGCTCGGCATCTGGCGGCGGGAGCGGGAGCCGGGGCTCGGGGACGCGCCGAGCAAGGCCAATCCCTCCGGCAGGCACGACCTCGACGCCATCGAGGCCGGCTGGCGCGCCCGCGGCCTCGATCTCCGCTTCCGGCGCTAGAGCGGACCCCGTTCAGGCGGCCTCACCCGCAGGGGTGAAGAGGCTGGCTATCGGAAGGCTGGAGCAGCGGACGAAAAATGCCCTAGAGCAGATCGCGGACGGCCGGGACCGGCCGGGAGCGTGACTCTGCCCTGCAAACGATGGCCTGGAGCCGTTTCCGCGTTCATGGCCGAGTGGAAACGGCTCTAGGCCGGAGTGGCGTCCAGGCTCCACCGGCCGCGCTCGACGGTGGAGAGGAAATCCGCCACCGCGCGGTTGAAGGCCATCGGCTCCTCCAGGTTGATGGCGTGCCCGGTGCGCGGGTGCACCCACAGCCCGGCGTTGGGCAGCACCCGCTTGAGGAAGATGCTGGTCTCGACGCAGGGCCAGTCCTCGTCGCCGAGCGCGATCAGCGTCGGCACCGCCATGCGGCGCAGCTCCGCCTCCCAGTCGAAGATCGAGTCCCGCCCGCCCTGGTAGCGCTGCATGGTCAGCCCGGTGCCGAGGCCGGAATGCTGCGCCAGCCGCTCCATGTAGGCCGCCCAGCCGCGCGGGTCCTTCTTGCGGAGCTGGATGCGCGTCGGCGAGGTGCCGGTCTCCTCCGCCATGGCGCCGGCCCAGCCCTCCTGGATCAGCCGCTCGCCCCGCTCCCTGCTGGCGGCGCGGAACGCCTCCTGCTCGTGCTTCGGCGAGCCGGAGCCGATGCCGGCCAGCACCAGCGCCGTCGCCATGCCGGGATGGCGGATCCCGAGCAGCAGCGCCGCGAAGGCGCCCATGGAGAGGCCGACGACGTGCGCGCGCGGGATGTTCAGGTGGCGCAGCACCGCCACCGCATCCGCCACCGCGAAGTCCTGGCCGTACAGCTTCGGGTCCGCCGGCACGTCCGAGGGCGGGTAGCCGCGCGCGGCATAGGCGATGCAGCGGTATTCGCGGGAGAAGAAGCGGAGCTGGTCCTCCCACTCCCTGTGGTCGGCGCCGAATTCGTGGATGAACAGGATCGGGTGGCCGCTGCCGGCCTCCTCGTACCAGAGCCGCGCGCCATCCGATGGGGCGTAGGGCATGGGCGTCCTCCCGTCTCGCCGTTCCTCCGATCCTGCACCGCCGCGCCGCGCCTTGCACCCCCCCTCGCCAGCGCCGCGCCGGCGTGGAAGGCTGCGCGGTCCCGCCATGCCGAGAGACGACGCGCCCCGCCCCGCCGGCCACCCGCTGCGCCGGCTGCTGGCCAACCCGGATTTCCTGCGCCTCTGGGCCGTGGGCGGGCTCGCCAACGCCATGCGCTGGGTGGAGACGCTGGTGGCCGCCGTCTTCACCTTCGAGGCGACGGGCTCCGCGCTCGCCGTCTCGCTGGTGGCGGTGATGCGGGCGCTGCCGATGCTGCTCGCGGGCGCCGTCGCCGGCGCCGTCGCCGAGGTGCTGGACCGCCGCCGCCTGCTGATGGCGGGGCAGGCCGCGACCGCCGCCGGGGCCTTCGCCGTCGCCGCGCTGGCCGTGGCGGGGCGGCTCGAGGTCTGGCATCTCGGCGCCGCCGCCCTGCTCGGCGGGCTGGTCTGGACCGGGGAGATGGCCTCCCGCCGCCGCATGGCGAGCGAGGCGGCGGGGGAGCGCGACGTGGTGCAGGCGGTGGCGCTCGACAGCATGACCGCGAACACCACGCGCATGCTCGGGCCGCTGCTCGGCGGGCTGCTCTACCAGACGCTCGGCCTCGCCGCCGCCTTCGCGCTCGCGGGGATCTGCCACCTGGCGGCGCTGGCGCTGCTCGCCGGCGTCCGGCTGCCGCAGGCCCGGCGGCGGCTGCGGCCGCGCCGGCTGCTGGCCGACGTGGCGGACGGGGTGCGCGTGGTGCGGCGCTTCCCGGTGCTGCGGGCGGTGATCGGCGTGACCGTCGCCATGAACGTGTTCGGCTTCTGCGTGAACGCGGTGATGCCGGCCTTCGGCAGCGCCGCCTACGCCGCTTCCCCCCTCCAGATCGGCGTACTGACCGCGGCCGAGCCGGCCGGGGCGCTGCTCACCGGCCTCGTGCTCGCCGCCGGGCGTGGCGTGCCGCTGAGCGCGGCGCTGATGATCGGCGGCTGCGTGCTGTTCCTGCTCTGCCTGCTGCTGCTGCCGCTGATGCCCGCGCTGTGGCTCGCCGTGGCGGTGCTGATGCTGGGCGGGGTCGGCACGGCGCTGTTCTCGGCGCTGCAGACGGCGCTGCCGGTCACCTGCGCGCCGCCCGAGGCGCGCTCGCGCGTGCTCGGGCTGGTCACCACCTGCATCGGCATGGGGCCGGCGGGCGTGCTGGCGATCGGCGCGCTGGCCGACGCGCTGGGGCCGGGGCGGGCGATCCCGCTGATGGCCGCGGCGGGCCTCGCCATGCTGGCGGGCATCGCCTGGCGCACGCTGCGGCGATAGGGCAGGCGGCGAGGGCCGGGGCCGGCCCTCCGCGATCCGTCCCTATCCCCTCGGGGACGGCGCCTGCGGCAGCACCGTCCGCACCAGCGTCGCGTCCAGCGCCTCGTAGTCGTGGTAGCCGATGGCGGCGTAGAGCTCGGCCCGCGTCTGCATCCGCTCCACCATCCGATGGGTGCCGCCCTCGGCGCGGATCGAGGCGTAGAGCTCCTCGATCGCCTTCGCCGCCACGCGCAGGTGGGAGACGGGCCAGATCACCATGGCGTAGCCCATCTCCTGGAACTCCTTCGCCGTGAAGAAGGGCGTGCGGCCGAACTCGGTCATGTTGGCGAGCAGCGGCACCCCGGGCAGGCGGCGGGCGAATTCGCGGAACATGTCGGCGCTGGTCAGCGCCTCGGGGAAGATGGCGTCGGCGCCGGCCTCGAGGTAGAGCTTGGCGCGGCCCACCGCCCCGTCCATGCCCTCGCTCGCCGCGGCGTCGGTGCGGGCGATGATGTAGAGGTGCTTGCGCGCCTTCCGCGCCGCGGCGAGCTTGGCCGCCATGTCGTGCGGGTCGGCGAGCTTCTTGTCGTTCAGGTGGCCGCACTTCTTGGGCAGGAGCTGGTCCTCGAGGTGCACGGCCCCGGCGCCCGCCTCCTCGAAGCTGCGCACCATGTGCATCACGTTCAGCGCCTCGCCGTAGCCGGTGTCGCCGTCCACCAGCATCGGCAGCGCCGCGGCGCGGTTCGCCTGGCGGATCCAGAAGCAGACCTCGTCCACGGTGATCATGCCGAGGTCGGGCAGGCCCATGGTCGCCGTCATCGCCGCGCCGGAGAGGTAGATCGCCTCGAAGCCGGCGCGCTTCGCGAGCAGCGCGGCGAGGCCGAAATGCGCCCCCGGCATCTGCAGGATCTCCGGCCGGTCGAGCAGGCGGCGGAAGCGGAGCCCGGCAGGCTCGTCCGGGACGTCGGTGCCGATCACGTAGGGCATGGCTCGGGGATCCTCGGTTCGGAATGGGGGGCGGGGCGACCCGCGCCCTCGCCGGAGGCCGGGCATCCTGCCGGAACCCGGCGGGGCCGTCACGACCGCGCGCGCCCGGCGCCGGGTGCAACCGGGATGGGAACCCGGCGCCGGGGGTTCCCCTTCCCGCCCTTGGACCGTAAGGTCCGCGCCGAGATCGGGAGCAGACCATGGAGATGACAGGCGAGCGGCGGATCCCCGCGCCGCGCCAGCAGGTATGGGAAGCGCTGAACGACCCGGAGGTGCTGCGCGCCTCCATCCCCGGCTGCGAGTCGGTCGAGCGCGTCGCCGATGACCAGTTCCAGGCCCGGGTGGCGGTGAAGATCGGCCCGATGGCGGCGAAATTCGGCGGCAGGGTGAGGCTCGAGAACATCAACCCGCCGGCGAGCTACACCATCACCGGCGAGGGCAACGGGGGCGCGATGGGCTTCGCCAAGGGCGGGGCGGACGTGGCGCTGCAGGAGCTGGGCCCGGCCGAGACGCTGCTCACCTACCAGGTGAAGGCCCAGGTGGGCGGCAAGATGGCCCAGCTCGGCGCGCGGCTGATCGACAGCACGGCCAAGCAGATGGCCGACCAGTTCTTCGACCGCTTCAGCCGCCACTTCGCCCCCGCCCCGGTGGCCGAGCCGGTCGGCGCCGGCGCCGAGGCGCCCGCGGGCGTCACCCCGGTTGCCGGCACCGATACCGAGTACCTCGCCGACCGGCAGGGGCTGCAGACCAGCCCGGTGACGCAGCACGGCGTGACGCCGGTGACCGGCCCGATCGGCGCCGGGGCCGGGGAGCGCTCCCCGCCCCCCGCGACGCCGGAGGATTTCCGCCCCCTGCGCCTGCTCACCACCATCGAGCCCTTCGGCCTGCCGCTCCAGTTCTGGATCGGCGCCGCGCTCATGCTCGTCATCCTGGCGCTGATGTTCCTGTGAGCGCGAGCGCACGCCCCCCCGGCGAGGAGGCCGCCGCCGCGCCGCGGGCGGCGGGCGAGATGCCGCGTTCGGTCGAGGCGACGCAGCAGCTCCTCGCCGCCGGGGGCTACGTCGCCGACCGGGCGCTGGCGACCACGGTGCACCTCGCCCTGCGCATGGGCCGGCCGCTGTTCCTGGAGGGCGAGCCGGGCACCGGCAAGACCGAGATCGCCAAGGTGCTCGCGGCGCAGCTTCCCCGCCGTCTGGTGCGCCTGCAGTGCTATGACGGCCTCGATCTCTCGGCGGCCGCCTACGAGTGGAACCACGCCCGCCAGCTCATGGCCATCCGCCTCGCCGAGGCCACCGGCGAGGCCAGGGACCGGGCGGCGCTGGAGCGCGGCATCTACGACCGCCGCTTCCTGCAGGAGCGGCCGCTGCTGCAGGCGCTGAGCCCCGAGGGCGGGCCGGCCGTGCTGCTGATCGACGAGCTCGACCGCGCCGACGAGCCCTTCGAGGCCTTCCTGCTGGAGATCCTGGCCGACTTCCAGATCAGCATCCCCGAGCTCGGCACCATCCGGGCGGAGACGCCGCCGGTCGTGGTCATCACCTCCAACCGCACGCGGGAGGTGCACGACGCGATCCGCCGCCGCTGCCTCTACCACTGGGTGGACTACCCCGACGCGGCGCGGGAGCGCGCCATCCTGCGCATCCGCGCGCCGGGGGTGTCGGAGCGCCTCTCCGCCCAGGTCGTCGCCTTCGTGCAGAAGCTGCGCGCCGGGGACTACTTCAAGCTGCCTGGCGTCGCCGAGACCATAGACTGGGCGGCGGCGCTGTCGGCGCTGGACGCGAGCGAGCTCGAGCCCGCGGTGGTGGACGAGACGCTCGGCGTGCTCCTGAAGTACCAGGACGACATCGCCAGGCTGCGCGGCGCCGAGGCGGCGAGGCTGGTCGCCGAGGCGAAGCAGGCGGCGGCGTGAGCGCGCGGCGCCGCAGGGGCGCGCGCCGCGCCCGCCCGGCATGGTAGGCGAGGCCCTCGCCGCCGCGGGCCTCTCCGGCGCCGGCGGCGGGGCGCTGGCCGCGAACCTGATCGCCTTCGCGCGGCTGCTGCGCCGCAGCGGCCTGCCCGTCGGCATCTCCGAGACCCTGCGCGCGCTGGAGGCGCTGACCGAGGTGGAGATCGGCGACCGCCGCCAGGTGCACGCCGCGCTGCGCGCCACGATGATCCACCGGCGCGAGCATTTCGAGCTGTTCGACCAGGCCTTCCTGCTGTTCTGGCGCGACCCGGAGGCGGGCCGGCACGCCGCGGCCATGGCGCTGATGGAGGGGCTGCGGCAGCAGGAGAAGGCCCCGCCCGCCTCCCGCCGCGTCGCCGAGGCGATGCGCGACCGCCGCCCCCACGCCCCGCCGCCGCGGCCCGAGGAGGACCGCCGGCAGGTGGACATGACGCTCACGGTCAGCGACCGCGAGCGCCTGCAGACCATGGATTTCGAGGCGATGTCCGCGGCCGAGATCGCCGAGGCGAAGCGCGAGATCCGCCGCCTCGTGCTGCCGCTCGACGAGCGCCGCACCCGCCGCTTCCGCCCCGACCCGCAGGGGCCGGCGGTGGACCTGCGCGCCACCATCAGGGCGAGCCTCCGCTGGGGCGGGGAGATCCTGACCATCGAGCGCCGCCGCCGCGTGACGCGGCCGCCGCCGCTGGTCGCGCTCTGCGACATCTCGGGCAGCATGGCGCGCTACGCCCAGGTGCTGCTGCACTTCCTGCACGCCGTGACCAACGACCGCGACCGCGTGCACGCCTTCCTGTTCGGCACGCGGCTGACCAACGTGACGCGCCAGCTCCGCCACCGCGACGCCGAGGTGGCCTTCGAGCTGGTCTCCCACATCGTCCCGGACTGGTCGGGCGGCACGCGGATCGGCGAATCCCTCACCCTGTTCAACCGCCTCTGGGCGCGGCGGGTGCTCGCCCAGGGGGCGGTGGTGCTGCTGATCACCGACGGCCTCGACCGGGAGGGCGCGCGGGGCCTGGCCGAGGCCACCGACCGCCTGCGCCGCTCCTGCCGGCGGCTGATCTGGCTGAATCCCCTGTTGCGTTACCAGGGCTTCCAGCCCAGATCCCAGGGGATCCGGGCGATGCTGCCGCATGTGGACGAGTTCCGCCCGGTCCATAATCTGGCGAGCCTGCGGGAGCTGGTCGCCTCGCTCAGCGGCCCGCAGGCGGGGAGGAGAAGGGCGGCATGAGCGAATCCACCGAGGATGTGCTGGGCACCGCCGCGCAGTGGCTGGCGGAGGGCGAGACGGTGGCGATCGCCACCGTGGTCGAGACCTGGGGCAGCTCGCCCCGCCCGCCCGGCTCGCGCCTCGCCGTCACCGCCTCCGGCCGGCTCGCCGGCAGCGTCTCCGGCGGCTGCATCGAGGGCGCGGTGGCCGAGGCGGCGCGGGAGACGATGCGCACCGGCGCGCCCCAGCTCCTCGATTTCGGCATCTCCGACGAGCGCGCGTGGGAGGTCGGCCTCGCCTGCGGCGGCAGGCTGACGGTGTTCGTGGAGAAGCTGGCATGACCCCCGCCCTCCTCGCCCGGCTGCGGGCGGCGCAGGCGGCGAAGCAGCCGGTGGCGCTGCTGACCCGGCTCTCGGACGGCCACCAGTGCCTCTGGCCCGAGGATGCCTGCCCCGGCGCGCTGGCCGAGGCGGCGCAGGCGGCGCTGCGCGAGGATGCCGCGCGCACCGTCGCCCTCGACGGCGAGCCCTGGTTCGTCCACCCGCACAACCCGCCGCTGCGCCTGATCGTGGTCGGCGCCGTGCACATCGCCCAGGCGCTGGTGCCGATGGCGCTGCCGCTCGGCTTCGCCGTCACGGTGATCGATCCGCGCCGCGCCTGGGCGACCGCGGAGCGCTTCCCCGGCATTGCCCTGCGGCACGACTGGCCGGACGAGGCGATGGCCGCCCTCGCCCCGGATTCCCGCACCGCCGTGGTGACGCTGACCCACGACCCGAAGCTCGACGACCCGGCGCTCGACGTGGCGCTGCGCTCCCCCTGCTTCTACATCGGCGCCCTCGGCAGCCGGCGCACCCATGCGAAGCGCGTGGCGCGGCTGCGCGAGATGGGCCACGGGGAGGCCGCCATCGCCCGCATCCACGCCCCCGTCGGGCTTGCCATCGAGGCGGTGACGGCGCCCGAGATCGCGCTTTCCATCCTGGCCGAGCTCGTCGCCGTGCGCCGCGGCGCCGCGCTGGCCGCAAGGGCCGCGCCGGCGGCGGAGCAGGCGGCATGATCTTCGGCCCCACCCCGCTCGAGGAGGCGCGCGGCGCCATCCTCGCCCACACCGTCCGCCTGCCGGGCAAGGTGCTGAAGAAGGGCACGGTGCTCGACCAGGCCGCGCTCGCCGCGCTGCAGGCGGCCGGGCACCGCGAGGTGGTCGCGGCGCGGCTCGAACCCGGCGACGTGCCGGAGGACGAGGCGGCGGACCGCATGGCCAACGCGCTGATGGCGCCGCTGCTGACGCGCTCCCGCGCCGCCACCGGCCGCGTCAACCTGTTCGCCGAGACGCCGGGGCTGCTCGTGGTCAACGCCGCGGCGGTGAACCGGCTGAACGCGCTCGACGAATCCCTCACCATCGCCACCCTGCCGCCCTACGTGCCGGTGGCGGCGAAGGAGATGGTCGCCACCATCAAGGTGATCCCCTTCTCCGTGCCGGGACCGGTGCTGCAGGTGGCGGAGCTGCTGGCGCGCCAGGGCCCGCCGGTGCTCTCCGTCCACCCCTTCCGCCCGCTCAAGGTGGGGCTCGTGCTGACCGAGCTGCCGGGGGTGAAGGAGAGCGTGATGGAAGGCGCGGTGGAGGCGACGCGCCATCGCGTGGAGGCGCTGCTCGGCACGCTGCTGCCGCACGAGCGGGTGCGGCACGAGACCGGGCCGGTGGCCGACGCGCTCACGCGGCTGCGCCGGCAGGGGGCGCAGGTGCTGCTGATCGCCGGCGCCTCGGCGGTGGTGGACCGGCGCGACATCGGCCCCGCCGCCATCGTCCGCGCCGGCGGCGGCATCGAGCATTTCGGGATGCCGGTGGATCCGGGCAACCTGATCTGCCTCGGCCGGATCGAGGACATCCCGGCGCTGGTGCTGCCCGGCTGCGCCCGCTCCCCGAAGCTGAACGGCATAGACTGGGTGCTGCAGCGCCTGTTCGCCGGGCTGCCGGTGCGCCCGGCGGACGTGATGGCCATGGGCGTCGGCGGCCTGCTGAAGGAGATCGAGGTCCGCCCCCTGCCGCGCGCCGAGGCGCCGAGCACGCCCGCCCCCTCGGTGGCGCCGCGCCGCGGGCCGAGGGTGGCGGCGGTGGTCCTCGCCGCCGGGCGGTCGCGCCGCATGGCGCCGCTGAACAAGCTGCTGGTGCCGGACGAGCACGGAACCCCGATGGTGACGCGGGTGGTGGACAACGTCCTCGCCTCCCACGCCCGGCCGGTGGTGGTGGTGACCGGCCACGAGCGCGAGCGGGTGGAGGCGGCGCTGGTCGGCCGCCCGGTGCTGTTCGCCTACGCGGAGGACTACGCCGAGGGGCTCTCCGCCAGCCTGAAGGCCGGCCTCGCCGCGCTGCCGCCGGATGCCGAGGGGGTGCTGGTCTGCCTCGGCGACATGCCGCTGGTCACCGGCGCCATGATGGACCGCCTGATCGCCGCCTTCGACCCGGAGGAGGGCCGCGCCATCGTCATGCCGACCTTCCGCGGCAAGCAGGGCAACCCGATGCTGTGGGCGCGGGAGTTCTTCCCCGACATGATGCGCATCACCGGCGATGTCGGGGCGCGCCACCTGGTCGGCCAGCACGCCGACCGGATGGTCGAGGTGGAGATGGCCGACGACGCCGTGCTGCGCGACTTCGACACCACGGACGCGCTGAAGAAGGCGCCGACCCTCGCCGGGGCGCGCTGAGCGCCCGCGCCCCCGGCGCGCCGGATGCTGACCGCGCTGCTCGCCGTGATCGGCGCCTGGCTCCTGGTCACGGGCGGGATGTGGGCGGCGCAGGAGCGGCTGATCTTCATGCCCGACCGCCGCCCCGCCGAGGCGTCCCCGCCCTTCGCGCCGGAGCGGGTGCGCACCGCGGACGGGCTGGAGCTGCGCTTCCTGCTCGCGCCGCCGCGCGGGCGGCCGCTCGTGCTCTACTTCCACGGCAATGGCGGCAACGCCGCCCATCGCGCGCCGCTGCTGCGCCCGCTGGCCGAGGCCGGGTTCGGCGTGGCGGTCGCGGGCTATCGCGGCTTCGGCGGCAATCCCGGCGCGCCCTCCGAGGCCGGCCTGGTGCGCGACGCGCAGGCGCATCTCGCCCATCTCCGCGCCCGCTTCCCGGACGCGCCGCTGGTGCTCTGGGGCGAGAGCCTCGGCACCGCGCTGGCGACGCGGCTGGCCGCGGAGGGCGGCGCCGCGGCGGTGGTGCTGGACAGCCCCTTCACCTCGGTTGGCGACCTGGCTGCCGGGGCCTATCCCTGGCTGCCGGTGCGGCTGCTGCTGCGCCACGCCTTCGAGAGCGAGCGCCACCTCGCCGGGCTGCGGGTGCCGCTGCTGATCCTGCACGCGGAGCGCGACGCGGTGGTGCCGGTGACGCATGCGCAGCGGATGCTGGCGGCGGCGGAGGCCGCCGGGGTGCCGGCGGAGGCGGTGTTCCTCCCCGGCAGCGCGCATCCGGCGATCGCGGCCGGGCCGGACGGGCCCTGGCTGCCGGCGGCGCTCGCCTTCCTGCGGCGGGTCGGCGGGTAGCGGCGCCCCGCCGCCGCATCACCCCGCCACCGCCTGCCGCACCCACTCCGCCCAGGCCAGCGCCTCGCGGTCGCGCCCGAAGCCGGCGACGATCTGCAGGCCGAGCGGCAGCCCCCTCGGCCCCGTCCCCGCCGGCACGGTGACGCAGGGCACGTGCAGCAGGGTCCAGAGGGCGTTGAAGGCGGGGTCCCCGGTCCAGCCGAGCCCCTCCGGCGCCTCGCCGGGCGCGCTCGGCGTCAGGATCGCGTCGAAGGGGGCGATGACGTCGGCGAAGGCGGCGCGGGCGGCGGCGAAGGCGGCGCGGCCGCGGTCCAGCGCCTCGGGGCCGTGGCTCCGCCCCTCCGCCATGCGCTCGCGCAGCACCGGAGAGAGCTGGGCGGCGGCGTGGTCGAGCTCCCAGGCCAGCGCCGCGGCGGTCTCGCCGTTCATCACCATGGCATGGGCCTCGAACCCCGCCGTCACCGCGGGCGGCATCTCCACCGGGGTGACGATGGCCCCGGCCCGCGCCGCCGCCTGCGCGGCACGGTCGAGCAGCGCCCGCGTCTCCGGCGCCGCGAGGGCGGCGGCCGGGCCGAGGCAGAGGCCGAGCCGCGGCGCCCGGCCCGGCCTCGCCTCCGGATTGCCGAGGTCGCGCCCGGTCAGCGCGGCGAGGAACAGGGCGCAGTCGCCGGTGCTGCGCGCGATGACGCCGATGGTGTCGAGCGATTCGGAGCAGACCTTCATGCCCGCCCGGTGCAGCATCCCGAAGGAGGGCTTGCAGCCGACGACGCCGCAGAAGGCCGCGGGGCGGATGATGCTGCCCGCGGTCTGGGTGCCGTAGCCCATGTGGAAGAAGCCGGCCGCCACCCCGGCGGCCGAGCCGGAGGAGGAGCCGCCCGGGGTGTGCGCCGGGTTGTGCGGGTTGGTGGTCGGGCCGGGATGGCGGGTGGCGAACTCCGTCGTCACCGTCTTGCCGAGCAGGATCGCCCCCGCGCGGCGGGCGAGGGCGATGCAGGCCGCATCCGCCCGCGGCCGGTGCCCTGCCCAGGCGGGCGAGCCGTACTGCGTGGGCATGTCGGCGCTGTCCAGCACGTCCTTGGCGCCGAAGGCGAGGCCGTGCAGCGCCCCCCTCGCCCGCCCGGCGCGCGCGGCGGCATCCGCCCGCGCCGCCGCGCGCCGCGCCATCGCCGGGTCGAGCCAGGCGAAGGCGCGCAGCGTCGCCTCGCGGGCCGCGATGCGGTCGAGCAGCGCCTCCATCAGCGCCGTGGCGGAAAGGGAGCCCTCGCGCAGGCGGCGGGCGGCTTCGGTGGCGGGCAGCAGGGCGGGATCGCGCATGGGGGGAGCTTAGGCCGCGATCGTCCCGGACAGAATGCCCCGGGGCGCGGATCGCCGCCCGCAGGCCCTTCCCGCGCCGCGCCCCGGCAGGGCGGGGCTGGCGGCGGGGCGGGCGCGGGTCCACTCTAGGCGGATGCATGATGCGATCCAGGTGGGCCAGGCGCCGGACGGGACGCTGACCTACGCCATCCCGCTGCCGCCCGAGCGCCTGCCCGCCGTCCCGCCGGCGGAGCTGCTCGTGGCCTGGGACCTCGCGCGGCAGGCGGCGCGGCTGCACCGCTGGGGACCACGGCGCGAGCTGCTCTTCGTCCGCGCCGGAGGGGAGGTGACGCGGATCACCATCGCCGACAGCGACGCCGGCTGCTGGGCGGAGGCGATCGACGCCGCGCGGGGCCTCGGGACCCTCTCCGGCCTCTCCCTCTGCCTGCGGCTGCTGGCGCTGGTCGAGGTGCTGACGCGCGCCCCCTGGCTCTCCGGGCTGTTCGATGTCACAACGGAGGGGATCGACCTGCATCCCGCCCTGCTCCGCGCCGCCGCCACCATGCCCCTCGATGCCGGGGCGCGGTTCGACGAGGGCGGGCTGAGGCGCCTCCTTTCCCGACCGCTGCCATGGGGCAGCGCAGCCTGAGACAAGCCCGATGACCCGCCTGCCGATCCTGCTCCTTGGCGCGCTCGCCGCCATCCTGGCCGCCTGCGCCCGGCCGGAGCCGCCGCGCGCCGGCATCGCCCCGCCGCCTCCCGCGCCCGGGGCCGGGCCGGCGGCGCCGGCGCGGCCGGTTCCCGGCCCGCCGCCCGGGGCGAGCTACGTCTCGCCCCGCCCCGCGGCACCGCAGGACGCCGAGGCGGCGCGCGCCGCCGCCTGCCGCGAGCAGGCGGACCGCGTCATCGCCCGCCAGGACCGCGGGCAGCTCTTGCGCGAGGACGAGCGCGACGCGCGCCTTGGCGCCGATGCGGGCATCTACGGCCTGCGCGCGCCCATCGACCGGCTGGGCCGGCAATTCGCGCGCGACCGCCTGATCGGGGAGTGCATCCGGGGGGCCGGCCCGGCGGGCATCCGCCCCTGACCGCGGGAGGCGGCGATGGCCCCGCGCGGCCTGGCCTTCTCCGGCGCGCTCGGCCGCGCCCTGTCGCACCGCGACGCCCGGCTGTTCTTCCTCGCCTCGCTGGTCGCCTGGACCGGCCTCTGGGTGCACCGCATCGCGGTGACCTGGCTCGCCTGGGAGATGACGGGCAGCGCCTTCTGGGTCGGCATGGTGGCCTTCTGCGACCTCGCCCCCGCGGTGCTGTTCAGCCCGATCGCCGGCGCGGTGGCGGACCGCATGGACCGGGTGCGGCTGACCATGATCTCCCAGGCGGTGATCGGGCTGCAGGCCGCCGTCGTCGGGCTGCTGATCGCGGGCGACCACCTGACGATCGGCCTCCTGCTCGCGCTCGAGGTGGTGACGGGCATCGCCGCGAGCTTCTCGCAGCCGGCGCGGCAGAGCCTGATGCCCGGCCTGGTGCCGCGCGCCGACCTGCCGGCGGCGGTGGCGTGCAACTCGCTCTGCTTCAACGTCGCGCGCTTCATCGGCCCGGCGATCGCGGGGCCGGTGATCGCCACCTGGGGCGTGGTGCCGGCGGTGTTCGTCAACGCCGCCGCCTATGCGGCCGCCACCCTGACCATGCCGCTGCTGCGGGTCGAGCCCGCGCAGCGGCGCGGCCACCCGCCCGAGGGAAGCGTGCTGGCCGAGGTCGCGGCCGGCTTCCGCTATGCGGGGCGGCACCCGGGGATCGGGCCGATCCTGGTCTTCGCCGCGCTCGCCGCGATCCTGCTGCGCGGCGTGCCGGAGATCCTGCCCCCCTTCGTGGACCGGTTGTTCGGCCAGGGTCCGCAGGGGCTCGCGGTGCTGACGGCGGCCTTCGGCATCGGCGCGCTGCTCTCCGGCCTCTGGGTGGCGAATCGGGGGCGGCTGACCGGCTCCACCGCGCTTGCGATCTGGGCGGTGGCGGCGCAGGCCGCGTTCACCGCCGGCTTCGTCGCCGCGCCCTGGTTCCCGCTCGCCGTGCTGTGCGGTGCGCTGATCGGCGCCGCGGGATCGGTGCATGGCATCTCGGTACAGACCCTGGTGCAGAGCGCCTCGGACTCCGCCATGCGCGGGCGGGTGCTGAGCCTGTGGGGGATCATCACCCGCGCCTGTCCCGCGGCGGGCGCCCTGGCGCTCGGCGCGGCGGGGGAAGTGTTCGGCCTGCGCCTGCCCACCCTGCTCGCCACGGCGCTGGCGCTGCTGGTCTTCGCCTGGGGCCTCGCGCGGGCGGGGCGCATGGCCTCGGCGATGGAGGCGCCGCGGCCCGGGGCGTGAGCGCCCGCCCCGCTTGCGCCAGGGAAGCGGCCCGTGGATCCTGGGGCGGATCCCGCCGGAGCAGCCTGGCCATCATGCGCGACATGTCCGAAGCAAGCGGCCGTTCCGCTTCCCCTCCCGCAGGGCGCGCGCCGCGCCGGCCCCTCGGCCGCCGGGCGCTGGCCGGCCCGCTGCTCGCCATCGCCCTTGCCCCGCGCGCCGCGGGGGCCTTCAGGCTGGAGCCCGCCTCTCCTGCGGATGCGGCGGCCTGGGCGGAGGGGGCCTGCCGCGAGGCGGCGCTGCACGAGGCGCTGCTCGCCGAATGGCGCGCGATGGGAGAGGGCGCGCCTGCCGGCCCGGCCACGGATGGCGCGGGGCGGCAGCCGGCCGTTCCCCTGCCGCGCTGCCCCTTCTGCGGCTGCCCCGTGCTCGGCGGGGCGGATCACGGCGAGGGGGCGGCGCCCCGGGGATGACCCCCGCCTTGCCCGGCGGGGGAGCGGGACCGTAGAAGCGCAGGACCCATCAAGGAGGGACCCGCGCCGATGTCCAAGATCACCCGCCAGGGCGGCAACGCCATCCTCTCGAACTCGGTCGAGTACCACAATTTCGTCTTCCTGGCCGGGATGACGGCCGAGGATCTCGGCCAGGACATCACCGGCCAGACCCGGCAGGTCCTGGCGCGCATCGACGCGGCGCTGGAGGCGAACGGCACCGACAAGACCCGCCTGCTCAGCGCCCAGATCTGGCTCAAGGACATCCGCGACCGCGATGCCATGAACAAGGTGTGGGTCGAGTGGCTGGGCGATGCCGGCCGTCCGGCGCGGGCCTGCGTGGAGGCCAACATGGCCGACCCGCGCCACCTGGTCGAGATCATGGTCATCGCCTGCCGCTAGAGCGGATCGCAGAAGGCCGGAACGGCCAGGAGCGTGGCCCCGCTCCACACGCGATGAACCGGGCCGTTCCCGCGGGCACGGCGGGGCGGAAACGGTTCCGGCCCCGCCGGTTCGGAGTCAGGTGTGCGGCGGCGTCCTCCCCTGGGCGCCGCCGTTGCATTTTTGCATGCCACACTGTGACGGATGCCACTTTTTCGCCCCGATCCTAGGAGGATCGTCCAATTGTCGCCGCCGCCAGGGCGCCCCAGGCGACAAATCACGCCACGTTTCGCTCGGTTTCGCCGCGCCGGGTTGTCCCCCGCCGATGCCGCTTGATACCCCCCGCTGGGGCGCGAGGTCACGGCCTCGTGAAATCAGTGGTTTTGCGAACCAAAACGGGGGGCTCGATGCGGGTTCGGGGAACGGCGCTTGGGTTCTGCGTGCTGCTGGGATCGGCCATCCTGGCTCCGGAGGGAATGGCCGAGGGCACCGGGCAGGGCAAGGCGGCGAAGCTGTCCCCGGCCGTGCTCACCCAGCCGGCCAGGCCGGGCCGCGCCATCCCCGCCACCGTGGCGGTGCATGAATTCGGCCGGCTCTCCTGCGTGCCCTATGCGCGCATGGTCACGGGCATGACCATCACCGGCAATGGCGGGCGCTGGTGGCACAACGCCGCCGGCCGCTACGCCCGCGGCGCCGAGCCCGAGCCCGGCGCCGTGATGGCCTTCCGCTCGACGAGCTGGATGCCGCTCGGCCATGTGGCGGTGGTGAGCAAGGTCGTCGGCCCGCGCCACGTGCTGATCGACCACGCCAACTGGGCGGGGCCGGGCATCCGCCGCGGCATGGTGATGCGCAACGTGCACGTGATCGACGTCTCGCCGGACAACGACTGGAGCGCGGTGCGCGTGCAGACGGGATGGGACCCCGGCACCTTCGGCCGCGTCTATCCGGTCTATGGCTTCATCTACAACCGCTCCGAGGCGGATACCGCCTACGCCGCCGCCCGCCCCCGCTACGAGGAGGTGGCGGAGATGCCGCCGGCCGGGGCACGGCGGTAGCGCGCCCCGGCCGCCGGCGCCTCAGCGCCCGGCGTAGAGGGCGCGCTCGAACGCGCCGAGCAGGTCGAGCACCCGCGGATCCGCGAAGGGCAGGATCTGCGTCACCAGCACCCCCGCCAGGTCGCGCCGCGGATCGATCCAGTAGTAGGTGTTGCCGAGGCCGGCCCAGGCCAGGCTGCCCGCCGCCCGTCCGCCCGGCACGTCGTCCTCGTTGATGAGGAAGCCGAGGCTCCAGCGCTTCACCATGCCGGGGAAGAACTCGGCGTCGTTGGTGGCGGCGGGCTGGGCGCTGCGCAGCATCCCCACCGTCAGCGCGCCGATCTGGTTGCGGCGCATCTCCTCGACCGATTGCGGGGAGAGGATGCGCACGCCGTCGAGCGTGCCGCCGTTCAGGATCATGCGCGCGAAGCGCAGGTAGTCCGGCGCCGTGCCGTAGAGCCCGCCGCCACCCATGTGGAACTCCGGCTCCTGCGGCACCTCGAAGGGAATGACGGAGAGCGCGCCGTCCGGCCCGCGCGCGTGCATGGCGGCGAGGCGCTCGCGCTGCCCGGGGCGCAGGCGGAAGCCGGTGTCGCGCATGCCGAGCGGCCCGAGGATGCGCTCCTCCAGCACCGCGTCGAGGCGCCGGCCCGTCACCGCCTCCACCGCCAGCCCGGCCCAGTCTATGCCGGTGCCGTACTCCCAGCGCTCGCCCGGCTCGGCGACCAGCGGCGTCTCCAGCGCGGCGCGGCGGCAGGTGATGATGCCGGGCACGCCCTCGCGCTCCATGTAGCGGCCGATCTCGGCGTTGAAGAAGTCGTAGCCGAAGCCCGCGGTGTGGCTCAGCAGGTGGCGCAGCGTCACCTGCCGCCGCGCCGGGCGCAGGATCGGCGCGCCCTCGGCGTCGAATCCCTCGAGCACGCGCGGCGCGGCGAGCGCGGGCAGCACGCGCGCGATCGGCTCGTCGAGCGCGAGCCGCCCCTCCTCCACCTGCTGCAGCGCCGCGGCGGTGGTGATCGCCTTGGTCATGGAGGCGATCCAGACCACGCTGTCCGGCGTCATCGGCGCCTCGCCGTCGAGGGCGCGGCGGCCGAAGGCCCCCTCGTACAGCGTGCCGGCGCGGTTGCCCGCCGCCGCGGCGACGCCGGGCACCGCCCCGCTCTCCACCGCCTCGCGCAGCACCGCGTCCACCCGTGCCATGCCGTTCATGGCCGCCCTCCCCTTTGCGAAGGCGCCGAGCCTACCGGCGCGGCAGCCGGTCCAGCCAGCGCAGATTGCGCGCGAGGAAGGCCCGGAGCCGCCCCTGCTCCCGGCCGGCGTCGCACAGCCACACCGGCAGGGCGCGGAGGAAGACCAGGGTCAGCCCCACCTCCTCCGCCTGGCGCTGCAGCCCCCCGGCGTCGAGCCGCGCCGCCTCCCGCACCCAGTGGATCAGGCGGGAGAGGCTGAACACCATCGGCACCCAGTGATGCGGATGGGAGGGCCAGAGCTTGGTCAGGATCATCTCGCCCGCGACGCGGCGATGCGCCGCCTGGGCCTCGAACCAGCGCCCCAGCACCGCCGCCGCGCGCCGGCTGGGGGGCAGGGCGGCGAAGCCCGGCCCCGGTTCGGCCAGCATCGCCCGCAGCGCGCGGGCGAACCAGGCATCCGCCACCGCGTCGGCGTCGCGGTAGGCCTCGAGCACCGCGCCGAGCGGCAGGCCGAGCCGTTCCGCCACCACCCTCAGGCGCAGGTCGTGCCAGCCGGCCTCCTCCGCCACCTGCATCGCCATGTCGAGGATGCGCTCGCGCCGCGCCGCCGGATCCTCCGCGCCTGCCGTCATGCCACGCCTCCCGCCGCTGATGCCGGCGATATTGGCGCCCCCGCCCCTCAGCGGGAGAGCAGGAGGACCGCGCCGGTCGCCGCGAGGCCGCAGAGCGTGCCCGCGGCGTAGCGCAGGCCGAAGCCGGCGGCGCCGAGGGCGGCGGCATAGGCGGTCTTGGCGAGGCCGTTGGCGATGACGGCGGTGGCGACCGTCGCCGCCGCCAGGAAGGACGGAAGGGGGTCGGGCATCAGCGCCGGCACGGTCAGCGTCACCGCGTCCACGTCGGCAAGGCCGGTCAGCGCCGCCACCGCCATCGCCCCCGCGCCGCCGAAGCGTGCCGCGGCGGCCTCGGCGACGAGGGCGACGGCGGCGAGCAGCAGGGCGAGCTGCAGCACCGCGCGCAGCTCGAAGGGGTTGCCGATGGCCTGCGCCTCCGCCGCCCCCGCCTGCCGCCCGCGCCGCAGCAGCAGCGCCGCCGCCGCGCCCTGCGCCGCCGCGCCGGCCAGCAGCGCCGGCGCCAGCGCCGTGCCGAGCGTGGCCGAGCCCGCGAAGGCCAGGACCGTCGTGCGCAGGTAGGAGACGGCGCCGGCCAGCAGCGCCCCCGCCGCCAGCGCCTGCGCCTCGCCGGGCCGCGCCACCGAGGCGCGGGCATTGGCGAGCGTCGCGGCGGTGGAGGAGACGAGGCCCGCCGCCGCCCCCGCCAGCGCATCTCCCGCCCGCGGCCCGAACAGGCGGATCGCCACGTAGCCGAGGAAGGAGACGGCGGCGAGCACCACCGCCAGCAGCCACACCCGCGCCGGGTTGAGCCCGGCCAGCGCCGCCACCGGCCGGTCCGGCACCAGCGGCAGCGCCACCAGGGTCATCGCCAGCAGCAGCACCGCCGAGCGCAGCTCCACCCAGCGCAGCCGGGCGAGGAAGCCGTGCAGCGACTCCCGCGCCGCCAGCAGCGCCGTCATCGCCACCGCCGCCGCGCCCGCCACCCGCATCTCCCCCAGCACGGCGAGCGCGCCGAGCAGGAAGGTGGCCTGCGCCGCGACCACGGAGGTGACGCTGAACCGCCCCTCGGCGGCGGCCTCGCGCAGCTTGAACGCCGCCATCGCCGCGCCGGAGCCGAGGAAGCAGAGGCCGAGCAGGAGCGCCGCCCCCGCCCCGCCGGCCAGCGCCGGGGACTGCGCCAGCGCGCCGGCCAGGCCGCCGAGCAGCCCCGTCAGGCCGAAGGTGCGCACCCCGGCGGTGCGCCGGCCCGCCGGATCGTCACGCTCGCGCCAGTGGCGCTCCGCACCGACCAGGAGGCCGATGGCGAGCGCCACCCCCAGCCGGTGCAGCAGCTCCGTCCCCTCCATGCCGCCGGCGGCGCCCGCGGGCTCAGCCGCCCTGTCCGCGCCGGTGCGCCAGCAGCGCCATCAGCCGGCGGTCGCGCCAGGCGCTGCGCTCCTCGATGCGCTCGAGCGGCAGGGCGGCGCGGCGCTCGGCGGCGACGCGCGCCACCGTCGCGGCGTCGTAGTGGAAGGGGGTCTGCTCCTCGGTGATGCCGCCCATCAGCGGTCCGAAGCGCTCGGCATAGTCGGCGACGCCGCCCGGCGCGTTGAGGTCGATGGTCTCGAAGGGGCCCATGAAGGACCAGCGCAGGCCGAGCCCGTCCTTCACGCAGCGGTCCACGTCCTCGACCGACATCACCCCGTCGCGCACCAGCCGGAACGCCTCGGCGAGCAGCGCCGCCTGCAGCCGGTTCAGCACGAAGCCGCGCGTCTCCCTGTGCGCCGTCACCGGCACCTGGCCCACCCGCTCCATCAGCGCGCGGGTGCGCGCCACCACCGCCGGCTCGGTCCAGGGGGCGCCGACCAGCTCGACCAGCGGCACGAGGTAGGGCGGGTTCACCGGATGGGCGACCAGGCAGCGGCCGCGCCCCGCCAGGGTGGCGGTGAAGGCGCTGGCCGGGATGCCGCTGGTCGAGGAGGCGAGCACCACCTCCGGCGGGCAGAGCCGGTCGAGCTCCGCGAACAGCTCCCGCTTCGGCTCGAGGCGTTCCGGCCCGTTCTCCTGCACATGCGCCGCGCCGGCAACCGCCGCGCCGAGCTCGGCCACCGGGGCGATGCGGGCGGCGATCGCCTCCGGCGCCTCCCCGACCAGCCCGGCGGCACGGAGATCGGCCAGCCGCGCGCGGATGACGGGCATCGCACCCTCCGCCACCCCCGGCAGCTTGTCCCACAGCGAGACGGCGAGCCCGGCGCGGGCGAAGACGATGGCCCAGGCCCGCCCGATCAGCCCGGCGCCCACCACGGCGACTCGTTCCATCCGCTCCTCCCCCGCTCACGATCGCGCGCATCCGCAGGCGCTTGATCGCACCGCCTGCCGAACCGATCTACGCCCCGCCATGGAGCCGAGCAACGTCACCCCCGCCACCCCCGTGCCGCGCGGCGCGCCCCTCGCCTGGTTCGGGGGGGCGCTGCTGCTGGGGGGCACCATGTCCCTGACCGGGATCTTCGCGCTGATCCGCGCCGTGCAGGCGCTATTCTGATGCTGGACGGCTTCCTCGCCGCCTGGGTCCGGCTGCGGCTGCGCTACCGCGGCCTGGCGCTGCCGCTCTTTGCCCTGCCGCTGCTGCCGGCGGCGCTGCTCGCGGCGCTCGGCGGGGCGGACCGCATCGTGCTCGGCTGCGCCCTCGGCATCGGCGGCTCGCTGCTGGCGGCGCGGATGATCCGGCGCGGCCGCAAGGGCGATCTGCGCCGGGCGAGCTGGCTGATGGCCGTGGGCACGGGCCTCGCCGCCTATTTCGCCGGCGGCATGGGTGCCATCCTGCCCTTCGTCATGGCCGCGGGCGCGCTGTTCGGCACCCGCCTGCTCTACGACTCCCTGCCCGAGGCCGCGCCGCCGCCGCCGCCCGCGCCGCCGCCGCCCCCGCCCGGGCCGATCGAGGAGGCGCGGCTGCGCCTCGCGCGCGTCGAGGCGGTGGCCGACCGGCTGGCCGACCGGCGGCTGCGCGGCGTTGCCGACGCCATGGAAGGCGTGCTCGACGACCTGACGGCGAAGCCCGAGCGCCTGCCGATGGCGCGGCGCTTCCTGAACGTCCACCTGGAGGGGCTCGAGCGCATCACCGAGCGGCTGGAGGCCGGCGCCGCCCCGCCCGAGAAACTGCCGCTGCTGCTGGACGATCTTGCCGCCACGGCGCGGGAGCTGCGCGAGCGCCTGCGCCGCGAGGAGAGCGAGGCGCTGGAGATCCAGGTCAAGGTCCTGTCCGACCGGCTGCGCGAGGAGGGCTACCGATGAGCGACACCACCCGGGACATGCCGGCCGAGGCGCCCGTGAACGAGGCCGCGGCAGCGGTGCGCGACGCCACCGCCGCCGCGCTCGCCGCCGCCGTCGAGCGCGTGCCGGAGGAGCGGCGGCCGGAGATCGAGCGGCTGGCGCAGCAGCTCGACATCGCCGATCCCGGCAGCATCCTGCGCTTCGGGCAGGAGGCGCAGAACCGCGCCACCGCCGCCGCCGACGCGATGCTGGAGGGGGCGCGCAACCGCGAGGCGGGCGAGGCGGGGGTGACGCTGTCCAGCCTGCTCGCCACGCTGCGCGGCTTCGACATGAGCGGGCTCGGCGAGCGGCCGGGCTTCCTCGCCCGCATGTTCGGCCGCGCCCGCGCCGAGACGGCGCGCGTGGTGCAGCGCTACGAGACCATCAAGGGCCAGGTGGAGGAGATCGGCGACCGGCTCGACACCCACCGCACGCGCCTGCTCGAGGACGTGGAGAAGCTGGAGCGCCTGTACGGCGCCACGCTCGAATGGTTCCACGGCCTCGGCGACCACATCGCCGCCGGCGAGATGGTGCTGCGCCGCGTGGACCAGGAGGCGATCCCCGCCATGGCGCGGGAGGTGGAGGGCGGCGACTCCGTCGCGGCGCAGCGGCTGCGCGACCTGCGCGCCGCGCGCGACGAGCTGGAGCGGCGCGTGCACGACCTGAAGCTGACGCGCCAGGTGGCGATGCAGGCCCTGCCCTCGATCCGCCTGATCCAGGAGAACGACAAGGCGCTCGCCGCCAAGATCCAGAGCGTGATCGCCAACACGGTGCCGCTGTGGCGCCAGCAGCTCGCCCAGGCGCTGGCGATCCAGCGCATGCGCGAGGCGGGGCGGACGCTCAAGGAGGCGACCGACCTGACGAACGAGCTGCTCACCGCCAATGCCGAGCGCCTGCGCCAGGGCAACATCGAGGCGCGCACCCAGATCGAGCGCGGCGTCTTCGACATCGAGGCGGTGAAGAAGGCCAACGCCTCGCTGGTGGCGACGATCGAGGATTCGCTCCGCATCGCGCAGGAGGCGCAGGCGCAGCGCGCCGCCGCGGGCAAGGAGCTCGAGAAGGCGGAGGCGGAGATCCGCCGGGCGCTGACCGCCGCCCGCGCGCGGGCGCAGCCGCGGCCGGGCTGAGCCCGCGCCGCCGTGGCAGGGTGGCCACGGCCCCCGTCTTGAGGCGGAAGGGGGCCGAACCCCCTTCCGATGCGCACGTTGTCCCATCCGACAACCGAAGGATGGGAGAATTCCATGGCCAACGCCCGCGATCCGCGCGACCCCCTCGACCCTGCGGCGCCGCGCGACCCGGCGATGCCGACCGACCCGACCCTGCACCCCGACACCGCCGCGCGGCCGACGGTCGGGCCGGCCACGGCCGGCTCGCCGCCGCCTATACGCCGCCGCGCCGGCGGCTGGGGCTGGGCCATCGGCGCCCTCGTCGTGCTGCTGCTCGTCGCCTGGTTCGCCTGGGATGGCAATCTCGGCCAGCGCGACACGGTAGCCGGCGCCGACCGCCAGCCGGTTGCCGGTGAGACGATGCCGCGTGCCGATATCCCGGCGGATCGCGGCGGCATGACGGCCGCGCCGGGCGACACGGCGACGGGCACCGGCGTCGGCACCCCGCCTGGCGCGGGCGGCGGTCCGGCGGGCACCGCGGCCGCGCCGCCGGCCGGTACCACCGGCCCCGGCACCGCCGGCGCCGGCATCGGCCCCGCGCCGGGCGCGACCGACCCCGCCCCGGCCACCGGCACGACCGCGCCGCCGGCACCCGCGGAGTCCCCGGCCACGCGCTGAGGCGGCGACGAACCGGTAGCGCGGGGCCGGCGTCGACGCCGGCCCCGCCTTCCGCATGCCTTGACCCCCATTGCGGCGCTTGGTGACATGCGCGCCGGATCGTCGTTTTCGGGAGGAACCCCATGCGCGCATGGGCCGTGGTCGAGACCGGGAAGCCGCTGCAGGAGATCGAGCTGCCGACGCCGGAGCCGCAGGGCGCCCAGGTGCTGCTCGAGGTCACCCATGCCGGCGTCTGCCATTCCGACCTGCACATCTGGGAGGGCGAGTACGACCTCGGCAGCCGCGGCAAGATGCGGCTGACCGACCGCGGCGTGGTGCTGCCGCTGGCGATGGGCCACGAGATCGTCGGCCGCGTGGTGAAGCTCGGCCCCGAGGCCGAGGGCCAGGGCGTGAAGGTGGGCGATGTCCGCCTCGTCTATCCCTGGGTCGGTTGCGGCAAGTGCGCCGCCTGCCAGCGCGACGAGGAGAACATGTGCCTGACGCCGAGAAGCCTCGGCGTCTATCAGAACGGCGGCTACGCGACGCACGTGCTGGCGACGCATGTGAAGCACCTGGTGGACATCCAGGGCCTCGACCCGGCGCTGGCCGCGACCTACGCCTGTTCCGGCGTCACCGTCTATTCGGCGGTGAACAAGCTGATGCCGATGGACCCGGAGGAGCCGATCGTGCTGGTCGGCGCCGGCGGGCTCGGGCTGAACGCCATCGCCATCCTGAAGGCGCTCGGCCACCGGCGCATCTGCATCGTGGACGTGGACCAGAAGAAGCTGGACGCGGCACGCGAGGAGGGCGCGACGGATGCCGTGCTCGTCTCCGGCGACGACACCACCAAGCGTATCCTCGACGCCTGCGGCGGTCCGGTCGCGGGCGTGGTGGACCTGGTGAACGGCACCCAGACCGCGCGCTTCGCCTTTGACGCGCTGCGCAAGGGCGGCAAGCTGGTGCAGGTCGGGCTGTTCGGAGGGGAGCTCTCCATTCCCCTGCCGCTGATGCCGATCCGCGCCCTGACGGTGCAGGGCAGCTATGTCGGCAATGTGAAGGAGCTGCGGGCGCTGATCGACATCGCCAAGCAGGGCAAGATCCCGCCGATCCCGATCACCAGGGAACCGCTGCGCAACGCCGACGCGGCGCTGAACCGCCTGCGCGAGGGCAAGGTGGTCGGGCGCATCGTGCTGACTGCCGAGGCGGCCTGACCCGTCATCGCGGCGGAGCCGCCCGCGCGCGGCCCCGCCGGAGGGTCAGCCGGGCCCCTTCCCCGCCTCCCGGTCGAGGCCGGGCCAGGGGCCGCCCTGCACCGGATCGCTTGGCGGGTCCGGCGTCTGGGTGATGGCCTGCACGGCGCGGTCATGCGCCGTCCGGTCGGCGCGGCACTCCTCCGGCTCCGCGCCGGGCGGATAGGCGCCGACCACCAGCAGATCCTCGCTGGCGCCGAGATTCTTGTGCCCGACCCCGGCCGGCAGCACCACCACATCCCCCGCCCGCAGGTCGAGCGCCCTGCCCTGCTCGCCGCCGAGCTGCACCCGCACCTGCCCGCAGGCGATCGCCAGCGCCTCATGCGCGTTGGGGTGGTAGTGGTGGTAGGGGTGGATGCCGTTCCGCCAGGCGGGCGGCCAGCCGTTCCGGGCGAACAGCGCCTCCGCCGCCTCCGGATCGCCGGGGGGCACCGCGCCGCGATAGACCAGCGCCGGCAGGCGCGGGTTGTTCGGAACCTCGCCGTCATCGGCCAGCAGAAGCGTCTCGGGCGTCATGGCCTCTCCTCCTCGCGGCCCAGCAACGGCCGTCGGGACGGATGGTTTGCGCGCGGGGCGGCAGGGAGGATAGTGTTCTCCGCGAGAGGATCGTCGGAGAAAATCCATGACCAACATCGCCCGCCTGCGCCATTTCGTGTGCGCCATGACCCGGCTGGCGGATGAGGGGGCGGAGGAGCGCCGCTTCCTGACCGAGGGGGCGGCGCTGCTGAGGGACCTGGTCTCCCACGATGACTGGCTGCCCGAGGACTACGCCACGCCCGGCCCCACCTATCGCCAGTACCTGCTGCACTGCGACCCGGCGGAGCGGTTCTGCTTGGTGAGCTTCGTATGGGGCCCCGGGCAGAGGACGCCGGTGCACAACCACACGGTCTGGGGCCTGGTCGGCATGCTGCGCGGCGAGGAGATCTCGACCGAGATGCAGCTCGGCCCGCCCGGCACGCCGATGCGCCCCGGCCGGGTGGACCGGCTGCGGCCGGGCGAGGTGGTGGCGGTCGGCGCCGATACCTACGACATCCATGTGGTGGAGAACGCCTTCGCCGACCGGCCCAGCATCAGCATCCACGCCTATGGCGGCAACATCGGCGCGATCCCCCGCAGCGTCTTCGATCCGGCAACGGGGGCGGAGAAGCGCTTCATCTCCGGCTACACCAACGCCGCGGTGCCGAATCTGTGGGACCGCAGCCAGGAACTCGCGGCGGCGTAGGGTAGCCGCCCCGTGGCGCGGTACGCCTTCGCGGAACGGCGCAAGAGCGGATCGCGGCGGGCCGGGTCGGGAGTGTGACGCCGCCCCGGCGAAGCACGGGCTACCGGCGCGATCCGATTCCGCAGATCACGCTGCGCTCCTTGCCGAGCGGCCGAGTCGCGGCTCCGGCGAGCCCGCCTCCGTGGACCAGGCGCTGGAGCAGATCCCGTCCAGGTGGCCTCGACGGGGGAAGAGGCTCGCACACTCAACGAGCTGGAGCAGTTTCCGCGAGCCAGGGTGAACGGACAATGCTCTAGCGCACCACGTACACGTCGTAGGTCGGCCCGCCCGGCGGCCGCTGGCCGACGCCGAGGGCGAGCACGCGGTTCAGCCAGGCGAGCTCCGCATCGCCCGTCTCGAAGCGGATGGCGATGCGGAAGTAGTAGTCGGCCGGGTCCACCGCCTCTCCGGCGCCGAGCCGGGCCAGCACCTCCGGCGCGCCGGTGCGGAGGCCGCTGTAGTGCATGTAGAAGAGCTGCCCGCGATCGGTGCGCATCACCAGCCGCACATCCATGTGCGCGGTGCCGTCCGCCTCCACCCGCAGCCAGTCCGCCGTGGTGCCGGGCACCACCTCCCCCCTGAGGCGCGGCCCCTCGAAGCGCCCGCCGGTGACGGGAATGACGCGCAGCTCCCCGCCGCGTCCGGGGGCCGTCATCTGCGGCGCGCCGGCGGCAAGGGCCATGCGGAACAGGAACTCCGTGCGGAGCGGCAGCGGTGCCTCGGTCACGTCTCGTCTCCCTTCTCAGCGCTGCCGCCAGGGCAGCCCCTCGGCCTTCCAGCCGGCGACGGTGCCGCGGTGCCCCTCCGCGTCCACCGGCCCCTCGAAGCCGTCGGCGACGTTGAAGGCTTCGGGGAAGCCCGCCGCCTGCGCGGTCTGCGCCGCCGCCAGGCTGCGGGCGCCGGAGCGGCAGATGAAGTAGAGCCGGTGCTCCGGCGTCAGCCCCGCCTTGCGCAGATGCTCCGCGAAGGCGGCGTTCACCTGCATGGAGGGGTAGAGCTGCCAGGGGATCAGCACCACCTCCTTCCCCGCCTCGGCGAGGTCGGGCACGCCGACGAAATTCCACTCCGCATCCGTGCGCACGTCCACCAGGACGGCCTTGGGGTCCTCCCTGAGGGCCCGCCAGGTCTCGCTGGGGCTGATGTCGGGCACTCCTCGCATGGCGCCTCTCCTGCGATCGGCGGCAGAATGGGCCGCCCCGGGCGGCAGGGCAATCCGCCGCCCGGGCCCGACCGCCCGCGTCACGATCCGCCCGGAAGGACGAGGATGACACCCTCCGCCCCCGCGCCGCTCCGCCTTGGCATGCTGACACCCTCCTCGAACACGGTGCTCGAGCCGCTGACGGCGGCGATGCTCGCCGCCCTGCCGGGTGCGAGCGCGCATTTCGCCCGCTTCCGGGTGGTGGCGATCGGGATGGACGCAGCCTCCCGCGCCCAGTTCGACCCCACGCCGATCCTGGCCGCGGCGGAGCTGCTGGCGGATGCGCGGGTGCATGCGATCTGCTGGAACGGCACCTCCGGCGCCTGGCTCGGGCTGGAGCAGGACCGGGCGCTCTGCGCCGCCATCACGCGGCGCACCGGCATCCCCGCGACCACGGCGACGCTGGCGCTGATGCAGGCCCTCGCCGCCCTCGGCCTGCGGCGCTACGGCCTGGTCACGCCCTATCTGGAGGAGGTGCAGCGGGCGATCGTCGCGCGCTGGCGCGCCGAGGGGCTGGACTGCGTGGCGGAGCGCCATCTCGGCGATCCCGGCAATTTCAGCTTCGCCGGGCACACGGAGGCGCGGATTGAGGAGCTGATCCGCGAGGTGGCGCGCGAGGGAGCGCCGGCCATCGTGGTCCACTGCACGAATTTCCGCGCCGCGCGGCTGGTCCCGGCGCTGGAGGCGGCGCTCGGCATCCCCGTGCTCGACAGCGTCGCCGTCGCGCTGTGGGGAGCGCTGCGCGCTGCCGGCGCCGATCCCTCCCCCCTCGCCGCCTGGGGGCGGCTGTTCGCGCTGCGCTAGAGCAGATCGCGGACGGCTGGAAACAGCCGGGAGCGTGACTCTGCCCTACAACCAATGGGCTGGAGCCGTTTCCGCGTTCATGGCCGAGTGGAAGCGGCTCCAGCGCCCGATCCGAAGGCGGGAGTGCCGGAGCGGCGAACCAGCCGGGAGCGCGTCTCCGCGTCACGGACAATGGGCCGGAACCGGCGGCCGCGCCTGCGCCCCGCGTCAGCCGATCGCCTCGCTGCGCAGGAAGGCCACGCCCATGCCCCCGAGGCGCCGCCGCGCCGCCTCCAGCGTCGTGCCGCCCTCGGGAAGCGGCAGGCCGATGCCGCGGCAGGCATCCTCGATCACCACCACCCCGAAGCCGAGCCGTGCCGCGTCCTCGGCCGACCAGGCGACGCAGAAATCCGTCGCCAGCCCGGCGAGGAACAGCCGCCGCACGCCGCGTGCGCGCAGCCAGCCCTCGAGCCCGGTCGGGGTCCGGTGGTCGTTCTCGAAAAAGGCGGAGTAGCTGTCCACCTCGCGCCGGAAGCCCTTGCGCAGGATCATCTCGATCCGCCCCTGCGGCAGGGCGGGGTGGAGGGCGGCGTTGGCGCTGCCCTGCACCGCGTGGTCCGGCCAGAGCGTCTGCGGGCCGTAGGGCATGGCCACGCTGTCATAGGGCGCGCGGCCGGGATGCTGGCTGGCGAAGGAGAGGTGGTCGGCCGGGTGCCAGTCCTGCGTGGCGAAGGCGTGGCGGAACGGCCCTTCCAGCAGCCGCGCGATCACCGGCAGGACGGCGTCGCCCTCCGGCACGGGCAGTTCGCCGCCCGGCATGAAGGTGGGCTGCACGTCGATCAGCCCGAGCATGTCGGTCTCGGGGTCCGGCACCATCCCGGCCATTCGCCTTCCCTCCCGCGTCGCGCCACGGCTTGCACGGAATGGCTGGGGGCGCGACGCTCGGGACGCAAGAGGGGGGGATCCCGCCGATGTCCAGCCAGGCATGGCGTGCGCGCGCCGGCAGCGCCTTCACCTGCGTCAAGCGTCCCGCGACCGGATCGCGGGGCATGGTCGTCACCAACCATCCGCTCGCCTCCGCCGCCGGGGCGGAGATGCTGGCCGCGGGCGGCAACGCGGTGGACGCGGCGGTGGCCTCCCTCTTCGCTCTGACCGTGGTGGAGCCGATGATGGTCGGCCTGCTCGGCGGCGGCATGACGCATCTCCGCCTGTCCGACGGCACGCACACCGTGCTCGACGGGCTCTCCACCGTCCCCGCCGCGGGGCGGCCCGACATGTTCACCCCCGTCAGCCAGGACTGGCCGGCGGCGCTCGAGACGGTGGGGCGGGAGAACGCGGTCGGGCCGCGGGCCGTCGCCGTACCGGGCAATCTGCTCGCCTGGTGCGAGGCGCTGCGCCGCTTCGGCACCCTTCCCCTCGCCGATGTGATGGCCCCGGCGATCCGCCTGGCGGAGCGCGGCTTCCCCGCCACCCCCTACCTCTCCGAATGCGTGACGGAGGCGGCGGCCGACCTGGCGCGCGACCCCGCCATCGCCTCCCTGTTCCTGCCCGGCGGCGCGCCGCTGCGGCCCGGCGCGCGCCTCGTGCAGGGCGCGGCGGCGGAGGTGCTGCGCTGCATCGCGCGCGAGGGGCCGGGCGCGCTGCATGGCGGCGCCATCGGCGCGGCGGTGGCGACCGACATCGCCCGCCGCGGCGGCCTGCTCTCCGAGGCCGATCTGCGCGAGGCGCGGCTGGTCGAGCGCGCGCCGGTGCGCGGCACCTATCGCGGGGTGGAGGTGGTGGGGCCGCCGCCGCCCTCCTCGGGCGGAGTGCACCTGATCCAGATGCTGAACATCCTGGAGGGATTCGATCTCGGCGCCCTCGGCTTCGGCACGGCGGAGGCCACGCACCTGATCGCCGAGGCGCTGAAGATCGCCTTCGCCGACCGCGCCGCGGCCACCGCCGACCCCGCCTTCGTGCGGGTGCCGGTGGAGCGGCTGCTCTCCCCCGCCTATGCGGCGGAGCGGCGGGCACGGCTCGACCCCGCCCGCGCGCAACGCTGGGGCGCCGGCGTCGCCGCGGGGGAGAGCCCGAACACCACCCACCTCACCGTCGCCGATGCCGAGGGCCGCATCGTCTGCGCCACCCACACCATCAACAGCACCTTCGGCGCCCGCTTCCTGATCCCCGAACTCGGGCTGATCCCCAACAACTACATGGCGCTGTTCGACCCGCGCCCCGGCCACGCCCTCTCCATCGCGCCGGGCAAGCGCATCACCACCAGCCAGGCGCCGCTGATCGCGCTGAGGGAGGGGCGGCCCTGGGTCGCGCTCGGCCTGCCCGGGGGGCTGCGCATCTTCGGCAGCGTCCTGCAGGCCCTGATCGCGCTGGTGGACCACGGCATGGCGCTGCAGGAGGCGGTGGAGGCGCCGCGGGTCTGGACCCAGGGCCAGGCGCTGGAGGTGGAGGCCGGCATCGCCGCGCCGGTGCGCGAGGCGCTGCGCGCCATGGGCCACGAGGTGCTCGCCGTGCCGCATGTCGCGGGCGGCATGTGCGCCATCCGCTTCGCCGAGGACGGCCTGCTGGAGGGCGCGGCCTGCTGGCGCGCCGACGGCACCGCGATCGGCGTCGGCGGCGGGCTGGCGCGGCCGGGCGTGCGCTTCTGGCCGGATGCGGTGCCCCCGGCCCGACCACTCAGCTCAGCACCCGCACCAGCCAGAGGCTGAGCGCCGGGAAGGCGACGCAGAGGCCGAGCCGCAGCAGGTCCATGGCCAGGAAGGGCATCACGCCGCGATAGGTGCGCGCGATCGGCACGTCGCGCGCGAGCGCCGAGACGACGAAGACGTTGAGCCCGATCGGCGGCGCGGCGAGGCCGATGCCGACCACCACCAGCACCAGGATGCCGAACCAGATCGCCGTCTCCTCGGTGGTGGCGAGGCCGAAGTCGAGCGCCGTCACCACCGGGAAGAACACCGGCAGCGTCAGCAGGATCATCGCCAGCTCGTCCATCACCGCGCCGAGCACGAGGTAGGCGAGCAGCATCAGCAGCAGCACGCCGTAGGGGGAGAAGTCCTGCTCGCTGATCCAGAGGCCGAGCAGCTCCGGCGCCTGGGTCAGCGCCAGGAAGGCGTTGAACACCTCGGCGCCGAGCAGGATGACGAAGATCATCGCCGTGGTCTCGGCGGTGCTGAGCAGCGCCTCCTTCACCTGGCGGGCGCGGAGCGTGCCGCGCAGCACCCCGACCGCGAGGGTGGCGATGCAGCCGACCGCGGCGCTCTCGGTCGGGGTGAACACGCCGCCATAGATGCCGCCCACCACGACGACGGCGATGACCAGCACCGGCACCACGCCGAGCAGCGCGCGCCGCCGCTCCTCCGCCGGAAGGCGCAGCGCCGGGGGCGCGAGGGCGGGGCGGCGCCAGGTCACCAGCGCGATCGCCAGGATGTGCAGCAGCGCCGCCAGCAGGCCGGGGATCAGCGCCGCCATGAACAGGCGGGCGATGTTCTGCTCGGTCTGGATGGCGTAGATCACGAGGATCACGCTCGGCGGGATCAGGATGCCGAGGGTGCCGCCCACCGCGATGGTGCCGGTGGCGAGGCCGGGCGCGTAGCCGTAGCGGCGCAGCTCCGGCAGCGCGGCGCGGCCCATGGTCGCGGTGGTGGCGACGGAGGAGCCGCAGACGGCGCCGAAGCAGGCGCAGGCGCCGATCACCCCCATCGCCATGCCGCCGCGGCGGTGCCCGACCAGGGCATGGGCGGCGGTGAAGAGGTCCCGCGCCAGCCCGCCGCGCTCGGCCAGCGCGCCCATCAGGATGAACAGCGGGATGACGGAGAGCGTGTAGTTCGCGAACAGGTGGTAGGGCGTGGTCTTGAGGTAGTTCAGCAGCGTCGCGGCGTCGATGATCCAGAGATAGCCGGCCGCCCCGGTCAGCAGCATCGCCAGCCCCACCGGGCAGCGCAGCACGATCAGCGCGAGCAGCACGCCGAAGCCGGTGGCGGCGAGGACGAATTCGGGGGCCATCACCCCCGCCCTCGGGCCAGGCGCAGCGCCCAGTAGAGCGCGGCGAGGGCGGTGGCGGCGAAGCCGAGCGCGCCGATCCCGACCGCCCACCAGGTCGGCAGGCCGAGCACCATGGTGGTGGTGCCGCTGCGCAGCGTCTCCCGCGCGCCGATCCAGAGCCGCTCCGCCAGCACCGCGGCGGCGGCGGCCCAGACCAGCGACCAGAAGGCGTCCACCGCCTGCGCCATGCGGCGGGGCAGCCAGCCCGTGAAGGTGTCCACCAGGATGTTGGTGCGCATCAGCGTGCCGTAGGCGAGGAAGCCGAGCACCGCGACGCCGGCGCCGAGCGAGACGAGCTCGAAATCGCCCCGCACCGGCTGCCTGGTCAGCCAGCGCAGGAGGACGCTCACGCTGGTGAGCAGGGCGGTGGCCAGCAGCACGAGTCCGCCGGCGAAGGCGAGGCCGGCGGCGAGCCGGGCGATCAGGCCGCGCGGCGGCGCCGGCTGGTCGGCCATGCGGGGCTCTCGGGGTCCGGCCCCGTCAGCTCACGCCCTGGCCGTGCTTCTCGATCAGCGCCCGCGCATCCGCAAGCAGCGCCGCGCCGTCGAAGCCGCGGCCGGCGGACTGCGCCACCCAGGCCTCGACCACCGGGGCGGTGGCGCGCATCCAGCGCTGCTTCTCCTCCTCGGAGAGGAGGATGATCTCGTTGCCGCGGCGGCGCACCATCTCCTCCACCACCGGGCCGCGCTCGTCCCAGGGCACCGCGGCCATGGTGGCGGCGGCCTGGCCGCTGTTGGCGTCGAGCACCCGCCGGAGATCCTCGGGCAGCCCCTCGTAGCGGGCGCGGTTCATCGCCAGGATGAAGGTGGCGGTGTAGAGGGTCGGGCTGCCCGGAATCTCGGTGTGGTGGCGCACCATCTCCTGCAGGCGCAGCGCCGGCACCACCTCCCAGGGCACCACGGCGCCGTCGATCACGCCCTGGCTCAGCGCCTCCGGCACCTGCGGGATCGGCATGCCGACCGGGGCGGCGCCCAGCGCGCGCAGCGCCTCGCCGTTCAGGCGGGAGGGGAAGCGCAGCTTCAGCCCCTGCAGGTCCTCCATGGTGCGGACCGGGCGGCGGGCGTGGATCAGCCCCTCGCCATGCGCCCAGACGCAGATCGGGTGGACCTCGCGGAACTCCTCGCGCAGGTGCCTCTCGGCGAATTCCTGCACCGCCCGGCAGTTCACGATCGCCCGCTTGTGGGCGACGAAGGGCAGTTCGAACACCTCGATGCGCGGGAAGCGGCCGGGGGTGTTGCCCGGCAGCGTCCAGATGATGTCGGCGACACCGTCCCGCGCCTGGTCGTAGAGCTGCGGCGGCGCGCCGCCGAGCTGCATGGCGGGGAAGATCTGGATGCGCAGGCGCCCGTTGCTCTCCTGCTGCACCTTCTGCGCCCAGGGCTGCAGGAAGAAGCGGTGGACGTTGCTCACCGCCGGCAGGAAGTGGTGCAGGCGCAGCGTCACCTCCTGCGCCTGGGCCCGCGGGATGCGCAGGACGGCGGGGGCGGCCAGCGCGGCCGCGCCGAGGGCGAACAGGTGACGGCGATGCGGCATGGAGCCTCCCGGGGACAATCGGTTCTTGCGGCGCCCGGCCGCCGGCCTGCGCGCCCGTTCTCCGCCTCGTTCAAGCGAAACCGCCGGATTTTCGCAAGCCCGTTTCGCATCCGCTCCCGCCACGCGCCGTGCTTGCGCCGCGGGGCGGAGCGGGCCGACACTGCCGGAGCCGGGCCCTGAGGACCTTCGGTAGGAAGCCGATGCCGCACCCCAAGCCCGCCGCCCCGGCCGCGCCCCCGGCGGTTCCGCCCGGCGCGATCACGGGCTAGCCTGCCCGCGGGAAAGACGGTTCGGAAAGGCAGCGTCCCATGGCCCATCGCGGCTTGCGCTTCGGCATCTTCCTCGCCCCCTTCCACCGCGTGGGCGACAACCCGACGCTGGCCCTCGGCCGCGACCTGGAGCTGGTCCAGTGGCTCGACACCCTCGGCTACGACGAGGCCTGGATCGGCGAGCACCACTCGGCGGGGTGGGAGATCATCGCCTCGCCCGAGATCTTCATCGCCGCGGCGGCGGAGCGGACGAAGCACATCATGCTCGGCTCCGGCGTCACCTCCCTGCCCTACCACCACCCGCTGCTGGTGGCGCAGCGCTTCGTGCAGCTCGATCACATGACGCGGGGGCGGGTGATGCTGGGCTGCGGCCCGGGCGCGCTGGTCTCCGACGCCTACATGATGGGCATCCCGGCGGAGGCGCAGCGGCGGCGGATGGACGAGAGCCTCGGCGCCATCATGCGGCTGCTGGCCTGCGAGGAGCCGGTGACGCTCAAGACCGACTGGTTCGAGCTGCGCGAGGCGCGGCTGCACCTCGCCCCCTACACCCATCCGCACTTCCCGATCGCGGTTGCCAGCGTGACCACGCCCGCCGGCGTGCTGGCGGCGGGCAAGTACGGGCTCGGCCTGCTCTCGATCGGCGCCGGCCTGCCGGGCGGCAACGCCAAGCTCGCCGAGCACTGGCGCCTCGGCGAGGCGGAGGCGGCGAAGCACGGCAGGACGCTGGACCGCGCCGGCTGGCGGCTGGTGGTGAACATGCACTGCGCCGAGGAGGACGAGCGCGCCATGCGCGAGGTGCGCGCCGGCGAGCGGCTGGAGACGCTGAGCTACTTCTCCGAGACGCTCGGCCGCCCGCCGATGCGCAGCGAGGACCCGCTGACCGACGGGCTGAAGGCCGGCACCACCCTGGTCGGCAGCCCCGACACCATCGCCAGAGGCATCGAGCGGCTGCTGGAATACACCGAGGGCGGCTGCGGCGGCATCCTGTTCCGCAGCCACGAATGGGCGAACCGCGAGGACACGCTGCGCAGCTACGAGCTGTTCGCCCGCTGGGTGATGCCGCGCTTCCAGGGCTCGCTGACCATGCCGGCGCAGTCGCGCGAATGGTGCAGCGCCAACCGCACCGGCATCTTCGGCCCCAACATGGACGCGCTGCGCAAGGCCTTCGTGGATGCCGGGCAGGAGGTGCCGGAGCACATGCGCCTCAGGCTGTTCACCGACAAGCTCGGCTCCTGAAGAGGGGGCGGCGCCCCCCTCACCGCGCGAGTTCGGGGATCACCCAGAGCGGCGCCTCGCCGCGCGCCACGCGCTGGCAATTGTCGAAGGCGTTGCGGAAGCGGGCGTGCTGGTTGTCCGCCGTCGGCCCCGCCAGGTGCGGGGTCAGCACGACGTTCCTGAGGCGCAGCAGCGGGTTGTCCGGCGGCGTCGGCTCCTGGTCGAAGACGTCGAGGCCGGCTCCGGCGAGGCCGCCGCCCTCCAGCGCCGCGACCAGCGCCGCCTCGTCCACCACCGGGCCGCGGCAGGTGTTCACCAGGAAGGCGCCCGGCTTCATCAGGGCAAGCTCTGCCGCGCCGATCATGTGCCTGGTCGCCGGCGTCAGCGGCACATGGAGGGAGAGGATGTCGGCGGCGCGCAGCACTTCCCGCAGCAGGCGGAAGCGGACGTTCAGCGCGTCCTCCTCCGCCTCGGTCAGGCGGCGGATGTCGAAGTAGATCACCTGCATGCCGAAGGCGTTGGCCAGCCGCGCCACCTTGCGCCCGATGGTGCCGAGCCCGACGATGCCGAGCGTCCTGCCGCGCAGCTCGAACAGCCCCGCCTGGCCGGGGGCGTTGCCGCGCCAGCGCCCGGCGACGACGCTCTCGTGCTGCCAGACCAGGCGGCGGCAGACGGCGAGCATCAGCATCATCGCGTGCTCGGCGACCGCGGTGGCGTTGGCCCCGCCATTGTTGCAGATCGGCACGCCGGCGCGGCGCGCCGCCTCGATGTCGCAATTGTCGTAGCCGGCGGAGAGGAGCTGATAGAGCCGGAGCCGGCGCGCCGCGCGGTAGAAGGCGTCGTCCATCGCCGGGCTGCCGAAGCCGACCAGGTATTCGGCCTCCGGGATCGCGGCGGCGAACTCCGGCGTGCCGGGGCGGGCGATCACCAGCTCGAAGCCGGCGGGGCACAGCTCGCGCGCCACCGCCATGTCCGAGAGGCCGTTGTCCATCAGCACGATGCGCCCAGCCATGCGTTCCCTCCTGCCGCTTGCGTGGCGACCGGATAGCGCGCGCGGCGCGCGGCGGCAGCACGCCGGGCGCGCCGCCGTGCCGGCTACCGCCCCCGCGCCTCCGCCAGATGGTCGAAGCGGCGGACATAGGTGCCGAGGCCGAGCGTCTGCGAGCGCAGCTCGATGATCAGGTCGTGCATCTCCGCCTCGGGCACCAGCGCCTCCACCTCGTCCCAGCCCTCCCAGCCGGGCTTTGCGGCATAGCCGAGGATCTGGCCGCGCCGCCCGGTGAGCAGGCGCTGCGCGTTGGCGGTGAACTCGGCCGGCACGCTCACCGTCACATGGTCTATGGGTTCGAGCAGCACCGGCTCGGCCTTGGCCAGCCCCTCCTGCATCGCCATCCGGGTGGCGGTGGCGAAGGCCATGTCGGAACTGTCCACGGAGTGGAAGGTGCCGTCCACCAGGGTGACGGCGATGTCCACCACCGGATGGCCGAGCGGCCCCTTCTTCGTCGCCTCCTCCGCCGCCTCGCCGACGGCGGGGATGAAGCGCTTCGGCACCACGCCGCCGACGATGCGGTCGGTGAAGCTGAAGCCCTCACCGCGCCCGCGCGGCTCGATCTCCAGCTTCACATCGGCGAACTGCCCGTGCCCGCCGGTCTGGCGCTTCAGCCGCGCATGCTGCAGGACGGGGCGGCGGATGGTCTCGCGGTAGGCGACCTGCGGCCGCACCGACTTCACCTTGACCCCCGAGGCCGTGGCGAGGCGCTCCAGCGCCGCGCGCAGATGCATGTCGCCCTGGCCGGCGATGACCATCTGCCCCATCTCCGCGTCCTGGCGCACGCTGAGCGACGCGTCCTCCTCCACCAGCCGCTGCAGCGCCGAGGAGAGACGCACCTCGTCCTTGCGGTCCTCGAGCGTGATGGCGAGCGCGTAGACCGGCGGCGGCGGCTCGGGGAAGGGCAGGCGGTCGCCGCCCAGCGTGTCGCCGGTGCGCACGCCCTCCAGCCGGCCGAGCGCCACCACCTCTCCGGTCTCGGCCTGCGGCACCTTCTGCGCCTCGCCGTTCGGGAAGCGGTGGATGCCGCCGATGCGCACGCCGCCGAGCGTGGCGCCGTCCTTCACCGGGCCGCGCCAGATGCGGGCATAGGAGAGGCGGCCGGCATGGCCGGCATGGACGGTGCGGAACACCTGCGCCAGCGGCTCGCCCTCGGCGGGGATGCCGAGGCGCTCGCGCGTCTCCGCCGGCGAGGGCGTGTCGTGCCGCAGCGCCTTCCACAGCCGCTGGATGCCGTTGCTGCGGTCCGCCGCGCCGAGCAGCACGCTGACCACGGCGCCACTCACCTCGCCCTGGTGCAGCGGGCGGTAGATCTCCTCCGGCGTCGGCACCAGGTCCTCGAGCACCTTCTCCATCAGCGCGTCGTCGTGGTCGGCCAGCGCCTCCAGCAGCTCGGCGCGCGCCTCGGCCTCGCGCGCGCGCACCGCCTCGGGCAGGGGAATGCGTTCCGAGGGCTCGCCGCGGCGGTAGCGGTAGGCGCGCTCGCTGACCACGTCCACATAGCCGGTCACGGTCTCGCCCTCGCGGATCGGCACCTGGCGCAGCACCAGCTTGCGCCGGCTCTGCCCCTGCAGCGCCGCCAGCATGTCGCGCACCCGTCCGGAGAGCATGTCGATCTTGTTGATGAAGATGATGGCGGGGATGCCCGCCTCCTCCACCGCGCGCAGGGCCGGGCCGATGGTGGCGACGCGTTCCGGCGCCGGCTCGCAGACCAGCACGGCGAGATCGGCCACCGCCAGCGCGCAGCAGGCCTCGTGCGCGAACTCGATCGAGCCCGGGCAGTCCATCAGGGTCCAGGGGTCGCCCATGAAGCCGCAATGGGCGAGGCGCAGCTCGGTGGTCATGCCGGCCGCCTCGCGGCGCCGCACGGGCGAGCCCGCAGCGGCGAGCAGGGCGTCGAGCAGGGTGGTCTTTCCGCTCCCCTGCGGCCCCACCAGGGCAATGGCGCGGGGCTGGGCCCCGCCGGATTCTCTGCCGGTGAAGTCTGGCATCGCACGCCCTCCCGTCTGCGTTGGCAGGGCGGCCGCGCGGCCGCCCGCCGCCGGCGTCCGGGGGAGCCCGGGGCTCGCCCGGGCGCCATGCGTCCGCCCAGCCTAACGGAAAGCGCGGGGCGGGTGGCAAGCCCCGCGATCACCAACGCTGGATCGCCGGCGGCTGCCCGGATGCCCGCGCGTATACTGGCCGGGCGCCCGGGCCGGGCGCCAACAGAACGAAAACGAGGCCGGGATGAACGACACCTATCTTGCCACCCTGATGCGCGCCAGGCTTGCCTCCTGGCTGCTGCCGGGCGCCATTGCGCTGCCGGCCGCGCTGCTGGTCGCCACCCTCCCCGGCGAGGTGCTGTTCCTGGGCGGGCTGACCCTCGCCCTCGGCTGCGGCCTCGTCCTGCGCCTGCTCTGGCGCGAGGCGGCCGCCGACATGCCCCCGCCGCTGGCCGAGCGCCCGTGGCGGCCGGTGATCGGCCCGCCGGCGCCGCCCCCCGTGGCGGCGTCCCGCCGGCGCTGAGGCCCCCTACCGCAGCAGGCGGACGGCGAGGAAGCCGCCGATCAGCAGGACGAAGCCGAGCGCGGTGACGAGGCCGAGCCGCCGCTCGATGAAGTCGCGGATCGGCGGGCCGAAGGCATAGAGCAGCGCGGCGACCAGGAAGAAGCGGGCGCCGCGCGCGACGAGACTCGCCAGCAGGAACACGGCGAGGTCAAGCCGCGTCATGCCCGAGGCGATGGTGATGACCTTGTAGGGGAAGGGCGTGATTCCCGCCATCAGCACGATCCAGGCGCCCCATTCGTTGTAGCGCCCGGCGAATTCCTCGAACTGCGCGGTGTAGCCGTAGAGTTCCAGGATCGGCCTGCCCACCGTATCGAACAGGAACAGCCCGATCAGGTAGCCCGCCAGCCCCCCGAGCACCGAGGTGAGGGTGCACAGCGCCGCGTAGAACCAGGCCTTCGCCCGCTCCGCCAGCACCATGGGGATCAGCAGCACGTCGGGCGGCACCGGGAAGACGGAGCTCTCGACGAAGGAGACGCCGCCGAGCGCCCAGGGTGCCCGCCGGTGGGCGGCCAGGCGCATCGTCCAGTCATAGAGGCCGCGCAGCATCACCCGCCCCCGCCGCGGCGCCGCGGGGCCCTCTTCGCCGGCATCGGCAGTCCGCCCGGCACTACTTCTGCAGCGCCTGGACGATCTCCTGCGTCACCTTCTTGGCGTCGCCGAAGAGCATCATGGTGTTGGGGCGGAAGAACAGCTCGTTCTCCACCCCGGCATAGCCCGAGGCCATGCCGCGCTTGACGAAGAACACCGTCTTCGCCCGCTCCACGTCCAGGATCGGCATGCCGTAGATGGGCGAGGCCGGGTCGGTCTTGGCCGCGGGGTTGGTCACGTCGTTGGCGCCGATCACGTAGGCGACGTCGGCATCGGCGAATTCGGGGTTGATCTCCTCCAGCTCGAACACCTCGTCATAGGGCACGTTGGCCTCGGCGAGCAGCACGTTCATGTGCCCCGGCATGCGCCCGGCCACGGGATGGATGGCGTACTTGACCTCCACCCCCTCCTTCTTGAGGAGGTCCGCCATCTCCCGCAGCACCTGCTGGGCCTGCGCCACCGCCATGCCGTAGCCCGGCACGACGATGATCTTGGAGGCGTTCTTCATGATGAAGGCGGCATCCTCCGGACTGCCGGCCTTCACCGGGCCGCGGTCGCCCGCGCCCGCCGCCGCGGCGGCGCCGCTGTCCGTGCCGAAGCCGCCCAGCAGCACGTTGATGATGCTGCGGTTCATGCCCTTGCACATGATGTAGGACAGGATCGCGCCCGCCGCGCCGACCAGGGCGCCGGTGATGATCAGCAGCAGGTTGCCGATGGTGAAGCCGATGCCCGCCGCCGCCCAGCCCGAATAGCTGTTCAGCATGGACACCACCACCGGCATGTCCGCCCCGCCGATCGGGATGATGAGCAGGAAGCCGAGCGCGAAGGCGAGGATGGCGATGATCCAGAACAGCGCCCCGTTGCCGGTGCCGACGAAGGCGATGATCAGCACCAGCAGCAGGATGCCGAGCCCGAGGTTCAGCCAGTGCTGCCCGCCGAAGAGGATCGGCGCGCCGGACATCCGTCCGTCGAGCTTGGCGAAGGCGATCACCGAGCCGGAGAAGGTGATGGCGCCGATGGCGAGCCCGAGGGACATCTCCACCAGCGAGCTCGCCTTGATGTTGCCGCGCACGCCGATGCCGAAGCTCTCCGGCGCGTAGAAGGCGGCCGCCGCCACGAACACCGCCGCCATGCCGACCAGGGAGTGGAAGGCGGCGACCAGCTGGGGCAGCGCCGTCATCTGGATGCGGGTGGCGATGTAGGTGCCGATCGAGCCGCCGATCGCCACCGCCAGCAGGATCAGCGCGATGCCGCCTGCCGACATGCCCGGCTTGAGCAGGGTCGCCACCACGGCGATCCCCATGCCGATCATGCCGTAGACATTGCCCTGCCGGCTGGTCTCGGGGTGGGAGAGGCCGCGCAGCGCGAGGATAAACAGGACCGAGGCGACGAGGTAGGCGAGGGTGGTGAGCGTGGTCGCCATTGGCTCAGCCCTTCTTGGAGCGGAACATGGCCAGCATCCGTCGCGTGACGATGAAGCCGCCGAAGATGTTCACCGAGGCGAGCAGCGCGGCGAGGAAGCCGAAGGCGGTGGCGACGCCGCTGTAGGCGAGGCCGGTCGCCATGATGGCGCCGACCACGATGACGGAGGAGATGGCGTTGGTCACGCCCATCAGCGGGGAGTGCAGCGCCGGGGTGACGTTCCACACCACGTAGTAGCCGACGAAGCAGGCGAGCAGGAAGATCGTCAGCAGGAACAGGAAGGGCTCGGCCGCGGCGGCCACCGGCGCGGCCTGCAGGGCGGCGGCCTCGGCGGCGAGGCGCGCCTGCTCGGCCAGTTCCAGCGCGCGGCGCGCGGTTGCCTCGGCCTGGGCGGCCAGTTCGCTCGGGTTCATGGAAGGCTCCCTTCTAGGCCGCCCGGGCCGGCGCGAAGCTCGGGTGGATCACGGCGCCGCCGCGGGTGAGCAGCACGCCCTTCACGATCTCGTCGCCTTCGGGCAGCTTCGGCGCGCGGGCCTCCTTGTCCCAGAAGGTACTGAGGAAGGTCAGCAGGTTGCGCGCGAACAGGCTGCTCGCCGCCGCCGGCACCCGGCCGGGCCAGTTCGAATGGCCGAGGATGCGCACGCCGTTCCCGGTGGTGATCGCCTCTCCCGGCCTGGTCAGCGCGCAATTCCCCCCCGCATCCGCGGCGATGTCCACGATGACGCTGCCGGGCTTCATGCTCGCCACCATCTCCTCGGTGACCAGCGTCGGCGCCTTGCGGCCCTGGACGAGGGCGGTGCAGACCACGATGTCCTGCTTGGCGATGTGCCCGGCCACCACCTCGGCCTGCCTGCGGAGGAATTCCGGGCTCATCGCCTTGGCGTAGCCGCCGGCGGTCTGCGCCGCGCGGCTCTCCTCGTCCTCGTAGCCGACGAAGGCGGCGCCGAGGGACTTGATCTCCTCCTTGGCCGCGGGGCGGACATCGGTGGCGGACACCCGCCCGCCGAGGCGGCGCGCGGTGGCGATCGCCTGCAGCCCGGCCACGCCCGCGCCCATGACGAAGACGTTGGCGGCCGGCACCGTGCCCGCCGCCGTCATCAGCATCGGGAAGACCTTGTCGTAGGCCGCCGCCGCCTCGATCACCGCGCGGTAGCCGGCGAGGTTGGCCTGGGAGGAGAGGATGTCCATGGACTGCGCGCGGGTGATGCGCGGCAGCAATTCCATGGCGCAGGCGTCGATGCCCCGCTCGGCATAGGCGCGCGCCGCCGCCTCGTCGGCACGGAGCTCGCCGATCAGCAGGGCGCCGCGCGGGATGGCGGCGAGCTCGTCCGCCTCCCCCTCCCCCGCGGCGAGCGGCGCGCGGATCTTCAGCACGATTCCGGCCCCGGCGAGGGCGGCGGCGAAATCCGGCGCGATCTCGGCCCCCGCCTCCCGGAAGGCCGCGTCGGGAATGCCGGCCCGCTCCCCGGCTCCGGCCTCGACCACGACGGACAGGCCGAGACCGGCGAGCTTCCTCACCGTCTCCGGCGTGGCCGCAACCCGGGTCTCGGCCGGTCGCCGCTCCTTCAGCACAGCAAGTCGCATGCGGGCTACCCCCCTCGGCCCCGCAACATGCGCGATGGCCGCTGCGGCCGCAAGGCGACAGCCGCGCCGCCCCGGCTTAAGGAAATGGCAACCGAAATGATATTACGGCGATCCGAGACCGATCGGAGCGTGCAGCATGTTGCGAGTCCTTGCCTGCCTCGGGGGGGACCATGACCTTGCCCTGGTCGCGCTGGCGGTCCTGATCCTGGCCGGCGCCGCCGGGGCCGCCGCCATGGCCGCCCAGCACGCGCGCGCCGGGCGGGAACGCCACCGGGCCTGGACCCTGCTCCTCGCCGCCGCCTGCCTCGGCGGCGGCGCCTGGTCCACGCATTTCGTCGCCATGCTGGCCTATGAGCCGGGGCTGCCCACCGCCTACGATCCCGCCATCACCCTGGGCTCGGCGGCGCTCGCGGTGGCCGGGGCGGCGGCGGGGCTGCTCCTCTGGCTGCGCGCCGAGGGTGCGGGGGGCCGCGCCCTGGGCGGGGCGGTGGCCGGCGCCTCCATCGTCGCCATGCACTATCTCGGCATGGCGGCGGTGCGGCTGCCGGGGCACCTCGAATGGTCCCCCGATCTCGTGCTCGGCTCGGGCGCCGTCGGCATCGCGCTGATGGCGGGCGGCCTCGCCCGGCTGCGGCCGGAGGGTTCCGCGCTTCCGGCGGCCTCCCTCCTCGTCGCCGCCGTCGCCGGGCTCCACTTCATCGGCATGGGGGCGGTCCTGGTGGTGCCGGACCCGGCGGTGCCCGTTCCCGCCACGGTGCTGCCCCGCCCCTGGCTGGCCGCGCTGGTCGCCGTGCTCACCCTGGCCTGGCTCGGCACGGGGGTGGCGGCCGCCCTGATCCAGACGTGGCTCGGCCGCAGGCGGCGGGCGGCCGAGGCCGAGCGGCTCCGCGGCTTGGCCGACGCCACCTTCGAGGCGCTCGCCCTCTGCGACGCCGAGGGCACGATCGTGGATGCCAACGCCCGTCTCGGCGAGCTGCTCGGCGAGGCGAGGCCGGCGCTGCTCGGCCGCCGGCTCGACGACCTGCTGGCCGCCGACGCCGCGGCGGGGCCGGCACCGGTCGCCGCCCTGGCCGCCCGCCAGGGCTCGCTGACGGCGACGCTCGGCGGCAGGACCCCGGTCGAGGTCCTCGCCCGTCCGATCGAAACCGGCGCCGGCCCGCGCCTGGTCATCGCCCTGCGCGACCTCAGGGAGCGGATCGCGGCCGAAGCCCGCATCCGCCACCTCGCCCATCACGACCCGCTGACCGGCCTGCCCAACCGCGCGCGCCTGGTCGAGCGAATGGAGGAGGCGCTGGCCGGCGCCCGCCGCGGCGGGCCGGGCTTCGCCGTGCTCTACCTCGACCTCGACCGGTTCAAGCCGGTGAACGACCTGTACGGCCACGGCGCCGGGGACCGGCTGCTGCGCGAGGCGGCGCAGCGCCTCCGCGCCGAGGTGCGGGAGAGCGACATGGTGGCCCGGCTCGGCGGCGACGAGTTCGCCATCCTCATGGCCCCGGCGGCCGGCCCGGGCGCTGCGGCGGCGCTGGCCGAGCGCCTGGTGCGGAGCCTCGCCCTTCCCTTCGACCTCGGCGAGGGCGCGATCGCCTCCGTCTCGGTCTCCATCGGCATCGCGCTCCATCCCGCCGACGCGCAGGACGCGGAGGCGCTGCTGCGGGCGGCGGATACCGCCCTCTACCGCGTGAAGAGCGCCGGGCGGGACGGGCACGCCTTCTTCCAGCCGGAGATGGACCAGGACCTGCGGCTGCGCCGCGCGCTGGAGCAGGACATCCGCCTGGCGCCGGCGCGGGGCGAGCTCGCGCTGCACTACCAGCCGGTCGCCGCCGCCGAGACCGGCGAGGTGATCGGCTTCGAGGCGCTGCTGCGCTGGCACCATCCGCGCCACGGCCAGGTGCCGCCCGACGTCTTCATCCCCATCGCCGAGGCCTCGGGCGGCATCCTCCGGCTCGGCGAATGGGCGCTGGCGGAAGCCTGCCGCGAGGCGGCGCGCTGGCCGAGGCCGCTGCGCGTCGCCGTCAACGTCTCCCCGATCCAGATCCAGCACGCCGATTTCTGCAGGCTGCTCGCCCGCACCCTGGGAGAGACCGGCCTCGCGCCGGAGCGGCTCGAGATCGAGGTGACGGAAAGCCTGTTCGTCAGCGAGGTCGAGCGGGCGCTCGAGACGCTGCGGGGGGTGAAGGCGCTCGGGGTGCGGGTGGCGCTCGACGATTTCGGCACCGGCTACTCCTCGCTCGGCACGCTGCGCACCTTCCCCTTCGACAAGATCAAGGTGGATCGCAGCTTCGTCCGCGGCCTCGGCGGCGACGAGCAGGCGCGCGCCATCGTGCGCGCCGTGCTCGGCCTTGGCCGGGGAATGCGGCTGCCGGTGGTGGCCGAGGGCGTGGAGACCCCGGCGCAGCTCAGGGAGCTGCGACAGGAGAATTGCGACGAGGTGCAGGGCTACCTGATCGGCCGCCCGCAGCCGATCGAGGCCTATGCGGCGATGACGGGCGCCAGGGCCGCCGACGCCAGCCCCGTGGCCGCGTGAGGCCGCCCCCGTCCGGCCGCGCCCGCGGCGGCGACCCGGCCTTCCGTGGAGCGGGGCCGCGCTTCCCGCGGGCGGGAGGCCCCGCCTTCAGCCGGGCGTCGGCACCCCTGCCTCGCGCAGCGCCGCCGCCTGCCGCTCCGCCAGGGCCTGCTCGGAGAAGTCCGCGATCAGCTCGGCGAACAGCCGGTGCCAGTTGAGCTGCGCCCGGAGCCTCAGGAAGACGCTGCCAAGCCCGATCGCGGCGCGGTCCATCAGCGGGAACTCCCGCGGCACCCGCACGCCCCCGGTGCGCTTCAGCCCCTCATGCACCCGCGCCGCCACCTTGCGGCCATAGGCGGGATCGTCCGATTCCTGGATCGGCCGCACCCGGTCCTGGATCAGCGGCTCGTAGAGGAAGCGCGCCCACTCCGACAGCACCGCGCGGGTCTCGCGCGAGAGGTTGCGGAAACCCCAGGCCTCGTAGGCCAGGCGCGCCTTCTCCTCGTCCCCGTCGCGCACCGCCTCGTAGAGCTGAATCACCGCGGCGACGAAGCGCGGCCCGAAGACGCGGATGGTGCCGAAGTCGAGCAGGTTGATGCCCCTCTGGTCCGGCTGCACCTGGTAGTTGCCGAGGTGCGGGTCGCCATGGATCACGCCGTAGCGGTAGAAGGGCACGTACCAGGCGCGGAACAGCGCCTCGGCGCAGGCGTTGCGCAGCTCCTGCGGCGGGTTCCCCTCCAGCCACCTCAGGATCGGCTGCCCGTCCAGCCAGGTCATGGTCAGCAGGCGGCGCGTGCAGTAGCCTTCGATCGGCCGCGGCACCTGCACGCCGGGCACGCCCCGCAGCATGATGCCGTAGAGGCGCATCTGCGCCGCCTCGCGCAGGTAGTCGAGCTCCTCCCGCAGCCGGTCGCGCAGCTCCTCGTACACCTCCTCGTTGTCGAGCGAGCTGTCCATGCGGCGGTAGAGCTGCATCGCCAGGCGGAGCTGGCGGAGATCGGCCTCCACCACGCTCGGCATGTCGGGATACTGCAGCTTGCACGCCACCTCCGTGCCGTCCGGCAGGGTGGCGCGGTGCACCTGACCGAGGCTCGCCGCCGCCGCCGCCTCGCGCCCGAAGGCGCGGAACTTCCGCTCCCAGTCGGGGCCGAGCTCGCTCATCATGCGCCGGCGGACGAAGGGCCAGCCCATGGGCGGGGCGTTCGACTGCAGCGTGGCGAGCTGGGCGGCGTATTCCTCGGGCAGCGCGTCCGGCACCGTGGCCAGGAACTGCGCCACCTTCATCAGCGGCCCCTTGAGGCCGCCCAGGATCTGCCGCAGGTCCTCGGCATGCGCCGCCTTGTCGGTCCTGAGGCCGAGGAAGCGCTGCCCGGCCACCCGCGCGGCGATGCCGCCGACCGCGCCCGAGGTGCGGACCATGCGCCGCACCTCGCCGAACAGCGTGCTCTCGTGGCCGTCGCCGCTGCCGCTCATGGCCCGGCCTCGGCGCCGCCGGGCAGGCGCGCGATCTCGTCGATGAATCCCTCGATCACGGAGAGGCCGCGCTTCCAGAAGGCGGGGTCGGAGGCGTCGAGCCCGAAGGGCGCCAGCAGTTCGCGGTGGCGCAGCGTGCCGCCCGCGCGCAGCAGCTCGACATATTTGCGCTCGAACTCGGGCACCGTGCCATCGCGGTAGACGCCGTAGAGGGCGTTCACCAGGCAGTCCCCGAAGGCATAGGCGTAGACGTAGAAGGGCGAGTGGACGAAGTGCGGGATGTAGGCCCAGTACACGCCGTAATCCGGCGTGAACTCGAAGGCCGGGCCCAAGCTCTCGGCCTGCACCTGCATCCACAGCTCGCCGATGCGCTCGTGGCTGAGCTCGCCCCCACGCCGCTCGTCGTGCAGCAGCGTCTCGAACCGGTAGAAGGCGATCTGCCGCACCACCGTGTTCAGCATGTCCTCGACCTTGGCGGCCAGCATGGCGCGGCGCCGGCGCGGATCGGCCTCGGCGTCGAGCAGGGCGCGGAAGGTCAGCATCTCCCCGAACACCGAGGCGGTCTCGGCCAGGGTCAGGGGCGTCGAGGAGAGCAGGTAGCCCTGCTCGCCCGCCAGCACCTGGTGCACGCCGTGGCCGAGCTCGTGCGCGAGCGTCATCACGTCCCGCGCCTTGCCGTGGTAGTTCAGCAGCAGGTAGGGGTGGACCGAGGGCACGGTCGGGTGCGCGAAGGCGCCGGAGGCCTTGCCCGGGCGCAACGCCGCGTCCACCCAGGGGCGATCGAAGAAGCGCCGGCCGATCTCGGCGAGCCTGGGGCTGAAGGCATGGTAGCTCTCCAGCACCCGCTCCACCGCCTCCTTCCACGGTATCGGGCGGTCCTCCTCCTCCGGCAGCGGGGCGTTGCGGTCCCAGTGCCGCAGCTTCGGCAGGCCGAGCCATTCCGCCTTCATGGCGTAGTAGCGGTGGGAGAGGCGCGGGTAGCTTTCCGTCACCGCCGCGACCAGCGCGTCCACCACCTCGTCCTCGACCATGTTGGCGCGGTTGCGCGCGCTGGTGGGGCGCGGGTAGCGCCGCCAGGTGTCGATGATCTCCTTGTCCTTGGCGAGGGTGTTGGTGATCAGCGCGAACAGCCGCACCCGGCTGCCGAAGGCCTCGGAAATGCCGCGCGCCGCCGCCTCCCGCATCGCGCGGTCGCGGTCGGAGAGCCGGTTCAGCGCCGCCGAGACGGTCAGCTCCTCCTCGCCCACCCGCACCGTCATCCCGGCGATGGTCTCGTCGAACAGGCGGTTCCAGGCGGCGCGGCCGGTCACCTCCTTCTCGTGCAGCAGCTTCTCCAGCTCATCCGAGAGCTGGTGCGGGCGGAACACGCGCAGGTCGCGCAGCCAGGGCCGCCAGCGCCCGAGCGCGGGGCTGGCGGCGAGCTTCGCCTCGAGCGCGGCCTCCTCCAGCCGGTTCAGCTCCAGGGTGAAGAACAGCAGGTGGGAGGAGATCGCCGTCACCCGCTCCTGCAGCGTCTGGTAGAAGCGCCCGTTCTCCGGGTCCTGGGCGTCGGCGGCGAAGACGAGCTGGGCGTAGCTCATCGCCCGGCCCAGCACCTCCTCGATCCGCTCATAGGCGGCGATCGCCTCGGCCAGCGCGTCCCCCGGCAGGCCGGCGAGCGTGCCGGCGTGGCGCGCGGCGAAGGCCTTGGCATCGGCCTCGGCGCGGTCGAGGTCGGCGGCGAGCGCCGGGTCGTCCGGGGCGCGGTAGAGGTCGGAGAGGTCCCAGACGGGAAGCTCCCCTCCCCGGCCGCCGCCGGCATCGAGAGGAGACGGGGCGGCCCTGCCGGCCGGCGGGTGATCCCCTGGCGCTGCGGAGATCGCGGCCGGCCGGGGCGGGAGCGGAATGGATTCGAATCGGGTCACCGTCTGCATATATGCGATCGGCGGACGCGGCCAAGCCGCCACGGGGTCTGGACGCGGGCCCCGTGATAAGGGAACCACGGGGGGAGGCATGTCGGAGACGGGACAGAGAGTGAGCACGCCCTGGAACAGCCTGCCCTGGATGCTGCTGGACCTGGCGCGGCAGCGCCCCGGCAGGCCGATGCTGCGGCACTGGCAGGATGGCGGCTGGCGCCACGTCACCTGGGCGGCGTTCGCCGCGCGGGTGGCGAATGTCGCCGCCGGCCTGCGCGCCCAGGGCGTCGCGCCCGGGGACCGGGTGCTGCTGGTCAGCGAGAGCCGACCCGAATTCAACGTCGCCGACTGCGCCATCATGGCGATCGGCGCCGTCACGGTGCCGACCTACGTCACCAACACCCCGGCCGACCATGCGCACATCCTGCGCGACTGCGGCGCACGGGCGGCCATCGTCTCGACCGCGGCGCTGGCGCAGCGCGTGCTGGCCGGGGCGGCGAAGGCCCAGGGGCTCGACCTCCTGGTCTGCATGGAGGCACCGCCCGAACCGCCCCCCGGCACCCGTGCCGAGCCCTGGCAGGCGCTCGAGGAGACGCCGGGCGACCTGCCGCTGCTGATGGCGGAGGCGGAGCAGATCCCCCCGGGGCGGCTCGCCTGCCTGATCTACACCTCCGGCACCGGCGGCAGCCCCAAAGGAGTGATGCTGCCGCACCGCAGCATGCTGGCCAACCGCGACGGCCTCGCCAAGGTGCTGCTGGAGCGGCTGAACCTCGACGGCACCTGCTACCTCTCCTTCCTGCCGCTCTCGCACAGCTACGAGCACACGGTGGGCTGCTTCCTCCTGCCCTCGCTCGGGGTGGAGGTGGTCTATTCCCGCGGCGCCGACCGGCTGGCACAGGAATTCCAGCAGGTGCGCCCCTCCATCGTCACCGCCGTGCCGCGGCTGTTCGAGGTGCTGCGCACCCGGATGCTGGCCCAGGTGGAGAAGGAGGGCGGCCTGAAGAAGCGCCTGTTCGAGCGGGCGCTGGCGCTCGGCCTGCGGAAGCTGGACGGCCCGCCGCTGTCGCTGTGGGAGCGGGCGCAGGACGCGGTGCTCGACCGGCTGGTGCGGGAGAAGGTGCGGGCGCGCTTCGGCGGCAACCTCGTCGCCATGGTCTCGGGCGGGGCGCGGCTCGACCCCGACCTCTCGGGCTTCTTCCTCGCCCTCGGCCTGCCGGTGATCCAGGGCTACGGGCAGAGCGAGGCGGGGCCCGTGGTCAGCGTCAACCTGCCCTGGGACAACCGCCGCCACACCGTCGGCCGGCCGCTGCCTGGCGTGGAGGCGCGCATCGCCGCGGACGGGGAGCTGCTGGTGCGCGGCGACCTGGTGATGGACGGCTACTGGAACAACCCGGAGGCGACGGCCGCGGCGCTCCGCACCCCCGAGGGCGACCCGCCCGGCGCGCCGCCCTGGCTGCACACCGGCGATGTCGGCCGCATCGAGGACGGCCGCATCATCATCACCGACCGCAAGCGCGACTTCATCAAGACGCTCGGCGGCGACATGGTCAGCCCGGCGAAGATCGAGGGGCTGCTGATGGCGGAGCCGGAGATCGCCCAGGCCGTCGCCGCCGGGGAGGGGCAGCCGGCCATCGTCGCCCTGCTGGTTCCGGCCGAGGGTATGGAAGGCAGGGTGGGCGAGGCGGTGGCGCGGGTGAATGCGCGGCTGTCCAGCGTCGAGCGGATCCGCCGCTGGGGGGTGGTGGGCACGCCCTTCTCGGTGGAGAACGGGCTGCTCACCCCCACGATGAAGGTGAAGCGCCGCGCCGTGCTGGAGCGCTACCGCTCCGAGGTGCAGGCGCTGTACCGGTAGGGCCGCCCGCCCGGCGCGCCCCTACCCCGGCAGGTCGGAATCGCCGCGGCCGATCGGGCGCTGCATGAACACCACATCCACCCAGCGCCCGAATTTCACCCCCGCCGAGCGCAGCACCCCGACCTGGCGGAAGCCGAGCGAGAGGTGCAGGCCAACCGAGCCGACATTCTCCACGTCGCCGATCACCGCGAACATCTGCCGGAACCCCGCCGCCTCGGCGCGCTGCAGCAGCGCCGCCACCAGCGCCTTGCCCACCCCCTGCCCGCGCACGTCGTCGCGCACATAGACCGAGTCCTCGCCGGAGAAGCGGTAGGCGGAGCGGGGACGGAACTGCTGGAAATAGGCGTAGCCGAGGATCTGCTCCCCCTCCTCGGCGACCAGCCAGGCCCAGCCCTGGCCCTGCACCTCGGCGACGCGCTGCCCCATCTCCGCCTCGGTGGGCGGCACCTCCTCGAAGGTGCCGGTGCCGTGCAGGACGTGATGGGCGTAGATGGCGGTGATCGCCGGGATGTCCGCCGGCGCGGCGTCGCGGATCAGCATGGTTCCGTGCCTATCCCCGCGCCCCGTGCGCGGGCAAGTCACCGCCGCGCTGGCGCCCCTCAGCCCGGCAGCCCGAGCGCCCGGGCGAGCCGCGCGGCCAGCGCGAGCAGCGCCCGGTCGCGCCCCGCCCCCGCGACCAGCGAAAGCCCGACCGGCGCGCCCTCCACCCGCCCCACCGGCAGCGTCACCTCGGGCAGGCCGGCGAAGCCGGCGATGGCGGTGACGCCGATCGTCCGCTCGCGGATGGCATTCTGCTCCCCGAGCGGGATGCCGAGGCGCGGCGCCGGGACCGGCGAGGTGGGATAGGCCAGCACGGCGCCGCCGGCGAGCAGCGCCTCCATGCGGGCGCGGAAGCGGCGGCGGAAGGCCCGCGCGGCGGCCGCGCGGGCCGGCTCCATCGCCTTCGCCGCCTCGAACCGCTCCCGCACCCCGGGGCCGAGGCGCGGCCGGGTCGCCTCGATCCAGCTGCCGAGCGTGGCCCAGACCTCCTGCGCCTGGGCGCAGCGGAAATGCTCGTAGAGCTGGTCCAGCCCCTCGGGGGCCAGCGTCACCTGCAGCGCCCGGCCGAGCAGTTCCTCCGCCGCTTCCATCCCGCGGCCGAGCGCGCGGGCGGTGCCCGGCTCGGCGTTGATCCAGGGCTCCTCCGCCTTCAGCAGCGGCCCGAGCGGGCCGGCGCAGGCCGGGGCGGGATCCGGCAGCAGCACCTCGCCCACCCGCGCGAGCACGGCGGCATCGGCGGCGAACCACCCGGCGGTGTCGAAGCTCGGGCCGAGGGCGCAGGCGCCGGCCAGGTTCACCGCCCCCCAGCTCGGCCGGATGCCGAACACGCCGCAGTAGCTCGCCGGGATGCGCACCGAGCCGGCGGTGTCGGAGCCGAGGGCGAACGCGACGAGCCCCGCCGCCACCGCCGCCGCCGACCCGCAGGAGGAGCCGCCCGGGAAGCGGTCCGGGGCGGCCGGGTTCAGCGGCGTGCCATGCCACACATTCTCGCCCGTGAGCCCGTAGGCCAGCTCCACCGTCCGGGTCTTGCCGCGCAGCGACGCCCCCGCCTCCAGCAGGGCGGCGACGCAGGGCGCCGTCGCCGCCGCCACCGGATGCGTCCGCTCCCAGTCGGGATTGCCGTAGGTGGTCGGCCAGCCGGCGACGTCGTAGAGGTCCTTGACCGCGAAGCCGAGGCCGGCGAGCGGGCCGTCCGGCGCGCCGGCGATCTCGGCGCGGGGCCCGGGGACGAAGGCGCCGACGGGGTCGGGAGGGCTATCAGGCATCGCGGGCCTCGGCTTCTGGACCATGACGGGCCGGCGGCGCGGGGCCGCGCCGGAGACGATGCGGGGCGCCGCCCGGAAAGGCAACGGGTGCTCAGCCCGCCCCGGCGCGCAGGGGGCGGCGCGCCGTGCCGTCGGGGGCGAAGTTGGCATCGTCGAGCCAAGCCTCGATGGCGGCGCGGCGCGCCGGCCATTCCTCGGCCAGGATCGAGAACATGGCGGTGTCGCGCCGCCGCCCCTTCACCACCATGTGGGCGCGCAGCGTGCCCTCATGGACGAAGCCGAGACGCTCCGCGGCGCGCCGGGAGGGGGCGTTGAGCGCGTTGCATTTCCACAGCAGGCGCCGGTAGCCGAGGTCATCCATGGCATGGCGCATCAGCAGGAACATCGCCTCGGTGGCCGCGCGGGTGCGCTGCAGCCGCGGCGAGAACCAGATGTTGCCGAGTTCGATCGCGGCATGGGCGGGCTGGATGTCCATCAGCGTCAGCCAACCATCCGCGGTGCCGCTGCGATGCGGGCGCACCGCCCAGGCCATGGGGTCGTGCTGGCTGGCGAAGGCACCCACATGGGCGCGCAGCGCCGCCTCCGAGGCGAAGGGTCCGTAGCCCATATAGGCCCAGGACTCCTCGGCGCCCTGCGCCGCCTGCCACAGCTCCGGTACGTGGCGCACATGCAGCGGCTCGAGGTCCACCACGCGCCCGCGGTGGGGAATCCGCGCCGGAAGCGGCCGCGGGGTGGGGTCCACGGCGGGGCCGAGGGGAAGGTCGGGCATCGGGCCATGTCCTTCTGGAGCCGCCGCCATCCTGCCCCGCCCCGGCCGAGGCGCAAGGCCGGGTTGCGCACGGGCGTGTTGCACTTTCCGCCGCAGCGCAGCATGTAGCGATCCCCATGGATGCCCTCACGCCCGCCGCCAGGCCCGCCGTCCCGCCCGCCTTCTTCGGCGAGGCAGTGACCTGGGTGCACCACTGGACCGACCGGCTGTTCTCCTTCCGCTGCACGCGGGACGCGGCCTTCCGCTTCACCGCCGGGCAGTTCGCGATGATCGGCCTGATGGTCGGGGGCAAGCCGCTGGTGCGCGCCTACTCGATGGTCAGCGCGCCCTGGGAGGAGGAGCTGGAGTTCCTCTCCATCAAGGTGCAGGACGGCCCCCTCACCTCGCGCCTGCAGCACATCCGGCCCGGCGACGTGGTGCTGATCGGCCGCAAGCCCACAGGCACGCTGCTGCTCGAGAACCTGCTGCCCGGGCGCACCCTGTGGCTGTTCGCCACCGGCACCGGCCTCGCCCCCTTCATGTCCCTGATCCGCGAGCCCGAGACCTACGAGCGCTACGAGCGGGTGGTGCTGGCGCACACCGTCCGCGAGGTGCCCGAACTCGCCTACCGCGAGCTGATCGGCGGCCTGCCCGACCACGAATTCCTCGGCGAGATGGTGCGCGGCCGCCTGCTCTACTACCCCTCGGTGACCCGGCAGGCCTTCCCGGTGCAGGGTCGGATCACGGCGCTGATCGAGAGCGGGCGGATCTTCGCCGATCTCGGCCTGCCCCCCCTCTCGCCCGCCTCGGGGGACCGGGCGATGCTCTGCGGCTCGGAGGCGATGAACGCCGACCTGCGGGCGATGCTGGAGGCCCGGGGCTTCGTCGAGGGCTCCAACAGCAGCCCCGGCACCTACGTGCTGGAGAAGGCCTTCGTCACGAAATAGGCAGGTCGCCTCGGCAAAATCCGTCGCGGCCTCGTTGCGGACTTGACCTTTCTGACACATCTTGCCAACCAACGGGAACGCTGCCGGCGGCGCGGAGCGCCGCCGCGGCATTCAGGGAGGCACCGATGCCGGTTACGAACTCAACCGCTGGCCGCCGCGGGCTGATGAAGGCCGCTGCCGCCGGCGCGGTCGGCGCTGCGGCGCTCGCCACGCCGAATGTGAGCCGGGCCCAGACCAACGTCCTGCGCTTCCAGTCCACCTGGCCGCAGCGGGACATCTTCCACGAATTCGCCCAGGACTACGTGAACCGCGTCAACCGCATGGGCGGAGGCCGGCTGCGGCTGGAGCTGCTGCCCGCCGGCGCGGTGGTGGGCGCCTTCCAGCTCCTCGACGCCGTGCATGCCGGCACGCTGGACGGCGGCCACGGCGTCTCCGCCTACTGGTTCGGCAAGAACAAGGCGTTCAGCCTGTTCGGCACGCCGCCCGCCTGGTTCTACGACGCGAACTCCTATCTCGCCTGGTTCTACTACGGCGGCGGAGAGCAGCTCTACAACGAGCTGATCAGCGATATCCTGCGGGTGAACGTGGTCGGCTTCCAGACCGGCCCGATGCCGACCCAGCCGCTCGGCTGGTTCCGCAACCGGGTGGAGAATGTCGAGCAGCTTCGCGGCCTCAAGTACCGCACCGTCGGCCTCGCCACCGACCTGTTCAACGTGCTCGGCGCCGCGGTCACCGCCCTGCCCGGCGGCGAGATCGTGCCCGCCCTGGAACGCGGCGTCATCGACGGCGCGGAGTTCAACAACCCGTCCTCGGACCGCGTGCTCGGCTTCCCGGACGTGGCCAAGAACTACATGATCCAGAGCTACCACCAGAACACCGAGACCTTCGAGATCCTGTTCAACAAGCCGAAATTCGAAAGCCTGCCGGAGGAGCTGCGCGCCATCATGCGCCATGCCGCCGAGGCCGCCTCGGCGGACATGTCCTGGAAGCAGCAGGAGCGCTACCCGAAGGACCTGCAGGAGATGGTGCAGCGCCAGGGCGTGCAGGTGCACATCACCCCGCGCCCGATCCTGGAGGCCCAGCTCCGCGCCTGGGACCAGGTGGTGCGCAACCTGGAGAGCGACCCCTTCTTCAAGAAGGTCTGCGACAGCCAGCGCGAGTGGTGCCGGCGCGTCAACGCCTTCTACCTCCGCTTCCAGGCGAGCCCGGCGCTGGCCTTCAACCACTTCTTCGCGCGCCAGGGCTGAGCGCGCCCATACCGCAGATTTCCGTCCGCCCCGGCCGCAAGACCGGGGCGGGCCACCTCATCCGCCTCATGGCCGAGGAAGCCGCCGCATGCGCCTGCAGCCCCTGCTGCTGACGGTGGACCGGATCAGCGCCGCGGTCGGCAAGCTGTTCGCCTGGCTGATCGTCGTGCTCACCGGCGCGATCTGCTACGAGGTGTTCGCCCGCTACCTGTTCCGCGCCCCGACCACCTGGGCTTTCGACGTCTCCTACATGCTGTACGGCACGCTGTTCATGTGCGCGGGCGCCTACACCCTCTCCCGCAACGGCCATGTGCGGGCGGACTTCATGTATCGCCTGCTGCCGCCGCGGCGGCAGGCGGCGCTCGACCTCGCGCTTTACATCCTGTTCTTCTTCCCCGCCATGCTGGCCCTGGTCTGGTTCGGCTGGCAGTTCTTCGAGATCTCCTTCCACCAGAACGAGCGCTCCGCCTTCAGCCCCGAGGGACCGCTGATCTGGCCGTTTAAATTCGTGATCCCGGCGGTCGGCGTGCTGATGCTGCTGCAGGGCGCGGCGGAGACGGCGCGCTGCGTCATCTGCCTGCGGCAGGGCCACTGGCCGCCCAAGCTCTCCGACGTCGAGGAGATGGAGGTCCTCACCATCAAGCGCGCCGCCATGCTGCGCGCCGAGGGAGACGCGCACCCGTGAGCGACCCCGTCCTCGGCATGGTGATGCTGGGCAGCTTCATCTTCGTCATCCTGCTCGGCTTTCCCGTGGCCTTCACGCTGATGGCCATGGGCCTCGGCTTCGGCTACCTCAGCCTGCAGGAGCGCGTCTTCGACCTGTTCGTGCAGCGCACCTACGCGGTGATGGCGAACGACGTGCTCATCTCCGTGCCGCTGTTCATCTTCATGGGCTACGTGATCGAGCGGGCGAACATCCTCGACCGGCTGTTCCGCTCGCTGCAGCTCGCCTCGGGCGGGCTGCCCGGCTCGCTCGCGATCGCGACCCTCGCCACCTGCGCCCTGTTCGCCACCGCCACCGGCATCGTCGGCGCGGTGGTGACGCTGATGGGGCTGCTCGCCTTCCCGGCCATGCTGCGCGCGGGCTACGACCCGAAGCTCGCCGCGGGCGTCACCTGCGCGGGCGGCTGCCTCGGCATCCTGATCCCGCCCTCGATCATGCTGATCCTCTACGGCGCGACGGCGGGCGAATCCGTGGTCCGGCTCTACGCCGCGGCCTTCGTGCCGGGGGTGGGGCTGGCCATGCTCTACATGCTCTACGTGCTCGGCCTCTCCGTGCTGCGCCCCTCGATGGCGCCGCGCCTGCCGCCCGAGGAGCGCAACGTCCCCTTCCTCACCGTGCTGGGCGCGCTGTTCACCTCCTTCGTCCCGCTCGCGGCGCTGATCATGGCGGTGCTGGGGGCGATCCTGTTCGGCCTCGCCACGCCCTCCGAGGCGGCGGCGATGGGCGCGCTCGGCGCCATCCTCCTCGCCCTGCTCTACCGCGCCCTCACCCTCGACAAGCTCAAGGAAAGCGTCTTTCTCACCGCCCGCACCACGGCGATGGTGTGCTGGCTGTTCGTCGGCGCCTACATCTTCACCTCGGTGTTCGGCTACCTCGGCGGGCACCACGTGGTCGAGCAGCTCTTCGTCGAGCAGCTCAACCTCTCGCCGGTGATGTTCCTGATCCTCACCCAGTTCATCATCTTCCTGCTGGGCTGGCCGCTCGAGTGGTCGGAGATCGTGCTGATCTTCGTGCCGATCTTCCTGCCGCTGCTGCCGGCCTTCGACGTGGACCCCGTGTTCTTCGGCGTGCTGGTGGCGCTCAACCTACAGACCAGCTTTCTCACCCCGCCCGTGGCGATGGCCGCCTACTACCTGAAGGGCGTGGCGCCGCCCCAGGTGCGGCTGAGCCAGGTCTTCGCCGGCTGCCTGCCCTTCGTCGGCATCGTCATCCTGGCCATGGCGCTGCTCTACATCTTCCCCGAACTTGCGACCTGGCTGCCCTCCTACCTCTACGACCACCGGCCGACCGGCCCGGCGGAGGATTTCCTGCGGGTGCCGGAGGGCGGCTTCCAGGTGGAGGACATGCCGATCCTCCCCTCCTTCTGAGGCGGGCCGGGAATGCGCGAGGAGATGGTGCGCGCGGCCGCGGGGTGGCTGGCCGAGGCGCTGGAGACCGGCAACCCCCTGGCGCCTCTGCCGGAAGGGGCGGTGCCGCGCAGCCGCGAGGAAGGCGAGGCGGTGGCAGAGGCGCTGCTCGACCTCACCGGCCTCGCCCCCTGCGGGCTCCGCCTGGCGCCGGGCCCCGAAGGCGGACCGGTGGCCGGCCCGGTACTGGAGGCGCGGCTGCTGGGCGACGGGGCACGCCTGCCCCTGGCGGCGCTGCGCCATGCGCGGGCGAGCGCCGCCATCGTCGGCGTGCTGGGGGAGCCGCTCGAGGAGGGGCGGGAGGCGCCCCCCATCCTCGCCGCGCTGCATCCGGCGCTCGACATAACCTGCTGGCGCTTCCGCGACCCGCCGGAAACCGCGGCGCTGGCGGCGGCGGATCTCGCCGGGCTCGGCCATCTCGTGCTCGGCCGGCGGAGGACGCCGCCGGAAGCGCCGGTGCCGGTGGCGCTCGCCCCCGCCGGCCGGCGGCCACGGGGCGAGCCCCGCGACCTCCGGGCCGCATTCGCCGCGGCCGCGGCGGAGGCACGGCGCCTCGGCGGGCTGCCGGCCGGCGCGCTGCTGGTGGTGGCCGGCCTCAGCCCCGCCCTGGCGCCCGAGGCGGAGACGCCGCTCGCCGCCTCCTTCGGGCCGCTCGGGCGGGTCAGGGTGGATTTCGTCTGAGCCGCCCGCCCCGCCGCGTCAGCCCGCGGCGGCGCGCTCCGCATTCGCCTGCTGCACCGCGAGCGCGGTCAGGTTGACGATGCCGCGGGCGGTCACGCTCGGCACCAGCACGTGGATCGGCCGGTTCATGCCGAGCAGCAGCGGCCCGATCTGCAGCCCGTCGGCGGCCGCCTTCACCAGGTTGAAGGCGATGTTGGCGGCATCGAGGTTCGGGAAGACCAGCAGGTTGGCGGTGTCCGAGAGGCGCGAATCCGGCACCGCGCGGGCGCGGATGGCCGGCACCAGGGCGGCGTCGGCGTGCATCTCCCCATCCACCTCGAGCTCCGGCTCCCGCGCCCGGATCAGCGCCAGCGCCTGGCGCATCTTGCGTGCCGAGGGGGCGTTCGAGGCGCCGAAGGAGGAGTGGGAGACCAGCGCCACCTTCGGCGCCAGGCCGAAGCCGCGCACCTGCTCGGCGGCCAGGCAGGTCATCTCCGCGACCTGCTCGGCCGAGGGGTCCACCAGCAGGTGCGTGTCCACGAAGAACAGGGTGACGCCGCGGATGATGACGCCGGAGAGCGCGTAGACCCGCCCCGTCTCCGGCCGCTTGCCGATGACGTCGAAGGCATGGTGCCAGTGGCGCATCCAGTCTCCGGTGCCGCCGCACAGGCAGGCATCGGCGAGCCCCGCCTCCAGCAGCAGCGCGGCGGCGACCGTCGGCCGGTTGCCGACGCGCCGCGCCGCCGCGTCGGGCGGGATGCCGCGGCGCCCGACCTTGTGCTGGTACAGCGGCACCAGGGGCTCGAACACCGCCTCGTCCTGCGCCGGGTCGAGCACCCGCACCGATTCGGAGAGGTCCATGCGCAGCCCCATCGCGCGCACCTTCTCCTCGATCACGGCGCGGCGGCCGATCAGCAGCGGCTCGGCGATGCCCTCATCCAGCACGGTCTGCACCGCGCGCAGCACGCGCTCATCCTCGCCCTCGGCATAGGCGACGCGCCGGGGCGCCTTGCGCGCCGCCTCGAACATCGGCCGCATCAGGTAGCCGGAGCGGAAGACGAAGCGCTCAAGCTCCGCCCGGTAGGCGGCGAGGTCCGCGATCGGGCGGCGGGCGATGCCGCTCTCCATGGCGGCGCGCGCCACCGCCGGGGCGATCTCGAGGATCAGCCGCGGGTCGAAGGGCTTGGGGATGATGTAGTCCGGCCCGAAGACCGGCGCCTGCCCGCCATAGGCGGCGGCCACCACCTCGCTCGCCTCCATGCGGGCGAGCGCGGCGATGGCGTTGGCGGCGGCGACCTTCATCGCCTCGTCGATCGCGGTGGCGCCCACGTCCAGCGCGCCGCGAAAGATGAAGGGAAAGCAGAGGACGTTGTTGACCTGGTTCGGATAGTCGCTCCGCCCCGTCGCCACGATCGCGTCGGGGCGGACGGCGCGCACCGCCTCGGGCAGGATCTCCGGCTCGGGGTTGGCGAGCGCCAGCACCAGCGGCCGTTCGGCGAGCAGCGGCAGCCACTCCGGCTTCAGCACGCGCGGCGCGGAAAGGCCGAGGAAGATGTCGGCGCCGGGCAGCACCTCCTCGAGCGTCCGCTTCTCCGTCGGCTGCGCGTAGCGCGCCTTGTAGGGGTCCATCCCCTGCGCCCGGCCTTCATGCACCACGCCGTGGATGTCGCAGACCCAGACGTTCTCGCGCCTGAGGCCCATGGCGCAGAGCAGGTCGAGGCAGGCGAGCGCCGCCGCGCCGCCGCCGGTGTTGACGAGCTTCACCTCCTCCAGCCGCTTGCCCTGCAGCAGCAGGCCGTTGCGGATGGCGGCGGCGACGATGATGGCGGTGCCGTGCTGGTCGTCGTGGAAGACGGGGATGCGCATGCGCTCGCGCAGCCGGCGCTCCACCTCGAAGCATTCGGGGGCCTTGATGTCCTCGAGGTTGATGGCGCCGAAGGAGGGTTCGAGCGCCGCCACCACCTCCACCAGCCGCTCCGGGTCGCGCTCCTCCACCTCGATGTCGATGGAATCGATGCCGGCGAACTTCTTGAACAGGACCGCCTTGCCCTCCATCACCGGCTTGGCGGCCAGCGCCCCGATGGCACCGAGGCCGAGGACGGCGGTGCCGTTCGAGACCACCGCCACCATGTTGCCGCGCGCCGTGTAGTCCCAGGCGGCGTCCGGATCGGCGGCGATCGCCTCGCAGGCCGCAGCGACGCCCGGGGAGTAGGCGAGCGCCAGGTCCCGCTGCGTCGCCATGCGCTTCGTCGGCTCGATCGCGAGCTTCCCCGGCCGGGGCAGGCGGTGATAGTCGAGCGCGGCCTTGCGGAAATCCTCGTCCATCCGGGTCCCTCCGCCGAGCAGTCTAGGCCAGCCGCCGCCCGCGCGCATCCCGCCCGGAAACGCACCCGCTCCGCCCGGGAATGCTCTAGGCTTGCCGCCCCTGCGAGGGAGGAGACGTCATGGACACGACGGAGGCGGGCAGGCCGGTGACGATGGAGCTGCTGAAGGCGATCTCGGTGGCCTTCAACAGCCGCGACGTGGACCGGATCATGGCGCATTTCGCCGAGGATGCGGTCTTCCTGATGGCCAGCGGCCCGGAGCCCGCCGGCCGCACGGTGCGCGGCAAGGCGGCGATCCGCCAGGTGCTGGCCGAGCGCTTCCGCGTGGTGCCGGACATGCGCTGGGAGCGGGAGGCGGAGTGGCTCTGCGGCAGCCGCGCCGTCACGGTCTGGCGCGTCACCGGCCGGGCCGCGGACGGCACGGCCCTCGATTACCGGGGCTGCGACCTCTACGAGTTCGCCGACGGGCTGATCACCCGGAAGGACACCTACTGGAAGATCGTGCGCCCGGACCCCGCCGGGGGGCGCTCCCCCCTGCTGCCCTGAGGGCGCCCGGGGCGGGAGAGAATGGTGCGGTCGAGAAGATTCGAACTTCCACGGGGTTGCCCCCACCAGCACCTCAAGCTGGCGCGTCTACCATTCCGCCACGACCGCAGACCGGGTAGAGGCGGCGCGTATAGCCGATGACGCCGCCGCCATCAATGCGCCCCGCGCCTGCTTCCGGCCCGGAATGGGCCGTCGCCGACCGCCCCGTCCCCTATGCCGAGGCGCTGGCCGCCATGGAGGCGCGGGTGGCGGCCATCCGGAATGGCCGGGCGGGGGAGTTGGTATGGCTGGTCGAGCACCCGCCCACCTACACCGCCGGCACCTCCGCCACGGCCGAGGGTCTGCGGGAGGCGCGCTTCCCCGTCTTCCGGGCCGGGCGGGGGGGGCAGTGGACCTATCACGGGCCGGGGCAGCGGACCGGCTACGTGATGCTGGACCTGACCCGCCCGCACGGGCCGATCCGCCCCCGCGACGTGCGCGCCTATGTGCACGGGCTGGAGGAGTGGCTGATCCGCGCCCTCGACCGCCTCGGCGTGCGCGGCGAGCGGCGGGAGGGGCGGATCGGCATCTGGGTGGTGGACCGCGCCCGGGGCACCGAGGACAAGATCGCCGCCCTCGGGGTGCGGGTGACGCGCTGGGTCACCTGGCATGGGGTGGCGCTGAACGTGGACCCCGATCTGTCGCATTTCGAGGGCATCGTGCCCTGCGGCATCCGCACGCATGGCGTGACCAGCCTGCACCGCCTCGGCATTCCCGCGACCATGGAGGAGGCGGACAGCGCCCTGATGGCGGCCTGGCCGGAGGTGTTCGGCAGCTGATCCGCCGCTCCGGCGATCCCGCCGCCGCGGATCAGGCGCCAGGGCGGATGCGGGCGGCCGGAAGCGTGCCCCTGCCCCACGAACGGAAGTCCAGGGCCGTCTTCCCGTGGGTGCGAACAGCCGCCATTGCGGATGAGGCTGCGGCGTTCGCCAGGGCTGCGATCATCGGGCGCGGAGCCGGTGGCGGCGCAGAGGCCGCCGGGGTGCGGCGGAGCGGAGCCGTGCCCTCGGCCTGGCGAGGGCCTGCCCGGTCGGGCCGGGATCCGGGCGGCCCTGCCCGGCGGCGGCGCCGATGCTCTTTCGGCGCCAGACCCTGCAATTCTCCAGGGATCCTATCCCGCTGCCTCGCCACCCGATCGCACGGCCGCTGACATGCCGCCGCCAGCTTTGATGGTCGGCCCGGGCCACCTCGCGCACGCTCGCCGCGCCGCCGCAGCCTGCCACCCTCGCCCCGCGGCTCAGGCCCACGGGCCGGCGCCACCCCGTCAGCACCTCCGTGGGCATCCGGCCATGTCCCGGCTATCCGATCCCGACTGCCGCCCCACCTTGGCGGCAGAGGAGGAGGCCATGCCATGCCCGATCCCGCCTGTCCCGACCCCGGACACATCGCCGCCCTGCTCCGCCGCTGGCTCGGCCGCCGGGTGGCGGGGGAGGGGCTCGCCTGGCTCGACGCCGCGACGGCGCACCTCGCCGCGGCGCAGGGGGCGGAAGCGGAGCGCGCTCTGTTTCTCGGCTTCGCCGCCGCCCCGCGGCGGATCGGCAAGGCGGAGCTGACGCCGGGGTCGGAGGAGCTGGCCGAGGCGGCTATGGCGCGGCCGGAATGGCAGCCGCGGGGCTGGAGCTGCGACCAGGCGGCGCGCACGCTGCTGCTGCTCTCCCACCGGCAGGCCGGCCCGGTCGCCTTCGGCCGGGCGCTCGACCGGCTGGCCGCAGCCGCGGAGCTGCGCGAACTCGTCTGCCTCTACCAGGCGCTGCCGCTGCTGCCCTGGCCGGCGCGGCACCGGGCGCGCGCCGCCGAGGGGCTGCGTAGCAGCATCACCCCGGTGTTCGAGGCGGTGGCGCTGCACAACCCCTACCCCGCCGAGGCGCTGGAGGAGGGGGCGTGGAACCAGCTCGTGCTGAAGGCGGTGTTCCTCGGCAGCCCCCTCTCGGCCATCGTCGGCCTCGATCGCCGGGCGAATCCGGCGCTCGCCGCCATGCTGGTGGATTACGCGCGGGAGCGCCGCGCCGCGGGCCGGCCCGTGCCGCACGAGCTGTGGCGCCTGGTCGGCCCCTTCGCCGATGCGCGCGCGGTGGCGGCGCTGCGCCACGCCCTGGCCGATCCCGACCCCCGGCAGCAGCGCGCGGCGGCGCTCGCCCTCGCCGCCGCGCCGGGGGAGGAGGCGCGGGCGGCGCTGGCGGCGCGGCCCGATCTCGCCGCCGAGGTGGCGGCGGGGCGGCCCGGCCGGGAGGATCCTGCCGGGCCGGCGGGGTGACGCCGCGGCGTGATCCGCTCGGGCAGGTCACGCCGCCCTTCGCGGGGCGACCGATGCGCCGCTCCCGCGCTGCCGCCGCCGCGATCCGTCCCGAACGGGGTCAGGCGGCGCGGCGCGCCACCTCCTCGGGCGGAAGGCGCACCAGGGCCTCGTAGTCGCGCATCAGCGTCTCGGTCAGCCTGCCCGGGGTGAAGCTGTGGCCCGCGATCTCGCGCACCGGCGTCACCTCGGCCGCGGTGCCGGCGAGGAACACCTCGCTCGCCTGGCCGATCTCGGCCTCGGTGATGGTGCGCTCCACCACCTTGACCTGGTGCTGGCGGGCGAGGCCCATCACCGTGCGGCGGGTGATGCCGTCGAGGAAGCAGATCGGGGTCGGGGTGTGCAGCTCGCCGCCGAAATTGAAGAAGATGTTGGCCCCGGTGGCCTCGGCGACGTCACCCTTCCAGTCCAGCATCAGCGCGTCGTCATAGCCCTGGTCCATGGCGGCGTGCTTGGAGAGGGTGCCGATCATGTAGAGGCCGGCGGCCTTGCTCGCGGTCGGCGCGGTGCGCGGGTCGGGGCGGCGCCAGGGCGCCATGGCGAGGCGCACGCCCTTCATGCGCTGCTCCACGCCGAAATAGGCGCCCCACTCCCACACCGCGATCGCCATGTGCACCTTGGTGTTCTGCGCGGCGACGCCCATCTCCTCGGCGCCGCGCCAGGCGATCGGGCGCACATAGGCGTCGGTCAGGCCGTTCCGCGCCAGCGTCTCCTGGCAGGCGGCGTCGATCTGCTCGGCGCTCCAGGGGATCTCGAAGCCGAGGATGCGGCCCGAGGCGATCAGGCGCTCGGTGTGCTCGCGCAGCTTGAAGATGTTGCCGGAATAGGCGCGCTCCCCCTCGAACACCGCGGAGGCGTAGTGCAGGCCGTGGGAGAGGACGTGCAGCCGCGCCTCGCGCCAGGGGACGAAGCCGCCGTTCCACCAGATCCAGCCGTCGCGGTCGTCGTAGGGGACCAATGCCATGGCGCAACACCTCCATCCTGAGCCCGGTTCGCGGGCAACATCATTGCCGGTGACCGGGCCATGCTAGTATCTCCGGAGAAAATGTGTCAATATTGCTGACCAAACCGGGAGTCGTGCGCGCCATGCCGGAGGGGTCGGAGAGCAAGCCAGCCGCGCCGGGGCCGGAGGGGCGGCCGCCCCCGGCGCCCGCCGGGCGCAACCTGCTCTTCCTGCGCGAGGAGGAGCTGCGCCTGGCGCAGGACCTGCTGTTCTTCGGCTACCGCGACTTCACCGCCGGCGCCGACGCCATCCTGGCCGAGCTCGGCATGGGCCGGGCGCACCACCGCGTGCTGCACTTCGTCGGCCGCCGCCCCGGCATCACGGTGGGAGAGCTGCTCGGCATCCTCGGCATCACCAAGCAGTCGCTCGGGCGGGTGCTGACCCCGCTGGTCGAGCAGGGCTATGTCGCGCAGTCCACCGGCCGCGCCGACCGCCGCCAGCGCCTGCTCAGCCTGACCCCGAAGGGCGAGGCGCTGGAGCGGCGGCTGTTCGAGCGGCAGCGCGAATGGGTGATGCGCGCCTACCGCGAGGCCGGGCCGGCGGCGGTGGAGGGGTTCCGCCGCGTCATGCGCGGCCTGATGGGGCCGGAGGCGCGGGCGCAGCTCGAACGGCTCGAGAGGGCCTCCCCCCGTGGCGCGGACACCACACATCTGGCACGGACCGGTTGAGGGGTGGGACAGTCATGCCAGCCGAGTTTGCGCCGAGGGAGCAGGGCCGTGGGGAGGCCCCGCACCTGCTGGTGGTGGACGACGACGCAAGGCTCAGGGCGCTGCTGCAGCGCTACCTCTCCGAACAGGGCTTCCGGGTGACCACCGCGCCCGACGCCGCCGCCGCGCGTGAGACGCTGGCCGCGGTCGCCTTCGACCTCGTGGTGCTGGACGTGATGATGCCGGGTGAATCCGGGCTCGATCTGGTGGAGGCGCTGCGCCGCCAGGGCAACGACGTGCCCGTGCTGATGCTGACCGCGCGTGGCGGGCCGGACGACCGCGTCGCCGGCTTCGAGCACGGCGCCGACGACTACCTCGCCAAGCCCTTCGACCCGCGCGAGCTGGCGCTGCGCATCCGCACCATCCTGCGCCGCGCCGCGCCGGCGTCGCAGCCCCTGCCGCAGGCTCCGGTGCAGCTCGGCAACCGCTGGTTCGACCCCGAGCGGAGCGAGCTGCGTGGGCCCGAGGGCACGGTGCGCCTGACCGGGGGCGAGGCGGCGCTGCTGATCGCGCTCGCCCGCCGCGCCGGAGAGGTGCTCTCGCGCGAGGAGATCGCCGCCGCCCTCGGCACGCCCGAGGCCGGGGAGCGGGCGGTGGACGTGCAGGTGACGCGGCTGCGCCGCAAGATCGAGCCCGACCCGCGCGAGCCGCGCTTCCTGCACACCGTCCGCCACCGCGGCTACGTGCTGCGGCCGGGCCCCTGATGCCGCGCCGCGCCATCGAGCGCGGCCTGCGCGGGCTGCTGCCGCGGGGGCTGCTCGGCCGCTCCGTCCTCATCATCCTGCTGCCGATGATCGTGCTGCAGGCGGTGGCGCTGCAGCTCTTCTACGGCGGGCATCTCGACGTGATCTCGCGCCGCCTGGCGGGCGGGGTGGCCGGCGAGGTGGCGCTGATCGCCGAGCTTGCCCAGCGCGCGCCCGAGGACCGGCCGGAACTGTTCCGCGAGGCCGCCTGGCGCCTCGCCCTGGCGCTGGCCTTCGAGGAGGGGGCGCGGCTGCAGCCGGTGGAGCGGCCGGCCTGGATGCCCTTCCTGCCGCTGGAGGAGGACCTCGACCACGCGCTGCGCGAGCGCGTGCGCCGCCCCTTCGACACCGATTGGCAGTCCGACCCGCGCAGCGTGATCATCCGCATCCAGCTTCCGGACGGCGTGCTGCACGTGGAGGCGCCGCGCAAGCGGCTGTTCACCGCCACGCTCTACCTGTTCGTCATCTGGCTGGTCGGCTCGGCGCTGCTGCTCTCAGGCGTCGCGGTGCTGTTCATGAAGAACCAGGTGCGCGCCATCCGCCGCCTCGCCGCTGCGGCGGAGGCCTTCGGCACCGGCCGCGACGCCGGCCCGATCAAGCCCGAGGGCGCGACCGAGGTGCGCCAGGCGGCGCACGCCTTCAACCACATGCGCGAGCGCATCCGCCGCTTCGTGACGCAGCGCACCGAGATGCTGGCCGGCATCAGCCACGACCTGCGCACGCCCCTGACCCGGCTGCGGCTCGGCCTCGCCATGCTGCCGCGCAGCCCGGAGGCGGAGGAGGATTTGGCGGCGCTGGCCCAGGACCTCGACGAGATGGAGCGGATGATCGCCGCCTACCTCGCCTTCGCCCGCGGCGACGGGATGGAGCAGCCGCGCCCGGCCGACCTCGTCGCCCTGGTGCGCGACGAGGCGGCGAAGGCGCGCCGCGCCGGGGGCGAGGTGGCGATGACGGGGCCGGAGCGGCTGGTGCTGCCGCTGCGCGCCGATGCGCTGCGCCGCTGCCTCGGCAACCTGCTCGACAATGCGCGGCGCCACGCGCGGCACGTGGCGGTGGCGGTGCAAGCGGTGCCGCGCGCCGGCCGCGGCGCGGCGGAGGGCGTCTCCGCCTTCTGGGCGGAGGTCACGGTGGACGATGACGGCCCCGGCATTCCGGAGGCGGAGCGGGAGAGCGCCTTCCGCCCCTTCATGAGCGGCGCCCCGGGCGGGACGGGCCTCGGCCTCGCCATCGCGCGCGACATCGTGCGCGCGCATGGGGGCGAGATCCTGCTGGAGCAGAGCCCGCTCGGGGGGCTCAGGGCGCGGCTCAGGCTGCCGGGGTAGCGCATCGGCAAGGCGGTGGACGCGCGGGGATCGCGACCTGGAGCGGGGCGCCGGGCTCGCGCGCGGTGGAGGCCGCCCCAGGGAGGCCGGGCGGAAGGCGCAGGTGGACCGGCTGTAACAGGATTGTCAGATTAGATTGTATGCAATTAGCCGATTTCCCGTAGCGGCTGTCGGGAGCAGGCTAGGCACAGCCGTCAGGAAAGACGCCGCGCGGCTTACGGGCCGTTAACGACGCAGCGATTCCCCGCCCACTACCGCCACAAGTAATCCATGTAGAATTACAATCATATTCAAAGTCAACTCTTTACTTCGCGAGTATTTTATAAACGTCTTCTACGCGGTTTCTGAAAGCATGGTCATGCCCGTCCAGACGCGCGGGCACCCATCCGTCCCGGACGTCACAAGGCCAGAACATCCGCCGCGTCAGGGCGCAGAGGAGGGCAGCCGGATCCGCGCGGGAAGACCACCGGCCGCAACCGGGACCCAGCACCGATCGCAACACAAGGTCCAAGAAAAGGAACAACGGTCATGCCATTGGATGCCGCGAATTCCCTTTCCCTCGATGCCCATGAATGCCCGCCGGAGGGAGGTGGCCATGCCTGCGTCATCCATCTCGACCAGTCCACGGATGACACGGAAGCCTTCCCGGTCCTGGTGAAGGCCTATGAGGGCGACTTCACCGGCGACGGCTTCACCGACGTCGCCTTCACCGTCACCACCTTCCCGCAGGCGGCGGACCTGCAGGGGCTGTTCCTGCAGCTCCCGGAAGGCTTCACCTTCTCCTACTCCTTCGAGGTCAGCTACATCAGCACCACGACGGGCGGCGGGCCGCCGGTCGTCACCACCATTATCTGCGAGCCGCATGTGGTCGGCGACGGGTTGGTGGAATCGCCGCCCGATCCCAACGTCAACATGCAGGGCTCGCAGGTGGACTTCGATGTCGGCTTCGGCTTCGGCGATCCGGGGCTAGGGCAGGACGTCTATGCGATCCAGATCGTCATCTCCTCGGACACCGATCTCACCCTCGCCGACTTCGAGGGGCTGATCCTCGGCGTCAGGGCGCAGAGCGTCGGCGACGACCGCGAGGGCAGCGCCAAGATCTGGGGCGAGATCAGGTGCGAGGTGGAGGAGGAGTGCCTCGAGGGGCTGACCCCCGGCTTCTGGCGCCAGGTGCACAACCTGGCGAAGGTCACGCTCAGCGAGGAGTGCCAGGATTATTTCGGCGTCTCGAGCTGGGGCGAGCTGCTGAACCTGAATTTCAAGACCGTCTTCGGCGTCAGCGGCACCTACACGGTCGGGCGCACCACGGTCAGCCCAGACCTGAAGCTGTCCCAGGCCATCGCCTATGAGGGCGGCGGGGATGCCGGCGCCCTGCTGCGTCACGCCACGGCTGCGCTGCTCAACGACTGCGCCGAGGAGGTGAACTACGCCATCCCGCATGACGAGCTGATCACGCTGGTGCAGACCGCCTGGAACTCCGGGCAGATCAGCCAGGTCGCCGCCCTCAAGAACACCCTCGAATTCCTCAACGAGCTCGGCCTCGAGGAGGATGAGGGCTTCGTCTGCTATCACCGCAGCGACCTCGGCCCCGACTACACCCTCATCGGCTAGGATGGATCCTGTCCGGGCGGCTCACTCGGACGGGTGAGGAGGCCCGCACACCAGGGGGCAGGGCATTCGCCGCGAGCCAAGGCGAGCGGAAGATGCCCTGGCGCCCGATCCCGGAACGGAAGCGCCGGGGCGGCTCCCCCGCCCCGGCCTGTCGGCGGATTTGACAGGAACGGATTTTTGGACGGATCCTGATTTTCAATCCATTGATTCCGTGATATTTCCATATCCGGCATGATGCTTGCTTCCTCCCGACTCGGTTGTGGCGGCCATACCGGCCGCCCGCATCTCGGGAGCAAGACATCATGCGCAGGATCCTCCTCGCGGCCTTCGCCCTGCTGGGCCTGGCCGCGCTCGGGGCGCCCGCCCAGGCGGCGCCTTTCCTCGGCTACCGCGTGTACGAGGATGGCGTGCTCAAGCACTCCGGCGGGTCTTCGGGAGGCTTCCTCAGCGCCACCGGCCATACCGGCCTGTTCCAGTGGAGCCTGACCGCCCTCGGCGCCCCGTTCGTGCAGGCCCCGGCCATGGGAGCCCAGACCACCGAGGTGTCCGTCCCGAACCTCTCCAGCACGCACAGCATCCGCATCGAGGTGAGCCAGACCGGCCTGCCGAGCGCGAGCGCCACCGGAGGCGGCCTTCTCGCCCAGCTCGCCAACAGCTTCACCGCGAACTTCCTCATCAACGGCGGCGCCATCGGCGCGGTGACGATCGCCAACTACGTGGACGCGGACAACACCGCCTTCGGCCTGTCGCAGCTCATGGCCTCCGCCAGCTTCACCAGCAGCGGCCCGAACGCCGCCGGCACCTTCCTCGCCGATGTCAGCCTGCCCAACGCGCTGTTCTCGGAGACGATGGTGTTCGAGGCGGTGTTCCTGGGCGGCGCGGCGGCTCTCTTCGCCAGCTCGCAGATCACCGTGCCGGAGCCGGCCTCCCTCGCCCTGTTCGGTGCGGGGCTGCTCGGCCTCGGCGCGGTCTGGCGCCGCCGGGGGCGGGGCTGAGGCGCTGCGCCCGGCTCGCCGCATCGGCGGCGGGCCGCATGCCGCCCCCATCGAGGAGGCGAGGCCTCTTGCGATGCGGCCCCGCAGGCCGCGACCCATGGGATGTGGTATGAGGCCGGCGCGGCGGGCGCCGGGCCTTTCGCGGCGCTCTCCTGCACGCAAAGGTCTGGAGCCGTTTCCGCCCACCGGGCGCGGCGACGGTTCCGGCCCGTTGGCCGTGGGACGGAGGCGCGCTCCCGGTCCGCTCCGATCCGCAACCCGCATGGCGCCGCCGCGGCGGCGACCGGAGGCTCCCTGGATGGACCTGCCCGCCGCCCCCCTCCCCCGCCGTGTGCGTGCCCGAGCCTATCTGGCGCTGACCCGGCCCGCCAACGTGGTCACCGCGCTGGCCGACATCCTCGCGGGCTTCGCCGCGGCGGGCGCGGCGGCGCCCTGGGGAGCGCTGCCCTGGCTGCTGCTCGCCACCGCCTGCCTCTACGCCGGCGGCGTGGTGCTGAACGATGTCTTCGATGCCGCGCTGGACGCGCGCGAGCGGCCGGAACGGCCGATCCCCTCCGGTCGCGCCTCCCGCCGCGGCGCCGCCCTGCTCGGCGCCGGGCTGCTGGCGGGCGGGACGCTGGCGGCCTTCCAGGCCTCGGCGGCAAGCGGCGCCCTCGCCCTCGGCATCGTGCTCGCCGTGCTGCTCTACGACGGCTGGGCCAAGCACCGCCCGCTCCTCGGCCCGGCGACGATGGGGCTGTGCCGGGGCCTGAACCTCCTGCTCGGCGTGAGCGCGGCGCCGGCGGCGCTCGGCGGGCTGTGGCTCCTCGCCCTGCTGCCGCTCGCCTACATCGCCGCCATCACCGCCGTCAGCCGTGGAGAGGTGCATGGCGGCCGGCGCGGCACGGGCTGGCTGGCGATGGCGCTGCTCGGCCTGGTGCTGGCGGCGCTGCTCGGCCTCGGCCTTCGCCCGGACTACGTGGCGCTGGCGGCGCTGCCCTTCGCGGCGCTGCTCGCCTGGCGGGTGCTGCCGCCCTTCCTGGCCGCCGCGCGCGAGCCGGCGCCGGCGCGCATCGGCGCCGCGGTGAAGGCCGGCGTGCTGTCGCTGATCGTGCTGGACGCGGCGCTGGCGGCGGGCTTCGCGGGCCCGCTCTACGGAATCGCGGTGCTGGCGCTGCTGCCCGTCTCGCTCGTTCTGGCGCGCGCCTTCGCCGTCACCTGATCCGCCTCCTCCGCCCCGAAGAGGTGGGCGAGGATCAGGTCGTGCACCTCGGTCGCGGCGATCTCCCCTTCCGGCAGGAGGTGGCGCGCGCGGGTGGCGAGCAGCGGCGCGTCGGCGGGCCCCGCCGGCGGCAGGCCGTGGGAGCCCCGCACCAGCGCGGGGTCGAGCGGGGTCACGTCCATCAGCGCGCGGAAGCCGAGCGCCCGGCGGGCGAGCACGCCCGCGACCTTCAGCCCCGGCAGGCGGATCGCCGGATCGAGGAACAGCTCGACCGGGTCGTAGCCAGGCTTGCGGTGGATATCCACGGTGCGGGCGAAGTCCGGCGCGCGCCGGTCGTCCAGCCAGTAGTAGTAGGTGAACCAGGCGTCCGGTTCGGCCAGCGCCACGAGGTCGCCGGCGCGGGGGTGGTGCAGGCCGTGCGCGAGCTTCCCCGCATCGTCGAGCAGCGCGGCGACGCCCGGCACGCCCTCGAGCAGCGCGCGCACCTCACCGAGGCGGGCGGGATCGCGCACATAGACATGCGCCACCTGGTGGTCGGCCACGGCGAAGGCGGCGGAGGCGCCGGCATCCAGCAGCTCCCGCCCCAGCTCCTCCCGCACCGTCACCAGGCCGCGCTCGCGCAGCACGCGATTGAGCGCGACGGGGCGAGAGACGGGGGTGATGCCGTATTCCGAAAGCAGGATCACCTGCACGCCCCGCTCCTCGTAGTGGCGCACGAGATCGGCGCAGACCGCGTCGATCTCGCCGAGATCCGGGCCGATGCCGGGGTCGTGCGGCCCGAGCCGCTGCAGCGCGTAGTCGAGATGCGGCAGATAGACCAGCGTCAGCGTCGGTGCGCGCGCGGCCTCCACGAGCTTCGCCGCCTCCGCGATCCAGCGGCTGGAGCGGATGGAGGTGCGCGGCCCCCAGAACTCGAACAGCGGGAAGCGGCCGAGCCGCTCCTGCAGCGCGCCGCGCAGTTCCGGCGGATCGGTCCAGATGTCGGGGATCTTGCGCCCGTCCGCGGGATACATCGGCCGCGGCGTCACCGCCACGTCGGTCTCGGCGTACATGGCGAACCACCAGAACAGGTTGGCGCAGGTGAAGGCGGGGTCGCGCCGCCGCGCCGCCTCCCACACCTTCGGCGCCTGCACCAGCCGGTTGGACTGGCGCCAGAAGCGGATCTCGCAGCTCTCGCGGTCGTACCAGCCATTGCCGACGATGCCGTGCCGCGCCGGCTCGGCGCCGGTGAGCATGCTCGCCTGCACCCCGCAGGTGACCGCGGGCAGGGTGGGGCGCAGCGAGGCCATCGCCCCCGAGGCGATCCAGGCCGTGAGGAAGGGCGCCTGCGGCCCGAGCAGCCGGGGCGTCAGCCCGACCACGTTGAGCACCGCGGTCCGCCGCATCACGCCGCGGCCCCGGGGCGGCCGAGCACGCCCAGCACCCAGTCGAATTCGCGGCGGATGGACTGCGCCAGGTCGAGCCGCTGCGCGGGCGGCAGCACCTCCCAGGTGTAGGTCTCGATCTCGAGATGGGAGCAGAAGGGGCGCCGCCGCAGCAGCGCCAGCGTCTCCTCCAGCTCCGCGCGGGTGGTGTCGAGGCCGCCGCAATCGGCGGCGAAGACGGGAACGTGGAAGTGCACGCGCCACTCCCGCGCCTCCGGGTCGGCGATGCGGCCGAGGGCGATGTCGAGGTCGGGATGGCGCCGCAGCCCGCCATCGCCGCGCCGCTCGACCACCTGGTGGAGATAGGTGGATTCGGCGAAGGGGCGCAGGCGCTCGGCCAGCGCCCGCCGCGCCGCCGCATCGCCCAGCGTCGCCTTCAGCGCAGCGCTGACCTGCAGCTTGCCGACGCCGATGCCCGCCGCCTCGAAGCGGCGCAGCACCGCCTCGGGCGCTTCGTATTCGACCGCCGCATGGCAGGCATCCCAGCAGACGCGGAGATGCACGCGCAGCCGCTCCTCCGCCGTCCCGCGCGGCAGGCCCAGGGCGGGCGCGCCATGGCGCAGCAGCGGGCCGCCGAAGAAGGCGACCGTCTCCTCCGCATCCTCGATCAGGCAGTCGGGCTCCGGCTCGATGTCGAGATGGATCAGGCGCCCCGTCTCCTCCGCGAGGCGCGACAGGGCGGCGGCGGCGGTGGCGAGGCGCAGGCTCGCCGCGCGGCGCACCTCCTCGCGCGCCGCCTCGGAAGGGTGCCATCGCTTGTAGGAGAGGGGGACGGTGGAGATGCCGCCCTCCATCCCCGCGGGCAGGAGCCGCGCCAGGATGCGCGCGAGGCGGAGCGTGTAGTCGAGACGCTCCGCGCGCGTCCAGTCGGGCGCGTAGACCTGGTCCTTCACCACCGTCCGGTGGAAGCCGCCATGAGGGAAGCCGTTGATGGTGAAGACGTAGAGCCCCTCCGCCTCCAGCCAGGCGGCGAGGCGGTCGAGCGCCCCCGCCTCCGCCTCCAGCTCTGCCGCCGCGCGCGCCGAAAGCCGCAGCCCGACGCCGAAGGGGGCGCGCGGCGAGAGCTGCGCCTTCAGCGGCGGCAGGTGGCGTTCCAGGCTGGCCCGCACCTCGTCCCAGCTCTCGCCGGGGTGGATGTTGGTGCAGTAGGTGAGGTGGAACTCGCCCCCCGGCCCGGCGCGCATCGTCCGCCCCCCGCCTCAGGCGACCAGGGCGCGCGGCCCGCCGCGGTCGCGCAGCAGGCCGAGCGCCTGGCGGTAGAGGCCGAGCTCCACCTCGTGCACCTCCTCCCCGCGCCCGATGCCGGCCAGCAGCATGATCGTCAGCTCCCCGCCGAGATGCTCGCGGAACTCCGCGAGGCCGCGGAACAGGCTGCGCGGATGCTCCGGGTCCTGCACCTGCTCGTGCAGCTCCGGCGCATCGAGCGCGAAGCCGAGCCGCCCGAGCAGGGCGAGGACGCGCTCCCATTCCGGCCGCGGCAGCAGGCCGCGCAGCCACGAATAGGTGGCGTCGAGCGCGACCCCGATCGCCACCGCCTCGCCGTGGCGCAGCCGGTAGCCGGAGAGGTGCTCCAGCCGGTGCGCGGCCCAGTGCCCGAAGTCGAGCGGGCGGGACGAGCCCATTTCAAAGGGGTCGCCGCAGGTCGCGATATGCTCGGCGTGCAGCGCGGCGGAGCGGTGCACGGCGTGCTCCATCGCCGCCATGTCCCGCGCCGCCAGCCGGTCCGCGTCGCGCTCCAGGGCGGCGAAGAAGGCGGCGTCCCTGATCAGCGCCACCTTCACCGCCTCGGCGAGGCCGGAGCGCCAGTCGCGCTCGTCCAGCAGCGCGAGGAAGGAAAGGTCGTTGATCACGGCGAAGGGCGGCGCGAAGGCGCCGAGGAAGTTCTTCTTGCCGAACGCGTTGACGCCGCACTTCACGCCGACGCCGGAATCGTCCTGCGCCAGCGCGGTGCTCGGCAGGCGGACCAGGCGCACGCCCCGGTGCGCGGTCGCCGCCGCGAAGCCCGCCATGTCGAGCACCGCGCCGCCGCCGAAGGCGAGCAGGTAGGAATGGCGGCAGATGCCCCCCGCATCCATCGCCGCCTGTACCCGCTGCCACAGGGCAGGATCGTTCTTCGCCGCCTCGCCCCCCGGCACCACGAGGGGCGGCGCGCGCAGCTCCATCGCCGCCGCGTGGCGGCGTGCATAGGCGACGAGGCGCGCCGGCAGGTCGGGCAGGCGCGCGACCAGCCCCGCATCGAGCACGGCGACGGCGCGCGCAGGCCCCGCCGCGCCGCGCAGCACCGAGGCGAGCAGCGGGTTCTCCGGGTCGAGCACGCCGCGGGTGAAGTGGATGGCGTACTCGAAGGCGACGGGAATGCGCTGGCGGATCGGCCCCGGCGGCGCCGCGGCCTCACTCGATGACAAGGGCGTCGCGCGCCGCGGCGCGCTCCTCCACCACCGGCTGCTGGCCGCGCAGCACCGAATTGCCGTGGAAGAGCTGGCGCTGGTCCACCGGCGGCGGGGCGAGCCAGTCCTCCTCCCGCATCGCGCCGCTCTGCCCGTAGGCGGCGAGCGCGTTGGCGTAGCAGACCGCGCGCACCGCCTCGGGCGCGATGCCGCGCTCGCGCATCAGCCGCGCCGTCTTCGGCACGGCCAGCGGGTCGGAGGCGCCCCAATCGGCGGAACTGTCCACGATGATGCGCTCCGCGCCGTGGCGGCGCACCACCTCGACCATCCGCTCGTTGCCCATCTTGGTGCGGGGATAGATGGTGAAGGCGGCCCAGTAGCCGCGCTCCAGCACCTCGCGCACCGTCTCCTCGGTGTTGTGGTCGATGACCACGCGGCCGGGATCGAGGCCGTGCTCCTCGCAGAGATCCATGCTGCGGCGCGTGCCTTCCAGCTTGTTGCGGTGCGGCGTGTGCACCAGCACCAGCATGTCGAGCTCCCGCGCCAGTTCGAGCTGGGCGCGGAAGCACCGTTCCTCGGCCGCTGTCATGTCGTCGAAGCCGATCTCGCCCAGCGCGACCACGCCCTCCTTGCCGAGGTAGAGAGGCAGCAGCGCCAGCACCTCCTCGGCCAGCGCCTCGTTGTTCGCCTCCTTGGCGTTGAGGCCGATGGCGCAGTAGTGGCGAATGCCGAACTGACCGGCGCGGAAGCGCTCCCACCCGACGAGCGTCGAGAAGTAGTCCTGGAAGGAGCCGACGGAGGTGCGCGGCTGGCCGAGCCAGAAGGCGGGCTCGATCACCGCGACGATGCCGGCTGCGCGCATCGCCTCGTAGTCGTCGGTGGTGCGCGAGACCATGTGGATGTGGGGGTCTATCAGCATGCCGGCTCCTTCCTCATCGGCCGTCGCCGCGCGCCGCCAGGCAGCCGACGCAGTCCTGCAACGTACGGACGAAGGCGATGATGCGCAGCATCTCGTCCTGGTGCATGCCGCGGCGGGCGAAGGAATCCATTCCACCGTAGGCGCCGCCGTGGATGATCGAGAACATCCCGGCATCGGTGGCGGAGATGGCGTAGGTCCAGTCCGTGCCGTCGAGCGGCGGGCCGAGCGCGCCCTCTCCGGCGCGTCCGTGGCAGAAGGCGCAATGCGCGAGGTAGAGCTTCCGCCCCTCCTCCCTGGCTTCGGCGTCGTTGTGGTAGGGGTTGCGTCCGGTGTGGTGGAACTCCAGCACCGCCTCGGAAAGCTCCTCCCCGGGCAGGGGTGAGAGGTTCAGCGGCTGGCCGTCGAGCACGTCGAAGAACAGGGGCGGCTCCTCGGCGGCGACCGTGCCGAGCAGCGGCAGCATCAGCAGCAGGTGCCACCCGCGAAGGCCGCCCCGCCGCCCCATCAGCGCGCCTCGCGCATGTCGGCCAGCACGGCGTCCGGCGGCACCGCGTCGGCCGGCACGAAGCGCCACAGCGCGCCAGGACGGTTCTCGGTGCCGGCGTTGTCGCCGTAGCCGCAATGGCAGTTCACCGCCAGCACCATGCCGTCCGCGTCCAGGTTGCCGCCGGTGAATTGCAGGCGCGTGCGCAGCAGCTCCTCCATCTGCCACCGGTCCGACGCGCTGTCCCAGGCAACGCCCCAGACGCGGCCCGAACACCAATCGCCAACCAGATAGGTGGAGCGCATGCCGGCGTAGTTGGCGACGCCGAGCCCGATCACGGAGCAGCCCCAATCCTCGCGCCGCGGCTCGGCGCCTGGCCAGGCATGGATGTGCGGCACCTGCGCCACCGGCAGCGTGCCGACCACCGGACAGCCCGGCTCCGGCCCGGTCGAGGGGCGGCAATGCGCCCCCTCGTTGTGGGGCCAGCCGTAATTCTCGCCACCCGGCGAGGACGCCGGCTGCCAGTTGATCTCCTCCCAATGCGCCTCGCCGACATCGGCGATGAACAGGTCTCCGGTGCGCGGATCGAAATGAAAGCTGTAGGGGTTGCGCAAGCCGATTGCCCAGCTTCGCTGCTGTGCCCTCGCTCGATCGGCCAGCGAATAGGATCCGGACAGGCCAAGCCCCGAGAGCACCCGGGAGCCGAGGTGCTGCGTCCGCTCGGAGAAGCCGAGGAAGGGATTGTCCGGCGGGATGCGGTAGGGCGCCTCCCCCGCATCCACGTCTATGCGCAGCAGCCGGCCGTGGTTGCGGTCCGGCATCTGCGCCGCCAGCGGCCAGCCGCCGTCGCCGCGGCCGATGTAGAGGTAGCCGTCGGGGCCGAAGGCGATCATGCCGCCATTGTGCTGCGGGGTGGGCTGCGGAAGCTGCAGGATGACGCGCCGCGTCCGCTCGGCCTGCTCGGGCGTGATCACGTTCGGGCTCTGCGGATCCACCGTGTAGCGCACCACCAGCCCGGCACCGTTCTGCATCAGGGCGGAGTAGTGGACGAAGACGTGGCCGTTCTCGCGGAAGCGGGGATGCGGCGCGATGGACCACAGCCCCTGCTCGATGAAGCCGGCGGCGACCTCGGGAAAGGGCACGCCAGGGCGCAGGCGCGTGAGGTCGAGGAAGGGCCGGTCCTGCACCGTACCGTCCGGCAGCACGAGGCGGACGCGCCCCGCGCGCTCGGTCACGAACAGCCGGCCGCTGCCGTCATTCGCGGCCGCCACGCCGGTCGGGTCGAGGAAGCCCTCCGCCACGCGCATCAGTGCGAGCGGCTGCACGCCCGGAATGCGCCCGCCGGGCTCCGCCACCTCCGCGCGCGAGGATGGCACGCGCTGCGCTGCCGCGTCCGCGCATGCGCCGGCGACGCAGGCGAGCAGCAGAAGCATGCCAAGGATCGGACGCCGGCAGTCGGTCATGCGTGGGAGACACCAGGAGGCGATCGGGCGGGCGGCGCACTCTCTGGCCTCCGCTGCGGTGGCGGAAGCAAACAGGTCGTGAGATCGCCGCCTCGCGCGCGCCGGGCGCGACCGTTGCCGCGCGGCACCACCATGTGTCATTCCTGTCGCATCCGCTCGCCTCGTCATCCGCCCTGGCGTCGCCTTTCGCGCGGACCCTATGCTGCATCCGCACGCGGGAGGGAAGGTGGGGAGTCGATGGCCGTCGTCGAGACCGAGCGCCACGGGCAGGTGCTGGTGGTGCGGATGAATCGCCCCGAGCGCCTGAATGCGCTGAACCGCGAATTGCGCACGCGGCTGGCGGAGACATGGTCCGCCTTCCGGCGCGACGAGGGGCTGGAGGTGGCGGTGCTCACCGGTGCCGGCCGGGCCTTCTGCGCCGGCGAGGACATGAAGGAATCGCTCGCGGAGGGCGCGCCGGGCGGGCACCCTCCGGAGATCGAGGATCCCTTCCTCTCCGGGGCGCTGGAGAAGCCGGTGATCGCCGCCGTCAACGGCTACGCCATGGGCGGCGGCTTCATGCTGGTGGAGCGCACCGACCTCCGCGTCGCCGTGCGCGACGCCGTGTTCGAGGTGTCGGAGGCGAAGCGCTGGCTGCTCGGCGGCTACGACCACGGCCACCTCGCCAACCTGCCCTACCCCATCGCCATGGAGATGGCGCTCGGCTTCCGCTTCACCGCCGAGCGCTTCCACGAGCTCGGCTTCCTCAACCGCCTGACGGCGCCGGAGGCGCTGGTTCCGGCCGCGCTGGAGATGGCGGAGCACTTGCTCACCCTGCCGCCGGCCTCGCGCGTCAACACCGTGCACATGATGCGCCGGATGCGGCCCCGGGTGGCGCCGGGGCTCGAGCGCCTCGCCGCCGCGCTGCACGGGCATGGCGCGAAAAGCGACCTGATGGAATCCCGTGCCGCCTTCGCCGAGAAGCGGCCGCCGCGCTTCAGGGGCTGGGACGATCCCGAGGATCGCTACCGCCTGCCGATGCCGGAGGAGGGCTGAGCGCGCCACGGGCAGACGGCGCGCCGGTTTCCTGCGATGCTCGCCGCGCCGCAACCGCCGGAGGATGCCCCCCATGCGCCGGATCCGCGCCGCCCTCGCCGCGCTGACGCTCGCCGCCCCGCTCCATAACGCGGCCGCGCAGGGCGCGGCGCAGGCGGAGCGCATCGCCTACGGGCGCGCGGTGGCGGAGGCCTGGTGCGCCAACTGCCACATCACCGGGCCGGGCCGGACCTCCGCCCCCGTCACCGACGCGGCGCCGCCCTTCCAGGCGATCGCCGATGCGCCCGCCGCCACGGCGGCCTCCCTGCGCGCCTTTCTGCTCGCGCCCCACGCCCCGATGCCCGACTACCAGCTCAGCGAGGCGGAGCTCGACGGCGTGATCGCCTATATCCTCAGCCTGCGCCGGCGCTGAGCGCCGGCCGCGGGGAAGTTTGCCCGGCCCAACGAAATCGCCCGGCGGAGGGCTCTCCGCCGGGCAGTTCGAGGGGGGTAGATGCCGGCCCGCCTGGGGGGCGCAGCGCCGGCCCCCGCAGCCTGCCGCGCCCCGCGCCCGACGCATTGATCCCGCGCAAGGCCTGCTCGACCGCTTTCGCACTTGATCCGGCCCCGCCTTCCGCCCGACCCTGGCACGGGGGAGCGAACAGCAGGGAGCGCTGCCATGGCAAAAGTCGCATTGGTCACAGGCGGTCAGCGGGGCATCGGCGCCGCGATCAGCGAGGCGCTGCAGCAGGCGGGCCGCAAGGTGGTGGCCAGCTATGCCGGCAACGACGCCGCGGCGGAGGCCTTCACCAAGCGCACCGGCATCCCCTGCTACAAATTCGACGTCGCCGATTTCGACCAGTGCATGCAGGCCGTGGCGCGCATCGAGCAGGAGGTCGGCCCGGTGGAGATCCTGGTGAACAACGCCGGCATCACCCGCGACGCCACCATGAAGCGGCTGACGCGCGAGATGTGGGACGCCGTGATCGACACCAACCTCGGCTCCTGCTTCAACATGTGCAAGGCGGTCTGGGACGGGATGACCGCCCGCAAATTCGGGCGCATCGTCAACATCGGCTCGATCAACGGCCAGGCCGGCCAGTACGGGCAGGTGAACTACGCCGCGGCCAAATCCGGCATCCACGGCTTCACCAAGGCGCTGGCGCAGGAGGGGGCGCGCTTCCAGATCACGGTGAACGCGGTCGCGCCCGGCTACGTGGACACCGAAATGGTGCGCGCGGTGCCGCAGGACGTGCTGGAGAAGATCGTCGCCCGCATCCCCATGGGCCGGCTCGGCCGCGCCGAGGACATCGCGCGCGGCGTCGTCTTCCTCACCGCCGACGAGGCCGACTTCATCACCGGCTCGACGCTGTCCATCAACGGCGGGCAGCACATGTACTGACGCGGAACGGTCATGGCGGCGCCGGGAACATCCGGCGCCGCCTCGCCGTTCAGCCTCCCGCAAGGAGAGGCCGCACGGCCAGCAGCAAGCATCCGAAGGGATCCGAGGACCGGCGGCAGGGGCTCGGCGCCGACACGCCCCGGCCGCCGGACGACCTGCGGCGCGACCCCGGAATCGGCGTCTCGAAGGGCGGTTTCTCGCGCACCGGAGCGGGGCCGGAGGCGATCGAGGGCGCGAACACCTCCGAGGGCGACGTGATGCACGACCCGAACCCGCAGGGCAGGGTGGAGCCCGACCATCAGGGCCGGACCAACCGCTAGCGCAGAGCCCATTCAGGCGGACCCGCCTCCACGGGCGAAGATGCTCGCGCAATCGGTGCGCTTGGGCGTTTGCCGGCAAGCCAGGGCGAACGGGCGATGCCCCGGTGCCTGATCCGCGGAGGCGGGAGCGCCGGAGCGGTGCCCCGATCCGCCGAAGCGGCCCACGCCGCAGAGGGATCGCGGAGCGCCGGAAACGGCCGGGAGCGCGGATCGCCGGCCGCGCGGCCGGGCCGCCACCTCCTCTCGGCGCGGCGCCCACCCCATAGCCAGCCGCCCGCCCGCCGGGCATTCTCCTCGTGGAAGAGGGAGGACGGGCCATGGGCTACGCGGTGCTGGCGTTCGACGGCGAGGACGAGGCGGCGCCGGCGCGGCGCATGGCCGCGCGCGAGCGCCACCTCGAGGTCATCACCGGCTGGGCGGCGGATGGCCGCCTCGCGCTCGGCGTGCCGCTGTTCGGCGAGGGCGGGCGCATCCTGGGCTCGCTGATGGTGCTCGAGGTGCCGGACCGCGCGGGGGTGGAGGCCTATCTCGCCGCCGAGCCCTTCAACGACGGCTCGGTATGGCGGCGCGTCACGGTGCACCCCTTCCGCATCGCCCCCCTGCCCTACCGCCCGCTGCCCCAGCCCGGCGCGCCGACGCCCTCCGCGCGCACCCATACTGTGATCGTGGCGATGGACGGGCGCGACCCGGAGGCGCCGGCGCGTCGCCTGGCGGTGCGGGAGGCGCATCTCGCGCGGGTGCGGCCGATGGCCGCCGACGGCACCCTCGCCATGGGCGGCGCCATCCTGGACGAGGCGGGGGAGCGCATGATCGGCTCCATCGCCGTCACCGCCCATGCCACCGACGCGGCGGCGCGGGAGTGGATGGCCGGGGACCCCTACGTGACGGGCGGCGTGTGGCGGGAGATCACCCTCTACGGCACCCGCTTCGCTCCCCTGCCCTACCGCCCGCTGCCGGGGGCCGCGGGCTGATGCCGCGCCTTGTCGAGTACGCCGAGGCGCCGCCCGAGGTCCGCGCGGTGTTCGACGAGATCAAGTCCGCGCGCGGCGTGCCCGACGTGAACAATTTCTGGAAGGCGCTGGCGGTGGATCCGCCCACGCTGCGCCGCACCTGGGACAGCCTGCGCCAGGTGATGGCGCCCGGCGCACTCGACCCGCTGACCAAGGAGATGCTCTACCTCGCCGCCTCCATGGCGGCAGGCTGCGCCTACTGCACCGCAAGCCACGGCGCCGCGGCGCGCGCCAGGGGCATGACCGAGGCGCAGTTCGGCGAGCTGCTCGCCGTGGTCGGCATGGCCGCGGAGACCAACCGGCTGGCCGAGGCGCTGCGCGTGCCGGTGGACCCCGCCTTCGATTGACGCGCGGGCGGGGGGGGGCGCCTCAGGCCCTCGCCCCGTCGCCGAACAGGCGGCGGGCGAGCCAGCTCACCACCGCGACCACGATCGCGCCGAACACCGCGGGCCAGAAGCCGGCCACGGTGAAGCCGGGCAGCACCAGGGCGGTCAGCCACAGCATCAGCCCGTTCAGGACGAACAGGAACAGGCCGAAGGTCAGCAGCGTCAGCGGCAGGGTCAGCAGGAAGACTGGCGGCCGGACCAGGGCGTTCACCAGGCCGAAGACCAGCGCCGCCAGCAGCAGCCAGCCGAGCCCCCGCGCCTCGATGCCCGGCACGACCTCCGTGGCGATCCACAGCGCGAAGGCGGTGATGAAGACGCGCGCCAGCAAGCCCATGCCCTGTGCCCCCTCTCCGCGCGGCACGCCCGCGCCGCCGCCGCTCCCGCTTGCCCGCGCCGGCGGCAACGGCTTCATCGTCCCGCTTGTAGGGCAGAGTCGCGCCTGCGGCTGGTCAGCCATCCGCGATCTGCCGCAGCGGAGCCTCTCACGTGTCACCGAACGCCGCCACCCTCGCCGGCTGCGCCGCCCTGGCGCTCTGGGCCTTCCTCGCCCCGCTCGCGCGCCTCGCCCAGCCCCTGCCGCCCTTCGGGCTGACGGCGCTCGGCTTTGCTGCGGGCGGGCTGCTCGGCCTGCTCGTGGTGGCGGCGCGCGGGCGGCTCGGGGCGCTGCGCCAGCCGGGCATCGCCTGGGCGCATGGGGTGGGGGGGCTCGCCGGCTACCACGCGCTCTATTTCGCCGCCCTGACGCTGGCGCCGCCGGTGGAGGCGAACCTGCTGAACTACGCTTGGCCGCTGCTGATCGTCCTGCTTGCCGGGCTGCTGCGCGGCCTCCCGCTCGGGCCGCTGCGCCTCGCCGGGGTGGCGCTGGGGGCGGCGGGGGTGGTGGTGCTGCTCGGCGGTGCCGAGGCCGGCAGCGGCGCGGCGGCGCCGAACGCCCCGCTCGGCTTCGCCTGCGCGCTCGGCGCGGCGCTGGTCTGGGCGTTCTATTCGGTCTCCGCCGCCTGGCTGCGGCGCGTGCCGACCGAGGCGGTGGCCGGATTCTGCCTCGTCTCCGGGGCGCTCGCCTTCCTCGCCCATCTCGCCTTCGAGCCGGCGATGACGCCGGGGGCGCGGCAATGGCTGGCGGTGGCGCTGATGGGCCTCGGGCCGATGGGGGCAGCGTTCTTCCTGTGGGACGCGGGCATGAAGCGGGGCGATCCACGGCTGCTCGGCACCCTTGCCTATGCGACGCCGGTCGCCTCCACCCTGCTGCTCATCGCCCTCGGCGAGGGCGCGCTGAGCGGGCAGGTGGTGGCGGCGGCGGCGCTGGTGACGGGGGGCGGGCTGCTCGCGGCGCTGGCCGGGCGGGGGCGGTAGGCGCTTCCCCCCTCCGATCCTGGCCGGCTGCCGGTTCCGGCGCGGCAGGACTGCGGCGGCATCCGGCGCCGCCGGTGCGGGCCTTCAGGCGGGCATCAGCCGCTCGAGCCGCGGCAGGGCCGCGCGCTCCAGCCAGTCGAGCCGGGCCAGGACGTCGTCGGGGCGGCAGGCCATGACGCCGCGCAGCCCGACCCCCTGTGGGGCGCCGGCGGGGCAGGTGATCTCGACCGCCGCCTCCCCCCCGCCCGCCTCCGGCAGGTCGAGGGTGCAGAGGAGCCGCTCCCCCGGCCCGATCTCGATCTCCCTCGGCGCCGCCGGCGGGCGGCCGGGCAGATCCGGGCGCAGCCCGAAGCGCAGCCCCTGCGGCGGCCCCAGCAGGTCGAGATGCACCCGGAGCGGCCCCTCGGTGCCCGGCGGCACCGGCAGGCGCAGCCGCGCCGCGCCCGGCAGGGTCCACACGCCCCAGGGCTCCAGCGCCGACCAGGCCGGCCCCTCGCGCAGGGCATCGGCGACCGCCATGGCGAGGGAGGGCTCGGGCCCCGGCAGCAGCCGCATCTCGTGCACCGCGCCGAGCCGCAGCCCGGCCCGCGCCAGGGGGGCGGGCAGCGCCGGCAGGCGCTCCGGCGCGACGAGGCCGAGCATCTCCGCCGCCACCTCTCCCCAGCTCCGCAGCCGCACGGCGGAGGCGATGCGCGCCTCCCGCGCCGCGCGGAAGGGGGCGTCCCACATCAGGCGCTCGAGCTTCGCCACCAGGTCGGGCTCGCTCTGCGGTTCGAAATAGACCGCGCCCTCGCCGCCGGATTCGCGCAGCGCCGAATGCGCCGGCACGAGCGGCACCTTGCCATGCGCCAGGCTCTCGGTGACCGGCAGCCCCCAGCCCTCGTAGTAGCTGTTGTAGACGGTGAAGAGGCAGCCGCGGTACAGCGCCGCCAGCGCCTGGTCGGAGACGCCGTGCAGCAGGTGCACCCGCTCGCGCAGCGCGGCGGAGTTGGCGTGCAGCGCCTGCGCCTCCTCGGCCAGCCAGCCCCGCTTGCCGACGCAGACGAGGTCGGGCACCGCCGCGGCGCCGTGCCGGCGCAGCAGGGTAAGCCAGGCGTTGAACACCAGCAGGTGGTTCTTGCGCGCCTCCAGCGTGCCGACGAACAGCACGTAGGGCCGGCCGCCGCGCAGCGGCGGCGGCACCGCCTCCGCGGGCAGGGGCGCGGTAGCGGCGGGCGGCGTCGCGGCATCGAGGCGCAACACCGCGGTCGGGATCGCGCAGCCGGGCAGCAGGCGGCCGAGATGGCGGCGGAAATCCTCCTCGGTGCAGGCGGAGTTGCAGAGCACCGCATCCGCCGCCAGGCAGACGCCGGAGAACCAGCGGGCGAACTCGTCCACCAGCGGAGCGGCGCAGCGCTCCGGCACCACCAGCGGGATGCAGTCGTGCAGGAAAGGGATGTAGCGCAGCCCCTGCCGCGCCTTCGCCTCCCGCACCCGGCGCAGATAGTCGGGCAGCCACCAGGAGGTGCCGAGATTGACCAGCCTGCTGCCGGGAGGAAAGGCGAGCGGAGGGGATTGCAGCATCCGCGCCACCGCCGTGGCGACGGCGCCGGCCCAGTCCGGATCCTCCACCGCCGCGCCGCTGGCCGAAAGGGCGACGAGCCGGTGGAACAGCTCGGCCGGCAGGAGCTTCCAGCCGGCGCCGGAGGGGTCGAACCCGACCACCGCCGCCTCCGGCGCCCGTTCGAGCGCCGCGGCGATCAGGTTGATCTGGACGCGCTGGATTCCGGTCGGGGCACGGTTGTGGCGGAAATAGTCGAGCAGGTCGGAGGCGTCGAAGAACAGTGTTCCCGCAACGGCCTCCGCCGCGTCCGCGCCGCCTGCCGCCGGCGTGCGCCCCGGCGGCGGCGGGGCCGCCAGCCTGGCGGGGGGCGGCGGCGCGGCGGGCGGCGGCGGCACGGGGCTGGGCGGCGGGGCGAGCAGCTCGGCGCGGGCGGCGGCGCAGTCCGGGTCCAGGGTCAGGGCGCGGGCGTATGCCTGGAAGGCCTCCTCCAGCCGCCCGAGCAGCTTCAGCGCGTGCCCGATCTGCACATGCAGGTCGGCGTCCCCGGGCTGCCGTCGCTCGGCTTCCCGGTAGAGCAGCAGCGCCCCCGCCGCGTCGCCATCCTCCTTCACGCAGTGGCCGTACTGCACCCAGATCGGCCAGTCCTCGGGGCGGAGCCGCAGATAGGCCGCATAGGCCGCCGCCGCCTCGCCCCATTCGCGCGCGTCGCGCAGGCGGTCGGCGAGGGCCAGCAGCTCGGCGGGGCCGGCGGCGGCCGGTCCGCTGGGCGAGACGATGTCCATCGGCGGCGCTCTCCGATCCTCCGCGCCTTCCCGGCCACGGCGCACGAAAGCGTGAACGGGATGGTGATACAGGATCACCGCCCGGGAACAAGCCTCTCGCGACAGCTCAGAGGAGCAGCAGCAGAAGCAGCAGGAACGGCGCCAGCAGGATGAGCACCGCGGCGGCGCGGAGCCAGAGCAGCGCCGCCTCGGCCAGGCCGAGGGCGATTCCGCCGCGCAGCCTGCCCGCCTGCTCGGCGCCGCGGGCCTCCACCGGGCCGCGCACCGGCTCCGAAGGATGCATCGCCGCTGGCTTGTCACTCATAGCGCAATGAAAAGCCTCCACAACCGGGGGTGGCAAGAAGAATCGCCATCCAACCACGGCTCTTGCATCCTCACGAAATGGTGTATCACACCTTCGCGTGCAAGCACGGCGAAAAGGGGGCCAGCGCATGGCGCAATCCGCAGAGCGCGCCGGTGACGGGGGCCGGCGCGCCCGCGTCTTCCTGGACGGCTACAACCTGGCGCTGGATCAGGGCACGGGCGTTGCGACCTATGCCCGGAACCTCAGCTTCGCCCTCCAGCGACTCGGCTGCGAGGTGGGCGTGCTCTACGGCACCCGCTCCCGCCCCTCGCCCAACCCGCTGATCCAGGAGATCGCCTTCTTCGACGAGCGGATGCGCGAGCCGCCGCCCTGGCTGACCGTGCTCCGCCGCGCCCGGCGGATGCTGCGCGCCCCGATCGGGGAGAGGGCGGCGCGGGTGCCGGTCTCGGGGCAGGTGATCACCGCCACCTTCCGCGACCGTCTGCCGCATTTCGACGAGATCTGGAACGTCCACGACCTGTTCCAGCAGGCGCACGCCCAGTTCCGCGTCGCCGGCCAGCGGCTGCGGGTGCGGCTGGAGCCGCGCCCCGGCCTCATGCACTGGACCTATCCCCTGCCGCTCCTCGTCCCGGGGGCGCGCAACCTCTACACCCTGCACGACCTGGTGCCGCTGCGGCTGCCCTACACCACGCTCGACAACAAGCGCCGCTACTTCCGGCTGAACCGGCTGCTCGGGCGCGTGGCCGACCACATCGTCACCGTCTCCGAGGCGTCGCGCCGCGACATCGTCAGCCTGCTCGGCGTGCCGGAGGAGCGGGTCACCAACACCTACCAGGCGGTCGAGATTCCGCGGAAGTTCATGGACGCGCCGATGCCCGCGGTGCGCGCCGAGGTGCAGGGCAGCTTCGGCCTGGAGCCCGGGCGCTACTGGCTGTTCTTCGGCGCCATCGAGCCGAAGAAGAACGTGGGCCGGCTGATCCAAGCCTTCCTCGCCAGCGGGGTGGAGGGGCCGCTCGTCATCGTCGGCAAGAAGGCGTGGAAGTCGGAGCAGGAGCTGCGCCTGCTGTTCGACGACCACATCCGCTACCTGGTGCAGGAGGGGGACTCGCTGCGCACCCGGCACCGGATCATGCTGCTGGACTACGCCCCCTTCCGGCTGCTGGTGGGGCTGATCCGCGGCGCCCGCGCCGTGCTCTTCCCCTCCCTCTACGAGGGCTTCGGCCTGCCGGCGCTGGAGGCGATGCTGCTCGGCACGCCGGTCGTCACCTCCAACACCGCCTCGATGCCGGAGGTGGTGGGAGAGGCGGCGCTGACCGTGGACCCCTACGACATCTCGGCCCTGGTACAGGCGATCCAGGCGCTGGACGGCGATGCGGAGCTGCGCGCCCGCCTCGCCCATGCCGGGCCGCGCCGGGCGGCGCTGTTCAGCCCGGAACGCTACGCCGCGCGGCTCGCCGCCCTCTACGCGCGCCTCGGTGTGCCGCTCGACGCGCCCCAGGCCGCGCCGCCGCTGGCCCTCGCCGCCGAATGACCGGGCGGCGGATCGAGGCCGGCGACCTGCTCCCCGGCGAGGACCACGACTTCGTGGTCAACGCCTACATCGCCCTGCTCGGCCGCTGGCCGGACGAGGAGGGCTACCGCCACTACCTCGGCATCATCCGCAACCGGCCGGAGCGGCGCGCCGAGGTGCTGCGCAGCCTCGCCGCCTCGGAGGAGGCGCGGCACGCCGCCGCGGCCGTCGCGCTGCCGGAAGGCCCGATCCTGCCCTCCGATCCCCGCCGGGCGATGGCCGCGACGCTGGCGCTGCGCACCGAGTTCCTGCAGGGCGAGATCGCGCGGCTGCGCGAGGCGCTGGCGCTGCTCGCCGGCCCCGGCGGGCCGGAGCTGGCCGGGCTCGGCGCCGAGCTGATCGAGGCGCGGGACGCCGAGCTGCGCGCCGAGATCGCGGCGCTGCGGCGCGAGCTGCGCGCGCGGCCCGAAGCCCCCGCCGCCGGCGCGGAGCCCCCCGGGGAGCACGCCGTCGCGGCGGCCCTCGCCGAATATGTGGGGGAGATGCTGGCCCTGGCCGAGGCGCGCCTCGAACCCCGGCTGCGCGCGATCGAGGCGCGGCTGCTCGCCCTCGGCGCCGCCCCGCCCCGGGCATCATGAGCGCCGGCCCGCAGCTCGTCGTCTTCGCCCCGCTGCCGCCGAGCCGCTCCGGCGTCGCCGCCTACACGGCGGAGCTGCTGCCCCCGCTGGCCCGCGCGCTGCGCCTCGTCGTCGTGGTGGCGCGGGAGGAGGAGGCGGCACCGCGGGACGGCGCCGAGGTGATCACCGAGCGCGAATACCGCCGCCGCCCCGGGCTGCGCGCCCTGCCGCACCTGCACCAGCTCGGCAACAGCCTGGATCACGAGCACGTCTATCGCGCGGCGCTGCGCCGGCCCGGCATCCTGGTGCTGCATGAGGTGGTGCTGCACCACTTGGTCGAGGCGCTGACCCTCGCCCGCGGCGCGCCCCATGCCTACGAGGCGGTGCTCGCCTACAACCACGGCCCGGCTGGCCGGCGCCTGGCGCGGCTGCGGCAATGCGGCCTGTTCTCGCCCTGGCAGCGCTTCCTGATGCCGCTGCACCGGCAGGTGCTGGACCCCGCCGCCGGCGTCATCGTGCACAGCCGCTTCGCCGCCGCCCGCCTGGATGCGCCGCCCGGCCTGCCGGTGCGGGTGGTGCCGCACCACCGCTCGCCCCAGGTGGAGGCCTATGAGGGGGTGACGCGGCAGGAGGCCCGTGCCCGGCTCGGCCTGCCGCTGGAGGGGCCGCTGCTGCTCGCGCTCGGCCACGTCACCCCGGCGAAGCAGGTGACGGTGGCGCTGGAGGCGCTGGCGCTGCTGCGCGCCGGCGGGGTGGAGGCGCGCTGCGTCGTCGCCGGCCCGGCCGGGCCGGAGGCGGGGCTGGAGGCGACGGTGGCCCGGCTCGGGCTTGGCGCGCAGGTACGCTTGGCGGGCTGGGTATCGGAGGAGGCGTTCTTCCTGCACCTGCGCGCGGCCGACCTGCTGCTCGCGCTCCGCTTCCCAAGCGGGGGGGAGAGTTCGGGCAGCCTGGCGCGGGCGCTGGCGATGGGCACCCCGGCCATCGCCTACGATTTCGGCCCCGCGGCCGAATACCCGGACACTGCGGTGGCGAAGCTGCCCTTCGGGTCCGATCCCGCCCCCGCCCTGGCGCGGGCGCTGGCGGCGCTGCTGGCGGACCCGGCGGCGCTCGCGGCGCGGGGCGCGGCGGCGCGCGCGCACATGCGCGAGGCGTGCGGGCTGGAGGCCTCCGCCGCCGCCTATCTCCGCGCCCTCCGCGACTGGACCGGGCTGGAGGTGCCGGAAGCCGGGACGGGCTAGAGCAGATCCCGTTCAGATGGCCTCACCTGAACGGGTGAAGAGGCCCGCACACGCGACGCGCTGGAGTATTTTCCGCGAGCCGGGGGGTGAACGGACAATGCCCTAGCGCCGGATCCGCGAAGACGGGCGCGCTGGAGCGGTGAAGCAGCACCCGATGAAGGGCGACTGGGGCTGGCGCCACACTCGCGAACGCGTCTCTTTCTTCTCACGCTGTTGAACGGCGCGGAGGGGGGTCATCGGCTAGGGCTGCGGGCTCGCGGCCGGAGGCAACAGCCGGCGCGGAGGGGGGATGCGCGCATGGCCATCGCGGAGGAGGCTGGTCATCCATTGCGGATCCTTGTCGCCGAGGACGAGGCCCTCGCGGCCATGGTGGTCGAGGATGCCCTCACCGATCTCGGCCACGAGGTGCTCCTGGCGAGCGACGGGGCCGTGGCGCTCGAACTGGCGGACCGCGCCCCTTTCGACGTGCTCGTCACCGACCTCGCGATGCCCCGGCTTCCGGGCTGGGAGCTGATCCCGCGCCTCAGGGCGCGCCATCCCGGCCTGCCGGTGGTGGTGATGACCGGCTACCTGCCCCCCGGCATGGACCGCTGCCTGTGCGCCGATGAGGCCGGGCCGCTGACGGTGCTGATGAAGCCCTTCGACGTCTCGGCCCTGGCGCGGGCGCTGGCCAGCGTCGCCCCCTGCCGCGCCGCGGCCTGACGCGCCCCCAGGCGCGGGCGCCCTCCTCCGCCCGGACGGCGGCGGGCCACTTCCAGCCTGCTCGGGCGTTGCGGTCCCATGCCCTTGAGGCACCATGGGGCGAGAGGAGAAAGCCACCAACCCATGCCGCTCCGCCATCTCCCGCGCGCCCTGGCCGGCGTGCTGGCCATTCCGCTGCTGCTGGCCGGCTGCGACGATCCCGCGCCCACGCCGCCGCCTCCCGCCCCGCCCACGCCCAGGGCCGAGGCGCCCCGCCTGCCCGCTCCCACCCCGGCACAGCCGGTGGCGCCGGACGGGCCCGTGGTACGCATGGCGCCGGATTTCGAACGGCTGGCGGCGCAGGTCATGCCGGCGGTGGTCAGCATCGCCATCACCCGCGAGGCGCGCCCCACCCTGCCGCCGGAACTGCGCGGCACGCCCTATGAGCGCTTCTTCCGCGACCGCTTTCGCGGCCGCATGCAGCCCGAGGTGCAGGGGGCGGGGTCCGGCTTCATCATCCACCCCGACGGGCTGGTGGTCACCAACAACCACGTGGTCGGCCAGGCGAACCGCGTCGTGGTCTCGCTGCTCGACGGCACCGAGCTGCCGGCGCGCATCCTCGGCACCGACGAGCTGACCGACCTCGCGGTGCTGCGCATCGAGGCGGGGCGGCCGCTGCCCTACGTCGCCTTCGGCGCCTCCTCGGCGCTGAACATCGGCCAGTGGGTGATGGCCGCGGGCAACCCCTTCGGCCTCGGCGGCAGCGTCACCAAGGGGATCGTCTCGGCGCTCGGGCGCACTATCGGCGTCAGCATCTTCGACGACTTCATCCAGACCGACGCGCCGATCAATCCCGGCAATTCCGGCGGGCCGCTGTTCGCGCTGTCGGGCGAGGTGATCGGGATCAACACCGCCATCTACTCCCCGACCGGGGCCTATGCGGGAATCGGCTTCGCCGTGCCTTCCGACCTCGCGGCGCCGATCGTCGAGCAGCTCGCCGCCGGGCGGCAGGTGCGGCGCGGCTGGCTCGGCGTCTCCCTCGGCGGGGTCGCCGCGCAGCAGGAGGGCCGGCGCGGCGTGCTCTCCGGCCTGCTCGGCGGCGAGGGCGCGGAGCCGGAGCAGGGGGTGGTCATCGCCGGCGTCGTTCCCCGCGGCCCCGCCGACCGGGCCGGGATCCGCGAGGGCGACGTGATCGTGGCGGTGGATGGCGAGCGGGTGCAGGGCACGCGCGAGCTGGTGCGGCGGGTGGCGGGCAAGGCACCGGGCGAGCGGGCGAGCATCACCATCCTGCGCGACGGCAGGCGCCAGGACGTGACGGTGCAGGTCGGCGAGCGGCCGGCGAACGGGGGCTGAGCCGCCGCGCCGGGCATCGCGTCAGCCGCCGATCCGGTCGAGCACGGCGCGCGTGGCCGCCGCCGTGCCGTCGCGCCCGCCGATGTCGGCGGTGCGCAGCCCGCCGGCGAAGGCCGCGTCCACCGCCGCCTCCAGCTCCGCCGCCGCCTCGGCGAAGCCCTCCCCGGCGCCACGCCCGGCCAGCCAGTCCAGCATCATGGCGGCGGAGAGGAGCATGGCGGTGGGGTTGGCGACGCCCTTGCCCGCGATGTCGGGGGCCGTGCCGTGCGCCGGCTGGAACACGGCATGGGCGTCGCCGACATCGGCGCTCGGCGCGAAGCCCATGCCGCCGATCAGCCCCGCCGCGAGGTCGGAGAGGATGTCGCCGAACATGTTCTCCATCGGCAGCACGTCGAACGCCCAGGGGCGCCGCACCAGGTCGAGCGCCATCGCGTCCACGTAGTGGTGCGCGGCCGACACGCCCGGGAATTCCCGCGCCACCTCGTCGAACACGGCGCGCATGAAGGCGAAGGCGCGGAACACGTTGGCCTTGTCCACCAGCGTCACCCGCCCCGGCCGGCCCCTGCGCGCCGCGCGCCGCTCCGCCAGGCGGAAGGCGAAGCGCGACAGGCGCTCGGTGACGGGGCGGGTGATGCGCAGCGTCTCCTCCGCCATCTCCTCCGTCACCACGCCGCGGCCGCGGGAGAAGAACAGCCCCTCCGTGCTCTCGCGCAGGATCACGAGGTCCATCTCCCGCGCGCGCGGATCGGCCAGGGCGAGCGGCACGCCCGGCAGCGCGCGGAAGGGGCGGACCCCGGCGTAGAGGTTCAGGCGGAAGCGCAGGTCGAGCTGCGGCGCGATCTCGGTCCCGTCCGAGTAGCGGATGTCCGGCCAGCCCATGGCACCGAGCAGGATGGCGTCTGCCGCCTCGGCGCGGCGGAAGGTGGCCTCGTCCATCGCGGTGCCGGTCTCCCGGTAGTGGAAGGCGCCGGCGGCGAGCGTCTCGGTGGCGATGCCGAGCCCGTGCCGCTGCGCCAGCCGCTCCAGCACGGCGAGCGCCGCTTCGGTCACCTCGGTGCCGATGCCGTCCCCCGGCATGACGGCGATGCGCACGCTGTTGCTGCCGAGCGGCATGATGCCCCCCTCTTCCCGGCGGCGCCCCGTTTGGCGGAACCGGCCTGCTCGCTTATACCTAGCCCAAACCGAGGGGAGGACCGCCAATGCCACGCCGCCGCGCCATCCTTGCCGCCGCCGCGGCCGCGCTCGCCGCGCCCGCGATCGCCCGTGCCCAGGAAGGCTGGCCGGAGCGGCCGGTGCGCATCATCGTGCCCTTCCCGCCCGGCCAGGCCGCCGACATCATCACCCGCCACGTCGCCGACCAGCTCTCCCGCCGCTGGCCGCAGCGCGTGGTGGTGGAGAACCGCGCCGGCGGTGCCGGCGCTCCGGCGATGCAGGCCGGCGCCACGGCGCCGCCCGACGGCTACACGCTGACCGCCGGCACCTCCGGCACGCTCGGCATCAACCCTTCCGTGCTGGTCCGCCCGCCCTACGACGCGGAGAGGGATTTCGCGGCGATCACCAACATCGCCATGGTGCCGCTGCTGATCATCGCCCACCCCTCCTTTCCCGGGAACACGGTGCAGGATTTGGTGCGCCTGGCGAGGGAGCGGCCGGGGGCGCTCGACATGGCCTCGGCCGGGCCGGCGACCAGCCAGCACCTCTCGGCCGAGCTGTTCCAGCACCTGCTCGGCATCCGGCTGAACATCGTGCATTACCGCGGCAGCGGGCCGGCGATCACCGACCTGGTCGCGGGCAACGTGCCGCTGATGTTCGACAGCGTCACCTCCGCCCTCGGCCATCTGCGCGAGGGGCGGGCGAAGGCGCTGGCGGTGGGCACGCCGCAGCGCATCCCCTGGCTGCCCGAGGTTCCGACCATCGCCGAGACGGTCCTGCCGGGCTACGAGGCCTTCGGCTGGACCGGCCTGGTCGCGCCCGCGGCGACGCCGAAGGAGATCATCCGCCGGATCAACGCCGACGTCACCGCCATCCTGCGCGAGCCGGAGATGATCCAGCGCATCCAGCAGCTCGGCGCGCTGCCCGATCCGCGCACGCCGGAGGAGTTCGCCGCCTTCATCCGCGCCGAGATCGCCAAGTGGGGCGAGGTGGTGCGCCGGGCGAACGTGACGCTGAACTGAGACCAGAGGCGTTTCCACCCGGCTGCGGGTGCGGAGACGGCTCCGGCGCCTTGTTCGTGGAGCGGAGGCACGCTCCCGGCTGCTTCCAGCCATCCCCGATCCGCCTCCCCGGCGCTGCGCCTGGCCCGCCGCACCGGCGGCGGGGCGCCTTCCGGGACCCCATCGAAGAGGCCGTGCCTCCTCGATGCGTCCGGGAAGGCGCGCCATGCCGCGGCGGTCGCCCGAGGCCCGGCGGCTCAGCCCGGTGGCACCGGCCGGCAGGCCTCGGCGGCGGCGCGGGAAAGGCGCAGCATCCGCCGTGCCGCCACCGCGCCGGCCGCCGCCTCGCCGGCGAATTTCTGCATCAGGGGGTTGGTCAGCAGCGCCCGTGCCGCGGCGTCCACCGCGATGTCGGTAGCCGCGACCGTCGCCGCGTCGAACAGGGTGCGGCGCATCAGCGCCAGCGTCGCGGCGATGCCCGGCCGCACCCCGTGCAGCGCCGCCACCTGGCGCAGCAGCCGCACCCCGCGCCAGGCGAAGATCAGCGCATCGAGCGCCGGCGAGGGGCTGATGGCGGTGACGGCGAAGGACTGCACCGCGGCATTGCGGCCGAGCGTGGCGGCGCGCGCCTCCAGCGTCCGCAACGGACCGGCCAGCAGCAGCGCGCGCAGCTCCTCGACGCTGCGGGCCTCGCGCAGCGCGGGTTGCAGCGAGGCCGCCTCCTCCACCCCGCCGGCCCAGCGCACCGCCTCGGCCCGCGCCGCCTCCAGGTCGCCGCGGGCGAAGGCGGCGCGGGCGCGGTCCACCGAGCGCAGCGCCAGCAGGCCGCGCAGCTCCGCCCAGCCGGCGGAGAGGATCAGCCCGAACCCCGCCACCACCACGCCGAGGGTCAGCAGGCCGAGCGCGGCGCCGCGCTCGAATTGCGCGGCGACGAAGTTGAAGGATTCCAGCGCCGAGAGGCCGAGGATCAGCACCCCCGCCCCGGCGGCGAGCCGCCCGAGGCCGGACCAGCGCCGCGGCTTCGGCGCCGGCGCCACCGGCGCCACCGCCTGCTCCCAGCCGAAGTCGAGGCGGGGCGCGGGCCGGTCCCGCTCCGCCTCCTCCTCCAGAATCACCCGCGGTCCTTGCGGCCTGTCGCTCACAGCAGGTCTCCGATCAGCCAGGCCAGCAGCGCGTCCAGCCCGAGATGCGGAACGCCCGAGCCGCCCGCGGGGTCGAGGCGCGGCGGCTGGAAGGCCGGCATCTCGAAGAAGGCATGTTGCCAGAAGCCGGGCTCGGGCGGGCGCATCGGCACCTCCCCGGGATAGACCTTGGCGCTGCGCCCCTCCTTCAGCAGCACGCCGCGCACCGCCCCGACGGGGCGGCCTTCCAGGCTGACCACGTCCTCCTCGGTGCAGCGGATCGCCGCCAGGGCGTGCACGGCGGTGACGGCCCCCGCCACCGCCGCGCTCGCCTGCGGGGCCTGGACCAGGTGGCCGAGCAGCGCCGTCAGCGCCTCCCTCTGGCGGGCGGGGACGTGGTCGGCCTTGGTGGCGACGAAGGCGGTGCGCGTGGTGCCGAGGCCGAGCAGCCGCTCCAGCAGGCCGGTGCCCTGGCGCAGGCTGGCGGCGATGGCGCCCAGCGCCTCGGCGGTGTCGGCGAAGGCGGCCTCTCCGGCATGCAGGGCGCCGAGCACGTCCACCAGCACCGCCTGGCGGTGGAAGCGGCGGAAGAAGGGCTCGAAGAAGCGCTCCCGCTGTTCCGCCACATAGGCGGCGTGGCGGCGGGCGAGCAGGCCGGCGAGGCCGGTGCCGCCCGGCCGCGGCAAGGGGAAGAACCAGAGCAGCGGCGCCTCGCCGCGCGGTCCGGGGTTCAGCACCCGCCCCGGCTGCAGGAAGCGGAAGCCGAGGCGGTCGCGGCAGCCGCGCAGCGCCTCGCGGTAGAGGGCGTGGCCGCGGCGGGCCAGCGCCTCCTCCGCCGGCGCGTCCTCCGGCAGGGCGTCCGCGAAGGCGAGGAATTCCCGCGTCGCCGGCAGCCTTTCCGGCGCGCGCAGCCGCGCCAGCGTCTCCCGCGACCAGGCGGCGTAGTCCTGGTCCAGCATCGGCAGGTCGAGCAGCCACTCGCCCGGATAGTCGAGCAGTTCCAGCGTGACGGTGCGGGTGCCGAGGAGGGAGCCGAACATGCCCTGCCGGTCGAGTTCCAGCGTCAGTTCGAGGGTGGAGAGGTCCTCGGTGCGGTCCGGCCAGGCGGGCGGATCCCGCGCCAGGGCCTCGAGATGGGCATGCACGTCGAAGCGCGGCACGCTCTCCACCCCCGCGGGCACCAGGCGGACGGCGCGCAGCCGCCCGCCCGCCGCCTGCTCCAGCGCCGGCAGGGTGCGGCTGCCGCGTCCGGCCGCGAGCAGGTTGGCCACCAGCGAGGTGAGGAACACCGTCTTGCCCGCGCGGGTCAGGCCGGTGACGGCGAGGCGGACGCGCTCCTGCCCGATCAGGGCGCGGCCGATCTGCTCCGTGCCGGCCGCGAGGTCCCGCAGCAGGCCGAAAGGGTCGAGAAGGGAGGCCATGGGAGTGCCGGTGGCGGCCGCGGGCGCGGGGCGGGCGCCTGCCCTGCGCCGCCGCCCGTCAGGTCCGTTCGATCAGCTCGATCTTGTAACCGTCCGGATCCTCGACGAAGGCGATGACGGTGGTGCCGAACTTCACCGGCCCCGGCTCGCGCGTCACCTTGCCGCCGCCGGCGCGGACCTTCTCCACCGCCGCCTTCACGTCCGGCACGCCGATCGCCAGGTGGCCGAAGGCGGTGCCGTGCTCGTATGTCTCGACGCCGTAATTGTAGGTGAGCTCGATCTCCGCCTGGCCGGAGGCGTTGCCGTCCCCGTAGCCGAGGAAGGCCAGGGTGTACTTGCCCTCCGGCACGTCGCGCCGGCGCAGCTCCTTCATCCCCAGCAGCTCGGTGTAGAATTTGATGCTGCGCTCCAGGTCGCCGACCCGGATCATGGTGTGCAGGAAGCGGCTCATGGGGTGCTCTCCTCCTCGGTGAAGGCGTCGGGGCGCAGGGACAGCAGGAACAGCCCGGCGGCGTTGGCGGCGGCCACGGTGGCGGCGCGATCCACCAGGATGGTGCCGCCCGCCTCGATGGCAATGCCGCGCAGCCCGGCGGCGATCGCGCCCTCGACGGTGACGGGACCGATGGTCGGCAGGTCGAGGCGGCGGTCCTGCCCGGGCTTCACCAGCTTGACCAGCACGCCGCCCGGGCCTTCCCGCCTCAGCCCGGCGCAACGCGCGAGCAGCGCGTCGGTGCCCTCGATCGCCTCGACGCCGAGCACGAGCCCCTGCTGCACCACCGCCCCCTGGCCGACATCCACCGTGCCGAGGGCGCGCACCACGGCGATGCCGCGCTGGATGTCGGCCCGCGCCGTCCCGTCGGGCGCGGCGCGGGTGAGCAGGCCGGGGCCCGGCAGCAGATCGGACAGCACGGCATGGGGCGCGACCACCTCGAACCCCTCCTCCTCCAGCACCCGCGCGACGGCGCGGAGCAGCCCATCATCACCGGCGAAGAAGGCGCGGCCGATGCGGGCGAGGAGGCGCGCCCCGGTGGCATCCGGCCGCAGCGACAGGAGCGAGGGGCGCGCGGCGCGTCCCGCCAGCACCACCTGGCGCACCCCCTCCCGCCGCAGCGCGGCGAGGATGCGCCCGGCCGCTCCCACCCGCTCGACCATGTGCGGCATCCCCGCCCAGGCGGCGGGGTCGGCCCAGCCCTCCAGGGCCACGGCGAAGACCGGCCGCCCGGCGGCGCGGGCGGCGCGGGCGACGGAGAGCGGCAGCTCCCCCCCGCAGGCGAGGATGCCGAGCGTGCCCTGCCCCGACCCGCTCACGGGCGGAGCCCCCCGAGGCGGGCGATCGCCTCCTCCGGGTCGCGCGCGGTCAGGGCGCCGGCCTCGGCCAGCGCGGCGAGCTTCGCGGCGGCAGATTCGCGGGCGGCGCCGACCAGCGCGCCGGCATGGCCCATGCGCCGCGCGGGCGGCGCGTGGCGACCGACCAGCATCGCGACCACCGGCTTCCCGCAGCCGGGGATCGCCTCGGCCAGCGCGTATTCCTTGTCGCCGCCGATCTCGCCGCAATAGAGCACCGCGGCGGTGCCGGGATCGGCGGCCAGCGCCGCCAGGTATTCGTGCGGGTTGCGGCCGGCGACGGCATCGCCGCCGAGGTGGATCACCGCACGCTGGCCGAGGCCGGCGCGGCTGAGCAGGCGGGCCATGGTCAGGGTCAGCGTGCCGCTGCGGCACAGCACGGCGACGCGGCCGGGCATGCAGAAGGAGGGGGCGATGGAGCCGAGCAGCCCCTCCCCGGGAACGCAGAGGCCGAGCGTGTTCGGCCCGACCAGCCAGCTTCCCGCCTCGCGCGCCGCCCGCGCCGCCCGCAGCGCGTCGTGCACCGGCACGTATTCGGCGGCCACCACGATGGTCGGGATGCCCGCCGCGGCCGAGGCCCGCACCGCGTCCAGCACGCCCTCGGGCGGGGTATAGAGCACCGCGGCATCCGCGGGTTCGGGCAGGTCGGCCAGGGTGTCGAACAGCGGCAGCCCGTCCTGCGCGCCGCCGCCCCGTCCCAGGCTGATGCCGCCGATCAGGCGCGTGCCCGCCTCCCGCATCGCGGCGACCTGGGCGGCGGCGTAGCGGCCGGTCGGGTTGAACACGACGACGCGGCGGGGGAAGCTGGCGAGGAAGGGCAGTGGGGTCACGGGAGGGGACGGTGCGGCTCGCCGAGCATGATGGCAAGACGCTGCTGCGCCGGCACGGCATCCTCGTGCCCGAGGGGCGCCTGCTGACGGGTCCCCCGGATCCGGCCGAGGCGGGCGTGCTGAAGGCCCAGCTCCTGGAGGGCGGCCGCGGCAGGCGGGGCCTGGTGCGCCGCGCCGGACCGGGCGAGGCCCCGGCGGCGGCCGCGGCGATCCGGGCCCTGCTCGGCGATCCCGCGGCCCCGCTGCGCCTCGAGGCCGAGGTGGCCATGACGCGCGAGCTCTACCTCGCGCTCCGCATCGACGGCACGGCGCAGGCGATCGAGCTGCTCTGCGCCGCCGAGGGCGGGGTGGAGGTGGAGCAGGCCGGCGCCCTGCTGCGCTGCCACCTCGACCCCGACGCGGCGGGCGCGGCGGAGCGCGCCTTCGCCGCGCTGCGCCCCGGCCTCGGCCCCGACTTGGCGGCGCGGGTGGCGCGGTTCGCCCTGCGGCTGGCGCGGATCATGCGCGCCGAGGATCTGGAGCTTCTGGAGATCAACCCGCTCGGCCTCCTCGCCGACGGCAGGCTCATGGCCTGCGACGCCAAGCTGGTGCGGGACGAGTCCGCGGCCTTCCGCCACGACTCCCCCGCCCTCTCCGCCGCGCTGGAGGCGGCGGCGCTGACGCCGCTGGAGCGCCGCGCCCGCGACCGGGGCTTCCACCTGGTCGAGCTGCCCGGCGGCACGGTCGCCATGGTCACCGCCGGCGCCGGGCTCGGGATGCTGATGCTCGACCTGCTGGCCGATGCCGGCTGCCCCGCCGCCTGCTTCATGGACAACGCCCCGGACGGCCCGGCGGAGACGATGCCGGAGCGCCTGGCGCTCGCCTTCGAGATCGCGGCGCGGCCGGAGGTGCGGGCGGTGCTGTTCTTCACCACCATTGCCTCGCGCGGGCTGCGGGGGCGGGTGGAGGCGCTGGCCGCGGCGCTGCGCGCCAACCCGCCGGCGAAGCCCTTCTTCGCCGGCCTTGCCGCGGGCCACGCGGCGCTGCGCGGCTACTCGCTCGAGCAGGCGCGCGCGGAGCTGGCGGCGGCCGGCGTCGCGGCGCTGCACGACGACCCGCAGGCGCTGGTGCGCGCCGTGGCCGCGGCGGTGCGCGGCGAGGGCTGACGTCCGCCCCCCTCCGACCGCATCACAGATCGGTGTCGGAGCATTCCCGCCGCGCGGCGAATGCCGGGAAGCGGCGATATGCTGTCAGGTTCGCACGACGCTGATCGCGCGGCGCCGCGAGGCCGCCCGTCCGGGCGGCGACGCAACCACCCAGGAGGGGAACGGCCGGATGCGGCATGGGCCAGGGCTTCGCGGCGGGAGGAGGCCGATGGCCGCGCCGCGTCGCCGCGCGCCCGGCCTGCGGCCACCGCTCCGCCACGCACGAGAGGAAGCCCGCCGATGATCGGCCTCGCCGGCATCATCCTGTCGCTGTTCCTGCTGATGTATCTCGCCTATCGCGGCATCAACGTGCTGGTGCTGGCGCCGCTGATGGCGCTGCTCGCGGTGCTGGCGCAGGGCGACCTGCCGATCCTCGGCACCTACACGCAGGTCTTCATGCCGGCGCTCGGCCGCTACCTGATCCAGTTCTTCCCGCTGTTCATGCTGGGCGCGATCTTCGGCAAGCTGATGGACGATAGCGGCTCGGCGCGCGTCATCTCGCACTGGATCGTCGGGCGCGTCGGCGCGGACCGGGCGATCCTCGCCGTGGTGCTCGCCTGTGGCGTGCTCACCTATGGCGGCGTCAGCCTGTTCGTCGTAGCCTTCGCCGTGTTCCCGATCGCCGCCGAGCTGTTCCGCGAGAGCGGCACGCCGAAGCGCCTGATCCCCGGCGCCATCGCGCTCGGCAGCTTCACCTTCACCATGACCGCGCTGCCGGGGACGCCGGCGATCCAGAACGCGATCCCGGCGCCCTTCTTCGGCACCGACGCCTTCGCCGCGCCCGGCCTCGGCGTGATCGCGGGCCTGATCATGTTCGGCGGCGGCATCCTGTGGCTGAACTGGCGCGCCCGCTCGGCCCGCGCGGCCGGGGAGGGCTACCAGGGGCCGCTCGCCGCCGAGCGCGCCGGCCTGCGCCCGAGCACCGTCGGCGCGGCGCAGGTCGGCGAGGTGTCGCGCGAGGCGCCGCCGCCCGCGGGCGCCGACCAGCCGACCGGCGTGGCGGCGGAGCCGCGCCCGCGCCCCACGCCGCCCGTCGCGCTCGCCTTCGCGCCGGTGCTCATCGTCATCGGGGTGAACTGGCTGTTCCTCAACCTCGCCATCCCGATGATGGACACCGCCTACCTGGCCGAGCCGCGCTACGGCTCCACCAACATCGGCGCGGTGCGCGGCATCTGGTCCATCATCGTGGCGCTGATCGTCGCCATCCTGTTCATCATGGCCACCTCCTGGCGCGCGATCGCGGACATGAAGCGCTCGGTGAACGAGGGCACCATGGGCTCGCTGCTGCCCATCTTCAACACCGCCTCGGAGGTCGCCTACGGCGTGGTCATCGCCAGCCTGCCCGCCTTCTTCGTGATCCGCGAGGCGGTGCTCGGCGTCGGCGGCGGCGACCCGGTGCTCTCGCTCGCCGTGGCGGTGAACGTGCTGGCCGGCATCACCGGCTCGGCCTCGGGCGGCATGAGCATCGCACTGCAGACGCTGGGCTCGACCTATGCCGAGATGGCGGCGGCGGCGGGCATCAGCCCGGAGATCCTGCACCGCGTCTCGGCCCTCGCCTCGGGCGGCTTCGACAGCCTGCCGCACAACGGCGCGGTGATCACGCTGCTCGCCATCTGCGGCCTGACGCACCGCGAAAGCTACGTGGACATCGGCGTGGTCTCGGTCGCGATCCCGCTGCTCGGCCTGGTCGCCGTGCTGGTCCTCTACAGCCTGTTCGGCACCTTCTGAGGGGGAGTGCCGCGCCATGCGCGCCATCCTCGCCGCCGCGGCGGCCCTGCTGCTCCTGCTTCCCCTGCCGGCCGCGGCGCAGCAGGTGCTGCGGCTGGTGACCGGGGAGCTGCCGCCCTACGCCTTCCACGTCCCCCCGCCCACCGTGGCCGAGCAGGGCGAGCCGCAGGGCCTGGTCTGGGAGGTGGTGCGGGAGGTGGCGCGGCGCATCGGCCACCCGCAGACGGTCGAGTTCATGCCCTGGCCGCGCGCGCAGGAACTCGCACTGACGCGGCCGAACATCGGCATCCTGGCGCTGACCCGCTCGCCCGAGCGCGAAGCGCACTACGCCTGGGTGTTCAACGTGGTGACGGACGACCTGGTGCTGGTGGGCGGCGCGGGCGTGGACGTCTCCTCGCTCGAGAAGGTGCGGGAGCGGCCGACAGGGGTGCTGCTGCGTTCCGGCGCCGAGCAGCTCCTGCGCGAGCAGGGCTTCACCCGCATCCTGCCCGCCCCCGAGGAGTGGATCAACGCGCAGCGCCTGAGGGACAGGCTGATCGACGCCTGGCTCGCCCCGCGCCTGATGGTGCTGCACGCGGTGCGCGAGGTGGGGGGCGATGTCGCCACGCTCGCCATCGGCGCCGTGGTGCGCCGCAGCGAGATCTGGTTCGCCGCCTCCCGCGACCTGCCGGAGGCCGAGATCCTCCGCTGGCGCCGCGGCTTCGACGAGGTGCGCGCGGACGGCACCTATGACCGCATCCTCGCCCACTACACGCGCCTGCGCCCCGCGCCGGTGCCGGACGCGGCGCGGCGGCAGCCGATCCCCTGGGTGAACTGAGCGCCGGCGGCGGGAGGGACGGAGATGCGCAACAAGATCGTCTCGGCGGCCGAGGCGGTGGCGCTGGTGCAGGATGGCGACACCATCGCAACCTCGGGCTTCGTCGGCATCGGCGTGCCCGATGACCTGCTGGCGGCGCTCGCCGCGCGCTTCGCCGCCGAGAGCGCGCCGCGCGGCCTGACGCTGCTCTTCGCCGCCGGCCAGGGCGACGGCAAGGAGCGCGGGCTGAACCGGCTCTCCGCCGACGGGCTGCTGCGCCGCGTGATCGGCGGCCACTGGGGCCTGATCCCGAAGATCGGGCGGCTGGCGCTGGAGGAGAGGATCGAGGGCTACAACCTGCCGCAGGGCGTGATCAGCCAGATGTACCGCGACGTCGCCGCGGGCAAGCCGGGCACCATCACCCGAGTCGGGCTGCGCACCTTCGTGGATCCGCGGCTGGAGGGCGGCAAGGTCAATGCCGTCAGCACCGAGGACCTGGTGCGGCTGATCGAGATCGGCGGCGAGGAGTTCCTGTTCTACAAGGCGCTCAGGATCAACGTCGCCCTGCTGCGCGCCACCACCGCCGACGCCGACGGCAACCTGACCATGGAGCGCGAGGCGCTGACCCTCGACAACCTGGCCATGGCCATGGCGGCGCGCAATTGCGGCGGCATCGTCATCGCGCAGGTGGAGCGCGTCGCCGCCGCCGGCTCGCTGCATCCGCGGCAGGTGGTGGTGCCGGGCGTGCTGGTGGACTGCGTGGTGGTGGCGGAGCCGGCCAACCACGCCCAGACCTACGGCACCCACTACTCCCCGGCCTTCTCGGGCGAGCTGCGCGTGCCGCTGGAGGGCCTGGCGCCGCTGCCGCTCGACGAGCGCAAGATCATCGCCCGCCGCGCGGCGATGGAGCTGCCGGTGAACGGCGTGGTCAACCTCGGCATCGGCATGCCGGAGGGGGTGGCCTCGGTCGCCAACGAGGAACGCATCCTCGACCTCATCACGCTGACCGCCGAGCCGGGCGTGATCGGCGGCATGCCGGCCTCCGGCCTCGATTTCGGCGCGGCGGTGAACACGCACGCGATCATCCACCAGAACCAGCAATTCGACTTCTACGACGGCGGCGGCCTCGACCTCGCCTGCCTCGGCATGGCGGAGGCGGGGGCGGCGGGCGATGTGAACGTCAGCCGCTTCGGCACGCGCCTCGCCGGCGCGGGGGGCTTCATCAACATCAGCCAGAACGCGCGGCGCGTCGTGTTCATGGGCACCTTCACCGCGGGCGGCCTCGACATCGCGGTGGAGGAGGGCCGGCTGCGCATCCGCCAGGAGGGGCGGGCGCGCAAATTCCGCGAGGCGGTGCAGCAGGTCACCTTCAGCGGCCCCTTCGCCGCTGAGCGCAGGCGCGAGGTGCTCTACGTCACCGAGCGCTGCGTCTTCCGCCTCACCGCCGAGGGGCTGGAGCTGGCCGAGGTGGCTCCGGGCGTGGACCTGGAGCGGGACATCCTCGGCCAGATGGGCTTCCGCCCCCTGGTCCGCGACCCGAAGCCGATGGATGCGCGCATCTTCCGCCCCGGGTCGATGGACCTGCGCGCCAGCCTGCTCGACCTGCACCTGCCCGACCGCATCGCCTACGACCCGGAGCGCAACCTGCTGTTCCTGAACTTCGAGCGGATGCATGTGCGCGACCTGGCCGACGTCGCCGCGATCCGCGCCGCGGTGGAGGCGCGCTGCCGCGCCATCGGCCGGCGGGTCGGGGTGGTGGTGAACTACGACGGCTTCCGCCTGGAGGACGGGGCGGCGGATGCCTATGCGGCGATGGTGCGGGAGGTGGCGGACGCGCACTACACAAGGGTGTCGCGCTACACCACCAGCGCCTTCCTCCGCCACAAGCTCTCGCGCGTGCTGACCCGCACCGTGGCGCCGCACATCTTCGAGTCGCAGGAGGAGGCGCGCGCCTTCCACGAAAAGGCGGAGGAACGCGGCGGAGGCTGAGCGGGGGGAGGGTTCAGAGGGCGGGCGGCGCCCCGGCCAGCAGCCGCCGCCGCGCCTCGGTCGCCAGCCGGTCCACCCGCTCGTTCATCGGGTCCCCGGCATGGCCGCGCACCCAGACCCAGCGTACCTCGTGGGGCTCGGCGGCGGCCAGCAGGCGCTGCCACAGCGCCATGTTCGCCACCGGCTCCCGGGCGCTGTTGCGCCAGTCGTTGCGCACCCAGCCCTTCACCCAGCGGGTGATGCCGTTCTTCACGTATTCGCTGTCCGTGTGCAGGGTGACGCGGCAGGGGCGCTTCAGGGCCTCCAGCGCGCGGATCGCGGCGGTCAGCTCCATGCGGTTGTTGGTGGTCTCCGCCTCGGCACCGGAGAGCTCCTTCTCCGCCGCGCCGAAGCGCAGGATGGCGGCCCAGCCGCCGGGGCCGGGATTGGGCCGGCAGCCGCCGTCGGTCCAGATCTCGACCTGCGGCATCTCCTCAGAGGCCAAGGGAGCGCGGCCCTTCCGCGGCGGCGAAGAAGCGCAGCTTGCGCAGATATTCCAGCGGGTCCTTGCGAGTCACCAGCGCGCCCGGCGGCGTCGCCGTCCAGTCGTAGAGGCGGGTCAGCAGGAAGCGCATCGCCGCGCCGCGGCAGAGCACCGGCAGCGCCTCCTCCTCGGCCGCCGTCAGCCTCCGCACCGCGCGGTAGCCGGCGAGCAGGGAGCGCGCCCTGGTCACGTTGAAGGAGCCGTCCGCCTCGAAGCACCAGGCGTTCAGGCAGACGGCGATGTCGTAGGCGAGGAGGTCGGTGCAGGCGAAGTAGAAGTCGATGACGCCGGAGACGTAGGGCCGGCGGTCCGCCGCTTCCAGGAAGAAGACGTTGTCGGGAAAGAGGTCGGCGTGGATGTGCCCCTCCGGCAACCGCCCCGGCGCCGGCCAGCGCGCCAGGATCTCCTCGAGCGCCTGGTCGAGCTGGCGGACCAGCCCCGGCTGCACGGAATCGCCGCTCGGGCGGCAGCGCTCCAGCAGCGGCGGCCAGCCGGCGGGGCCGAGCGCGTTGGCGCGGCGCGGCGTGAAGCCCTCCCCGGCGGCGTGCAGCCGCGCCAGCACCTCGCCGAGCGGCGCGCAATGCTCCGGCCGCACGCGGCGCGGCCAGACGCCGGGCAGGAAGGTGCAAATCGCCGCCGGGCGCCCCGCCAGGCGGCGCAGCGCCGCGCCGTCGCGCCCGTGCACCGGCAGCGGGCAGGGCAGGCCGCGCGCCGCCAGGTGCTCCATCAGGCCGAGGAACCAGGGCAGCTCCTCGGGGTCCACCCGCTTCTCGTAGAGCGTCAGGATGAAGTCGCCCGCCGTGGTGCGCAGCGCATAATTCGAGTTCTCTACCCCCTCGGCGATGCCGCGATAGGCGAGCAGGTCGCCGAGCGCGTAATCGGCCAGGAAGGCGCGCAGCGCCTCGTCGGTGACCTCGGTATAGACGGCCATGGGCGGGCTTCTAGCGCCTGATCCGCAGGGGTGGAATCGCCGGCGGCGGATCAGCCGCCCGGCGGGGAGCGGCGGGGTGATCCACCAGGGTTGGACCGCGCTGTAGCAGGCCGTTGCCGCGCTGTCGCGCCGCATTTGACAGCGCCCGCGCCGGCCGGGACGATGCGGCATGCGCCCGGCCCCGCCCATGCTCCTGCGGCCGATCGGCCGACTCGAGACGCCCTGGGCGACACCGGCCGACTGCCCGCGCAACGGCCGCCAGCCGCGGCCGGCGCCGGTCTGCCGCGCGGTGGTGGAGCCGGAATTCCGGCCCGGCCTGCTCGGGCTGGATGGGTTCTCGCACCTCATCCTGCTCTACTGGCTGGAGGCGCCGCCGGGGCCGCCGCGCCTGGTCCTCACCCCGCCCTTCGATGCCGCGCCGCGCGGCGTCTTCGCCACCCGCGCGCCGCTCCGCCCGAACCCGATCGGCCTCTCCGTCGTGGCCTTCGATGGGTTCGAGGCGCCGGGCGTGCTCCGGATCCGCTATCTCGACTGCGCCGACGGCACGCCGCTGCTCGACATCAAGCCCTACCTGCCGAGCACGGACGCCGAACCGGAGGCGCGCATGGGCTGGCTCGAGCCGCACGCGACGCCACGGGAGGGCTGATACGGACCGCGGCCGCACCGCCGCCAGGCGAGGGCCGGCGGACGCGGTCGCCGGCATGAGGGGGCCGGAGGAACCCGGCGGGACGGTGCGCGCTTCTGCGGCATGCACAGCTTCGTCCGGTTCATCCTGCTGCACTTCGCCACGGGCTTCGGCATTGCCGCCCTGTTCGTCGGCGCGCTGCTGCTGGCCGATCCGGGCGGCATCGGCGGGCTGCTGCTGAGCGCCCGGGAGGGGGCCTGGCCGGCGCTGCTGCTCTGGCTGTTCACCGGCCTGACCTTCGGCGCCGTGCAGTTCGGCGCCGCGCTGATGCTGCTCGAGGAGACGCCGCCGCGGCGGCCGGCGCGCGGGCTTCAGCCCGTACCGGCGCGGGTGCCCGCCCGCCGGCGCTGAGCCGCCGCTCAGAGTCCGGCGCAACCCTTGGCGCGGAGCGCCTGCGCCACCCAGGCGCGGTCGTAGCGGCCCGCCTCGATGGCGGCCTGCGCCTCGATTTCCTTGGCGTTGTGCGCCTCGGCTGCCGCCACGACCTCCTCCGCCAGCTCCGCCGGCACCACCACCACGCCGTCCGTATCCGCTGCGACCAGGTCGCCAGGCATCACCACCTGGCCGCCGCAGGCGACCGGATAGCCGATCTCGCCCGGCCCCTCCTTGTACGGTCCCGAGGGCGTGACGCCCCGGGCCCAGACCCCGAGGTCCAGCACGGCGAGCTGCGCGGCGTCGCGGATGGCGCCATCCAGCACCATCGCCGCGATGCCGCGCCTGGCGGCGTGCCCCATCATCAGCTCCCCGGCCAGGGCGATGGAGAGATCGCCGCCGCCGTCGCAGACGATGACGTCGCCAGGCTGGGCGAGATCTATGGCATGGTGCAGCATCAGGTTGTCGCCGGGCCGCACGCGCACGGTGAAGGCCGGCCCGGCCACCGCGGCCCGGCCGCCGAAGGCGCGGAAGCCGCCGCGCATCGTCTGCATGCGGTGCATCACGTCGCCGATGTTGGCCGCCGGCAGCCTCGCCGCCCGCGCGCAGAGCGCGGAGTCCACGCGGCTGGTGACGGAGCGGATGCGGAAACCGATGCTCATGCGCGTCTCCTCCGGGTTTGTGCGCGGCGCATCATGGCGCCCGGGCGGAGAGTGTCGAGCCATGCCGGCGCGTTCCAGCCCCGGAGCGTGATCCACTCCCATGGATCACGCCTCCTCGCCCCTGCCGGGGCGACCGGTCCGCCGCTCCGGCGGGTCCGCCTCGGCGGATCTAGCGGGGCGCCAGCACCATGATCATCTGGCGGTTCTCCAGGCGGGGCATCTGCTCCACCTTGATCGTGTCGCCGAGATCGGCGCGGATCCGCTCCAGCACCTTCAGGCCGAGATCCTGGTGGGCCATCTCGCGGCCGCGGAACCGCAGGGTCACCTTGACCTTGTCGCCTTCGCCGATGAAGCCCTTCATCTGCTTCATCTTCACTTCGTAGTCGTGGTCGTCGATGTTCGGGCGAACCTTGATTTCCTTGATCTCGACCGTCTTCTGCTTCTTGCGGGCCTCGTTGGCCTTCTTCTGCTGCTCGTACTTGTACTTGCCGTAGTCCAGCACCTTGCAGACCGGCGGCACGGCATTGGGCGAGATCTCCACCAGGTCGAGCCCGGCGTCATAGGCGCGGATCAGCGCTTCCCGCGTGCTCAGCACGCCGATCATCTCGCCGTTCTGGTCGATCAGGCGCACCTGGGGAACTCGGATCTCCTCATTGACCCGCGGACCTTCGCGCGCGGGCAATTGGTTGGGGATGGGGCCTCGGGCTATGGGTCCTCTCCTGTCGCTGTGGGAACGAAGCAGCCTAACCTTATGGGGTCTGCGTCAGGCCGCCGCAACCCGGTCGGGCGGCGACCCCTCGACGGCGAGGCGGGACACCGCCTCGCCGAGCGGCAGCGCCTCCTGCTCCCGTCCCGGCAGGCGGCGCAGCACCAGCGCCCGCTCCTCGGCCTCGCGGCGGCCGACCACGGCCAGCACCGGCACCCGCGCCTCGATGTGGTCCACCACCTTGCGATTGATCTTCTCGTTGCGCAGGTCGAGTTCCACCCGGAGACCCGCCGCCTGCAGCGCCGCCGCCGCCTCGCGGGCGAAGGGCGCCACCTCGTCCACGATGGTCGCCACCACCACCTGCACCGGAGCGAGCCAGAGCGGGAACCGCCCGGCATGCTGCTCGATGAGGATGCCGAGGAAGCGCTCGAAGCTGCCGAGGATGGCGCGGTGCAGCATCACCGGGCGCCTGCGCGTGCCGTCCTCGGCGACATATTCGGCGCCGAGCCGTTCCGGCAGCACGAAATCCACCTGCAGCGTGCCGCATTGCCAGTCCCGCCCGATGGCGTCGCGCAGCACGAATTCCAGCTTCGGGCCGTAGAACGCCCCCTCCCCCGGGTTCAGGGTGTACTCGACGCCGGCGGTGCGGCAGGCCTCGCGCAGCGCCCCCTCCGCCTGGTCCCAGACGGCGTCGCTGCCGGCGCGGTTCGCCGGCCGGTCGCTGAACTTCACCCGGAATTCGGGGAAGCCGAGATCGCGGTAGATCGAGGAGAGCAGCTCCACGAAGCGCACCGTCTCGCCCGCGATCTGCTCCTCGGTGCAGAAGATGTGCGCATCGTCCTGGGTGAAGGCGCGCACCCGCATGATGCCGTGCAGCGCACCCGAGGGCTCGTAGCGGTGGCAGGCGCCGAACTCCGCCATGCGCAGGGGCAGCTCGCGGTAGGACCGCAGGCCCTGGTTGAAGATCTGCACGTGGCAGGGACAGTTCATCGGCTTGAGCGCCAGCACGCGGTCCCGCTCGTCCTCGTCCTCGACGCGGGCGAGGAACATGTGCTCGCGGAACTTCTCCCAATGCCCCGAGGCCTCCCACAGCCGTCGGTCGAGGAGCTGCGGCGTGCGCACCTCCTGGTAGCCGGCGGCATCGAGGCGGCGGCGCATGTAGTCCTCCACCGTGCGATAGAGCCGCCAGCCCTTCGGATGCCAGAAGACGCTGCCCACCGCCTCCTCCTGCAGGTGGAACAGCCCCATCTCGCGGCCGATCCTGCGATGGTCGCGCCGCTCCGCCTCCTCGAGCTGGTGGAGATAGGCGTCGAGCTCCTTCTGGTCGCGCCAGGCGGTGCCGTAGATGCGGCTCAGCATGGCGTTGCGGTGATCGCCTCGCCAGTAGGCGCCGGCCACCTTCATCAGCTTGAAGGCGGTGCCGACATCGCCGGTCGAGCGCATGTGCGGGCCGCGGCAGAGGTCGAGCCATTCCCCCTGGCGGTAGACCGAGATGGTCTCGTCGCGCGGCAGGTCCTGGATGATCTCGGCCTTGTAGCGCTCCCCACGCTCGCGGAAGAAGCGGATCGCCTCCTCGCGGTCCCATTCCTCGCGGGTGAAGGGGGCGTCGCGCGCCACGATCTCGCGCATCTTCGCCTCGATCGCCGGGAAGTCCTCGGGCGTGAAGGGCTCGTTGCGCGCGAAGTCGTAGTAGAAGCCGTTCTCGATCGGCGGGCCGATCGTCACCTGGGTGCCGGGGTAGAGGGCCTGCACCGCCTCGGCCAGAACATGCGCCGCGTCATGGCGGATCAGTTCCAGCGCCTCGGGGTCCTTGCGGGTGATGAAGCGCACCGAGGCGTCGTGCTCGATCCGGTGCGCGAGGTCGTGCAGCCGCCCGTCCACCTGCATGGCGAGTGCGGCGCGGGCAAGGCCGGGCCCGATCGCCTGCGCAATCTCGGTGCCCGTCACCGGCCCGTCGAAGCGGCGCACGGATCCGTCGGGCAGGGTGATCGCGGGCATGGGGGGTCTCTCGGCTCCTCGGGGTCGGGGGGCGCGGACCATGGGCGCCGTCCGACGGCGGCGTCAAGCGGGCGGCCGGGACGCGCCGGCCCATGGCCCCTTTCCGCGCCCCGCGAGGGCGGGTGTCGCAGCCCGAGCCGCCCGTGGGCGGGACTTCCCTCGGACCCGCCCCCCCACAGGCAGGCCGAGCGGAGCGCCCGGAGAGGCGCGCGTGAACGCGCCCTCGGCCGCGGCGGAGCTGCGGGAGGAAGGCGATGCCCTGCGACGCGCCCTCGCGGAGCGGCAGGAGCCCCACCGCCGCGGGCCATCCGGGAAAACGCATCACCCGCCGTCGAGCAGCGGCGCCACCACCCGCCGCAGCAGCGCCAGATCCTGCGGGCGCGACAGGCGGTGGTCGCCGTCCTTCACCAGCGTCACCTGCACGTCCGGCCCGGTGATCGCCTCGGCGATGCGGAGCGACAGCTCCCAGGGCACGTCCGGATCGCGCTGCCCGTGCAGCAGCCGCACCGGGACGGAAAGCGGCACCGGCGCGTGCAGCAGCAGGTGATGCCGCCCCTCCTCCAGCAGCGCGCGGGTGATGGGGTAGGGATCGCCATAGGCGCTGGGGCGGTGCCAGACGCCCTCGCGCGCCAGCGCGGCCCGCGCCTCCGGCGGCAGCGCTTCCGCCATGCGCGCAGTGAAGTCGGGCGCCGCAGCGATGCCGACCAGGCCGGCGACGCGCACCGGCCGGCGCAGCGCCAGCAGCAGCGCGATCCAGCCGCCCATGGAGGAGCCGACCAGCACCTGCGGCCCTGCCGTCAGCGCGTCCAGCACCAGCGCCGCCTCCTCGGCCCAGCGGCCGATGGTGCCCTCCGCGAAGCGTCCGCCGCTGGCGCCGTGGCCCGAATAGTCGAAGCGCAGGAAGGCCTGGCCGCGCACGGCGCAGAAGGCGGAGAGGTTCTCCGCCTTGGTGCCGGTCATGTCGCTGTTGAAACCGCCGAGGAACACCACCCCGGGCCCCCTTCCCCCGCGGCGCCGCCAGGCCAGCGTCACCCCGTCGCCACGGTCGAGCCGCCCCTGCTCCTCCCCACCGCCCGGGCGATCGGGCGCGACTTGCTGGCGCGGCCGATTCACGCCCTCGCCATCGCCCGGGCGATCGGGCGCGCTCACAGCCGAGGCATCCCGCGCCGCGCCAGGTTCTGCATCAGCGCGCCGACGCCGAAGCTCCAGGGCGGGCATTCGTCGGTGCGGTCCACCTCGTTCACCAGCGCGCCGAGGCGGGGCGAGGCGATGCGCACCACATCCCCCTCCCGGTGCGTGAAGCCGAGGCCGGGTCCGGCGCGGTCCTTCGCGGGAGAGAAGGGCGTGCCGAGGAACAGCACCGCCCCGTCCGGATACTGGTGGTGCGGCCCGATGAGCTGCCCGACCAGCTCCACCGGGTCGCGGCTGATCGCGCCGACCGCGCCGCGCTCCTCCAGCCGGAAGCCGTCGCGTCCCTCGATCGTCAGCGTGATCTCGGCGCGGCGCACATCCTCCAGCGTGAAGGAGGCGTCGAACAGGCGCAGCAGCGGGCCGAGCGCACAGGAGGCGTTGTTGTCCTTGGCCCGGCCGAGCAGCAGCGCGCTCCGACCCTCCACGTCGCGCAGGTTGACGTCGTTGCCGAGCATGGCGCCCAGGATCGCGCCGCGCGCGTTCACCGCCAGCACCGCCTCCGGCTCCGGGTTGCTCCACGCGCTCGCCGGGTGCACGCCCACCTTGGCGCCGGTGCCGACCGCGGCCATGGGCTGGCACTTGGTGAAGATCTCGGCATCCGGGCCGATCCCGACCTCGAGGTACTGGCTCCACCACCCCTTCGCCACCAGCGCCTCCTTCAGCCGCATCGCCTCCGGGCTGCCGGGCCGGATGGCGGAGAGGTCGTCGCCGATGATGGCGCGCACCTCCTCGCGCACCGCCTCGGCCCGCGCCGCGTCGCCGCGGCAGCGCTCCTCGATCACCCGCTCCAGCATGGAGCGCACATAGGTGACGCCGCAGGCCTTCACCGCCTGCAGGTCCACGGGCGCCAGCAGCCAGGGCTTCTGCGGATCGCGCGCGTGATGGGCGCTGTTGGCCAGGACGGCGCCGAGGTTGAGCGGCATCGGCACGCCGCGGCGGCGGATGGCGGCGAGGGGGTCCTCCGCGTTCAGCCAGGCGCTGACGGTGCCGAAGGCGGGGGTCATGTCGAAGGCCGCGCCTTCCAGCAGCGCGACCGCCGCCGGCCCTTCCGGCGTCATCACCCGCGCCGCGTAGGCCCCCTGCGGCCAGTCCTCCGGCAACGCGCTCGCATCCAGCCGCGGCATCCTGTCCTCCCTCGCCCCAGGCGCGGGAAGCCTAGCCTTGCCGCGCAAGGCTGCCAGCCCCCCGGCGGGCCGCTCCCCACCCTCCCTGGGGGCGCCCGCCGGGGAGCCGTTTCCGCCCGGCTGCCTCCGCGGAAACGCTCCCGCCCCCCTGGCCGCGGGGCAGAGCCACGCTCGCGGCTGTTTCCGGCCGCACGCGATCCGCTCCAGCGCCTGATCCCGGAGGCGCGCTCGCCGGAGCGGCGCCTCGCTCGCCCGGCGAGGGGCGGACGCGTGATCCGCCGAAGCGGATCACGCCGCAGCCCCGCGCGAGGACGGCCATTTCCCCGTGCCGCCTCCCCGGAGCCCGCGGCCGGAATGCCCGGTGCGTCCGGGAAGGGACGCGGCCGCCCGCAATGGGCGCCACGCGGGTCCGGGGCACCGCTCATGCACCGCTGCGCGGGCACAGGGCCGTTTCCGCGCGCCTGCGCGCGCCTTCACGGCTCCTTCGTCCTGCCTGCAGCAGAGCCGTGCCCTCCAGCGGATGCCGGCCTTCCGCGACCGACCTATGACCGGGCGGTCGGGGCGGAGGCCGGTCGCAGGTTGCTCGGCTCTGCGCCCACGTAATACGGGGCGTTGACGCTCCCGAGCGCCGTTGTGCGCGCCGCGTCCTCACCCGCACGGGCCGCCGGGCCCTGGCCGCTGCAGGCGGCCAGCGCGGCGAGTGCCCTATCTTGGGCATGCGGCCGCCCGCTGCACCGGTGCCGGAGCACAATGGCCGCGAATTCACATCACGTGCAGTCCGCGGCCATCCGCCGCCGGAACGGCGGCGCGCCCGGCCGCGCGCGGGGGACGGGCGCGCCTCTTCCGCCCTACTCCTTGCGCAGCATGCGGATGATGCCGGAGAAATCCGCCTCGCCCCCGCCCTGCTCGACGAAGCGGCGATAGAGTTCGAGCGCCTTCGCCCCGACCGGCGTCTCGACGCCGACGCTGCGCGCCGCCTCCTCGGCAAGGCCGAGGTCCTTCGCCATCAGCGCCGCGGCGAAGCCCGGCCGGTAGTCCCGGTTGGCTGGGCTGCCCGGCACCGGCCCGGGCACCGGGCAGTAGGTGGTGAGCGCCCAGGACTGGCCGGAGGATTTCGAGGCCACCTCGAACAGCGCCTGGTGCGACAGGCCGAGCTTCTCCGCCAGCACGAAGGCCTCGCAGGTCACCGCCATGGTGGCGGCGAGCATCATGTTGTTGCAGATCTTCGCCGCCTGCCCCGCGCCCGGCCCGCCGCAATGCACCACCGTGCGGCCCATTGCCCGCAGAATTGGCTCGGCGCGGGCGAAGGCCTCCCCGGGGCCGCCGACCATGAAGGTGAGCGTCCCCGCCTCCGCCCCCATCACGCCGCCGGAGACGGGCGCATCCAGCATCGCCCGCCCCGAGGCCGCCGCCACCTCGCGCGCCGTGGCGACGTCGATGGTCGAGCAGTCCACCAGCACCGCGTCGGGTGCGCTCGCCGCCGCCATGCCCCCCTCGCCGAGCCAGGCCTCGCGCACATGGCGCCCGGCGGGAAGCATGGTGATCACGAACTCGGCGCCGCGCGCCGCCTCCGCCGCGCTGCCCGCGCGCCGCGCCCCGGCCTCCACGGCGCGGTCGAGCGCCGCGGGCACGATGTCGAAGGCCGCGACCTCGTGCCCCGCCTTCAGCAGGTTGCGCGCCATCGGCCCGCCCATGTTGCCCAGGCCCACGAAGCCGATCCGTGCCATCGCCACCTCCCCTGCGGATGCCGGCGGCACCGTGCCAGACCGGTGCCGGGGCCGCGAACGCAGCCTGCGGCCTGTGCCGCGCGTCGCCCCGCCGCGTCAAGCGCCCGGTTGGGCTCAGGCCGGCGCCACCCCAGGGCAGCCGGCCTCCACCGCGAAGCGGGCGCGCTCCTCGGCCGGGGCGCCGGGGCGGGTGACCCAGGGCAGGGCGCGGAAGCTCGCCTCCAGGCGCCCAGGCGTCGCCTCGTGCAGGGTGTAGCCGCGGCGGGCGTTGAGGAAGGCGATGTGCGGGTTGCGCGCCAGCAGCGCCGGCGTGTCGGGGCGCTGCTCCGCCCCGTCGCCCTCGCTGGTGACGGAGGTGGCGACGAACTCGCTCGCCACCACCGGGCTCCGCTCCGCCTCCGGATCGAGGCGAAGCGAGGCGGCCATCGCCACGTGCACGTCGCCCGAGAGCACCACGGCGTTCGCCACGTTGCGCTCGACGATCCCCCGCAGCAGCCGCGCCCGCGCCGCCGGGTAGCCGTCCCACTTGTCCATGGCGAGGGCGCCGTTGGCGAATTCCCGCCGCATCATCGGCACCTGCTGCGCCAGCACCTGCCAGGTGGCGGGGGAGGAGGCGAGGCCGTCGAGCAGCCAGCGCTCCTGCGCTGGCCCGAGCATCTGCGCCTCCGGCCGCGCCACCTCCGCGCAGGGCGGGCGGGCGCCGTCGCCGCAGGGCTGGTCGTCGCGGAAGGAGCGGGTGTCGAGCACGTGCACCGTCAGCAGCCGCCCGTAATGCAGGCGGCGGAAGGCCCGGATCTCCGGCCCGCGCGGCAGGACGGCGCGGCGCAGCGGCATGTGCTCGTACCAGGCCTGCAGCGCCGCCTGCTTGCGCAGCGCGAACACCTCGGGCGGCACGGCGACGGGGAAGCGGGCGCTGCCATCCTCCTCGCTGATGTCGCCGGCCCAGTTGTTGTCCACCTCGTGGTCGTCGAAGCTGGCGAGGAAGGGATGCGCCGCGTGCGCGGCGGCGAGGTCGGGGTCGAGGCGGTACTGGGCGTAGCGCTGGCGGTAATTCTCCAGCGTGTACACCTCCTCCCCCTCGTGGCTGCGCACCAGCGGGCCCCAGCCGGGCTGGCCGGGGACACGGCCGCGGTATTCGTAGATGTAGTCCCCGTAGTGGAAGACGAAATCGAGCTCCTCCTCGGCCAGGTGACGCCAGGCGGTGAAGTGGCCGTGCTCGTAGTGCTGGCAGCCGGCGGCGGCGAAGCGCAGCCGCCCCGGCATCGCCTCCGGCGCCGGGGCGGTGCGGGTACGCCCGACCGGGCTCGCCTCCCGGCCGGCGCGGAAGCGGTACCAGTAGGGGCGGCCGGGAGAGAGCCCCTCCACCTCCACATGCACGGCGAAGCCGAGCTCGGGGCGGGCGATCGCCGTGCCATGGGCGGCGATGCGGGCGAAGCGCGCATCCTCCGCCACCTCCCAGCCGATCTCGACCGCGGCGTGCGGCATGCCGCCCATGGGGGAGAGCGGCTCCGGCGCCAAGCGGGTCCAGATCACCACTCCGTCGGGCAGCGGCTCGCCGCTCGCGACCCCCAGGGTGAAGGGGTAGCGGCGGAAGACGGGCTGCGCCGCCGCGCGCCGCGCCGGCGCCGGCTGCAGCGCCGCCAGCGCGGCGAGGCCGAACCCGCCGCGCAGCAGGCCGCGGCGGTGCAGGTCCAGGATGTGGCGGCGCGTGCTGTCCATGGCTTCCCTCCGGCACCGGCCGCAGTGTAGCGCCGGCGCGTGACAGGGGCGTGACGTTCCGCCCTCCGCACCCCGTTTTCCCGCGGCGTCGGGCGGTCCATTCTCCCCCCTCCCGGTGCGGAAGGAGGAACGGAGGGATGCGGGCGATCGTCATCGGCGGCGGCATCGGCGGGCTGACCACCGCGCTCGCCCTGCACGCCGCCGGGATCGGGGCGGAGGTGTTCGAGGCGGCGGCCGAGGTCCGTCCGCTCGGGGTCGGCATCAACCTGCAGCCGCACGCGGTGCGCGAGCTGACCGAGCTCGGCCTCGGCGAGGCGCTGGCGGCGGCCGGGGTGGCGACGCGAGAGTTCGTCTACGCCAACCGCTTCGGCCAGGAGATCTGGGCCGAGCCGCGCGGCCTCGCCGCCGGCTATCGCTGGCCGCAATACTCCATCCACCGCGGCCGGCTGCAGATGCTGCTGTGGCGGGCGGCGGCGGAGCGTCTGGGCGCGGCGCGGCTGCACACGGGGCGGCGCCTGCTCGGCATCGAGCAGGACGGCGCCGGGGTGACCGCCCGCTTCGCCGATGGCGGCACGGCGCGCGGCGACCTGCTGGTGGCCGCGGACGGCATCCATTCCGCGGTGCGGGCGCAGTTCTTCCCCGGCGAGGGGCCGCCGAAATGGAACGGCTGCATCCTCTGGCGCGCCGTCAGCCTCGCCTCCCCCTTCCGCACCGGGGCGAGCATGGTGCAGGCCGGGCACCGCGACCGCAAATTCGTCTGCTACCCGATCGGCCAGGCGGCGGACGGCCGGGCCGAGATCAACTGGATCGCCGAGCAGCGCTTCCCCGCCGACCATGTCTGGGCGCGGGAGGACTGGAACCGCCGCGCCGACCCGGCCGCCTTCCTGCCGCTCTTCGCCGACTGGGAGTTCGGCTGGCTTTCCGTGCCGGCGCTGATCCGCGCGGCCGAGGCAGTGTACGAGTTCCCCATGGTGGACCGCGACCCGCTGCCCTGGTGGACGCAGGGGCGGGCGACGCTGCTCGGCGACGCGGCGCACCCGATGTACCCGATCGGCTCCAACGGCGCCTCGCAGGCGATCCTCGACGCACGCTTCCTGGCGCTGCAGCTCGCCACCCAGCCCGGCATCGAGGCCGGCCTCGCCGCCTACGAGGCGGCGCGGCGCCCCGCCACGGCGGCGGTGGTGGAGGCGAACCGCGGCGACGGGCCGGACCGGGTGATGGACATCGTCCACGCCCGCGCCCCCGAGGGCTTCGCCCGCCTCGAGGATGTGGTCAGCCGCGAGGAGCTGGAGGCGACGGTGACAGCCTACAAGCGCATCGCCGGCATGGACCCGGCGACGCTGAACGCCCGTCCGAGCTGGTCGGTGCCCGCCCGCCCTGCGGGCTGAGCCGCCCCGCAGCCCGCGCCGCCCCCGCGCGTTGCAGTGCGCAGCACCACGGCCAGGAGGCGGCGATGATCAACGGCAGCGGCAACGGCCACCCGCCCGACGAGGAGCCCCGGGACGCGGTGGCGGAGGCGCTCGACGACGCCGACGACGAGAGCCTGCTCGCCCTCGGCGTCGCGGTGCTGAGCGAGCTCAAGGATCGCGGCCTCCTGCGGGTGGCGCTGCGCAACCGCAGCGACGCGGTGAGCGTGTTCGGCGCCGAATCCATCGAGAGCGACGGCGAGGCGATCGAGGTGGTGGCGGAAGGCTTCCACGCCGAGACGCCGGACCGCTACGAGCTCTGGGTGCGGGAGGCCGACGCGCTGCACGAGCGGCTGACCGCCCCCGAGCTCTCCGAGGCGGAGGCGGAGGCGGCGCTCGGCGGCGCCTCCGACGAGGCGCTGCTGATCGAGCTCGACCGCGCGCAGGACACGCCGCCGCGACCCTCTCCGGGGGAGCGGGACATCGGCGGCCGCATCGCCATCGAGCTGCTGCGCCGCGGCGTGATCGAGCCCCGGGACGGCCCCTGAGCGGCGGGGCAACCGCCGTCGCGGGACGGGCGTTGGCCCGGCTCCGCCCATGCCGGCAGAGAAGGATGCAGCGATGGCCACCGACCACCGTCCGACCGATGCCATGCCACGAGGCGAGCGGGACCGGCCGCCCCAGGAGGACACCCGCGCCAGCCAGCGCGGCCAGCGGCGCACGGGGCCCGAGCCGGGCGAGGATCCCGCCGCCGGCTCGGTCGAGAGCCCGGTGGCGCCGGGCGAGGCGCAGGCGGGGGACCTGAACGAGGCGGCGAGCCAGCTCGGCGGGCCGGTGGACGTCTTCCCCGTGCCCGGCCGCGCCCGCAGGGAGGGAAGGCGGGACTGATACGGCCGCCGTCGGGCGCATCGGCGCGCGGGGCTGCCGGGGTCCCGGCCGGCCGCGCCCGGGCCCGGGGCGGTGGTGGGCGCGCCACCGGCACGGACCCCCGCCCGCACGCGTTCAGCCCTTCCGCGATCTGCCCTATCCTCGCGGGCGGAGGCCGCCGTGAGGATCCTGCTCGTCGAGGACGACGCCGAGACCGCCCGCTACGTGATCCGCGGGCTGCGCGAGGCCGGGCATGTCGTGGACCACGCTGCGGACGGCACGCAGGGCCTCTTCCTCGCCACCACGGGCGGCCATGACGTGCTGGTGGTGGACCGGATGGTGCCCGGCCTCGACGGGCTGTCGCTGGTGCGCGCCCTCCGCGCGGCCAGGGTCGCCGCCCCGGTCCTGTTCCTGACCGCGCGCGCCGGCGTCGGCGACCGGGTGGAGGGGCTGGAGGCGGGCGGGGACGACTATCTGGTCAAGCCCTTCGCCTTCGCCGAGCTGCTGGCGCGCATCAACGCCCTTGCCCGCCGCCCGCCGCCGCGCGAGGAGGTCACGGTGCTCCGCGCCGGCGACCTGGAGATGGACCTGATCCGCCGCACCGTCACCCGCGCCGGACGTCGGATCGAGCTGCAGCCGCGCGAGTTCCGGCTGCTCGAATACCTGCTGCGCCATGCCGGCCAGGTGGTGACCCGCACCATGCTGCTGGAAGGGGTGTGGGACTTCCACTTCGACCCGAAGACCAGCGTGGTGGAGACCCACATCAGCCGCCTGCGCGCCAAGGTGGACAAGGGGTTCGACCGGGAGCTGATCCACACCGTGCGCGGCGCCGGCTATGCGATCCGCGCCGATGGCTGAGGCGCCCGGCGCCGACCGGGGCTGGGCCTTCCTGCGCACCACCGCCTTCCGCGTCACCCTGCTGCACCTGGCGCTGACCCTGCTCGGCACGCTCCTCCTCTCCGGCCTCGCCTGGTGGGCGACGGCGGGCTTCGCGGCGCGGCAGGTGCAGCAGCAGATCGAGCGCGACATGGGCGTGCTGCTGCAGGCCGCAGCGCTTTCCGGCGTGCGGGGCGTGGCGCTCTCTATCGAGGCGCGCATCGCCTCCGATCGCTCGGGCCTCGAATACTACCTGCTCGCCGCCCCCGACGGGCGGCGCATCGCCGGCAACCTGGCCGAGGCGCCGCGCCAGCGCGGCTGGCACACCCTCGTGCTGCGCCACCCGGAGGGTGGCACCGCGCCGCTGCTCGCCCTCGGCGCGCCGCTCGGCGGCGGGACGATGCTGGTGGTGGCGCGCGACCTCTCGCCGGTCAGGGCGCTGGAGGAGCGGCTGCTCGGCGCCGCCGGCTGGGTCGGCGGCGGGGCGCTGCTGAGCGGGCTGCTCGGCGGGCTGCTGATGGGCCGCGGGGTGGCGCGCCGCGCCGCGGCGATGGCGGAGGCGCTGGCGGCGGTGCAGGCCGGCGACCTCTCCCGCCGCCTGCCGCTGCGCCGGGGAGGCGACGAGTTCGACAGCCTGGCGGAGCGCATCAACGCCACGCTCGACCGGCTGCAGGTGCTGGTGGCGGCGCTGCGCCAGGTGACGGACGACATCGCCCACGACCTGCGCACGCCGCTGACCCGCCTGCGCCAGCGCCTGGAGGCGGCCGGCCGCGCCGCGACGCGGGAGGAATGGGCGGCGGAGGCGGAAGCCGCGATCGCCGAATGCGACGCCCTGCTCGAGGTGTTCGCCGCGCTCCTGCGCATCGCGCAGATCGAATCCGGCGCGCAGCGCGCCGGATTCGCGCGCCTCGACCTCTCGGCGGCGGCGGAGGCGGTGGCCGAGGCCTACGCCCCGGCGGCGGAGGAGCGCGGCCAGCGCTTCGAGGCCCGCATCGCGCCCGGCATCGAGGCCTTCGGCGACCGCGCGCTGCTGACGCAGATGATCGCCAACCTGGTGGAGAACGCGGTGCGCCACGGCCGCGCCGGCGGAAGGGTGGCGCTTGCCCTCTCCCCCGCGGCAGGGGGCGGGGCGGTGCTGGAGGTGGCCGATGACGGGCCGGGCATTCCGGAGAGCGAGCGCGAGCGCGTGTTCCGCCGCTTCCACCGCCTCGACGCGGCGCGCTCCACGCCGGGCAGCGGCCTTGGCCTGGCGCTGGTGCGGGCGGTGGCAGAGCTGCACGGGCTCTCCGTCACGCTGTCGGACGCGGCGCCCGGCCTGCGGGTGACGGTGGCGTTCCCGGCGTCACCCGCCGGGACACCGGCGCCGCGGCGCCTGGGCGGAGAGAAGGTCCCGGCCTAGAGCGGACCGCTCCGGATCAGGCCGCCGGGACCGGCCGCAGCCCGAAGCCGCCGCGCATGGGCGGCCGGCCCCGCGCTCGCCCCGAGCCCCCCTCCTCGGCGATGGCCCGCACCGCAGCCGCTCTCCCCCCGGCCGCAGGCGCCCCTGCCGCTGCCGCGATCTCCCGATGCGGAGGTCCGTGGAAGTCTTTACGCCAAAACCTGCTCATACGAAGAAAATTTCTCTTATTTTCCAGGATTTTCTTGCCATACATAGAAATACTTTCTAAGTCCCCGCCCGCTGCGCCTGCCAGAGCTGGAGACTGCCCATGCCCCGCCTGCCCCTTCGCACTCCCGGCGACGCCCCCACGGAAGCGCAGGAGCGGCTGACCGCCGCCGAGAAGGCGAACGGCTTCCTGCCCAACCTGCTGCGCCTGCTCGCCAATGCGCCCGCCGCGCTCGAGGCCTATCAGACCCTCTCCGGCATCAATGCCCGCACGGGCCTCTCCCTCGCCGAGCGCGAGGTGGTGCAGATCACCGCCGCCGCGACCCATGGCTGCGGCTTCTGCGTCGCCGGCCATACCGCGATCGCCACGAAGAAGGCGGGTCTCGATGCCGGCACGGTGGAGGCCCTGCGCGGCCTTGCCCCGCCCGCCGATCCGCGCCTGGCCGCGCTTGCCGCCTTCACCGCCGCGGTGATCCGCAGCCGCGGCCAGGTGGAGGAGGCCGAGCTCGCCGCCTTCCGCGCCGCCGGCTTCACCGATGCCAACGCGCTCGAGGTGGTGCTCGGCGTCAGCCTGGCCACGCTCTGCAACTTCGCCAACAATCTCGGACAGCCGCCGCTCAACCCGGAGCTCGAGGCCTTCCGCTGGGACGGCCCGCGGCGCCTGGCGGCGGAGTAGGCGCCATGCCGGTCCTTGCCGATGCCGGGCTGCGCCGTTGGCTGGAGGAGGCGGCCCCGAGCCTGGACGACGGCTCCGCCGACCCGGCGGCGCCGCTTCTCCGCCTCGCGGAGGCGGGGCTGTTCGCCCTCGGCGTGCCGCGGGAGGAGGGCGGCGCCGGCGGGACGGTGGGCGAGGCGGTGGAGGCCATCGCCGCCGTCTCCGAACACTCCATGGCCGCGGGCTTCCTGTTCTGGAGCCAGCGCACCTTCATCGAGTACCTGCTGCAGAGCCCCAACGCGGCGCTGCGCCGGCGCCTCCTGCCCGACCTGCTCGCCGGGCGGGTGGCGGGCGCCACCGGCCTGTCCAACGCCATGAAGTTCCTCTCGGGCCTCGAGGAACTCCAGGTGGCGGCGCGGGCGGAGGGCGCGGAACTTCGCCTGAGCGGCCGGCTGCCCTGGGTGACCAACCTGCAGCCCGCCGGCTTCCATGTCGCCGCCGCGGTGGCGCTGCCGGGAAGCCAGCCCTTCGTCGCCGCCCTGCCGCACGACCTGCCGGGCCTCGCGCGCTCCGCCGATCTCGACCTCATCGGCATGCGCGCCACCGCCACGGCGGCGATCGCGCTGCAGGAGGCCCCGATCGGGCCGGAGCATCTGCTGCACGACCAGGCGGCGCGCTGGCTGCCGCAGGTCCGCCCCGCCTTCCTCGGCCTGCAGTGCGGCATGTCCATCGGCCTCGCCCGACGCGCCCTGGCCGAGGCCGCCGGCCAGGGCGGCCCGGCGCGGGAGGTGCTGCGCGCCCCGCTCGAGGTGCTCGGCGAGCGGCTCGCGGAACAGGAGCGCGCGCTGCGCGAGGGGCTGCGCGCCGGCGCCTTCCACGCCCGGGCCGCCGGCCTCTTCCGCATCCGCATCGCCCTGGCCGGGATCGTGGCCGAGGCCATGCAGCTCGAATTGCAGGCCTCCGGCGGCCGTGCCTACCTCTCCCCGCAGGGCCGGGGCTTCGCCCGCCGCTGGCGCGAGGCGGCCTTCGTGCCGGTGATCACCCCCAGCCTGACGCAGCTCAAGGCCTCGCTCGCTGCCGAGGCGTTGCGGACGGGCCGCGCCGCATGACCGAGGCGCTGCGTGCCGAGGCGGTGGCGCTGCGCTACCCGGGCGCGGCGCAGCCGGTGCTCGCCGGCCTCGACCTCGCGCTGCACCGGGGCGAGGTGGTGGCGGTGCTGGGGCCGAGCGGCATCGGCAAGTCGAGCCTCCTGCGCGTGCTGGCGGGGCTGGAGGCGCCGAGCGAAGGCCGGGTGCTGGTCGGCGGCGTCCCGCTCGCCGCGGCGCATCCGCGCGTGGCCATCGCCTTCCAGGATCCCTGCCTGCTGCCCTGGCTGTCGCTGGAGCAGAACGTCGCCTTCGGCCTCGACTTCCGCAGCCAGAAGCGGCTTTTGCGCGCGGAGCGCGAGGCCCGCGTGGCGGCGGCGATCGCCGCGGTCGGCCTCTCCCCGGCGCGCCGCCGCCGCCCGGCGGAGCTGTCGGGCGGCATGGCGCAGCGCACGGCGCTCGCCCGCTGCCTCGCGCGCGATCCGGAGGTGCTGCTGCTCGACGAGCCCTTCGGCGCGCTCGACGAGGTGACGCGGGCGGAGATGCAGCGCCTGCTGCTCAGGGTGGTGGCGGCGTCGCGTGCCGCGACGCTGCTCGTCACCCATGACATCGACGAGGCGCTGCTGCTCGCCGACCGCGTGCTGCTGCTGGGCGGAAGCCCCGCCCGCGCGGCCGGGGAATGGACCGTGGACCTGCCCCGCCCGCGCGAGGATCTCGTCGCCGAGCTCGGCGCGCTGCGCATCGAGATCCTGCGGACGCTGCGCGCCGCCATGCGCCGCCACTGAACGGACCGCCCCCATGTGCCTCGACTGCTTCTCCCGCCGCGCCCTGCTCGGGCTTTCCGCCACGCTGGCGGGGGCGGCCGCGCTGCCCGCCGCGCGCCCGGCCCGCGCCTCGGAGGCGCCCCTGCGCATCGGCTACCTGCCGATCACCGACGCCGCGCCGCTGCTCGTCGCCCATGCCCGCGGCCTGTTCGAGGCCGAGGGGATCCGCGCCGAGAAGCCGACCCTGCTGCGGAGCTGGGCGCAGGTGATCGAGGCCTTCGTGGCGGGCCAGGTGGACGTGGTGCATCTGCTCTCGCCGATGGCGGTCTGGGCCCGCTTCGGCAGCCGCGTGCCGCTGAAGGTGGTGGCGTGGAACCATGTCGGCGGCTCCGCCCTCGCCGTGGCGCCGGGGATCGAGCGCGTCGCCGATCTCGGCGGCCGGACGGTGGCGGTGCCCTTCTGGTATTCGATCCACAACGTCGTGCTGCAGGCGCTGCTCGCCGAGGCGGGCCTGAAGCCCGTCATCCGCCGCCGCGGCGCGCCGGCGGCGGACGAGGTGAGCCTCGTCGTCATGCCGCCCTCCGACATGCCGCCCGCGCTCGCGGCGCGGCAGATCGCCGGCTACATCGTGGCCGAGCCCTTCGTCGCGGCCGCCGAGGCGCTCGGCGTCGGCCGCGTGCTGCGCTTCACCGGCGATGTGTGGCGCAACCACGCCTGCTGCGTGGTGACGATGCACGAGCGCGACCTCGCGGCGCGGCCCGACTGGGCGCGCGGCGTGGTCGCCGCCATCGTCAGGGCGCAGCTCTGGCTGCGGGAGAACCGCGCCGAGGCGGCGCGCCTGCTCTCGCGCGAGGATCCGAACCGCTACACGCCGCACGCCCCGGCGGTGCTCGCCCGCGTGCTGGCGCCGCCGGATTCCGACCGCGCCGCCTATCTCGCCTCCGGCGCGCTGCGGCATGCCGAATGGCGCGATGCGCGCATCGATTTCCAGCCCTACCCCTTCCCGAGCTACACGGAGGAGCTGGTGCGCCGCCTGAAGGACACGCTGGTGGAGGGCGAGCGGGGCTTCCTCGACGCGCTCGACCCCGCCGCCGCCGCGGCCGAGCTGGTGGAGGAGGGGCCGGTTCGCCAGGCCCTCGCCAGGGTCGGCGGCCTTCCGGCCTTCGGCCTGCCGGAAGGCTTCACCCGCGCCGAGGCGATCGCGCCATGAGCGCGAGCGTCCTGGCGCCGCCGGCCGCGGCCGGGGCGCGCTGGCCGCGGCCCACGCCAGGGCTGCGCGCAGCGGCCCGCCGCCTCGCCGCCGGTGCCGGCGGCCTTGCCGCACTCCTCCTCCTCTGGTGGGCGGGCATCGCGCTGTTCACGGCGCCGGAGGGGCTCGGCCGCGCCTTCGGCCCCGTGGAGAGCCTGGCAAGCCTCGCCAGGATGCTCGCGGAAGGAGAGGTGCTGACCCATGCCGGTGTCAGCCTGCGCCGCGTGCTGGTCGGGCTCGGCGTCGCGCTGGCGGTGGGCGTGCCGCTCGGCCTCGCCGTCGGCGCCTGGCGTGGCCTGGAGGCGGCGACCACGCCGGCCTTCCAGTTCCTGCGCATGATCTCGCCGCTGTCCTGGATGCCCATCGCGGTGATGGTGCTCGGCGTCGGCGACGCGCCGGTGCATGTCCTGCTCGCCTTCGCCGCCGTCTGGCCGATCATGCTGAACACGGCGGCGGGCGTGCGCGCGCTCGACGCCCGCTGGATGCAGCTCGCGAGGAGCCTCTCCGCCACCTGGTGGGAGACGCTGCGGCGGGTGGTGCTGCCTGGCGTGCTCGGCCATGTGCTCACCGGGGTGCGGCTGGCCATCGGCATCCTCTGGATCGTGCTGGTGCCGTGCGAGATGCTCGGCGTCTCGGCCGGGCTCGGCTATGCCATCCTCGATGCGCGGGACCGGCTCGCCTATTCGGAGCTGATGGCGCTGGTGCTGCTGATCGGCGCGCTCGGCTTCGCGCTCGATGCGGCGGCGCGCGCCCTCTACCGGCTGCGGGGGGGCTGACCGCGCGCCGACGCCGTCATCCCGCGATCGGCCGCGGGGTGCGCCCTGCATCGGCGGCCCTTCCGCGGCCAAGGCCCGCAGTCACCGCGTCGGGGGGATGCCCGGCTGGCTCGGAGGCGTGGGCTGCGGCAGCGGAGCGGGCGCTCCGGGCGGCCCCTCGAGGATCGCCCCGCCTCCCCGATGGGCGCGGTTCGCCTCGGGCGTGAAGGGGCCACGGTCGACCGGCGCCCCCGGCGGGGAGGACGCGCCCTCGGCGCCTGGCCGCGCGGGAGGCACCTCCTCCCGCGCCGTCTGGGCGAGTGCGGCGGCGCCGAGAAGGCCCGCCACCGCGGCCGACAGGAGGATGCCGCGCATCCGCAGTCCCGCTGCCATGGGACAGGTGCTCCCGCTTGTGCGGGAGGGGAACGTTTGTCCCGCGGGCGGGTTGCCTCCCGGCCGGGACGGCCGGCGCTCCCCCAGACCCGCGGGGGAGGGGGCGAGGCCGGTGCGGGGATGGCCCTCCGTCGCGGAGGAAAATGGCGCGCCCGGCAGGATTCGAACCTGCGACCACACGCTTAGAAGGCGCGTGCTCTATCCAGCTGAGCTACGGGCGCCCGGACCGCGCCGTCCCGGGCGTGGCGGCGGCTCAATGGGTCCAGTTCTCGGTCCGGCCGAAGCGGAAATTCTCGGCGTAGGATTTCGGCCGGAAGCGGACCGGCTTCGGCTCCTCCACCTCATAGGCCAGGCCGCGCGCCTCGGCATAGGCGATGGCCTGCTCCCGCGTCTCGAAGTGCAGCCGCACCTGCCCCTCGGTGTCGCCCGACCCGGCCCAGCCCATCAGCGGATCGAGGCGCGGCCTCTCGGCCGGCTCGAATTCCAGCACCCAGCCCTGGCTGCGGCCGCGGCCGGACTGCATGGCGGAGCGGGGGGGGACGAAGATGCGGGCAAGCTGCCTGGTACCGGACATGGTTTCGCTTCTGCCTCAGGCGCGCGGGCAGGGCAATCGGGGCGGCGGGATTCGAACCCACGACCTCCTGTACCCAAAACAGGCGCGCTACCAGGCTGCGCCACGCCCCGCGCAGCGGCAACCTATGGGAGCGTGCGGCGCCCGGCAAGGGCGGCTCAGGGCGCGGTGCCGAAGATCCGGTGCAGCACCCGGTCGCCGACGCGGATGCCGAGGCGCTCCGCCGTCCCGCCGGCCAGTTCCAGCGTCGCCCGCACCGGGCCGCGGCTCTCGATGCTGGCCAGGGAGTGCGGCACGGTGCGCTCCGCGATGCGGTGGATCCGCCCGTCAGCGGCGATGAACAGCATGTCGAGCGGCACCAGGGTGTTGCGCATCCACATGGCGGATTCGCGGGGCGTGCCCCAGTCGAACAGCATCCCCTCGTCGGGGCCGACATGCTCGCGGAACATCAGCCCGATCCGCTGCTGCTCGGGCTCCACCGCCATCTCCACGCGGAAGGTGTGGCGGCGCCCGTCGCGGGTGACGATGACCAGCTCCTCCTCCGGCAGGCGGGGCTGCGGCCCCGTCTGGGCGCGGAGGAGGGAGGCCGGCAGGGCGGCGAGGGCGAGAAGGACCAGCAGGCGGCGGCGCATGGCCCCACCATGCCACCGCGGGGCGTCCCGGCCAACAACCGCGCCCCGGGGGACGGGGGCGCGCTTCAGCCGGGAGGAGGATCCGGCAGGTCGCGCAGCACGGCGGCGCAGGCGCGCTGCACCGCCGCGCGCACCACGCCGCGCCGCGGCGGATCGGCCAGCGTGGTGAACCAGCGCTCGGGCGGGTCGCGCCCCGCGGCGCGGTGCCAGGAGAGGGCGCGCAGCACCGCCTCCGCCGGCGGCGGCAGGCGCTCCGGCACCGGCAGGCCGTTCAGCGCCGCCCAGACGCCGGCCCAGCAGCGCGCCACGGACCAGGGGTTGTACCCCCCTCCCCCCAGCACGATCAGCCGCGGCGCGAGGTCCATCACCGCCCGCACCACCGCCCGGTGGGCGTTGTTGGAGAGCGAGAGGCGCGACAGCGGGTCGTCCTCCAGCGCATCGGCCCCGCATTGCAGCATGATCGCCTGCGGCCGCAGCCGGCGCGCGAGTGGCAGCACCGCCTGGTGCAGCACCCAGGCCATCTCGTCGTCGTGGAAGCCGGCGGGTACCGGGATGTTGCGCGCATGCCCGCCGGCGCGGTCCTCCACGCCGCCGGTGAAGGGCCAGCGCCCCTCCTCGTGGATGCTGAGCGTGAAGACGCGCGGGTCGTCGTGGAAGGCGTCCTGCACGCCGTCGCCGTGATGCGCGTCTATGTCGATGTAGAGGAGGCGCGTCAGCCCCGCATCCAGCCAGGCGAGCAGGCCGAGCACCGCGTCGTTCAGGTAGCAGAAGCCGCTGGCCCGGTCCGGCCGCCCGTGATGCGTGCCGCCGCCCGGCACATGCGCGATCCCGCCCCCGAGCGTCAGACGCGCGGCCAGGATGGTGCCGCCCGCGCCGGTGGCGGGGCGGGAGAACACCTCGCGGAACACGGGGTTGCCGCGCGCGCCGATGTGGAAGCGGGCGCGGTCCTCCTCGGTCGCCGTCTGCGTCGCCTCGGCGCGGCGCAGCGCGGCGATGTAGTCGGGGTGATGGAAGCGGGCGAGCTGCTCCGGCGTGGCGCGGGGGCTTTCCAGGTAGCGCTCCGGCGGCAGCCAGCCGAGCGCGCGGACGAGGTCGAGGGTGGTGGAGACGCGCGGGATCGCCAGCGGGTGCTTCGGCCCGTAGCTGGAGTGCCGATAGATCTCCGAGCCGATCATCACCGGCCCGGCGCGCGGATCCGGCGGCACGCGCCCGCCCTAGCCGGCGCGGGCGATCGCCAGGAAGTCCTCCGCCACCAGGCTCGCGCCGCCGACCAGCGCCCCGTCCACATGCGGCAGCGCCAGGATGCCGGCCGCGTTGCCGGGCTTGACCGAGCCGCCGTAGAGGATGCGCATCCCCTCCCCGGCCGCGCCGAAGCGGGTGCGCAGGCCGGAGCGGATGGCGGCGTGGATGGCGGCGATCTCGGCCTCGGTGGGCGTGCGGCCGGTGCCGATGGCCCAGACCGGCTCATACGCCACCACCCCGCCCGCCGCCGCGAAGCCGTCGGGCAGGCTGCCGTCCACCTGCGCCGTCACCACCAGCTCCGCCTGCCCGGCCAGGCGCTGCGCCTCGCTCTCGCCGACGCAGACGATGGGGACGAGGCCGGCGCCGATCGCCGCCTCGGCCTTGGCCCGCACCAGGCCGTCGCTCTCGCCGTGATCGGCCCGGCGCTCGGAATGGCCGAGGATGACGAAGCGGGCGCCGGCATCCCGCACCATGGGCGCCGAGACGTCGCCGGTATGCGCGCCCTTGGGCGCGGCGTGGCAGTCCTGGGCGCCCACCGCCACCGGACCGCCGGACAGCGCCTCGGCGATCGCGGCGAGCAGGGTGAAGGGCGGGCAGACCAGCAGCTCCGCCGCCACGTCGCCGGCGCCGGCGGCGACGGCGCGCGCCAGCGCCAGACCGTCGGCGCGCAGCCCGTGCATCTTCCAATTGCCCGCGATCAGCGGCCGCACGCCTGGGGTCATCGCCTTCCTCCACCCTCGGAGGGTCCGGGTATCCGCCGCGCCGCGGTTTGGCAACGGGGCGCCGCTCCGCTATGGCTCCGCGCGCAAGGCCTTCAACGGGACGCGATGCTCACCGCCCTCCGCCGCATGGCCCAGACCTGGGTCGCCAAGGTGCTGTTCGCGCTGCTGATCGTCTCCTTCGCGGTGTGGGGGATCGGCGACACGGTGCGCAATTACGGCCGCGACACGGCGGTGGCCCGCGTCGCCGGCGAGCCGGTGGAGATGGAGGAGGCGCAGCTCGCCGTCCGGCGGGAGATGCTGCGCCTCTCCCGCGCCCTCGGCCCGCAATTCGAGGCCGACCCGACGGTGCGCGGCGCCATCGCCCGGCAGGCGGTGGATTCGCTGGTGATGGACCGCGTGCTGCGCTGGGAGGCGGAGCGCCTCAGGCTCGCGGTGCCCGACGAGGCGGTGCGCGACTTCATCTTCACCCTCGAGGGGTTCCGGGGGCCGGATGGCCGCTTCTCCCGCCCGCTGTTCGAGAGCTTCCTGCGCAACAACGGGCTGACCGAGGGCGAATTCCTCGCCCTGGTGCGCGCCGACCTGGCGCGCCAGCAGATGACCGGCGCCGTGCGCTCCGGCGCCGCCGCGCCCGAGACGCTGGCAAGGCCGCTGCTGCGCTGGGAGCTCGAGCAGCGCGCCGCCCTCGTGGTCTCCCTGCCGCTCGCCGAGGCGCCGGAGCCGCCCGCGCCGACCGGGGAGGCGCTGCGCCGCTTCCACGAGAACAACCCGGCCCTGTTCTCCGCCCCCGAATACCGCGACGCGGTGGTGGCGGTGCTCAGCGCCGACCGCATCATCCGCGAGGTCGAGGTCCCCGAGGCCGAGATCGCCGCCGCCTTCGCGCAGCGCCGGGACCAGTTCGAGGTGCCGGAGCGGCGGGCGCTGCAGCAGGCGCTGGTGGACGACCCCGAGCAGGCGCGGGCGATCGCGCGGGCCTGGCGCGAGGGCGCGGGCCTGGACGAGATCGCCGCCCAGGCCCAGGCGGCGGGGGGACAGGCGATCGCGCTCGGCAGCTTCGCGCGCGCCGAGCTGCCGCTGCCGGAGCTGGCCGAGGCCGCCTTCTCCCTGCCCGAGGGCGGCGTCAGCGAGCCGGTGCAGAGCCCGCTCGGCTGGCACGTGGTCCGGGTGGAGCGGGTCGAGCCGCCGCAGCGCCGCACCCTCGACGAGGTGCGCGGCGCGCTGCGCGACGAGCTGGCGCATGAGCGGGCGGCCGACCTCGCCTTCGAGCGCGCTAACCGCGTGGAGGACGCGCTGGCCGGCGGCGCCACGCTGGAGGAGGTGGCGAACCGCTTCAACCTCGGCTTCGCCCGCGTGCGCACCGACGCCGCCGGGCTGGACCCGGAGGGGCGGCGGGTGGCGCTGCCGGTGATCGAGGAGGCGCGGGAGCCGCTGCTGCACACGATCTTCGCCACCGAGCCCGGCGCCATGCCGCGGCTGCAGGAGACCGAAGCGGGCTTCGTCGGCGTGCAGATCCTGGAAGTGGTCCCGCCCGCGCTCCGCCCCTTCGAGGCGGTGGAGGCCGAGGTGCGCGAGGCCTGGGCGCGGGACGCCCGCCGCCGCGCGCAGGAGGAGGCCGCCGCGGCGCTGCTCGCCGCGGTGCGCGACGGCCGGCCGCTCGGCGCCGCGGCGCAGGAGGCCGGTCTCGGCTGGCGCGAGGTCGGCGGCCTGCGCCGCGATCCGCGCCAGGCCGCGGGCGTGCCGCCCGAGCTGCTCGGGCCGCTGTTCGAGCTGCCGCTCCACCAGGCGACCATGGTCGAGACCCCGGAGGGCTTCGTGGTGGCGCAGGTGACCGAGATCATCCCCGCCGATCCGGACGCGGCGCCCGAGGCGCTCGGGCGGCTGCGCGCCGAGGTGGGGCAGACCCTCGCCCGCGACCTCGAGGTGCAGTTCCTCGCCGCGCTGCGCGAGCGCGCGGATGTGCGCGTCAACCCCCGCCTGGTCGAGCAGCTCGCCCGTCCCTGAGCCCCGGAGGAGCCCCGCCATGCCGCAGCCCGACTTCGCCGCCTTCGGCGCCGCGCTGGCCGCCGGCCAGGGGCAGGTGCTGTGGCGCGAGCGGGTGGCCGACCTGGAGACGCCGGTCGGCGCCTTCCTCAAGCTCGCCGCCGGGCGGCCCAACGCCTTCCTGCTGGAGAGCGTCGAGGGCGGCTCGGCGCGGGGCCGCTATTCCGCCATCGGCCTCGAGCCGGACCTGATCTGGCGCTGCCGCGACGGGCGGGCGGAGGTGAACCGCCACGCCCTCGCCGCGCCGCACGCCTTCGAGCCGGAGGCGGCGCCGCCGCTCGAGAGCCTGCGCGCCGCCATCGCCGCGACGCAGATGCCGCTGCCCCCCGGCCTGCCGCCGATCGCCACCGGCCTGTTCGGCTATCTCGGCTACGACATGGTGCGGCTGATGGAGCGGCTGCCGGCGGAGAAGCCCGACCTGCTCGGCATCCCGCAGGCGGTGCTGATGCGCCCGACCCTGGTCGCGGTATTCGACCACGTGCGCGACGCGCTCAGCCTGTTCACCCCGGTCTTCCCCGCGCCCGGCCTCGATGCGCAGGCGGCCTGGGACGCCGCCCAGGCGCGGCTCGACGAGGCGGAGGCGGCGCTGGAGCGCCCCCTGCCCCGCCCCGCCGGGCCGGTCAGCCTGCCGCGGCCGCCGGAGCCCGAGAGCAACTTCACCCGCGAGGGCTTCATCGCCGCGGTGGAGCGCGCCAAGGAGTACATCCGCGCCGGCGACTGCTTCCAGGTGGTGCCGAGCCAGCGCTTCTCCGCCCCCTTCGCCCTGCCGCCCTTCGCCCTCTACCGCGCGCTCCGGCGCATCAACCCCGCGCCCTTCCTGTTCTTCTTCGACTTCGGCGGCTTCGCCGCGGTCGGCGCCAGCCCGGAGATCCTGGTGCGGTTGCGCGACGGCACCGTGACCATCCGCCCGCTGGCCGGCACCCGCCGGCGCGGCGCGACGCCGGAGGAGGACAAGGCGCTGGAGGCGGAGCTGCTCGCCGACCCGAAGGAGCGGGCCGAGCACCTGATGCTGCTCGACCTCGGCCGCAACGATGTCGGCCGGGTGGCGGAGGTGGGCAGCGTGCACGTGCCGGCGCAGTTCCAGATCGAGCGCTACAGCCAGGTGATGCACATCGGCAGCGAGGTGCAGGGGCGGCTGCGCGCCGGCCTCTCCGCGCTCGACGCGCTGATGGCGGGCTTCCCCGCCGGCACGCTGACCGGCGCGCCGAAGGTCAGGGCGATGGAGATCATCGAGGAGCTGGAGCCCTCCCGGCGCGGGATCTACGCCGGCGGCTTCGGCTACTTCGGCGCCGATGGCGGCATGGACACCTGCATCGGCCTGCGCACCGCGCTGGTGAAGGACGGGGTGATGCACGTGCAGGCCGGCGCCGGCGTGGTGGCGGACAGCGACCCGGCGGCGGAGTACGAGGAGACGCGGCAGAAGGCCCGCGCCCTGTTCCGCGCCGCGGAGGAGGCGGTGCGCTTCGCCGCCGGGCGGCGGTAGCGGGCGGGGCGCGGCGCGTTGACAGCGCCGCGGCGGCATTGCCCGATGCCGGGCCGGAGGAGACGACGCCGATGACCCGCCCCTGCCCCGGCCCCCGCCCCGTGACCAGCCGCCCGAACTGGCGGCCGCCGCCCGGCGGCACCGACTGCCACTGCCACATCTTCGGCCCCTACGACCGCTACCCGCTCTCGCCCGGCCGCGGCTACACCCCGCCCGAGGCCTCGATCGCGCAGTATCTGGAACTGCTCGCCACGCTCGGTCTCTCCCGCACCGTCATCGTGCAGCCGAGCGTCTACGGCACCGAGAACGCGGTGACGCTCGACGCCGTGGAGGCGATCGGGCCGGAGCGCGCGCGGGCCGTGGTGGTGGTGGAGGAGGACATCGACGCCGAGGCGCTGCGCGAGATGCACCGCCGCGGCGCGCGCGGCGTGCGCGTCAACGCCGTCAGCGGCAACGGCGTCCCGACCGCGCAGATCGCGCGGCTTGCGGAGCGGATCGCCCCGCTCGGCTGGCACCTGCAGCTCTATGCCCATGCCGCGGAGCTGCTGGCGCTGGAGCCGCTGCTCGCCCGCCTGCCGGTGCCGGTGGTGATCGACCACATGGGCGGGGTGAAGGCGGCAGAGGGCGGCGCCCACAGCCCCGCCTTCCGCGCCCTGCTGCGCCTCCTGGAAGGCGGGGCCTGGGCCAAGCTCTGCGGCTACCGCGCCTCCTCGGGCCAACCCTATGCCGACGTGCTGCCGATGGCGCGGGCGATGATCGCCGCCGCGCCCGGGCGCTGCGTCTGGGGCACGGACTGGCCGCACCCCTCGCTGCGCACGCCGGAGGAGGTCCCGGATGACGGCCACCTGCTCGACCTGCTGGCGCAGTGGGCGCCGGAGGAGGCGCAGCGCCGCGCCATCCTGGTGGACAACCCGGCGCGGCTCTACGGCTTCTGAGCGGCCACGGAGAGGCTTGCGCGCGCGCCCGGCGGCGCTATGGTTGGCGCATGATCCGGCCCGTGATCATCGCGCGATTTTGGTACCGCTGGCACAGCCCGGCGGCCTAGGCACTCGCGCGCAGCAGAGACCCGAAGCCGCCACAAGCTGGCGGCTTTCGTGTCCCTGGGCCCTTCCTTGGTCGCACGAGATCCCGCCGGCGGTGGCGGCGGAGCCGAAGGAGGCCCGCCATGCCCCGCAGCGACTACGATTTCGACGTGATCACCGACCCGCCCGCGCCACCCCCGCCGCCCGCCGACACGCAGCGGCCCGAGCCCGCCGCCGCCCCGCCGCGGCAGGACGGGCGGTGAGGCCAAGGGGCGCGGCAGGCGTGCCTCCGCGCGCCCGGCTTCGCCGCACGGACGGCGGCGGGCGCGGGTCGCACCAAGCGAGAGCTGGTGGCGGGCGGTTCCGCCCGGACGGGATCCGCTCCGGGCGGGCCGCCGCCCCCTCGCTTGACCGTGCCCGGCCCCGGCAGGAAAGTCCCCAACCCATGATCCTGCTGATCGACAATTACGACAGCTTCACCTTCAACCTCTATCACTTCCTGGGCGACCTCGGGGTGGAGGTGGAGGTCCACCGCAACGACGCGCTGACCAGCCAGGAGGCGCTGGCGCGGCGGCCGGAGGCGATCGTCCTCTCCCCCGGCCCCTGCACGCCGAGGGAGGCCGGCATCTGCCTGCCGCTGATCGGCGCGGCGGCGGCGGCGCGGGTGCCGCTGCTCGGCGTCTGCCTCGGCCACCAGGCGATCGGCCAGGCCTTCGGCGGCACGGTCGAGCGCGCCCCGGTGCCGGTGCACGGCAAGGTCTGGGACATCCACCACCGGGGCAGCGACGTCTTCGCCGGCCTGCCGAGCCCCTTCCGCGCCACCCGCTACCATTCGCTGGTGGTGCGGCGGGCGGACCTGCCGCCAGCGCTGGAGGCGACCGCCTGGACCGAGGATGGCCTCGTCATGGGCCTCGCCCACCGGGAGCTGCCGGTCTGGGGTGTGCAGTTCCATCCCGAGAGCATCGCCAGCCAGCACGGCCACGACATCCTGCGCAACTTCCTCTCCCTGGCCCGGGTGCGGGTGGGAGCGCCGGCGTGAACAGCCTGAAGCCGGTGCTCGCGCGCCTCGCCGCGGGCGAGCGCCTGGCGGAGAGCGAGGCCGAGGCCGCCTTCGACCTGATCATGGCCGGCGAGGCGACGCCGGCGCAGATCGCCGGCCTGCTGATGGCGATGCGCGTGCGCGGCGAGACGGTGGCGGAACTCACCGGCGCGGTGCGCGCCATGCGCGCCCGCATGGCGGCGATCGAGGCGCCGGCGGAGGCGATGGACATCGTCGGCACCGGCGGCGACGCCTCGGGCAGCCTCAACATCTCCACCGCCGCGGCGCTGGTGGTGGCGGGCTGCGGCGTGCCGGTGGCGAAGCACGGCAACCGCGCCCTCTCCTCCCGCTCCGGCGCGGCGGACGCGCTCTCGGCGCTCGGGGTCAACCTCGAGGTGCCGCTCGAACGGCTGGAGGCGGTGCTGGCCGAGGCGGGGATGGTGTTCCTGATGGCGCCCCGCCACCACGCGGCGCTGCGCCACGCCGCGGGCCCGCGGGTGGAGCTCGGCACGCGCACCATCTTCAACCTGCTCGGCCCGCTGGCCAATCCGGCGCGGGTCAGGCGCCAGCTCACCGGCGCCTACAGCCCCGACTGGCTGCGGCCGATGGCGGAGGCGCTCGGCCGGCTCGGCACCGAGCGCGCCTGGGTGGTGCACGGCCAGGGGCTGGACGAGATCGCCCTCTGCGGCCCGACCCGCGTGGCGGCGCTGGAAGAGGGCAGGATCCGCGAGTTCAGCATCGCCCCGGAGGATGCCGGCCTCTCCCGCGCCCCGCCGGAGGCGATCCGCGGCGGCGACCCGGCGGAAAACGCGCTCGCCCTCTCGGCCCTGCTCGAGGGCGCCCCCGGCCCCTATCGCGACATTGTCCTGCTCAACGCCGCCGCCGCCCTTGTCGTCGCCGGCCGGGCCGACGACCTGCCCGCGGGCGTGCGCCTCGCCGCCCACGCCATCGATTCCGGCGCCGCCGCCGCCGTGCTCACCCGGCTGCGGCACGCCACCGCCCCCCAAGGGTCCCGCCCATGAACGCCCCCCAGATCGCCCTTCCCGAGGCCAGGATGCCGGACACCCTCGCGCGCATCCTCGCCGACAAGTACGAGGAGGTGCGCGAGCGCGCCGCCGCCCTGCCGCAGGCCGAGATCGAGCGCCAGGCGCGGGCGGCGGCGCCGCCGCGCGGCTTCACCCAGGCGCTCTGCCGCGCCGTCGCCGAGGGGCGGGTCGGGCTGATCGCCGAGATCAAGCGCGCCTCCCCCTCCGGCGGCCTGATCCGCGACCCCTTCGACCCCGCCGCCCTGGCGCGGGACTATGCGGCGGGCGGGGCCACCTGCCTCTCCGTGCTGACCGACGCGCCGTACTTCCAGGGCGCGCCCGAGCATCTGAGGAAGGCCCGCGCCGCCTGCGCCCTGCCGGTGCTGCGCAAGGACTTCATGGTGCATCCCTGGCAGGTGTTCGAGGCGCGCACCATGGGCGCGGACGCCATCCTGCTGATCATGGCGGCGCTGTCGGACGAGCAGGCGCACGAGCTCGAGGACGTCGCCCGCTCCCTCGACATGGCGGTGCTCGCCGAGGTGCACGACCGGCGCGAGCTCGACCGCGCGCTGGCGCTGGAGACGCGGCTGATCGGCGTCAACAACCGCGACCTGCGCACGCTGCGCACCGACCTCGCCACCTCCGAGGCGCTGGTGCCGCTGATCCCGGCCGACCGTATCCCGGTGGCGGAAAGCGGCATCCGCACCCCGGCCGACGTGCGGCGCATGGCGGCGGCCGGGGCGCGCTGCATCCTGGTCGGCGAGCACCTGATGCGCCAGCCGGACGTCGCCGCCGCCGCCCGCGCCCTGGTCCACGCCCTCTGAGGCCCCGCCATGGCCGGCTTCACGCATTTCGACGAGCAGGGCCGCGCCGCCATGGTGGACGTCTCCGCCAAGGCGGAGACGGAGCGGGTGGCGGTGGCCCGCGGGCGCGTGGTGATGGCGCCCGAGACCCTCGCCCGCATCCGGGAGGGAGGGGTCGGCAAGGGCGACGTTCTCGGCGTCGCCCGCCTCGCGGGGATCATGGGCGCCAAGCGCACCGCCGAGCTGATTCCGCTCTGCCACCCGCTGATGCTCTCGAAGGTGACGGTGGACCTCGTCCCGGCGCCGCCCGAGGCGGTGGAGATCGAGGCCACGGTGAAGGTCACCGGCCGCACCGGCGTGGAGATGGAGGCGCTGACCGCCGTCACCGTCGCCGCGCTGACCGTCTACGACATGTGCAAGGCGCTGGATCGCGGCATGCGCATCGAGGCGGTGCGCCTCGCGCGCAAGTCCGGCGGCCGGTCCGGCGACTGGGAGGCGGAAGGATGATCGCGGTCGAGGAGGCGCGGCGGCGCATCCTGGAAGCCCTGCGGCCCACCCCGGCCGAGACGCTGCCGCTGCCTGCCGCCTGGGGCAGGGTGCTGGCGCGGCCCGTGCTCTCCCGCGTCACCCAGCCTCCCGCCGACGTCTCGGCGATGGATGGCTACGCGGTCCGCGCTGCCGATGCGGTGCAGGGCGCGCGGCTGCGGGTGATCGGCGCCGCCCCGGCGGGCCACCCCTTCGCCGGCGGCGTCGGTCCCGGCGAGGCGGTGCGCATCCTCACCGGCGGCTTCGTGCCCGCCGGTGCCGACGCGATCCTGCTGCAGGAGGACGCGGAGGCGGAGGGGGGAACGGTCACCGTGCGCGAGACGGTGCGCGAGGGGCGCTGGATCCGCCGCCGCGGCCTCGACTTCGCGGCGGGCGAGGAGGTGCTGCCCGCCGGCCGGCGGCTGACGGCGCGCGACATCGGCCTTGCCGCCGCCGCGAACCACCCCTGGCTCGCCGTGCACCGGGCGCCGCGCATCGGCATCCTCGCCACCGGCGACGAGATCGCGCTGCCCGGCGAGCCGATCCCGCCGGGCGGCATCGTCAGCAGCAACGCCCATGCCCTGGCGGCGCTGGTGCGCGCCGGCGGGGGCGAGCCGCTGGTGCTGCCGATCGTGCCCGACGATTCGCGCGCCATCGCCGAGGCCGCCGCCGCGGCGCGGGCCTGCGACCTGCTGGTGACCACCGGCGGAGCGAGCGTCGGCGACACCGACCTGGTGCAGAGCGCGCTCGGGCCGCAGGGCTTCGCGCTCGATTTCTGGAAGATCGCGATGCGTCCCGGCAAGCCGCTGATCTGGGGGCGGCTCGGCCAGACGCCGGTGCTTGGCCTGCCCGGCAACCCGGTCTCGGCGCTGGTCTGCGGCGTGGTGTTCCTGCTGCCGGCGCTCGAGCGCCTCTCCGGCCTGCCGGGCGCGGCGCCGCGCACCCTCGCCGCCCGCGCCGGCGCGCCGCTGCCGGAGAACGACCGGCGCTTCGACCATCTGCGCGCGCGGCTGGAGGCGGCGCCGGATGGCGCGCCGGTGGCGACCCCCTTCCCGGTGCAGGACAGCTCCATGCTCAAGACCATGGCGCGGGCCGAGGCGCTGATCCTGCGCCCGCCGCACGCGCCGGCGCTGCCCGAGGGCGCGGCGGTGGAGGTGATTCCGCTCGGCGATCTCGGCATCTGAGCGGCCGATCCTCGCGAAAAACATTTGACGCGCCGGCCGGAACCAACCTAGAACACGCCATCGGGTTTCCCGTTTGTTCCGAAGGCCCCGGCACCGCCGCAGCCAGGCGGGTGGGGCGAGGCCATGGAGGGTTCCAGGTGCTCACGCGCAAGCAGCACGAGCTGCTGATCTTCATCGACAAGCATCTGCGCTCGACCGGCTTCTCCCCCTCCTTCGAGGAGATGAAGGAGGCGCTGAACCTCAAGTCCAAGTCGGGCATCCACCGCCTGATCACGGCGCTGGAGGAGCGCGGCTTCCTGCGCCGCCGCGCGCACCGCGCCCGGGCCCTCGAGGTGATCCGCCTGCCGGACACGCTGACGCCGCGCCGCCCGCAGGGCGCGCCCGACACGGCGCCGCGCGAGGGCGCCTTCGCCCCCAATGTCATCCGCGGCAATTTCGCCGCGCATCTGTCCGGCGTGCAGAAGGCCGCGAACGAGGCGGCGGCGGTGCAGCTCCCGCTCTATGGCCGCATCGCCGCCGGCCTGCCGATCGAGGCGCTGCGCGACCAGGGCACCAATGTCGAGGTGCCGGCCGCCCTGCTCGGCAATGGCGAGCACTACGCGCTCGAGGTGGCCGGCGATTCGATGGTGGAGGCCGGCATCCTCGACGGCGACACCGTCATCATCCGCCGTGCCGACACGGCGGAGAACGGCGCCATCGTGGTCGCGCTGGTGGACGAGGCCGAGGTCACGCTGAAGCGCCTGCGCCGGCGCGGCAACTCGATCGCGCTCGAGGCCGCCAACCCGCGCTACGAGACCCGCATCTTCGGCCCCGACCGGGTGAAGGTGCAGGGCAGGCTGGTGGGGCTGCTGCGCCGCTACTGAGGCACGCCCGCCCCGGGCAGCAGGCCGAGCGCGGCCAGGAACAGCGGCGCGGCCGGGACCATCGCCCGCCCCTCGGCGGCGCAGAAGGCGGGTAGCGCCGCCTCCGGCACCACCCGCAGGGCGGTGTACTCCACGGTGCGGGCATGGCGCTGGCGGGCGAGGATGGTCGCGAACCGCGCCTCCGTCTCCAGCACGATGCCGAGGTCATGCACGCCGGTGCTGCCGGCGCGGACCAGGGCGAAGGGCCGCGCCCGGCGCACCACGCCCCAGGGAAGGGCGAGTTCCTCCTCGAATTCGGTGCGGATCTGGGCCAGGGGGTCAACCCGCCCCTCCCGGACCGCCGAGGCATCCACGCTGCCGGCCGGGGGCATCTGCCACAGCCCCGGCTCGTAGGTCGCGCGCGGCGTGCGGCGGCCGAACAGCACGCCATCCGGCGTGCGCAGCACGCCGCAGACCGCGAGCGGGCGCAGGCCGAGCCTTGCCGCGAGGGCGGGATCGGCGAAGCCGGCGACGACCAGCCGGTATTCCGCGAGGTGGCCGCGCAGAAGGTGCGGCTCCGCGCTCTCCACCGAGAAGACGCGGCCGTTGAACAGCCGCCCGCCGGCGCGCCGCTGCGCTGCCTCCCAGGCCGCGGCGATCGCGGGCTCGAGCGCCGGCGGCACGGGCGGCGCCTCGCCCGAGACCTCGATGCGGAGGTCGGGCGATACCGCCATCATCGTATCCGGTGGCGAAAGAACGTCCTGCATCCTCGCTTCCCCGATGCCGTTTCCGCCTGGCCATGCCCCCGGCAACGGCTTCATCCCCTTGCTTGCGGAGCGGCGCCACGGTCCGCCCGCTTCCGCCCCCCCGCGATCCGCTTCAGCCATCCTCCGGTATCGTCGCGGCCGGCGGCTCGCGCGCGCCGCGCGGCCGTGGCGGGGGCGGCACCCAGGGCCGGTCGCCGCGCCAGGCCCGGTCGCTCAGCACGCGCACCCCGTCCGCCTCCAGCCAGACCGCATGCGCGCCCTCCCGCCAGACCGAGAACCGGTCCACCACCCGGGCGGCGCAGCGGCCCCGCACCGGCTCGGCGGAGACCACCAGCGCCGCGCCGGCACAGGCCTCGCGTGCCGGGCCGCCGCGCAGCAGCACCGCGACCGCACCCTCGGAGCGCGGTCGGAACCAGCAGGCGCCGGCGGTGCAGGCGATGGCGCCCTCTCCCGCCTCCCCCTCTCTCGGCAGGGGCCGCGCCGCCGCCTCGGCATAGAGGCGCAGCCAGCTTTCGGCCACCAGGGAGGAGGCGCCGGAGAGGCGCTGCAGATGCAGGCCCTCGGCGCTGCGCAGCCCGATCAGCCGCGCATCCGCCGAGACCAGCAGGTCGGGCGGCCGCACCGCGGCGGCGCTGGCGAGGCCGGCGGCGATCAGCGGCAGGCCGAGCAGCCGCCACCGCGCCCGCCACAGGCAGAGCCAGGCCATGCCGAAGGCCGTCACCCCGAGGCCCCAGGCGGGGATGGGCGGGGCCGAGAAGGCGGCGCCGGGCCAGGAGGCGACCTGGCGCGCGACCCGGAGTATCGCCTCCACCCCCCAGCCCATCGGCGCCAGGGCCAGCCCCTCCAGCCCGAGCGGCATCAGCGCCACCGCCAGCATCCCCGCCGGCATCACGAGCAGGGAGGTGATGGGCACCGCCAGCATGTTCGCCGCCACGCCGTACAATTGCAGGCGGCCGAAATGGTGCAGGCCGAAGGGCGTGGTCGCGGCGCCGGCGAGTAGCGAGGTGGCGGCGATGCCGAAGGCGCCGAGCAGCAGCCGGCGCCGCCATGCCTCCCGCCGCGAGGCGCCCCCCGTCCGGGCGAGGCGCGGGCGCAGCCACTCCCAGCCGGCGATCAGCGCCAGCACGGCGGCGAAGCTCATCTGGAAGCTCGGGCCGAGCAGCGCCACCGGCTCGATCAGCAGCACCCCGGCGAAGGCGAGGCCCCAGGCGCGCAGGGTGAGCGCCCGCCGCCCCGTCAGCAGCGCCAGCGTCGCCAGGGCCGCCATGGCGAAGCTGCGCTGCATCGGCACCTGGGCCCCGCTCAGCAGCATGTAGAACCCGCCGGCGGCGAGCGCCGCCACCGCCGCGACCGACTTCACCGGCAGGCGCAGCGCCGCCCAGGGCAGCGCGGCGAGGGCCAGGCGCACCACGGCGAAGCTGACGCCGAACACGATGCCGATGTGCAGCCCGGAGACCGAGAGCAAGTGCGCGAGCCCCGCATCCCGCAGCGCCGCGAGGTCGGGGGCCGGAATGGCGCTGCGCCCGCCGGTCAGCAGCGCCGCGGCCACGCCGCCCGTCGGTCCGGGCAGGGCGGCGGCGACGCGCGCCTCGATATCCGCGCGCAGCGCCGCAAGGGGCGGGGCGCGCCCCCGCTCCTCCGCCTCCAGCTCGGCCATGCCGAGGGCGAAGCCGCTGCCGCCGAGGCCGCCGAACCAGGCGGCGCGCTGGAAGTCCCAGCCGCCCGGATAGGCTGGCGGGGCGGGCGGACGGATCAGCGCCCGCACGCGCAGCCGCTCGCCCGGGCGTGGCCGGACCGGATCGGTGGCGCGCAGCCTTATCCGCAGGTGTCGCGCCAGCGGCTCCCCACCGTCCAGCCGCGGCGCGTCCAGGGTGATGCGCTGCCCCTCCGGCAGCAGCTCCACCCGCGTCACCACGCCCGAGACGATGACGGCGCCGCGCGGCAGATCCGGCATCGGCGGCTGCCGCGCGGCGTGCCAGGAGGCCACGGCTGCGCCCAACGCTGCCGCCGCCGGCAGGCCGGCGCACCACGCGGCGAGCGGGGCACGCGGCGCCAGCGCCAGCGCCAGGAGCAGGGGGGGCAGGGCGGCCCAGCGCCAGGCCGGGTCGGGTTCCTCCGGCAGGGCGAAATAGGCGGCGATGCCGAGGCCGAGGGCAATCGCCAGCCAGGGTGCGAGGCGCAGGCGCTCCGCCTCGAACAGGCCGGCAAGCCTGGCCGCCGGGCTGAGGGGCGATGCGAGCGTCTGGGTGGCGGCGCTGGCCATGAACAACAACCTCGGGTAGCAGGCGCGCCGGCGCAAGCGCCGAATGCGTCCCGCCGCCCCGCCCCTTGACCGGGCCCTACGCCGCGTCTTGACACCACCCTGTCACGCCGCGAGGCCCGCCATCATGACCGTTCGCACCCGCTTCGCCCCCTCCCCCACCGGCTTCCTGCACATCGGCGGGGCGCGCACCGCCCTGTTCAACTACCTCTTCGCGCGCCGGCATGGCGGGAAGTACCTGCTGCGGATCGAGGACACGGATCGCGCCCGCTCCACCCCGGAGGCGGTGCGGCAGATCCTGGACAGCCTGGAATGGCTCGGCCTGAGCCCGGACGAGCCGCCGGTGTTCCAGAGCGCGCGGGAAGCGCGCCACGCCGAGGTGGCGCACCAGCTCCTCGCCGCCGGCCGCGCCTACCTCGCCTTCGAGACGCCCGAGGAGCTGCAGGCGATGCGCGAGCGGGCGATCGCCGAGGGGCGCCCGCCCCGCTACGACGGCGCCTGGCGCGACCGCGACCCCTCCGAGGCCCCGCCCGGCCGCAAGCCGGCGATCCGCCTGAAGGCGCCGCGCGAGGGCGAGACCGCGGTCGAGGACCTGGTGCAGGGCGAGGTGCGCGTCGCCAATGCCGAGCTCGACGACATGATCATCCTGCGCTCGGACGGCACGCCGACCTATCTGCACGCGGTGGTGGTGGACGACCACGACATGGGCATCACCCATGTCATCCGCGGCGACGACCACCTGACCAACACCTTCCGCCAGTGCCAGATCTACGACGCGATGGGCTGGACGCGGCCGCGCTTCGCCCACATCCCGCTGATCCACGGCGCCGACGGCGCCAAGCTGTCCAAGCGCCACGGCGCCGTCTCGGTGCTGGAGTTCCGCGAGCAGGGTTACCTGCCGGAGGCGGTGTTCAACTACCTGCTGCGCCTCGGCTGGGGGCACGGGGATGAGGAGGTGATCTCCCGCGAGCGGGCGATCGCGCTGTTCGACCTCGACGGCGTGGGGCGCGCCCCCTCGCGCATGGACTACGCCAAGCTGACGCACCTCAACGGCGTCTGGCTGCGCCGCGCCGAGGATGCGCGGCTGGTCCACGAGGTACTGGAGCGGCTGGCGAGGCGCGGCGTGCTGTTCGGCCCCGCCGGGGCGGAGCGGGTGCGGCTGCTGATGCCGGAGCTGAAGGAGCGCGCCCGCACCCTCGAGGAGCTGGCGGGCAGCGCCGCCTTCGCCGTGCTCGACGGCCCGCCGCCGATGGAGGCCAAGGCGGCGGCGCTGCTGACGCCGGAGGCGAAGGCGCGCCTCCGCGACCTCGCCCAGTTCCTCAGCGACGCGCCCTGGGAGCGGGCGGACCTGGAAGCCTGGCTGCGCGACTACGCCGAGGTGAAGGGGCTGAAGCTCGGCACCATCGCCCAGCCGCTGCGCGCGGCGCTGACCGGCAGCACCACCAGCCCGCCGATCGACGCGGTGCTGTTCGCGCTCGGCCGCACCGAGGCGATGGACCGCATCCTGGCCGCGGTGGAGGGCGGCTGACGCGCCCCCGTCCGGACCGTTCCGCCATGCGCCTCGCCACCTTCAACGTGAACTCCATCCGCCGGCGCCTGCCGCATCTGCGCCGGTTCCTGCAGCGGCTCGCGCCGGATCTCGTGTTCCTGCAGGAGATCAAGTGCCGCACCGAGGAGTTCCCGGCCCTCGACCTCGCCGATCTCGGCTACCGCGCCCATGCGGTGGGCCAGGTGGGGGGGCGCAACGGCGTCGCCGTGCTCGGCCGCATCCCCTTCACCGTGGCGGCGGAGGCGCTGCCGGGCGAGGAGGGAGATACCCAGGCGCGCTACCTGGAGGTGGAGGCGGCGGGGGCGCGCCTCGCCGGGGTCTATGTGCCGAACGGCAATTCGGGTGGGGAGGACGGCTTCGCCTACAAGCTGCGCTGGATGGACCGGCTGGCCGCGCGGGTGCGGGAACGGCTGGACGCCTTCGCGCCCTTCGCCGTGCTCGGGGATTTCAACGTCTGCCCGACCGAGGCCGATCTGGCGCCAGGCGCCCTGCCGCCGGGCGACGCGCTGGTGCGGCCGGAGGCGCGCGCCCGGTTCCGGGCCCTGCTGCACCTCGGTATGACGGATGCGTTGAGGGCGCTGCATCCGGAGGACGCGCCCTTCACCTACTGGGATTATGGCCCCGCCTTCGAATCGAATCGCGGGCTGCGGATCGACCACATCCTGCTCAGCCCGGAACTCGCCGAGCGGCTCACGGCCTGCGGCGTGGACATAGAGGCCAGGGCCGAGGAGCAGCCGAGCGACCACGCCCCGGTCTGGTGCGACCTCGACTGACTCCGCGCCCACCCCGCGCGGGGTGGGCGGGAGGCGGCCTTCGGCTCAGTAGCTCGGGCGGACCGTCACGGTCGGCGCGGGCGCCGCCGGCACCGGCTGCACCACCGTCGGAGCCGGGGTGATGACCGCGGCCGGGGCGGGGGGCGGACGCTCGCGCTCGACATAGGTGCAGGCGGCCAGCAGCAGCGCGGCCCCCAGCGCGGACAGGACTGGCAGTGTGCGCATTCGGTCTTTCTCCTCTTTTGGACCGATCCTGCGCACCAACTGTGACGCCCGGCGACCGTTGCGCGCGGCTTTGGTGAAGCCTGCGTGACCGGGGCGCCCCGCCGGCGGCCGGGCGCCCCGCCTCTTCACTGGTCCGCGTAGCAGTGCGTCTCCGCCGCCGCGCCGGGATGGGTGACGGCGCCGAGATGCGCCGGACCGACGAGCTGGGCGTATTTCCACAGCGCGCCGGAGTTGTAGTCGGTCCGGCGCGGCTGCCATTCCGCGCGGCGCCTCGCCAGCTCCTCCTCGGGGAGCATGACGTCGATCGTGCCCTTCTCGGCGTCGATGACGATGCGGTCGCCGTTGCGGAGCAGCGCGATCGGCCCGCCCACCGCCGCCTCCGGCCCGACATGGCCGATGCAGAAGCCGCGCGTGGCGCCGGAGAAGCGGCCGTCGGTGATCAGCGCCACCTGCTCGCCCATGCCCTGGCCGTAGATGGCGGAGGTGGTGGCGAGCATCTCCCGCATCCCCGGCCCGCCCTTCGGCCCCTCGTAGCGGATGACGATGACGTCGCCCGCCTTGTAGGCGCGGTCCTCCACGGCGCGGAACGCGTCCTCCTCGCAGTCGAAGCAGAGCGCCGTGCCCTCGAAGCGCAGCGTCTTCATGCCGGCGATCTTCACGATCGCGCCCTCGGGGGCGAGGTTGCCGTGCAGCGCCACCACGCCGCCGATCGGCGAGATCGGGTCGGAGGTCGGGCGCACCACGTCCTGGTCCTTCGGCACGATCACCTCGCGGTGGTTTTCGGCGAGGGTCTTGCCGGTGACGGTGATGCAGTCGCCCTTCAGGTAGCCGCCGTCGAGCAGCGCCTTGATGATGACGGGGACGCCGCCGATGCGGTGCACGTCCGCGGCCACGTACTTGCCGCCGGGCTTCAGGTCGGCGATGTGCGGCGTCTTGCGCATGATCTCCGCCACGTCCTGCAGGGTGAAGCGCAGGCCGGCCTCGTGCGCGATGGCGGGCAGGTGCAGGACGGCGTTGGTGGAGCCGCCGGTGGCGCCGACGATGGCGGCGGCGTTGTGCAGCGCGTCCATCGTGACGATGTCGCGCGGGCGGAGGTTGCGGCGCAGCAGCGCCACCACCGCCTTGCCGGATTCATGGGCCCAGCGGTCGCGGTCCACATCCTCCGCCGGCGCTCCGGCGGAGAAGGGCAGGGCGAGGCCGATCACCTCGCTGATGCAGGCCATGGTGTTGGCGGTGAACTGCCCGCCACAGGCGCCCGCGCCGGGGCAGGCGTGACGCTCCAGCTCCTCCAGCTCCTCGTCCGAGATCCGCCCGGCGGCGTGCTGGCCCACCGCCTCGAACACGTCGAGCACGGTGACGTCGCGGCCGTGGAATTTCCCGGGCAGGATGGAGCCGCCATACATGAAGACGGAAGGCACGTTCAGCCGCAGCATCGCCATCATCACGCCGGGCAGCGACTTGTCGCAGCCCGCCATGCCGACCATCGCGTCGTAGCAGTGGCCGCGCATGGTCAGCTCGATCGAATCGGCGATCACCTCCCGGCTGGCCAGGCTGGACTTCATGGACTGGTGGCCCATGGCGATGCCGTCGGTGACGGTGATGGTGGTGAACTCGCGCGGCGTCGCGCCCGCCTCCTTCACCCCGCGCTTGGCCGCCTGGGCCTGGCGGGAGAGGGCGATGTTGCAGGGCGCGGCCTCGTTCCAGCAGGTGGCGACGCCGACCAGGGGCTGCGCGATCTCCTCCTTGGTCAGCCCCATGGCGTAGTAGTAGGAGCGGTGCGGCGCGCGCTCGGGCCCCACGGTGACGTGGCGGCTCGGCAGCTTCGACTTGTCCCAGGCGGTCATGGCGGTCTTCCCAAGGCGATCCTGTGGGGCTTTGTCGCGCGCTGAGGGCGGGCCGGCAAGCGGGGCCCGCGCTGGACGGGCCGGCCGCGGCTGGCGCAGGATGCGCCGCGGCACCATCCGGAACGGGCCATGGCAGAGCCGCGCCCGACACCGCCCGGAAGAATGACCCGCGAGGAATACTACCGCTGGGCCGAGGAGCCGCCGCGCGGCCGCTTCGAGCTGGCCGGGGGCGAGGTGGTGGCGATGGCGCCGGAGCGGGTGGCTCACATGCGTGCCAAGGCGCGGGTCTGGCTGGCGCTGCGCCAGGCCATCGTCTCCGCCGGCCTGCCCTGCGACGTCCTGCCGGACGGGGCGACCGTGGAAATCGGGAATGACGCCGCCTACGAACCCGATGCGCTGGTGCATTGCGGCGAGACGCTCGACGGCGAGGCCCTCGGCTCGCCCCCGCCGGTCATCGTGGGCGAGGTGACCTCCCCTTCCAACGCCGCGTGGATCCGGCGACCAAGTTCACCGACGACGTCCGGGTTTCGTCGATCCGGCCTCATCTCATCGTCGGCCTGCTGCGGCGGGTGGTGATCCACCACCGCCGCCTGGAGGACGGGCGGGTCGAGAGCGCCATCCTCGCCGCCGGACCGGTTCCGCTATACCCGCCGGGCATCGCCATCCAGGTGGAGGAGCTGTTCGGCTAGAGCGGATCCCGTTCAGGCGGCCTCGCCTGAACGGGCGAAGATGCTCGCACGCTCGATGAGCCAGGGCATTTGCCGTGCGCCAGGGCGGATCGCGGAAGGCGGGAGACAGCCGCAGCCGCGCATCCGCCCTGCGGGCGGGCGGAGACGGCTGCGGGGAGCGGCCTACCCCCCGATCCGCGCCAGCGCCGCGTCGAGCCGCGCCATCTCCGCCCGCGCGGCGGCGAGGCGCTCGCGGTTCTCCTCCACCACCTCCTCCGGCGCGCGGGCGACGAAATCGGCGTTGTCGAGCTTGGCGGCGATCTTTCGCGCCTCGGCCTCGGCCCTGCCGCGCTCCTTCGCAAGCCGGGCGCGCTCGGCCGGGATGTCGATGACGCCCTCGAGCGGCAGCATCACCGTGGCCTCCCCCAGCACCGCCTGCGCCACGCCCTTCGGCACCTCCCCATCCAGCGGCCGGACCTCGCTGATGCGGCCGAGGCGGCGGATCGCCTCGATCCAGCGCCCGGCGCGGGCCAGGCTTTCCGGCGCCGCGTCCTTCACCAGCAGCGGCATGGTGACGGAGGGCGGCACGTTCACCTCGTTGCGGACGCTGCGCACCTCGGACACCAGCGAGACCACCCAGTCGAGCTCCGCCCGCGCCGCCTCGGCCTCCGCCACCGGCACAGCGCCGGGCCAGGACGCGCGGATCAGGCTGAACGCCGGCCCGTAGCCGAAGCGGTCCCACAGCTCCTCGGTGACGAAGGGGATGGCCGGATGCAGCAGACGCAGGATGGTGCCGAGCACGTGCTGCGCCGCGCCCCTCGCCTCCTCCTTCTCCGGCCCGTCCGGCCCGGCCAGCACCGGCTTGGCGAATTCGATGAACCAGTCGCAGAAGGTGTTCCAGACGAAGCGGTAGCAGGCGGCGGCGTACTCGTCGAAGCGGTAGGCCTCGAGCGCCGCCGTGGCCTCCGTCACCGCGCGGTTCGCCGCGTCCAGGATCCAGCGGGCGAGCGGTGTGCGCGCCCGCGCCGGATCCCAGGCGGGGTCGGGCGCGACCCCGTTCATCTCCAGGAAGCGCGCGGCGTTCCAGATCTTGGTGACGAAGGCGCGGTGATCCTCGACCCGCTTGCGGGAGAGCTTCACGTCCCGCCCCGGCCCGGTGAGGGCGCAGATGGTGAAGCGCAGCGCGTCGGCGCCGTAGGCCTCGATCAGCTCCAGGGGATCCATGACGTTCCCCTTGGACTTCGACATCTTCTGCCCGCGCTCGTCGCGCACCAGGCCGTGGATGTAGACGGTGCGGAAGGGCACCTCGCCCATGAAGTGCAGCCCCATCATCATCATCCGGGCGACCCAGAAGAAGATGATGTCGAAGCCGGTCACCAGCACGTCGCCGGGGTAGTAGCGGGCGAGCTCCCGCGTCCGCTCCGGCCAGCCGAGCGTCGAGAACGGCCACAGCGCGCTGCTGAACCAGGTGTCCAGCACGTCCTCGTCGCGGCGCAGCGGCACCTCCTTGCCGTAGTGCGCGCGCGCCGCGGCCTGCGCCTCCGCCTCGGTCCGCTCGACGAAGACATGGCCGTCCGGCCCGTACCAGGCCGGGATCTGGTGGCCCCACCAGAGCTGGCGGGAGATGCACCAGGGCTGGATGTCGCGCATCCAGGCGAAGAAGGTGTTCTCCCACTGCTTCGGCACGAAGGCGGTGCGGCCGCTCTCCACCGCCTCGATCGCCGGCTTCGCCAGGGTGGCGGCGTCGGCGTACCACTGCCAGGTCAGCCGCGGCTCGATCGGCACGCCGCCGCGGTCGCCATGCGGCACCTGGTGGGTGTGCGGCTCCACCTTCTCGACCAGGCCGAGTTCCTCCAGCCGCGCCACAATCGCCTTGCGCGCGGCGAAGCGGTCCTGGCCGGCGAGGGCGCGCAGGAAGGCGGGATCGGCCACGCCCTCCACCGCGCGCATCTCGGGCGCGATCTCCTCGAGCCAGATCCGCGCCTCGGCGTCGAGCACGCTCGGCATGGGCAGGCCGTGGCGGCGGCCGACCTCGAAATCGTTGAAGTCGTGCGCCGGGGTGATCTTCACCGCGCCGCTGCCCTTCTCCGGGTCGGCATGCGTGTCGGCGAGGATCGGGATGGCGCGGCCGACCAGCGGCAGCACCGCGCGCCGGCCGATCAGGTGGCGCAGCCTGCCGTCCTCCGGGTGCACCGCCACCGCAGTGTCGCCGAGCATGGTCTCCGGCCGCGTGGTGGCGACCACCACGTAGCGGCCCGGCTCGCCCTCGATCGGGTAGCGCAGGTGCCAGAGGCTGCCCCTCACCTCGCGGCTCTCCACCTCGAGGTCGGAGATCGCGGTCTGCAGCTTGGGATCCCAGTTCACCAGCCGCCGGTCGCGGTAGATCAGGCCCTGCCTGTGCAGGGTGACGAACACCTCCCTGACCGCCGCCGAGAGGCCCTCATCCATGGTGAAGCGCTCGCGCGGCCAGTCGAGCGAGGCGCCGAGGCGGCGGAGCTGGCGGGTGATGGCGCCGCCGGATTCCGCCTTCCACGCCCACACCTGCTCCAGGAAGGCCTCCCGCCCCATCTGCCGGCGGTCGAGGCCGCGGGAGGCGAGAAGCCGCTCCACCACCATCTGGGTGGCGATGCCGGCATGGTCCGTGCCGGGCTGCCACAGCGCGTCGCGCCCCTGCATCCGCCGCCAGCGGATCAGCGTGTCCTGCAGCGTGAAGGTCAGCGCGTGCCCCATGTGCAGGCTGCCCGTCACGTTCGGCGGCGGGATCATGATGGTGAAGGGGCGGGCCGCGCTGTCCGGGTCGGCCGCGAAGGCGCCCGCGCGCTCCCAGCCCTCGTAGAGCCGCGCCTCGAAGGCGCCAGGCGTCAGGACCTTGTCGAGCATGGGCGCATCCGTCTCCCGCGGCCCGCCCCGCGTCAAGGGGCCGCGTCCGGCGTGCCGTCCGGGCGGATCTCCCTGGACGGGACCTGCTCTGAGCGCGATCCGCCCTGGCGGATCAGGCGCTAGGCCGCGTGGACAAACCGGTAGGCTGG
>NZ_SJDM01000019.1 GCF_004761865.1 Crenalkalicoccus roseus | reverse complement strand
CGCGGAGACGCCCCGCGAGGAGCGCGCGCGCGCCGACCGCCCGCGCGAGGATCGCGGCCGGGCGGAGCCGGCGCGGCGGCGCGAGCGCGACGATCTCGGCCCGCCGGTGCGCGGCTTCGGCGACGCCGTGCCCGCCTTCATGCTGATCCCCATCCCCCGGCCGCGCCGCGACGCCGCCGCCGAGGCGGAGCAGGAGGCCGCCTGAGGCGGGCGCGCCGTTGCCCGCCCGGCGGGGCGGGCGCAGACTTGCACCATGGGACGGGCGGCGCCACGCCGCCACGGCCGAGGAGGAGCCAATGAACGTCGCCACCCCGCCCGCCGGCCAGGCGCGGCGCAGCCTGCCCGCCTTCCGCTGGGAGGACCCGCTGCTTCTCGACGAGCTGCTGACCGAGGAGGAGCGGATGGTGCGCGATGCCGCGCACCAGTTCTGCCAGGAGAAGCTGCTCCCCCGCGTGCTGGAGGCCAACCGGCACGAGCGCTTCGACCGCGAGATCATGAACGAGTTCGGGGAGATGGGCTTCCTCGGCGCCACGCTGGAAGGCTATGGCTGCGCCGGCGTCTCCTACGTCGCCTACGGGCTGATGGCGCGCGAGGTGGAGCGGGTGGATTCCGGCTACCGCTCCGCCTTCTCCGTGCAGTCCTCCCTCGTGATGTATCCGATCCACGCCTTCGGCTCGGAGGAGCAGAGGCAGAAGTACCTGCCGAAGCTGCGCACCGGCGAATGGGTCGGCTGCTTCGGCCTCACTGAGCCGGATGCCGGCTCCGACCCCTCCTCCATGCGCACGCGCGCGAAGAAGGTGGACGGAGGCTACCTCCTGTCCGGCTCCAAGACCTGGATCACCAACTCCCCGATCGCCGATGTCTGCGTGGTCTGGGCCAAGGACGACGAGGGGGTGCTGCGCGGCTTCCTGCTTGAGCGGGGGATGAAGGGCCTCTCCACGCCGAAGATCGAGGGCAAGTTCAGCCTGCGCGCCTCGGTCACCGGCATGATCATGATGGACGAGGTGTTCGTCCCCGAGGAGAACCGCCTGCCGGGGGTGAAGTCCCTCGCCGGGCCCTTCTCCTGCCTCAACCGCGCCCGCTACGGCATCGCCTGGGGCGCGATGGGCGCGGCCGAGTTCTGCATGCACGCGGCGCGGGAGTACACGCTGAACCGGAAGATGTTCGGCCGCCCGCTGGCCAACACCCAGCTCATCCAGAAGAAGCTCGCCGACATGCAGACCGAGATCGCCCTCGGCCTGCAGGCGGTGCTGCGCGTCGGCCGGCTGTTCGACGAGGGCCGCGCGGCGCCGGAGATGATCTCCCTGGTCAAGCGCAACAATTGCGGCAAGGCGCTCGACATCGCCCGCGTCGCGCGCGACATGCACGGCGGCAACGGCATCGTGGACGAGTACCACGTGATCCGCCACGTCATGAACCTCGAGACGGTGAACACCTACGAGGGCACGCACGACGTGCACGCGCTGATCCTCGGCCGCGCCATCACCGGCCTCAACGCCTTCGGGGCCTGATCCGGGCGGGGCGGCGCCCGCCGCCCCCCATCCCCCATGTCCGACACCCTGACCGAGCTGACGATCGAGGCGATGGGCGCCGCGGGGGACGGCATCGCCCGCCTGCCCGGCGGTGCGGACTGCTTCGTCGTCGGTGCCCTGCCGGGGGAGCGGGTGCGCGCCCGCCCCCTTCCCGGCCGCGCCGTACCGGCCGAGGCGGTGACGCGGCCGAGCCCCGAGCGCGTGGCGCCGCCCTGCACGCATTTCGGCGCCTGCGGTGGCTGCGCGCTGCAGCACTGGGCGGAGGCGCCCTGCGCTGACTGGAAGCGCGCCCGGCTGGCGGAGGCGCTGGCCCGCGCCGGCGCGCCGGACGCGCCGGTGGCGCCGCTCCGTCTCAGCCCGCCGGGCACGCGCCGCCGCGCCGACCTGGCGCTGCGCCGCGGGCCGGGCGGCGTGGCCGTCGGCTTCCATGCCCGAGGCGACGTCGCCGTGGTGGACCTCGCCGAATGCCATGTGCTCGATCCGCGGCTCGTGGCGCTGCTGCCGCCGCTGCGCGCGGCGCTGCGCGGCCTTGCCGCGCTGCGGCGGGAGGGTTCGGCGGTGCTGAATCTGCTGGAGACCGGCCCGGACCTGCTGCTGCGCACCGACGGGGTGCTGGACGCCGCCGGGCGGGCCGCCCTCGCCGCCTTCGCCGCCGCCCATGGCCTGCCGCGCGTCGCCTGGGCCCGGGGCAGCGGGGCGCCGGAGGTGGCGGCGCAGCATGGCCCGGCGCTGATCCGCTTCGCCGGCGTGCCGGTGAGCCCTCCCCCCGGCGCCTTCCTGCAGGCGACGCCGGAGGGGGAGGCCGCGATCGTCGAGGCGGTACTGGCGGCGCTGCCGGAAAGGCTGCCGGCGCGGGCGCGCATCGCGGAGCTCTACGCCGGGGTTGGCACGCTGAGCTTCCCCCTCGCCGCCCGCGCCCGCATCGCCGCCTTCGAGGGCGCGGCGGAGGCGGTGGCGGCGCTCTCCGCCGCGGCCCGCCAGGCGGGAGCGCGGGTGGAGGCGGCGCGGCGCGACCTGGCGCGCCAGCCGCTGCTGCCGAAGGAGCTCGCGCCCTTCGCCGCGGTGGTGCTGGACCCGCCCTTCGCCGGCGCGGCGGAGCAGGTGGGGCTGATCGCCCGGGCGCGGGTGCCGCTGGTGGTCTACGTCTCCTGCAACCCGGCGGCGCTGGCGCGCGACGCGCGGGCGCTGCTCGGCGCCGGCTACCGGGTGCGACAAGCGGTGCCGGTGGACCAGTTCCGCTGGTCGACGCATCTCGAATCGGTCATCGCCTTCGGCCTGTGACCGGCGCCGGTCGCGCTTGATTCGCGGCGCGGCGGGGCCACCCTCTGCGGCGGGAGGAACCCTGCCATGCATGAGCCCGTCCGCCGCCGCGCCGCCTTCGCCGGTCTCTCGGCCGCCACCGCCGCCGCGCTCGGCATGCCCGGGTTGATCGGACGCGCCGCGCGGGCCCAGGCCCCGGCCGCGCCCGCCCAGGCGCCCGGCTTCCACCGCTTCCGCCTCGGCGGCTTCACCGTCACCATGGTGCATGACGGCGCGCGGCCGCAGCCGCTCGACGGCTTCGTGCAGAACGCGCCGATCGAGGAGGTGCGGCAGGTGTTGGCGGAGAGCTTTCTGCCCACCGACCGCCTGCGCATCCCCTTCACCGCCCTCGTGGTGGACACCGGGCGCAACCTGGTGCTGATGGACACCGGCAACGGTCCGCAGCAGCAGCAGGACGCGACGGTGGGCCTCCTGCAGCGGAACCTCAGCGCCGCGGGCATCGACCCGGCGCGGGTGGACACGGTGCTGATCAGCCACTTCCACGGCGACCACATCAACGGCCTGCTCGATGCCCAGGGCGGGCGCGCCTTCCCCGAGGCCGAGATCGTGGTGCCGGAGGCGGAATGGCGCTGGTGGACCGATGCCGGCAACGAGGGCCGCTCGCCCGAGCGCCAGCGCCCCACCTTCGCCAACACCGCGAGGCGCTTCGCCCCCTATCAGGGCAGGGTCCGCCAGATCGGCGACGGCGCCGAGGCGGTGCCGGGCATCCGCGCCGTCGCCGCGCATGGCCACACGCCGGGCCACACCGCCTTCCACGTGGCGGATGGCGGGGCGGAGATGATCTACGTCGCCGACACCACGAACCGGCCGGAACTGCTGGCGCGGCGCCCCGGCTTCCACATCGTCTTCGACTTCGACCCAGCGGCAGCCGAGGCGACGCGCCGGCGCCTCTACGACCGCATCGCCACCGACCGCATCCGCCTCGCCGGCTTCCACTTCCCCTTCCCCGCCCATGGCTACCTGGCGAAGGAGGGCGATGGCTACCGCTTCGTGCCCGCGGACTGGTCGGAGGCGGTCTGATACGGCCGGGGCACGGCCAGCCCCGGCCGATGAATGCGGCCGCTGCCATGAGACCCGCCGCCTCCCGCCGCGCGGAGAAGCCGCCATGCGCCGCCTGCCCCTGACCGTCCTCGCCGGTGCGCTCGGCCTGCTGTGCGCCTCCCCCGCCGGGGCGCGCAGCGGGGTGTTCCTGGGTTTCGGGATCACCCATCCGCCGCCGCCCGGCTGGTACCATCCGGTTCCACCGCCCCCGGCCTGGCCCGGCTACGGCTACTACCTGCCGCCGCCGCCCGCCTCCTGCCGCGCCGGGGCCTGGGTCTGCCCGCTGCCGGTGCCCGCGCGGCCCGGAGATGCCTGCGCCTGCCCCACGCCCGGCGGGCTGGCCTGGGGCCGGGTCGAGGGCTGACACGGCCGGTGGGCCGCACGAGGCGGTCCTCGGCGGGTCCCGAAGATGGATCGGCGCCGGGGTGCGGCCTTCCGCACCGGCCGCGGGTCAGGCCGCGGCGCTGTCCACCACCTCCCACCCCTTCTGGCGGAGCGGCACCTCGATCTCGCAGTACAGGCCGCCGCGCCGCCAGAGGCGCGTCACCGTGCCGCCGAGCTGGATGCGGATGGTCTGCTCCAGCACGCGCGAGCCGAAGCCGCGATGGCCGGGCGCGGCCGGGATCTCCGGCCCCCCCTGCTCCTGCCACAGGATGCGCAGCCGACCGCGCGCCGTGTCCAGGCCCCAGGTGACGGAGAGCCTGCCCTCGGGCCGCGACAGCGCGCCGTATTTCAGCGCGTTGGTCGCCAGCTCGTGCAGGGCCATGCACAGCGGCTGCGCCGCCTCGGCCCCGATCGTCACCGGCGGGCCGGACAGGGTGGCATAGGGGGCGCCGGGGGTCTCCACCAGGAAGGGCGCCAGCTCGCCCTCCAGCAGGGGCCGCAGCTCCGCCCCCTGCCAGCGCCGGCGCGCGAGCGCGGTCTGGGCGCGGGCCAGCGCCGCGACGCGCCCCTCGACCACGCGGATCAGCTCGGCCGGCGTGTCGGCGCGGGAGAGCCGCAGCGCCGCCTGCACCACGGCGAGCGCGTTCTTGGCGCGGTGGTCCACCTCGCGCCGCAGCAGCTCGTTGCGCTCCTCCGCCCGCTTGCGCTCGGTGATGTCCATGGCGACGCCGATCAGGCGCGCCGGGCCACCGGCCTCGCGGCGGACCATGCCATGGGCGGCGATCCAGCGCTCCTCGCCGTCGGAGCGGCGGATGACGCGGTATTCCACCTGGTAGAGGCCGTCCCCGCCGGGGGCCGCGGCGCGGCGGATCGCCTGCCTGCGCCGCCGCCGGTCCTCGGGGTGCAACCCCTCCAGGAGCAGCCGGCGGGTGATCGGCACGCCCTCCGGCACCCCCCACAGCGCGCGCATGACGGCATCCCACTCGACGCGGCCGGTGCGGAATTCGTGGTCGAAGATGCCGATGCCCGCGGCCTGCTGCGCCAGGCGCAGCCGCGCCTCGCTTTCCGCCAGCGCCGCCTCGGCCCGCTTGCGGGCGGTGATGTCGAGCGCCACGCCCATGATGCGCCGCGGCAGCGGCCGGTGCTCCGGATGGGGCTCCGCCTCGCCGCGCACCAGCAGCCAGCGCATGGCGCCGTCCGCGCGCAGGATGCGGAACTCGCGCTCGAAGACGCCGCCCCGGGCGGCAAGGCGGCGGATGGCGAGGAGCACGGCCCGCCGGTCCTCCGGGTGCAGGCGGGCGTGCAGCGCGGCGGGCTCCGGCGGCTCGTCCGGCGAGAGGTCGAACAGCAGGCACAGCGCCTCGGTGGCGGCGATGCGGCCTTCCTGCGTCAGCTCGAAGGGAACGACGCCGCTCGCCTCCTGCGCGCGGCGCAGCCAGGCCTCGCTGGTGCGGAGTGCGTCCTCCACCCGGCGCTGGCCGGTGATGTCGGTGCGGTAGCTGACCACGGGGCCGGGCGCGCCGGTCAGCGGGTCACGGCGCAGGATCCAGTGCGCGGCGGTGATGACCAGGGTGCCGTCCTTGTGGCGCTGGCGCAGCTCGCCATGCCACTCCCCGGTCTCCTGCAGGCTGCGGATGGCCGGCCAGCGCCCTCCTACCGGCCATTCGGTGCGCAGCAGCTCCCCGGCGCGGCGGCCCAGCGCCTCGGCGGCGGTGAAGCCGAACAGCCGCTCCGCGCCGGCCGACCAGTAGGTGATGGTGCCGTCGAGCTCGAAGACGATGCTCGGCGCGAGGTCCAGGAGCTCGGTCAGCTCGGCGAGCCGGCCGGTGCGCTCCGCCACGCGCTGCTCCAGCAGGCTGTTCGCCTCGACCAGGCTGGCCTCGCCGCGGCGGACCATCAGCGCCAGCACCAGCAGCAGCGCCGCCGCGGGCAGGGCAATGGCGAGCTGGGGCATCACCAGCGCGCGCCACTGCGCGAGGATCGCATCGTGCGGCCGGACGGCCACGGCATAGGCGGGGAAGCCCGCGACCTGCCGGATGGCGACCTGCCTGCCTCCCTCCCCCGGCGGGGAAGACCCGGCGAGGGCGGCTGCGACCGCGTCGCGGACCGCCGCATGCAGGGGGCTGGCTGCGGGAATGGGAGGAAGTCGCGCCGCGCCGCTGTGCGCAAGCCAGTGACCATCGGCACCGAGCAGGGCGAGCGCGTCGTCCTCCGCATGCAGCAGGCGGCGCAGGCCCGTGGCCAGGGGGGCGGGTCCCAGGGCGAAGGCGACCATGCCAGCGCCCACCTCCCGGGCAAGGACAAGAAGTGGGCCGGTCCCCTCCCGCGCCGGGATCCGGCCGAGGCGGATCGTCCCCCCCTTGGCCTCGCCGAGGGGGATCACCTCATTCCAGGCGACGCCGCGCTCCCCCCGCGATGCGGGGAAGGCTTCCACCTCCAGCAGCGACGCGCCTTCCCGGCCGAAAAACAGGGCGGCGCGGAGCCCGGGCATATCCCCGGCGAGGCGGAGGATGGCCTCGCGCAGCTCGGCCTCGCGGGCACGGATCTCCGCCTCCGGGAGGCCACGTAGCAGGTCGTCCACCCGCGCGACGGCGGCCTCGTGGAGGTCGAGCACGCGCCGCGCGTATTCGGCGGCCGCGTCGGCGCTGCGGATGAGATCGGCGGCGGCGTCGCGCCAGACCTCGCGCCAAGCGATGTAGGCGCCGACGCCGAGATTCGCGAGCGGCATCAGGATGGCGCCGATCAGCAGGGCGAGGCTGGCGACATGCCCCGGACGGCGCGGGACGGCGCCGCCCGGCTTGGCGCCGGAATCGGCGGGGCACGCGGACGAGGAGGCAAGCAGGCCCCCAAGAGCCCGTTTAAGTTGCATAACCCGCAGCCTAGCGCAGGCTTGAATCGGCTGCCGATGGTTCTCGGGCGCGTGAGGCTCGCCTCACCGGCTCGTGATAAACGGTATGGAAACGAATACTCCGCCCGGCATCCGTCAGAACGGGATGTCGTCGTCGAGGTCGCCGCCCTTCGGACGGTCCCAGCCACCCCGGCCGCCGCCGCGCTCGCGCTCCCCGCTGCCGAAGCCGGAGGGGGAGCGGGCCGGGCGGTCGCCGCCCTCGGGGGCCTCCGCCCCGCCGCCGCGGCCGTCGAGCAGGGTGAGTTCGCCGCGGAAGCGGCTCAGCACCACCTCGGTGGTGTAGCGCTCCTGACCCTGCTGGTCGGTCCATTTGCGGGTCTGCAGGCTGCCCTCGACATAGACCTTGCTGCCCTTGCGCAGGTACTTCTCGGCGATGTCGGCCAGGTTCTCGTTGAAGATGGCCACGTTGTGCCATTCGGTGCGCTCCTGGCGCTCCCCGCTCTGGCGGTCCTTCCAGGTCTCGCTGGTGGCGATGCGCAGGTTGACCACCTTCGCCCCGGACTGGGTATTCCGCACCTCCGGGTCCCGCCCCAGATTGCCGACGAGAATGACCTTGTTGACGCTGCCGGCCATGCCGATCTGATCCTCGATTCCGTGCTCAACCCTACCCGCCCGGACCCCCTCGGGCCAGCGGCGGGAGCGCATGGGCACCCCATGCGCCTTCGGGTACGGGAACCCCTTCCCGCCGTGCCAGTATGCTGGCAAACAGCCGCGAACACAATGTGAACCTGGGGCCCTCCCGGCCCCGCGGAGCGCGCCGATGGATGGACCCCTCCCCCCCGCGCCGGCCGCCGGCGCCTCGCTCGCCGGCGGCTGGCTGCGCATCCGCGGGGCCAGGACCCACAACCTCAGGAACCTCGACCTCGACATCCCGAAGGGCACGCTGACGGTCATCACCGGCCTGTCCGGCTCCGGCAAGTCCTCGCTTGCCTTCGACACCATCTACGCCGAGGGGCAGCGGCGCTACGTCGAGAGCCTCTCGGCCTATGCGCGGCAGTTCCTGCAGCTGATGCAGAAGCCCGACGTGGATTCCATCGAGGGCCTGTCGCCGGCGATCTCCATCGAGCAGAAGACCACCAGCCACAACCCGCGCTCCACGGTCGGCACGGTCACCGAGATCCACGACTACATGCGCCTGCTCTGGGCGCGGGTCGGCGTGCCGCATTCGCCGGCCACCGGCCTGCCGATCGAGGCGCAGACGGTGAGCCAGATGGTGGACCGCATCCTGGCCATGCCCGAGGGGACGCGCCTGCTGCTGCTCGCCCCCGTGGTGCGCGGCAAGAAGGGCGAGTACCGCAAGGAGCTGGCGGAATGGCAGCGCCGCGGCTTCGAGCGGGTGAAGGTGGACGGCACGCTGCGCCTGATCGGCGAGGTGCCTGCGCTCAACAAGAAGCTGAAGCACGACATCGAGGTGGTGGTGGACCGCGTGGTGGTGCGGGAGGGCATCGCGCCCCGCCTCGCCGACAGCCTGGAGACCGCGCTGGCCCTGGCCGACGGCATCGCCTACGCCGAGAACGCCGACAGCGGCGAGCGCACCGTGTTCAGCGCCAAATTCGCCTGCCCCGTCTCCGGCTTCAGCATCGAGGAGATCGAGCCGCGGCTGTTCAGCTTCAACAGCCCGCAGGGCGCCTGCCCGCAATGCGACGGCCTCGGCACCCAGACCTTCTTCGACCCGATGCTGGTGGTGCCGGACGAGGCGCGCAGCCTCGCGGAAGGCGCCATCGCCCCCTGGTCCGGCGCCGCATCGCCCTATTACGACCAGACGCTGGAGAGCCTGGCGCGGCACTTCAGGGTCTCCACCGCCACCCCCTGGGGCGACCTGCCGGCCAAGGTGCGCCACGCCATCCTGCACGGCACCGGCGAGGAGGTGGTGACGCTGCGCTACAAGGACGGGCTGCGCAGCTACAATGTCGAGAAGCCCTTCGAGGGCGTGCTGCCCAACCTGGAGCGCCGCTTCCGCGAGACCGACAACCCCTGGGTGCGCGAGGATCTCGCGCGCTACCAGGCGGAAAAGCCCTGCCCCGCCTGCGGCGGCCACCGCCTGAAGCCCGAGGCGCTGGCGGTGAAGGTGGCCGGGAAGCACATCGGCGAGGCGAGCGAGCTCTCCATCCGCCGCGCGCGCGAATGGTTCGCCGGCGTCGCCGGGACGCTGACGCCGCAGCGGCAGGAGATCGCGCGCCGCATCCTGCGCGAGATCGAGGAGCGGCTGCAGTTCCTCGTGGATGTCGGGCTCGACTACCTCTCGCTCGGCCGCTCCTCGGCCACGCTGTCGGGCGGCGAGAGCCAGCGCATCCGCCTCGCCTCGCAGATCGGCAGCGGCCTGACCGGCGTGCTCTACGTGCTGGACGAGCCCTCGATCGGCCTGCACCAGCGCGACAATGCGAGGCTGCTGGCGACGCTGAAGCGCCTGCGCGACCTCGGCAACACCGTGCTGGTGGTGGAGCACGACGAGGACGCGATCCGCGCCGCCGACCACCTGGTGGACATCGGCCCCGGCGCCGGCGCCGGCGGCGGGCGGGTGGTGGCGCAGGGCACGCCGGCGGAGGTGGCGGCCAATCCGGCGAGCCTCACCGGCGACTACCTCGCCGGGCGCCGCGCCATCCCGCTGCCGGTGGCGCGGCGCAAGGCGGACCGCAGGCGCATGCTGCGCGTCGTCGGCGCCTCCGGCAACAACCTCAAGGGCGTGACCGCCGAATTCCCGCTCGGCACCTTCACTTGCGTCACCGGCGTCTCCGGCGGCGGCAAGTCCACCCTGGTGATCGAGACGCTGTACAAGGCCGCGGCGCGCCGGCTGATGGGCGCCGGCACCGTGCCCGCGCCGCACGAGCGGATCGAGGGGTTGGAGGCGCTCGACAAGATCATCGACATCGACCAGTCGCCGATCGGCCGCACGCCGCGCTCCAACCCCGCCACCTACACCGGCCTGTTCGCGCCGATCCGCGACTGGTTCGCGGAACTGCCGGAGAGCCGCGCCCGCGGCTACAAGCCCGGCCGGTTCTCCTTCAACGTCAAGGGCGGGCGCTGCGAGGCCTGCCAGGGCGACGGCGTGCTGAAGATCGAGATGCACTTCCTGCCCGACGTCTACGTCACCTGCGACGCCTGCAAGGGCAGGCGCTACAACCGCGAGACGCTGGAGGTGCGGTTCCGCGGCAAGTCCATCGCCGACGTGCTGGAGATGACGGTGGACGAGGCGGTGGCGTTCTTCTCCGCGGTGCCCGCCATCCACGACCGGCTGAAGGTGCTGCGGGAGGTCGGGCTCGGCTACATCCATCTCGGCCAGCAGGCGACCACGCTCTCCGGCGGCGAGGCGCAGCGCATCAAGCTGGCGAAGGAGCTCTCCCGCCGCGCCACCGGCCGCACCCTCTACATCCTGGACGAGCCGACCACCGGCCTGCACTTCGAGGACGTGCGCAAGCTGCTCGAGGTGCTGCACGCGCTGGTGGAGGCGGGCAACACGGTCGTGGTGATCGAGCACAACCTCGAGGTCATCAAGACCGCCGACTGGATCCTCGATCTCGGCCCCGAGGGGGGCGACGGCGGCGGGCGCATCGTCGCCGCCGGCACGCCGGAGCAGGTGGCAGCGGCCGAGGGCAGCCACACCGGCCGCTTCCTCGCCCCGCTGCTGGCGCGCGAGGCGCCGCGGCGCGAGCGCTGGCGGGCCTAACCCCGCTTGCCCCTCCCGCCCGGTCCTGCGAGGCTGCGCGGGACGGGAGGGAGCGGACCGCATGGCGCTTGCGCTTTTCGACCTCACTGGCCGCCGCGCGCTGGTGACGGGATCGAGCCGCGGGATCGGGCTCGCGCTGGCGCGCGGCGTGGCCGGGGCCGGCGCGACGGCGGTGCTGAACGGGCGCGACCCCGCCGCCCTGGAGGCCGCAGCCGAGGCGCTGCGGCGGGACGGGCTGGCGGTGGAGACCGCCGCCTTCGACGTCACCGACCCGGCGGCGGTGGAGGCGGCGGTGGCGCGCATCGAGGCCGAGCGGGGCCCGATCGACATCCTGTTCAACAACGCCGGGGTCAACCTGCGCGCCCCGCTCGACGAGATGCCGGACGAGACCTGGCGCGCGGTGCTCGCCACCAACCTCGACAGCGCCTTCTACTGCGCCCGCGCCGTGGCGAGGCGGATGATCCCGCGCCGGCGGGGGAAGATCATCAATACCTGCTCGGTGATGAGCCGCCTGGCGCGCCCGACCACCGGCGCCTACGCCACCACCAAGGGCGCGCTGATGATGCTGACGCGCGCCATGTGCGCGGACTGGGCGCGGCACGGCATCCAGGCCAACGCCATCGCCCCCGGCTACTTCGCCACCGAGCTGACGGCGCCGCTGCGCGCCGACCCCGCCTTCAACGAGTGGCTCTGCCGTCGCACCCCGGCCGGCCGCTGGGGAGAGCTGCCGGAGCTGATGGGGGCGGCGGTCTTCCTCGCCTCCGACGCCTCCAGCTACGTCAACGGGCACCTGCTCTACGTGGATGGCGGCATGACGGCGGTGGTCTGATACCCGGCTTGACGCGGGCACGCCACGGGAGGACCTTGCGCGCCTTCGCAGCCGCGAGAGAGGCAGCAATGACCGAGGGAGGGACAAGCCGCCCATGAGCATCAACGGCAAGGCGTACATCGTGGGTGCCTTCGAGCACCCGATCCGCAAGGCCGACGACAAGTCCGTCGCGCAGCTCCACGCCGAGGTCGCCTACGGGGCGCTGCAGGATGCGGGCCTCTCCAAGGACGACATCGACGGCTACTTCTGCACCGGCGCCGCGCCGGGCCTCGGCCCGCTCAACATGGCGGACTATCTGGGCCTGACCAAGCTGCGCCATTTCGACAGCACGGATATCGGCGGCTCCTCCTACGTCATGCATGTCGGGCACGCGGCGGAGGCGATCGCGCTCGGCCTCTGCGACATCGCCCTGATCACGCTGGCCGGCCGGCCGCGGGCGGAGGCGATGGCCACCGGCACCGCGCCGCGGAGCTGGGGCGTGAACGTGCCCGACGATCCGTTCGAGATCCCCTACGGCCGCACCGTCGCCAACGCCTACGCCATGGTGGCGATGCGCCACATGCACGAGTTCGGCACTACCAGCGAGCAGCTCGCCTGGATCAAGGTTGCGGCCAGCCACCACGCGCAGCACAACCCGCACGCCATGCTGCCGAAGGTGGTCACGGTCGAGGATGTGGTGAACTCGCCGATGATCTCCGATCCGCTGCACCGGCTCGACTGCTGCGTCATCTCCGACGGCGGCGGCGCCCTGATCGTGGCGCGGCCAGAGATCGCGAAGTCGCTCAAGCGCCCGCTGGTCAAGGTGCGCGGGCATGGCGAGGCGACCAAGAACCAGAACGCCGGCTACACCGACCTCACCTACTCCGCCGCCGTCTGGTCCGGCCCTCGCGCCTTCGAGGAGGCGGGGGTGAAGCCCTCCGACATCCAGTACGCCTCGATCTACGACAGCTTCACCATCACGGTGCTGGTGCAGCTCGAGGATCTCGGCTTCTGCAAGAAGGGCGAGGGCGGCAAGTTCGTCGCCGACGGCAACCTGATCTCGGGCGTGGGCAAGCTACCCTTCAACACCGATGGCGGCGGCCTCTGCAACAACCACCCGGCCAACCGCGGCGGCATGACCAAGGTGATCGAGGCGGTGCGCCAGCTCCGCGGCGAGGCGCATCCGAAGGTCCAGGTGCCGAACTGCACCCTGGCGCTGGCGCACGGCACGGGCGGCCTGCTCGGCACACGCCACGGCAGCGCCACCGTGATCCTGGAGCGGGAGTGAGATCGATGCCGACGATGGCCAGCAACCGGGCGATCCCTGCGCCGCAGGTGGACCCGACCAACAAGCCCTATTTCGACGCCGCGCGCGAGGGGCGGCTGCTGATCGGCCGCTGCAAGGACACCGGCAGGTACTTCTGGTATCCGCGCGGCTGCTCCCCCTTCACCCTCTCCAACAACGTGGAGCTGGTGCAGGCGAAGGGCACCGGCACGATCTACACCTACACGGTGATGCGCACCAAGGAGCCCTACTGCGTCGCCTATGTCGAGCTCGACGAGGGCGTGCGCGTCTTCACCAACATCGTGGACTGCGATCTCGACACGGTGCGCATCGGCCAGCGGGTGAAGGTGGTGTTCAAGCCGACCCAGGGCGACGGCCCGCCGGCGACCATGTTCACGCCGGCCTAGAAAGCGCCTGATCCGCGCAGGCGAGGCCGCCGGAGCGGCGGAGCAGCCGCCCGGGAAGGAGCGGAAGCGCGGTCCGTTCCGGAGGCCGCGGCGGGGGAGAGAGGCCCTCCCCCGCGAAGGCGCGCCGGGCTCAAGGCCGCGCTTCCAGAACCATGTTGAACGGCGTCTCGGCGGCGCGCCGCACCTGGCGGAAGCCGCCCGCGGCGATGACCTCGCGCAGCCTCGCCTCGCCCGCCTGCGCGCCAAGCGCGGCGCCCACCTCCTGCGACAGCGAGGTGGGCAGGCAGACCATCGTCGAGGCCCCGTAGTAGAGGCGCCCGACGGGGTTGAGGTTGTCCTCCAGGCGGTCGCCGGCGATCGGCTCCACGATCATCCACGTGCCGTCCGGCTTGAGCATGCGGCGGACATGCGCCGCCGCCCCCGCGGGATCGCCCATGTCGTGCAGGCAGTCGAAGAAGGTCACGAGATCGAAGCCGTCGTCGGGGATCTCCTTGGCGATCCCGACCTCGAAGCGGGTGTTGGCCTCGACGCCGTGCTCGCGGGCATGCGCGCGCGCATCCTCGATCGAGGGTTCGTGGTAGTCGTAGCCCACGAAGCGGCTCTTCGGGAACGCCTTGGCCATGATGACGGTGGACCAGCCGCAGCCGCAGCCCACATCGGCCACCGTGGCTCCCTGCTCCAGCCTGGCCTGCACGCCGTCGAGGGCGGGCAGCCACTGCTGGACAAGGTTGTTCTGGTAGCCGGGGCGGAAGAAGCGGGCGGTGGCGCAGAACATGCACTGCAGGTCGCCCCAGGGAACGCCGCCGCCGGTCCTGAACGCCTCCTCGACCCTGCCCTGGTTCTTCTGCATGGCGGCCATCAGGTCGAAGGCCCCCATCAGGTTCACGGGGCTGTCCTCGACGACGAAGACCATCGCCTGCTCGGGCGTCAGGGTGAAGCGCCCGCTCCGCGGATCGTAGTCGAGGTAGCCGGCCGCGGCGTTGTGCGAGAGCCATTCTCGAAGATACCGCTCATGTACCCGGGTCCTGCCCGCCAGCTCCCCCGGGGTCATCGGGCCGCCGGCGTGCAGGGCCTTGTAGAGGCCGAGCGTATCGCCGATCCGCACCAGGGGGACGCTCACCGCCCCGCCCAGATCGCCCAGCATCCTGCCGATGAACTGGTTCAGCCGGTCCGTATCGATGTCCATGGGACATCTCCCCGCATCCCGGCCGCGGCCAATGAATGGCTCGCCGAATTATTGTAAAGGATATCCGAATGGCCGCGATCCTGCCATGAAAAAACCTGCCTCGGATCAGAATCCGAAGCGTCGTTACAGTGTGGGCAAGCAATCCATCCGGTTTTGCCTGGCGGGATGTAAGCAACTACCAGGATTTGAGCGGCCTTCTCATCGGCACGATCTGGGCGGCCCCGGAATGCGGCGGCACCCGGCCGGAGGGAGGGCCCGCGCCACGGGCAGGCGGGGCGCCTTCGCCATCCCCCTCCTTCCGCAGCCGGGCGGACCGGCGGTTGCGCGCCGGCCGGCCACGGCCTAGCTCTCTCCGGCGATCGAGGGAGGCTGCGCATGTCCGCGACCCATGCCCAACCCGGCGACAACGCCCCGCCGGTCCTGCGCCGGGACGAGGGGGCGGTGGCGACCCTCACCCTGAACCGGCCGCATTCGCGCAACAGCCTCTCCCGCGACATGCTGGCGGCGCTGCAGGCGGCGCTGGACGAGGTGGGGCGGGAGGAGGGCATCCGCTGCGTCGTCCTCGCCGCCGAGGGGCCTGCCTTCTCCGCCGGTCACGACCTCAAGGAGCTCACCGCGCACCGCGGCGATCCGGATGGCGGCCGCGGCTTCTTCGCCGAGTGCTTCGCCGAGTGCAGCCGCCTGATGCAGAGCGTGGTCGGCCTGCCGCAGCCCGTCATCGCCGCGGTCGAAGGCATCGCCACCGCCGCCGGATGCCAGCTCGCCGCGAGCTGCGACCTGGTCGTGGCGTCCGAAACGGCGAAATTCGGCACCTCCGGCATCAATGCCGGCCTCTTCTGCTCGACCCCTGGCGTCGCCGTCGGCCGCGTCGTGCCGCGCAAGGCGGCGATGGAGCTGCTGCTGCTGGGCGACCTGGTGCCGGCTGCCGAGGCGCAGCGCATGGGCCTCGTCAACCGGGTGGTACCCGCCGGACAGGCCCTGCCGGAGGCGGTCGCCCTGGCGCGGCGCGTCGCCGGACATTCCGGCGTGGCGCTCCGGCTCGGCAAGCGCGGCTTCAACACGCAGATGGGCCTGCCGCTCGACCGCGCCTATGAGGAGGCGTCGGCGGTGATGGTCGAGAACCTGCTGGCCGAGGATGCCGCCGAGGGCATCAGCGCCTTCCTCGGCAAGCGCCGCCCCGAATGGCGGCACCGCTGAAGGGAGAGGCGCGCGCCATGGCCGCAGCGGACTACGACACCGGGCTCGACCGCAATCCCGCCAACCACCAGCCCCTGACACCGCTGCTGTTCCTCGAGCGCGCCGCCGCGGTGTTCCCGGATCACCTGGCGGTGGTGCACGGCGCGCTGCGCCGCCCCTATCGCGAGCTGCGCGAGCGCTGCGTGCGGCTGGCCAGCGCCCTGGCCCGGCGCGGCATCGGCCGCGGCGACACGGTGGCGGCGATCCTGCCCAACATCCCCGAGATGCTGGAATGCCACTACGGGGTGCCGATGGCGGGCGCGGTGCTGAACACCATCAACACCCGCCTCGACGCCGACACCATCGCCTACATCCTCGACCATGGCGAGGCCAAGGCGGTGGTGGTGGACCGGGAGTTCGTCCCGCTGCTGCGCGTCGCCCTCTCCCTGACCAGGAGGGAGAGCCCGCTCGTGGTGGAGGTGGAGGATGCGGAGGCGCCGGAGGCGGCGCGGGCCAACACCATGGGCGGCCTCGCCTACGAGGCGCTGCTGGCGGAGGGCGATCCGGACTGGGCCTGGCCGCTGCCGCGCGACGAGTGGGACGCGATCACGCTGAACTACACCTCCGGCACCACCGGGCGGCCGAAGGGCGTGGTCTATCACCACCGCGGCGCGCATCTGCTGGCGGTGGGCAACGTGCTCTCCTCCGGCATGGGGCGGCAGCCGGTCTATCTGTGGACGCTGCCGATGTTCCACTGCAACGGCTGGTGCTTCCCCTGGACGGTCTGCGCCGTGGCCGGCACGCATGTCTGCCTGCGCGCGGTGCGCGGCCCCGCCATGTGGTCGCTGATGGCCGAGCACGGCGTCACCCACATGTGCGGCGCGCCGGTGGTGATGGCGACGCTGCTGGACACGCCCGCGGCGGAGAAGCGCCCCCTGCCCCGCCAGGTGCAGTTCGTCGTCGCCGGCGCGCCGCCGCCCGAGGCGGTGCTCGCCGCGATGCGCGAGGCGGGCTTCGCCGTGCTGCACGTCTATGGCCTCACCGAGGTCTACGGCCCCGCCGTGGTCAACGAGTGGCACCGGGAGTGGGACGCGCTGCCGCGGCCCGATCAGGCGCGGCTGATGGCGCGCCAGGGCGTGCGCTACCTGGCGCTGGAGGGGCTGGAGGTGATGGACCCCGCCTCCATGCGCCCGGTGCCCGCCGACGGCGCGACCCTCGGCGAGGTGATGATGCGCGGCAACGTGGTGATGAAGGGCTACCTGAAGGACCGCGAGGCGACGGAACGCGCCTTCGCCGGCGGCTGGTTCCACACCGGCGACCTCGCGGTGAGGCACCCGGACGGCTACATCCAGCTCAAGGACCGTTCCAAGGACATCATCATCTCCGGCGGCGAGAACATCTCCTCGATCGAGGTGGAGGACACGCTCTACAGGCACCCGGCCGTCGCGCTGGCGGCCGTGGTGGCGAAGCCCGACGCGAAATGGGGCGAGGTGCCCTGCGCCTTCGTCGAGCTCAAGCCCGGCGCGCGGGCCACCGAGCAGGAGCTGATCGCCTTCTGCCGCGAGCGGCTGGCCGGCTTCAAGACGCCGAAGCAGGTGGTGTTCACCGAGCTGCCGCGCACCTCCACCGGCAAGATCCAGAAGCACGTGCTGCGCGCACGGGTGCGGGAGGGCTGATCCGGCCGGCGGCTGCCCGGCTCATCCGGGCAGGCACGCGGCAGCTCCGATCGGCGCCCGCCACGGCCTCGGCACCGGTCAAGGACCGGTGCCGCCGGCATCAGGCGGCGCTCGCCCGGTGGGGCAAACCCTGCCCGCCGCCCGCCGTTGCGCTGCGGATGAGCAGATCCGCCGTCTCCGCCCTGGTCCTCGCCGCCTGCCTCGGCCTGCTGCTGGTGCTGGCGCCGCAGATCCCGCTCGCGCTGTTCGGCGCGGCGATGCTCGCCGTGGTCTGGCGCACCGCCGGCGCCGCCATCGCGCGGCGGACCGGCCTCGGCGAGGGCATGGCGACGGCCGGGGTGATGGCCCTGGTCGGCCTCGCCCTCGCCGCCGGTCTCGTCTTCGGCGCGGCGATGCTGGTGGAGCAGTGGTCCGACCTGATGCGGCTGCTGCCCCGCGGCCTCGAGGCGGTGCGGGAGCTGCTCGCCGGCCTGCCGGGCGGGGAGGCGCTGCTCGGCGCCGCCGAGGACTTCCTGCGGGAGGGGCCGGAGGACGCGGCGGGGGTGCTGGCGCGGCTCGGCCTCGGCACGGCGAACGCCCTGCTCGCCGTCCTGCTCGTGCTGGTCGCCTCGGTCTATCTCGCCGCCATGCCCGGCCTCTACCAGGCGGGGCTGGTCCGCCTCTTCGCCCCGCCGCTGCGGGAGGAGGCGCGCATCGCGCTCGGCGCGGGCGGGCGGGCGCTGCGCGGCTGGCTCTGGGCCAAGGGCGTCTCCATGCTGGTGATCTTCCTCGGCGTCTGGGCCGGGCTGACCCTGATCGGCATGCCGAACGCCTTCGCCCTCGCGGTGATCGCGGGCCTGTTCGAGTTCGTGCCCTATGTCGGGGCGATCGCCTCGGCGGTGCCGGCGCTGCTCGTGGCGCTGGCGGCCGGGGGCGACATGGTGCTCTGGGTGCTCGCCCTCTACCTCGCCGTGCAAGCGATCGAGGCGAATGTGGTCGAGCCCCTGGCGCAGTATGCCGGCGCGCGGGTGCCGCCGGTCCTGGTGCTGGCCTCGCAGACCCTGATGGGCCTGCTGTTCGGCCTGCCCGGGATCATCCTGGCCACGCCGCTCGTGGCGACCCTGCTCGGCATCATCCGCTGCAGCTATGTGGAGCGCTGGCTGGAAGCGCCGGAACCGCCGCCGCCCGCCTGAGCGGGTCGCCGGCTACCACGCCCGCGCCTCGGCCAGCCAGCGCCGCCCCGCCTCGTCCGCGCCGGAGGGCAGCGGCGCCTCCTGCCCCGCCATCCAGGCCAGGATGTCGCGGGCCACCGTCGCCCGCCCGCTGTCGCGCAGCAGCAGGTGGTGCCCCTGCGGATAGAAGGCGAGGCGCACCGCCCCACCCTGCGGCAGGGCGGCGAGCAGGCGGCGCACCGGGCGCTCGGGCACGATGCGGTCGCGGCCGCCATACAGCACCAGCGCCGGCCCGCGGAAGCGGGGCGCCGCCTCCAGGGCGTCGTCCATCAGGTTGACCAGGCCATAGACCAGGTCCACCCGGAACTCCTTCGCGGTCAGCGGGTCGCGCGACCAGCGGCGCATCGCCGCCTCGTTGTCGGTGGGGGAGAAGCCGGGGGCGGAGCCGCTGAAGCCCACCGCCGGGATGGCGCGGGAGGCGACCTCCAGCGTCGCCCTGGCGAACCGGCTCATCCCCGCCCGGCCGCGCACGCCGGGCGCCATGAGGATGTAGCCTTCCGCCGGCGGCGGATCGGCGGAGGTGGCGGCGACCAGCAGCACCGCCGCCCCCATGCTCTCGCCCAGCAGGAACACCGGCACGCCGGGATGGCGCGCCCTGAGCAGCCGCGTCACCGCCGCGGCGTCCCCGGCCAGCGTGTCGCCGCCCGGCCACAGGCCCCGGTGCGGGGCGGCGCCGAACCCCCTCTGGTCGTAGGCGTAGAGGGCCACCCCGTGCCCGGTGAACAGCGGTGCCGGCAGGTCGAAGGCGTTGGTCGAGTAGTCCCCGAAGCCGTGCAGCCCGAGCAGGATCGCGCGCGGCGGCCCGTCCGGCAGCCAGGCCTCGTAGGGCAGCCGCGCGCCGTCCGGCATGATGAAGGCGTCGCGGGTGATGGCGGGCGGCCCGAAGGGCGGACCGGCGGGGATGGTGACGGGCGTGCACGCCGCCGCGCCGAGTCCGAGCCCGCCGAGGAGCAGCCGGCGCCTCAGCATGGGGCGGAGGATGCCCGCAAGGGGTGGCGGGGGGCGCCGGCCCAGGGGCTAGGTCGCGTCAGGGCACCGCCCCCGGGCCGGCCCCGGCCGGGACGGTCGTGGGACGAGGTACGGGCCGCCGCCCGTTCCGGCATCGCCCCGGTGCCGTGGCCGGCCCCCCCGGATGGGGGCGGCCGGCGGGGGTGGCGCTCGGCTCTGGCGCTCATTCCTTTCAGCGATCCGGCACAGGATGGCGCCCTGCCCCGCCCGAGGCAAGCCGGGCGGCGCGGCGGTCACGCTTCCCCGCCGCGCAGGGCCCGCAGGCGGGCGAGGCACGCCTCGCGCCCGGCGGTGCAGCCGCCTTCGAGCCACCAGCGGCGGACCGCGCCGAGCAGCGCGCCGACCCGTGGCCCCGGCGGGACGCCCTCGGCCAGCACATCCCTCCCCTGCAGGGGGAAGACCGGCCGCGGCATGGCCGCGATCCGTGCCGCGAGCCCCGCCCAGTCCCCCGGCGGATCGGCGTCGCCTCCCGCCGCCGCCTGGGCGGCAAGCCAGGAGCGGACCAGCAGCGTCTCCCCCTCCGTCTCCGCCAGCCCCCGGCGCAGCGCCGCCTCCTCCGCCCCGGGGTCCAGCGTCGGCCCGCGCAGATAGCCGGCGAGGCGCTCCGCCTCCTCCCGCGACAGGCGCAGCCGCGCAGCGAGGCGGGTGGGATCGGCCCCCTCCCCGAGCAGGGCCGCGAGGCGCGGCAGCGGCGCCTGCGGGCAGGGGGAGCGGAGATAGGCGACGAGCCGCCCCTGCCGCCCCGCCTCCGGCAGCACCGCGCCCAGAACCCCCGTTTTCGCCATCAGCGCCAGCGCGCCCGACGGGTTCGGCGCCTCCAGCAGGCGCTTGATCTCGGCCCAGATCCGCTCCGCCGAAAGACGGGCGAGGCCGGGCACGGCAGCACGGATGGCGGCGAGCGCCTCCGCATCCGGCGCGCCCCGGCCGTAGCGGGCGTGGAAGCGGAAGAAGCGGAGGGCACGGAGATAATCCTCCGCGAGGCGCCGGGCCGGTTCGCCGACGAAGCGCACCCGCCCGGCGGCGAGGTCCTCCCGTCCCCCGAAATAGTCCCACAGCCAGCCCTCGGCCGAGAGCGACATGGCGTTGATGGTGAAGTCGCGCCGCGCCGCGTCCTCGCGCCAGTCGGTGGTCCATTCCACCTCGGCGTGCCGGCCGTCGGTGGTGATGTCGCGGCGCAGGCTGGTCACCTCCACCGGCATGCCGGCGAGCACTGCCGTCACCGTGCCATGGGAGAGGCCGGTCTCGAACACGCTGAGCCCCGCGGCGCGCAGCCGCGCGGCGATGCGCTCGGGCGGCAGCGGCGCGGCGATGTCCACATCCTGCACCGGCAGCCCGGCCAGCGCGTCGCGCACCGCCCCGCCCACGGCGCGCGCGCCCGGCAGGGCGGCGAGCACCGCCGCCGGGGCCGGGCAGGCCAGGATCGGCGGAGGTGCGATGCGTGCCACGGGCGGGTCCGCCTCCATCAGCGCCGCGGCTCCGCCCGGCCGGGCACGATCCGGCCATGCTCGTCGAGATAGGCGGGGATGTAGACCGTGTCGCGGTCCATGCTGACGGAAAGCCCATACCAGGTGGCGGCGGCCAGGCCGAGGCCGATGCCGATCAGGCCGAGCACGACGATCCGCGGATCCGGCTCCGCCTGCGGGTTGTACCGGCGCCAGATCGCATAGGCGAGGAAGGGCAGCAGGAACAGCAGAAGGTTGAGAAGGTAGATCACGACTGGGGCTTCCCGGCGGCGATCATCTAGGTAGCGCGTCCCCATCCTTGGCGTGAGGGCCCTGGGCCCGGACCACCGCCAAGGCGGCGCATCCCCCCTGGCGCGCGGGGATTTTCCTGTAAGCTCTCCTCCCCGCCTCCGGTCCATGGCGGGACTGCGCCGGCGGACGAAGGAGGCGGAGCGGGTGTCACCTAGGCTGGGGCAGGAGGGCGGCGGGCCCGCTTCGCGCCGGCTGCGCCGGCACCTCGCCCTCTTTGCTTTGGCAGTGCTGCTGCCCGCCCTCGGCGTCGGCGCCGCCGCCGCCTGGCTTGCCATGCGGGATTATGGCGCCGCCTTTCAGGCCCGGCTGCAGGACACCGCCCGCGCCCTTCGTCTTGCCATGGAAAGCGAGATGGAGACGGTGGAGGCGACGCTGCTCGCCCTTGCCGCCTTCCCGCAGCTCGCGGCGGAGGAGGCGCCCAGCGGCGACCTCGCCGCCTTCCATGCCAAGGCGCAGGCGGTGGCGAGGGCCCTTGGCACGAGCATCGCCGTGGTCGCCCCCGATGGCCGCCAGCTTGCCAGCACGGACCTTCCCTTCGGCACCCTCCTCCCGCCTACAGGACGGCCGGAGGATGTGAAGCGGGCGCTGGCGGAGCGCCGGCCGGTGCTCTCGGATCTCGCCTTCAGCCCCACGGCGGGCCGGCCGGTGGCGGCGGTGGTCATGCCGGTGCTGCGCGAGGAGACACCGGTACTGGCCCTGGTCGGGCGGCTCGATCCGCTGCGCCTGTCGGAGCTGCTGGCGGCGCAAGGCCTGGAGCATGGCGCCTTCGCCGCGCTGACGGATGCCCGGCAGCGCATCGTCGCCCGCTCCCATGGCGCAGCGACGCTGATCGGGCGGGAGGTGCCGGGCTGGTACGTGGAGGCGACCAGGGGGCGCGAGCGGGGCATCCTCACCGGCCGCAGCATCGAGGGCACGCCCACCCTGTTCGGCTTCGAGCGGCTGCGGAGCGCGCCGGGCTGGAAGGTGGTCGTCGCCGAACCCTGGAGCCGCTACCGCGCCGCCTGGGCGCGGCCGCTGCTGTTCCTCGGCGCCGCTGGGGCGCTGATGCTCGCCGCTGCGGCGGCCGCAGCGCTCTCGCTCTCGCGGCGCCTGCTCCGCCCGGTGGAGGCGCTGGCCACCGCCGCCCTGTCCATCGCCTCGGCAGGCGGGCGGCGGGCGGGCGGCATCGCGGCGGCGGTGCCCGGCCCGACCGGCGTCCTGGAGTTCGACGATCTGCGCGACGGGCTGGCCGCGGCCGAGGAGGCGATCGGCGCCTGGGAGGAGCGGCTCGCCCTCGCCTCCGAGGCCGCCGGGGTCGGGATCTGGGACGCCGATCCCCGCAGCGGCGGCGCGGTGGTCAATGCCGAGTATCTCCGCCTGCACGGCCTGCCGGCGGATCGGAGGCGGGTGGCGTTCGCCGACTGGGCCGAGCGGATCCACCCCGAGGACCGCCCCCACCTCCTCGCCAGGGTGCGTGCCGCGGTGAAGGCACGCGGCGAATACGAGGACGAGTTCCGCATCCTGCGCGCCGACACGGGCGAGCTCCGCTGGCTGGCCGCGCGCGGGCGGGTGATGCCGGGCGGGCGGTTCGTCGGCGTGCTCCGCGACATCACCGAAAGGCGGCGGCAGGAGGCGGCGCTGCGCGAGAGCGAGGCGCGCTTCCGGGCGATGGCCGACAGCATTCCCCAGCTCGCCTGGATGGCGCGCCCGGATGGGTGGATCGTCTGGTACAACCGGCGCTGGCACGCCTACACCGGTACCACCCTCGAGGAGATGGAGGGCTGGGGCTGGCGCGCCGTGCACCACCCCGAGCACCTGGAGCGGGTGGAGGCGGGCTTCCGCCGCGCCATCGCGGCCGGCGAGCCCTGGGAGGACACCTTCCCCCTGCGCGGCCGCGACGGCGCCTGGCGCTGGTTCCTCTCCCGCGCGGAGCCGATCCGCGACGCGGAGGGGCGGATCACCCTCTGGTTCGGCACCAACACCGACATCACCGAGCGGCGCGAGGCGGAGGAGCGCTACCGCGCGCTGGTCGAGCTTTCGCCGCAGGTGGTGTGGCTGGCGGATGCCGAGGGCCGCATCACCTACCTCAACGCCTACTGGCACGCCCTTACCGGTCTGTCGGAGCAGGAGTCGGCCGGCGAGGGCTGGGTCGCGGCCATCCACCCCGAGGATCGCGCCCGCAGCCACGCGGCGCTGCGCGCGGCGCTGGCCGAGGCGGCGGCCGGGGGTGCGGGCGAATGCGTGGCCGAGCTGCGCCTGCGCCGCGGCACGGACGGGGCTTGGCGCTGGTTCCTGGCCAAGGCCGCGCCGGTGCGCGGCCCCGGCGGGCGGGTGGAGCGCTGGGTGGGCGTCGCGCTCGACATCCACGACCGCCGCGAGGCGGAGGAACGGCGCGAGCTGCTGGCGCGGGAGGTGGACCACCGGGCGCGCAACGTGCTCGCCGTGGTGCAGTCGGTGCTGCGCCTCACCCGCGCCGACGACCCGCGCCGCTTCGCCGAGGCGGTGGAGGGACGGGTCGCCGCGCTCGCCCGCGCCCATGCGCTGCTGGCGCGGGAGAGCTGGCGTGGCGCGGAGCTGCGGGCACTGGCGGAGGAGGAGCTTGCCGCCTACGCCGCGCGGGAGCGGGAGCGCGTCCGCCTTGAGGGCCCGCCCGTCCGGCTGCGCGCGGACGCCGTCCAGCCGCTGTCCATGGCGCTGCACGAGCTGGCGACCAATGCCGCGAAGCACGGCGCCCTGTCGCGGCCCGAGGGGCGGGTCGTGGTGTCCTGGTCGGTGGAGGCGGAAGGCGGGGTGCTCCGCCTCCGCTGGCAGGAGAGCGGAGGCCCCCCGGTCGCCGCGCCGCCCATGCGCCAGGGCTTCGGCTCGCGCGTGCTGGAGGGCACGGTGGAGCGGCAGCTCGGCGGCACGGCGCGCTTCGCCTGGAGCGCGGAGGGGATGCGCTGCGATCTCGCCATCCCCGCCAGCCGCCTGCTTTCCGCGCCGGCGTGGGACGCGCCGCCCCCGGCCGGGAACGCGCCGCCCGAGGCGGCGCGGCAGGTCGCCGGCGCCTGATCCGCCGCTCAGCGGAAGACGAGCTGCGGCAGCGCCAGCGCGATCCAGGGCAGGTAGGTGATCGCCATCAGGCAGGCGAAGATCACGCCGATGAACACCGGCAGGTAGCGCATCATCCGGTCGATGCTGGTGCCGGCCACCTGCGCCGCGGCGAAAAGGTTCACGCCGAAGGGCGGCGTGACCATGCCCATTGCCAGGTTCACCACCATCACCGTGCCGAAATGCACCCCGTCGATGCCGAGGCGCTGCGCCGCCTCCTGCAGCACCGGCGCGAGCACGATGATGGAGGCCGAGGTCTCCACGAACATGCCGACGAAGAACAGGCAGACATTCACCGCCAGCAGGTAGAGGCCAGGGCTGTCGAAGCTGGTGGCGAGCCAGGTGGCGGCGGCGTCCGGCACGCCCTGGCGGTTCAGCAGCCAGGAGAACAGCGCCGCGCAGGCGATGATGAACAGGATCACCGCGCTCGCCACCACCGAGCGGCGGAAGATGGGGTAGAGGTCCCTCAGGCCGATCTCGCGGTGGATCAGCAGCCCCACGACGAGGGCGTAGGCGACGGCGATCACGCTCGCCTCGGTCGGCGTGGTGATGCCGCCGTAGATGCCGCCCAGCACCACCACGGGCATCAGCAGCGCCCAGCCGGCCTGGCGGGCGGCGACGAGGAAGGGCAGCCGCCCCTCGGCGTCGCCCTTGCCCCAGCCCTTGAGGCGGCACCAGACGAGCACCGTCGCCACCAGGCTGCCGGAGATCAGCAGGCCCGGCCCGAAGCCGGCGATGAACAGCTCCGGGATCGAGGTCTGGGTGGTGACGCCGTAGAGGATCATCGGAATCGAGGGCGGGATCACCACGCCGAGCTCGGCCGAGGTCGCCTGCAGCGCCGCCGCGAAGGGCACGGGATAGCCCGCGCGCACCAGCGCCGGGATCATGATGGCGCCGATGGCGAAGGTGGTGGCGACCGAGCTGCCGCTGATCGCCGCGAAGATCATGCAGGTGACGACGCAGGTCGCCGCCAGCCCGCCCTGGATGCCGCCGACAATGGACTTGGCGAAGTCCACCAGCCGGCGCGAGATGCCGCCCACCTCCATCAGGTTGCCGGCCAGGATGAAGAAGGGGATGGCGGCGAGCGGGAAGCGGTCCAGCGCCACGAAGAGCTGCTGCGCGACGACGATCAGCGGGAAGTTCGTGTAGCCCTGGATGCCGACCACCGCCGCGATGCCGATGGCGACGGCGACGGGGACGCTGGCGGCGAAGAGCACCAGCATCACCGCGAGCATGGCGCCGCTCATGGCGCGGCCTCCGGCGCGGCGGCGCGATGGTCGAGGAAGCGCGCCACCGCCCCCACCATGGCGAAGACGGCACCGACCGGGATCGCGGCGTAGCCCCAGGACATCGAGACCTCGAGCCCCGCCATCTCCTGGAAGCGCACCCGCTCGGCCATCAGCCAGCCGAACCAGAACATGACGCCGAGCAGCGACAGCGTGGCGGCGAGCGAGGCCGCCTCCAGCGCCCGCCGCACGGCGCCGCGTGCCAGGCGGTGGGCGACGTCTATGGCGACCAGGGCGCCCGCGCGCAGCGCCACGGCGACGCCGAGAAAGGCCATCCAGATCAGCGCGGTGCGCACCAGCGCCTCCGACCAGGCGGCGGGGGTGGCGGTGGCGAAGCGCGAGATCACCTGCCACAGCCCGGCGACGAAGGCCACCGCAAGCGCCGCGCAGGCGAGGGCGGCGGCGAGGCCGGTGCTGAACCGGTCGAGGCCGAGCACGGCGCGGCGCAGCCCCGCCCGCGTCCCGGCGCCCGATCCGGCCCAGAGCGAGACCGCCACCACCAGCAGCGTCGCCAGCGCCGTCACCTGCAGCGGCAGCAGGTTCATCGCGTTCATCCGCCCACCACCCCGACGCGGAAGGGGGCGCGGGAGAGGCCCGCGCCCCCGTTGCCGATTGGACCGAGGCCGCCCGTCAGTTCGGGCGCCACTCGCGCATGCGGCGCAGCAGCGCCCCGTCGAGCTGGCGCTCGTACTCGGCGAAGGCGGGGGCGAGGGCGCTGCGGAAGGCCTCCCCGTCCACCTCGGTGGTCACCGTCATGCCGCGGCGGCGCAGCTCCTCCACCCCGCGCGCGTCGTCGGCGGAAACGCGATCGCGGTTCGCCTTCTGCGCGGCGCGCGCGGCCTCCATGAAGGCGGTGCGGTCGGCCTGGTTCAGGCGCTGCAGCGTCGCGGGGTTGCAGATCATCACCGCCGGCGAATAGACGTGGCCGGTCAGCGTCAGGTAGCGCTGCACCTGGTTCAGGTTGTTGGCGACGATGACGGGGATCGGGTTCTCCTGCCCGTCCACCGTGCCCTGCTGCAGCGCCGGGACCAGCTCGCTGAAGGCCATCGGCGTCGGCAGCGCGCCGAGGGTCTGGAAGGCGCGCATGTGCACCTGGTTCTCCATGGTGCGGACCTTGAGGCCGCGCACGTCCTCCGGCCGGTTCACCTCCCGGCGCGAGTTGGTGAGGTGGCGGAAGCCGTTCTCCATCCACACCACGCCGGCGAGGCCGCGGGCGGAGAAGCGCTGCAGGAGCTGCTGGCCGATCTCGGAATCCAGCACGCCCCGGGCATGGTCGTAGTCCCGGAACAGGAAGGGCACGTCCACGTTGCGCACCTCCGGCACGAAATTCCCGACCGGGCCGGTGGAGGTGATGGTGCAGTCGAGCGTGCCGATCTGCACGCTCTCGATCATCTCCCGCTCGTTGTCGTTGCGCTGGATGACGACGCGGTAGCGGTTGCCGGTGGCGCGCTCGAAGGCCTCCTTGAAGGCGGTGGCGCCGGCGCCGTAGTGGCTGTCGAGCGGCAGCGCGTGCTGGATGGTGATCTGCGTCTGGGCCAGCGCGGGAGCGGCGAAGAGCGGGGCGGCGAGCACGGCGGCCAGCGCCGCCCGGCGGGTCGGGTGCATTCTCGGGGAAGCCTCCTCCTGGGGCGGAACCCCGCATGGGGCCCCGCGGCGGCGGGCTTATAGGTGAGGCAACGGGTTTCGGGCAATCCCGCCCCTGCCGCGCGGCCTCCCGGCGCGGTCCGCCGCCTGGAACGGGCGGGGTGGCGAGGCTTGGCCTCTGCGGCGCCCAGGGGCTAGACGGGGCCGAGGGAGCGTCCGCCGGGCTGGCGCCCCTGCCGGGGCGGCAGCGGCCGAGAGCCGCGTCTCAGGGAGGAAGAGACATGTCGGAGGTGGCTCTCGAAGGCCAGGGGGACCGTGCGGTCCCGGCGACGCGGCTGCGGCCGGCGGAGCGTGCGGTGGTGGGCGCGCTCGGCGCCTGCGGGATGGCGCTGGCGGTGAACCAGCTCTTCAACCTGCAATTCTTCGCCGGCATCGTCATCCTCGACAACCGCTACCTGTTCCTGCTCGCCGCCTGCTTCCTGCCGGCCGCCTTCCTCTCCTTCCCGGGCTGGCGCCGCACCCGCCCCGGCGTGCCGCTGGCGGATTGGGGCCTCGCAGCCCTTGCCGCGGGCGCGGCGGGTTGGCTCGCCTGGAACTCCGACCGCATCGTGATGGAGGGGTGGGAATACGCCGCCCCCTCCAGCGCCATCGCCGTGGCGACGCTGCTCTGGGTGCTGATCCTGGAGGCGCTGCGGCGCGGCGGCGGCATGGCGATCTTCATCATCGTCTCGGTCCTGTCGCTCTATCCCCTGGTGGCCGAGCACATGCCGGGCCCGCTCGCCGCCCTCGGTGCGCCGTTCGAGCAGGCGGCGGCCTTCCACATCCTCTCGCTCGAGAGCGCCTTCGGCATCCCGATGCGCGCCTTCGGCGAGCTGGTGGTGGGCTTCATCGTCTTCGGCATCGCGATGATCCACACCGGGGCGGGCAATTTCTTCAACAACCTGGCCTTCGCCCTGGTCGGGCGCTGGCGCGGCGGCGCGGCGCAGGTGGCCGTCGTCTCCTCCGGCATGCAGGGCTCGATCACGGGCAGCGTCATCTCGAACGTCGTCACCTCGGGCGTCGTCACGATCCCGCTGATGAAGCGCACCGGCTTCGCGCCGCCGACCGCGTCGGGCATCGAATCCGTCGCCTCCACGGGCGGGGTGCTGATGCCGCCGGTGATGGGCTCGACCGCCTTCGTGATGGCGAGCTTCCTCGGCATTCCCTATGCCCAGATCGCCGTCGCCGCGGCGATCCCGGCGCTGCTCTTCTACTTCTGCCTGGTGGTGCAGATCGACGGCTACGCGGCGCGGCGGCGCATCGGCACCGTGGATCCGGCGCAGATTCCCCCGGTGCGGGAGACGCTGCGCGAGGGCTGGCCCTTCATCCTGGTCTTCGCGGTGCTGATCTTCTTCCTGCTCTCGCAGCAGCAGGAGCCGCTGGCGCCCTGGTACGCCACCGCGACCCTGCTGGTGATCAACCAGTTCATGCCCTCCCGCCGTCTCGGGCTGCGTGCGCTCGGAGCTTTCCTTGCGGATGCGGCGCGGGGGCTGGCGGAGCTGGTCTCCATCCTGCTTGGCGTCGGGCTGATCGTCGGCGCCTTCGCAATGACTGGCCTTGCAGGGACGCTGGCCAACGACCTGGTGTTCATGGCCGGCGACCGGCCGCTGGTGCTGCTGGTGATGGGCGCCATCACCAGCTTCATCTTCGGCATGGGGATGACGGTGACGGCCTGCTACATCTTCCTCGCCATCACCCTGGCGCCGGCGCTGGTGAACGCGGGGCTCGACCCGCTCGCCGTGCACCTCTTCATCATGTACTGGGGCATGGTCAGCTTCATCACGCCGCCCGTGGCGCTCGCCGCCTTCACCGCGGCCAGCATCGGCAAGACCAGCCCGATGCGCACCGGGCTGGAGGCGAGCCGCCTCGGCATGGCGATCTACATCGTGCCCTTCTTCTTCGTGCTGAACCCGGCGCTGATCCTGCACGGCACCTGGGGGGAGGTGGCGCTGGTGGTGGTGACGGCGCTGGTCGGCATCGTGCTGATCGGCTCGGCGCTGCAGGGCTACCTGGTGGGGGTGGGCGCGATGCGCGGCAATCTGCAGGGCGTGCTGGGGCGGGCGCTGCTCGGCCTCGCCGGCCTCACCTTCGCGCTGCCCGGGGGCGAGCTGACCGGCTTCACGCATGCCGAGCTGCTGGCCGCCGCGGCCATCCTTGCCCTGGCGAGCCTCCTGCTCCTGCGGCTGCTGGGCGGGGCGGTTGCGGCCGACGCCCCGCTGCGGCAAGCTTCGCCCTAACGACACCGGAGGGAGGAACCGCCTTGCGTCTCCGTCTCGCGGCGCTCGCCGCCTGCGTGGCCTTTCCGGCCTATGCGCAACAGCCCCAGATCCAGCTTCCCGGCACCGTCGGCGTCACGGCCTATGATGTCGGCTCGGGCGGCTACAACCAGGCGGTGGCCATCGGCAACGCCCTGAAGCAGCACCTGAACGTCAACCTGCGCATCCTGCCCGGCCGCAACGACGTGGCGCGGCAGGCGCCGGTGCGCGACGGCCGGGTGCCGATGAGCTTCCACGGCGTCGGCACCTATTTCAGCCAGGAGGGGGTGTTCGAGTTCGCCTCCCGCGACTGGGGGCCGCAGCCCGTACGGATCCTGCTGCTGAACAATTCGGACCAGATCCTCACCATCGCCACCGCGGCCGACGCCAACATCCAGACCATGCGCGACCTGCGCGGCAAGCGCGTGGTCTATGTGGCGGGCGCGCCGGCGCTGAACGCCAATGTCGAGGCGGTGATGGCCGCGGTCGGCCTCACCTGGAACGACGTGCAGCGCGTGCAGTTCGGCGGCTACGGCCCGGCGATGCAGGGCATCATCAACGGCCAGGCCGATGCCGGCTGGGCGAGCTCCATCTCCGGCCCGCTGTTCCAGCTCGAGGCGAGTCCGCGCGGCCTGCGCTACCCCACCTTCCCGCACTCGGACACCGAGGCGTGGGCCAGGCTGCGGGAGATCGCCCCCTGGTTCCTGCCCGGCGTCGGCCGCGAGGGTGCGGGCATCACGCCCGACAAGCCGGTGGAGAGCACCACCTATCCCTATCCGATCCTGATGGGCTACGCGACGCTCGACGAAGGGCTCGCCTACAACTTCACCCGCGCCATGCTCGCCTTCTACAGGGACTATGCCGGCGCCGCGCCGGGCAACAACGGCTGGGCGCTGGAGCGCCAGCGCTTCGACTGGGCCGTGCCCTACCATCCGGGCGCGGTGCGGGCGCTGCGCGAGGCGGGCGCCTGGAAGGACGAGCACGACGCGCACAACCAGGCGCTGATCCGCCGCCAGGAGGTGCTGGCGGATGCCTGGCGGCGCTATGCCCAGGGCGCCCCGCAGGAGGCGGCGGCCTTCGCCGAAGGATGGATGCGCGCCCGCGCCGAGGCGTTGCGCGCGGCGAACCTGCCCGTCGTGTTCGAGAAATAGGCGCGGTCCCGGCCCCGCGCCGCCATGGCGTGGGGCCGGAAGCGGGCGCCGCCCCGGCGCGGCGGGAGCCGTCAGGCCACCAGGAAGGCGATCACCAGCACGATCACGGCGAGCGCCAGCGACACCGCCAGCACATGCCGTAGCGGAAAGCGGGTGGTGCCCTGCCGTGCCTCCTTCGTCGTCAGGACCGGCCTCGTGGGGGGATCGGGCTCGTTCGCCATGCGGACCTCTCCTGCTGGGTACGGGATGCCGTGCCGTTCCGGACGGGGCCGCGGCGGACGGCGCCGGGCCACCGAGCGGGAACGACGCAGCGCGCCTTCCGTTCGCCGCCGCGGCGGAAGGTTTCGGCCCCTTCCTTGCCGGACGCCTCCGGCCGCGCGATCCTACGGCATGATCCGCCTTGGCGGATCACACTTTCGCCGTTCGTCGGGCGGCCGAGTCACCGTTCCGGCGGGTCCGCCTCCGCGGATCAGGCGCCAAAGGCGCAGCAACAGGGAGACGCCATCATGCCGGGCCGCCGCACCCTCCTCACCGGAGGCACCGCCACCCTCCTTCTCGCCGCGAGCCACGCCAGGGCGCAGGAGCGCTACCCCACTCGCCCCGTCACCGTGGTGAACGGCTACCCGCCGGGCGGCCTCACCGACACCTCCACCCGCGCCATCTGCGAGAGGCTGCAGCAGGAGCTCGGCCAGCCGGTGGTGGTGGAGAACCGCCCCGGCGCCGCCACCGCGGTCGCCTCCCAGGCCGTCGCGCAGGCGCGACCGGACGGCTACACGCTGCTGATGGGCGCGACCACCCTGGCGATCAACCCGACCCTGCAGCCCGACCTCGCGCCGCGCGAGCCGCTGCGGGAGCTGACGCCGATCGGCCTCGCCTACCGCACCGGCTTCGTGCTGCACGTGCATCCCGACCTGCCGGTGCGCAGCGTCGCCGAGCTGATCGCGTACGCGAAGGCCAATCCGGGCCGGCTGAACTGGGGCTCCTCCGGGGTGGGCGCGGTGAACCACCTCTCGCTGGAGCTGTTCCGCATCCGGACCGGCATCGACGTGCTGCACGTGCCCTATCGCGGCGGCGCGCCGGCGCTGATCGACCTGCGCCAGGGCCGCATCCACGTCATGTTCGCCGCCATCCTGGAGGCGCTGCCGGCGCTGCGGGAGGGCCACACGCGGGGTCTTGCCGTCAGCTCGAGGGAGCGGCTGGCGCTGCTGCCCGACCTGCCGCCGGTGGCGGAGACGGTGGAGGGCTTCGAGACTTCCTTCTGGCAGGGGCTGTTCGGCCCGGCCGGGCTGCCGGAGCCGATCGTCAGCCGGCTCTCCGCCGCGCTGCAGGCAACGACGCGCGACGAGGCGCTGCGTACCCGCCTCGCCGAGCTTGGCGTGCAGCTCGAGGGCAGCGCCCCCGCCGGGATGCGCGAGATCCTCGTCCGCGACACCGAGATGTGGGGGCGGCTGATCCGCGAGGCCAACATCCAGCTCGAGCGCTGAGGCGCCGGGGATGCGCGGCGGCGCGGCGCTGGTCAGCGGGGCGAGCCGCGGCATCGGGCTCGCCATCGCGCGGCGCCTCGCCGCGGAAGGGATGCGGGTGCTGCTCCTCGCCCGCTCGGCGGAGGCGCTGGCGCGCGAGGCGGCGGCGCTGCCCGGCGCCGCCTGGCTCGCCGCCGACCTGCGCGAGCCCGAGGCGGCAGGCCGTGCCGTGGCCGAGGCGGTGGCCCGGTTCGGCCGGCTCGACCTCCTGGTCAACAATGCCGGCGCGACGCAACGGGGCGACTTCCTCGCCCTCGACGACGCGGCCTGGGCGGATGGCTACGCGCTGAAGCTGTTCGGCGCGGTGCGACTGACCCGCGCCGCCTGGCCGCATCTCCGCGCCTCCGGCGGCACGGTGGTGATGATCGCCGGCATCGGCGGGCGGCTGGCCAGCGCCGACTTCACCATCGGCGGCTCGGTGAATGCGGCGCTGATGAACCTGACCAAGGCCCTGGCCGATCGCGGCGTGCGGGACGGGGTGCGCGTGGCCTGCGTCAACCCCGGCAGCATCCGCACCGACCGCCTGGCCCGTCGCATCGAGGCGCTGGCCGCCGCGCGCGGCCTCTCGCCGGAGGCGGCGGCGCGGGCGCTGGCCGAGGAGGCGGGCGTGGCGCGCTTCGGCGCGCCGGAGGAGATCGCCGCCGCCGTCGCCTTCCTGGCGGGCAAGGAGGCGAGCTACGTGCAGGGCGCGATCCTCGACGTGGATGGAGGCTGGAACCGGGCCCTCTGACCGGGGAGCCTTGGCGCGACGGGGCGGAGGCCGTTAGAACCCCGGCCGAACCTCCCGAAGCAGAGCAGCGCCATGCCCGCCTACCAGTACGTCTTTGTCATGAAGAACCTCACCAAGTCCTATCCGGGCGGGCGCGAGGTCTTCAAGGGAATCACCCTCTCCTTCCTGCCCGGCGCCAAGATCGGCGTGCTCGGTCCGAACGGCGCCGGCAAGTCCACGCTGCTCCGCATCATGGCCGGGCAGGACAGGGATTTCGGCGGTGAGGCCTGGGCGGCCGAGGGCGCCAGGGTCGGCTACCTGCCGCAGGAGCCGCAGCTCGACCCCGACAGGACCGTGGGCGAGAACGTGATGGACGCCTTCGCCGCGCTGAAGGCCGATCTCGACCGCTTCAACGAGATCAGCGCCAGATTCGCCGAGCCGATGGAGGAGGAGGAGATGAACGCCCTCCTCGCGGAGCAGGCCGAGCTGCAGGAGCGGATCGACGCCGCCAACGGATGGGAGCTGGACCGCACGGTGGACATCGCGCTCGACGCGCTGCGCTGCCCGCCGGCCGACAGCCCGGTGACCAACCTCTCGGGCGGCGAGCGGCGGCGCGTCGCGCTGTGCAAGCTGCTGCTGGAGAAGCCGGACCTGCTGCTGCTCGACGAGCCGACCAACCACCTCGACGCCGAGAGCGTCGCCTGGCTGGAGCGGACGCTGCGCGAGTATCCGGGCGCGGTGCTGATCGTCACCCACGACCGCTACTTCCTCGACAACGTCACCGGCTGGATCCTGGAGATAGATCGCGGCCGCGGCATTCCCTACCAGGGCAACTACTCCGCCTACCTCGAGCAGAAGCGCAAGCGGCTGCAGCAGGAGGAGCGCGAGGAGACGGCGCGCCAGCGCGCGCTGGCCGAGGAGCGGGAGTGGATCGGCCGCAGCCCGCAGGCCCGTCAGGCCAAGAGCAAGGCGCGCATCCAGGCCTATGAGGAGCTGCTGGCGAGGAGCCAGGAGCGCGCCCCCGACCCGACCGAGATCGTCATCCCCCCCGGCCCGCGCCTCGGCAGCGTCGTCATCGAGGCGGAGCACCTGCGCAAGGGCTACGGCAACAGGCTGCTGATAGACGATCTCTCCTTCAAGCTGCCCCCGGGCGGCATCGTCGGCGTCATCGGCCCCAACGGCGCCGGCAAGACTACGCTGTTCCGCATGATCACCGGTCAGGAGCAGCCGGACGGCGGCGCCCTGCGGATCGGCGAGACGGTCGAGCTCGGCTATGTGGACCAGAGCCGGGAAAGCCTGGACGACAGCAAGACCGTCTGGGAGGAGATCTCGGGCGGAGAGGACACCATCACCATCGGCAAGCGCAGCGTTCCCTCCCGCGCCTATGTCGCCGCCTTCAACTTCAAGGGGACAGACCAGCAGAAGCGCGTCGGCGTGCTCTCGGGCGGGGAGCGCAACCGGGTGCACCTCGCCAAGATGCTGAAGCGGCCGCACAACGTCATCCTGCTCGACGAGCCGACCAACGACCTCGACGTGGACACGCTGCGCTCGCTGGAGGAGGCGCTGATGGAGTTCGCCGGCTGCGCCGTGATCATCAGCCACGACCGCTGGTTCCTCGACCGCCTGGCCACCCACATCCTGGCCTTCGAGGGCGACAGCCATGTCGAGTGGTTCGAAGGCAACTACCAGGCCTACGAGGAGGACAGGCGCCGCCGCCTCGGTGCCGCGGCCGACCAGCCGCACCGCATCAAGTACAAGCCGCTGACCCGCTGAGGCAGGCCGGGCCATGCTGCACTGGCCCCGGACCATCACCACCGAGCGGCTCTCCCTGCTGCCCCCCGGTCCGGAGCATCTCGACGACCTCATCCGCCTGAAGGCGGATGAGCGGGTCTTCGGCTTCATGCTGCACGGCACCCGCACGCCCCAGCGGACGCGCGAGGAGCTCGAGGACGACATGGAGTTCTGGCGGGTGCGCGGCTACGGCACCTGGAGCGTGTTCGAGCGTGCGAGCGGCGCCTTCCTCGGCATCGCCGGGCTGATGGAGCGCCCGGACGGGCGGGGCGTCGCCCTGCGTTTCGCGCTGTGGCCGGAATGCCGCGGCAAGGGCTATGCGCGCGAGGCGGCGCGGGCGGCGCTGGAGTTCGGCCACCGCGCCGGGCTCGCCCGCATCATCGCCGTGGCGCGGGAGACCAACCACGCCTCCCGCGCCGTGCTGGCCGATCTCGGCATGCGGGAGTGCGGGGAGTTCATGAACCACGGCCACCGCATGCTGGTCTACGAGAGCCTGCGCTGAAGGGCGGGGACGCCCGCTCAGCTCTGACCTTCCCGCGCCGCGAGCTGCTGGATCTGCTGGCGCATTGCGGCAAGCAGCGCCGAGACCTGGCCGCCGTTGCGCTGCACCACCGCCGAGTACTCGCTGCGCTGCGTCAGCCGCAGCGAGGTGCCCTCGGCGATCACGTCCACGATCCTCGGCTGGCCGCCGACCTCGCTCACCCGCCAGTCCAGCGCGAAGGGCGCGGTGCCGGGGCGGGTGATGATGGTGTTCACCAGCACGTCGTCCTCGGTGCGCTGCTGGGTGCGGCCGAGCTGGAACTGGACGCCCTGATACTCGCCGAAGCGGGCGGCGAGGTTGCGGATCAGCGTCTCCTCGAACAGGCGCAGATACTCCTGCTGCTCCTGCGGCGTCGCCTGGCGCCACCAGCGGCCGAGGATGAAGCGTCCCACCCCCTCGATGTCCACCGCCTGGCGGAGGATGTCGGCGACCCGCCGGCGCCGCTCGGCATGCGGCAGGGCCGGGTTGTTGATCGCCGCCACCAGCTCCTGCCCCACGGCCTGGATGAAGGCCGCGGCCCTGGCGGGATCGGTCTGGGCGCGCGCCATCGGCGCCAGGGGCAGCAGGGCGGCGCCCAGGGCGAGCCCGCAGGCGGACAGCAGCACGCGGCGGTTGGTCTTGGTCATGCAAGTCTCTCCCGTCGGATGGCGGGTGCGCGGTGTTAGCGCCCCTGGTCCTGGCCAGTTCCGATGCCGAACCCCGTGCCATAGCCGGCCGGCGCCTCCGCCCCCGGCCGCAGCTCGATCATGGCGCGGCGGCGCTGGCGGTAGACGCTGCGCAGCGTCGCGTAGGGATCGAGCGAGGAGCGCTCCAGCTCGTCGAGCGGATCGAGCAGGTCCTCGCGCGTGTCCACAACCGTGGCCCCGACGCGTCCCCAGGCCAGCCCGTCCACCACCGCCCCCTGGCCCACCCAGAAGAAGGGATCGGCGGCGACCCCGGCGCCGAAGCCCAGCAGGTCGCGCGGATTGGAGGGGCCGAGCACGGGCACGAACAGGTAGGGCCCCTCCCCCACCCCCCAGCGCCCCAGGGTCTGCCCGAAATCCGCCGTGTGGCCGGGAACGCCGAAATGGCTCTTCGCCACGTCGAAGATGCCGCCAAGGCCCAGGGTGGAGTTGATGACGAAGCGGCCGAGCGTGTCGCCGGCGCGACGCGGCTCTCCCTGCAGCATGTCGTTCAGCAGGATCACCGGCGAGCGCAGGTTGCCGAGCACGTTGCGCACCCCGGTGCGGACCGGCTGCGGCACCACGGTGCGGTAGCCGCGGGCGACCGGGCGCAGCACCGCGCGGTCGAGGCCCTGGTGGACGTCGTACATGGCCCGGTTGAAGGGCTCGGCCGGGTCGTTGGTTTCCCGGAATTCGGCCAGCGCCTCCGGATCGCCCGCCGGAGGCCGGGTGGCACAGCCCGTGGCCAGCACGGCGACGAGCGACAGCGCGACGAGAAGGGGGCTGGGGGACATGAGGGAGGCCGGAAGAAGGGGGAGCACGCTATATCGGAATGGTCGCCCAGCCTGTCCACCCCTCGCGCCGTACTTGCACCGCCCGGCGGGAACCGGCAGAGGATAGGGCATGGACCAGCCTTCCCCGCCTGACGCCGGGCCGCGCCCCGACTCCTCCTCACGTCGCGGAGGGATGGCCCATGCCGGCACCCCGCGTCCCTGGCTCACCGGCGCCCGGCCAGGCGCGCTGCCGGCTCCGGCGGAACTGCCGCCGCCGCAGCTCTCCTTCGAGTTCTTCCCGCCTCGGACCGAGGCCCTGGAAGCCCAGCTCTGGACCTGCATCCGCCGGCTGGAGCCGCTACGGCCGCGCTTCGTCTCTGTCACCTACGGGGCGGGCGGCAGCACCCAGGCGCGCACCCATGCGACGGTGACGCGCATCCTGCGCGAGACCTCCCTCACCCCGGCCGCGCATCTCACCTGCGTCGGCGCGCCGCGGGAGGAGGTTGACGCCGTCGCGCGCGCCTACTGGGAAGCGGGCGTTCGCCACATCGTGGCGCTGCGCGGCGACCCGCCGGCCGGCGCTGCGCGCTACGAACCGCATCCGCAGGGCTATGCCTACGCCGCCGACCTGGTGGCGGGGCTGCGCCGCATCGCTCCCTTCGAGATCAGCGTCGCCGCCTATCCGGAGACCCATCCGGCCGCGCTCTCTCCCGAGCATGACCTCGACAACCTGAAGCGCAAGCTGGACGCCGGCGCGAGCCGCGCCATCACCCAGTACTTCTTCGACACCGACCTCTACCTGCGCTTCCTCGACCGCTGCGCCGCCGCCGGCATCAGCGTTCCCATCGTGCCAGGCATCCTGCCGGTGACGAATTTCGCCCAGGTGCGGAAATTCAGCGCCATGTGCGGCGCCAGCGTTCCCGAATGGATGGGGCGGCTGTTCGAGGGGCTGGACGAGGATGCGGAGACCCGCCGCATGGTCGCCGCCGTGGTCGCGGCCGAGCAGGTGCGGCTGCTGCAGGCCAATGGCGTGGGCGAGTTCCACTTCTACACGCTGAACCGGCCCGACCTGACCTACGCCATCGCGCACATCCTCGGCGTGCGCGCGCGACAGCCGGAGACGAACCCGGCCTGAGAAGGAGGAGAGGTCCGATGCTGCTGTCCGACCAGGAGATCCGCCGCTTCCATGACGAGGGCTGGCTGTTCCTGCCCGAGGTCTTCTCGCCCGAGGAGGTGGCGGCGCTCCGTCAGGAGGCGGAGGCGATCTACCGCGAGCAGCGCCCGGAGATCTGGCGCGAGAAGTCCGGCGCGCCGCGCACCGCCTTCGCCGCCCACACCTATAACGAGGCCTTCCGCCTCCTCGGCGCCCACCCGCGCCTGATCCGCCCCGTGGAGCAGATCTTCGGCGAGCGGCTCTACATGCATCAGTTCAAGATCAACGCCAAGGCGGCCTTCACCGGCGACGTCTGGCAGTGGCACCAGGATTACGGCACCTGGAAGCGCGACGACGGCATGCCGGAGCCGCGGGCGATGAACATCTCGGTCTTCCTCGACGAGGTGATGCCGATCAACGGCCCGCTGATGCTGATCCCCCGCAGCCAGCGCTACGGCACGCTGGATGCCGAGCACGACACCGCCACCACCTCCTACCCGCTCTGGACGCTGGACGAGGCGACGGTGACGCGCCTGGTCGAGGAGGGCGGCATCGTCGCCCCCACCGGCAAGCCGGGCGGGGTGCTGATGTTCCACGGCAACCTGGTGCACGGCTCGGCACCCAACATCACCCCCTACCCGCGCAAGATCGTGTACCTGACGCTGAACGCCGTCTCGAATTACATCCGTACCCCGACGCGGCCGGAGTGGATCGCGCACCGCGACTTCACGCCGATCGAGCCGGTGGCCGACGACGCCCTGACGCGCTACGCGCAGCGCTACCGACAGGCCGCGGAATAGCGGCCGCCCCCGCACCCACCCTTCCTGCGGCAGGGCGGGTGCGGGGCTCAGCCGCCCTGCGGCAGCAGACGCGGATAGAGCGGCCGCAGCAGGGCCGGCATCAGGAACATCGGGATCTGCCCCAGGGCGAAGAACAGGAGCACGCCCCTGTCGGCCTCGGCCGGGAGCACCGCCAGGAACAGCGCCATGTTGCGGTTGCCCGACAGCAGCCCGGCCGTCAGCGCCGCCCTCCGCCCGGCGGGCAGGAAGGCGAGCGCGGTGGCGGCGTTGAGGCCGAGATTGCCGACCAACGCCAGGGCGACGCCGCCTGCGACCCAGAGCGGGTCGGCCAGCAGCCGTGCCTGCACCCCGTCCATGACCCCGAAGGCGAAGGCCATCAGCACCAGCACCACCGCGCCGTCCAGGCCCTGCCCCGCGCGCGCCAGGCGCGCCGGCCCGAGCAGGCGCCGCAGCAGCACCGCGGCCAGGCCCGGCACGCCGACCACCAGCAGCAGCCGCAGCATCAGCCCGCCGGCCGAGATCGCGAGATCCAGGTCGAGGAGGCCGAGTGCCAGCGGCGGCGCGGTGAAGGGCACCAGCGCGGTGCTCAGCAGCGCCACCACCAGGCTGAGCTCCGCGTCCAGCCCGACCAGGCGCGCGAAGGCGGGGCAGGAGGTGGCGGCGCAGCCCGCCGCCATCAGCACCAGCCCCGTGCCCAGCGGCCCGTCCAGGCCGAGCGCGCGGGTGGCGGCGAAGGCGAGCACGGGTGCGACGAGCAGGATCCACGCGGCCAGCAGGGCGATCAGCAACGGCCGGCGCAGATGCGCGAGGAGCTGGGCAGGGTCCACGCGCAGGAGCACGAGCAGCATCAGCAGGGCGACGGCGGGCGTGACCACGTCGCGCAGGGCGGCGGCGAGCGGCGGGAAGAGGATGCCGCCGAAGATGCTCGCCGCCAGCAGCGCGCCTCCGTGACGCGATGACCAGTCCAGAAGGAGACGGAGCGGGGGCAGCGCGGAAGCCGGAACGGTTGGAGGGACGCGGCATCGGTTCTATATCGCCTCGCGTGTCCGCGCCATTCCCGTTCCTCGGCTTTCTCGCCCTGTTCCTGATCCTGCCCCAGGCCGCCGGCGCGGCCTGCCAGGATCCGCCGCAGCCCGGTGTGGACTGGCGGCGCTGCCTGCTGGTCGGGCGCGACCTCTCCAACGCCGACCTCGCCGGGGCGGTGCTGCGCGACGCGTCGTTCGACCGCGCCATCCTGCGCGGCGCGACGCTGGCGCGCGCGGACGCGCCGAGCGCGCGCTTCGTCTCCGCCGATCTCGAGGATGCGGATCTGGAAGGCGCGGTGCTGCTGCGCGCCGACTTCACGCGCGCCAACCTGCGGGGCGCGCGGCTGGCGAGGGCGGATCTGCGCCGCGCCCGCTTCTTCCGCGCCGACCTCTCCGGCGCCGACCTCACCGGCGCGCGGCTCGACGGCGCCGACCTGCTGCACGCGGTGCTGGACGGGGCGCGCTGGACGGATGGCGAGCGCATCTGCGCCGAAGGCTCGGTCGGAGGCTGCCAGTGAGCCGAACCGCCGCCCCGCCGGACTACCTAGCCCGCCTCAACCCCGAGCAGCGGGAGGCGGTGGAGACGCTGGAGGGCCCCCTGCTGGTGCTCGCCGGCGCCGGCACCGGCAAGACCCGGGTGCTGACCACGCGCTTCGCACATCTCCTGGTCACGGGCCGCGCCTGGCCTGGCCAGGTGCTCGCCGTCACCTTCACCAACAAGGCGGCGCGGGAGATGCGCGAGAGGGTCTCCGCCATCCTCGGCCAGCCGGTGGAGGGGCTGTGGCTCGGCACCTTCCACTCCCTCTGCGCGCGCATGCTGCGCCGGCACGCCGAGCTCGCGGGGCTCAGGCCCGACTTCACCATCCTCGACACCGACGACCAGCTCCGCCTGCTGAAACAGGTGATGGAGGCGGCCGGGGTGGATGCCAAGCGCTGGCCGCCCGCCGGCCTGATGGGCGTGATCCAGCGCTGGAAGGACCGCGGCCTGACGCCGGAACGGGTGACGCCGGCGGAGGACACCGACTACGCCGCCGGCCGCGCCCGCGCCCTCTACGCCGCCTACCAGCAGCGGCTGCGCGAGCTGAACGCCGCCGATTTCGGCGACCTGCTGCTGCACATGACGGAGATCCTGCGCACCCGCCCCGAGGTGCTGGCGGAGTGGCACCGGCGCTTCCGCTACATACTGGTGGACGAGTACCAGGACACCAACCTGGTGCAGTATCTCTGGCTGCGTCTGCTGGCGCAGGACCACCGCAACATCTGCTGCGTCGGGGACGACGACCAGTCCATCTACTCCTGGCGCGGCGCCGAGATCGAGAACATCCTGCGCTTCGAGCGCGACTTCCCCGGCGCCAGGGTGGTGCGGCTGGAGAGCAATTACCGCTCCACCCGGCCGATCCTCGCCGCCGCCTCGCACCTGATCGCGCACAACACCGGCCGCCTCGGCAAGACCCTCCGCAGCGGGCGCAACGACGCCGAGGGAGAGAAGGTGCGCCTGGTCTCGCTCTGGGACTCGGAGGAGGAGGCGCGCATGGTCGGCGAGCGGATCGAGGCGGCGCGCCGCGCCGGCCACGCGCTTTCAGAGATCGCGATCCTGGTGCGCGCCGGCTTCCAGACGCGCGCCTTCGAGGAGCGGCTGATCACCCTCGGCGTGCCCTACCGCGTCGTCGGCGGGCTGAAATTCTACGAGCGGCAGGAGATCCGCGACGCGCTGGCTTATCTGCGCGTGCTGCACCAGCCCGCCGACGATCTCGCCTTCGAGCGCATCGTCAACGTGCCGAAGCGCGGTATCGGCGACGGCGCGCTGCGGGCCATGCACCAGATCGCGCGGGAGGAGCGGCTGCCCCTCTCGCTCGCCGCCGAGCGTCTGCTGGCGGGCGGCGCCATCAAGGTGGCGCGGACCCGCCAGGCGCTCGCCGAGCTGATGCAGGGTTTCGCCCGCTGGCGGGAGATGCTGCCGCGGGAGGGCCACGTGGTCGCCGCCGCCACCCTGCTCGACGAGAGCGGCTACACCGAGATGTGGAAGCAGGACCGCTCGCCAGAGGCGCCGGGCCGGCTCGAGAACCTGAAGGAGCTGCTGCGCGCCATGGGCGAGTTCGAGAGCCTCGCCGGCTTCCTCGAGCATGTCGCGCTGGTGATGGAGACCGACGAGGCCGCGGAGGGCGACCGCGTCTCCCTGATGACGCTGCACGCCGCCAAGGGCCTCGAATTCGACATGGTGTTCCTGCCCGGCTGGGAGGAAGGCCTCTTCCCCTCCCAGCGCAGCCTGGACGAGGGCGGCGAGAAGGCGCTGGAGGAGGAGCGGCGCCTCGCCTATGTCGGGCTGACGCGGGCGCGGCGGCAGGCGATCGTCAGCCACGCCGCCAACCGCCGCGTCTACGGCAACTGGACCAGCTCCATCCCCAGCCGCTTTCTTGACGAACTGCCCGAGGAGCAGGTGGAGCACGAGGGCAGCGCCGGCATGGCGCGCAACCGCATGGCCGAGATGCCGAGCGTCTTCGCCGGCGCCTGGGGCCTGCAGCCGCGCCGCCCGCGGGTGATCGAGGCCGGCGTCTGGGAGGTGCAGCAGCGCCCCGCCCGCGCCGAGCCGATCGCGGTCGGCAGCCGCGTCTTCCACCAGAAATTCGGCTACGGCCGGGTGGAGGCGGTGGAGGACGACAAGCTCGACATCGAATTCGAGAAGGCGGGGCGCAAGCGCGTGCTCGACCGCTTCGTGGAGAAGGCATGAGGCGCCGCGCCGAGCCGCTGGAGGCGCTCAGCCTCGACGGCCTGCCGGAGGAGGCGGTGCCGGCCTTCGAGGCGGCGCTCGCCACCGTCTGCGGCACCGTCGGCTATTTCCGCGACGAGGAGGCCGGCACCTGGCGCATCGAGGGCGTGCGCGAGGCCGGCGCCGGCGAGGCGGAGCTCACCGGCGCGCTGGCCCTCGCCGCCGCGCTCACCGGCCTCTCTCCGGCGCTGCACCGGGCGCCGGTCGATGCCGAGGGTTGGCTGGAGCGCGTGGCGGAAGGCTTCCCCGAACAGCCGATCGGCCGCCGCTTCCTGGTGCGCCCGACCCACCTGCCCGACCCGCCCGCCCCTGGGCGCATCGTGCTCCGCCTCGATGCCGGGGTCGCCTTCGGCAGCGGCGAGCACGGCTCCACCCGCGGCTGCCTGCTGGCGCTGGAGCGCGTGGCGCATCGCCGGCCGCGGCGCATCCTCGATCTCGGCACCGGTTCCGGCATCCTGGCGATGGCGGCGGCACGCCTCCTGCGCCGGCCGGTGCTGGCGACCGACATCGAGCCCTGGTCGGTGCGCGTCGCGGCGGAGAATGCGCGGCGCAACGGGCTCGGCCGCCTGGTCGCGGCGCGGCTCGCGGATGGCTGGCGGCACCGCGCGGTGCGCGCCGGGCGCTACGACCTCGTCCTCGCCAACATCCTGGCGCGCCCGCTCTGCACCATGGCGAGCGACCTCGCCGCGCACCTCGCCCCCGGCGGCACGGCGATCCTGGCCGGGCTGCTCGACACCCAGGCGCGGATGGTGCTGGCGGCGCACCGGCGGCAGGGCCTGCGGCTGCAGGCGCGCCTCGACCATGGGCGCTGGACCACGCTGGTGCTGCGCAAGGGCTGAAGGCGGAGCCGCTCAGCGCAGATAGGCCTCGGCGGCGTAGCGGCGCATCATGCGCTGGCTGTGGAAGCGGCTGCCGACGCGAGCGATGGACTGCTTCATCATCCAGATCCAGCGCGCCCTGTCGCCGTGCCAGAGCGGCAGGATGGTGGTCTCGAGCTTGTGGTAGAGGTCCCGGGCGTGCTCTCCATCCGCCGCAGCCGCCTCGCCGCCGATGGCCCAGCCGGTGATCCCCTCCTCCCAGGCCTCGACCCACCAGCCGTCGAGCACGCTGCAATTGGGCACGCCGTTCAGCGCCGCCTTCATGCCGCTGGTCCCCGAGGCCTCGAGGGGCGGCAGCGGGGTGTTCAGCCAGAGATCCGCCCCAGCCACCATCACCTTCGCCAGCGCCATGTCGTATCCTGGCAGGAAGGCGACCGGCACCGCGTCGCGCAGCGCGCGGGCGTGCTCGTGGATACGGCGGATCAGCGCCTTGCCCTGTCCGTCCTGCGGATGCGCCTTGCCCGCCACCACGACCTGGAAGGGATGGCGGGCGGCGATGTCGCGCAGCCTTGCGGGGTCGGCGAACAGCAGGTCGGGCCGCTTGTAGCCGGTCATGCGGCGGGCGAAGGCGAGGACCGGCAGGTCGGGCCGCAGCGCCACGCCGCAGCGCCGCCGCGCCTCCTCGATCAGCTCCGCCTTCGCCTCCTCATGCGCCGCCCACACCGCCTCGTCCGGCAGCCGGTCGGCGCGCAGCAGCATGTCCGGATCGTGCGCCCATTCCGGCGCCACCGCCTGGAACAGCCGCCGGAAGGCGGGATGCGCCCAGGTCGGCACATGCACCCCGTTCGTCACGGCATGGATGCGATAGCCCGGGAACATGCGCCGCGCCGTATCGGCATGGCGCGACGCCACTCCGTTCACCCAGCCGCTGAGGCTGAGGGCGAGCCGCGTCATGTTCAGGGCCTCCGCCCCGGCCAGCAGGCGGAGCTGGTCGATCTCGAAGAAGTCGCCGAGGATCCGCTCCACCAGCGGATAGGGGAAGCGGTCATGCCCGGCCTCCACCGGCGTGTGGGTGGTGAAGATGCAGCGTTCCCGCACCTCCTCGATGTCGTAGTGCAGCGGTCCGCCGCCGAGCCGGTCGGGCGGCAGGCGCCGCCGCCGCAGCAGCGCCAGCGGCAGGAGCGCCGCATGGCCCTCGTTCAGGTGCCAGGTCTCGATCTCGAAGCCGAGGGCACGCAGCATCCGCTCGCCGCCGATGCCGAGCACCGCCTCCTGCTTCAGCCGTAGCGCCTCGTCGCCGCCATAGAGCCGGTCGGTGATGCCGCGATCGGCCGGGTCGTTGTCCTCAAGCCGCGTGTCGAGCAGGATCACCGGCACGCAGCTTCCGAGCGGGCAGGCGTGGAGGTAGAGCCAGGGGCGGATCCACACCGTCCGTCCCTCGAGGCGCACCGCCACCATCGCGCCGAGAGGCGTGGTGCGCGAAGCCGGATCCCAGGGGTCGGGATGATCCACCTGCTCGCCCTCGGGGCTGATCTCCTGGCGCAGATAGCCCTCGCGGCTGGCAAGGGTGACGAACACCACCGGCAGTTCGAGGTCGGCGCAGGACCGTGCGGTGTCTCCCGCCAGCACGCCGAGGCCGCCGGCATAGGTCGGCACCTTCGGATCGAAGGCGATCTCCATCGAAAGGTAGGCGACACGGGTGTGGCGCACCAGGCTGTCGAGCGGCGATGGCAAGCGAGCGGCCTCCTCAGCGCGAGACGAGTACGAGCGTGGAGCGGGGCACCAGCACCGGGGCCGCCTCCGCCGGCCGTTCGCCGCCGGGGTCGGCGGCGTCGTCCGGCGCCGCCGCCGCAGTGTCGAAGGCGATGCGCCAGGCTCCGGCGGGCGGGGGCGGCGGCAGGAAGCGCGCCGGGGCGTGGCGCGAGGCGTTGAACAGCAGGCAGAGCGCACCCGGCACCGCGCCCTCCTCGCGGATCATGCAGCCGAGGCGGTTCTCCGCGCCGTGCCAGTCGGGTTCCGCGCCGTCCGGACCGAACCAGGCGATCTCCGCCGCGTCGTAGAAACGCTCGGCCGAGAGCACCGGATGGGCGCGGCGGAAGGCGATCAGCCGGCGGACGAAGCGCACCAGGCCGGCGTGGCGCGAGACCAGGCGCCAGTCGTGCCAGGAGATCTCGTTGTCCTGGCACCAGGCGTTGGTGTTGCCGCGCTGCGTGCGCCGGAACTCGTCGCCGCCGAGCAGCATCGGCACGCCGCGTGACAGGAACAGGGTGGCCAGCATGTTGCGCACCTGGCGCGCCCGCATCGCCTCTATGGCGGGATCCTCGCTCGGCCCCTCGGTACCGTTGTTCTCCCCCCAGCTCGGGACCAGGGGAGGCGGTTCGGGCCCGTTGGCCTCGTTGTGCGGGCGCGCATAGCTCACCAAGTCGTTCAGCGTCGGCCCGTCATGGCAGGTGACGAAGTTGATGCTGCGCAGCGGTCCCCCGGCCGGGCCGCGGGCGTAGAGATCGGAGCTGCCGGCGAGGCGCGTGGCGAAGGCGCCGGTCAGCCCGGCATCGCCGCGCCAGAAGCGGCGGACATCGTCGCGGAAATGCGCGTTCCACTCCGCCCAGCGCTCCCCCGGAAAGCTGCCGAGGCGGAAGGCGCCGGCCGCGTCCCACGCCTCGACGATCAGCTTCGTGCCGCGCAGCACCGGATCCTCGGCGATCTGCTCCAGCAGCGGCGGGTTGGGCAGCAGCGTGCCGTCCGGGCCACGGCCGAGCACCGCGGCGAGATCGAAGCGGAAGCCGTCCACGCGCATCTCCGTCACCCAGTGGCGCAGGCAGTCCATGATCAGCGACCGTACCACTGGATGATTGCAGTTCAGCGTGTTGCCGCAGCCGGTGTAGTCGGCATAACCGCCCTGCGGCGTCAACATGTAGTAGATGGCGTTGTCGAGGCCGCGGAAGGAGAAGGTCGGCCCCCCTTCCCCGCCCTCCGCGGTGTGGTTGAACACCACGTCGAGGATCACCTCGATGCCGGCGCGGTGCAGTTCGCGCACCATCGCCTTGAACTCGCGCAGCGCCGCGCCTGGCGCTTCGCCGGCATAGGCGGCGCGGGGCGCGAACAGCGCCACGGGATCGTAGCCCCAGTAGTTCCGCAGCGGCGCGCCGGTGGCCGGATCCGCCCGCCCGCCGCCCGCCTCCTCGGGCGCCTCCTGCACCGGCATCAGTTCGAGCGCGGTGACGCCGAGCGAGAGCAGGTAGGGGATGGTCTCGATCACGCCAAGGAAGCGCCCGGCATGCCGCGCGCCCGAGGAGGGGTGCGCGGTCAGCCCCTTCACATGCGCCTCGTAGATCACGGTGTCGCGCCAGGAATGGGCAGGCGGGCGGTCGTCGCCCCAGTCGAAGCGGCGGTCGGCGAGCAGGCAGCGCGCCTCGCCGGGGCGCGGGCGCCCCGCCAGCGCCGGCGCGTAGGGGTCGAGCAGCGGCAGGTGCGGGTCGAAGCGGTGACCCCTCTCCGGCGCCCAGGGGCCCTCCGCCCGCAGCGCATAGGACCAGCCGGCCGAGACGCCGGTGACATGCGCATGCCAGATGTCGCCGGTGCGGTGCCGCGCCGGGTCGAGCGGCAGGACGCCCGCCGGCGCGCCGGAGGGATCGAACACGATCACGGAAAGCCGCGCGGCGTGGCGGCTGAAGACGGCGATGTTGCAGCCCTCCCCCGTCAGCCGGGGGCCGAGCGGCAGCGGGTCGCCGGGCTCGAGTCCGATATCCGCCAACGGGGTCCTCCGCATCGCGCCGCCACCATACCGCCCGCCACGTTCCGCGCCAGCGCCAGGCGGAACGGTGCGGCGCGGAGACGGTAGCGATTGCGCCAGATCATGGCGGCGGGGTGCCCCCGCCCCCAACTAGGCAGGCAAGCCGGGAGGAGGCTGTGATGCCGAGGACGATGAAGGCGGCCTGCTTCGTGCGGCCGGGCCGGATTGAGCTACGCGAGAAGACGGTGCCGGAGGTGGGGCCGCTCGATGCGCTGCTGCGCGTGACCACCACCACCATCTGCGGCACCGACGTGCATATCCTGAAGGGCGAGTACCCCGTGGCGGAGGGCCTCACCATCGGCCACGAGCCGGTGGGGGTGATCGAGCGGCTCGGCTCGGCGGTGAAGGGCTATCGCGAGGGCCAGCGTGTCATCGCCGGCGCCATTACGCCGAGCGGGCACAGCAATGCCTGCCTCTGCGGCTTCTGCGCCCAGGACGGCGCCGGCACCGCGCATGGCTGGAAGCCGATCGGCGGTTGGAAATTCGGCAACACCATCGATGGCTGCCAGGCCGAGTACGTGCTGGTGCCCGACGCCATGGCGAACCTGGCACCGGTGCCGGACGGGCTCTCGGACGAGCAGGTGCTGATGTGCCCCGACATCATGTCCACCGGCTTCGGCGGCGCCGAATCGGGCGGCATCCGCATCGGCGACAGCGTGGCGGTGTTCGCCCAGGGGCCGATCGGCCTCTGCGCCACCGCCGGGGCGCGGCTGATGGGCGCGACGACGATCATCGCCATGGACCGCGTGCCGGGACGGCTGGAGATGGCGCGGCGCCTCGGCGCCGACCACGTGGTGGACGTCTCCAAGGTCGATGCGGTGGAGGAGGTCCGCCGCCTCACCGGCGGGCGCGGCGTGGACGTCGCCATCGAGGCGCTCGGCACGCAGCAGACCTTCGAGGCGGCGCTGCGCGTGCTGCGCCCGGGCGGGACGCTCTCCTCGCTCGGCGTCTATTCCTCCGACCTGCGCATCCCGCTCGACGCCTTCGCGGCCGGGCTCGGCGACCACCGCATCCTCACCACCCTCTGCCCGGGCGGAAAGGAGCGGATGCGGCGGCTGATGGCGGTGATCGAATCCGGCCGGGTGGACCTGAAGCCGATGGTGACGCACCGCTTCCCGCTCGACCGCATCGAGGAGGCCTACGACTTCTTCGCGCACCAGCGCGACGGCGTGCTCAAGGTGGCGATCACGCCATGAGCAGGTTCCTGGTCTGGTTCGAGGAGGTCGGCCTTGACGATGTGGCGCGGGTCGGCGGCAAGAACGCCTCGCTCGGAGAGATGATCCGTGCCCTCTCCGCCGCCGGGGTGCGCGTGCCCCCCGGCTTCGCCACCACGGCCGAGGCCTTCCGCGACTACGTCGCCGCCAATGGTATCGGCGATGCGATGCGCGCGCGGCTGGAGGCGATGCGCCAGGGCCGCGCCACGTTGCAGGAGACGGGCGCGGCCATCCGCCGCCTGTTCCTCGACGGCGAGATCCAACCCCCGCTGGCCGCGGAGATCCGCGCCGCCTACCGCGCCCTGTGCGACCGCCGCGGCGAGGCGGAGACCGCCGTCGCCGTGCGCAGCAGCGCCACCGCCGAGGATTTGCCGACGGCGAGCTTCGCCGGCCAGCAGGAGACTTTCCTGAACGTCCGCGGGGAGCGCGCGCTGCTGGAAGCGTGCCGCGCCTGCTTCGCCTCGCTCTTCACCGACCGCGCCATCTCCTACCGCGAGATGCACGGCTTCGACCACCTGCAGGTGGCGCTCTCGGTCGGCGTGCAGGCGATGGTGCGGGCCGATCTCGGCGGCTCGGGCGTTATGTTCTCGATCGACACCGAGAGCGGCTTCCCGGGCGTGGTCGTCATCAGCGCCGCCTGGGGCCTGGGCGAGACGGTGGTGCAGGGCCTCGTGGACCCCGACCGCTACCTGGTGTTCAAGCCGCCGCTCGACGATCCCGCCAAGGTGCCGATCCTGGACAAGGCGCGCGGCGCCAAGGCGCGGAAGATGGTCTATGCCACCGGCGGCAGCGCTCGCACCGCCCTGGTCGAGACCACGCGGCGCGAGCGCGACGCGCTGGTGCTCTCGGACGCCGAGATCCTCGCCCTCGCCCGTTGGGCGGTGGCGATCGAGCGGCATTACGGCCGGCCGATGGACATGGAATGGGCGAAGGACGGCGCCACGGACGAGCTGTTCATCGTCCAGGCGCGGCCGGAGACCGTGCACGGCGCCCGCTCGGGCGGGCTGCTGCGCACCTGGCGGCTCAGGGGCCGGCCGCGCGCGCCGCTCCTGACCGGCGCCGCGGTGGGGGACGCCATCGCCGCCGGGCCGGTGCGGGTCGTGCACAGCCCCGAGGCGGCGGCGGACTTCCCGGAAGGCGCCATCCTGGTGGCCGACGCCACGGATCCCGACTGGGTGCCGCTGATGAAGAAGGCGGCCGGCATCGTCACCGACCATGGCGGCGCCACCAGCCACGCCGCCATCGTCAGCCGCGAGCTCGGCCTGCCCGCCGTGGTCGGCACGCAGCGCGCCACCGCCACGCTGCGCGACGGGCAGGAGGTGACGCTCTCCTGCGCCGAGGGCGAGGAGGGGCGGGTCTATGACGGCAGGCTCGACTTCGCCGCGACCGAGCTCGACCTCTCCACCATCCCGGCGACGCGCACGGCGATGATGCTGAACATCGCCAGCCCCGCCGCGGCGCTGCGCTGGTGGCGTCTGCCGGCCAAGGGCATCGGCCTGGCGCGGATGGAGTTCATCGTCGGCTCGGTGATCAAGGCGCACCCGATGGCGCTGGTGCGTTTCGACCAGGTGACGGACCCCGAGGCACGGCGGCAGATCGAGGCGCTGACCCGCGGCTTCCCCGACAAGCCCAGCTACTTCGTGGACACGCTGGCGCGCGGCGTGGCGCGCATCGCCGCGCCCTTCCACCCGCACCCCGTCATCCTGCGGATGTCGGACTTCAAGAGCAACGAATACGCCCACCTCATCGGTGGCGCGCCCTTCGAGCCCGAGGAGGAGAACCCGATGCTCGGGCTGCGCGGCGCCTCCCGCTACTACTCCGAGCGCTACCGCGAGGGCTTCGCGCTGGAATGCCGCGCGGTGCGCAAGGCGCGGGAGGAGATCGGCCTCGGCAACATCGTCGTCATGATCCCCTTCTGCCGCACCCCGGCCGAGGCCGACCGGGTGCTGGCGGTGATGAAGGAGCACGGGCTGGAGCGGGGCCGGGACGGCCTCAAGGTCTACGTGATGTGCGAGATCCCCTCCAACGTCGTGCTGGCCGAGGAATTCGCTGCCCGCTTCGACGGCTTCTCCATCGGCTCCAACGACCTGACCCAGCTCGTGCTCGGCGTGGACCGCGACAGCGCCGAGCTGCGCGGCCTGTTCGACGAGCGCGACGAGGCGGTGAAGCGCATGATCGCAGAGGTCATCCGCCGCGCCCATGCCTGCGGGACGAGGGTGGGGATCTGCGGCGAGGCGCCCTCGAACCACCCGGACTTCGCCGCCTTCCTGGTACGGTGCGGGATCGATTCCATCTCGCTCAATCCGGACGGTTTCGTGGCGGCGGCAAGACAGGTGGCGGAAGCGGAAGCGGCCGGCTGAGCGCGAGCCTCACGGCCGCCTGAACGCCGGCGCGGTAGCTATTGCGCGAGGCCGGGTTTCCGGCGCGGACGCCGCCGGTCTACGCCGGGCGCCATGCACCGCAGAACGGCCTGTTGTCTCGCGGCGCTCGCAGCTCTCGCTGGCGCCGCGCCGTCCCTCGCCGCCTCTGGTCAGCAGGGCAGGTGGCACGCGATCGCGCCGCGGCGCCTGGCGCTGCGCCATGCCGCCACGGGCGCCACCTTCTCCGGCACGTGGCATAATGGCGTCGTTCCCGATGCCGGGGCGATGCGCGAACTCTCCGCCGTCCTGGCCGACAGCCGGACGGGCGCCGTCCGCCCCTTCGATCCGCGCGCGATCGAAATCCTGTGGGAGCTGGGCGAGCGGGAGCGCATCCGGGAGTTCGCCGTGCTCTCCGGCTACCGCACGCCCGGCACCAACGCGCTGGTGGAGGGCGCGGCCGACAGCCAGCATCTGCGCGCCGCGGCGCTCGACCTGCTGATTCCCTCGGCCCGCCTGGCGGCGTTCGGCGCGGCGGCGCTGGCGCTCGGTCGCGGCGGGGTCGGGGTCTATCCCGCGCGCGGCTTCGTCCATATCGATTCCGGCCCGGTGAGGCGCTGGGGCGAGGTCTCCGCGCGCCGCGCGCCGGCGGAGGACCGGCTCTCGCGGATCGCCGAGGCCTGGGCCGCCACGCAGCGTTAAGGCATGGCCCGTTCGCCCTGGCCCACTGTAAAGGCTCCAGCCCGTTGCGTGCGCGAGCCTCTCCGCCCGTTCAGGCGAGGCCGCCTGAACGGGATCTGCCCTAGCGGCTCCAGGGCCGCTGCTGCCAGAGCGCCTGCACCGCCGTGTTCGTCTGCTCGACCATGCGGCGGTACTCCTCCCCCACCAGCGGCCGCAGCGGCAGGGCGGCGCGCTCCGCCTCGCGCCGGAACTCCGGATCGGCGAAGGTGGCGGCGAAGGCGCGCTCCAGCCGCTCCCGGATCGGATCCGGCAGGCGGGGCGGGCCGACGATGCCGCGCGCGGAACCGGCGACGATGTCGAAGCCCTGCTCGCGGAAGGTGGGCACGTCCGGCGCCGCCTCCCAGCGCTGTTCCGCCGCCTGGCCGAGCGCGCGCACCCGCCCGTCACGCATCGGCCCCAGGATCTCGGCCACGTTGCCGACGCCGAGCTCGATGTGCCCGCCCAGCACCTGCGCCAGCAGCGGCGCGGAGCCGACGAAGGGCACATGCGTCATCGGCTCCAGCCCCGCCATGCCTTCGAGCGCCAGCATGAGGATGTGGTCGTCCGAACCAACGCCGGTGGTGCCGTAATGCATCTGTCCCGGCCGCGCCTTCGCCGCCGCCACGAGATCGGCCAGGTTGCGCAGCGGCGAGGCGGCCGGGACGTAGATGGTGTTCGGATCGTCCACCACATTGGCGAGGAAGGTGAACTCCATCGGCCGGTAGCGCACCGGGCGTTCCAGCGGGAAGGTGTTGATCGCCGGCACCGCGACGGCGCCCAGGGTCTGCCCGTCCGGCGCGGCGTTGAAGGTCGCCTCGAAGCCGAGCTGGCCGCCCGCGCCTGGGCGGTTGATCACCACGAACTGGCCGGCGCCCAGATGGCGCTGCAGGAAGGGGAGGGTGAGCCGCGCCATCACATCCACCCCGCCGCCCGGTGGGAAGGGCACGATGACCTCGATCGGCCGCTCGCCAGGCCAGGCGGCCTGGCCGCGGGCGATGGCGGGGGCGGCGAGCGCCGCGGCGGCGGCGGCGCCAAGATGGCGGCGGGTGAGCATGGCGGTCCTCCCTGTGCGTCCGCTTCCGGGGGGCGGCCTGCCGCCGGGGCGGCTCCGGCCGCGAACCCGTCGGCGCCTTCCGCGCCCCGTTCGGCCATGGAACCAGCCGGCGAAACAGGGCGGAGTCAAGCCCGCCCCTCCACGGCCCGCCTGCGGCATGCTCTGCCGTCGCGCATCGCACTTTCGCCCCTGGTCGCGCGACGGGGGCGCCGCCCCGGCGATCCTGCCGCCGCGGACCGGGCGGAAGGGGCCGCCCCCGGCCCTCTGCGATCCGCCCTATCGCGCCGTGGCGCCGAGGCCGAGAAGGCGCTGCAGCTCCGCCGGTCCCGCCGCCGCGGCCGTCGGCAGCTCCGACAGGGGCAGGGGCCGCGGCGGGCGGAGGACGAACTCCACCTCCCGCGCCTCGCCGTGCAGGAAGCGCAGGATGGCCTCGCGCACCGGGGCGAGCGCGGCGCCTTCCCCCTCCGCCGCCAGCGCGGCCGCCGCCTGGGCGGCGAGCTGGCGGCGCACCTGCGGCTCCGCTTGGCGCGTCTGCCGCGCCTGCTCGCGCACGAAGCGGCCATAGAGGGAATGGTCCGCGTAGCGCAGGGCGAGGGCGCGCAGGCGCATCGCGTCCAGATCCTGCGCCTCCAGCGCCTCGGCGGTGGCGCCTTCCAGGTCGAGCGAGAGGGAGAGGGCGCCGACCTCCCGCGCCGCCAGGGAGAGGGCACCGATCTCGAGCCGCCCGGTGCCCCGCTCGTAGCGCGTCTCGGCGGTGAGGTCCGCCAGCAGGGCGGCGTAGCCGAAGCGCCGGAGCCACTCGTCGAGGCCCGGGAAGGGTTCCACCCGGATGTCGCGCAGGGCCAGCCGGCCGCTCTCCGTGCCGTCCGCCGTGACCTCCCCGCCCAGGCGCAGCGTGCCGAGCGCGCCGACCGGCCGCCCCCCCTGCCCCAGCGACAGCCCCTCCGCCTCCAGGCTGTAGGGGCCGGGCGGGGGCGGCGGAACCTCCTGCCCGGCCAGCGCCGTCAGGGTCCCGGCGAGGTCGAGGCCGCGCACTTCCAGGCGCTCGAGCGAGACGCGGTCCAGCCCCCCGCCTTCCGCGGGCCGGATCTCGAGCCCCTCGAGCCTCGCCCGGCCGGGCCGCCCGGCGCCGTAATCCTCCACAACCAGCGTCGCGAGGGCGACCGGCGTCTCGCCCGGCACGGTCAACCCCTCGACGCGCAAGGCGTCGGCGCGGATCATGTCCGGACGCGGCGCCTCCCCGCCGGCGGGGCGCCGCAACGAGAAGCCCGCGAGGCGCAGGGTGTCCATGCGCACCTCCCCCTCCGGCCCGTGCAGGACCACGCCCCGCGCGGTGGCCTCCTCCACCGCCTCGGCGCGCAGCCCGTCCAGCAGCAGCTCGGCCGCCGTCGCCCGGCCCTCCGGCTGGATGAGCGCCACCTCGCGCAGCCGCAGCGTGCCGCGCACCGGCTCGATCACCTCCGCCGCGGCGTAGGTGAGCCGCGTGCCGGGCCCGAGCAGGGCGCGCAGGGCGCGGACCGCCTCTGGCTCCCCGGCCGGGGCGGCGGGGGCGGGCGGGGGCGCGGCGGGCGCCGGCCTCTCCTGCGCCAGCGCCGCGCCGCAGGCGAGCAGCCCCGCCAGCGCCAGATATGCCCTCCACCGCATCGCCGCCTCCGCCCGTTCCGGCCGCGCCCATCCTACACCGGACCGCGCCGCCCCGCCTCCCGCGCGGCGGCGCCGGTCTGGCGGGAAGGCCGGATGCGGACCATCTCTCCGGCATGAGCAGCCTGCCCGACAAGCCGGCCAGCGCCGCCGTCGCGGCGTTCCTCAGCAAGATGGCGAGCCTGCCGCAGGTGCGGCCGGCCAGCGGCCGCCGGGGCCGCCTGATCTTCGCCATCGACGCCACCGCCTCCCGCCAGCCGAGCTGGGACCGCGCCTGCCAGCTCCAGGGGGAGATGTTCCTGGCCACCCGCGACCTCGGGGGGCTGGAGATCCAGCTCGCCTACTATCGCGGCTTCATGGAATTCGCCGCCACCCCCTTCCTCGCCGACGCCGAGGAGCTGGCGCGGCGCATGAGCGGGGTGCAGTGCCTCGGCGGGCAGACCCAGATCCGGCGCCTGCTCGAACACGTGCTGGCCGAGACCAGGCGCGAGCGGGTGAACGCGCTCGTCTTCGTCGGCGACGCGGTGGAGGAGCCGCCCGACCCGATCTGCCACCTGGCGGGGCAGCTCGGCCTGCACGGCACCCCGGCCTTCCTGTTCCACGAGGGCATGGACCCGGTCGCCGGCAACGTCTTCCGGCAGGTGGCCAAGCTCTCAGGCGGGGCCTACGCGCCCTTCGACAGCGCCGCCCCCGAGGCGCTGCGGGAGCTGCTGCGCGCCGTCGCCGTCTATGCCGCCGGGGGGCGGAGCGCGCTGGAGCGGCTGCCGGGCACCGCCGCGCGGCGGATTGCCGGGCAGCTTCCGGGGCCGTCGCGGTAGCCGCCATGGTCTGGATCGCCCTCGGCGCCGCCGCCCTGCTGCTCGTGCTGTGGCTCGGCAGCCTGTTCGCCACGGCCAGGGTGGAGACGGTGAAGAAGGCCGCGGCCTGGACCGCCGGCCTCCTCGGGGCGAGCCTGCTGGTGGTGACGCTCGCCACCGGGCGCGGTGCGCAGGCGCTCTGGACCCTGCTGCTGTTCGGCCCCCTGCTGTGGCGGCTGGTGCAGTCCTGGCATGCCGCGCGGCAATTCGGCCGCCAGCCCGGCGCGTCCGGCGGCGGCGAGACGGCGGTCGAGACCGCCACCCTGCTGATGCGCCTGGACCACGCCACGGGGCGCATGAGCGGGCGGGTGCGCCGCGGCCGCTTCGCAGGGCGGGAGCTTGCGGAGCTCGATCTGGAGGAGCTGCTCTCCCTGCTCGCCGGCTGCCGCGCCGATGACCCGGAGAGCGTGCCCCTGCTCGAGGCGTGGCTCGACCGCGTGGCGCCGGACTGGCGGGAGGCGGAGGCCTTCTCCGGCGGCGGCGACCGCGCCGCCGGCCGGCGCCCTGCCGGGGGGCGGATGACGCGGGAGGAGGCGCTGGCCGTGCTCGGGCTGCGCGAGGGCGCGACGCCGGAGGAGATCCGCGCCGCGCACCGGCGGCTGATGCGCAGCGCGCATCCGGACAGTGGCGGCAGCGACTGGCTGGCGGCGCGGATCAACGAGGCGCGGGACGTGCTGCTCGGCTGAGCCTGGCGGCGCCACCCGGGCGCGCGCCGCGCGTTGCTTCGCCAGGGTCTGAACATGTTCAAGAGAATGCGGCCCAGCTTGCTCCCTGCGGGGGCGCATGGCATTCCCGGCCGACCGGCCCGGCCGACGGCCGACTCGGCTGCCAGGCCCTGTTCAGGAGGGTTCCCTTGCCCGCGCTCAAGCCGCTGAAGAAGGCCGTTCTGCCCGTCGCCGGCCTCGGCACCCGCTTCCTTCCCGCCACCAAGGCTATGGCGAAGGAGATGCTGCCGGTCGTGGACAAGCCGCTGATCCAGTACGCGGTCGAGGAGGCGCGCGCGGCCGGCATCGAGCAGTTCTGCTTCGTCACCGGCCGCGGCAAGACCGCGCTGGTCGAGCATTTCGACGTCGCCTACGAGCTCGAGCGCACGCTGGAGGAGCGCGGCAAGGCGAAGGAGCTGGCCGAGCTGCGCGCCCAGGCGGTGGAGCCCGGCAGCATCGTCACCGTCCGCCAGCAGGTGCCGATGGGGCTCGGCCACGCCATCTGGTGCGCCCGTGCCTTCATCGGCGACGACCCCTTCGCCATCCTGCTGCCCGACGACCTGATGATGTGCGACACGCCCTGCACCGAGCAGCTCGCCCGCGCCTACCGCGAGACGGGGGGCAACGTGGTGGCGGTCGAGGAGGTGCCGCGGGAGCGGGTGAACCGCTACGGCGTGCTCGACATCGCCGAGGACAAGGGGCGCCTGATCTCGGTGCAGGGGCTGGTGGAGAAGCCGGCGCCGGAGAAGGCGCCCTCCAACCTCACCATCATCGGCCGCTACGTGCTGATGCCGGAGGTGATCGGCCACCTCGCGCGCATGGAGCGCGGCGCGGGGGGCGAGGTGCAGCTCACCGACGGCATGGCGAAGCTGATCGGCAGCCAGCCCTTCCACGGGCTGCGCTACGAGGGGCGGCGCTTCGATTGCGGCGACAAGGCCGGCTTCCTCGAGGCGCAGATCGCCTTCGCGCTGAAGCGGCCGGACATGGCGCCCGCGGTGCGGGAATTCCTGAAACGCTACGCCTGAGCCCGCTCGGGGAAGGGGGACCGGAATGCGGATCGCCATGGTTGGGGCCGGCTATGTCGGCCTCGTCTCCGGCGCCTGCTTCGCCGAATTCGGCGTCGAGGTGTGCGTGGTGGACACCGACGCGACAAAGGTTGCGGCGCTGCGCGAGGGGCGGATCCCGATCTACGAGCCGGGGCTGGAGCGGCTGGTGGCGGACAATGTCCGCGAGAGGCGCCTGACCTTCACCACCGACCTCGCCGAGGCGGTGGCGGGCGCCGAGGCGGTGTTCCTCGCCGTCGGCACGCCGTCGCGCCGCGGCGACGGCCATGCCGACCTCTCCTACGTCTTCGCCGCGGCCGAGCAGGTGGCGCGCGCCGCGACCGGGCCGCTGGTGCTGGTGACGAAGTCCACCGTGCCGGTCGGCACCGGCGCCCAGGTGCGCGAGATCGTGCGCACCGCCCGGCCGGACATCGCCATCGACGTCGCCTCCAACCCGGAGTTCCTCCGCGAGGGCAGCGCCATCGGCGACTTCATGCGCCCCGACCGGGTGGTGATCGGCGTCGAGCCGGGCGAGGCGGGGGAGCGCGCCCTCGCCGTGCTGCGCCGGCTCTACCGCCCGCTCTACCTGATCGAGACGCCGATCGTCGCCACCGGCATCGAGACGGCGGAGCTCATCAAGTACGCCGCCAACGCCTTCCTCGCCACCAAGATCACCTTCATCAACGAGGTCGCCGACCTGTGCGAGAAGGTGGGCGCCAACGTGCACGACGTGGCGCGCGGCATGGGGCTCGACGGCCGGATCGGGCGGAAATTCCTCCACGCCGGCCCCGGATACGGCGGCTCCTGCTTCCCCAAGGACACGCTGGCGCTGGCGCGCACGGCGCAGGACGCCGGCGCGCCGATGCGGCTGGTGGAGACCACCATCGCGGTGAACGAGGCGCGCAAGGCGCAGATGGCCGAGCGCGTGATCGCCGCCTGCGGCGGTTCGGTCGCGGGGAAGACCGTGGCCGTGCTCGGCCTCACCTTCAAGCCCGAGACCGACGACATGCGCGAGGCGCCCTCCCTCGCCATCGTGCCGCGCCTCGCGGAGGCCGGCGCTGCGCTGCGCGCCTTCGACCCGGCCGGCATGGCGCATGCGAAGCCGCTGCTGCCCTCCTCGGTGCACTACGCCACCAACGCCCTCGACGCCGCGGCGGGAGCGGACGCCCTGGTGCTGCTGACCGAATGGAACGAGTTCCGCGCCCTCTCGCCCGAGCGGCTGAAGGCGGCGATGCGCGGCGACGTGCTGCTCGACCTGCGCAACGTCTACGACCCGGAGGCGATGCGCGCGGCGGGGTTCCGCTACCTCTCCATCGGCCGTCCATAGCGCCCCTGAGAAGGACGATCCCATGACCGCCTTCCGCCACAGCTTCCACCCGACCGTGCTGCGGGAATACGACATACGGGGCATCGTCGGGCAGACACTGAAGCCCGAGGATGCCTTCGCCATCGGCCGCTGCTTCGGCTCCATCGTCGCGCGGCAGGGCGGGAAGCGGGCGGCGGTGGGCCATGACGGCCGCCTCTCCTCCCCCGATCTCGAGCCGCAGCTCGTCGCGGGGCTGCGCGCCTGCGGGCTGGAGGTGCTGCGCATCGGCCTCTGCGCCACGCCGATGCTGTATTTCGCCGCCTACGCGCAGGAGACCGACGGGGCGGTGATGGTCACCGGCAGCCACAACCCGCCGGACTACAACGGCTTCAAGATGATGCTCGGGAAGAAGCCGTTCTTCGGGAAGGACATCCAGGAGATCGGCCGCATGGCCGCCGAGGGCGACGTGGTGCCGGCCTCGGCCGCCGGCTCCGACCGCCACCTCGACATCGCCGAGGACTACGCGGCACGGGTGCTGCGCGACTACGACGGCGGGGAGCGGAAGCTGCGCGTGGTGTGGGACCCCGGCAACGGCTCGGCGGCCAACATCACCAGGCTGCTGGCCTCCCGCCTGCCCGGCGAGCACTTCGTCATCAACGGCACGGTGGACGGCACCTTCCCGAACCACCACCCCGACCCCACCGTGGCCAAGAACCTCGAGCAGCTCATCGCGGAGGTGGCGCGGGAGAAGGCCGATCTCGGCATCGCCTTCGACGGCGACGGCGACCGCATCGGCGTGGTGGACGACGAGGGCCACATCCTGTTCGGCGACCAGCTCATGGTCATCCTGGCGCGCGACGTGCTGAAGGCGCGCCCCGGCGCCACCATCATCGCCGACGTGAAGGCGAGCCAGGTGCTGTTCGACGAGATCGCCAGGGCGGGCGGCCAGCCGCTGATGTGGAAGACCGGCCACTCGCTGATCAAGGCGAAGATGGCCGAGACCGGCAGCCCGCTCGCCGGCGAGATGTCGGGCCACATCTTCTTCGCCGACAAGTGGTACGGCTTCGACGACGCGCCCTATTCCGCCGTGCGCCTGCTCGGCATCGTCGCGCGCATGGACCGCCCGCTCTCCGCCGCGCGCGCCGCGCTGCCGCGGGTGATCAACACGCCCGAACTCCGCTTCGACTGCCCGGAGGAGCGGAAATTCCAGGTGGTGGCCGAGGTGAAGCAGCGCCTCGCCGCCGAGGGCGCGAAGGTGCAGGACGTGGACGGCGTGCGGGTGCTGACCGAGGACGGGTGGTGGCTGCTCCGCGCCTCCAACACCCAGGCGGTGCTGGTGGCGCGCGCTGAGGCGAAGAGCGAGGCGGGGCTGGAGCGCCTGAAGGCGCACCTCGCCCGCCAGCTCGAGGCGAGCGGCCTCGCCGCCCCGGACTTCACGGGGGCCAATGCCGGGCACTGATCCCGCGGGCCGGCCCGGTTGACGCCGGGCCGCCCTCACCCCCATCTGCCTCCGCAACGTCACAAGGGGGCAGGAGACGATCCCGATGGTCCGAATCACCCGCCGCACCGCCTTCGGCCTCGGCGCCGGGGCGCTCGCCGCCGGCCTCGCCCGGCCCGCCGCCGCGCTGGTCATCCAGCGCCCGGGGCGCACCATCGTGGGCTTCCCGGCCGGCGGCTCCTCCGACGTGGTGGCGCGGCTCTACGCCGAGCGGCTGCGCGGGGTCTACGCGCCGCAGGTGCTGGTCGAGAACCGCACCGGCGCCGCCGGGCGCATCGCGGTGGAGGCGGTGAAGGCCGCGCCGCCGGACGGCGAGACCTGGCTGCAGACCCCGGCCTCCATGTTCACCCTGCAGCCGCACGTCTTCCCCCGCCAGGTGCGCTACGACGCGCTGACCGATTTCGCGCCGGTGACGACCGTCGCCACCTTCCCCTTCGCCCTGGCGGTGCCGGCGAACCACCCGGCGCGCGACTTCCAGGGCTTCGTCGCCTGGGCCAGGGCGCAGCAGGACATCCCCTACGCCTCGCCCGCCGCCGGCGCGGCGCCGCACTTCATGGGGGTGATCCTGGCCCGCGCCATCGGGGCGCGGATGACCCATGTGAGCTACCGCGGCGCCGCGCCGGCGGTGCAGGACCTGATCGGCGGGCGGATCCAGGCCTTCATGGGCGTTCTCGGGGACATCACGCCGCATCTCGGCCAGGGCCTGCGCATCCTCGCCGTCTCCTCGGAGCGGCGGAACCCGCGCTATCCGGACTTCCCCACCTTCGCCGAGCTCGGCCTCGGGAGTCTGACCAAGGAGGAGTGGTTCGGCGTCGCCCTGCCCGCCGGCACGCCGGCGCCGATCGTGCGGGGTCTCTACGACGCCCTCACCCGCGCCGCCGCCACGCCGGAGATGAGGGAGGCGCTGGAGAAGCTCGACTACGGCGCCGTCACCTCGCCGAGTCCCGCCGCCTTCGCCGAGCGCATCCGGCGCGAGCGCGAGGAATGGGCCGCGGTGGTGCGCGACAGCGGCGTGCAGCTCGAGGACTGACGCCAACGGCCCGGATGCCTGGCGCATCCGGGCCGGTGCGCGGCGTGAGCCACGGGCTGCCGGCATGGCACGGCCGGCGACCTCGCCGGACGCATCCGCGCGCGGCTGCCGGGATCCCGGCGCGGCCGATCGCGACCGGCGCCCGATCCGCGAAGGCGGGAGCGCCGGAGCGGTGGCGGCGCCACGGCCATGCGGGTCGGTGCATGCGGCCGCTGGCATGGGCGGGGAAGCCGGGTGCGGATTGACGCCCGGCCCGGGGGCTTCCCAAGCTCTGCCGGTGGCGGCGCGGGAAGACGGTCCGCGCCGCGGGAGGAGACCGAGAATGGCCCGAATCACCCGCCGCGGCCTCGCCGCGCTCGCCCTCACCACGCCCGCGCTCGCCGGAAGGGCGATGGCCCAGGGCGGGGAGTGGCCCCGCCAGCCCATCCGCATCGTCGTGCCCTTCCCCGCCGGCGGCACCACGGACATGCTGGCCCGCCTCTTCGCCCAGCGCATGACCGAGACGCTGGGCCAGACCGTGCTGGTGGAGAACCGCGGCGGCGCCGGCGGCTCGATCGGAGCCGACGTGGTGGCGAAGGCGCCGCCCGACGGCCATACCCTGCTGTTCCACAACATCACCTTCCCGACCACCACCGCGACCCTGGCGCTGGCCGGGCGGGCCCCGCACGAGATCGAGCGGGACTTCGCCCCGGTCTCGCTTGGCGCCAACGTGCCCTTCATCCTGCTCGCCAACCCGGCGGTGCCGGCGGCGAACCTGCGCGAGTTCACGGAGTGGGTGCGCTCCGGCCGCCAGCCGGTGTTCTACGGCTCCACGGGCTATGGCAGCATCATGAACCTGCTCGGCGAGGTGCTGAAGCGCGAGGCCCGCATCGAGATGGAGCACGTGCCCTACCGTGGCGCCGCACCGATGGTGCAGGAGCTGATGGCGGGCCGGGTGCAGTTCGGCGGCGACCAGCTTTCCACCTCGCTTGGCCATGTCAGGGGCGGCAATCTGCGGGGGCTGGCGCTGCTCTCCGCCCGCCGCTCCCCGGCCCTGCCCGAGATCGCGACGGTGCGCGAGCAGGGCTTCCCCGCCATCGAGCTGGAGGGCTGGAACGGCTTTTTCGCCCCCGCCCGCACGCCGCCGGAGATCCTGGCGCGGCTGCAGCGCGAGATCGCCGCCGCGGCGCGCCATCCGGACCTGCGCGCGCGGGTCGAGGAGGTGGGGGCGGAGCCGGTCGGCTCCTCGAGCGAGGAATTCGGCGCGATGGTGCGGGCGCAGGCGGCACGCATCCGCCAGTTGGTGGAGGAGGTGGGCCTCCGCCCGGGATGATGCTGCTCTTCCTCTACGGCACGCTGCTCGACCCGCGGGTGCTGGCCGCCCAATCCGGTGAGGCCGGGCTGGCGCGGCGGCTGCGGCCGGCCCGCCTGCCGGGCTGGCGGCGGGTGGCGCTGCGCGGCACGCCCTACCCCACCCTGCTGCCCGCACCGGGCGGCGCGACGGACGGGGCGGTGCTGCGCGCCGGGCCGGCGGCGCTGGCCCGCCTCGCCGCCTATGAGGGCCCGTCCTACCGGCTGGTGCCGGTGCGGGTGGAGACGCCGCGTGGCCCGTGCCGCGCCCGGGCCTGGATCGGCGCCGCCTGGCGGGCCGATCCGGCCCGCCCCTGGGCGCCGCCCGGCGGGGAGCGGGTGGGGTCCACGCCCGGGCGCCGCCCGCGATCCGCCTGACCTTTTCCCCAGCCCTCCGAGGAGCGCCCATGCTGCAGCCACCCCCCGCCGAACCCGGAATGCGCGAGGAGGAGGTGGACACCCCCGCCCTTCTGCTCGATCTCGACGCCTTTGAGCACAACCTCGACGCCATGGCGGCGCGGCTGGCGCCGACCGGGGCGAAGCTGCGGGCGCACGCCAAGACGCACAAATCGGCGGTGATCGCACGGCTGCAGATGGCGCGCGGCGCCATCGGGCAGTGCGTGCAGAAGGTGGCGGAGGCCGAGGCGCTGGCCTGGGGCGGCATCCCCGACATCCTGGTGAGCAACGAGGTGGTGGGCGCGCGCAAGCTGGCGCGCCTCGCCGCGCTCGCCCGCATTGCCCGGGTGGCGGTCTGCGCCGATGACGCGGCGCATGTCGCCGCCTGCGAGGCGGCCGCCGAGGCGGCCGGCATCCGCCTTCCCGTGCTGGTGGAGATCGACGTCGGGGCAGGCCGCTGCGGGGTGGAGCCCGGGCCGCCCGCCGTCGCGCTGGCCGAGCGGATCGCCGCCAGCCGGCACCTGGTCTTCGGCGGGCTGCAGGCCTATCACGGCAGCGCCCAGCACCGCCGCAGCCCGGAGGAGCGCCGGTCGGCCATCGCCGCCGCCTCCGACATGGCGCGCCGGACGGTGGAGCAGCTTCGCCAGCGCGGGCTCGACTGCCCGATCGTCGGCGGCGCCGGCACCGGCACCTTCGCGCTGGAGGCGGCGAGCGGCGTCTATACCGAGATCCAGGCCGGCTCCTACGCCTTCATGGACGCCGACTACGCCCGCAACGAGGAGCCGCCGCCCTTCCGCCAGAGCCTGTTCGTGCTCGCCACCGTGATGAGCCGCGCGGTGCCGGGCGTCGTCGTGGTGGATGCGGGACACAAGGCAGTGGCGGTGGATTCGGGCCTGCCGCTGGTCTGGCAACGCCCCGGCCTGCGCTACGCCAGCGCCTCGGACGAGCACGGCAAGATCCTGGTGGAGGACGGCGCGGCACCGGCGCTCGGGGAGCGGCTGCGGCTGGTGCCGGGCCACTGCGACCCGACGGTGGACCGCTACGATTGGTATGTTGGGGTGCGCGGCGGGCGCGTGGAGTGCCTCTGGCCCGTCTCGGCCCGCGGCGGCATGGCGTGACGCGGCCCGGGGTGTCCGGGCCGGCGCGTCACCGCGAGGCGGTGCGGCGCGCCGGCGCGGTGGCGGCCTTGGCCGGAGCGCGGGCCTGGCTGCGCGCGGCGGAGGGGCTGCGCGCG
>NZ_SJDM01000018.1 GCF_004761865.1 Crenalkalicoccus roseus | reverse complement strand
CTGCTGCTGCGCTTGGTGGCGGCGGAGGTGGCGCGCTTGGTGCCGCTGCGGCTGGCGGTGCCGCGCCCGCGCCGGGTGGTCGCGCCCTCCTCCTGCGCCGCCGCGGCGGCGGTGCGGCTGGCGCCGCCGCGCCTGGCCGTGCCGGCGCCGCGGGAGGACCGGGTGGCGGTGCCGCGACCCTTCCGCGCCGGCTTCCTGGCCTGCTCGGCCTCCCCGGCCTCGGGCTGTTCCTGCATGCCTTGCGTCTCTTCTTCCTGCATGGTGGCTGCGCTCTCCTCCTTGAGGGGATCATGTCCCCAGTTCATCAGGGCATAGCGCCACCGCGTGTCCACGATGTCGCCTTCCGGTCGCTGTGCGAGGTGCCGACGGATGAAGCCGACGGCCCGGCGCATGAAGTCGCGTTCCTCCTCGGATCGCGGCTGCATCTCGCCGGCCTCCAGGAGTTCGAGGATCCGCCGGCCGGAGCGGTGCCCGACCGCCTCCTCCTCGCCATCCGGCGTCCAGCCGACGGACCAGCTCGACGGGCTGTCGAGCCAGCTGCGGAGTTCCTCGGCGGACATGTTCACGAGCTGGCGGAACGCCCGCTCCTCCGCCCCCTCATCGTCGCGAAAATCGCTGTCGCTCATCTCCTTCCCTCCCTCCTCTGCGGCGCCGCGCATCCGCATGCGGTGCGGCGGTGCCGCATGGGGCCAGCGCGCTCCGCAGCGGCGCGCATCGCGCTTCCTACTGCGTTGCGCTTCCGGCCTGCAACGTCAGCACGCCTCGCGCGTTCCCGCGCGCCTTCAACATCCCGCGTTCCGTCGCGCGCGGTCGTGCGCCCCGTTCAGGGACGCTCCGCGCGGATCACCAGCCGCGCCGCGAGTCGCGCACGGGGCGCGAGCAGCGTCATCGCGCCGAGGGCGGCGAGCGCGGGCCGGTTCGGCGCGTCCGGCACGTGGCTCACCGGTTCGACGCAGAGCACGTTGCCGCCCGCCGGCGCGAAGACCTGGAGGTTGCGCGCCCAGGCGCCCTCCGCCGCCATCACCAGGCGCAGCTCGGGGCGCAGGATCTCCGCCGTGCCGTCCCAGCCCGCGAAATGCGTGTCCAGCCCCTCATAGGCGCTCTCGTCGCCGTCCACGCCGCCGCTGTCCTGCGCGGCGACCGGCAGGTGGCGCGCATCGCGCGCGAGCAGCGCCCCGGCGCGGAAGCGGAGCCGCGTTCCGGGCGGGCGCAGGAAGAAGGGGTGCCAGCCGAGGCCGAAGGCGAAGGGCGCGGCGTCGGTGTTGGTGAGGCTGAGGTCGAGCGTCGCAGCCTCCGGTTCCAGCCGCAGCGACAGGCGCGCCAGGTAGCGCCAGGGCAGCGGCGGCGCGCAGGCCGGGCCGTCGAGCGCCTGCACGAGCTCCGCCTCCCCGGCCGCGAGGTGCGCGACCCGCCACGGCCGGTCGCGCGCGAGGCCATGGATCGCCGTGCCATCCTCCGGGCGATTGACCGGCACGCGGTGCATCGCGCCGGCGACCGGCACCCTTCCCTCATCCAGCCGGTTGGCCCAGGGCGCCATGACGAAGGCGCCGCAGAAGGCGAGGTTCGGGTCCGCGCCCTCGGGCAGCGGCGCCAGCAGCTCATGCCCCCGCCAGGCGAGGCGCGCGCAGGCGCCGCCCTGCGCGGGCAGCAGGCGCGCCGCCCAGTCGCCGGCGGCGAGTTCGACCATGTGCTGTTCGGCGACGGGCAGGTCCAAGGCGCGCCCTCCTTCCCCCGCGGGATCGGCGACGAGCAATGGCCGAACAGCATGACCGCATTTTGGCGGCCGGAGCCCGCGCTCAGTCGGGCGCGAAGGGGTCGCGCGGCGAGGGACGGTCGCGCGAGTACTCCATGGCGCAGTAGCTGCCGCCCTGGTAGCGCTCCTCCACCGGATCGCCGGAGACCGCGCCCGCGAGCTCGGCGCGGAAGGGCTCGGCGGAATCCCGGGGCTGCCAGCCGATGCGCTCGCGGTGGTCGCGCCCCCAGAAGCTCGCGGGGTTGGCCGAGCAGGCCCAGATCACGCAATGCCCGGTGCGCGGCGCCATCACCGCCGCGGCGCAGAGCCGCACCAGGTCGGCGTAGGAGAGCCAGGTGGCCAGCATCCGCGCGTTGCTCGGCCGGGGGAAGCAGGAGCCGATGCGGAGGTTCACGTTCTCCACCCCGTGCTTGTCCCAGTAGAGCCGGCCCATCAGCTCGCCATAGGCCTTGGACAGGCCGTAATAGCCGTCGGGGCGGAAGGCGCAGTCGGCGTCGAGCCGCGCCTCGCCCTCGCCGGGCCGCTCATGGAAGCCGATGGCGTGGTTGCTGCTGGCGAACACCACCCTGGCCCGCTCGCGCCGCGCCGCCTCATAGATATGGTAGAGGCCGCGCAGGTTGGGGCCGGCCACCGCCTCGAAGGGCTGCTCCACGCTCGTGCCCCCGAAATGCAGGATGGCCCCGCATCCCTCGGCCTGGCGGAGGATGGCCACCCCGTCCTCGAGGTCGGCGCGGACGAAGCGGGCGCGCGGCGGCAGCGGATCGGGGAAGGGGGCGATGTCGGTCAGCCGCAGCGTCCAGCCCGCGGCGGCGAGCTCGCGCGCCAGCACGCGGCCGAGGGCGCCCGAGGCGCCGGTCAGCAGCACGGGCTTCGCCGGGATGTCGGGCATGCGGGTATCCTCCCTGCCATGGCGCAAGTGTGGCGCAGCCGGGCCCGCCCCGGGAAGGGCGCGGGACCGGTTGCCCGCCCCCGCCGCCTTGCGCATCCTGGCGCCAACCAACCACAGGGGTGAGGAAACCCATGCACCGAAGGCAGCTGATGGGGGCGGCCGCCGCCGCGCCCGTGGCCCTGGCCGCGCCGGCCATCGCGCAGACCCAGAGCCCGGAGGTGCGCTGGCGCCTGGCGAGCAGCTTCCCCCGCCCCCTCGACATCCTGTTCTTCGGCGCCGAGCACGTGGCGCGGCGGGCGGCCGAGCTGACCGAGGGCCGCTTCCAGATCCGCGCCTTCCCAGCCGGGGAGATCGTGCCGGCGCTGCAGGTGCTGGACGCGGTGCAGAACGGCACCATCGAGTGCGGGCAGACGCCGCTCTACTGGTACATCGGCAAGGAGCCGGCGCTGACCTTCTTCACCTCCATCCCCTTCGGCGGCAATTTCCGCCAGCAGACCGCCTGGATGCGGCGCGGCGGCGGCAACGAGCTCTGCGCCGAGATCCTCGCCGAGTTCAACTGCGTCGGCCTGCCCTGCGGCGACACCGGCGCGCAGATGGGCGGCTGGTTCCGCGGCGAGATCCGCAGCCTGGCCGATGTCGGGGGCCTGAAATTCCGCATCGCCGGCATGGGCGGGCAGATCTTCCAGCGCCTCGGCGCCTCCCCCGCCCTGATCGCCGGCTCGGACGTCTATCCGGCACTGGAGCGCGGGGTGATCGACGCCGCCGAGTGGGTCGGCCCCTATGACGACGAGAAGCTCGGCTTCCACCGCGTCGCCCGCTACTACTACGCGCCGGGCTTCTGGGAGCCCTGCGCGCGCGGGCACCTGCTGGTCAACCGGCGCGCCTGGGACGCGCTGCCCGATGCGTACCGCGCCGCGCTGCAGGTGGCCTGCGCCGAGGTCGAGATCGAGATGGTCGCCCGCTACGACGCGGCCAACCCGCAGGCGCTGCGCCGCCTGGTCGGGGCGGGCGCGCAGCTCCGCGCCTGGCCGCGGGAGGTGATGCAGGCCGCCTGGCGCGTCGGGCACGAGCTGCTGGAGGAGCACGCCTCCCGCAGCGCCCGCTTCCGCAAGGTCTGGGAAAGCTACCGGCCGTTCCGGGACGACCAGTTCCAGTGGTTCCGCATCGCCGAGGCGAGCTACGCCAATTTCGCCTTCACCGCCGCCGCCCAGCGCTGAGCGGCCAGGGCGGGGCGGCGAGAACCGCCGGCCCCGCCGGTCGTTGAGGCGGCGACACCAGCGAGGGAGACGGTGCCATGGCGGATGGGTTCCTGGCGACGCTGCGCCGGCATGTGGAAGATCTGCACGACACGGCCGAGGACTACGGGCACGCCGCCTCGCGGCGGCTGCGCCGCACCGGCCGCGACACGCGGCGCGAGCTGCGCCGCCTGTGGTCGCAGCTCGAGGACCTGGTGGAGCGGGACATCGCCCCGCGCGGCCGGCGCTATGCCCACCGGATCGGCGACACGGCGCGCGACTACGCCGAGGAGGGACGGGAGCGGGCGATCCACGCCGCCGACTACCTGCGCGAATCGGCGCGGGCGCGGCCGCTGCTCGCGCTCGGGATCGCCACCCTCGCCACCATTGCCGTGATCAGCCTGCTGAGCCGCCGGCGGTGACGTTGCGCGGGCGGCGTGAGCATCTTGTCATGCCCGCTGCCGCCCGACGCTGCTAGCCTCCGCCCCGGCCGCGCCAGGCGGCCGGGATGGAGGAGACTGCCATGAAGCTCGATCGTCGGATGCTGCTGCGCGCGGGCGCTGCCGCGGCCGCCCTGCCGCTGCTGCCGGGCGGCGCGGCGCGGGCCGCCGCCCCGATGCGGGACGACCTGCCGCCCGCCTGGCATCGCTTCCGCGTCGGCGAGTTCGAGGCCACGGCGATCTCGGACGGGCTGCTGCCCCTCGGCCGGCCGGAGCCCGCCTTCCCCACCGCCCCGCCCGAGGAGATCGCCAGCCTGATGCGCGGCGCCTTCCTGCCGCCGGATGCCGCCAACCTCGAGCAGAATGCGCTGGTGGTGAACACCGGCCGCCAGCTCATCCTGTTCGACACCGGCATGGGCGAGAGCATGGGCCCGGCGAGCCGGATGTTCGGCCCGCAGACCGGGCGGCTGGTGGCGAACCTGCGCGCCGCCGGCTACCAGCCCGAACAGGTGGACCTGGTGGCGCTGACCCACGCCCATTGCGACCATTGCTGGGGGCTCGTGGACGCGCAGGGCAACCGCGTCTTCCCCAACGCCCAGGTGGCGATCAGCGAGGCCGACCTGAACTTCTGGACCGACGACGCCAACAAGCGCGGCCCGGACTTCATGGGCCCCTTCATCGACGGCGCCAAGAAGAACCTCGGCGCCTATCGCGACCGCCTGGTGATGGCGCGCGACGGGCAGGAGGTGGCGCCCGGCGTCACCGCCATCGCCACGCCGGGCCACACCGTGGGCCACATGGTCTATGCCATCTCCTCCGGTGGGCGGGTGATGGTGAACACCGGGGACCTCGCCCATCACCACATCCTGCTGCTGCGCCGCCCGGCCTGGGAGTTCGCCTACGACACCGATCCCAAGCAGTCGGCGCAGACGCGGATGCGCATGCTGGACCGGCTGGCCGCCGACCGGCACGCGGTGCTCTCCTACCACTTCCCCTGGCCGGGCCTCGGCCATGTGGTGCGGGAGGGCGAGGGCTTCGCCTGGGTGCCGGCGCCGATGAACGTCACCGCCGTGGCGCCGGTCTGACCCCGCGCCGGGGCCGCTCGACGCCGGCACCGGGCGGCCCCACATAGGCGGCTGCGATGAACCTGCTCGCCCCCGCCCCCGTCCTGTTCTTCCCGCAGAAGCGCGAGGCCCCGCCCCCGACGCGGCGCCTCTCCGTCGTCTCGCCCTTCGCGCCGAGCGGCGACCAGCCGGCCGCGATCCGCGATCTGGCCGAGGGGCTGCGCGGTGGGGAGCGCGACCAGGTGCTGCTCGGCGTCACCGGCTCGGGTAAGACCTTCACCATGGCCAAGGTGATCGAGGCGGTGCAGCGGCCGACCCTAATCCTGGCCCCGAACAAGACGCTGGCGGCGCAGCTCTACGGGGAGATGAAGTCCTTCTTTCCGGAGAACGCGGTGGAGTATTTCGTCTCCTACTACGACTACTACCAGCCGGAGGCCTACGTCCCGCGCACCGACACCTACATCGAGAAGGACGCGCAGATCAACGAGCAGATCGACCGCATGCGCCACTCCGCGACGCAGGCGCTGCTCGAGCGCAACGACGTGGTGATCGTCGCCTCGGTCTCCTGCATCTACGGCATCGGCTCGGTCGAGACCTACTCGCGCATGGTGGTGAAGCTCGAGCGCGGCGGGCGGATCGAGCGCGACGCGCTGGTGCGCGGCCTGGTCGAGCAGCAGTACCGCCGCAACGACAGCTTCTTCGCGCGCGGCACCTTCCGCATCCGCGGCGAGACGGTGGACATCTGGCCCAGCCATCTCGAAGACCGCGCCTGGCGCATCTCCCTGTTCGGGGACGAGGTGGACGGCATCCGCGAGTTCGATCCGCTCACCGGCGAGACGACGGCGGAGATGGAGCGCGTGGCGATCTACGCCAACAGCCACTACGTCACGCCGCGCCCGACGCTGCAGCAGGCGATCCGCGGCATCAAGGAGGAGCTGAAGCGGCGCCTGGCGGAGCTGGAGGCCGAGGGCAAGCTGCTGGAGGCGCAGCGGCTGGAGCAGCGCACCGTCTTCGACATCGAGATGCTGGAGACGACGGGAAGCTGCAAAGGCATCGAGAACTACTCGCGCTACCTGACCGGCCGCAACCCCGGCGAGCCGCCGCCCACCCTGTTTGAGTACCTGCCGGAGAACGCGCTGCTGATCGTGGACGAGAGCCACGTCACCGTGCCGCAGATCGGCGGCATGTTCCGCGGCGACTTCAACCGCAAATCCGTCCTCGCCGAGTTCGGCTTCCGCCTGCCTTCCTGCGTGGACAACCGGCCGCTGAAGTTCGAGGAATGGGACGCCTACCGCCCGCAGACGATCTTTGTCTCCGCCACCCCCGGACCGTGGGAGATGGAGCGCACGGGCGGCGTCTTCGTCGAGCAGGTGATCCGCCCGACCGGGCTGGTGGACCCGGTGACCGAGGTGCGCCCCGTGGAGGGCCAGGTGGACGACCTGCTGGCCGAGTGCCGCGAGGCGGTGCGGCGCGGCGGCCGCGTGCTGGTGACGACGCTGACCAAGCGCATGGCCGAGGACCTTACCGAATACATGACCGAGGCCGGCATCCGCGTGCGCTACCTGCACTCGGACGTGGAGACGCTGGAGCGCATCGAGATCATCCGCGACCTGCGCAAGGGCGTGTTCGACGTCCTCGTCGGCATCAACCTGCTGCGCGAGGGGCTCGACATCCCCGAATGCGTGCTGGTGGCGATCCTGGACGCGGACAAGGAGGGGTTCCTGCGCTCCACCACCTCGCTGATCCAGACCATCGGCCGCGCCGCGCGCAACGCCGAGGGGCGGGTGATCCTCTACGCCGACACCATGACCGACAGCCTGCGCCGCGCGCTGGAGGAGACGGAGCGGCGCCGCGCCAAGCAGCTCGCCTGGAACGAGGCGCACGGCATCACGCCGCAGAGCATCCGCCGCGACATCGCCGACGTGCTGCAGAGCGTGTACGAGCAGGATTACGTCACGGTGGAGGCGGTGGAGGGCGCGGGCGACGCCGCCGAGTTCGTCGGCAAGGACCTGCGCGCCACCATCGCCGAGCTCGAGAAGCGCATGCGCGCCGCCGCCGCCGACCTGGAGTTCGAGGAGGCGGCGCGGCTGCGAGACGAGATCAAGCGGCTGGAGGCGCTCGATCTCGGCCTCGCGCCCGCGGCGCTGCAGCCGAACCCCGCCGGGCGCAGCCTGCGCGACAGCACGCCGCGCGCGGCGCGGAAGGAGTGGGCGCCGAAGCCGCTCGGCCCGGGGGGCGGGGGTTACGAGCCGGGCAGGCGCCGCGGCGGGCGCCGGGGGCGCTGAGGCCGCGCCGTCATGCCAGCCCCCAATTCTGCGTGGCGAAGCCGCGGCGCGGAACCTGGAAGGCGAGCGGCACGGGCGGCAGCACCTGCGTGTCCTCGGGCGAGAACAGGCAAAGCTCCACCCCCTTGGCGTCGGCGGGAAGCTCGGCCTCGAAGCGGACCACCTTGGCCGCCGGGTCCGGCTTGCCGGCGATGCGCAGCGCCGCGAGGTCGGGCCGGCGCAGCAGGCGGATGCGGTCCCAGCGCACGCCGAGGAAGGTCAGCGCCTCGAAGCGCAGCAGGCGCCGGCCAGCGGGGCGGAGGCGGATCTCGGGGGCGAATCCCGGCCCCGCCCACCACTCCACCACGCCATCGGCGCGCCGGGCCGGCGGGTGCCAATCCCGCGTCAGCCAGATCGCGGCCTCGCCCTCCGACCAGGCGAGGGTGGCGGGCGCAGGCTCGCCGCTCGTCCGGTCGGCGCCGAGCAGGCGCTCGCGCCATTCGGCGTAGCGCCGCTGCGCGAGCTGCCACAGCAGGCTGTCCACGGCGAAGCGCTCGGGCCGGGCGCGCAGCCAGGCACGCAGCGCCGCCATGTCCACCTCGTCGCTCCTGCCCTCGTTGATCCGAATGTCGGCGCCACGCAGCGCCCGCCCCGTCTCCAGGCTCCAGAGCAGGCAGAACTCGTCGATCCGCTCGGTCGGCAGCAGCCGGTCCACCTGCTCTGCCACCGTCTCAAGGTGGCGGAGCAGCCACAGCTCCTCGCCACGGATCCGCTCCTGCGGCGAGGCGCCGTGGAAGGCTCGGATCAGGCAGCGGGACTGGAAGTTGAACATCACATGGGAGAATCTGTCCATGAAGGCGGTGGGGGAAAGCGCCTGTGCTGCCTTGTGCAGGGGCAGGGCCGGCGCGCGCAGGATGTGGCGGTAATGCGAGATCACCTGCTCCACCGGGTCGCGCACCGCCGAGATCACCTTGAGCCCGGCCGGGCGCTTGGCGAGGACGGAGCCCGCCGGGTGCCCCTCGAAGAAGTCGAAGGAGGCCGCGAGCTCCGCCAGTTCTTCCGCGCTGTGGATGTCGGCCTGCATGATGCTGGTGCGGCCCGGCGCGAAGGCGCTGGCCAGGCGCGTCGCCAGGGTCTGCCCCCCGGTCTTGGGGATGTGCAGCAGGTAGAGCATGGGCGCCGGCCTCAGGCGGGATCGTCTTCGGAGAGGTAGAGGATCGTGTCCTCCCGCCGTTCCAGCACCTGCGCCGGGTCGCAGGGCACGGCGAGGCCGTCGAAGCCCACCTCGCGCAGCGGGAAACGGGCCGCCATTTCGGCCAGGATGGCGCGCGGATCGCGACAGCGGTGCGGGTTGAACTCCATCAGGATGCCGATGCCGGGACTGCGGGCGATGAGCCGCTGCATCCCGCGCCACACCGCCTCCTCAGCGCCCTCGACGTCGATCTTCACGAAATCCGCGCGGCCCGGGACGGCCTCGTCGAGGGTGAGAGCCGGAACCTCGTGCCGCGCGAAGAGCGCCGGGTCGAGCTCCCGCGCAGCCTGGCCCGGCTCGACCAGGCAGGCGTTCTTGGGATCGCGCAGCGGCACCAGGAAGGGCAGCACGCCCGCCCGGTCCGCCACCGCGGCGGCATGCACCCGCGCCACGTGCCAGAAGCCGTTCACCGAGACGTTCAGCCGCAGGAGCTCGGCCAGGCGCGGATTCGGCTCGAAGGCGTGCACCGCGCCCTCCGCCCCCACCAGGTCGGCCAGCAGGATGGTGTAGTATCCGTGGTTGGCGCCGAGGTCGAGCGCCACCTGGCCCGGCCTCACGTTCCGCCACATGAAGTCGGTCAGCCAGTATTCCCAGTAGCCCTCGAACATCAGGTGCGGGACGAAGCCGGTGTCCCGCAGGTCCACATACATCTTGTAGCGGCCGAGGACCCGGCAGAGCGCCGTCTGCGCGTCCACCGGCACGACCATGCAGCGCGCCCGCATCAGCCCCTCGGCCGCCACGCGGTCCCTGAGGTCGCGGAGCTGGGCGGTGGTGACGATGTCGAGGCGATGTGTGAGGCTCATGTCCACCCTGAAATACCGCGCGCGAATCCCGCATCCGGGCGAAGGCCAGCGGAGGCAGAGCCACCATAGGTTGCATCCTCCCCCGCAGGCAACCTTGCTTCCGCCGGCGGGCCGGATTCGCCTGGCGGAGCGCGACCCGGCCGGCGGGGGTGCCAGCCCGGTGGACGGCGGCGGCGGCGGCGTCTAGACCGCCCGCATGCCGGAGCCGCCGATCCCCGCCTCCATCCCCCGCGCCGCCCTCGTCACCGGGGGGGCGAAGCGGCTCGGCCGCGCCATCGCCCTGGCGCTGGCGGAGGCCGGGTTCGATCTCGCCGTGCATTACGGCGACAGCGCGGCGGAGGCCGAGGAGACGGCGCAGGCCATCCGCGCCCTCGGGCGGCGCGCCGTTCCCCTGCGCGCCGATCTCGGGCGGGAGTCCGAGACGGCGGCGCTGCTGCCGGCGGCGACGGCGGCGCTCGGGCCGCTCGGGGTGCTGGTGAACAATGCCTCGCGCTTCGAGCGCGACGAATGGCACGACGCCACGCGGGAAAGCTGGGACCGGCATATCGAGCCGAACCTGCGCGCCCCCTTCGTGCTGACCCAGGCCTTCGCCCGGCACCTGCCCGAGGCGGCGGAGGGGGTGGTGATCAACATGCTCGACCAGCGGGTCTGGTCGCTGACGCCGCATTTCGTCTCCTACACCGTCGCCAAGGCGGGGCTCTGGGCGCTGACGCGGAGCCTGGCGCTGGCGCTCGCGCCGCGCATCCGGGTCTGCGGCATCGGCCCCGGCCCGGCGCTGCCGAGCGCGCGGCAGAGCGCGGAGCAGTTCGCCCGGCAATGCGCCTCGGTGCCGCTGCGGCGCGGCACGGGGCCGGAGGAGGTGGCGCGCGCCGCGCTCGCCATCCTCGCCCTTCCCTCCATGACGGGGCAGATGATCGCGCTCGACGGCGGCCAGCATCTGCAATGGTCGCCCGCCCGCGGCGGGGAGCCGCTCGCCGAATGAGCCTCGCCCCGGATGCCGAGCGGCGGCTGCGGCTGGTCTTCGTGCGCGGTCTCGTGGTCGAGGCGCGGCTCGGCGTGCATCCGCACGAGAAGGCCAGGCCGCAGCGGGTGATCCTGAGCGTGGAGCTGGCGGTGGAGGACGAGGCGGCGCCGCACGGCATCGGCCGCGACGACCTGCGCCGCGTCGTGGATTACGAGCGGACGGTGCGCACGGCGCGGGCGGTGGCGGCGGCGGGCCACACGCTGCTGGTCGAGACGCTGGCCGAACGGATCGCGGAGGCCGAGCTGGCCGATCCGCGGGTGCAGCGGGTGCGGGTGACGGTGGAGAAGCCGGACGCCTTCCCGGATGCGACGAGCGTCGGGGTCGTCATCGAACGGACACGGCGCTGAAATGGTTTCGTCGTTTACTTTGTCCACCGCCATCACGATTTTGAGAGGACGTGACGCATCTCCTGCACCCTCCCCCGGCGAATGTCCGAAGCACGCAAAAATCCTTTCTTAATCAAAGCCATGAAGGGCAGCGCGGGGCGCGCGGGACGGCGGATGCCCGCCAGCGTCAGCGGTTTTCCCCCTCCACGGCGCAGTCCTTCCACAGACTTGTCCACAGGGTTTGCAGCAAAGCCGGCCAAGCTTCCGGAGGGCGCCGCCCTCCCGGCGGCAACGTTCCGCGGGGGATAGGCCACGTCCCTTCCGCCGCGGATTTCCGGGCCGGCCTGATTCCAGCCACCCCCGATCGGCCCTAATTCCCTGGTCATGAGCGAAGCCGAGACCGAGGCCGCCGGCGTCCCGGCCATGGAGGGCGCGCGCGTGATCGAGCGTGCGCTGGCGACCCTCCCCCTCTCGCCCGGCGTCTACCGCATGCTCGACGCCAAGGGAGATGCCCTCTACGTCGGCAAGGCCCGGGCGCTCAAGCGGCGCGTCGCCACCTACACCCGCCCCGCCCGCCTGCCCGAGCGGCTGCGCCGCATGGTGCACGAGACGCGCAGCCTCGAGGTCATCACCACCGCGAACGAGGCCGAGGCGCTGCTGCTCGAGGCCAATCTGATCAAGCGCCTGCGCCCGCGCTACAACATCGTCCTGCGCGACGACAAATCCTATCCCTGGCTGGTGCTGACGGAGGATCACCCCTTCCCGCAGATCGCCAAGCATCGCGGGGAGCGGCGCAGGGGTGCGAGCTACTGGGGGCCCTTCGCCTCCGCCTGGGCGGTGAACCAGACGCTGACGGCGCTGCAGCGCGTGTTCCTGCTCCGCTCCTGCCGCGACACGGTGTTCGACAGCCGCGACCGTCCCTGCCTGCTCTACCAGATCAGGCGCTGCTCCGCCCCCTGCGTCGGCCGCATCTCGCGGGAGGACTATGCCGGGCTGGTCGCCCAGGCGAAGCAGTTCCTCTCCGGAGAGACGCCCTCCATCCAGAAGGACCTGGCGCGGGAGATGGAGGCGGCGGCGGAGCGGCTGGAATTCGAGCGCGCCGCGGCGCTGCGGGACCGCATCAGGGGGCTGACCCATGTGCAGGGCCGCGACCGCATCAACATCGAGGGGCTCGGCGATGCCGACGTGGTGGCGCTGCATCAGGCCGCCGGCCAGTCCTGCGTGCAGGTGTTCTTCTTCCGCGGCGGGCGCAACAACGGCAACCGCCCCTTCTTCCTCAGCCATGCGCGCCAGGAGCAGGGGCCGGAGCAGGTGCTCGGCGCCTTCCTCGCCCAGCTCTACGACGACCTGCCGCCGCCGCCCCTCATCCTGGTCAGCCACGATCCGCCGCAGCGCGAGCTGATCGCGCAGGCGCTCTCCCTCAAGGCCGGGCGCAGGGTGGAGATCCACCGCCCGCAGCGCGGCGACAAGCGGGCGGCGGTGGAGCACGCCGAGACCAATGCGCGCGAGGCGCTGGAGCGGAAGCTCGCCGAGGGCACGGCGCAGCAGGCGCTGTTGCAGGGCGTGGCCCGCCTCCTCGACCTGCCCGCGCCCCCGGAGCGGATCGAGGTCTATGACAACAGCCACATCCAGGGCGCCAGCCCCTATGGGGTGATGATCGCCGCCGGACCCTCCGGCTTCCTCAGGCAGGCCTACCGCAAATTCGCCATCCGCGGCCCGGTCGCCCCCGGGGACGATTTCGCCATGATGCGCGAGGTGTTCGAGCGCCGCTTCGGCCGCGCGCTGCGCGAGGATCCGGAGCGGGAGAGCGGCACCTGGCCCGACCTCGTGCTGATCGACGGCGGCGCCGGGCAGCTCAACGCCGCGCGGGAGGTGCTGGCCGAGCTCGGCTGCGATGACATCCCGCTGGTCGCCGTCGCCAAGGGGCCGGACCGCGACGCGGGGCGGGAGTGGTTCCACCGCGCCGGCCGCGAGCCCTTCCAGCTCCCGCCACGCGACCCGGTGCTCTACTACCTGCAACGGCTGCGCGACGAGGCGCACCGCTTCGCCGTCTCCGCCCACCGCGCCGGGCGGTCGAAGACGCTGACGCGCTCGGAGCTGGACGACATCCCAGGCGTCGGCGCCGCCACCAAGCGGCGCCTGCTGCACCATTTCGGCTCCGCCCGCGGCGTGCGCCAGGCGGGGATCGAGGATCTGGAGAACTGCCCCGGCATCGGCCGGGGCCTCGCCCGGCGCATCCACGAGCATTTCCACCCCGGCGCCCTCCCCTCGCAGGAGTGACGCCGGGCGCCGGGCCCTCCCGGCCGGAACCTCCCCTGGCACCCGGGCGGCGGATCAGCCACCCCCTCAGCAAGGGGCGGAAGCATGATCCCCCGAAGTGCTGTAGGTTGGGGGTCCGAACCAGGGACCCCCTTCGCCCGAGACAATGCCGACCGACCTGCCCAACCTGCTCACCCTCTCGCGCATCGCTGCCATCCCGCTGCTGGTGGCGCTGGTGGCGCTGCGCCATCCCTGGGCGGATGTCGCGGCCTGCGCGGTGTTCTCCGCCGCCGCCATCACCGACTACTTCGACGGCAAGATCGCGCGCGAGCGCCAGATGGTCAGCGGCTTCGGCCGCATGCTGGACCCGATCGCGGACAAGCTGCTGGTCGGGGCGGCGCTGATGCTGCTGGCGGGGATGGAGCGCCTCTCCGCCGCCGCGCTCTACCCCGCCATCGTCATCCTGCTGCGCGAGATCCTGGTCTCGGGCCTGCGCGAATATCTCGCCGGGCTGAAGGTGAGCCTGCCGGTGACACGGCTGGCCAAGTGGAAGACCGGCTTCCAGATGGGCGCGCTCGGCACGCTGCTCGCCGGCGACACGGCGGCGGCGGCGCTCGGCCTCCCCTTCCTGCCCGTATCCTTCATCGGCGAGGCGATGCTCTGGATCGCGGCGGTGCTGACCCTGATCACCGGCTGGGACTACCTGCAGGCGGGGCTGCGGCATGCCGGGCACGACACCGGCAAGCCCGGCACCCGGTCCCACCCGGCGGTGCGGCCTTGAGCCGCGCCACCGGGCGGCGCATCTTCCAAGCAGCTTCGCGGGAGCAGGCGATGGAACGGACTCGGAGTGGCCGGAGCATGGCGGGGGGCGTGGCGGCGCTCGGCCTGCTGGTGCTGCTCGGCGGCTGTCAGGGGGGAGAGGGGCCGTTCACCACCTCGGCCAACCACCTGCGGGCGGGCGGCGTCTTCGGCCCTGCCTGGGGCGGAAGCCCGCCCGAGATCCTCTCCGCCAGCACCACCGTCGCGCGGCTGCGCGGCGAGCCGGTGGCGCTCGCGCCGCTGCTGCCCGAGCCGGGCGATGTCTGGCCGGGCGAGCTGCCGCCGCGCGCCACCCTCGCCAACCCGGACGCGGCGCTGCGCGGCATCCCGGACTACCGGCCGGCGCAGCGCGACCCGCTGCCGCCCCTGGAGCCGCCCCCGCCTCGCCGGCCCGGCCAGGTGCGCGGCAGCTCCTCCCTGCCCCCGCCGCCGCCGGACCAGCCTCTGCCGCCGCGCGCGGTCGCCCCGCTGCCGCCGCCCGCGCCGCTGCCGGAGCGGCCGCCGCCGCGGGCCGACGGGCGGGTGCTGATGACCCCGAACGGGCCCGTGGTGACCACCGGCGGCACGGATCGGGTGCAGAGCTACGTGGATCCGCAGGGTCGCACCGGCGTGATCCACCGCGACGGCGAGCGCGCCGTCGCCTTCCCGCCGGACCGCCCGCCCGAGCCGGCGGTGCCGGCGCGCTGAGGAGGCCGGACGGATGCGGGTGCTCTATTTCTCCTGGGTGCGGCAGAAGGTCGGCGTGGCCGAGGAGGAGGTGGCGCCGCCCCCGGAGGTGACGGACGTCGCCGGGCTGATGCGCTGGCTCGCCGGCCGCAGCCCCGGCCATGCCGCCGCTTTCGCCGAGGCGCGCGCCATCCGCGCCGCGGTCAACCAGGACTTCGCCACACCGGACCGGCACGTCGGCCCGGGCGACGAGGTCGCCTTCTTCCCCCCGGTGACCGGCGGATGACCGCGCCGCGCGTGCGGGTGCAGGAGGCGCCCTTCGACCCGGCCGCGGAGACCGCGGCGCTGCTCGGCGGGCGCACCGACATCGGCGGCATCGCCAGCTTCCTCGGCGTGTGCCGCGCCGATGACGGGCTGGAGGCGATGGTGCTCGAGCACTATCCCGGCATGACGGAGCGCGCCATCGCCCGCATCGCCGCCGAGGCCTGTGCCCGCTGGCCGCTCGCCGGCTGCACCGTGATCCACCGCCACGGCCGGCTGCGCCCGGGCGAGCCGATCGTGCTCGTGCTCACCGCCTCCTCGCACCGTGCCGCCGCGCTTGAGAGCTGCGCCTTCCTGATCGACTGGCTGAAGACCAGGGCCCCCTTCTGGAAGCGGGAGGAATTCGCCTCCGGCGAGACCCGCTGGGTGGAGGCGAAGGCCGAGGACGAGGTCTCCGCCGCCCGCTGGGAGGAGAGCCGCCCGGCTGCCCCGGCGTGAACCCCGGCGCCCTTGCGCGGGTGGAGCTGCCCTGCCACGACCCGCCCCGGCTGCACGACTTCTACGGCCGCATCCTGGGCCTGCCGCCCGCGGGACCCTATGGCTTCCTGCTCGGCGCGGTGGAGCTGGTGCTGCGGGCACGGGGCGACGCGCTGTTTCCCCTCTCCGCCCCTTCGGGCGGCGGTGGGGTGCTGCTGGCCCTGCCCGTGCCGGAGGAGGAGCTGGACCGCTGGCACCGGCGGATGATGACGACCCGCGTCGCGGTGCTGGAGGCGCCGGGGCCGGGCGGAACGCCGCCGCGGCGCCTGCGCGTCGCCGACCCGGAGGGCAACGTGCTCGAACTCTTCGCCGCGCCGTGACCCGCGCACCATGATCCGCCGCCTGCTGGCGCTCCTCGGGGGGGCGGCGCTGCTGCTCTGGCCCGCAGCGCTGAACGGCTACCCGCTGCTGTTCAGCGACACCGGCGCCTTCCTCGCGCAGACCCTGATGGCCTGGCCGATCTGGGACAAGCCCTATGTCTACGGCCCGGTGCTGCACGCCTTCCACTGGCGCCTGACCTTGTGGCTGCCAGCGCTGGCGCAGGGGATGCTGCTCTCCTGGCTGCTGTGGCTGGCGCAGCGGGCGCTCCGGGGAGAGGCGGAGCCGGGGCGCCATCTTCTGCTCTGCGCCGGGCTCGCCGCCCTCACCGCCGCCCCCTGGTTCGCGGCGCTGCTGATGCCGGACCTGCTGGCGCCGGCCCTGGTGCTGGCGCTGTTCCTGCTCGGCTTCGCAGAGGAGCGCCTCTCGCGGTGGGAGCGGCTCGGCCTCGGCGCGGTGGCGGCGCTCTCGGTCTCGGCGCATCTCTCCCACCTGCCGGTGGCGGTGGCGCTGGTGGCGGTGGTGCTGGCGCTGCGCCGCGCCTGGCGGCCGGCGCTGGCCGCGGCGGTGCCCGTGCTGGCCGGCGTGGCCGTGCTGCTGGCGACCAACCTCGCCGTACACGGGCGCCTCGCCATCTCCCCCTATGGCGCGGTCTTCGCCCTGGCGCGGCTGGTGGCGGACGGGCCAGCCGCGCGCACCATCGAGGCGCGCTGCCCGGAGGCGGGCTGGCACCTCTGCCGCTGGACGGGACGGCTGCCGACGGATTCCGACGCCTTCCTCTGGGACGGCGACGGCCCGGTCTGGGCGCCGCGCGCGGATGACGCGCGGCCCGGTGGGCCGATCAGCCTCGCCCCGGAGGCGCGGGCCATCGTCGCCGAGACGCTGCGGCGCGAGCCGCTCGCCGTGCTGCGCGCCGCGGCGGCGAACACGCTGCGCCAGCTCGCCATGGCGCGGGTGGGGGATACGCTGGTGCCGGACCACCTGGCGGTGCAGGTGGGCGGGCAGCTCGCGCGCGGCTTCCCCGAGGCGGAGCGGCGGCGCTTCGCCGCCTCGCTGCAGGCGCGCGGAGCGCTGCCGCAGACGGCGGCGCTCTTCCTCGCGCCGCATGGGCCGGCGCTGCTGCTCGGCGCGCTCGGCACCCTGCTTGCCGCCTGGCGGGCGGCGCGGGCGGGGGATGGACGGCGCCTCGGCCTGGCGCTCTGCGTGCTGGCTGGCCTCCTCGCCAACGCCGCCGTCACCGGCGCGCTGAGCGGACCGCACGACCGCTACGGGGCGCGCATCGCCTGGCTGCTGCCGCTCGCCGCCCTGCTCGCCTGGACCCCGCGCCGCGCCGTTTCGTTCCGCGCCGCACCATCGCCGCGCGCGGCGCGGTAGGAGGGCGCCGCATGGGCCTCGACCTCCTCGACGCCGCGCTGGTGTTCGGCATCTTCACCCTGGCGGGGCTGATCAAGGGCATCGCCGGCTTCGGCCTGCCGACGGTGAGCCTCGGCCTGCTGGCGCTGACCCGGCCGCTGCCGGAGGCGATCCCCCTCGTGCTGCTGCCGACGCTCGCCACCAACATCTGGCAGGCCTTCGGCAGCGGCGCACTCGGCCCGACGCTGCGGCGCTTCGGCGGCTTTTTGCTGGCGGCGGCGGTCTGCACCTTCGCCGCGGCGGGGCAGCTCGCGCGCGCCGATGCGGCGCTGCTCGCCGGGTTCCTTGGCCTGCTGCTGGCCGCCTCCTCGCTGCTGGCGCTGCTCGGGCCGCGCTGGCCGATGCCGCCGCCGCGGGCGGAGCGCTGGCTGTCGCCGGTGATGGGCGGCGCCTCGGGCGCGGTGGCGGGGCTGACCGGCAGCTTCATGGTGCCGGCCGCGCCCTGGCTGGCGGCGCTGCGCCTCTCCCCCGACATGTTCGTGCAGGCCTTCGCGCTGGGGGCGGTGGTGGCGACACTGGTGCTGGCGGTGAGCATGGCCGGGCAGGGGCTGCTGCCGCCGGAGCTCGGCCTCGCCTCGGTGGCGGTGATGGCGCCCGCCTTCCTCGGCATGGCGGTGGGGCGGCGGGTGCGCGGGGCGCTGTCGGAGGCGGCGTTCCGGCGGGTGGTGCAGGTGTGCCTGCTGGTGCTCGGCCTGTATCTGGTGGCGCGCAACCTGGCGTGAGGCGGCCGCCGGTGCCTCCGGCCCGTTGCCTGGGGAGCGGAGGCACGCTCCCGGCCGATTCGGCCCTCTGCGATCTGCTCTAAAGCTGCGGCCTGAGGAAGCTCAGCACCCAATCCGATACTTTCTTGCGCCAGCCGCGGTTGCGCCACTCCTCCAGCGTGATGCGCCGGGACCTGGCGAGGTCCTGCTCGAACAGCGCGATCTGCTCCCGCACGAAGGCAGGATCATAGACGTTCAGGTTGGCCTCGTCGTTCAGGCGGAAGGAGCGCTCGTCGAAATTGACGGAGCCGACCGAGGCCCAGGCCTCGTCGACGACCAGCAGCTTCAGGTGGTACATGGTCGGCTGGTATTCGTGGATCCGCACCCCGGCTTCCAGCATCGCCCCCCAGAAGTGGCGCGAGGCGCGGCGGACGAACTCCTTGTCCATGTGTTCCCCCGGCACGATCACGTCCACCTCCACCCCGCGCGCCCGCGCCGCGACGAGGTGGCGGATGGAAAGATCGTCCGGCACGAAGTAGGGCATGCCGATGCGGATGTGGCGCTCCGCCGCGGCGATCGCCATCATGAACATCAGGTGCATCGCCGTGCTGCCGCCGAGCGGCGCGCTCTTCATCACATGCGCGGGTGAGTCCCCGACCGGACCGAGCGGCGGGAACTGGCTGGCCTCGGCGGGCAACCTCCCGACCGCCTCCAGCCAGTTCTCGATGAAGGCGGCCTGGAGCTGCGCCACCACCGGCCCGGTGATGCGGTAGTGGTTCTCCCGCCACTCCCCCTCGTGGCGCGCGTCGCCCAGCCACTTGTCGGCGATGCCGACGCCGCCGGTGAAGCCCACGGCCCCGTCCACGATCAGCAGCTTGCGGTGGGTGCGGTTGTTCATGCGGTCGAGCGTGTACCAGCGCGGGCGGCGGAAGCGCCGCACATCGGCGCCGGCCTCGCGCATCAGCGCGAGCAGGTCGCGGTCCATCGGCACGCTGCCCTGCCAGTCGAGCAGCACGCGCACGGCGACGCCGGCCCGGGCACGCTCCGCCAGCGCCTCGGCGAAGCGCCCCGCGATCTCGCCGGACCAGTAGACATAGGTCTCGAAGTTGATGGAGTCCGAGGCGGCGCCGATCGCCCCCAGCATGGCGGGGAAGATGCGGTCGCCGTTCACCAGGGTCTCGACCCGGTTGCCTTCCAGGATCGCGGCGGAGAGCACGCCGCTCATCTGGCGGCGGAACGCCTCCTCCGCCGCGCCGTGGCGGTGGTCCAGCAGGTATTGCAGGTCGCGTCGCGCGGGCAGGATGTTGAGGACGAGCAGCGTCGCCACGACGGAGGCCAGCGCGGTGCCCAGCACCCAGCCCAGCCATCGCCATCGCCGCGCCATTGCCGCCCCCTGCCGTCCCGGAAGTTTCGCAGCTACTACGGGCCGGCGACCGCGGGGTTCCCGCTCAGCCGGGTCCGCGCACCGCCCCGCCGGCGAGCAGCGCCGCGATCTCCGCCTCCGCATAGCCCGCCTCGCGCAGGATCTCGGCGCTCTGCTCGCCGAGGCGCGGCGCGGGGCGGCGCTCGCCTGGCGTGCTGGCGGAGAAGCGCATCGGTACCGCCATGCGGCGGAGGCGGCCCTCGGTCGGGTGCTCCTCCGTCTCGAAGAAGCCGGTGGCCCGCACATGCGGGTCGTCGAAGATGCTGTCCAGCGTGTGCACCGGCGTCACCGGCAGGTCGGCCTGTTCGAGGATCTCCATCCACTCCGCCGTGGTGCGCGTCAGGAACAGGTCGGACAGCAAAGCCAGGATCTCGTCGATGTGCCGCGTGCGGGTGGCGTGGCTCGCGAAGCGGGGATCCTCGCTGACCAGGTCCGGCCAGCCGACGGCCTTGCAGAAATTCCGCCACTGCCGGTCGTTGTAGATCATGGTGCAGATGTAGCCGTCCCTGGTGCGGTACGGCTTCCGGTCCGGCGAGAGGTGGCGCTGGTACCCACCGCCGTCGAGCGGCGGGTCGTACACCTTGCCGCCCAGGTGGTCGCCGAGGACGAAGGTCAGCATCGTCTCGAACATCGGGACCTCGACGAGCTGCCCCTCGCCATGGCGCTCCCGCCACAGCAGCGCGGCATTGATGGCGTTGGCCATCATCAGGCCGGTGATGCGGTCCGCCATGGCCAGGGGCGCGTAGCGCGGCTCGCCATCCGTGGCGCGGGCGAAGAGGCCGGCGATCAGCGCCGCGCCCTGCATCAGGTCGTCATAGGCCGGCTTCGGGGCATAGGGGCCATCCTGGCCGTAGCCGAGCACGGCCGCATAGACGATCCGCGGATTGGCCTGCCGCACCGCCTCGTAGTCGAGGCCGAGCCGCGCCATCGCCTTCGGACGGATGTTGGTCACCAGCACGTCCGCGCCGCGGGCGAGGCGCAGCAGCACCTCCCGCCCCTCCGGGCGCTTGAGGTCGAGGGCGATGCTGCGCTTGCCGCGGTTGATGGTGAGGAACATGCCGCCCATGCCGGGGTGCCGTTCCGGCCCGATCAGACGGACCACGTCGCCCTCGGGCGGCTCCACCTTCGTCACCTCGGCGCCCATCTCGGCGAGAAGCTGGGTGCAGTAGGGCCCGACCAGCACGGTGGTGAGGTCGAGCACGCGGATGCCCGCGAGCGGTCCCGGCATTCCGTCTTCCCTTCGGTGGCGGCGCGTCAGGCGAGCCCGTACACCGCCCGCGCGTTTGCGGAAAGGATGGCCCGGCGCTCGGCCTCGCTCATCCGGCACTTGAAGGCGTAGCGGGGATCGTCGGAATCCCAGTGCGGGTAGTCCGAGGCGAAGAGCAGCCGGTCCCAGCCGATCCAGCCGATCAGCCGGCGCAGGTGCTCCGGGTTCTCCGGCTCCTCCACGGGCTGGGTGGTGAACCAGAATTGCGACTTCAGGTATTCGGAGGGCTTCCTGCGCAGGTGCGGCACCTCGGAGCGCAGCGCCTTCCAGTGGCTGTCCATGCGCCAGCCGAGCGAGGGCACCCATCCGAAGCCGCCCTCGATGATGACGAATTTCAGCCTCGGGAAGCGCTCCGCCACGCCTTCCAGGATGAAGCTCGCGCACATGGCGGCGAGCGACATGGCCACCGCCTGGTGCTCCTCGAAGTAGAAGGAGGGCCAGCCGCCGCCGGCCACCGAATGCCCGCTGGTGCCGAGGGTGTGCAGGCCGAGCGGCAGGCCGTGATGCTCCGCCGCCTCGTAGATCGGCCAGTAGCGCTGCCGCCCGAGCGGCTCTAGCGCCCGCGTCACCAGGGAGACCTGCACGAAGTCCGGCTGCCCGGCCCAGCGCTCGATCTCCCGCACCGCCGCCGCCGCGTCCTCGCCCGGGACGGCGATGGTGCCCCTGAGGCGCGGGTCGCGGCTGGTCCAGTCCTCGCGCTGCCACTCGTTGACGGCGCGCGAGACGGCCTCGGCGAAGCCCGGCACGCGCTCATCCATGCCGCGTACCGAGAGCGGCTGCAGCATCCCGTACTCGATATCGTGCGGGTCGAGGTGCTGGGCGCGCATGAAGTCTAGGTCGCTGCCGGGCGGCCCGCCATTCGGCGGCCAGCTGTCGCGCCGCGACAGCGCCGGCGTCGCCTTCGGATAGGGGTAGGTGGCGGTGAAGGGCTGGCGCAGCCGCAGCCCGTACTCGCGCCGGTGCCGCCGCCAGCGCTCCGGCAGCCAGCGGTCGAGCTCGGCGCCGGAGCGCATGGCCGGATGGATGTCGCAGTCCACCAGGCGCAGCCTCGCCTGCGCCGCGGTCTCGGGCCGGGGAAGAGTCGTCGCGCTCACTGCACCGTCTCCCTCGCGGTTGGGGCCGGCCGGGACGCGCCCTCGGGCGGGCGCAGCCTCGGATAGGTATCCAGCGCATTGCCGCGCAGCAGGCGCGGCAGCAGCCGCTCCGGCAGGCCGCGCGGCAGCGCCTCCGTGCCGTCGAAGCGCCAGTGCGGCCAGTCGGTGGCGAAGAGCAGCACCTCCTCGCTGCCGATCATGTCGAGCAGCGCGGCGAGGTCGTCCGGCTCCTCCGGCGCGTCGGCGGGCTGGATGGAGAGGCGCACCTGCTCGCGGAAGATCTCCGCCGGGCTGCGGTCCACCCAGGGGATCTCCTTGCGCAGGGCGCGCCACATCTTCACCCCGCGCCAGAGGAAATTCGGCACCCAGCCGATGCCGGCGCCGAGCAGCACCACCTTCAGCCGGGGAAATTTGGTGAACGCCCCCTCCGCGATCAGGCTGAGGAGCTGGCTCTGGAAGGTCTGGGCGAAGGCGACGTGGTCCTCGATCAGATAGGTGGGCCAGCCATTGGCGGTGGGCGAGAAGCGCGTACCGCTGCTCACCTGCAGGGCGATGGGCAGCCCATGCCGCTCCGCCGCGGCGTAGATCGGCCAGTTCGCGCGCCGGCCGAGCAGCGTCTCCCCCGCGCCGAGCATCAGCACCTGCACGAAGCGGCGGTCCGGCGCCAAGCGCTCGATCTCCTCCACCGCCAGTTCGGGGCTGTCCACCGGCACCAGGATGCCGGCGCGCAGGCGCGGCTCGCGGTCCAGCCATTCGGCGGCCAGCCAGTCGTTGGCGGCGCGGCAGAGTGCGGCGGCCATGTCCACGTTGTGCAGGGCGGGCGCGCCGAACAGGGAGTTGCAGATGGCGATCTCGGAGCCGAAGGGCTCCAGCGCCTGGCGCCGCAGCGCCTCCAGCGTGCCGCCTGCCAACCCCTTCTCCGGCCGCCAGTCGGGCCGCGCCGTCAGCGGCGCGCCGCGCGGCCACAGCGCCAGGTCGAGATCGTCAAGGCCACGGCCCGTGATCACCTCCCGCCAGTGGTCGTCGAGGTAGGGGAGCAACGCCATGCAGCCGGGAAGGGCCGGGTGCAGGTCGCAGTCGATCGGCGCCATGCCAAAGGGGGCCATGCGCTGTCTCCTCGCGCCGGTGCGCGGCGGGGCCGCCAGTGGTCGAGCCTGCCCCCGGGGCCGGACACGGTCAACCCGCAGCCGCCCGGCGGCGGAGGCCCGAGGCGGCCGCGGCGAAGCCGTTGACCGCCGCGGCACGCCGCGCGAGTGTCCGGCGAAAGGCCAGGTCAGGCGCGCCGCCCCGGCCCCGCGGCCGCAGGCGCGCGCGGGGAGAAGCATTGTCCATGTTCTGCCATGTCGGCGACATCGTGATCCACGCCCAGGTCGAGGGGCCGGCGACCGCGCCGGCGGTGCTGCTGCTGCACTCGCTCGGCACCACGCTGCACATGTGGGACCCGCAGGCGGCGGCCCTGAGCAGGCGCTTCCGGGTGATCCGCATGGACATGCGCGGCCACGGCCTGACCGACGCGCCGCCCGGCCCCTACCGCATGGAGCAGCTGGTCCAGGACGCGCTCGGCCTGCTGGACGCGCTCGGGGTGCGGGAGGCGCATGTCGGTGGCGTCTCGATCGGCGGGCGCATCGCCATGGGAATGGCGGCGCGGGCGCCGAGCCGCGTGCTCTCGCTGATGCCCTGCGACACGGCGCTGGAGTTCCAGCCGGCCGAGACCTGGCAGGAACGCATCGCGGCGGTGGAGCGGGGCGGCATTCCCGCGATCGCGGAGGCCACCATGGGCCGCTGGGTGCTGGACCAGTCCCTCGCCTCCTCGCACGGACTGCGGCGCATGCTGCTCCGCACCGATCCCGTCGGCTGGCTCGGCTGCGCCGCGGCGCTGCGCGACTGCCGCAAGGAGGAGATCCTGGGGCGGATCCGCTGCCCCACCACCATCGTCGTCGGGGACCGCGACGTTTCCACGCCCCCCTCCGCGGCGCAGGCGATCCACGAGGCGATCCCGGACAGCCGCCTGGTCACCATCGCGGAGGCGGCGCACATCCCGAATTTCGAGCGTGAGCAGGCCTTCACCGCCGCCATCCTCGCGCACATGAAGCTGGTCACCGCCCTGCCCGCCGACACCGCCGAGGCCGGCATGGCGGTGCGGCGGCAGGTGCTCGGCGCGGCGCATGTCGAGCGGTCCGACGCCGCGGTCACCGCGCTCGACGCGCCGTTCCGCGACTTCATCCTGGAAGGCGTCTGGGGAAGGGTGTGGACGCGCCCGGGCCTGTCGCACCGCGACCGCAGCCTGCTCTGCCTCGCGATGCTGGCCGCGCTCGGCCACCACGAGGAGCTTCGCCTGCATGTGCGCGCCACGCGCAACACCGGCGTGACGGTGGAGGAGATGGGCGAGGCGCTGCTGCAGGTCGCCGCCTATGCCGGCGTTCCGGCGGCGAACGCCGCGCTGCGCGTGGCCAAGGACACGCTTCGGGAGATGGAGGACGCATGAGCGACCCGGCCGGCTACCGCCTTCCCGCCCCCGGCACCCAGCCGCCCTACGACGCGCCGGACTATGGCAGCACGCGCCGGCGCCATCCGACGCGTCCGCTGCTGCGCGTCCCGCACACGCCGACGGAGGTGAGCGCGCCGCGGATGGACCCCGCCCGCTACCCGCCCCACGCCGACCTCTCGAAGCTGGAGGGGCGGGAGGGGCTGGGCGAGCGCATCATCGTCGCCGGCCGCGTCCTCGACGAGGAGGGCCGCCCGGTGCGCGGGGCGATGGTGGAGGTCTGGCAGGCCAACGCCGCCGGCCGCTACCACCACCCCGGCGACACGCACGACGCGCCGCTCGACCCCAATTTCCGCGGCCAGGGCCGCGTCTTCGCCGACGCGGAGGGCCGGTACCGCTTCACCACCATCCGCCCCGGCGCCTATCCCTGGCGCAACCACCACAACGCCTGGCGGCCGGTGCACATCCATTTCAGCCTGTTCGGCGCCGGCTTCGCGCAGCGGCTGATCACGCAGATGTACTTCCCCGGCGACCCGCTGCTGCCGCTCGACCCGATCTTCAACAGCATCCCCGACCCGGCGGCGCGGCAGCGCCTGGTGGCGCGCTTCGACCTCGACGTCACCGAGCCGGAATGGGCGCTCGGCTACCGCTTCGACATCGTGCTGCGCGGGCGCGAGGCGACGCCGATGGAGGACGCGGCATGAGCGCCGCGACGCCGAGCCAGACCGCCGGCCCCTACTGGCACCTGATCGACTTTCCCGAATGGGCCGACCTGCTGCGCGAGGACGGCCCCAATGCCGGCCTCGCGGGGGAGCGCATCCTGCTGACCGGCCGCGTCACCGACGGCGACGGCGCCCCCTGCCCCGACGTGATGGTGGAGCTGTGGCAGGCCGGGCCGGATGGGGAGTATGGCGGCGCCTTCCACGGCTTCGGCCGCTGCGCCACCGACGCGGAGGGGCGGTTCCGCTTCGTCACCCTCAGGCCGGGCCCGGTGCGCGGCCGCGGCAACGCCGTGCAGGCGCCGCACGTCACGCTCAGCCTCTTCGCCCGCGGGCTGCTGAGGCAGCTCGTCACCCGCCTCTACTTCGCGGGAGAGCCGCTGAACGAGACCGATCCGGTGCTCTCCGCCGCCGAGCCGGAACGCCGCGCCACGCTGATCGCGCAGCCCGCGGGCGGCGGGGAATGGCGCCTCGACATCCGCCTGCAGGGCGAGGGCGAGACGGTGTTCCTGGAGGTCTGAGCCCATGCCGGTGAACCCCGCCGACGCGCCGGTGCTCGGCGCCCTCTACGGCACCGACGCGATGCGCGCGGTGATGGGCGAGCGCGCCTTCCTGCAGCGCATGCTGGATGTGGAGGCGGCGCTCGCCCGCGCCCAGGCGCGGCTCGGCATCGTGCCCGAGGCGGCGGCACGCGCCATCGCCGAGGCGGCGCGGGTGGAGCGGCTGGACCTCGCCGCGCTCGCCGCGGCCACCCGCAACACCGGCTATCCGGTGGTCGGGCTGGTGCGGCAGCTCTCCGCCCTCGCCGGGCCGGAGGCGGGGCGGTGGACGCATTGGGGCGCGACCACGCAGGACATCATGGACACCGCCGTGGTGCTGCAGATGCGCGAGGCGCTGACGCTGCTCGACGAGGATCTCGCCTCCCTCAACGCGGCGCTCGGGCGGCTCGCGCAGGCGCATCGCGGCACGGTGATGGCGGGGCGGACGCATCTGCAGCACGCCCTGCCCGTCACCTTCGGCTACAAGGCCGCGGTCTGGCTCTCGCCGCTGCTGACGATGCGGGAGCGGCTCGCGCAGCTCCGTCCGCGCGTCGAGAGGCTGCAATTCGGCGGCGCCGCCGGCACCCTCGCCTCGCTCGGCGCGCAGGGCGAGGCGGTGCAGGCCGAGCTCGCGCGCGAGCTCGGCCTCGCGGTGCCGGACATCACCTGGCACGTGGCGCGCGACGGCCTCGCCGAGGCGGTGTGCTGGCTCGGCCTGCTCTGCGGCTGCCTCTCGAAACTCGCCACGGACGTCATGCTGCTGATGCAGACCGAGCTGGCCGAGGTGGCGGAACCGCACCAGGAGGGGCGCGGCGGCTCCTCCACCATGCCGCAGAAGCGCAACCCGATCGCCTGCGAATACGTGCTCGCCCAGGCGCGGGGCGTGCACGCGCTGGTGCCGCAGGTGCTCTCCGCCATGGCGCAGGATCTGGAGCGCGGCACCGGCCCCTGGCAGGCCGAGCCTCTGGCGCTCGGCCAGGCCTTCCTGCTGACGCATGGCGCGCTCGCGCAGGCGCGGACCATCGCCGAGGGTCTGGTCGTGGACGCGGCGCGGATGCGCCGGAACCTCGACGCCACCGGCGGGCTGATCGTGGCCGAGGCGGTGATGATGGGCCTCGCCCCGGCGCTCGGCCGCGGCGAGGCGCACCATGTCGTCAACCGCGCCTGCGACGTGGCGCGGGAGGAGGGCGTGCCGCTCGCCGATGCGCTGCTGCGCGAGCCGCGCGTCGCCGAGCGGCTTTCGGCGGAGGAGGTGGCGCGGCTGACCGATCCGGCCGCCTATCTCGGATCGGCGAACGCCTTCATCGGCCGGGTGCTGGCGCGGCTGCGGGGCTGATCCGCGCCACGCCGCCGGCCGGTTCCGGCCCCCGCGCCCCGCCCTATCCCGGCAGGCCCGACCGCTTCGCCCCCATGCCGCGCATGAAGCGGTCGCGGATCTGCGCCGGATCGCGCTCGGTCTGCCCGGCCGGCGGCGCGTCGTCGAGCTTGAGGCCGATCACATGCGGCCCCTCGGTATCGAGGCACTGGGCGACAAGCCGGTCGAAATCCGCCTCGTCGGCGGCCCAGGCGGCCTGGGGGAGGCCGGCGGCGCGCGCCACCGCCACCAGGTCGGTGCCCGCCAGCTCCGCCGGCGTCCGCTGGCCGCCGGTGATCTGGTAGGTGCCGTTGTCGAGCAGCAGGATCGCCAGGTTGGCCGGCCGCTGCGCCGCCACGGTCGAGAGGCAGCCGAGCTGCATCAGCAGCGAGCCGTCGCCCTCCAGCACGAACACCTTGCGCCGCGGCTGCGCCAGGGCGACGCCGAGACCGATCGGGACGGCAAGCCCCATGCTGCCGAGCATGTAGAAATTGCGCGCCCGGTGCCCGGCGGCCCAGAGGTCGAAATTGGAATGGCCGATGCCGCCGATCACGGCCGGATCCTCGCCGATGCGCGCGACCAGGCGCCGCACCAGCGCGGCGCGGTTCATCCGCTTGGCGTTGTGGGCGGTGGTGACGGACGCGCTCATGCCTTCAGCACCTTGCCGCCGGTCAGCAGGGGGGAGAGGATCAGGCAGGCCGGCGCCTGGGTCGTCACCGCCTGCCTGATGCTGCGGTCCAGGATGAAGCCGCATTCGTCGCGCCGGGTGATGGTGTGGTGCTCGATGCCGAGGCTGTCCAGCACCGGGCGCATGGTGCGGTTGACCATCGCCTGGCCGATGTTGAACTCGCCGAGCGTGCCGCGCTCGCTCACCATCATCAGCGCCGGAATCTGGAAGGCGCAGGGCAGCGAGGCGAGCACGTTGGCGAGGGTGGCGAAGCCGCTGGTCTGCATCAGCGCGATGCCCCGCATACCGGCCATCCAGGCGCCGCAGAGGATGCCGATCGCCTCCTCCTCGCGCGCGGCGGCGAGGGTGGTGAAGAAGGGATCGGCATGGCAGCCGGAGATCAGCGGCTTGAGCACGTTGTCCGGCACGTAGGCGACGAGGCGCACCTCGTTCGCCTTCAGCACCTCGAGCACGATCTCGTGCCAGGGCTGCGCTGCGCCCTCGTTCATTCCTGACGGTCCTTCCGGTTGCTGGGGCGCGGGGTCGGTCAGGCCGCGTCCGTCTCCTCGGGCGGGAAGTTCAGCTCGACGGCGATGCCGTCCGGGTCGCGCAGGAAGAGCTGCGTCTGCCGGTCGCGCGGCACCACCCGCTCCTCATGCGGCACGCCGTGCCGCTTCAGCCGCTCGCGCATCTCGGCGAGGCCGGTGCAAGTGAAGGCGATGTGGTCGAGCAGGCCGGTCGGGCCCGCCTCCCGCGGCAGGTGCGCGTCGCGCTCGCGCGGGCCGACGAGGTGGACCGTCGGCTGGCCGCCGCAGTAGAGCCAGTAGCCCGGAAAGCCGAGCGGCGGGCGGTGGCCGACCTCGAGGCCGAGGACGGTCACGTAGAAATCCCTGGTGCGTTCCAGATCCGCGGTGCGGATCGTGTAGTGGTTCAGCGCGTGCAGGCCCATCGGGCGTTCCTCCCCCGGCGGCACCAAGCTCAGGGGAGCGGAGGCGGCCCGTCAAGGCCCCCGGCCCGCCCCGGCAGCGGGAGGCCACCCGGTTCGCGCGGCCTCAGCGCGGGTCGGCCAGCGGCACCGCCGCGGCGCGTTCGATCGCCCGCGCCGCGCGGAAGGCGAGGTCGTCGCGGTAAAGGGCGGCCGCCACCTGCACCGCGCGCGGCATCCCCTGCTCGTCGAGGCCGACGGGCAGCGCGATCGCCGGCTGGCGCGTCAGGTTGAAGGCGAAGGTCCAGGGCGCCCAGTCGCGCCAGAGCGCCTCGGTCGGGCGGACCGTCGGCTGGTCGGCGGCGAAGGCCGCGGTCGGCGTCGCCGCCGTCAGCAGCACATCATAGCGCTGGTGGAAGCGCGCCATGGCGTGCGCGGCCTCCAGACGCAGCGCCTCGGCACCGAGATAATCCACGGCGGACATGCCGCCCTCGCGCTCCGCCACCTCCTCGAGGCCCTGATCCAGAAGCCGGCGCTTCTCGGGCGGCATCTGCGCCACCAGCCGCGCCAGCGCCACGCCCCAGACCCGGCCGAAGATGGCGCGGGTGTCGGGCAGGTCGGGATCCGCCTCCTCCACGATGGCGCCCTGCTCCTCCAGGAGCCGCGCGGCGGCCGTGAGCGCCGCCTCGCCCTCCGCGTCCAGCGGCGGGTCGAAGCCGAGGCGGCGCACCAGCGCCACGCGCAGCCCCTCGACGCCCTGCTCGATGCCCTGCCGCCAGTCGCGCGGCTCGTCCGGCAGGCAGTAGGGGTCGCGCAGATCGTGCCGCGCCATGGCGGAGAGCATCAGCGCCGCGTCGCGCACCGTGCGCGTCATCGGCCCGGCCACCGCGACATGGGCGAAGGCGCCGAGCGGCCATTGCGGCACGCGGCCGAAGGACGGCTTCACCCCCACCAGGCCGCAGAAGGCGGCCGGAATGCGGATGGAGCCACCGGCGTCGGTGCCGATGTGCAGCGGCCCGAAGCCGGCCGCCCCCGCCGCCCCGGCGCCGGAGGAGGAGCCGCCCGGCGTGCGTTCCCGGTTCCAGGGGTTGCGGGTGATGCCGTGCAGCGGGCAGTCGCCGGGCGACTTCCAGCCGAACTCGGTGGTGGTGGTCTTGCCGAGGATGACGGCGCCCACCGCCTTCAGCCCGAGCACGGCGGGCGCGTCCTGCGCCGCCGGCGCGGCCTCCGTGGTGCGGCTGCCGCGGCGGGTCGGGAAGCCGGCGAGGTCGAGCAGATCCTTCACCGTCGCCGGCACGCCGTCGAGCGGGCCGATGGGGCGCCCCGCCGCCCAGCGCGCCTCGCTCTCCCCCGCCGCCTGCACGGCGCGGGGGTTCATGGCGGCGAAGGCGTTCACCCAGGGGTTCAGCCGGGCGATGCGCTCCGTCACCGCCTGCAGCGCCTCCACCGGCGAGAGGGCGCGCCGGGCGTAGAGGGCGAGCAGCGTCTCGGCCGGCATCAGGGCGGGATCGGTGGGCAGGTTCATCGGATGGTTCTTGAGAAAGGAAGGAAACGCGTCCGTCAGTTGCCCTGGTGGGTAACGATGGTGACCCCGAAGCGCAACCGCAGCGCCTCGTTCTGCCGCAATTCGCGCTGCCAGAACCGCTCCTGCCAGCCCAAGGGGTCGGGAAGGCCCTCGTAGCGGCCACCCACGATCCGGTTGGCGGCCTCATCGGCCGCGAGGCGCCTGTGGTAGGCACCCGGCAGGACGCTGGGGTGCCACGACAGGCCCGATTCGATGAACCAGTGTAGCGCCGCCTGGTATTCGCCGATCTCGTTCTCCAGGGATATGACGCGCACCACCGCGTCGTTCTCCAGGTTCAGCCTTTCGCTCATCGCCCTGGCATAGGTGCTGACCTGCTCGAAGCATCCCGTGAAGAACGGCGCGAGGCTGGTGCTCGCGCCGGCGCCCTGGCTCAGCGAGGTCGCCGTCCGCACGAGGCCGGCGCACTGCTCGAAGGGCACCACGAAATTCAGCGTCAGGATCACGTGGCGCGTCATCGAGCGGTACTGTTCCTCGTTGATCAGGTTGTTGATCTTGGCCTCGCAGAGGCGGAACATCAGGTCGCGCAGGGCCTGGATGCCCTGCGAACGCTCATAGAGCTTCTCGACGGCGGAACGGAGCTCCTGTGCAACCTGCCCGGACCCTTCGGCGTCACTCCCGCGGCGAGCGGCGAGCTGGGCGGAAAGCTGCGCGGCCACCGTGCTGGCTGTGTCCGGCGGCGGTTCGGCGCAGACGGAACCGCCAGCGGTTGCGATGATGTTCCGCCGGCTCGCATCCATCGGATAGGCCCAGACCGCCTGGTTGATCTGGGCCGCGGCCGCGGGCGGATCCTGCAGGAACGAGGCGTGCGGGAGAAGGAAGCGGCTGATCACCAGCCCCGCGACAAGGCCCGCGATACCGACGGCGAATGCCAAACCAAGGCTTTCAACCTTCTCGCGCATCGCCGTTTCCTCCGGCAGGCCGTGAGGAAAGGTTGAACCAGGAGAGGAGCGCTCCGCAACATGCGGTGCGCGCAGCATGCGGAATCCGCTTGCCGGCAATGCCCGCGCGCACACTGGAGAAGGAGCCGCCGATGTCCGATGCCGCCCCCTGGGAATGGCCCGAGGCGACCTGGCGCCGCATCATCGGCCGCGCCCGTGCCGGGCGCAGCCTGAAGCCGCCCGCCTGGCCCGCCGGGGCGCGCTGCGCCGTCGCGCTCTCCTTCGACGCCGACCACGAGACCATCCCGCTGCGCGATGCCGACGAAAGCCCAATGCGCCTCAGCCAGGGCCATTACGGCGCACGCCGGGGCGTGCCGCGCATCCGCGCGCTGCTGGCGCGCCACGGCATCGCCGCCACCTTCTTCTACCCAGCCGTCTCCGCCCTGCTGCATCCGGAGGAGGTGCGCGCCCTGGCCGCGGAGGGCCACGAGATCGCCCTGCATTCCTGGATCCACGAATCCAACACCACCCTGCCGCCCGGCGCGGAGCGCGAACTGACCCTGCGCGCGGCCGAGGTGCTGGAGAGGCTGGCGGGCCGCCGGCCCGTGGGGCTGCGCACCGCGAGCTGGGACTTCTCCACCGAAACCCTCGGCATCCTCCGCGAGATGGGGCTGCTCTACGATTCCAGCCTCATGGCCGATGACGAGCCCTATGAGCTGCTCGACGGCGGCGAGCCCACCGGCATCGTCGAACTGCCGGTGGAATGGATCCGCGACGACGCGGTGTACTTCCCCATGCGCTACGCCAGCGCGCTGCGTCCCTATACGCCGCCCTCGGCGGTGGAGGAGATCTTCCGCGCCGAGTTCGACGGCGCCTTCGCCGAGGGTGGGCTGTTCCTGCTGACCCTGCACCCGCACATCATCGGCCACCGCTCCCGCCTGCCGCTGCTGGAGCGGCTGATCCACCACATGAAGGCGCAGGACGGCGTGTGGTTCGCCACGCATGAGGACGTGGCGCGCTACTGCCGCGACCGGATGGGGGCCGAGGCGGCGTAGAGCGCGGCGCCGGCTCAGCCCGCCGCCACCGCCGCGCTCCAGGGCGAGGCGGCGTCGCTGACCCCCACCACCCGCCCCTCCGCGTCGCGGCGGATCAGGTTGGGACAGGCGAAGTTGATCGGCATCGCCGCGTGCTCCACCACCGTCAGCGGCGCCTCGGCCTCGAGCGCGGCGAGCGTCGCCGCATCCAGGCGCCGGTCGGCGGTCACGCCCTCCGGCCCCGAGACGTCGATGCGCGGGTGGTGCGCCGCCTCCTCCGGATCCATGCCGAAATCGGCCACGAAGGAGAGAAGCTGGAACACGCTCGCCATGATCCGCCGCCCGCCGGAGGCGCCGGCGGCGATCTCCGGCGCGCCGTCGCGCGCCGCGATCACCGGGCACATGTTGGTCAGCGGCCGCTTGCCGGGGGCGATGGCGTTCGGCGTGCCGGGCTGCGGGTCGAACCACATCACCCCGTTGTTCATCAGCACGCCCGAGCGCGGCAGCACCATGCGGCTGCCCATGGAGGAGAGCAGCGTCGTCGTCATCGCCACCATCATCCCCTCCCGGTCGCAGACGGTGAGGTGGGTGGTGCAGGACTCGGCGGCCCGCGGCTCGGCGTCGCCAAGGCCCCTGAGGCGGTCGGCGTAGGCCTCCCGCATCACCCGGGCGAGGCGGGCATACCAGGCGGCATCTGGCGCCGCGCCGAACTCCGCCCCTTCCATGCCGCGCAGCACCTGCGCAAGCGTCGGTGCGGCGGTGAGGCCGTTGGCGAGCATCAGCGTGCGTCCGCGCCAGGGCACGGCGAGGGCGGGCAGCACGCGGGCGCGGCAGCGGGCGAGGTCCTCGGCGGAGAGCACCCCGCCCATCTCCCGCATGTCGGCGGCGATCTGCGCCGCGATCTCGCCCCTGTAGAAATCCTCGAGCCCGGCCTGCTGCAGCCGCTCCAGCGTCGCCGGCAGGTTGCCGAGGGTGAAGAAGCCGGGGCTGCCCTGATAGGGCGGCACCGGCGGCAGCCCGTCCGGCAGGTAGATGCGCGCGGATTCCGGGTAGAGGCGGAGCACCGCGGCCGAGGTCGCGATCTTCAGCGTGGTGTACCAGTCCTGCGGCAGGCCGCGCCTGGCCAGCGCCACGGCGGGGGCGAGCACGTCGCGGATCGGCAGTCGGCCGTGGCGCTCGTGCAGCAGCGCGTAGCCCGCCACCGCGGAGGGGACGACGCAGGAGAGCGGCCCGTGGATGTTGCGGTCGCCCTCCACCTCCGGCCAGGCGAAGAGGTCCTGCTTCATCCGCCCGGTCAGGGGGAAGGCGGAGGGGTCGAGGCCGGCGGGGGCGACCGGGCCGAAATCGAAGGTCTCGGCCGCGCCGCCGGGCGCCATCACCTGCGCGAAGCCGATGCCGCCGAGGCCGCTGTTCCAGGGCTCCAGCGCAGCGAGGGCGAAGGCGGTGGCGACGGCGGCATCGGCGGCGGTGCCGCCCGCTTCCAGCATCGCCGCCCCGGCTTCCGCCGCCGCCTTGACCTGCGAGGCCACCATGCCGCCCCTCCCCCGCGCCGCGGGCTTGCGCAGGTGCCAGTGCTGGGTGACGTGCGGGCCTGGGGTGAAGGCGAGGGTCATGGGCTGGCACTCTCCGGTGGAAGGCGGGGCGCATCGTCCCGCCGCGCGGCCCTGCCGGCAAGCCCGCCCGCGCCCCGGCTCAGGGCCTGTAGAGCAGGTCCGCGCTTCCCGATGGCGCCGCCCTCCGGTGGCGATCCGCCCGCAGCGCCGGCAGCGCGAGCAGGGCGGGCGCCAGCACGAACAGCCAGGCGATCCGCGCCTGGTAGCGTTCCGCGGGGCCGGAGAGCCCTCCCGTCACCGCGGCGTTGCCGAGCGCCGCCGCCAGCACGAAGGCGGCGAGGGCGAAGCGGGGCAGGCCGAGCGTGCGCCGGTGGCGGACCACGAGCAGCGCCACGCCGAGCAGCCCCGCCAGCGCCAGGAGGCGGTGCAGCGGCGCCAGACTCCGGACGTCGTCGAGCAGAAGCCCCTGCTGCTGGCGCGAGGCCAGGAAGCGCTCCCGCTCCTGCGGGAAGAAGCGGGCGATCAGCGGCTCCGGCCCTGGCACGCCGGGCCAGGGCTCAAGCCCGTCGCCGGGGGCGACCAGGGCGAGCTGGCGCAGGGTGTTGGCCAGGGCGGCGGCTCCCATCGCGGCCGGCGCCTCCCGCAGGGTGCCGAGCACGATGGCGGAGGCCTCCGGCGCCCAGGCCTTCGGCCCGCCGAGTTCGTTGTGCAGGGGGCTCGTCGGATACCAGAGGAAGGCGTTGTGATAGGGGCCGAGACGGTCGAGCACGCCGCAGATGCGATAGCCGGCCTCCGGGCAGGCGCGCCGTAGATGCGCCATCCCGGGCCCGTCATAGATGACCCGCGCCGCCATGAAGACGGAGCCGAAGGGGGAAACCGCGAGCCGACCATGGCCGGCGGCGTTCGCCGCCATCATGGCAAGGGAAGCCAGCAGCGGCGGCGCCAGCATGCGCGCCGCGCCGAGATACGCCTCCCGCCGGCCGCGAAAGGCGAAGAGCAGCGCGCTGCCCAGCAGGCCGAGGCCGAGGGCCAGCGGCAGGTGGCTGAGATGCACGGCCACCCCTCCGCTGGCCAGCAGCAGCACCCAGACCCGCTCCCCCGTGCTCAGCACCGCGGCGCGGAAGCCGAGCAGCCACAGCGCGAGGACGAGCAGGCCGGTGAACAGGTCCGGCATGAGCTGGGCGGCGAGCCATGGCAGCCCGCTCAGCACCGCGAGCCCGGCCGCCGCCAGGAGCAGGGGCAGGTTGCCCGGCAGCCCGTGCGCGCGCAGCACCAGGGAGAGCAGATGGGCGGTGATCAGCCCCTGTGCCAGCACGGACAGCCAGAGGGTGAGCCGCCAGTGGGTGAGCAGCAGGAACAGGCTGTAGAAGGCCGGGCGATCCCAGCCGAGATAGCCGATCAGCGCCTGGCCCAGATAGGTGCCGGTATCGGAAAAGACCAGGGGGTAACCGTTCCAGGCGGCGGGCCAGATCAGCAGCAGCGCGGACAGGCAGAGGGTGCCGAGGCGCCTTGCCGTCCGCATGGCGGGGCGCCGGGGCGCCCGCTCCGCCGGCTGCGGCAGCGGGGCCGCGCCCTCCGCGGGCATGGGGGGTCAGGCTGAACGGTCGGCGAAGCCGCGCGGATGCGCCGCGTGCCACGCCCAGGCGGTGCGCACGATGTCGTCGAGCGCGCCGAAGCGAGGCGCCCAGCCGGTCTCGCGCCGGATGCGCTCGCTGGAGGCCACCAGCACCGCCGGGTCGCCGGCGCGCCGGGGGCCGTAGCTGTGCGGCACCGGCCGCCCCCCGATCCGTTCCACCGTCTCGATCACCTGCCTCACCGAGTATCCCGTTCCGTTGCCGAGATTGTAGCGCACGCTGCGCTCTTCCAGAAGGTTGAGCACGCGGATGTGCGCATCGGCGAGGTCGGAGACATGCACGTAGTCGCGGATGCAGGTCCCGTCCGGGGTCGGGTAGTCGGCGCCGAAGACGGTGAGCGGGGGGCGGGTGCCGAGAGCGGCGCCGATGGCGAGGGGAATGAGGTGGGTCTCGGGCTCGTGGTCCTCGCCGATCCGGCCGGCCGGGTCGGCGCCGGCGGCGTTGAAGTAGCGCAGGCAGGCGGAGCGCAGGCCGTGGACGCGGTCGGCCCATTCCAGGCCACGCTCGACCATCAGCTTGCTCTCGCCATAGGCGCTGGTCGGGGCGAGGCGGGCCTCCTCATCGATCGGCACCCGCTCGGGGTCGCCGAACAGCGCGGCGGTGGAGGAGAGCACGAATTTGCGGCAACCCGCCCGCACCGCCGCCTCGGCCAGGCGCAGGCTGTTGGCGACGTTCTCGGCGCAGTAGCGCAGCGGCTCGCGCATGCTCTCACCGACCAGCGAGAGGGCGGCGAAATGGAACACCGCGTCGAAGCGCGGGCCGGAGAACACCTCCCGCAGCAGCGCGGGCTCGCCGACCTCGCCGACCACGAGCCTGGCTTCGGGAGGCACGGCGGCGCGATGGCCCTGGCGCAGGTTGTCTAGGACCACCACCTCCTCCCCCCGCTCGATCAGGGCGAGCACGAGGTGGCTGCCGACATAGCCGGCGCCGCCGGTGACCAGGTATCGGGCCAAGGATCACTCCCGGAAGTAGCCGCCGTAGCGGGGGTGGTAGACTTCCGCGTCGGCGTAGCCGGAGCGGCCGTGCACCTTGGCATCCACCTGCGTCAGCGCCGCGCCGACCACGCGCGCATGCGCCTCCTCGAGCAGGCCGAGGGAGTTGCGCACCACCGAGCGCGGCGTGTCGCGCCACTTCACGCAGAGCAGCGTGGCGTCGGCGAGGCGGGCGACGACGCGGGCATCGGCCATGGCAAGGGCCGGCGGGGCGTCGAGCACGATCAGGTCGTAATCCCGGCGCACCCGATCGAGCAGCCCCGCCATCGCCTCGGACATGAACAGGCCGAGGGAGTGGATCTCCGCCGCCCCGGCCGGGATGTAGTCGAGGGAGGAGAGGTGGTCGCGGCGGATGATGCGCTCGAGCACCGCCTGGCCGAGCAGCAGGTCGGTCACGCCCGCCGCGCCCTCGCAGCGGAACACCTGGCCGAGCGAGGGCTGGCGCACGTCGCAGTCTATCAGCAGCACCCGCTCCCCGTTCATCGCCGCGGAGCGGGCGAGGGCGACGGCGGTGGTGGTCTTGCCCTCGCCCGGGCGGGCGGCGGTGATGACGATCACCCGCGGCGGCTCGGCGCCGAGCCAGAGCGCCGCGCGCAGCGTGCGCATGCTTTCCGCGAAGGGCGAGAGCGGCTTGCGCACCACGTAGTCCTCGGCGCGGTGGCGGCCGAGCAGGCCGCGCTTCAGCATCGGCACCAGGGCGAGGCAGGGCAGGCCGAGGGCGCTGCGCACCTCCTCGCCGCTGCGGATGGTGCTGTCCGCCTGCTCGAGGAACCAGATGACCAGCAGGCCGAACAGCACGCCGAGCACCACGGCGGCCATCACGAAGGTGGTGACCTTGGGGAAGCTCGGCAGCGCCGGCGTGGTAGCGGGGGAGAGCACGCGGGCGTCCGGCCGCTCGATCGCGGTCTGGGCGACGGTCTGCTGCGAGCGCTCCAGCACGGCGCGGAGCAGGCTGCGCGAGGCCTCCGCCTCCCGCTCCAGCGCGGCGAGCTGGATCTCGGCGGACTGGCCGGTGTTGACCCGGTCCTCCTGCAGGCGCAGCGCCTCCTCCAGGCTGCGCACCCGCGCCCGCGCCGCTCGCGCCTCGGCGTCGAGCGCCTGCACCACCCGCGTGGTCTCGGCGCCCACGGCCCGCTCGGCCTCGGCGAGGCGGGAGCGCGCCGCGCGCACGTCCGGATGGTTGGCGCCGAGCGTCGCCTGCAGGCGCTCCAGCTCCTGGCGGGCGGCGTCGCGGGCGGTGCGCTGCGCCGTCAGGTTGGCCGCGCCGAGCGCGGTCAGGTCGGCGCCGCCGCCGCCGCCGCGTGCCGCGGCAAGCCGCGCCTCGGCGGTGGCGAGCTGGTTGCGCGCCTCCAGCAGGTCCGCGTTGATGCGGCTGATCTGCTCGGTCGCCAGCACGGCGCTGACGCCGCGCGTCAGCCCCGAGGCCGCGCGCAGCTCGGCGATCCGCTGCTCGGTGACGGCGACCTCCTGGCGGAGCTGCGCGACCCGCGCCTCCAGCCACTCGTTGGCGCGGCGGACGGCGTTGAACTTCCCCTCGAGCTGGTCGGCGATGTAGAGCTCGGCCACGTAGTTGGCGACGTCGCGCGCGAGGTGGCGGTCCTCCGAGGTGAAGCGGATGGACAGCACGCGGGAGTTGCGCACCACCTGCACCTGCAGGGCGTTGATCATGGCCTCCGCCGCCATGATCTCGGCCGCCTCAGGCGGCGGCACCCGCGCCGGCGGGCGCGGGGCGATCGGCTCGGCCAGCCAGGGCGCGAAGGAGCCGAGCCAGCGGCTGAGCCCGTCCTGCATCCGGTACCAGGCCCCCTCGGCCCGCTGCGCGTCGCGCAGCCACCAGGCGAATTCGGGCCGCTGCTCGAGGCCGAACCGCTGCACCACGCGGCGCGCGATGGAGAGGCTGCGGATGATCTCCACCTGGCTCGCGAGCACGGCATCGGTCGTGTTCTCGTCGCGCAGGATGCTCTGCAGCTCGCGCACCGAATACTCGGTCGGCTCGAACATCACCGTGGTGTTGGCGGTGTAGCGCGGCGTGAGCTGCTTCGCCGCGATGTAGGCCGCGAGCGGGAACAGGATGGCGCAGAGGATCAGCACCCAGCGGCGGCGGCGCAGCGCGGCGAGCAGCGCGGTGACCGTCAGCCCCTCCGGCTCGATCGGCGCGCTTCCCGGCACCGGGGCGCGCGGAGGCGGCCGGCGGTCCGTCGGTGGCCGAGCATCAACCGTCCTGTCGAGCATGCGCGGTCTTCTTCCCTTGGCCGATGCTGCAGTGGGCGCCGAATACGCGCCGTGCGCCGCGGCGGTCAATCAACGGTAGGGCGATACAGCATCAAGTCAGAAAAACTCGGTGTGATGAACCAGCCGCGCAAGGAAAAACGAATGTGCGGAACGGTCCCGCTCTGGCAAAGAGGGGGTGCGACGTCGCCGCCGCAACCTGCGCGCGCGACGCAGGGAAGCAGTCGCTTCAGGATCAGAAGGGAGTTCCGATGCCATCACGCCGCCTGCTCTGCCTCCTGGCGCTCACCGGCCTCGCCGCCTGCGCCGCTCCCGGCGCCCATCTGCCGCCGCTGCCGGAGACGACGGCACCCACCACCTACCGTCTGGGGCCGGACGACCGGGTGCGCGTGACCGTCTTCAACGACCCGAGGCTGACGGGAGAGTTCCGCGTCTCCGACGCCGGCACCCTCGCCCTGCCGCTGGTCGGCACGGTGCAGGCGGCCGGCCGCACCACGAGCGAAGTCGAGGCCGCGATCGCGCAGGAGATGCGCCAGCGGGGCCTGTTCAGGGACCCCAACGTCGCCGTCGAGGTCACGCAGTACCGGCCGATCTTCGTGCTCGGTATGGTTGAGCGAGGCGGCCAGTTTGCCTACCAGCCCGGCATGACCGTTCTCACCGCGGTGGCGGTGGCCGGCGGCTTCAACTATCGCGCGATACAGAACTACGTCTCGATCACCCGCATCGGGCCGGACGGCCGCGCGCAGGAATTCCGCGCGCCCCGCGACGCGCTGGTGCTGCCGGGCGATGTGATCACCGTCTTCGAGCGCCGCTTCTGATACGGCTCGGCGGCAACCCGTCGCGCGGGTTGGCGTGACGGCCTTGGCCCGAGCCGCCGGTGGGGGGCGCCCTCTTCGCGCCCCGTGGGGGCCGGCCCGTCCCCGCAGGGCCTGTGCCCCCCCGGCCGCCGCCCTCCGGCTACCAGCGACGCGAGGGGCCGCAATCAAGGTGTACGAAGCCGTCGCTCCGGTAGAGGCCGACGCCGCCCAACTGCATCTGGGCGGCGAGCCGCGCCAAGCCGATGGAGTCCCGCCCCGGCAGGCGCAGATCGGCCGCCATGCCCGACATGTGCAGCGAGACCCGCGAGACGCGGCTGGACTGGCGCGCCCGCGCCGCGTTGGTTTCCGGCGCGCGGTAGCCGCTGATCACCTCGAAGGGACCGGCCGCGTCGAGCCGCTCCGCGATGTGGTGCATGGCGTCGAAGAGGCGCGGGTCCATCGGCGTCGCCTCATCGCGGGAAAGGTCGCGGAACAGCCAGTCCAGGCGTGCCAGGGCCTCTCGGTCGTGCCGGCCGTCCCGCCAGTAGACGCCCTCGAAGGTCTCCCCCGTCTGCACGCGGATGACCGACAGGCTGCGGGCGCCGCCCGCCGACGCGGCGATGGCGGGCGCGGCGAGGCCGGCGAGCGCGACGCCCAGCGTGGCGCGCAGCAGGCCGCGGCGGCCATGGACGTTCCCCTCGCAGCAGGGGCAGGCGAAGAGCGGGCGCCGCATCTCAGCGCCACCCCCCATCCGGCCGCTGCCCCCCGGCAAGCCGGGGGCGGGGCGCGTCCAGCGCCCGCGCATAGGCCTCGTCGAGGCCGTAGAGGTCTGACCGCATGCGTATCTCCCCCCTCTCGATCACCACGGTCGTGTAGTGCAGCCGCACCGGCAGGTCGCGGGCAAGGGCGACGATCCGCGTCTCCCGGCTGTCGAGCTGCCGTGCCGCTTGCGCCGGATCCCAGCCCGGCGTGCCCTCGAGCGCGAGCGCGAGCAGCTCCATCGGCCGCTCCAGCCGCACGCAGCCCGAGGAGAAGGCGCGCTCCGCCCGGCGGAACAGGTGCCGCTCCGGCGTGTCGTGCAGGAAGATGTCCTCCCGGTTCGGCAGGATGAATTTCAGCCGGCCGAGCGCGTTGGCCTCCCCCGGGTCCTGCCGGACCACATAGGGAAAGTGGTCGGCGCGGACGGCCTTCCAGTCGATCGCCATGGGGTCGAGCTCGACGCGCTGGCCGTCCACCATGCCGAAGATGCGGAACCCCTTCTCCATCATGGCGCGCGGGTCCTGGCGGAAGCGTGGCAGCAGATCCTCCCGCGCGTTGCGCTGCGGCACCCCCCAGGGCGGGTTGAACTGCACCGCCGTCAGCCGCGCCACCAGGGTTGGCGTGGGGCGGGACGGCCTGCCGACGATCACCGCCATCTCCAGAAGCGGCCGGCCATCCTCGATCACCTGCAGGCGCTGATCGGGGATGTTCACCTCAATCCGCCGCCCCCGCTCCGGCGGCGGGGCGCCGCGGCGCATGTCGAGCGCCACACGGAGCTGGCGGAGTTCCGCCTCCGCCGGGCGGTTGAGCGCGGCGAGGGTGTGCCGGCCGACGCGGCCATCGGCCTCCAGCCCCCGCGCGGCCTGGAAGCGCCGCACTGCGGCGACCAGAGCAGGATCGTAGAGCGGGCCCGCATCCGGGGCGGCGGCGAGCTCCGGATCGGTCGCCAGCAGGCGCGCGCGCAGCGCCGGCACCCGCACCGGATCCTCGGCGCCGGGCTCGATGGTGGCCGTGCCCGGCACCTCCCCCCATCCGCCCGCCGCGACGGCGGCCCGGGCGCGGGCCAGGGCCGCCTTCAGCGGCACCATTCCGGAATGCAGCAGCGCCGCCCGGTCCAGCACCGCGGCGGGCTCGTCCGTGGCCGCCAGCTCGGCGAGCCAGGTGTCGAGCGGGATGGTCTCGGGGCTGCGCCGCAGGTCGGCGCGTCCGGGCAGCGCCCGCACACGGCCGTGCAGCAGGTCCTCCAGCGCCCGGCGCGCCGCTTCGGCCAGGGCGGCGCGCCAGGCGGCGGCATCCCGCCGGGCCAGCGCCTCGTCCGGAATGGCGTAGGCGGCCGGGTCGAGCCCGTCCTCCCCGAGGCGCCGCAGGCGCTCGGCGAGCCGCAGCAGGGCCGGCTCGGCGGCGGCGAGGGGCGCTGCGACGGGCAAGGCCGGTCCAGCGGCGGCAGATCCGCAAGACGGGAGACATGCGCCGAGGAGGAGCAACAGAAGGGGAAGGAAGCGCACGGCGGGCCTGCATAGCTGCACGCCCGGCGGCCGCCAAGGCACCTTCACCCCGGCGCGGCGCGGGCGTGCATCGGCGGGGCCGTCCGCTGTAGCCTCGCCGCGCAGGCCGGGCCGCACGGCGCGACGACCCGGCGCGAGAGCCAGCAACACGCCGCGGAGGCTGCGATGGGCGTTCCCGGGCCACGATGCATCCCTGCCGGCCGCCATGCCCGGCGGCGACTCCTGCCGGGCCTCGGCCTCGCCCTGCTGCTGGCGCCGGAGGCCTGGGCGCGCGACACCCTGACCATCGGCATCACGCAATTCCCCTCCACCTTCCACCCGAACATCGAATCCATGGCGGCGAAATCCTACGTGCTCGGCTTCGTCCGCCGGCCGCTGACCGCCTACGACCCGGGCTGGGAGCTCACCTGCCTCGCCTGCGAGACGCTGCCGACGCTGGAGAACGGCCTCGCCGTGCGCGAGACGACGCCGGAGGGCAAGCCGGGCATCCGCGTCACCTACCGGCTGCGCGGGGACCTGCGCTGGGGCGACGGCACGCCCGTCTCGGCCGAGGATCTGCGCTTCGCCTGGGAGGCGGGTCGGGATCCCGCCACCGGCTTCGGCCCGGCGGAGTTCTACCGCTCCGCCTACGAGCTCCGGGTGGAGGATTCGCGCACCGTCACGCTGCGCTTCGACAAGGTCACCTTCCAGTTCGCCGCCGCCGGCGACTTCCAGCCCCTGCCCGCGCATATCGAGCGCGCGCGCTGGGAGGCGGAGCCGCGCGGCTACCGCAACCGCACCGCCTACGACACCGAGACCACCAATCCCGGCCTGTGGAACGGGCCATGGCGCATCGCCGCGGTGCAGCCCGGCGCCGGCGTCACGCTGGAGCGCAACCCGGCCTGGCAGGGCCGCGCCCCGGCCTTCCGCCGCATCCAGATCCGCACCGTCGAGAACACGGCGGCGCTCGAGGCGCAGCTCCTCGCCGGGCAGATCGACATGGTGGCGGGCGAGCTCGGCCTGCCCGTGGAGCAGGCGGCGGCGCTGGAGCGGCGCACCCGCGACCGCTTCCGCGTCACCTACAAGCCGGGCCTGATCTACGAGCATCTGGCGGTGCAGCACGACCACCCGGCCCTGGCCGATGCGCGGGTGCGCCGCGCCCTGCTGCAGGCGCTCGACCGCGGGCAGATCGTCGCCCGGCTGTTCGAGGGACGGCAGACGGTGGCGCACGCCAGCCTCAACCCCCTCGACCCGATGCACCACCCCGACGTCGCGCAATGGCGCTTCGACCCCGCGGCGGCGGAGGCGCTGCTGGACGAGGCGGGCTGGCGGCGGGGCCCGGACGGCATCCGGCGCAACGCCGCCGGCGAGCGCCTGGCCCTGGAGCTGATGACCACGGCAGGCAACCGCGCGCGCGAGCAGGTGCAGCAGGTGCTGCAGGGCATGTGGCGCCAGGTCGGGGTCGAGACGCGCATCCGCAACGAGCCGCCGCGGGTCCTGTTCGCCGAGACGCTGTCGCGCCGGCGCTTCCAGGGGCTCGCCCTCTTCGCCTGGATCAGCGCGCCCGAGGGGGTGCCGCGCGGTCCCCTGCACTCCGAGGAGATCCCGACCGAGGCGCGCAACTGGTCCGGGCAGAACTACGGCGGCTGGCGCCACGCGGAGACCGATGCGCTGCTGGAGGCGATCCCGACCGAGCTCGACCGCGAGCGCCGGCGCGCGCTCTGGGCGCGGCTGCAGACGATCTACGCCGAGGAGCTGCCGGCGCTGCCGCTGTGGTTCCGCTCCGACGCGCATGTCTGGCCGCGCTGGCTCGACGGGGTGCGGCCGACCGGGCACCTGAACCCGAGCTCGCTCTGGGCCGAGGAGTGGACGGCGCGGTAGGGCGGGGTGACCGGGAACGGTCGCGCGGCAGAGCTGCTCTCGAATTCATTGGCGGAAGCCGCCGCGGGAATGCCTAGATTGCAGGGTGCGGCCGCGCCGGCCGCGGGGGATCGCGGCCGGGCGCCCGCGCGATACTGCGCAGGGAGGCCAGGAATGCCGAAGCAGAGCCAGCACCCCTTCCTCGACATGCTCGCCGCGGCCCTGTCCACGCATGTGCTGCACAGCGCCGGCCATGAGAGGGACCCCCCTCCGGTCGAGCGCCTGCTGCCGCAGGGACTGACGGAGCCCGAGCTGCGCGGGCTGATCGATTTCTTCGTCGCCGCCGACCACGACATGCGCGAGGACCGCTACGTCGCGGCGGCGCGCCACCTGGAGCTGGCCGAGACGCGGATCCGCCTCGCCATCAGCCGCGGCGGCGGGCCGCGGGAGCGCCACGAGGCGACGCTGCGCCACATCGCGCGGGCGCGGGACGCGGCGGAGCGCCGGAACAGCGCCGAGGGCTGCCGCGCGGTCGCCGAGGCGGTACGCTGCACCCTGGCCGAACTGCGCGCCCATTAGAGCGGATCCCGGAGGCGCGACAGCGGCCGGAAACGCCCATCCGCTCCACGCATGACGCGCTGCGGCGTGATCCGCCCTGGCGGATCACGCTTCCGCCTTCGCGGATCGGGCGCTAGCGGTAGCCGGGATCCGCGAGGTTGGTCAGCGGGAAGGCGCTGTGCACGCCCGGCGGCACGACCGGTGCCGCCGGGTGCAGGTAGCTGCCATCGAGCTGGCCGTAACCGGTGACGCCGAGCAGCCCGAGCACGGTGTGCATCTCCGCCTGCAGCAGCCGCAGCATCTGCGTGATGCCGGCCTCGCCGGCGGCGGCGAGCGCATAGCAGTAGAGGCGCCCGAGGCCGACCAGCTCGGCGCCCATGGCCATCGCCTTCACCACGTCGCTGCCGCGGCTGAAGCCGCCGTCGATCCACACCTTGGCGCGGCCGCCCACGGCCTTCACCACCTCCGGCAGCACCTCCAGCGCGCCGCGGCCGTGGTCGAGCTGCCGCCCGCCATGGTTGGAGACATAGACCGCCTCGACGCCATGCTCCACCGCAAGCGCCGCATCCTCGGCGGTGGCGATGCCCTTGAGCACGAGGGGGATCCGGTGCCGGTCCTTGAAGTGCTTCACGTCGTCCCAGTTCAGCGCCGCCTGGAAGTCCTGCCCCATGGCGCGGGCGCGCCAGGGCTTGACGAAGCGCTTGGCGATGTCGCGCTCGCGGCGGCTGTAGATGGCGGTGTCCACCGTCAGGCAGAAGGCGTCGTAGCCGGCGTCCACGGCGCGCTTCACCACCTCGTCCACCCAGTGCCGGTCGCCGCGGACGTAGAGCTGGAAGATCTTGGGCCCCTTCCCCGCCGCCTCCGCCATCGCCTCCAGGCCCGGCGCGCTGACCGAGGAGACCATGATCGGCACGCCGTAGGCGGCGGCGGCGCGCGCGGCCGGGGCGCCGCCCTCGGGGTCGAAGCTCTCGAGGCCGCCGACGGGGGCGAGCATCACCGGCAGCGCTATGGGCCGGCCGAGGAAGCGGCCCGTCACGTCGATCTTCGAGACGTCGCGCAGCACGCGCGGGCGGAAGGCCACGCTGTCCAGCGCCAGCCGGTTGCGCAGCATGGTGGTCTCGGTCTCGGTCGCGCCGACCAGGTAGTCCCAGTGACCGGGGCTGAGCTTGGCCTTCGCCGCCTTGACGAATTCGTGGAGGGTGAGGAAGTCGCCCTCGGTCTCGCTGAGCATGGTCGGGTTCCCTTGTGCCGTCAGGCGCCGCCGAGGAAGTTCCTGGTCCGGCGCCGGTACTCGTCCTCGCGCGTGACGCGCGCCATCAGCCCGCCCTCCGGCAGCCCCGGCAGCCTCGAGGGCGGCGTGCCCTCGCGCAGCGCCTTCAGCGTCTCGTACACGGCGCGCTGCGCCGCCATGATCGGCTGGTGGCCCTGCAGCGCGACGCGCACGCCGCGCGCGGCGAGGTATTCGCGGTCGTCCACCTCCGTCCCCTCGATGCCGCCGAGGATGATGGGCAGGGTGGCGGCGGCGGCGACCGCGTCCAGCTCGGCGCGGGTGCGGATGCCGGTATAGAACAGCGCGTCGGCGCCGGAGGCGCTGTAGGCGCGCGTCCGCTCCACCGCGTCCGCGATGCCGTTCACCGAAACGGCGCCGGTGCGGGCGACGATGACGAAGGAAGGGTCGTCGCGCGCGGCAAGCGCCGCCCTCACCCGCCCGAGGCCCTCCTCGATCGGGACCAGCCGCATCCCGCCCTCGCCATAGGGGCGCGGCAGGACCGTGTCCTCCAGCGTCATCGCCGCGACGCCGGCCGCCTCCAGCTCCTCGACCGTGCGCATGGCGTTCAGCGCGTTGCCGTAGCCGTGGTCGGCATCCACCAGCAGCGGCAGCCGCCGCGCCGCGCGGCAGATGCGCCGCGCCTGCTCGGCGAACTCGGTGAGCGTCAGCAGGATCAGGTCCGGCGCGCCGAGCACGGCGAGCGAGGCGGTGGAGCCGGCGAACATCCCGGCCTCGAAGCCCAGCTCCTCGGCCATGCGCGCCGACATCGGGTCGAAGACCGAGCCGGGGTGGATGCAGGCCTCGCCGGCGAGCACGGCGCGGAAGCGGTGGCGGCGCTCCGTCACGCTGGTCATCGCGGCGCCCTCAGCCCTGTCCGTCCAGCGGCGGCACGGCGGCGGCGTAGGGCACGTTGCGCCCGCCATGGCGCCGCACCCGGATGTTCGCCTGCTCGGCATGGCCGGCGAAGCCCTCCAGCATGCAGAGGCGGGAGCAGACGGCGCCGATCCGCGCGCTGGCCTCGTCGGTCAGCACGCGCTGGTAGGTGACGGTCTTGAGGAACTTCCCCACCCAGAGGCCGCCGGTGTAGCGCGCCGCCTTCTGCGTCGGCAGGGTGTGGTTGGTACCGATCACCTTGTCGCCGTAGGAGACGTTGGTGCGCGGGCCGAGGAACAGCGCGCCGTAATTGGTCATGTGGCGCAGGAAGTGGTCGTCGTCCCGCGTCATCACCTGCACATGCTCGCTGGCGATGCGGTCCGCCTCCCGCACCATCTCCTCCAGACCGTCGCAGAGGATCACCTCGCCGTAGTCGCGCCAGGCCTGGCGCGCGATCTCCGCCGTGGGCAGGATGCCGAGCAGCCGCTCCACCTCGGCCATCGTCTCGCGCGCAAGCTTTTCCGAGTCCGTCAGCAGGATGGCCGGGCTGGTCGGGCCGTGCTCGGCCTGGCCGAGGAGGTCGGTGGCGCAGAGCTCGGCGTCCACCGTCTCGTCGGCGATCACCAGCGTCTCGGTCGGGCCGGCGAAGAGGTCGATGCCGACGCGGCCGTAGAGCTGGCGCTTCGCCTCCGCGACATAGGCGTTGCCGGGGCCGACCAGCATGTCCACCGGCGCGATGCTCTCGGTGCCGAGCGCCATCGCACCCACCGCCTGCACCCCGCCGAGGCAGTAGATCACGTCCGCCCCCGCCAGGTGCTGCGCCGCGACGATGGCGGGCGCCGGCCGGCCCTGGTAGGGCGGCGCGCAGGTGATGATGCGCGGCACCCCCGCCACCTTGGCGGTGACCACCGACATATGGGCCGAGGCGAGCAGCGGGTACTTGCCACCCGGCACGTAGCAGCCGACGGAGTTCACCGGGATGTTGCGGTGGCCGAGCACCACGCCCGGCAACGTCTCCACCTCCAGGTCGCGGAGCGCCTCCTTCTGGTGCTGCGCGAAGGTCCGCACCTGCTCCTGGGCGAAGCGGATGTCCTCGAGGTCCTGGCGGGAGAGCTGGCTCAGGCAGTCGCGGATCTCGGCGTCGGTCAGGCGGTAGTCGGCACGGTCCCAACCATCGAAGCGGACGGACATCTCGCGCACCGCCGCGTCGCCGCGTGCGGCGATGTCGGCCAGCAGCCCCTCCACCGCGGCGCGGACCTTCGCCTCGGCCGCCGCCTTGTCCGTCGCGGGGATACTCGTCTTCAGCCAGCGCGCCATGGCGATCCTCCTGAGCCTCGTGCCTTGGGGTTGGCTACTCCGCGGTCCAGCCGCCGTCCACCACCAGCGCCGACCCGGTCATCAGCGCCGAGGCGTCGGAGGCGAGGAACACCACCGGCCCCATCAGGTCCCGCACCTGCCCCAGCCGGCCGAGCTTGATCTTGGACAGCACCCAATCGCGGAAGCGAGGATCCTCGAAGAAGGGCCTGGTCAGCGGCGTCTCGACGAAGGTGGGCCCGATGGTGTTGGCGCGGATGCCGTGCGGGGCGAGGTCGATCGCCATCGCCTTGGTCCAGCCCTCCATCGCCCATTTCGAGGCGCAGTAGACGCCGCGGTTCGGCCCGCCGACATGGCCCATCTGGGAGGAGACGTTGATCACCGAGCCGCGCACGCCCTCCGCGATCATCCGCCGGACCACCGCCTGGGCGGCAAAGAAGGCGGCGCGGAGGTTGAGGTCCATCACGGCGTCGAAATCCTCCACCCGCACCTCGTGGAAGGGCGCCGGGCGGTTGGTGCCGGCGTTGTTGACGAAGACGTGGAAGGCCGGCCGCGCGCCGACGGCGCCGGCGAAGGCGCCAAGATCGGTGACGTCGAGCGCCAGCGCCTCCGCCCGCCCGCCGGCGGCGCGGATGGCGGCCGCGGCCTGCTCGACCTCTGCGGTGCTGCGCGCCACCAGCGTCACCGCCGCCCCCGCGCCGGCCAGGGCCGCCGCGGCGGCGAGGCCGATGCCGCGGCCGGCACCGGTGACCAGCGCCCGCCGGCCATCGAGGCGGAAGGAGGGCGTTTCGGGCAGGGCGGGAGTGTCGGTCATGGGGGAAGGCTAGAGGCTCCCGGCCGGGCCGCCCATCCCCCGTCCGCCCCTCATTCCAGCAGCAGCTCGCGCAGCGCCTCGAGGCGCGGGGGATCGAGGCCGAGCCCGTGCTCCAGCAGCCCCGCCTCGTCGCCGAAAGGCTCGACCGCAGCGTCCAGCGCCGCTTCCAGAAGGTGCGGATGGGTGCCGTAGAGCGCCTCCGCCAGCGGCCGGGGAGTGCCCGCGGGCAGGGCGTATTCGCGCCGCCACAGCCGGTCGGTGGCGACATAGTCGGCCATCACCGTCTCGCGCGAGGCGCCGAGCGCCATCAGGAGCAGCGCCGCGCCGAGGCCGGTGCGGTCCTTGCCGGCGGAGCAGTGGAAGAGCAGCGCGTGCCGCTTCGGCTGCAGCAGCAGCTCGAACAGGCGGCGATAGCGGTGCAGGTGCGTCGTGACGTAGTCCGTGTAGGCGCGGCCGAGGAGCAGCACCACATCCTCGCCCGTGCTCGCCTCGCGCGCCAGCAGGTCCCGCAGCGAGGCGCCGACGGTGGGCTCGATGGGCAGGGCCACGCGCTCCACCCCCGGCGGCAGGCGCGAGGGCGCGCGCGCCGCCTCTTCCTCGCCGCGGAAGTCGCAGACGGTGCGCAGGCCGAGCGCGGCGAGGGTGGCCATATCCTCCTCGGTCAGCCTGGCGAGAGAGGCGGAACGGAACACCCGGCCGTAGCGCACCCGCCGCCCGTCGGCGACCCGCCAGCCGCCGAGATCGCGCAGGTTGGAGGCGGCGCGCAGCGGGACGGCGCGCGGCAGGCTGTCCGGTTCGGCTGGTCTCACGGCGGGCGTTCCTCGCTGATCGGCGCCGCCTTGTAGCGCGGGCCGCGCGGGAAATCGTCCCCCGCGGCTTGACGCTGCGGCGCGGCGCGGCCGAGCATCCTGCCGCCACAGGCCTTGCGCCATCCCCACGCAGGAGGAACCGCTGCCATGCCAGGCTCGTCCCTGTTCGACCTTTCCGGCAAAGTCGCCATCGTCACCGGCGGCTCCCGCGGCATCGGCCGCGCCATCGCCGAGCGCATGGCGGAGCATGGCGCGAAGGTCGTCGTATCGTCGCGCAAGCTCGATGCGTGCCAGGTGGTGGTGGACGCCATCAGGGCCAAGGGCGGCGAGGCGATGGCGGTCGCCTGCAACATCGGCCGCAAGCCGGAGCTTCAGGCGCTGACGGACCAGACCCTGGCCGCCTGGGGGGGCGTGGACATCCTGGTCTGCAACGCCGCCATCAACCCGCATTTCGGCCCGGCCATGACCATGCCGGACGAGATCTTCGACAAGATGATGGCGACCAACGTCAAGTCGAACCTCTGGCTGTCCCACATGTGCATCCCGAGCATGGAGGCGCGAGGCGGCGGGGCGATCATCATCATCTCCTCGATCGGCGGCTACCGAGGCTCGGTCAATCTCGGCGCCTATGCGATCACCAAGGCGGCGGACCTGCAGCTTGCCCGCAACCTGGCGGTGGAATGGGGCCCGAAGAACATCCGGGTGAACTGCATCGCCCCCGGCCTGATTCGCACCGATTTCGCCCGCGCCCTGTGGGAGGATCCGGTGAACTACCGCAAGCGCACGCGCGAGACGCCGCTGAAGCGGATCGGCGAGCCGGACGAGATCGCGGGCGCGGCGGTGTTCCTCGCCTCCCCCGCCGGCAGCTTCATGACCGGCCAGAGCATCATCATTGACGGGGGCGTCCTCGCCGGCAGCCCTGCCGGGGCCGAGGAGTAAGGGAGGCGGACGGTGCGGCCCGGGCGTGGTGCGTCCTGCCCGGCCCGCTCGCGGAAACCGGAACCGGAGGCGGTGCCCAGGCCGCGGACAAGGAATCGTGTCGGCCCTGGAATCGGGAACAGGTGGTCCGCCCCCCGGCTCCATCAGCAAGACGGGCCAGTCCCCCACCGTTGCAGGCAGTCAAAAACCTCGCCCCCCGGATCGCGGAGGCAATAAAGGGCAAGTGCCGGCTTCGCGCTCTTCCGGGCGCGTCCCGGTCTGTCACCCACCGTTACATTGTCTCTGGACGTCCCCTTGCGGTCGCGCTCCAGATGCCGCGCCCGCACCCCCCTATATCTGTGCCACTCTACAGGGCTGCAGACCGCCTCAGCAATAAAAGTTTACCGCAGGACGCGCCGACAATCACCATCCTATTGGCGTTGCCTGCGATGACGCAGGTTCCAGGGGCGGCTGATGGACACCATGCACGACATCTTCGCGGACTATGCCCGGGCCTATGAGGCACGGCGCGAGTCCGACATGTCACTCCGGGAGTATCTCGAGGGGTGCCGGAACGACCCCTCCATGTATGCGAGCGCGCCCGAAAGGATCCTGAAGGCGATCGGCGAGCCGGAGGTGGTGGACACGGCCAAGGATCCGCGACTCGGACGCATCTTCCTGAACCGGACCATCCGCATCTATCCCGCTTTCTCCGAATTCTACGGCATGGAGGACACGATCGAGCGGATCGTGGGCTTCTTCCGCCATGCCGCGCAGGGCCTCGAGGAGCGCAAGCAGATCCTCTACCTGCTGGGGCCCGTCGGGGGCGGCAAGTCCTCGCTCGCGGAACGGCTGAAGGCCCTGATGGAGCAGGAGCCGATCTACGTGCTCCGGGCCGGGGACCAGCTCTCCCCCGTGTTCGAGAGCCCGCTCGGCCTCTTCGATCCGGAGCGGATGGGGCCGGTGCTGGAGGAGCGCTACGGCATACCCCGCCGCCGGCTGACGGGCCTGATGAGTCCTTGGGCGCTGAAGCGCCTCGATGAGTTTGGGGGCGACATCACCCGCTTCCAGGTGGCGCGGATCCGCCCCTCGCGGCTGCGCCAGATCGCGGTGGCCAAGACCGAACCGGGCGACGAGAACAACCAGGACATTTCGAGCCTGGTCGGCAAGGTGGACATCCGCAAGCTCGAGATGTTCGCGCAGAACGACCCGGACGCCTACAGCTTCTCCGGCGGCCTGAACCGGGCCAATCAGGGCATCCTTGAATTCGTCGAGATGTTCAAGGCGCCGATCAAGATGCTGCACCCGCTGCTGACGGCGACGCAGGAGGGGAATTACATCGGGTCCGAGAACATCGGTGCCATCCCCTTCCACGGCATCATCATGGCCCACTCCAACGAGGCGGAGTGGCAGAGCTTCAAGAACAACAAGAACAACGAGGCCTTCATAGACCGCATCTACGTCATCAAGGTCCCCTACTGCCTGCGCGTGACCGAGGAGCAGAAGATCTACGAGAAGCTGGTGCGGGGCAGCGAGCTGGCGGCCTCCCCCTGCGCCCCCGGCACGCTTGAGATGCTGGCGCGTTTCAGCGTGCTGACCCGGCTGAAGAAGCACGAGAACTCCAACCTTTTCGCCAAGATGCGCGTCTACGACGGGGAGAGCCTCAAGGAGACCGACCCGCGCGCCAAGACGGTGCAGGAGTACCGGGACGCGGCGGGCCCGGATGAGGGCATGGACGGCGCCTCGACCCGCTTCGCCTTCAAGGTGCTGGCGGCCACCTTCAACTACGACACCACCGAGATCGCCGCCGACCCGGTGCATCTGATGTACGTGCTGGAACAGGCGATCAGGCGGGAGCAATTCCCTGACGAGACGGAGAAGCGCTACCTCGAATTCATCAAGGCGGAGCTTGCCCCTCGCTACGCCGAGTTCATCGGCAATGAAATTCAAAAAGCTTACCTTGAGAGTTACCATGATTACGGTCAGAATCTATTTGACCGTTACGTTGCCTATGCTGATGCCTGGATCGAGGACCTCGACTTCAAGGATCCGGATACCGGGCAGATGCTGTCGCGCGACATGCTGAACCAGGAACTCACCAAGGTCGAGAAGCCCGCGGGCATCGCCAATCCGAAGGATTTCCGCAACGAGGTGGTGAAGTTCGCCCTGCGCGCCCGCGCGAACCGCGGCGGGAAGAACCCGTCCTGGACCAGCTACGAGAAGATACGGGAAGTCATCGAAAAGCGGATGTTCTCCCAGGTAGAGGATCTTCTGCCGGTGATCAGCTTCGGGTCGAAAAAGGACAGCGAGACGGAAAAGAAGCATACGGAATTCGTGAGCCGCATGGTCGCACGCGGCTATACTGAACGACAGGTGCGCCGTCTCGTTGAATGGTACATGCGGGTCAAGCAGTCGGGCTAGGCCACCGGACCCGAGGCAAGGCAGCAAATGCAGATCCTCGACCGACGTCTCAACCCTCGCGGGAGAAGCCTCCCCAATAGGCAGCGCTTCCTGCGCCGCGCCAAGGCTCTGGTGCAGGAAGCGGTGCGGGAGGCCTCCGCCAAGCGGGACATCCGCGGCGCCGACGCGGGAGGCGAGATCAGCATCCCCCTGCATGGCATCCGGGAACCGAGCTTCCACCTCGGCCAGGGCGGGGTACGCGACCATGTCCTGCCGGGCAACAAGGAGTATCGCGCGGGGGACGAGATCCCTCGCCCGCCCGGGGGAGAGGGTGGCGGGGGGAGCGAGGGCAGCCCCGACGGGAGCGGCGAGGACAGTTTCCGCTTCGTGCTCTCGCGCGAGGAGTTCCTGGACCTGTTCCTGGACGACCTGGAACTGCCCGACCTCGCCAAGCGGCGCCTGGTGGAAGGGGCGGATCCTGGCTGGCAGCGCGCGGGCTATCAGGTCAGCGGCTCCCCGGCCAACTTGGCGCTGGCGCGCACCATGCGTAACAGCCTCTCGCGGCGAATCGCGCTGCGCCGCCCCAAGCCGGAACAGGTTGAGACGCTGCGGGAGGAGATCGCTCGCCTCGAGGCCGAGGGAGACGATCCAGAGCGGCTGGCCAGGCTGCGGCTGGAGCTGGAGCAGGCGCTGCGGCGCACCCAGCGCGTGCCCTGGATCGACCCGATCGACGTGCGCTATCGCCGCTTCGAGCCCATGCCGCGGCCGGTCGCGCAGGCGGTGATGTTCTGCCTGATGGATGTCTCGGGCTCGATGACCGAGGACATGAAGGACTTGGCCAAGCGGTTCTACACGCTGCTCTACATTTTCCTGCAGCGCCGCTACAAGCATGTGGAGATCGTCTTCATCCGCCACACCCACGAGGCGTCGGAGGTGGATGAGGAGACCTTCTTCCATTCGCGCGAGACGGGCGGCACCCTCGTCTCCACCGCGCTCGAGGAGATGCGGCGGGTAGTGGCCGACCGCTACCCCCCCGCGGAGTGGAACATCTACGCCGCGCAGGCCTCGGATGGCGACAACGCGGCGGGCGACAGCCAGAAGACGGCGCGCCTGCTGACCGACGTGATCCTGCCCGTGTGCCAGTACTACGCCTATATCGAGGTGGGGCGCGAGAGCGAGCACGGCATGCCCGGCTTCCCCCGCGGCCCGACCGACCTCTGGCGCACCTACGAGCAGCTCGTCGCCGCCGGCGCGCCGATGGCCATGAAAAAGGTGCGGCACCGGCGGGAGATCTTCCCGGTGTTCCGCGAGCTCTTCGCCAAGCGCGCCCAGGGCGAGGAGGCACACGCATGAGCCTGGATTGTCCCGGCGACCGCCTGCTCTACCAGGGTGCCGAATGGGATTTCGGCACCCTCCGCGCCATCCACGACGCCTGCGAGGAAGTCGCGCTCGGCGAGCTTGGCCTCGAGATCTACCCCAACCGCATCGAGGTGATCAGCGCCGAGCAGATGCTCGACGCCTACGCCTCCACCGGCCTGCCGCTCTTCTATCGTCACTGGTCGTTCGGCAAGCACTTCGCGCATCACGAGGCGATGTACCGAAAGGGGCTGCGCGGCCTCGCCTACGAGATCGTCATCAACTCCGACCCGTGCCTCTCCTACGTGATGGAGGAGAACACGGCGACGATGCAGGCGCTGGTCATCGCCCACGCCGCCTTCGGTCACAACCACTTCTTCCGCAACAACCGCCTGTTCCGCGACTGGACGGATGCCCGCGGCATCCTGGACTATCTGGAGTTCGCCCGCGCCTATGTGGCGCAGTGCGAAGAGCGCCACGGCGAGGCGGCGGTGGAACGACTCCTCGATTCCGCGCATGCGCTGATGAGTCACGGCGTGCACCGCCAGCTCCGCCGCCGCGCTCCCGATCTCCGCCGCGAGAAGGACCGGGAGCGGGAGCGCCGGCAGCACGACGAGCGGATGTACAACGTCCTGTGGAGCACCCTGCCGCAGAAGAAGGCCGCGACACCCGAGCGCGGGACCGACGAGCGGCGCCGCGCCTTGCTGCAGCTTCCGCAGGAGAACATCCTCTACTTCCTGGAGAAGACGGCACCGCGCCTGGAGCCCTGGCAGCGGGAATGCCTGCGCATCGTGCGCAACATCGCGCAGTACTTCCACCCGCAGCGCCAGACCAAGATGATGAACGAGGGTTGCGCCACCTATGTGCACCATCGCATCCTGCGACGGCTGCACGAGCAGGGGCGGATCAGCGACGGGGCCTGGCTCGAGATCATCCACTCCCACAGCAACGTCATCCTGCAGCCCGAATTCGACGATGCGCGCTACGGCGGCATCAACCCCTATGCGCTCGGCTTCGCCATGATGCAGGACATCGAGCGCATCTGCCGCGAGCCGACCGAGGAGGACCGCGCCTGGTTCCCGGACATCGCCGGCTCGGGCGACCCCATGCCGGTGCTGCGCGAGGCCTGGGCGGAGTACCGCGACGAGAGCTTCATCCTGCAGTTCCTCAGCCCGCACTTGATGCGCAAGCTGCGGCTGTTCCACGTGGTGGACGACAGCGCCGAGCCGGTGATGCGGGTCGAAGCGATCCATGACGAGGTCGGCTATCGCGCGCTGCGACGCGCCCTCGCCCGGCAATACGATCCCGCCTGGCTGGATGCCGACATCCAGGTGGTGGATGTGGATCTCGACGGCGACCGGCGGCTGGTGCTGGAGCACCGCGTGAGCGCTGGCCGCCTGCTGGAAGAGGGCGAAGCCCGGCAGGTGCTGCGCCACCTCGCCTCGCTTTGGGGCTATGACGTGCTGCTGCAGGAGGTAGATCCGGCAACGGGGGCGGTGCTGAAGCAGCACGCCGTGTCGCCGCCGCGGCTGTAGCGCTCCTACCACCCCATCGCCCGCGCCGCGCGGCGGGGGTCGGCGCCGCCCATCAGCAGCCCGTCCCGCTCGCGCCGCTCGATCGCCATGACGCCGGCGGTGTTGAGCGACAGTGCCGGGCGGGGCTCCACCCGATGTCCCATGGCCGCCAGCGTGGCGCCGAGCCGCTCCGCCAGCGGCTCCTCCACGTCCAGCCGCCCGGGGTAGTAGGGGTGCGGCTCGAAGCTGCCGGGGAAGCTGTGGGTGACGAAGCGCGGCGCCTCCACCGCCTCCTGCACGCTCATGCCGAACACGGTGCGGTTCAGATAGACCTGCAGCATCGCCTGCGGCTGCAGGTCACCGCCGGGACCGCCAAAGGGCATCGCCCACTCGCCACGCCGGATCGCCAGCGCGGGGTTGGGCGTGAGCCGCGGTCGCTTGCCCGGCGCGACCGAGGCGGCATGGCCGCGCCGGCCCCAGCTTTGCGATCCGCGCGAGGAAGGCACGAAGCCGAGCCCGGGCACCAGCGGACTCTCATAGGAGGTATCGGACGGCGTCGCGGAGACGACGTTCCCCCACCGGTCCACGGCGCAGACATAGGAAGTGTCGCCCGCCAGCGCCGGATCCCCCGGCCGCCAGGGAGAAGGGGCCGGCGGTGGCAACGCCTCTCCAAGACCGGGCGATGGCATGCCTGGCGTGGCAAGGTCAGAATTGATGCGGCGTCGCTGCGCCGCGGCATACTCGGCCGAGATCAGCCGCTCCATTGGCACCCGCACGAAGCGCGGATCGCCATAGTAGCGGTCCCGATCCGCGAAGCCGAGCTTCATCGCCTCGGTCAGCATGTGCACATAGGCTGCGGAGTTGTGGCCGAGGCCGTGCAGGTCCACCCCCTCCAGCAGCGCGAGGAATTGCAGCAGCACCGGCCCCTGGCACCAGGGACCGCAGGAGTAGATTTCGGTGCCGTGGATGTCGCGCCGCACCGGCGGCTCGACGGCGCTGCGATACTCCGCCAGATCCTCCGCCGTCAGCCAGCCGCCATTCTCGCGGTGGAAGCGCACCATCGCGGCGGCAAGGTCACCGCGGTAGAAGGCGTCGCGCGCCGCCCGCAGCCCGGCCACGCGGCCGCCATGGCGCCTCGCCGCCGCCTCCTCATCGGCCATGTACTGCAGGCTGCGGGCGAGGTCCTCCTGCACGAACAGGTCGCCCTCACATGGCGGCGCGCCACCCGGCAGGAACTGCGCCGCGTTCTGCGGCCAAAGCCGGTACTGGTCGGCGTACTGCGCGATGTAATGCGCCATCACCGGATGCACGCAGAACCCTTCCCGCGCGTAGCGGATGGCGAAGCACGCGACCTCGCCGAAGGACATGGTGCCGTAGCGTTCAAGGGCGAGGATCCAGGCATCGGGCGCGGCCGGCACTACGGTGCGCAGGATGCCAAGGGGGATGGCGCCGCCATGCTCCCGCTCGAAATGCTCAAGCCGCGCCGCGCGGGGCCACCAGCCGAGGCCGCTGATGGTCACCGGTTCCCCCTGCTCGCGCATCCAGATCAGCATCGGCGCGACGCCCGAGACCTGCACCTGGTCGGGATGCACCACGCCGAGGGCGATGCCCGCGGCGGCGGCCGCGTCCACCGCGTTGCCGCCGGCGGCGAGCACCTGATGGCCGGCCTCGGCGGCCAGCCAGTGTCCGGCGCAGACCATGAAGCGGCGGCCGGTAACCATGGGCTGCAGCGGCATGCGTCCTCCTCCCCGTTCCGTACGGGAAGTGTCGCACGGCCCGTCTGGCGCGCAACCGCCCGGCGTCGGGCGGTTCAGCGCCCGGTCAGGATGCGCTCGACAAGCTGCTTCACCGTCGGGATGAAGCCGTTGGAGTAGAAAGGATCCTGCCCGAAGCGGAAGGCGTTGTGGCCGGCGAACATCAGGTTCCGCTCCAGTGCCCCGTCATGGGCGATGTCCTGCAGCGTCTTCTGGATGCAGAAGCTGCGCGGATCGGCCTTCTTTCCGGTGCTGTAATCCGGCGCGTGCTGGCTCCAGTTGCTGAACCGGCAGACCGAAAGGCAGCCCATGCAGTCCACTTGGTCCTTCAGGATCTCGCGCGACTTCTCGGGCGTCACGAAGATCAGCGTGTTGTCCGGGGTGCGCATCGCCTCGGTGAAGCCCTGCGCCTCCCACTGCTCCACCCGCAGCAGGTCCTGAGGGGTCAGGAACACCTTGCGCTTGCGCGGGCCGACGCCGTACTCCGCCACGTGGTCGCCCACCGGCTCGGTGGTGTAGGCCACCTGGCGCTCGTTCCGCTCCTCAAGCTCGCGCAAAAACTCGTTGCGCACCGCCGAGGAATAGAAACCGGTCGGCGAGAAGGGCTGCAGCAGCACATCCCCCGCCTTGAGCGTCAGCAGCTTCTGCTTCCAGGCGTCGGAAATCGGGCTCTCCTTCGTCACCAGCGGGCGGGTGCCGAACTGGAAGGCGATCGGGCCCAGCTCCGGGTTATCGATCCAGTCCTCCCACTCCTCCAGCCACCATACGCCGCCGGCCATGATGATGGGCACGTCGCCAAGGCCGAATTCGCGCATCTGCTGGCGCAGCTTGAGGACGCGCGGATAGGGCGGCTCGGGCACCTTCGGGTCCTCGCTGTTCGACAGGCCGTTGTGCCCGCCCGCGAGCCAGGGATCCTCGTACACCACGCCGCCGAGCCATTCGCGCGCCTTGTTGTAGGCGCGCCGCCACAGCGCGTTGAAGGCGCGGGCCGAGGACACAATGGGATAGTAGTAGACGCCGAATTCCCGCGCGATTTCGGACAGGCGGTAGGGCATGCCGGCGCCGCAGGTGATGCCGTGGATCAGCCCCCGCGCGCCCTCGAGCATGCCGCGGGCAACACGCTCGGCCCCGCCCATCTCCCACAAGATGTTGGCGTGGATGCGGCCCTTGCCGCCCGCGCGCTCATAGGCTTCCTTCGCCTGCGCGATGGCGCCGGCGATGCCGTAGGCGACCAGCTCCTCGTGCCGCTCGCGCCGGGTCCTGCCGTGATACACCTGCGGAATAAGGTTGCCTTCGCGGTCGTAGCTGTCGGCGTTGACCGCGGAGAAGGTGCCGACCCCGCCCTGGGCGGCCCAGGAGCCGGCAGAGACGCCGTTCGAGACGGAAACGCCCTTCCCGCCTTCGACCAGCGGCAGGACGTCCACGCCGCCCATGCGGATCGCATTGATCGCCTTCAAGGACGCAGGCTCCCGATGCCCTTGGATGAGAGGTACCGCAGATAGGGCGCGGCCGGGGCGGAGAGTAGCCCCGGCCGCGCAACATGCCGCTACTCGGCGGCCTCAGTGCGCTCCCGCCGCTCGCGGCGCTCGCCCTCCTGGCGGGGCCGGCGCGCGCCCACCTGTTCGGTGATGTCCGCGCCCGTGGCCTGGTCCACCACGCGCATGGACAGCTTCACCTTGCCGCGCTCGTCGAAGCCGATGACCTTCACCTTCACCGTGTCGCCGACATTGACCACATCGGTTGTTCTGGCGACGCGCTCATTCGACAGCTCGGAGATGTGCACGAGCCCGTCGCGGGAGCCGAGGAAGTTGACGAAGGCGCCGAAATCGGCGGTCTTCACCACCTTGCCGCTGTAGATCACGCCGAGCTCCGGCTCAGCGACGATGCCGCGGATCCAGTCGATCGCCCTCTGCGCCTGTTCGATGCTGGTGGCGGCGATCTTGATGGTGCCGTCATCCTCGATGTCGATCTTGGTGCCGGTCTGCTCGGTGATCTCGCGGATCACCTTGCCGCCCGAGCCGATGACGTCGCGGATCTTGTCCTTCGGCACCGTGATCACGGTGATGCGAGGCGCGGTGGCCGCCACCTCCACCCGATGGCCGGAGAGACCCTTCGCCATCTCGCCCAGGATGTGCATCCGCCCATCCCTCGCCTGCTCAAGCGCCTGACGCATGATGTCGAAGGTGATGGAGGTGATCTTGATGTCCATCTGCAGCGAGGTCACGCCCCGCTCCGTCCCGGCCACCTTGAAGTCCATGTCGCCGAGATGGTCCTCGTCGCCAAGGATGTCGGAGAGCACGGCGAAGCCGCGATCCTCCTTGATCAGCCCCATGGCGATGCCGGCGCAGGGGCGCTTCAGCGGCACGCCGGCATCCATCAGCGCGAGCGAGGCGCCGCAGACGGTCGCCATCGAGGAGGAGCCGTTGCTCTCCGTGATCTCGCTTACCACGCGCAGAGTGTAGGGGAACTTCTCCTTCTCCGGCAGCAGCGGGTGGATCGCCCGCCAGGCGAGCTTGCCATGGCCGATCTCGCGCCGACCCGGGCTGCCCATGCGTCCGGTCTCATTCACGCTGTAGGGCGGGAAGTTGTAGTGCAGCATGAAGTGCTCCCGGTACTCGCCCGTGAGCGCGTCGATGATCTGCTCGTCCTGCCCGGTACCGAGGGTGGCCACGCAGAAGGCCTGGGTCTCGCCACGGGTGAAGAGGGCGGAGCCGTGCGCACGCGGCAGCACGCCGACCTCGGCGGTGATCGGCCGCACCGTCCGGGTGTCGCGCCCGTCGATGCGCATGCCGGTGTCGAGGATGGCGTTGCGCACCACCTCGGCTTCCAGGTCCTTCAGCAGCCCCTTGGCGTGAGCGACATCCGCGCCCTCGGCCTCCAGCGCCTCGAGCACCGCCTTCTTCACCGCCCCCACCTTCTCGTGGCGGGCGAGCTTCTGCGTCTCGCGGTAGGCCTCGGCCATGCGCTCGCGGCCAAGCTCAGCGATGCGGGCCTTCAGGGCGAGCTCCGCCTCCGAGGGCTCGGGCAGCGGCCAGGGCTCCTTCGCCGCCACCTCGGCGAGTTCGATGATGCCCTGGATCACCGGCTGGAACGCCTTGTGGCCGAACGCGACGGCACCGAGCATCACTTCCTCGGAGAGCTCCTGCGCCTCGGATTCCACCATCAGCACGCCCTCGGCGGTGCCGGCGACCACCAGGTCGAGCTGCGACTGCTGGCGCTGCGCCGCGGTCGGGTTCAGCACGTACTGGCCGTCGATGTAGCCGACCCGCGCCGCGCCCACCGGCCCGAAGAACGGGATGCCGGAGAGGGTCAGCGCGGCGGAGCAGCCGACCATCGCCACAATGTCCGGATCGTTCTCAAGATCGTGGCTGAGAACGGTCGCGATGACCTGCACCTCGTTGCGGAAGCCTTCCGGGAACAGCGGGCGGATCGGCCGGTCGATCAGGCGGGAGACCAGGGTCTCCTGCTCCGAGGGGCGTCCCTCGCGCTTGAAGAAGCCGCCCGGAATCTTGCCGGCGGCGAAGGCCTTCTCCTGGTAGTTCACCGTCAGGGGGAAGAAGTCCTGGCCCGGCTTGGCGGCGCGGGCGCCGACGGCGGTGCAGAGCACGATGGTGTCGCCAAGGCGGGCCATCACGGCCCCATCCGCCTGGCGGGCGATCTTGCCCGTTTCGAGCGTCAGGAGCTGGCCGCCCCAGGCAATGTCCTTGCGGTAGTAGTTGTCGAACATGCGTCGTCCTTCGCGGACCCCTCGGGGGTCCCTGCCCGCCCCGCCGGAAGGCGGGCTGCGGGTCGTGGGCAGGCCGGACCGCCAGGCGGCAGCATGCTGGCGCGCGGACGATCCGGTGCGACGCGGTGGGTTGGCAGTCTCGGCCTCACGTCCTGCCGGGATTGCAGGCTCGGCGCTTCGGGCGGCATGGGAAACGGCCTCAGCACGAAATGCTGCGGAAAGGCCGCCCATGTGGCCGGAAACGCCGTCGCCTCCCATGGATCCAGGCTGGCGCGGCTCTGTCTGTCAGCCCGCCGCGTTCGCGGCGGTGACCCGGCGGCCCTCACTGGCCCGCCGGCTCCGAGCCGGAGATATGGCCCGGCCGGATTCGGAATTCCACGAAAATCTGCGGCCGGGGCAGGCGCCCCGGCAGGCCGCTCAGCGCCGCAGGCCGAGCCGCTGGATCAGCGCCTCGTAGCGGCCCTGATCCTTCCTCTTCAGGTAGTCGAGCAGGCTGCGCCGCTGCCCCACCAGCACCAGCAGGCCGCGCCGCGAGTGGAAATCCTTGGCGTGGGTCTTCAGGTGCTCGGTCAGGTTGGCAATCCGCTCGGAGAGCAGGGCCACCTGCACCTCCGGGCTGCCGGTGTCGCCCGGCTTGGTGGCGTATTCCTGGATCAGCGCCGTGCGGCGCTCCGCGGTGATCGACATCGGGTTGTTCTCCTGTTGGCCGGGCCGATCAGGGCCGCCGGCTGGTCACGCGCCGGCCCGCGCGGGCTCCTGCGCCATCAGCCGCTCCGGCCGCATCAAGCCGGATTCGAGACGGCAGAGCCCCACGAACCGCCCCCCCGCCATGGCGCGCACCAGCCCCCCTTCGGGGTCGGCGGCGCCCGGAACCCGGCCCATCAGCTCCACCAGGCTGATCGCCTGTCCGAAGCCGAGCCGTGCGGCCTCCGCCTCCGTGATGGCCAGCGCCGGGATGTCGGCCAGCGCGGTCGTCACCGGAAGCAGGAGGTCCGGGGAAGGCGGCGGCATATCCCCCGAAATCAGCAGCCTGTCCAGGGGGATCGCGTGCTCCTCGCGGAACGGCCCGACCCGCATGCGCCTGAGCGCGCTGATGTGCCCGACCGTGCCGAGGGCAAGGGCAAGGTCGCGCGCCAGGCTGCGCATGTAGACCCCCTTGCCGCTCTCCACCAGGAACACGGCATGGTCGGCATTGGGGCGCCCGACCAGCTCGAACCGGTCCACCCGCGCCGGGCGCGCCTCCAGCACCGGCGCCTGCCCCTCGCGCGCCAGGTCGTAGGCGCGTTCGCCGCCAACCTTCACGGCGGAATAGGCGGGCGGCACCTGCATAATGTCGCCGGTGAAGCGCGGCAGGGCGGCGCGGATCTCCTCATCGGTCGGACGCGCCTCGCTGGTCGCGGTCACCTGCCCGTCGGCATCGTCGGTGTCGCGCGCCTCGCCGAAGCGGAGGGTGAAGCGGTAGGTCTTCGTGCCGTCCATCACATAAGGGACGGTCTTGGTGGCGGCGCCGAAGGCGACCGGCAGCAGCCCGGTGGCGAGCGGATCGAGCGTGCCGCCATGGCCGGCCTTCTGCGCGTCGAAGGCACGCTTCACCTTGTTGACGACATCGGTCGAGCCGATGCCGGAGGGCTTGTCCACGATCAGCCAGCCATCAAGCGGACGGCCGCGCGGCCTTCTCCGGGCGTGGCGGCGCTGCGTCATGGCCCGCCCTCCTCCTTCTCCGGCGTTTCCGGGCCGGGATCGATGTCCCGCCGCACCTCGGGCCGCTTCAGCAGCGCATCCATGCGCATGGCGTGGTCGAGGGCGGTATCGGGCTGAAAGTGCAGCTCGGGCGCGAATTTCAGCCGCACGGCCTTCGCGACCTGCGTGCGCAGGAAGGGCGCGGCACGCCGCAGCGCGGCGAATTGTCCGGGCGGCACGGCCTGGCCGAGGCCGCTGACGAAGGCGGTCATGTGCCGGAGATCGGGGGAGGCACGCACCTCCGTCACCGTTACATGGGCGCTGGCCAGCTCGGGATCGCGGAAGTCGCGCCGTTCGAACAGCGCGGCGAGGGCATGGCGCACCTCCTCCGCGACGCGAAGCTGGCGTTGGGACGGGCCGGCGCCGGGTTCGGCGCGCCGCTTGGGCATGGGACTGGAACCCCTCTGAAGCAAGGCATGGCGGAGCGCGATCCAGGCCTCCGGCCCGGGCGGCCTTCGGCGATCACGCTCCGCACCGCGGCGCCTGGCGCCGCGCCTTCGGATGGAGGCGCGGCTCAGGCCGCCGCCACCGTCTCCGTCTCGTAGCACTCGATCACGTCGCCGACCTTGATGTCGTCGTAGTTGGCGAAGGACATGCCGCACTCGAAGCCGTTGGTCACCTCGCGCACGTCATCCTTGAAGCGCTTGAGGGTGGAGAGCTCGCCCTGGTGGATCACCACGCCGTCGCGCAGCAGGCGGACCCCGGCGCCGCGCTTCACCACGCCCTCGGTCACGCGGCAGCCGGCCACCTTGCCGACGCGCTTGACGTCGAAGACCTGCAGGATCTGCGCGTAGCCCAGGAACTTCTCGCGCTGCACCGGCGCCAGACGCCCCTTGACCAGCTTCTCAATGTCGTCCGCCACCTCGTAGATGATCGAGTAGTAGCGGATGTCCACGCCCTCGCGCTGCGCCAGCTCCCGCGCCTGGGCGGTGGCGCGGACGTTGAAGGCGACGATCACCGCCTCGGAGGCCTTGGCGAGCTGCACGTCGGATTCGGTGATCTGCCCGACCGCGCTGTGCAGCACGCGGACCTTCACCTCCTCGTTGCCGAGCTTGCCGAGAGTGACGCCGATCGCCTCCGCCGAGCCCTGCACGTCGGCCTTGACGACGACCGCGACCTCCTTCTGCTCGCCCGCCTGGATGCGGGCCAGCATCTCGTTCAGCGTGCCGCGGCCGGCGCCGGCGGCGAGGGCCGCCTTCTCGCGCTGCCGCCGCTGGCGGTACTCGGAGATCTCGCGGGCACGCGCCTCGCTCTCGACCGCGACGAAGCTTTCGCCCGCCACTGGCACCCCGGACAGGCCGAGGATCTCCACCGGCAGGGACGGCCCCGCCTCCCTGAGCTGGCGCCCCTTGTCGTCGAGCATCGCGCGCACGCGGCCCCATTCGGCCCCGGCCACCACGATGTCCCCCTGGTGCAGCGTGCCCTTCTGCACCAGCACGGTCGCCACCGGGCCGCGGCCGCGGTCGAGCTTGGCCTCGATCACCGTGCCTTCGGCCGAGCGGTCCGGATTGGCCCGGAGGTCCAGGATCTCGGCCTGCAGCGTGATCGCCTCGAGCAGGCGGTCGAGGTTGATCTTCTGCGTCGCGGAGACCTCCACCTCCTGCGTCTCGCCGCCGAGGCTCTCCACCACCACCTCGTGCTGCAGCAGCTCCTGCCGCACGCGGTCGGGCTTCACCCCCGGCTTGTCGATCTTGTTGATCGCCACGATGATCGGCACGTTCGCCGCGCGGGCATGGCGGATCGCCTCCACCGTCTGCGGCATCACGCCGTCATCGGCGGCGACCACCAGCACCACCATGTCGGTCACCGAGGCGCCGCGGGCGCGCATGGCGGTAAAGGCCTCGTGGCCCGGCGTGTCGATGAAGGTGACGCGGCTGCCGTCGGGAAGCTGCACCTGGTAGGCGCCGATATGCTGGGTGATGCCGCCCGCCTCTCGCGCCGCCACGTCGGTCTGGCGCAGCGCGTCGAGCAGGCTGGTCTTGCCGTGGTCCACATGGCCCATCACGGTCACCACCGGCGGCCGCGGCTTCAGGTCCTCCTCGGTGTCGGCCATGCCCTCGAGGCCGAGCTCGACATCCGCCTCGCTCACGCGCTTCGGGCGGTGGCCGAATTCCTGCACCACCAGCTCGGCCGTGTCGGCGTCGATGGTCTGGGTGAGGGTGGCCATCACGCCCATGCGGAACAGCGCCTTCACCACCTCCCCGCCGCGGGCGGCCATGCGGTTGGCGAGCTCCTGGACAGTGATGGTCTCGGGGATCACCACATCGCGCACGACCCGCTCCTGGCCCGAGCGCAGACGGGCCAGCTCCTGCTGCCGACGCTCGCGCTCACGCGCGCGGCGCAGCGAAGCGATGGAGCGGACGCGCTCATCCTCGCCCTCGATCGCGGCCTGGACGTCGATGCGCCCCTCGCGCCGGCGCTCGCCGCCGGGCAGGCCCTTCTTGGCGGGCGCCAGAGAAGGCTTCTTCGCCGCTGGCGAGGCGCCGGGGCGGCGCAGCGGGGCACGGCGCCCCTCCTCCTCCTCCTCGGCCGCGCGGCTGCGCAGGGTGAGCTTCGCCGCCCCGGGCGCGGGCGCGGCAGGGGCCGCGGGAGCCGGGCGGCGCAGGCCGGGCGCGGAAGCCGGGCCGGGCGCGGCAGGCGCCCGGGCGGGACCGGCCGTGGTCGCCTCGGCGCGGCGGCGCGCCTCCTCCTCGGCCTTGCGGCGCGCCTCCTCCTCGGCGCGGCGGCGCGCCTCCTCCTCCTCCTCGGCCTTGCGGCGCGCCTCCTCCTCGGCGCGGCGCGCCTCCTCCTCGGCGCGGCGCGCGGCCTCCTCGGCGGCGCTGCGGAGCTGCAGGGCCTGGCGCTCCCGCTCCTCGCGCAGGCGCTGCGCCTCCAGGCGGCGCTGCTCCTCCAGCACCCGCTGGCGGGTGGCGAGCTCGGCCTGGGTCAGCGGGCGGCCGCCGGCCGGGCCGGACGGGGCGCGCAGCGGCGCGCCCCCGCCGGC